>CAWHCI010000018.1:0-3550 GCA_963827775.1 uncultured Acidimicrobiaceae bacterium | reverse complement strand
AGACTGCAGAGAACGCTCTGACCAGGGCGTTTGTGCCGAGCCGTCGGTGGGCGTTCGTGGATGTCCGTGGAGCGTTACTCTCAGGGTTACTCTCAAAACCGGTAGTCTGAGAGCAACGCAACAGGGGTGCGGCATGCCAAAGACACCGCGGGGGAAGCGAGTCGTGGACGAGGCGACGGGTCGATTCACGGTCGTGGGCAAGGCGCCGAACGGACAGGCTCAACCGTATTTCGATCGGACCCGTGGGGTCTGGGTCGCCCCGTGGCGCCGGCCGGACGGCAAGGTCGGCAAGCCGACGGGCAGGACACGCGCCCGCTGCCTCGCACGCGGTGACGATCAGATGCTTATCCTGGTGGTCGGCGAGCGCGTAGGCCATCGACACCGACTTCGGGACCGCGAAGGTCAGGTCGAACCCCGGCACCCGTCGAGGATGCGCGCGCAGCGTCGTCCCGTTCGGCGTCAACCCGGTACCGGGCGCCAGCCCGGCGAGCACCGCACGAAGGTCAGCCGGCTCGACCTCGCCGACCAACCCGAGCGACTCGTCGCCGCTGCCAACCCACACGCCCGGCGCCTCGCCCGCACCCTGTAGTACTCGTCGAGCCCGACTCGCCACCTGCGACAGGTAGTAGGCCTCGGCACCCACCCGGAGTTTCCACACGGTCTGCACATAGACACATGCCTCTCGAAACGCGATTCTGTGACGCGATCCGACCGGATTTCTTCAGTTGGCACATTTGCACCCCATGGGTGCCCGGACAGCGCAGGCGCCGGTGAGCCCGACGGCGCCGGTGACGACGCCATCCCCCGACCCCTCTAACTCGGCGGCCGCCCCCAACCACCGGTCGGGATTGCCGGGTGCTCGGCTTGGGCCGTGATGTGGCGCGCTTTCGCCGCCAAACCTCGGACTACGGAGCGCGCGTTATGCGTGGATCCGGGTGCGAAGAACTGGGCCGCTCGACGCTGCCGGTTCCCGGAGGGGTCTCGGTCTCACGACCACAGCGACTACGGAGCACTGCACTTGGGCCACGTCGCACACGTGTGCTGGCCGTGCTGACTGGATTGCGGAGCGCGCCTTCTGTGCGGATCCGGACCCGGCTGCGGGAGGGTGCTTGGGTCAGGTGGTGGTGACGTCGATTCCGGCCGATCGCAATTGCTCACGCAGCGTACGACGCGGTTCCCAGCGCCTCCCGATCGAGACCGTGTGGCGTCAGCTCTGCTCGAGGATCCAACTCGTGACGATGTCGATCGCCGAGGGAGCGAACGTCTCGTCGATCCGGGCGTACTCGGAGACGGCGCCCGTGGTCGCGGTCTGGAAGAGGTGGTTGAGACCCTCCAACTCCAACACCGTCGCCGCCGGGTTCGCGGCGAGCGCGTCGTCGAGCGCCGGGATGTTCTCCTCCGCCGAGACCTGGAGATCCAGGCTCCCGACGAGCGCCAGGACCGGGATGTCGAGTGCCACCAGGGCCGGCGCCGGGTCGTAGGCGAGGAAGAACCGCATCCACGGATCGGCGAAGACCTCCACCAACGTGTCCGCAAGCGTCGGAGCGAGCGGTTCGGTCACACCGTCGGGCGGGTTCGCGAGCGCAGCCGAGACGACGGCCTCGATCTCACGGGCGGCGTCGTCGGCGGGGAGGTCCGACGCCGACACGTCCATGATCTGCGATCGCCAATCGAGCTGCCAGGCGATGTCGGCCTCGGACGCGCCCGCCGCACGCATGAGATCCTCCGTCTGCCGGAGCAGGACGTCGCGTCCCGGGAGGCCGGGGCCCGCCAGGAGCACGACGAACTCGACCGCCTCGGACTCCCCGGCGACCATCGGGCCGATGATCCCGCCTTCGCTGTGACCGACGATGCCGACCGATCCGGTCCGCGGGTCGGCATCGAGGTAGGCGACCGCCGCGGCGGCATCGGTCGCCAGATCGGCCGTGGTCGCGCCGACGGGGCTGCCGGTGGATCCGCCGACACCACGGTCGTCGTACCGGAGCGAGGCGATGCCACGCCGCGCGAACGCATCAGCGAGCACGAGGAAGGGCCGGTGCCCGAGGAGGGTCTCGTCGCGATCCTGTGAGCCGGATCCCGACACCAGCACGACGGCCGGGAACGGCCCGTCGCCGGCGGGGACGACGAGGGTGCCGGCGAGCGAGACGTCGCCGTTGTCGAACCTCACGTCGGTCGATTCGTACGGGAAGGGGGGAGCGGGCTCCTGCGGTCGCTCGAAGACGAGCGGCTGTTCATGACGTTGCAGCGTGACCGGGAGTTCGATCCCCGACTGGAACCACGTCCCGGTCAGGGTGTCACCCGAGAACTCGCCCTCGAACACCACTGCGACGGTGGGAATCCGAATGGTGAACGACTGACCGTCGACCGATCCATCGATCGGGACGGCCGGTGCCTCGTCGAGGGGGCTCGACACCGTGCCGGTGATCGTTCCTGCGTCATCGACGGCGAACTGGAGCTCGATGATCTGCTCGGCCACGTCGCCGGCCCAGATCTCCAGCTCAGGGCCAGGAGCATCGGTCGACGTCGTCGGTGCCGTCGTGGTGGAGGGCGCCGTCGTCGTGGACGGTGCCGTGGTCGTCGTGGTCGCGAGCGGTCGCTCCGTCGAGGCGACGGTCAGATCCTCCGACGTCGGTGCCGTCGTCGTGGAGGCGCCGCCCGAGCAGGCGGCGACGAGCAACACGAAGGCACTGGCGACCATCGAGATACGCGCCGCTGTCATCCGTCCCCTCTCCTTCTGCCCAACGTTACCGAGACCGGCCGCGGTAGTCGCAGCGCCGTTGGGCGGATGGGCGGCTCGAGGAACAAGATCGGACGTGCAGCACCGGTCGAAGATCGTGTTCAGTCGACGCGTTTCACCCACCCGATGTTCAACCTCTCCACACGCGCCCGCTTCTTCCTGCTCGTCCACGGCGCGACCGCACCCGTCACGATGCGCGGAATCTCCGCCTACTTCGACGCCATCGATGGCCACTCGACTCACCACAAGAGATCGCCAGCCACGTCGACGAAATGACCCAGGCGCTCGCTCACGTGATCCTCGCCAATCGATGTGCGTCGTCCCACATGACAGCGGGCACCGAACGAGGCGTCTCCATCATCAATCAGGCACATCAGCGAGTGATCAGGCGCTCCAGATCACATCGACGACCGGCAGTCGACGGCGACCTCGAGTGCTTGGCGCACCTCCCGCATCCTGACACCGCTGAGTGAGCCGATTCGTTCCACGAGTTGGGTCAGTGGTGTCGTGTGAACAGGTAGACGAATGCCGAGCGGGTGTAGCCGATGCCGCGCCCGTTGTCGTGAAGCGACTCGATCGTGATGGTCAGGTCCTTCTCGGGGATCAGGTAGGTGTCGAGCGCGTCGGTCCTGACCCTGTAGGTGCCGTCGCTGCTCTCGATGACGCCGGTCAATTCTAGCGGGGGTCGATGGAGGCCATTGCTGCGTCGCCGTGGCTCGGGTCGACCAGCAGGGTTCCGCCGACCTTGAGGTGGTTGGTGCAGTGTTCGGAGACGAATCCGGCGTAGAGCGATACGAGGAGGTCGAACGATTC
>CAWHCI010000017.1:0-43610 GCA_963827775.1 uncultured Acidimicrobiaceae bacterium | reverse complement strand
ACCGGCCAATGCCGACGGTGCGCCGGCACGATTGCTGATCGACTGGGCCGACTGTGGTTCGAGTTCGAGGGTGAGCTCCGACATGGAGGCGCTGATGTCATCGAGCCGCCGGAGTGCGTCGTGGCGATGCGTGGCGAGCGGGACGAGCGCTGCGCCGAGCTCATCGGAATCGGCGTCGACGAGCAGCGGCGTCAGAGCGACGAGTGGCTCGGACGGCAACTCGTCGTTGAGGACCAGCCAGTGGCGGAGTGCTCCGCTGATCACGGTCAGCAACACGTCGTGGAACCGCACGTCCTGCTGTCGCCTGATCTCCCGCAATCGATCCACCGACAGCGTCACCCGCGCCACACGACGGTGCGCCCCACCGTGCGATTGAACGCAACACGAGGACGGGCCGGTCGTTGCGTGCCCGCTCGACCGGATGCATGCTCGAGTTCGACGCCACGAGAATCAGCCGTGAGACCTCGCCGACGACCGGGATTCGTCGGTACGCCTGCAACAGGTGGCGCCCGGAGCGAATCGGGCTGCGCACGGTCGACCACGCAGCCTTGATCAACAGGTCCGAGTCGGTCGGCACCATGTCGGGTCGCCAGGCGCCGTTCCGAACGCCGTCGACACCGAGCCCGGGTCCGGCAACGACCGGTGAGAGCGGGCCCAGCGGGCCCAGCTCCTCGATCAGCACGATGTGCACCTTGACGAAGAGGATGCTGGCGCCATCGGGGTTTTCGATCAGGTAGAGCTCCCACAGCGGTCGATTCCGGTCGAGGGGGCGCTCGTGCAGGCGTGCGAGGAGCTGCTCCAAGGCGTCCGGATCCGATGCACCCGGTACCGCGAGGTGGCGGACGTGGTAGTCGAGGTCGAAATGCGGGTCTTCGATCCACCACGGGTCGTCGAGTTCGAGCGGCACGTGCCGGACCCGGCGTCGCAGGGACGGGGCACGATGCATGTTCTCCTCGATGACGGAGCGCAGACGTGAGAGCGTGAGATGCCGCCCGTCGGAGTTCGGAGCAAGCTCGAACACAACGACTGATGCCCGAGGTTGGTGTTGGTTTCGGCCGCGAGCAGCGCGGTCTCAGACGATGAGAGCTGATGCATCCGATGACTCCTGTTCGAGCGAGGGGTACCACCAACGCAACCGTTGGCGGGGCATGAATGGGCGCCAGACGTCGGGCCGTTGTGCGAGACGGTCGGCGATCACGTACATGAACCATGCCTGGACGCCACGACGTAGCTTCGGCAACGCTTCGCCTTCCTTCCTGTTGAACGACACTGGTGAGCCCCACCCACTCACGTCCCATCGGACGGTGGAACAGAGGACAAGTTCCCAAGCCGACGACGCCCACGATCCGGATGCGTCCGATCGCCTCCGTGGCACCGATCGGTCGCCGGCCCCTCGCCCCCCGGAGCCGTTCGGACCGCGCACGATCAGCGATCGGCCACCTCCAAGCATCATGCTCGTCGGTGCCGACAGGGCGTGGACACCACCGCGAGTGATGGTCGGTCGCGTAGGGACGGCCGACGGCCAGCACGTAGCGCCGGCGCCTGACCACCCGGGAGTTCGAGGATGCACCAACCGCCTCGTCGTCGAACCCCCGATCAAGCACGACGAGTTCGAGCCGCGACGGCTTGGAGCAGCAGGTTCTGCGCCGCGTGGCCGGCTTCGAGGTCGGCGTAGGGGCGCTCGATCCCATACTGGGCCGCGGTCCGTTCGGGCACGGCGATCGGCCGCAGCCAGCAGCGGCGCCTGTCCACGGCTTCCTGGTCGAGTGCGGCAATGATCAGGTGGTGTCGCAGGATCGCGCTCGGTCAGTGATCAGGCTCGATGCCGCCGGGGAGGTACCGCATCGCCCGTTTCCAAGTGGCACGGCGTAGAGCTGGTCGGGTACGGGCGCCTGCGGACGGAGCGGTGCGTCCACCGTGGGCGGTAGCGCCCTCGGGCGGCCCAGAGCAGCTGGCCGATTTCGGCGGTCGTAGAACGGGTCGGCGGCGGACTCGCGGACCGATAGCCGGCAGCAGCATGATGTAGAGCGGCATGGTGCCCTCGGTCGGCGGCTGGGAGAACTGGACGCAGGGACGATGCCCTTGGCGACCGACGTCGGCACCAGCATGCTCGCCCACCTTGGGGCCACGCGACAGCCCGCAACCGGGCAAGTGATCGAGCGCAGCAAGGCCGCCGAATGACGGCCCGTCGGGTGATCGGGCTGGGCGTCAGCGCCGGCCGGTGACCCGCCGGCCGGCGGTACCGAGCGTTGGCCACAGTTCCATCCCATCGCAGCGGGACGCCTCGGCTGTAGGGGCCCATCGACCCCAATCGCCCCACACCGGCGCCGGCCGGCGGGGCGGGCCGTCCGGCCCCGTGGCGAGCTCGCTCGGGATCGTCGCCGTGAGGAAGTCGGGAGCGCAGACCCGATCGACCGGGCGCCGGCCTCAGCGGTCGATCAGGATCTCGCTGCCGATCGGGGTGAACCCGCAGGCCAGGAACGCCCGCACCGATGCCGCGTTACCGGGTGCCACCTGTGCGAACACACGCGTACCGGTCGGCACATCGGCGAGCCCGCCGAGGATCAGCTCCCGACCTGCTCCCGTGCCCGGGTCGCCGGACACCACCTCGACCGTCAGCTCGGTGCGACCGGCGAGGCCGGTGCCGATCGTCACCAGGCCGCGCTCGTCGCCGAGCACCCGCACGTCGCGACGGTGACGGCGCGCGGCGGACACGCGCGGGTGGTCGTCGAAGTCGGTGACCACGGGCAACGCGGTCGCTGCCGACCCACCGCGGCGAACCAGGACCATGTCGTGCGACCCGATCACCGCATCGTCGCCCGCCAGCTCGAGGACGAACCGCGGCCGGGTCACACCGCCGAAGGCATCGACACGCTCGAACACCTCGTCGCCGGGCGAGCGGGCGGCGAGCACGAAGGCATGGCCCGTGAACTCGGCGATCGCCCACGCGCCGCAGCGGTCGGGAGGGAGCACCTCGACCACACCGTCGACTGCGGGAACACCCCGTCGGCGGCCCGGTCGAGCACCCCGAGCAGCGGATGTGCAGATGCCCCGTCCACGACCGTCGACACTAGGTTCTGACGGATGACGGTCGCAGTGCGCCGGGCGAGGGAACCGTCCTGAGACGTTCGGCCATCACCGTCGTCAGCGCTCGCGCTCGTCCTGACGGCGTGCGCACCCGACCCGCCCACCGCGGTCGTCGGGCTGACCGTCGACTCGTGCGACCCGGGCATCGAGGTGGGCAGCGGCATGCTCGTCGCGCCCGGCCTCGCGCTGACGTCGGCTCACGTCGTCGCCGGTGGCGAGGAGATCACCGTCGATCAGCGCGGCCGCAAGAGCACCGGCACCATCGTGGCATTCGACCCCGAGATGGACCTCGCGTACGTGGCCTTCGACGGCGTCCCCACCGCGATCCCCGAGGTCGACAGCGACCACGTCGAAGCCGGCGACACCGGCGTCGCCTACGTCGTGCGAGAACGGGTCGTGACGGAGGTTCCCGTGCGGATTCGGCGCCGCGTGAACATCCGCACGGAGGACATCTACATCGAAGGCGAGACCCTGCGCCCGGGTTTCGAGCTCGACGCCGGGATCGAGTCCGGGGACTCCGGCGGCGCCGTGATGGTCGACGGCAAGGTCGTGGGCGTGATCTGGGCCCGCAGCAACAAGTACGACGAGCGGGCCTACGCCATCGACGCCGTGCGGGCCGCCGACCTCATCGACGAACAGCGTGCCACCGGTCGCCTCGGGCCCGACGTCGACATCACCCGCTGCCACTGAGCCGACCTGACGGGCCGCCCCGACTGCGGCGTCATGCCGATGTGATCACGCCCGATTCGTCCCACAGGTCGCGCCACGACTGGCCGGGCTTCCAGCAGAACACGTGACCCTTGATCAACCGACACTTCCGGTCGATCGCCGTGATCGCCGCCATCTCGTCGTCGGTCAGCGGATCCCCCACGACCGCTCGCAGGTTGGCGAGCAGGTGGTGCGCGTCGGTCGAGAACGGGATCGGGATCTGACCCCGCTGCTCGGCCCACTTCACGCACAGTGCGGCCGGGTGCATCCCGCGGCCGGCTGCGATCTCGACCATCACCGGGTCCTCGATGTCGACCGAATCGGCCGCCGCCCGGTCACGCTCGGGGCGAGCCGGCGAGCCGATCGGGCTGTACCCGATCGGCACGATGTCGTGGCGCACCACGAAATCGAACAGCTCGGGTTGCTGGAAGTGGGGGTGGAGCTCCATCTCGTTGACGGCGGGCGGGATCGACGCGTCGTTGAGCAGCGGCAGTAGCTTCGCCACGGTCATGTTCGACGTGCCGATGTTGCGCACCAGACCGCCGGTGACGAGCTCCTCCATCTGAGCCCACGTCGACATGAAGCGTTCGTGCACGTACGGCTGGGCGTCGGCGTGCCGCGAGGTCACGTCGACGCCGGGTTCGTGGTGGTTCGGGAACGGCCAGTGCACGAGGTACAGATCGAGGTGGTCGAGCCGAAGGTCCGACAGCGTGCGACGGCACGATCGCGCCACGTCGCCGGGACCGTGCATGTCGTTCCACAGCTTGCTCGTGATCCACATGTCGTCGCGGGCGACCGCTCCCGCGGCGAACAGGTCGGCGAGGTGGCGACCGATCAGCGCCTCGTTGCCGTACACCGACGCGCCGTCGAGATGCCGGTACCCGATCGAGATCGCCTCGGTCACGGCGCGAGCGACCGTGCCGTGGCCGACGTGATCGGATCCGAACGTTCCGAGCCCGATCGCGGGCACCACATCGCCCGTGCGCAGGCGCCGGGTCGGAACCGTCGCCGGATCGACGAACCGGCCGGCGTCACTCACGATCAGTCGGTGAGATCGTCGGGGTACCAGAACCCGGGCAGCTGCTCGGTGGTACCGGCGGCATACGAGGCGAGCCGCGCCCGGGCCTCGGAGTCGAACACGTCGATGACGTCGAAGATCGCGTCCGGCCCGGCCGACCGCAGAGCCAGGTCGAACTCGGACCGATGCCTCGGCAGCGCCGACGTGAGCACGAGCACCCGCTCACCGAGACCACGAAGTGTGTGTGCCCGGCCGAGCGTGCGCCACACCGCGTCAGCCGAGGTGAGCCCGCCGCGGTACCGCACGAACGCGCCACCGAGTTCGATCACCCAGCGACCGTCGGCGCGGTCGGTGACGATGTCGTGCACGACGAGCCCACTGCCCTTGATGCGCACACCGGGGCCCTCGCCGGCGGGGAACCCGGCCGCGGCGAGGACCTCGGAGACCCGGTCCTTCGACCCTGCCTGGCGATCGACGTCGGGCTCGTACGCCTCACCCTCCTCGGCCACCCGGATCCGGGCGAGCTCGACGTACCCGGGATCGAGGTCGTAGCCCACGTACCGCCGGCCGAGCCGCGACGCGGCGACCAGCGTGGAACCGCTCCCCATGAACGGATCGAGCACGAGGTCATCGGTGTACGTGTAGAGCTCGATCAACTTCTCGGGCAACTCGATCGGGAACGGCGCGGGGTGGCCGACCCGACGGGCGCTCTCCGACGGGGTGTGCCACACGTCGAGCGTGAGCGCCATGAAGTCCTCGCTGCTGATCGTCGACTCGTGCGGCAGCCCTTCCCGCCGGCGTTGCTCGGCCGTGAGCGCCCGCTGGAAGCGGCCCTTGCTCGCCACGATCACGCGCTCGGTCACGTCACGGAGCACCGGGTTCGACGGGCTGCGGAACGAGCCCCACGCACACGAACCGCTGGCGCCCGCCCCCTTCTGCCAGATGATCTCGCCGCGCAGCAACAACCCGAGCCGATCCTGCAGGATGTGGATCACGTCGGCGGCGAGGCTCCGGTACGGCTTGCGTCCGAGGTTCGCGATGTTGACGCAGATCCGGCCGCCCGGTTCGAGCACGCGCTCGCAGTCGGCGAACACGTCGTGCAGCAGCTCGAGGTACTCGAGGTACGAGCTCGGCACGCCGTCGCGCTCGAGCTCCTCCTCGTACTGCTTGCCCGCGAAGTACGGCGGCGACGTGACGACGAGCGCAACCGATCCGTCGCGCACGGTCCGCATGTGCCGTGCGTCGCCGACCACGAAGGGTTCGTCGATCGGCTCGACCGGCAGCACCGTCGCGTCGTCGTCGAGTTGCGGTGGTTCGAACCGGCCGTAGAAGCCCGACGCGTCGTGCGACTCGCGACGGCTCACCCCGAAGTTGGACGTGGTCGTGCCACGGACGCGCGCGGTCGTGGCCTCATCGGTCATCGTCGGTCAGGCTACGCGACGGCTCGCGCCCGCCGCGCGACCACTTCGACGCTCCGCGCGCAGCGACGACACCGGTGCTGAACGAGGCCTGCAGCAGGTAGCCGCCCGTGGGTGCCTCCCAGTCGATCATCTCACCGGCCACGAACGTGCCGGGGCGCCGGCGCAGCATGAGGTCACCGTCGAGCTCGTCGAGTGCCACACCGCCGGCCGTCGAGATCGCCCGATCGATCGGCATCGATCCAACGATCGACAGGGGCACCCGCTTGACGAGCTCGGCCATCCTGCCCGGGTCGCCGGGCAACCGAGCACCCACCGCCTCCCTGATCAGGTTCACCGCCACGAGATGGAGTCCGAGCGACCGCCGCAGCCACGTCGTGACCGAGTCCTTCGGGCGACGCTTGGCGAGCCGTTCCGTCAGCTGCTCGACCGTCTGGTCGGGATGGAGATCGATCATCAGCGTGCACCCGCCGGACGCGTCGAGTTCGGCACGGACCTCGCGCCCCACGGCATAGACCGGGCCACCTTCGAGCCCCGCCGTGGTCACCATCACGTCACCGCGCACGTCACCGCGCTCGTCACCGTCGACGGCGGCACTCCCGACCGAGACGGCGACGTTCTTGATCGGCTGCCCGGCGAACCGTTCGGCGAACGCGGCGCTCCAGTCGACGACGACGCCTGCGTTGGCCGGTCGCAGCGACGTCACCGTGATCCCGGCCGACTCGAAGACCGACACCCATCCACCATCGGAGCCGACCCGTGGCCAGCTGGCGCCGCCGAGCGCCATCACCGTGGCATCGGCGACCACGTCGAACTCGCGGCCGTCGGGGCCCGCGAAGCGGTGCGCACCCTCGTCGCCCCACCCGCGCCAGCGATGCCGCGTCGCGAACACCACGCCGAGCTCGTCGAGTCGCCGCAGCCACGCCCGCAGCAACGGCGTCGCACGGAACGACGCCGGGAACACGCGGCCGCTCGAGCCGACGAACGTCTCCTCACCGAGACCTGCGCACCACTCGCGCAGGTCGTCGGGTCCGAAGGCGGCCAACAGCGGTGCCACCCAACCCTTCGCGTCGTAGTGATCGACGAACTCGTCGAACGGCTCGGTGTGCGTCAGGTTGAGTCCACCGCGGCCCGCCAGGAGGAACTTCCGCCCGACCGACGGCTTGTGCTCGAACACCGTGACCGCGAACCCGTCGCGCCGCGAGCTCCTCGGCGGCGATCAGACCGGCCGGGCCTCCCCCGACGATCGACGCGGTGGGCACGTCAGCCATCGACCGCCACCGGAACGGGGACCGTTGCGCGGCCCGCTCGCGACCGTGTCACGAGCAGGCCGGCGCACGCCACGAACGCACACGAGCAGGTCAGGGCGACGGTGATCGAGGTCGACTGGGCCAACACGCCGAGCGCCAGCCCACCACCGATCTCGCCCATCGACTCGACCTGACCGAGGAACGACTGCACCGTGGCGCGCACGTCGCTCGTCGCACGCCGGTTGACCCAGATCACGCTCACCGAGCGGATCACGGTCCAGGCGATGCCGCCAACGAGCAGCACGCCCATCATGCCGGTGACCTCGTCGGGCGCATGGGCCAGCAGTATCAGACCGAACGCCCCGATGAAACACGCCGCCGCGTACACACGACGCGCCACACCGGCGCCGTCGATGCGGGCCTCGACGACCCGCAACACGATCGACACCCACCGCCAGGGTCACCAGGCCGAGCAGCGTGAACCACACGATCGGATCGGGCTCGTCCGGAAATCCGAGGTCGACGAGCCGCTTCGGGTACAGGCGGTCGAACGCCTCGGCGCCGCTGTTCACCAGCATCGTTGCCCCGAACACGAGCATGATCTCGCGATCGTACCGAGCGAGCTGCACGCCACGTCGGAAGATCGACTTCGACTCCCGCCACCGGTGTTCACGGGTGGGGGTGAACTCGTGCTCGGTGAAGCGCACGATCACGTAACCGCCCAGCACGATCATCGCCGCGCCGGCCACGACGATCGCCGTGCCCAGCGAGGTCGTCCAGCTCAACACCCCGAACCCGACCATGCCGGCCGCGGCCCCGTACTGCTGCCAACGTGCCCTCGCCGTGAGCACCCGGCCGATTCGTTCGGGCTCGTCGAGCTCGTCGGTGACCCAGGCGACGTCGGCACCGCTCGAGAACGTCCACCCGAGCCCCCACAGCATCTGCGCGGCGACCAGGGCCGGAAACGCAGTGACGAGTCCGGTCGTGAGCATGCCGACACCCATCAGCGCGTGCGAGATGACGATCGACCACTTCCGGCTGATCGTGTCGGCCATGACCCCGGTCGGGACCTCGGACACGAGCACGGTGAGTTCCATCGCGGTGCCGAGAAAGACCAGCTGGAACGCGGAGAGGTCGGCGACGACGACGAGGTAGAGGCTGGTCACCAGCCAATAGCCGCGGAAGCAGAGCGACCGGCCCAGTGCCCAGCGCAGGAAGAGACGGGCGACGTCAGGTCGTGCCACGCCGGTGCATCCAGGTTCGCGGGTCGGCGAGGGCCGTGTACCCGAAGCGTGCGTACAGCTCGTGCGCATCGCGGGTGGCGAGGAACTGCCACCTCACGTCGGCGACATCGGGGTGCTCGACGATCGTCTCGACGAGGGCTCTGCCGAGTCCGCCACCCCGAGCCGATTCGAGCACGTACACGTCGGCGAGCCATGCGAACGTCGCCAGATCGGTGACCATCCGGCCGAACCCCACCTGGCGGCCGTCGGCGTCGTAGGCACCGGCGACGAGCGCGCTGTGCTCGATCGCCCGTCGCTGCATGTCGAGTGAACGACCGGCCGCCCAGTACGACTCGTCGGAGAGGTATCGGTGCACGGCGGCGAGGTCGACGCGGGCCGCGTCGGTGCTGATCACGTGATCAGCGTGACGGCGTTCGACCAGGCGCGCGGGCATGACACCATCATGGCCGCGCCGGTCGTACGGCTCGGAACGAGATCGACGACGCGGCGGTGCCCGGGACCGATCGGCCCCGGGCACCGTCACCGTCGGTCGGCGAACGTTCGGCTCAGTCGCCGACGTCGCCCTCATGATCGTGATCGCCGTCGAGGCCACCACCACCGCTGACGAAGGTGCCCTGCGGACCGGCGGGATCGGGCAGGACCACGCCTCCCGGAACCGGTTTGCCGGGCACACCGTTGACGGCCTCCGTCGAGTAGGCGTAGGTCAGCACTGCGAACGCCACCGCATCGGTATTGGTTCCGAGTGCGCGACGGCTCACGTTGTCGTACGTGTCACACGCCTGGTGGTAGCACTGGTCGAACTGCTCGCCGGCGGTTCCACCCCAGATGGCCGCCTGCTCCTCGGTCTTCAGGACCTCGGCGCCGGTGAACAGACCGCTCGACGGGATGCCGTTGTTGATGAACGCCTGATAGTCGCTCCGGCCCGAGAACGCCGAGTCGTCGTACGGCACGTCACGCCAGGTGAAGAACGTCTCGAACGTCTTCTCGATGTCGATCGAACCCTCGGGAATCGGTGCGGTCGCCTCGAACGACGACTCGTCGGCGTCGTAGATCCCGAAGAAGTAGTTCGGCGAGCCGATCATGTCGAAGTTCAGATAGAGCGCGATCTCGTCGAGCTGTTCCGGCGTGCGCTGATTCACCCACGCCGTCGACCCGATCAGTCCGAGCTCCTCGGCACCCCACCAGGCGAACCGAATCGTGTTCTGCGGCTTGTGGTTCCCGAGCTGGTCGGCAACCTCCAACAGCGCCGCCGACCCGCTACCGTTGTCCTGGATCCCCGGGCCGGCTGTGACCGAGTCGAGGTGGGCGCCGGCCATCACGACGTTGTCGCGGTTCTTGCCCTTCAGTTCGGCGATGACGTTGTGCGACACCTGCGTGAAGAAGACGACCTCGACGTTCGCGGTCGAGCCCTCCTGGGCGAGCGCCTCGCCGTCGGCGAACGATGCACCGACGACCGGGATGGTCAGGTTCGACGGTGTTCCGTCAGGCAGCGCCGATGCGTTGGCGACGATCAGGCCTTCACGGGCGGGCGTGTTGCCCTGGTTGAAGATGACCACGGCCTCTGCGCCGGCATTCTCGGCGTTGACCGCCTTCTCCGAGAAGAAGCACGTGCCTCGCTGGATGAGGGCGATGTCGGCCGGCCCGGAGAAGTCGAGTCCGTCGAAGTCTTCCGGCTCACAGCCGCTGGAACTCGCTCGCGGCAGTTCGAGTGCCAGGTCGACACCGATCACGTTGCCATTGGCGATGATGCCCTCGCCACTGCCGGTGAACGCTCCGCTGGCATAGCTCGCGGCGATCGGCGTGACCTGGTCGAGCACGACGTTGCTCGACGGGTATTCGAAGGGAACGACCTCGACGTCCCAGCCGTACCACTGCATCCAATCGAACACGTAGTCGACGCTGGCCTCGTAGCCGGGCGTGGCGTCGGCTCGCGTGCCACCGTTCTCGTCGGCGATCTGCTGCAACGCCTTCTGGTGGTGGCGCACACCTCCGACGCGGACACACGACAGCAGTTTCTTGTAGGTGTTGTTGTTCCGGGTCTCGCACTTGGGCCGACGCGGGTGCGCCTCGACCGGGTCGCCCGGAAGCAGGCCGGTGGTCGCGGTGGCGATGAGTGCCACGGCGACGCCAATGCTGCGAGCACGACGCTTCTGCATGATGAACCATTCCCCTTCGTGGTTCCGGCTTGCGCCGGATCGACCCGCCCCGCCGCGAACCTACCGACGCGGTTGTCGCCGTCGAGAGGCACGGGCCAGCCTTGACGATCGCGACACCGAGCTGACATGGAGGTTCCGGGTCAATGCGTCGCTGTGTCAGCCGGTCGGGCCGAGCACCCGGTCGAGATAGTCGTTCGAGAACGTGCCGTCGGGGTCGACCCGGGCGCGCGCCGACTGGAAGCCGTCCCACTCGGGGTAGCGGTCCCGCAACGTCGCCGCCGACTGGAAGTGCAACTTGCCCCAGTGCGGGCGGCCGTCGTAGTCGTTCATGATCGATTCGACGCCCTGGAAGTACGACTCGTACGGCGCACCACGGTACTGGTGCACCGCGATCCAGCCGTTGGCGCGTCCGAACCCCGTCGACAGCGGGATGTCATCGGCCGCCGAGACCCGGACCTCGATCGGGAACAGGGTCGGGAAGCTCAGCGTCTGCCGCGAGATCGCGTACCCGGCGGAGCGCTTCGGGAACGGCCTCGATCGGTACGCCGTACTCCATCTCGACGAACTTCACCAGGCGCGGGCTGGCGAAGACCTTGTCGCTGCGGTCGATCAGGTCGCGCTCGCTCGCCACACCCGACACGAGCTTGGCGATCTTCGGCGCGAGCGCCGGGAACCGACGACCCGTCCGGCAGACCAAGTCGAACGCGATGTTCTCCGCCACGTACTTGTCGCGGGCGTAGGCGAGCCTCGAGGGGGGCCTGGCCGGCGCCTCGGTCCTCCGGTTCCGCTTGACCTGACAACGGCGGGTGCCGGGCATCCAGAAGAACTCGGCGTGGTCGGCGCTGGTGGCGAACTCGTCGAAGCCCGTCGAGCAGATCGTCGAGGGGTTCGATCGTCTCGTGGGCGTGCAGGTTGAACGCGGGAACACACTGGATCGTGACCTCGGTGACGATTCCCAGGGCGCCGACGCCCACCCGAGCGACACGCAGCAGCTCGGGGTGGCGGTCGGCGTCGCACCGCACCACGTCGCCGGTCCCGTCGACGAACTCCATCGCCACGATCGTGGTCGCCAGGTTGCCGAGCTCGAGGCCGGTGCCGTGGGTCGCGGTGTTGATCGCCCCGGCGACCGACTGCACGTTGATGTCACCGAGGTTGGGCATCGCGAGACCTGCTGCTGCCAACTCGTCACCGAGCGCCTTGAGGGTGATACCGGCCTGCACCGTCGCCCGACCGCGTTCGCGATCGACGGCCACGAGCCGGTTCAGTCGCTCGAGCGACACGAGGACGCCGTTCGTCATCGCAGCCGCCGTGAACGAATGTCCCGCGCCGATCGCCTTCACCCGTCGACCCGCCACGTGAGCCCGTCGGACGAGCGCTGCGACCTCACCCGTGGTGCGAGGCCGCTCGACCGCCGTCGGGACACACGCCTGATTCCTCGCCCAGTTGCGAACGGTCGCCATGCGTCGATGATAGGGAGATGCGGGTTCGCCGACCCGGTGCGACGTTCAGCGTGCGATCTGCGCCGTGATCGTCAACCGGCCCGCCGAGCGTGACACGGCGACCTCGGACAGCGATCGCGCGCACGATGCCCAGGCCGCGACCGTCGATCTCGTCGGCGGCGGCGACCTGCCAGTCGTCGACCGGACCCACGTTCGGCGAGGGACCGCCACTCTCGACCGATACGACGACGACCTCGTCGTCGGCCTCCAACGCCAACGTCACCGGCCCGCCGGCCCCGTGTTCGATCGCGTTGGTGACGAGTTCGCTGGTGATCAGTTGGACGTCGGCGGCGACGACGTCGTCGACGTCGCTCAGATGGGAACGTACGAACCGACGGGCCGTCGCAACGTGTTCGAGGTCGGGTGCCAACTCCATGCTGATCACCTGGTGCCCGGTCATCGACGTTCACGATCGAGACGGCCGAGGCCGGCACGACGGACGACCCCGGGTCGACGGCCGTCGAGCGAATCCGGCTCACGTGGATGCGCCACGAACATGTACGACCTCCTTCGGCCCGACCGTTCCGCCACCGCACCGTGCGATGACGCCGGTGTCGTACCCCGTCGACTCGTCCCTCAAACTCGTCACGGTTCGCCGCGCCGACGCAGCGGGCTCGCGACCACGTCGCCCACGTCGCGGCCCGGTAATCTCACCTCAAGTGGTCGAAGTTCCACTCACAGTGCCAGACCGCACGCTGGGATCCGGCGAAGGGTTTGCCGGGCTCCATGCGCGACCATGCCACGGAGTCGGACCGGACACACGGCGCATCACGCCCACGTCGGCGCCCTGGGACCGGTGGTTTCCCGACCAGGTGCGGATCATCGCTCGCGTGACGTCGGGGCAGCCATCCGACCACCGTCACCGAACCGGTCACCACCACCCCGGTGACCGGTGCCCGGGAACCTTCTCGACACCATCAAGAAATTGTGTCGCCTGAGTGTCAACGCACCTGCGTGGGGTACGGTTGCCGGACTGACCACAGGAAGGTATCACCATGAAACGCGTACTGATGAGCCTGGCGGCGCTCTCGGCGACCGTGCTCGTTCCCAACATGGCCTCGGCCCAGGCATCCGTTGACCTGACGCTCGTCCACGGACTCCCTGGCGTGACCGCGGACGTCGCCGTCGACGGCACCGTGGTCATCGACAACTTCGTTCCGGGCTCGCTGGCGAACATCACCTCGTTCGCCGGTCAGACGCTGACCAACCTCACGGTGACCGATGACTCGACCGGTGATGTCGTGATCGGGCCGATCGCGTCGGTCGAAGTGCCGGCCTCGGGCAGCCACAGCCTCGTCGTGCACCTCGACGACGGCGGTACCCCCGTGTTGAGCACCTTCGCGAACAACACCGATGCGGTCACGTCGGGTGAGGCCCGACTGACGCTGCGCCACACCGCCGAGGCGCCTGCCGTCGACCTGATCATCGGCACCGAGCGACCCATCGTCGCGGCGACGAACGGCCAGAGCGGCGAGGTCGAGCGACCCGCCGGCCAGCTCTCCGATGCGCAGCTCGCCCCCACCGGCGAAGCCGCGATCGCAACGCTGCCCGCACTCGACATGGCTGCGAACACCAACACGATCGTGTACGTGATCGGGTCGACCAGTGCCGACACGCTCGACTTCGTGGTCCAGATCGTCGACATCGCGGGCGCCGAGCGCGACCACGACCACCGACCCGGACGCCACGACGACCACGACCGACCCGAACGCGACCACCACCAGCACGACGTCGACGTCCTCGACCTCGACTACGTCGACGAGTGTGGTTCCCACCGCCGTCAACACCGGCTCGCCGCTCGACGGCAACTCGAACACGCTGCTCGTGACCGTGGCCCTGGGCGGCCTCGCGCTCGCCGGCGGCGCGATGTACGCCCGACGGCGCGCGTCTGACGGATGCCTCGATACCGGCGGACGTCATGGGCCCGAAGATTCCTCGGGCTCCTGGTGTTCGCCGGTATCGGCGTGTTCGTGGTCGCCGGCGTGATGGTGGCCCGCAACTACATCAACGGTGACGGCGTCGTGCTGATCGTCGACCGGGCGACCGGCGCGACACCGACCACGATCCCCACCGACGCGGCCAGCGTCGATCGGAGCTCGCCCCGCTCGATCCGGATCGGCGACCTCGAACTCGACAACGAGGTCCGTGCCGTCGGTGTGGAAGAGGACGGCGAACTCGAGGTGCCCGACGAGACCGAGGTCGGCTGGTACAAGTACGGCTCGGCACCGGGCCTGCCGGGATCGACGGTGCTCGCGGCTCACGTGTCGTGGAACCGCGAGATCGGCCCGTTCCATCAGCTCGGCAACCTCGAACCGGGTGCCGAGGTCGACGTCGTCGCCGACGACGGCTCGACGCGCGTGTACAAGGTCGTCGAGCGAGCGGTCTACGACAAGGACGAACTCCCGGTCGATCGGATCTGGCGAACGACGGGTGACGAGACGCTGGTGCTCATCACGTGTGGTGGCAGCTACAACCCCAACATCAGGCGCTACCGGCAGAACATCGTGATCTACGCCGTCCCGGTCGCCGAACTGGCGCCCGACACGGGCCCCGCATAGGTCGGGCCGAGGCGGGCGCCCGGCGCCGACTCACGCAGTCGTCGGATCGTCGCCGTACGCGTCACGCAGCTGCTCGAACGCCCGCTTGAGCAGCCGCGACACGTGCATCTGCGACACGCCGACGATCTCTGCGATGTCGACCTGCGACATCTCCTCCTCGAAGCGCAGACGCACGATCTCGCGCTCGACGATCGGGCAGCGACGACAGCAGGGACTCGACGAGGGCGCGGTTCTCGACGTCGACGAAACCGCCTTCGTGGCTCGCGGTCGCACGCCGACGGTCCGGCCGCGACGTGTCGTCGCCCATCGGCGGCTCGATCGACTCGGCGCGCCGGGCCTCACCGACCGACAACCCGGTGATCACGTCGTCGTCGGAGACCTGGAGGTGGGCCGCGACCTCGGCGACCGTCGGAGACCGGCCGAGTTCGGCCGACAGCTCGTCGGTGCTGCGGCGAACCGCCAGGTGGAGTTCCTTGGCGCCACGCGGCACCCGGACCGACCAGGTGGCGTCCCGGAAGTGGCGCTTGATCTCACCTTCGATCGTGCGGCCGGCGAACGCCGAGAACGGGACGCCCATCGCCGGATCGAAGCGGTCGACGGCCTTGACCAGCGCCACCATCGCGACCTGCTCGATGTCGTCGTCGCGACCCGCCCGCGCGTTGTAGCGCTTGGCGATGTGGATCGCCAGGCCCATGTGTTCCTCGACGATCCGGTTGCGCAGGCGCCGTGCGCCGGTTCGCACGAACTCGTCGAACAGCTCGGACGTGTCAGGCGTCGACATCGATCGGCATCCGCTTGACGAGCAGGAACAGCCCATCGTCACCGATCGAGAATTCGTCGACCACGGCAGCGAGAATCCGGCTCGCGAGTGCGTCGATCTCGGCCACCGCTGCGGCGACCCCGCGTCGGCGGGCCGAGACCGTGATCTGGCCCGGCTCGGTGTCGAACCGAACGTGCAAGCGGGCGTCACCGCCGGGATCGGTGTCGACATCGGTCAGGAGTGAGATCGCCTCGTTGACCCCCAGGCGGAGATCATCGATGTCGTCGATCGACATCCCGAGCGTCGCAGCGAGCGACGCGACCACGCTGCGCACCGTCGTGGCGTACCTGGCGTCGAGCGGAACGTCGAGTTCGACCTGTTCGTGCATGGCGCCGTCAAGTTAGCGGCTCGCGGCCCGAGCGTCCGCTGCAGCCGCGGGCGAACGTCGCGCCCGAGCAACCGGGGGATACGATCTCGCCATGACCGCGGCCTCCCCTCTCGAGATCACGGTGACCGACGACGGACTGGCCCTCGTCGGCGAGATCGACGCGCACACTGCACCGGCACTCGCCCAGGCGATCGGTGCGGAGAACCGCAACCCGCTCGTGCTCGACCTGAGCGGCGTCGGATTCCTCGACTCCAGCGGGCTTCGCGTCCTCATCGAGGCGCACCGTTCGGCGAGTGCCGACGATCGCACGCTGCAGTTGTCCAACCCGTCCCCGCGGTGAACCGGCTGCTCGAGATCAGCGGAATCGACGACTACCTGAACGTCGTCGAGTAGCCCCACGCCGCGCTCCTCGCCGACGCGTACCATGGGGTGATGAGCGTCACGGTGAACGGCACCTGCCATCACGACTGCCCCGACTCGTGCGGCTGGGTCGTCACGGTCGACGAGACCGATACCGGCCCGGTCGCCGTCAAGCTCCGCGGCAACCCCGCCCACCCGTACAGCTACGGCGAGCTGTGCCCGAAGGTCAACCGGTTCCTCGACCGCGTGTACTCACCCGACCGAGTGCTGCACCCACTCCGGCGCGTCGGCCCGAAGGGAAGTGGACGGTTCGAACAGATCACCTGGAACGACGCGCTCGACGAGATCGGCAGCCGGTTGAACGGCATCATCGAGGAATCGGGCGGTGAAGCCATCATGCCGTTCAGCGATGCCGGCAACCAGAGCATCCTCGCGACCCAGGGCATCTCCTCGCGGTTCTTCCACCACATCGGCGCCACCCGCCTGCTCCGCAACATCTGTGGTCCGACCGTCGGGGCGGGCACGGAGATGACCAATGGTTCGTCGCTCGGCGCCGACGCGATGGACCTCGAGCACTCGCGGTTGATCGTGCTGTGGGGAACCAACACGAAGCTCACCAACCGCCATCTCTGGCCGGTGATCGAGAAGGCGCGGGCGAACGGCGCCCGGCTCGTCGTGATCGACCCGATCCGTACGGTCACCGCTGACGACTGCGACCAGTTCGTGCAGCCGCTTCCCGGCACCGACATCGCGATCATGCTGGCGATGATGCACGTGATCGTCCGCGACGACCTGGTCGATCGGGACTGGGTCGACGAACACACGCTCGGCTTCGACGAGCTCGCCGCGTCGGTCGCCGACCGCACGCCGGCGTGGGCCGCGCAGCAGTGCGGCGTCGACGCCGACGTCATCGAACTGCTGGCTCGCGAGTACGCCACGTCGACACCGGCCGCGATCCGCACGCTGATCGGCGCCGAGCACCACGAGAACGGTGCCATGTTCTTCCGCACACTCGCCTGCCTGCCCGCGCTGACCGGGGCGTGGCGCCACCGCGGCGGCGGCGTGTTCAAGAGCGTCGGGTCGTGGCAGGACGCCCTCGTCGACGACGACGTGCTCGCCCGCCCCGACCTGCTCGCCGGCCGCGAAGTACGAACCCTCAACATGAGCCGGCTCGGAGAGATCCTGCTCGACGAACAGCCGCCGATCAGGGCGATGATCGTGTGGAACTCCAACCCGCTCGTGATCGTGCCGAACGCCGAAGCGGCTCGACGCGGGCATGGCGCGCGACGACCTGTTCACGGTGGTGCACGAACAGTTCGTCACCGACACGCGCGAAGTACGCCGACATCGTGCTCCCGGCGACCACCCACATCGAGGCGACCGACGTGACCACGGCGTGGGGGCACCTGTGGATGGGGTGGAACGAGGCCGCGATCGAACCGCTCGGTGAGGCGGTCAGCAACACCGAGTGCTTCCGGCGGATCGCCGGTGCGATGGGCCTGACCGAGCCGTCGCTGTTCGACGACGACGTCACGATCCTGCACGAGTGCCTCCCGACCGTCGACATCGACGCGCTGCGTCGCGACGGCTGGATGAAGGTGCCGTTCCCCGACGACGGCACGCCGTGGGCCGACGGCGGCTTCCCCTCGGCGTCGGGCAAGCGTCGAGTTCGCCTCGAGCCGCGCTCGAGGCCATCGGCCAACCCCGCCTCCCGGTGTTCGTGCCGCCCGCCGAGGGGCCGCAGGGGCCCAACGCCGATCGGTTCCCGCTCCAGCTGATGACGCCGAAGCACCACGCCCGCTTCCTGAACTCGGGCTACTCCGACCTGCCCAAGCACGGCCCGGCGGAAGGTGGCCCGTTCGTCGAGCTCGATGCGGCCGACGCCGCGATCCGCGGGCTCGTCGACGGCGATGCGGCACGCGTGTTCAACGATCGAGCCGAGCTCGAACTCCCCGTGAAGATCACGGGGCGTCTCCGATCCGGGGTCGTCGCCATCCCGTGGGGGTGGTGGCGGAACCATCATCCCGACGGGCACGTCGCGAACGATCTCACCAACGACACCCTCACGGAGTGGGGAGGTGGCGTGGCCTACAGCGACACGCTGGTGCAGGTCGAAGCCGTCTGACGGCCCGAACCGACGCACCGACTCGGGCGCACGCTTCAAGGCCCTGAGCAGGGCGAAGGGGTAGCCTGCGCTGCATGGGAGGCGAGCTGATCTACGCGTTTCGGGTGATGCGCCTGCCCCTGCTCGACGCCGGCGGCGCCGAGATCGGCAAGATCGAAGATCTCGTGGTGGTCCCCGGCCGCACCGGTCAACCACCGCGGGTCACGGGCTTCGTGGCCTCCAGCCAGCGCCGCCGGATCTTCGTGAACGCGGCACGGATCGCCGAGCTCGACGCGGACGGTGTCCGGCTCCGGAGCTGGGACATCGATCTCAATCCGTTCAAGCCGCGACCCGGCGAGACGCTGATCGGCAAGCAGGTCATCGACCAGCAGGTCGGCGGCGGCGAACGGGTGAGCGACATCGGGCTGATCGAGAAGACCGACGGGCGCACCACACGCTGGGAGGTCGCCAAGGTCCGGCTGGCCAGTCGCAACACACTTCGGCGCCGCCCGAGCTACCGGCTGGTCGAGTGGACCGAGGTCGCCCGCCTCTTCGCAGCGAACACGGCGATGGAGGCCGAGGCCGCCCGCCTCCGCGACATGCACCCGAGCGACGTCGCCCACATCGTGCGCACGATGCCGATCGCGCAGCGTCGTCAACTGGCCGAGTCGATGGACGACGAGCGGCTCGCCGACGTGCTCGAGGAGCTCCCGGAGAACGAGCAGCTCCGCCTCATCGAGGGCCTCGACCTCGACCGCCTGATCGGCGTGCTCGAGGAGATGGAGTACGACGACCTCGCCGACCTGCTCGGCGAGATGCCGCGCCAACAACGCGCGGCGATCCTCGAGGCGATGGACGACGACGAGGCCGAGGTGGTGACCCGACTGCTGTCGTACGAGGAGTCGACCGCCGGCGGCATGATGACCCCCGAGATCGTGATCCTCGGGCCGGGATCGACCGTGGCCGAGGCGCTCGCCGAGATCCGCCATCCGGACTGGACCCCGAGCATCGCCAGTCAGATCTTCGTCACGCAGGCTCCGTTCAAGCCTCCCACGGGCAAGCACCTCGGCGTCGTCTTCATGCAGCGACTGCTGCGCGAGCCGCCGGGCATGGAACTGCGGCACTGCATCGCCGAGAACGTGCCGACCGTCGCGCCCGACATCGACGACCGTGCGGTGTTCGAGGAGTTCGCGTCGTACGACATGCTGGCGATCGCCGTCGTCGACGAGGCCGGGCGCCTCCTCGGTGCCGTCAGCGTCGACGATGTCGTCGACCGCATGCTCGGTGCGGGCTGGAGGCTCCGCCACCGTCGCCAGGACCGAGCCGTCGAAGAAGTGGTGGGTGGATCATGAAGCGTCGCAGCGAGCTGAGCCAGCCGCGACGTGGCGGACGGTTCGACCTGTCGTACGACTCCGAGGCGTTCGGGGTGTTCAGCGAGTCGATCGCCCGCTACCTGGGCACCGCCAGGTTCCTCGTCTTCCAGACGGTCGTCATCGTCGTGTGGCTCGCGCTCAACATCCTCCCGCCGGAGGAGTATCAGTTCGACCCGTGGGATCGCGGCCTCGTACTGCTCACACTGGTGCTGTCGCTCCAGGCGTCGTACGCGGCCCCGCTGATCCTCCTCGCCCAGAACCGACAGGAGCGGCGTGCCCGGGTCGCCGCCGACCACGATCGGGAGGTCGCCGAACGCACGCAGGCCGACACCGAGTTCCTCGCCCGCGAGATCGCGGGTGTCCGCCTGGCGCTCGCCGACGTCGTCACCGGCGAGGAGCTCCGGGATCAGCTCGACGAGCTGACCAGGTCGATCGATCGCCTCGGCAACCGCCTCGACGAGGTCGCTCCCAGCACGGCCGACGCCTGATCGACCCGCGACGACGGTCGCCGGCCTCAGCTCGGCTGCGGCACGCCGGTGAACTCCTGCAGGCGCACGCCTGCGTCCTGCACCCGACGGAGCAACCGCACGGTGTCGAGGCCGGCATCGCTGGTCACCACCATCCCGTCCGGGAGCTCGCCCGCCGACGCCGCCGTGGCGAACACCGACGCGATCGCGGCCGACGCCGTCCCCACGAGCTCGGCCACGCCGAGGATGCGCGTGACCCGTTCGCCACCCGCGCCACTGCCGCGCACCTCGACCTGGAGCGCACCGACTCGACCTTCACGATGTGGCGGGCGCAGCATCGGCAGACGCGCCGTGAGCCGATCCCGGCGCCGAGCGGACCGTCGGGCGTCGATGCGTTGCACCTCGGGGAACGAGTGGTGGAGCAGCACCGGGCTGGCGATCTCGGCGTGGAAGCAGTCGAGTGCGCCGACCGGCTCGGGGAACCAGCACAGCGCCCGGCCACCGCCGCCCAGCGAGTACCGCCATCCGTCCTCACGCCAACTGACGGCGCGACCGTTGAGCGATCGATGGTGTTCGCGCGCGCAACTCGGGCCGGCGGTCCCGTGGACCGCCACGTGGATCTCGTCGACGTTCGCCATCTCGAACGACAGGTATCTCGCCAGCAGGCCGGACAGCCCGGGCGTCAGCGCTGCGCCGATCACCAGCGTCGCCCCGGCGGACGTGAACTCGTGGTCGAGCGCCATCAGCTCGCGTGTGTCGTCGAGCCCGTCGCCGACGGTGACCACCGATGCACCCCGCAGCGCGAACGCGCGCAGCGAGGGGAGCGTGATCGACGGGATGGGCCAGCACCGCGACGTCCCCGTGATCGACGAGCGGTGTCGGTTCGATGCGCGGGTCGTGGATGCGCACATCGAACTCGGCGAGCATTCGCTCGATCCGCCGACCGACGATGCCGCAGCCGACGATCCAGATGGCCATCAGCGTTCCGGGTCCGGACGGCAATTCGAGTGGTCGCCAACCACCGTGCTGCGGCGGCGTGCCTCCACGTCCCCGGACCCGGAGACCTGCGGCGGCGACACCGGCCATGGCGAGCGCCGCCATGATGCGCCGCAACAACTTCATGGCGTGACCGTATCCGTTCCGCCACCCCGGGACACCGGCCGTCGGCGATGGGAATCCGACGACCGCGACACCCAGTCGGTACGGTCCGACGGATGACCGGGATCGTCGTCGAGCCGCCTCGCCCTTCGAGCGACCGACGTCGAACGTGAACTGGCCGAGCACGTGCGGGCACTCGCCGGGCCCGACGCCGTGCCTGCGCGCCGAGCAGCTCGCAGCGGTCACGGCCGTCGTGGCCGACCGCCGTCGCACGCTGCTGGTGGCCCGCACCGGGTTTCGGGAAGTCGGCGGTCTACTTCTCCGCCACCCGCATGTTCCGCGACCGAGGGTGGGGTCCGACCGTCGTCGTGTCGCCACTGCTCGCCCTCATGCGCGACCAGGTGGCCGCCGCCGAGCGTCTCGGGCCTGGTCGCCGTCACGATCAACTCCTCCAACATCGAACGCTTGGGCCGAGATCGAGGAGCGGGTCGACGCGCGACGAGATCGACCTGCTCCTCATCGCTCCCGAGCGGCTCGCCAACGCCGGATTCCGCCGACGGGTGTTCGACACGATGCAGACCCAGGCCTTCGCGCTCGTCTGCGACGAGGCCCACTGCATCTCCGACTGGGGCCACGACTTCCGGCCCGACTACCGGCGACTCCGGCGGCTGCTCGGCGAGCTGCCGTCATGGACGCCGGTGTTGGCCACCACGGCGACGGCGAACCAGCGGGTGACCGACGACGTCGCCGGGCAGTTGGGCGACGACACCTTCGTCCTGCGCACGTCGCTCGATCGCGAGTCACTGTACCTGTCGGTCGTCGATCTGCCCGACGATGCCCACCGCCTCGCGTGGCTGGCCGAGGTGCTCGACGAGCTGCCGGGGTCGGGCATCGTCTACTGCCTGACCGTCGACCAAGCCGACACCGCAGCGGCCTGGCTGCGCAGTCGCGGCCATCGGGTGGCGGCGTACACCGGGTCGGTCGAGCCCGACCGCCGACTCGAGCTCGAGTCGGGTTTGCGAGCCAATGAGCTCAAGGCGCTCGTCGCCACGTCAGCGCTGGGCATGGGGTTCGACAAGGGTGACCTCGCGTTCTGCGTGCACCTCGGGCTGCCCGCCGACGCCGGTGGCCTACTACCAGCAGGTCGGTCGGGCCGGACGGGCCGTCGACCGGGCCGAGGTGATCGCCCTCCCCCGACCGACCGAGGACGCCGCGGTGTGGCGGTGGTTCGAATCGGTCTCGCTGCCCAGCGAGGAGATCTGCCGGTCGGTGATCGACCTGCTCGATCGCGACCGACCGACGTCGATCGTCGCGCTCGAGCCCGATGTCAACCTGGGCCGGAGCCGGCTGGGCATCCTGCTCAGCATCCTCGAGGTCGACGGCGCGATCACCCGCGCCGGGAACGGGTACGTGCGCACCGATGAGCACTGGGTCTACGACCACGAACTGGTCCGACGCGCTCCGCGAGCTGCGACGGCGTGAGGCCGATGAGATGCTCACCTGGGCGGCACGTTCCGAGTGCCGACTGCGATTCCTGCGCGAAGCGCTCGACGACGACGCGGCGGCCGACTGTGGTCGTTGCGACCGGTGCATCGAGCGCGACTGGCAGCGGCAACCCGACACCTTGCTGGTCGCCGCGGCGCACGACGTACTCCGCGGCAGCGACCTCGTCGTCGAACCACGGCGTCAATGGCCGTCCGGCCTCGACGAACCGAGGGGTCGGATCGCACCCGAGCGGCAGGCCGCCCCGGGCCGGGCACTCGCACGGCTCGGTGACGGCGGCTGGAACCCCGTCGTCGAGCAGTTGATCGCCGACTGCGAATCCGGTGGGCCCGTCACGGTGCCCGCCGAGCTGGTCGACGCGATCGCGGCCACGCTCAAGCGGTGGGACTGGGCCGAACGACCGACCTGGATCTGCCCGCTGCCATCGAGACGCCGATCCGCGCTCGTCGACGGCATCGTCGCGGCCCTCGGTCGGCTGGGTCGACTGCCCGTGCATCCAGCGCTCGTGGGTTCCGACGACCCCGGCTACCAGTCGCAGCAGGCGAACTCCGCCCATCAGGTGGCCAACGTGTGGGCCCGCTACCGAGTCGACCTCGCCGCGTTCCCCGACGCGCGACTGCCACCGGGTCCGGTGCTGCTGGTCGACGATGAGGTCGACAGCCGCTGGACGACCACGGTGGCAGCCTGGCAACTTCGCACGGCAGGTTCGGGCGCCGTGCTCCCGTTCGCGCTGAGGGCCCGCTGACCAGCGAACTGCTGATCAGCGGGCCCTTCGGCGATGTGGATGCTACGACCAGCTGGAGCCGCGTCGCGGATGCTGTTGCGTGGTGGTCATCTGGAAGTCTCCGTTCGTGAGTGTCGTCGTCGGGTCGGTGGTCATGGTCATGACCAGCTCGATCCGCGTCGGGCGTGGTGCGTCTGGACGTTCATGACGTCACCTCACTCGTGACCTCTTCGATGATGTCCTCGACGAGTGCGACGTCTTCCTCGATCGTCGGATCGACGACCGGGGACGTCTCCTCGAGGAGCGTGTCGACGATGGCGTCGCTCTCCTCGAGCAGTGACTCGTACAGGACGTCCTCGTTCTCGAGCAGATCGTCGACGAGCGTGTCGTCCTGCTGAACGAGTTCCGCGTAGATGGCGTCCTCCTGCTCGAGCACTGCGTCGATCGCCAGGTCTTCGGCCGTCTCCAGCGGGGCATCGGTGTCGTTGACGCTCTCCCAAGCGGCACTCGACCAGCTCGCACCGGACCAGCTCGCACCGGACCACGAGCACCGGACCAGCTCGCACCGGACCAGCTCGCACCGGACCACGAAGCACCGGACCACGAAGCACCCGACCAGCTCGCGCTCGACCAGCTCGCACCGGACCACGAACGCACCGGACCAGCTCGCACCGGACCACGAAGCGCCCGACCAGCTCGCGCCGGACCACGTGCCGCCGGACCAGCTCGCGCCGTTCCAGCCGCCGCCCGACCAGGTGGCGCCGTTCGGCGAACCCTGACCCGGGGTGATGGCGAGCGGATGGTTCTGAACCGGAGCCTTCCACGCCTTGTGGTTCCGTCGGGCCGAGGCCTTCGGGTTGATCTTGCCCTCACCGTCGATGAAGTCACCGGGGATGGTGTCCTTGGCGTACCTGGTGAACAGGTACTTGACCTGATCGGGCGTCAGCGACGGGTTCTTCGAGAGGAGCCCGGCCACGTACCCGGTCTGGACTGCCGCCGACTGCGAGCTGCCCGAACCGACGAAGTACTTGTCGTCGACGACGGCCTGCGGGTGCAGCTGGTCGAGGAACGAGCCGGGGACCCGGAAGCTCATGATCGACTTGCCCGGGGCCAGCACGTCGGGCGTGCGGTAGGTGTTGCCGCCCGAGGTCCAGGTGGGCACCGTGTCGCCACGGCCCCAGGAGTTGTACGACTCGGTGGCGCCCACGGCCATGACGTAGGGCGACAGCGCCGGGCTGTCGATACCGCCGACCATGTTGCCGCGGTTGCCCGCCGCAGCCACGACGACGATGCCGGCGTTCCACGCCCGCTCGACGGCCGCGGAGAACGGATCTCCGGAGGTCGTGGGAATCCCGCCGGTGCCGAGCGACAGGTTGAGCACCCGGATGTTCATGCCGTTGTCGTTCTTGTGCTCGACGACCCAGTCGATCGCTGCGATGACCTGAGCGATGTGCGTCTCACCGGTGGCACCTGCCACCTTGAGGCTGACGAGCCGGCTCTCCGGAGCGATACCGAGCGACCTGGTCGCCGTCGTCACCGGCGATGATGCCGGCGAGGTGCGTGCCGTGTCCGAACGTGTCCAGGTTGGCCAGGTTCGGGATGCCGCCCTCGTTGGAGAGGTCGGGGCCGTAGATGACCTTGCCGGGCTGGTCGAGACCCGCCACCTGCGTGACACCGGAGTCGATCAGTGCGACGTCGATGCCCTGACCCATGGCGCCCTTGTCGTCGTACTGCTTCGCTGCCTTCTTGCGAATCAGTGCCAGTGGAACCGGTTGCCCCGGCTCGACCGACATCGACAGGGTCGATCTCCGCCTCGCCGGTCACGGTGGGGAGCGGCGCCGCCTCCGCCGATTCCCGCGTCGGGCGTCACCGAGGTGGTGATCGCCAAGCCGAGCGCTGCGAGTGCAGCCACCCCGCCCAGGAGCGCGCCGCGAGCTCGTCGAGTTCGCCCCCGCTCCTGTGTTCTGGGAAGCTTCCGCCGCCCGGTTCGTACCGCCATGTCGTGGTCTCCTCTTGATTGAAAACACTGCTCTGTTGAGCCCCACCCATTGTGGTGGATTTGACACTTTGTGTGGATCAAGACACATTCAAGGCCGTTTCAAGTGTCACCCGAGACCGGCAAACCCCGTGTGATAACAGGGTTTCGTTCGGCCGGCCGGTGTGACGATCCGAGGTGAAGCGACCGGTGGCTCACACTCGACGCGACGGATCGTGCGCCGATGTCACCGACCGTGAAGCATCGAATTCACACGATCTTCATGCACTTGACGTCAGACGACAGCCGCCGGCGCAGACAGCCGGATCAGCTCCTGATCGAGGCACGCAACGGCACCGGAACGACACACGCACGACGCCGGCGACGAGCGCCCGCCCCGGCACCGTGACCGCAACGCAGCAGCGTGAACGACCCAGGACGCAGCGGCGGCGGCCGTCGTCGTCCGCCGGCGCCCGTGGTGATGCGTCCACTGCGCGTGGTCCCATGCGAGCGCCCAGAGGAGGAACGCGTGGGCATCCATCGGCCGTTGGATGAGGAACCCCTGGACCTCGTCGCAGCCGAGGTCGGCTGACGATGCGCAGCGTCGCCGGATCGTCGATCCCCTCCGCCACCGTCGCGAGGCCGAGGTCGCCGGCGAGGTTGATCGATGCTCGGACGATGGCGGCAGCGCGATCGTCGGAGCTCATGCGGCTGACGAAGCTGCGGTCGATCTTGAGTTGATCGACGGGCAGCCGGTGAAGGTGTTGGAGCGACGAGTAGCCGGTTCCGAAGTCGTCGATCGCCGACCCGGACGCCGAGTTCGCGCAGCCGGGACAGCACCGACGACGCTCGTGTCGAAGTCGACGACCATCGCGTCCTCGGTGATCTCGACGTGCAGGGCGCCGGGCGGTACACCGTTCGTGGTCAACATCTCGGCGATGTCGTCGGGCAACTCGGGATCGAGGAGGTCGCGTGGCGTCAGGTTGACGGCGATCGGGATGTCGATGCCGGCCTGACGGAACATGGCCGCCGTCGAGATCCCGTGCTCGACCACGAACCGCGTCAGCTGGCCGATCAGACCCGCCTGCGCGAGCAACGGCACGAACTCGCTGGGCGGCACGTCTCCATGGACCTGATGGGTCCATCGCGCCAGTGCCTCGGCGCCGGTGATCTCGCCCGTCGACCGTGGAGACCTTCGGCTGGAAGTGCACGAACAGGTCGCCGCTCTCGAGCGCGGCCCGAGCCGACAGGTACAGATCGAGGCGCCGTGGCGCATCCGCGTCGAGCGCGGGCTCGTACCAGACGCACGCCGAGTCTGCTTGCCGCTTCGCCTCGTACATCGCGGTATCGGCGCGGCGCAGGATCGTGGCGCTGTCGTGACCCAGTTCGGGCCAACTCGACGACGCCGAGGCTCGCACCGATCTCGAACGTGATGCCGTCGAGGTTGAACTTGGCGCAGATGCTCGTCGTGGAGTGCTCGGTAGACGCCGATCGACATCGTCGTCGGCGTCGGTCTCGACGCAGCGAGCAGCAGCATCGCGAACTCGTCACCACCGAATCGGGCGACCAGGTCGGTCGACGCGACCCGCGAGCCCGCAGCCGCTCGCGCGACCTCGATCAGCAGCCGGTCGCCCATGTCGTGGCCGAGCGAGTCGTTGATCTCCTTGAAGCGGTCGAGGTCGATCATCAACACGACGCCCCGGTGATCCGGATTGGAGAGGCTCGCGGTCAGCGCGACCTCGAACGTCAGCCGGTTCGAGAGGCCCGTCAGCGCATCGTGCTGGGCCTGGGTCTCGAGCTCGGCGACGAGATGGTCGTTCGAGAGACGAGCGCTCAACGTGTTCGCCAGCGAACCGAACAGCCGGAACTCCTCGGCTCGCGAACTCACTGCGCATGCCGAGCCGATCGGCCACGAAGAGCACACCCACACGATCGACCTCGGTCAGCACCTTGATCGCGAGCAATTTGCTGGCATCCAGGGCCTGCAGGACCGACCGGCCCGTCCGACCTGCCTCTTCGACGTTGACCTCGGTCACGGATCGTTCGTTGGAGATCGCGATCAGACCGTCGGAGAAGGCATCGGGGTCGAGGTCGTGGAACGTGTCGTCGACGAGCACACGCAGCGTCGACGAGACCTCGGAGTCGTTCGACATGATGAGCAGACCGGCCGAGCGCGACCGCATGATCTGCACGAGTTCGGCGAGACCGGTGTCCACCGTTCGGGGACCACGTTCGTTCGTGAGGGCCCGGGTGAAGCCGTGGAGCTGCTGGAGGTCCTTGTGGCGCTGCGACAGCTGACCGCTGCTCTGCATCAGGGCCCCGACGCCGATCACCGGGACGATCGCGAACAGGATCATCGCTGGATTGATGACCGACGCCGACATCGCGGTCACGGTGAACGTTCCGGCAAGCGCCGCGAGGATCTGCGACTGGCCGACATCGGCGAACAGACTCGGACGGAACCGGACGTCGACCACCATGATGACCAGGGAGACGGACGACCAAGCTGAGCAACTCGGCCGCCAGCACCGACGACGAGTGGCACCATCCACTCGACCAACGACGACGGCATTGCGAGACCCAGCAGATGCCGGAGGATGAACGCGGCGAGTGCCGCCTCGGCGAAGAACAGGCAGAGGTTCCACGTGGTCTTCACCACGTCGGACTTGCGAACGAAGAGCATGGCGGGCGCCGCGCCACAGAGATAGGCCAACGACAGGGCGAGCGGGCTCACGAACAGCAATCCGAACATCATCGGAATGCCGCTGAGCGACAGCGAGTGGGACTCCTTGCGAATCTCCACGTGCAGCGCGGTCGCCTCGGCGATGCCGAACGCGACCACCAGCGCGAACCACGGCAACGCCCAGGCCCGATCGGGTGTCTGGGTCGGCAGGGGCGTCCACGAGAGCAACACGCCACCGATCGCTGCGAGCAGGGCGGCGAAGAGGAGCACCCGGGTCCGCGGCGACAACCACCTGGCGAGCGTGCCGAGCCGACCGTCGACGGGCGTTCCCGACGGGTGTCCCGGCTGGACGCCGTCCGGTGTCGCGATGGTGTCGGTCATGCCTGCTCCGTGGCGACGCAGGGCAGCTTCGACGCGATCTTCAGCTCGGTGGTGTCTGGCCCGGCCACGATGTTCATGTCGGCATGGATAACGGCCGTCTTGAGGATCACTTGCGACACGCGACGGCCTCCGACGGGTCATCTCGCCGACGTCGGGGGCGGCGAAGTCCCTCGTTCCCGCCGGCCTGAGTGCCCGAACCGCAGTGCCGCCGTGATGTACTACCTGACGACACGACACGGCCCGGAACCGACCGGAAACCGAACGAACCGACGTGTCGAGGAGGGCCATGCCGTTCCAGATCACTCGCCTGTCCGCGGCACTCGGCGCAGAAGTCCGCGGCGTCGACCTCGACGATGTGACGCCGCAGGACGTGGCGGAGATCTCGGACCACCTCGTCGAGCATCTGGTGCTCTTCTTCCCGGACCAGGAGCTCAGCCTCGACGGTCACGTCGGCCTCGGGCGCCGCTTCGGCGAGTTGGAGATCCACCCCAATCTCCCGAACGCCGGCCCGGGTCACCCCGAGGTGCTCGAGCTGACGGCGACGCTGGGCGGTGTCGCCGACGAGTGGCACACCGACGTCACGTTCCTGCCCAGCCCCTCGGTGATGTCGATCATGCACATGGTGACGTGCCCCGAATTGGGCGGTGACACCATGTGGGCCAACCAGTACCTCGCGTACGAACGGCTGAGCGCGCCACTGCGCGAGCTCGTCGACGGATTGCACGCCGTGCACAACGCATCGCCGCACCGGAAGCCCGAGATGACGGCGATGCATCCGGTGGTGCGCATCCACCCCGAAACCGGTCGGCGCTCGCTGATGGTCAACGAGCACTTCACGAAGCGGATCGCCGAACTCAGCCATCCCGAGTCACGCATGCTGCTCGACTACCTCGTGAGGTGGTCGACCAGCGACGAGTTCGTCGTCCGGTACCGATGGTCGCCGGGCACGGTCGCAATCTGGGACAACCGGTGCACGCAACATCGTGTGATCCACGACTTCGACGGCGAGCGAATCATCCAGCGGGTCACCGTGCTGGGCGACCGGCCGGAGGGCTCGGCTCCGAGGTGGGAACCCTTCGCGACCGAGCGATTCGGGGCGACATCGGTCCACGACGACATCTTGCGGAACCACCTCCGCGAGCGCGTCGGCGGCCTCGCACCGGCCGACGACGCTCCGGTTCGACGCGCCTGATCGCGCCGCAAGCGCTCAGGTCGCTGCGTATCGGCGCAGGATTCGGCGTCCGAGGCTGGTCTTGTGCACCTCGTCGGCTCCGTCGTAGATCCGCGCGGCGCGTTCGTGGCGGTACCAGTACGACGAGCACGGTGTCGTCGGTGACACCGAGCGCGCCGTGGACCTGCATCGCGGTGTCGACGGCCTTGAGCATCGTGTTCGCGACGTCGAACTTGATCGCCGAGATCTCGTCACGTGCCGCCTTGGCGCCCGTGCCGGTCGATCGATCCAGGCGGTGTGCAGGGTCAGCAGTCGGGCACTGCGGATCTCCGCGTCCAGTTCGGCCACCCAGTGCTGGACGACCTGACGATCGGCGAGCGATCGCCCGTCGGGGTGCGATCGTGCGCTGATTCGCGCGCTCGCACATCATCTCGAAGGCGCGGCCGGCGATGCCGAGCCAGCGCATGCAGTGGTGGATCCGGCCGGGGCCGAGTCGGTCCTGGGCGATCACGAAGCCGCCTGCCCTCGGGTCCGAGCAGGTTCGTCTTCGGCACCCGGCACGACTGGTACGACACCTCGCCGTGGCTGGCGTGGCCCGATCCGGCGTGGCCCATGACGCTGACGTTGCGGACGAGTTCGAAACCCGGCGTGTCGGTCGGGACGATGATCATGCTGGCGCGCTGGTACGGCGGTGCATCCGGGTCGGTGACGGCCATCACGATCGCGAAGGCGGCGCCGTCGGCCGACGACGTGAACCACTTCTGACCGTTGATCACGTAGTCGTCGCCGTCGCTCGACCGCCGTGGTCTCGAGCAGGAGCGGGTTCGATCCCGCGGTCTCGGGTTCGGTCATCGAGAAGCAACTGCGGATCTCGCCGTCGACGAGCGGGCGGAGCCACCGGTCCTGCTGTTCGGGCGTGCCGTACTTGTGCAGGATCTCGACGTTGCCGGCGTCGGGTGCCTGCGTGCCGAACACGGTCATGCCGAGCGGACTGCGACCCGACCGCTTCGGCGAACAGACCGTGATCGACCATCGACAAGCCGAGGCCACCGAACTCGACCGGATGGTTCGGCGCCCACAGACCCATCTGCTTCACCTTGCGCCTGCGCCGCGGCGACCGCGAGCTCGAGCTGTTGCGGCGTCGCCGTGCAGCATCTCGCCCTCGAGTGGGATGACCTCCCGATCCATGAACTCGCGAATCATCGCGAGTCGTACGCGTCATCTCCTCCGACACCTCGAAATCCACGACACACCTCCGCCGGGCACCGTACGGGCGTCGGGATGACCGGACCAGAGGCCTTCGTCCCGGGCCGGAACCGACACACCACGGCGCGCCGCGGCGGTTCCGTGCCCGACACGAGCAACGTGACGGCAGTCGGCGTCGTCTCCGACGGCCCCACCGGACACCGATCCCAGTGACGAGTTCGCCCGGACCGCGCTGCGAGACGTCAGCCGCAACCGCGCCGTCAGCGCGATCCCGCGCAGCACGACGACGCGGTGGTACCTCGCCCGCCGGTCGCCGTCGATGGCGCGCCGGTCGGGACCGACGGCCGGGATCGTCGCCAGAGACCTGGGTGAGACCTGCCCGGGCCGGAACGACCTGGGGGCGCTGCTCGCCGGTGAGGTGTCAGCTGGGGATCGTTCGCTTGGTCTCCTGTTTGGCGCGTTTGGCGTCGCGCTTCTCCTTGAGCGTCTTGCCGGGCTTCTTGCCGGCGGGGCGTTGTGGGGACTTGTCGGGCATGGTGGTACCTCTCGTGTTGTCGACTACTTGGTGACGCTGGTGGTCGGGGGCTTGTGACGGGGGCGCAGCGCTTCGTCGTGGCGGGCGTCACAGCGCCAGCAGCGCGCTTCGGGATCGAGGTCTTCGAGATGGACCGCGAGGCGAGGTGGGTGGACCACCTTGGATGGCCCGCGAGTGGACGGGATCCGGATCGCGACGTCGTTGGAGCCCGACGCGGCCTGGACCATGGTGACGCGGCCGGGGACGAGGGGGAGGCCGGGGTCGGTTTCGTCGTGCACGAGTACGTGGTGGCCGACGCGGAGGGCGTTCCATTGGAGCCGGATCATGTCGGACCTCGGTGCTGTTCGACCTGCGTTGTCGGGGTTCGCCGTCGCCCGGGCAAGCAGTGAGTCGCTGCAGTTCGGGCAAGCCCACCAGTCGCGGAGTTCCATCGGGTGGGTGTCGGCAGGGATCGGGAAGCGGAGTCTGCATCGGCCGCACTGGCGAGTTGGGGCCTCGTCGTCAAGGGTGTGTTCAGCGCTCGTGGTGGTGTCGATCGTGTCGGTGGTGTCGGTCATGGTGCCTCGATGTCTGGTGCGGGTACGGCTCGGTCGATGGTCACGTGGCGACGGTCCAGATGGCGGCGAAGTGGAGGCCGGCGGCGGCGATCGTGAAGGCGTGCCAGACCTCGTGGTAGGAGAAGGTCGCGGGCCGCAGGGTCGGCCACTGACGTCCGAACCCGGCTGCGCCGACCGTGTAGACGACACCGCCGGCGACCAGCAGGCCGACGGCGAGCGCGCCACCGCGATGCCACACGGCCGGAACGAGCGCGAGCCCTGCCCACCCGATCGCGATGTACATCATGGTGCCGAGTCGGTTGGCACGGTGGAAGCTGAAGATCTTGAAGCCCGCCCCGACCGCGGCGGCGGTCCAGATGAGTACCAGCATCGCGATCGCCGGGCCGGTGTCGAGACTGGTCAGTGCGAGGGCGCTGAAGGTGCCGGCGATCGCGGCGAAGATCGTGGCGTGGTCGGCCCGGCGCCAGGCGGCGCGGGCGCGGATGGTGTGCACCCACCGGTGGTAGGTCGTCGAGACGGCGAGCATCGAGCAGAGCCCGACGGCGTACACGATCACCGCCGCGCGGGAGCGGGCGCCGTACCGGACTCGATGGCGAGGCCGACGAGGAGCGGGATCGCCGACCAGAGGGCGATCAGATGGAGCCGGCCGCGCCACGACGGGCGGCTCGGCGACCCGAGTGGGGCATCGAGCAGGTACGGGTCGATGTCAGTGGATCGCATGGAACCGGTGTCGTTCGGTGTGGGCGGCGACTTGTCGGTGGACGAAGGTGAGCTTGTCGACGACGGCGCCGATCGGCTCGAAGGGGTAGACGGCAGGCGCACCGACCGTCTCGGCGATCGCGTTGACGGCGGTGTTGATCGGCCGCCAGACAGCGAGGATGTCGTCGAGCTCGAGGCTGGTGATGGTGGTGGCGGTGGCCTGGTTGCTGTCGGGTGGGATCAGTTCGTGGGCGATGGCGGTGTCGGTGGCGTCGAGGATGTGGAGGTAGTGGGCGAACGTCTCGGCCCAGTCCTCGAGTGGATGGGATGCGGCGTACGCGGTCACGAACCGGGTGCGGTCCCATGCGGCGTCGCCGGCCGAGTAGTGACGCTCGATCGCTTCGCGGTAGTGCTCGCGTTCGTCACCGAACAGTCGTCGGAAGCGATCGAGATCGTCCGCCTGCCCGACGAGTCGCCCCCAATAGTGATGACCGATCTCGTGCCGGAGGTGCCCGATGACGGTACGAAAGGGTTCGCGCAGCCGACGACGCAGATCGTCCCGGTGACGGTCATCGGTCTCCGCGAGATCCAAGGTCACGACACCGTCGAGATGGCCGGTGATGCCGCCCTCCCCCGGCAGGTAGACCAGGTCGAACGTGAGCCCGTCGGGCGATGTCGTCGAGCGGATCTCGATCGGGAGCGCGAGCTCGTCGAGTTGGTGCACCAGTCGCCGCTTCGCGGCTTCGGCGGTCATCCACGCGTCGACCGCGTCCGGGTCGGCTTCGTCGGGGCGGCCGCGGGTCAGCCGGCACGATCGGCACCACGATGTGTCAGACGCTGCCGGCAGCATCCAGTTACATCCCCACGCGGAGTTGAGGCAACGCCAGAGCGGCGGATCGCGATCGTCGGTCGCGAACACGGCCGAATCGGCCGTCGGCAGGAGGACCCCGATGGTGCGACGCTCGGTGACATAGCCGAGCGAGGCATCGCACGCGTGACATCGGTGCGCCGAGAACGGCACGATCTGACCGCAGCGGTCGCAATGGAAGAGACGCATCGTGGCTCGACTCGATCTGATCTGCCGTCACGCCGCACGCCGGTCACGAACGCGTGATCGGACGCGCCCGATGTCCTCGCGGGTGAGGTCGAGCGCTGTCGGCTCGTCGGCCACGCGCACCCACGAGCGACGGATCAGGACGCGCTGTCGCGGCTCGCGAGCTCGGCTGAACCGTGCAGCGGATGCGGGCCGCGTCCCGGCGCCATCGCCGGAACGACGCTTGATGGGAAGCGAATGGACGGACATGATGACTCCTCGAACCGTTTCGGCTCAGGTCGAGGCGTCGGGCCTGCACCGAGCGACAGCGCTACCGGCCGTCCTGCCCAGACGAGGCGACTCATCCCAAGGACCCCACCATAGCGTCGATCTCATCGGTCGGGAGCCGGCTCCGGACCGAAAACCGTTGTGACCGAACGTCGCGCAGCTACGGTGTCGACAGTCGCCGTCAGCCCGATGGCGAGCACGATCACCGTGAACCGGGGGTTCCGATGGATGCACTCCGGATGACACGTTGTGATTCGGTGCGCCTCGTTCCCGATCCGCGTCGCGTGATCACCAAGCCGTTCCTGCCAGGCGAGGAGATCTATCCGGACGGGTCGTCACGCCTGCAGGTGGTGCTCGAACGGGTCATGGCGATGTCGGAGCACGAGGTCGCCGACACCCTCGCCCAGGCACGTCAGACCTTCGCCGGCCGGCACCGTGACCTCGACGCCGTCCTGGACCGGAACCATGGGATCGTCGCGGCACGGCTCGACCACCTCGAACTGATCGACGCACCGTTGTCGCTCGATCGCCGGCGTCTGATCGGCGCATACTTCACGCACGAGTACTCGATCGAGGCGGCCGCGCTCGGCAACCCGTCGATCGTGGCAGCACCGGACCAGTCGGGCCTCGACGCCGGCGAGGTCCGCTTCGTCATGAGTCTGCGGGCGATCGGTGAGGGTCACATCTCGTCGATCGAGTTCCGGTCAGGGGTCATCGGAGCGGATGCCTCGGTCGAACTCGACCCGACCAGCAGGTACGCAGTCGACCGGGGACCGGGACACCGCACGCGTACGACAAGGGCTTCTTCACGACGAAGCTCGACGACCTGGCGATGTTGAACGACGTCGAAGAACGGGTCCTCGCCCGACTCGAGGATCCGTTCACGATGGCCGAGCTCGAAGCAGCGATCGACGGACTCGACCACGACGGAATCGAACGATCGATCTCGGGTGAGACGACGAGGTTGCTGCACTGGTTGGCGTCGTCGAACTACCGCACGTCGTTCCCGTCGTCGATCGACATCTCCGAACGTGTCCTGTTCCCGAGCGGCCCGACGGAGAGCCACGGGATGGAAGACGCTCGATTCGTCCGATTCGTGGGCGACGACGGCGCGGTCACCTACTTCGCGACCTACACCGCGTTCGACGGTCACCAGATCCTGCCGCAGCTGCTCGAGACCGAGGACTTCACGGAGTTCCGCGTCGCGACGCTCACCGGGCGCGCCGCGCACAACAAGGGGATGGCGATCTTCCCGCGCCGGATCGACGGCAACTACGTGGCGTTGGGCCGGCACGACAACGTGAACAACTTCGTGATGACCTCGACCGACATCCGGGTGTGGCGTGACGCGACCGTGATCCAGGAACCCGAGCGACCGTGGGAGCTGATGCAGCTCGGCAACTGCGGATCGCCGCTCGAGACCGAAGCCGGCTGGCTCGTGATCACCCACGGGGTCGGGCCGTTCCGGCAGTACGCGCTCGGTGCACTGCTGCTCGACCTCGACGATCCGAGCCGGGTGATCGGGCACCTGAAGGAACCGCTGCTCAGCCCGCAGCACGACGAGCGGGAGGGCTACGTGCCCAACGTGGTGTACTCGTGCGGCAGCATGATCCACGGCGAACACCTCGTGTTGCCCTACGGCTACGCCGACGTCGGCACGCGCATCGCCACGATCCGCGTCGACGAACTGCTCAGCCGGCTGACCAGTTCGGCCCGGTGAGAGCAGCGGCTCGCGGTTCACCCTCCCCGGCACGCGGTGCATGTTGCAGTGTCGAGATCAGCGCCAGCGTCGATTCGGCGCCCTGGTTCAGGTTGGGTCCCGTCGACGTCAAGCCGTCGTAGCCACCGCTCGTCTCCGGGTCCCACATCACCGCCCCGCAGTCGTTGTCGCCGGCGAACCAGCGGATCGCGAGGTCGACCCCTCGTCGCCAGGCGTCATCGCCGGTCACCGTCTGGGCGCGGGCGCAGGCGTCGGCCAGTGCTGCGACCTCGATCGGCTGTTGGTCGAACCGTGGCGAGCCGTCACCCCGGCCCGCACCACCGACGGGGGTCGGCGAGAGATGGCCGTCGAGCGTTTCTCGGTCGAGCAGCCAGCGCAACAGCGTCAGACCGTCGTCGGTCACGTCGGGACGCCCGAGTGCATGGCCGGCAGCGATGAGCGCCTCGGGTAGTGCCGCGTTGGCATACGACAAGCGGGCCTCCGGCCACGGCCAGTCCGACTCGGTCGACAACGGCCCGATCGCCGCGACCGCGTCGGCCAACAGGCTGCGGGCTCGGAAATGGCGCGGATCGTGCAGTGCGACCTCGGCGGCGCCGAGCGCGGCGAACGCCATCGCCCGACGGTGCGGCGAACGTTGCCCCACCCCGTGATTGAAGTACGACATCGCGCTGGCGCGCATCCACGCTTCCGGTGCTCGCCGCGCCGCGGTACCGAATGCCCACACGCTGCGACCCCAACAGTCCTCGACACCATGACGACCGTGCCAGCGGCCATTCTCGGAGCGCCGATTCCGCGTTCGGCCCGTGGTGCTCTGCGACGACGCCAGGAAGCGCAATGCCGTGCGACCGAGTTCGCGCACGACCTGACTGCGATCGGGTTCGCGGACCGCGACGATCAGCAGGCGCGCCATGTCATCGGTGCAGTATCCGTGCTCGCGACGCGGTTCGACGTGGTCGGCGTGCTCGAACATCCCGATCCGGTCGCTCATCGAGACCACGTGGCCGAACGATGCCAACGTCACGACCGCACCGACTGACGTGATGCGACGACCCGATCTGCGAGCCGGGAGTACCGGCGAGCGACCGCCGACCATGCCAGCTCGGGCGCCAGGCGACGCGCCTCGGCCGCCATCGACGCGGCGAGCGGGGGATCGGTCAGCACCGACCGGATCGCTCGCCCGAGCGCAACCGGGTCCCGCTGCGGCACCACGATCCCCGCGCCGCTCGCCAGAAGCTCGATCGCATGCGGAAACGCGGTCGACACGACGGGTCGCCCGGCAGCCACAGCATCGACCAACACGCCGGACGTCACCTGCTCCTGGGAGTCGTAGGGCAGCACGACCAGATCGGCCGACTCGATGAGCTCGGTCAACGACGCCAGATCCCGGTAGGTGTCGTCGAACGAGACGTGGGCCGGCGCGGTCGATGTTGCGGCCCGCTCGACGAGCATCTCGCGATAGGCCTCGCCGTGTCGCTCGCGCACCTTCGGGTGCGTCGCGCCCGCCACCACGTACTCCGGGCGTGGGTCGAGATCGCTGAGTTCGGCCAGGGACTCGATCGCCCATTCGATCCCCTTGCCGGGGCCGAGGAGACCCCAGGTCAACACTCGGGGGGTGCCTCCGACCTCTCGCGCGTCGGAGGTGCGGGCAGCGGACGGCGTCGCCGCGCCGTGTGGGATCACCGAGACCTTCGTGTGATCGACGTCGAAGCCGGCGAAGAGCCGCACCTTGGCCGTCTCGGTCATGACCACGACGGCGTCGGCTGCCGCGCACACCCGTTCGAGCACGAGCTGTTGGTTCGGTGTCGGTTCGGTCAAGACGGTGTGGGCCACCACCACGATCGGCGCGTCGATGGCGTCGATCAGCTCGAGCAGCGACTCGCCGTCGGGTCCGTCGTACAGGCCGTACTCGTGTTGGACGATGACGACGTCAGTTGCTGTTCAGCGCATCGATCGAGGCCGACCGACCTGACCGCGGCCCGTCGGCGAGCGATGCCACCACCAGCACGTCCTCCACGTCGGGAGGGGGGCCGCAGCGGATCACATCGACCGATGCGCCATCGGCGATCAAGCCGGCCGCGAGCGCGGCCGAGAACGTAGCGATCCCGCACGACGTGGGAGGGAAGGTCGACAGGATCCCGAAGGATCGGACATGGTCGGCGCCCACGGTGGTGGGCGGGACCGAGACGGCGGTGTGCACGGACGGACTCCTTGTTCGGCTCGGTCGAGGCGACGGGCCTGCGGAGGGCGACAGCACCGAGATGGCCGTCCAGCCCAAGCGGGTGCACTCGTCCAAGAGGACGTCGGTGTCACTGTACTGCCCCGCTTCTCGATCCGGCGTCGGTACCCTGCATTCATTCCCGCTCGCCATCAGAGTGCCGGCCCCGGCTCACCGACTCCGGGTCGCGGTGCTCGCCCCGATCGCATGGCGGACCCCGCCGCGCCACTACGGGCCGTGGGAGCAGTTCGCGTCACTGCTCACCGAGGGACTCGTCGCAGCCGGTCACGACGTCACCCTGTTCGCCACCGCCGACTCGATCACCACCGCCACCCTCCACGCCACCGCTCCCCGCGGCTGGTCCGATGACACCGCCATCGACCCGAAGGTCGCCGAATGCCTCCACATCGCCGCCGTGTTCGAGCGTGCCGACGACTTCGACATCATCCACAACAGCTTCGACTTCCTCCCACTCACCTACAGCGGCCTCGTCGACGACACCCGTGATCACGACGATCCACGGGTTCTCCTCACCCCGCATCCTCCCGGTCTACGAGCGCTACGACGCCACCACCCACTACGTCGCGATCAGCGACGCCGACCGGCACCCGCACCTGCACTACACGGCCACCATCCACCACGGCATCGACACGGCCGCCTTCGCCGTCGCATCCGACGCCCGGAGATCACCTGCTGTACTTCGGGCGCATCCACCCCGACAAGGGCACCGCCCACGCGATCGACGTCGCCCGCCGAACCGGCCGACGACTCGACATCGCCGGCATCATCCAGGACGAGCAGTACTTCCGCGACGAGGTCGAACCACACCTCGACGACGAACACGTGCGCTACCTCGGGCGCGTCACCGCGTCCGAACGCTCCGACGTGCTCGGGGGCGCCCACGCACTGCTCCACCTCATCGACTTCGACGAACCATTCGGCTACAGCGTCGTCGAAGCCATGGCCTGCGGGACCCCCGTCATCGCCAACACCAGAGGATCGATGACCGAACTCATCGAAGATCGCGCCACGGGCTACCTCGTGACCAATCGCGACGAGGCCGTCGAGGCCGTCGATCGCGCCGGAGACCTCGACCGCGACGCGATCCGCGCCGTCGCCGTGACCCGTTTCGACGTCGCCACGATGATCGACAAGTACGTCGCTGCATACCGGACGATCCTCACTTCGTGCGACACGGGCTGAGCCGGTGGGCGCCGACGTTCGAGTCGGGAGGCTCGGCCCTGCCCGTCCATCCGGCCGATTCCTGCCGTCAGCTCGATCACTGAAGGAGCGGCGCTGACGATCAGGCGTACGGCGACGTACACTCGCTCCAGGCGCCGTGTTTGGGAGCTGGACGGTCGTTTCGATCGCCGCCCGACGCGCAGACTCGACGTTGCCAACGCGAGGAGCGTGCCATGTCAATGCCCGTCCAACCTCGCCAACCCGACGACCCGTCATGCCGGCTGCACGATCGGGCGACGACCCGGAGCGGGGGTGCGGTGATGCTCGGGTTCCAGTGGAACGCTCTGCGAGTCGGTGATCGCGTGATGGTGCACGACGACCTCGATCCAGGGCTCGGACTCGACGACGGCGCCGTCAGGTTCGTTCAGACACGACAGCATGGCGCCAACGAGATCGGTATTCGACTCGACGAAGGAGCTTCCGAACTGCTGCGACCGCGACGTCAGGCCGTCCACCTGTTGCCGATCGACACACGGTTCCCGTGCTGGCGATGCGACGAGATGGCAGACAGCCTCGACCGACGGAGATCACGCGGTCGCCGCATGATCGGATGGGAGTATCTCATCGTCTCGCTTCCCACGTTCGAGGCGGCGAAGACGACGCAAGGCCACTCGGCGGCCGTCGATGTGCTGAATCGTGAGGGCGCGGCAGGATGGGAAGCGATCGGGATGAGCACTCTCGCTGATGCCAGCGTGGCAGTGCTCCTGAAACGACCCACGACAGACGACCACGAAGCCCGGCGTGGCCGACCCTCCCGGCCGGAAACCGGCCGGGCGAGCGCCTGATCTCGGAACGACGACCGGAAGCCACCGATGTCAACCGTGGGAGAGGTGGGACGATCGGATGCGTCGTGGCGCGTGGATCCGTCGTGGACGTTGGTGGTCTGGGCCGTCGTACGAAGGCTGTTCCCCTACCTCGTCGAGGCGACGCTGATCCCCACCGCGATGTACTACGCCGGTCTGGTGACCGTCGGTCAGATGTGGGGAATCCTCGCTGCGGCCGCCTGCACGTATGTGTCCGTCAGCCGACGGGTTCTTGCGTCGGCGGCCGGTTCCGGGCCTGCTCGTCGTGGCGTCGGTCGGGATCTCGGTCCGGGTCGCGATGTACCTCGCCAACGAGAGCGCCTTCGTCTACTTCGTCCAACCGATCATCAAGACGATCGCGACGGCGCTGCTGTTCGCGATCTCGGTGATGATCGGCAAACCGCTGGTCGCCCGGTTCGCCGCCGACTTCTGCGCCTTCGGCGACGACGTCGGCGGCCGGCCGGCCATCGTGTCGCTGTTCCGGCGCCTCACGTTTCTGTGGGCGGGGGCGCAGATCACGATCGCCGCAGCCAACCTCACGCTGCTGCTCACGGTGCCCGTCGCCGTCTTCGTCGGCACTGCGGCGGCCACCGCGTGGACGGTGATGTGCGCCGGAGTCGTGATCACCGTGGCCGACGCGGTCCGGACCACGCGCAACGACGGCCTCCGCACCGCCTTGGCGCATGGCGGCCGGCTCCACGCATACGTCACCCCCGCACCCTGATCGCGTCCACGCCGGGAGTGGGACTTGGTCTCTCCGATCGCTGACGCGAGTTCATGATGTTCATCGTCGGGGCTCTTCGGTGTCGTTCAGAGCACCCCGTACCAGCAGCCACGATCCGGACCAACGCCTCAGTACACGTGCCACGGAACGGCCCGAGCCGAGCACCGCCGAGTCCCGGACCAGCGGTGATCCGTCTCGGCCGGGTCGTGATTCAGAGCCCGTCGAGCGCGCCGAGCGATACTCCCGCTCACCGACCGTTGTCCGTCGCATCCAGATGTGAACGCTCGCCGGCTGGGCGAGGTCGTCGCGGTCTGCCTCTGTCAGACCGTGCCGCAGGAGCCGGTGGGCAGGATCAGGAACCCGAGCGCAGCGACTTGCAGAATCAGCACGACGACAACAAGGACCGTCGGAATCCAGCTCTCTCGCCGAAGCGCAACAGCGGCTGTCGCTGCGATGGCAACGGCGACGCCAGCAATGGCCCAGCCGCCGAGGTTGTGGGGTGACTCGTGGAACTCGGAGCACGAGTGGACGCGTTTCGGCGGTTTCCCGGCGCCCTCGTCAATCGAGTTGCGCGGCACCGACCACCCGCCTGAAGAGTTGCTGGATCTCGTGGGCGACGTGGGCGCGGTCGTCGCTGTGGTAGCAGGGTCCGGCGTACGCGTGCAGGAGAAAGTCGGCGGTGACGTCGACGTCGCTGACGTCGAACTCGCCGGCTTCGATTCCGCCGATCAGGAGATGACGGAGGAGATGCCGGGATTCGGTCCACGGTTCGTCGGTGTGCGTGCCGGCCGCGTGGAAGACGGCGTGGTAGAGGTCCTCGTTGTCCATCGAGAACTCGACGAGGTGGCCCACGATGTCGTCCATGCGCTGTGTCCAGGTCAGCTCGTCGTTCGCGACAAGCTCGTTCGGGTGGTCGAGCATCTTGCGCCACAGGTCGGCTTGCAGGGCATCGATCAGCTCGGTTCTCGATGCGTAGTGAAGGTAGATCGATCCCTTCGCGATGCCGGCCGCGTGGGCGACCTGAGCGATCGACACGTTGTCGAGACCGTGCTCGACGGCCAACGCCGCGGCGGCGTCGAGGATCTGGCGCTGCCTGACTTGGGGCGGTTGGAAGCGACCGGTCGGGCTCGCGTCGGACTGTGTCACATCGCACATGGTACCCCGGTTGCGTTTCGACTGACCATCGGTCATACTCGACTGACCGACAGTCATTCGAGAGGACCCACCATGAACCCGACCGTCATGAACCACACCGGCGTGAACAAGGTCGGGGTCGCGAAGGAACCAGCGCCGCGCGTGACCGACCTGGTCGAGACCCTCGGTCTCCATCTCGACGAGCACGGCGACGTCGCCGTCGACGATTCACAGAAGACGAACGTCGACCGGCTGTGGGCAGCTGGAGACCTGCAGGGATGGATGGGAGGCATCGAGTCGGCCAACGCAGGCGGCATGGCCGCGACGATGATCATCCACGACTGGTACATGACCAGAACCGAGGTGGCCTGATGGTCGCACCCGGCAACGTCGCCGAGTTCCACGCCGACTACGACAAGCATCCCGACGATCGAATCCGTCTGTTCCGTGCCGTCGCCGACACCGTGCCCCGCGGCGCACGGGTCCTGTATCCGGGCAGCTACGTCGACATCGCGCCGTCGGTCTGGTTCGACGACGTCACCTATGTCGACACCGACAAGCGCGCCGCAAAGTTCTTCGACCACGCCGACGCCGTTGCGCAGCTCATCGACACGAAGCGACGGACCGTCGACGTGCCCACGGAAACGGCGACGATCTCGTTCCACCAGCTCGACTACCGAACGCCCCTGCCCGCGACCGACGAATCGTTCGACCTCCTCGTATCGCTCTACGCCGGATTCGTCTCCGAACACTGCACCAACCACCTCAAGGTCGGCGGAACGCTGCTGGTCAACCCGAGCCACGGCGACGCAGCAATGGCCTCCATCGACCCCCGCTACACATTGACCGGCGTCATCGAGAGCAGCGACGGCACGCACAGGGTCAGGACCGACGCGCTCGACACCTACCTGATCCCCGAGAAGGACCTGACCATCACGATCGAGTCGCTTCACGACAGCGGGCGCGGCATCGGCTACACCCGCTCGGCGTTCGCGTACCTGTTCACACGACACCACTGACCCAACTCGTGGAACGAATCGGCTCACTCAGCGGTGTCAGGATGCGGGAGGTCCGCCAAGCACTCGAGGTCGCCGTCGACTGCCGGTCGTCGATGTGATCTGGAGCGCCTGATCACTCGCTGATGTGCCTGATTGATGATGGAGACGCCTCGCTCGGTGCCCGCTGTCATGTGGGACGACGCACATCGATTGGCGAGGATCACGTGAGCGAGCGCCTGGGTCATTTCGTCGACGTGGCTGGCGATCTCTCGTGGTGAGTCGAGTGGCCATCGATGGCGTCGAAGTAGGCGGAGATTCCGCGCATCGTGACGGGTGCGGTCGCGCCGTGGACGAGCAGGAAGAAGCGGGCGCGTGTGGAGAGGTTGAACATCGGGTGGGTGAAACGCGTCCACTGGACACGATCTTCGACCGGTGCTGCACGTCCGATCTTGTTCCTCGAGCCGCCCGTCCGCCCAACGGCGCCGCGAGTATCGCGGCCGGTCTCGGTAGCGTCGAGCTGAAGGAGCGGAA
>CAWHCI010000016.1:0-17441 GCA_963827775.1 uncultured Acidimicrobiaceae bacterium | reverse complement strand
ACAGTCTCCGGCAAGGACGCCGTGTTCGTATTCACCCCGACCGGTGAGCAGGCTGGGCTGATCTCATGGCAGTTGATTTGACTTGCCTCGCCCTCCGTCTTGTACCTGGGCATTGATCGACGGATGAGTCTCGCGTGGGCGCCGGAAATCGACAGGGTGGCGAGCGCGTGTCCGGATCGGGATCCCCATCGGACGCCCTACGGCTATGAGGTGTGACTGCCCGACCGATTGGACGGCACCGAGTGGCGGTGGTCGGTGTCCGGGACTGAGGTCCGCCGAAACCGTGGCACCACCGCCGTCGGTGCCGGTTACCCGCCGAGCATTGGCCTCAGGTCGAGCGCACGCATTGTAGCGCGGTTCGTCGTTACGTTCGGACCGAACACGTCGAGGGTCGACTCTCCGCCGTTGGACCGGCCGGATGTCGATGGGTCTGCTGACCTACCAGGAAGATGCGCGGCCCGTGATTCCTCAGTGGTGACAACCGCTGTTTGGTGTTGGGGGTGTTGCGACCGGAAGATCGCGGCGCGTCAGTCCTGCCAAAACGAGGTGGTCAGGACGGAATCCAGATCCCAGCCCCACTGCACCCGGATCGTCGCACTTCCCACCTGCCAATCAGTGATGTCCGTTGTGCCCAGAACGGTGGCCGAGTTGATCGCCGACCGCACGCCCTGCGGCATCTGGGTCCGGTCGCTGAGACACTGGATCGCTGCCAGCTGGAACCGGTCGTCATGCGCAGGGTTGCCGGGAACCCAAGCATTGATCGTGTAGCTCCCGTCCGGGTCGACAGTGAAGTCGTCCGTCCATTTCTGCGCAGCCCACTCGTCCTTCGTCAAACCGCCCGGTGGAGTTCCGAGCCCCGAGATCAGCTCCTTCGCAGCGCTGAACGCGACCGCGTCGTTCAAGCACGCCGTCGCCGCATCGGCGAGTACTGCGATCGGCGCCGGGGGAGCGGTGGCCTCGGGCGGCGGCGCAAGAGTCGTCGGCGCGGAGCATGACCCGTCGTTCGGACTGGGCGAGTAGTCGCCACCCGGGCAGCTGTCACCTGTCGGCACGGGTGGGAGCGTCGTCGGCGCCGTCGTTGTCGTCGGCAGAGCGGCGACCACGATCGTGGTCCGCGGGACGGTCGTCGGCGGCGCGGCGGCCTTAGTCGTGGTCGTCGCCGCGGTCGTGGTCGTCGCCGCGGTCGTGGTCGTCGCCGTGGTCGTGGTCGTGGTCGTGGTCGACGGCGTCGACGTGGTCGTCGTTGATGGCGCAGTCGTCGAGACCAAGCCCTCACCGTCCGCGACCAGCTCCGAGCCTCCTGAGCACGCGGCAACGTTCAGCACCAGAGGTACCGCGAGCAGGACGCGCCACCGCTTCGAGCCAGTCACGACACGGGAGCCTACCGATCCCGCCGATTCGCATGGTCGCCAATCTCGGGGATCCCTGTCTGAGCCGACCTCCAACCGGCGATCGGCGAGGCTGCGTCTACGATGCGCCGGTGTGAGCGGCCAGTTTGCAGCAATCTCGGCCATCTCCTGATCCCGACCCAGCCGAACCGAGCTGGAACCAGTCGTTGGTCACATGCTCGAGGCCCGCCCTGGACAAACACTCACAGACTGGGCTCAACCATGACCGAAGCAAACACGAACGACGTCGAAGAAGTCGAAGAAGACGTCACCCTCTTCAAGAGTGCGTCGAACAACTCGTACTACCCGGTGTACTTCAACGCACTTCCAGAACCAGGAGTCGACGAACTCGAATGCGAGAAACTCACCGTCGACCTCCGCCCCGAACGCGACGTGACGTTGTACGTGGAGATCTACAACCCACAGGCCAGCATCCCCCTGATCGTGACGCCGGGCGGAATGGGCGAGATCGACGGATTCGGGGGCTTCGCTCGGAATGTGGCGGCGGCTGCCCCGGACCTCAAGGTGATCATCTGGGATCGGCGCAACATGGGTCGGTCCGGGATCAACTTCGGCTCTGATCCGCTCTCGATGGAGGAAGCCGAGGATCTCCATGTGCTCATCGACCGCCTCGGGGTGGGTCCGGCCGCCTTCTACGGGATGTCGTCCGGTGCGCGATCGAACATGGTCCTGGCTGAGCGTTACCCCGAAGACATCGCTGCATTCGTGATCGCACCACTGACGGGCGGACCGCTCGCGGCAGAGCAACTCCCCGAGGAGTACTACCTGAAGTACGTCAATGACGACAGCCTCACCTCAATGGAGGAGGTAGCGAAGACACCTCTCTGGGCCGCGTACGTCGAACGCAATGGCGCCGAGGGGCGTGAGGAACTGATGCGACAAGACGTGTCTGAGTTCCTCGCGGCGATGAAGCGAGCGGGTGAACATCTCCAGTCGTTCGGTCAGAAGACGACACTCGGAATGACCGATGAGCAACTCGCAGCACTCACCGTGCCAGCGACACTCATCCTTCACCACGGTCAAGAAGTCGACTACCTGCATCCCATCGCTCACTCGAGGGCAGCGACCACGTTGCTGCAAAACTCGACCCTCGAGTTCGCGCCGACGCTTGAACCGATTCTGGAGTTGATGCTGCCGTTCGTTCGCGAGCACACGCCCGTCCAAGCTTGACATTCCCGCCACGTGCGACCTACCCGGCGTTGTACGTGATCCTGAGGGCATCCGCGGGGACTCAGCGACCTGAGCAACGGGGCGCCGTCGCGAGCGTTCGGATGACGATCGCCAACCGGACGCCCCTGTCAGCATGCACCAAGCCCTCGTGGCGTCGTACTGTTACGGGCGGGATGTAGTCCGCGTTCCAGAGCGGAGACGATGGGAATCGAACCCACGACCCCGTGGCTGGGGATGTGATCGATCCGTCGTGACCTTTCGCCCTACTTGGCCGCGACGGCTCTCCGTACGCTTGAGCGCAAGCGGTAGGCCTTCCGGCTGGGAGTTCCATCGGAACCCACCGCTGTGTTGATGCGCCGCCATGTCAACCTGAGGAGCGTCCTGCGATGACAGAGTCCGCCGCGACGGTGAGGCACCCGATGATGTCGTCGTGCGGAGATCTGTCGGCTGTCGGCGCTCTCCCGTTCAACGTCGTCCTGGTCGGCACCTACCCACCCACCGAATGCGGAATCGCAACACACACCGCGAATCTCCGATGCGCGCTCGAGGACGCCGGCATCGACGCTGCAGTCATCCGCCTCCTCGGCCCCGAAGACGACGCAGGTCCAGCACGCCAGGAGGTCGCGGCGATCTGGCGCCGAGGGGAACCCGCCGGGTTGGACGACCCGATCCGAGCAGCAGACAGCGTTGACGCCGTCATCGTCCAGCACGAATACGGCATCTACCCAGGCCCGAACGGCGCGGACATCGTCGACTTCGTCACCGCGTGCACGCGTCCCGTCCTCACGGTCTTGCACACGATCGTCCCCGATCCCACCGACCGCCAGCGAGCCATCATCGCTGCCTTGGCCGCGCGTTCCCGATTGCTGATCGTGCACACCCAAGCCGCTCGCCGTCGGCTGCTCGACACACACGATCTCGATCCGGCACGAGTGGTCGTGATCCCACACGGCGCCTCACCCAACTTGCGCGGCGCCCACCTCGTCACATCGGAGGAACCGCTGGCGCTCACCTGGGGCCTGCTGGGCCCGGGGAAGGGCTTCGAACACGGCATCGAGGCCGTGGCGCTGATGCGCGACCGCGGTCTCGATGTCCGCTATCTCATCGCCGGGCAGACCCATCCCACCGTCCGCGCTCGACAGGGTGAGCAGTACCGCCATGGACTCCGGGAGTTGGCCGTCCGCCGGGGGGTCGCCGACCTGGTTGACTTCGACGATCGCTATCGCGATTGGGACTCGCTGCACGCCCTGGTGCGCAGCGCCACTGTTGTTGTCATTCCGTACGATTCTCGTGATCAGGTCACGTCGGGTGTGCTCGTCGAAGCACTTGCCGCCGGCAAGCCCGTCGTGTCGACAGCATTCCCACACGCCACAGAATTGGAGCCGACCGGTGCTGTCGTTGCGGTCGACCATGAGTCGCCCGGCCAGATCGCCGACGCCGTGTCTCGGATTGTGCTCGACCCAGTCGTCCACGAACAGATGTCTGCGGCTGCCCGCCTCGAAGGGAAACACTACGACTGGTCGTCCATCGGCGCTCGCTACGACTCGCATCTTCGCAGTGTCCTCGGCGACGGCGACAGCGCCCCGCTCGGTGCCGGAGCGACGTGCTCGTAGCGCCGTTCCCCGATGCTGTCGCCGAGCGGCTCCCTAACCCGACCCTCGCGCCGCTGGTCGCACGGCTCGACCACATCGGGATCGTCGAGCATTCGTACGGTCACGAGCCGACCGCCGACTTCGGACACTGCACCGACGACGCCGGGCGCGCGCTCGGCCTCGCCGTACAGCTTGCACGTGACCCGGGGGCGAGCTCGGTCGCCTCCAGCTGCCTGCGACAACTCGACCGCTCACTGCAAGCGGACGGCCGATTCGTCGTGCGCCTCGATGAACACGGCCAACCGACCGACGACGATCCGAGCGACGACGCCGCCGCAGCGGGCCCTGTGGGGACTCGCCATCGCATCGACCGACACCAACCACGCCGCGCGAGCACGCGCTGCAGCAGCGATTCTCGGGCGGGCAGCCCCATTCGAATCGGGACCATCCACGAGCCGCAGCTCACGCCGTGCTCGCCGGCGCCGCGCTCCTGTCATCGGATCCGGGTTCTGAACGCGGCCGGCGGCTCCTCGAAGTGAATTCGGCGCATGTTCCCCAGTCGCCCACATCCGCGGTGTGGCCGTGGCCCGAGCAGCGGCTCAGCTACGGAAACGCGCTCGTTGTCGAGGCGTCGATCGCTGCAGGTCACGTCTTCGGTGATCAGGAGATGGTCGTCGACGCGATCGAGCTCCTGGAATGGTTGGTCGAGCTCGAGTGGAACCCTGCAGGCCACTTCAGTTTCACACCGACGAGCGGTCGCGGGCTCGGCGATGTCGCGGGCTTCGATCAGCAACCGATCGAGGCGTGGACGCTTGCGACTGCCTGTCGGCGTGCGCTCGACGTCACTGCAGACGCAGTTTGGTGTGACCTGATTGGTTGGGCTGCCTGCTGGTTCACCGGTGGGAACGACGCCGGGGTGCCGGTGTGGGACCCGAGGACAGGCGCGGCCTACGACGGATTGACGTCAGTGGGTGTCAATCTCAACCAGGGCACCGAGTCGACGATCGCATTCATCGGAACCCTGCACACCTACCGCGATGCTGTGGCCTCGAAATCGTCGCTGCAGCGGCCGAGGAGCGCAAGCAGATGACGTTGCGGATGCCGTCGCTGCGCCGACGTGGCGGTCGGCTGCGCCGTAGACGAGGTAGATCGTGTCGCCGCCGGCGTGAAGGTGTGCTCCTTGGACGAAGACGACGTTGTCGACGTCGCCCTCGATCTCCCAGCTCAGCTCCGGCACGAGGAGCGCTTCGGGAAGCACGCTGATCGGCCGACCGGTGTGCTCGTCGAGCAGCGCCAGGTTCATCGTGTACACGCCGTCCGCGCGACGTTCATGAAAGAACAGCAGGAGACCATCCGGTGTGCGCACCGGCGGGGCACCGGCACCGATGCCCAGCGCCCCGTTCGACGGACGGATGATCGTGTGCGCGTCGAGTTCGGCGAGGTGTCGATCCCAGTAGTCGGGGCCGGCATCCCACAAGTGTTCGAGGTCGTCGAAGATCGCAACTTGCATGCCGGGGTGGATCCGATGCAGGAACGCGACGCGTCCGTCAGCGAGGTTCCACAGCACTGCGTCCTTGTCTTCGACGCCGTCGGGGCCGAGCAGCGTCCCCGAAGGTGGATCGAGATGGAAGCGCTCGCCGTCGTGGGTCAAGTGATGTGCGCCGACCCTCCACGGTTCGCGATCGTCAGCCGGCAGATTCGTGTAGGTCATCACGTGACGATCGACCCCGCGGCTGTTGATCACCTGGACGTGTGGGTCCTCGAAGCAGTCGACACCGAACTCGCCGGCGCGAGCCAGCACGTACGCGAACTCGTAGTCGGAGCCGTTGGCCGACTCGAACACGGCAACGTCGGACACGTAGTTCACGAACCGTGGGCCCGGCCCGGTGTTGGCCCGGTACGTGTCCCGAACGGCACGAGCGAACAGATGGAACTGTCCATCGTGATGCAGCAGTCCGGCGTTGAAGATTGGGCCGTAGCCAGGAATCGAACTCGCAGGCACGACCGGCTCGATCGCCGCGCGGCGCACCGGCGGCGCGGCCACCTGCTGCAACAGAGAAACATCGCTCATCTGAAAGGTATGTGTGTTCGATCGGCTCATGTTGGGGACCCTCCGTTCTCCACTGAGACAGTCATCGGCGGTTCAGATACGAACTGAAAGGAACTTGTAGCGATGTCGAACGACATTCATCCTCGCGAGTTGTTTCGGCGCGACGAGGGCAACCCGATCCTGAAGGCGTCGGACTTCCCCAAGATGGTCAACGCCGTGTTTAACGTGGGGGCGACAACGTTCGAGGGCGAGTCCCTGCTGCTCGTGCGCGTCGAGATGCGCAACGGCCTCTCACATCTTGCGGTCGCCACCTCCGCGGACGGGCGCACGAACTGGGTCACCGACCCTGAACGACGCATGATCCCCGACCTCGACAGCTACGAAGAGCATTGGGGCATCGAGGACCCGCGCATCACCCGGATCGGCGACGAGTACATGATCGTGTACACCGGCTACTCCGCAGGCGGACCGCTCGTCTGCCTCGCCACGACGCGCGACTTCGCCACCTTCGACCGTCGTGGCGTGCTCATGTCTCCCGACGACAAGGACGCAGCCCTGTTCCCGACGACGTTCGACGGCCGCTACGCGCTCATGCACCGACCTGCGCCCGCGATGTCGAGCCTTGGCAGCCACGCCTGGTTGTCGTGGAGCCCCGACCTGCGGCACTGGGGCGATGCGAAGGTGCTCATTCCGGCACGCCGCGGCGGTTGGTGGGATGCCAACAAGGTCGGGCTCGGCCCACCCCCCATGCTCACCGACGAGGGATGGCTCATCTGCTACCACGGTGTCAAGGTCACTGCATCGGGCTCGATCTACCGACTCGGACTTGCCCTGCTCGATCGCGAACGTCCCGATCACGTGCTGATGAGAGGCGACGAATGGGTGTTCAGCCCGCATGCGAACTACGAACGGCTCGGCGACGTGCCCGACGTCGTGTTCCCCTGTGGCTGGATACTGCGCGACGACAACGACACGATCGACATGTACTACGGCGCAGCCGACTCGACCGTTTGCCTCGCCACGGCGAGCGTGCGCGAGCTGCTCGACCATCTGCACACCCATCACTCGGCCGAACCCACCTATACGTGACCCCAGTCGGCGTGACCGCCCGGCGCGTCGATCTTCTCGCAGAGGAACGCCCACGCTGAGTCGCCCGACAATCGCCCCTGAGCACACACTGTTGACAGTCGATGCTGACACGCCAGTGGCACGACACCCCGAGCGATTGCGCGGCCATCCCGTCAACGATGCGGCGGTGGTCGGGATTCGCCGTCCTCGTGAGCCCGCTCGGCCGGATTGACAGAGGCCGTCGTGGTCGACCCGCAGCGCGGCGCGGATCTGCACGATCTCACTCGTCCGACTGAAGACGGCTGCGCTCGTCTCACGATCGAGCCGGTCTCCGGCGCGCCGGTCGGTTCGTCCGTCGGTGCGGTCGACCTCGACGAACGGTTCGTCGGTGGTGACCGAAACGACGACCGGGACGTGGCAGACGTGCAGAGCTCGGGCTTCGACCGGTCATCACGAAACCATTGTCCTCGATCCAGCGCACCAGCCCCTCGAAGCTGGCAACGATGTTCGCCATCGATCCGCTGTGAACGATCGATGCGACCCTGACCACGGGGAGGTCCACGACGCTCACGTGCTCGTTGCCAGCGAAGTCCTGTTGTCCGATGTCGAAGCCGGCGTGAACAACGTCTGGTGCGTTGTCGGTGCACTCCTCGTAGTGGGCCACCGAGATGCCGGGCCGCACACCCACGCGGCCGAGTTCCGTATACACCTCCGGCAGCACCTGAGCGAACAGGGGATCGAGATTGTCGTTGCGACACCCTGGCCCGGTGAGGTGTGACGGTGTCGCTGGGAGGCCGAACGTATGACCCCGACGATCCGATGGGGAAGATGTTCTTCAACATCCTCGCCACGTTCGCCGAGTTCGAGGTCGACCTGATCCGGATGCGCACGCGTGAGGGCATGGCCGTGGCCAGAGCGCAGGGCAAGTTGAAGGGACGTCAACCGAAGTTGTCGCCGAAACAGCAGCGTGAGCTGAAGCGAATGCACGAACCGGCGAGTACACGATCACCGACCTCGGCGAGCTGTTCTCGGTGTCACGCCCGACGGTCTACCGCACGATCAACCGCACCGCCGCCAAGTAGACCATCCGACCCGGACCGCCGTTCCGGTCGGAGGTCTACTTGGCGGCCGTCCGGTTGACATGACGAGGTTGCGCCCCGTGTCCGTGGGAGCAATCGCGGGAGCAACGGTTCAGCGAGCCGCCTGACGTCCAGGCATGTCAATCGAGAGACAGCGCTCGGGGCCATCGGGCGACGGCGCGGCCCAGCAGTGGTCTTCCGGGTGACCGTCGTGAGCTCCGTCGCCAACCGGAGATACCGGATCCTCGATGTCGAGCTTGCCGCCGCCAGGATCGTGCTCAGGAGCACCGCGCTGACGTCGTTCGCCTCGACGTCCGTCGACTTCGCCAGCGTCGCGGCCGGGTTCGGCGTTCCGGGCGAGTCGGCCTCGACCGGCGAGGAAGTCGTGCGGGCGCCCGCACGAGCGGCTGCCAAGCATGGGCCGGATCTGATCGAAGCGGTGCTCGCCGACTGATAGACCATCGTCGTGGGGATCTACGAAGAGCTCGCCGCTCGTCTCCCGGCCGACCGCATCCAGACCGATCGTGACGTGATCGATGCGTATCGACAAGACCGCGCGGTCTTCGAAGGCGCGGGGAGCGCCGCGATCCTGGTCAACCCTCGTTCGACCGATGAGGTCGTCGCTGTCGTCGAGGCAGCCAACGCTGCCGACGTGCCGGTCGTGCCGCGCGGCGCCGGCACGGGCCTGACTGGCGCGGCCAATGCGGTCGACGGTTGCGTGATGATGTCGCTGCACCGGATGGACCAGATCCTCGAGATCGACACGACCAACCGCATGGCGCGCCTCCAACCGGGCGTCATCAACTCGAACCTCAAAGATGCCGTTGCGGCGGCCGGGCTCTTCTACCCGCCCGACCCGGCCTCGTTCGACATGTCGAGCATCGGCGGCAACGTCGCCACCAACGCCGGTGGCCTGTGTTGCGTCAAGTACGGCGTCACCCGCGACTACGTCATGGGACTCGAGGTCGTGCTCGCCTCCGGCGAAGTGATACGACACGGGCCGCCGACACGCTGAAGTCGACGACCGGTCTCGACCTCACCGGGCTGTTCGTCGGCTCCGAGGGTGTGCTCGGCATCATCACCGAGATCACGGTCAAGCTCGTGCCGGCCCCGCCCGATCCGTCGACCGCCGTGGCGTATTTCGGTGAGCTCGGCCCGGCCGGCGACGCGATCGCCGAGGTGTTCCGCCGCGGCCACGAGCCGAGCATGATGGAGATCATCGATCAGGAGTGTTTGCGGCGCATCGACGAGGCGTTCCACATGGAGCTCGACACCGACGCGGCATGTCTGCTGCTGATCCAGACCGAGGGCGAACGGTCGTCCGAACGGATCGCCGAGATTGCGGGCATCTGTGAAGAGCACGGCGCGACCTTCGTCTACCACGTCGACGATCCCGACGAGGGAGCGATGCTGATCGAGGTACGCCGCAAGGCCTGGCCGGCATGGGAACAGGTCGGCAAGGCACTGTTGCCCGAGGACGTCGCTGTCCCCCGTGAGCGGCTCGCTGAACTGCTGGCGGGCATCGCCGAGATCGGCGAGCGACACCGGCGTGCAGTTGCCGACGATCGGACATGCGGGCGACGGCAACATCCACCCGCTCCTCGTTTTCGACGGGAACGATCCCGACGAGACGGCCCGTGCGAAGGCCGCGTTCGCCGACATCGTCGCGCTGGCGCTCGGCCTCGGCGGCACCATCGCCGGCGAGCATGGTGTCGGCACGTTGAAGCGACCATTCCTCGAAGACGAACTCGACCCGATCCAGCTCGCCGTGCAGCGCCGGATCCGCGACGTGCTCGACCCACACGGTCGCCTCAACCCCGGAAAGGCGCTCTGATGGCCCGCTCAACAGGTCGTCCCACATCCCCGCCGACAACGTCGCGGTGCGCTCACAAGCGTTCTTAACGCTTGTGCAGCGCGGATTCCTGCGCTGCATGCTCGTCTCAGATATCGATCCCAATACGAGATTTCGCCGGTTGCCACTTGACGCCGCGAAAGCGGCCTCCACGGGGCGAACGTCAGCCCAGTTCTTCGGCGACACGCCAGTGTGAACCTCACCGGGTTTCACGCAGGCGTGTGTGTGAGTCTCGGCCTCGCGCCGGTGTTCAGCCCGGTCTCACCGACTGTGGTCGTGCCACGCTCGCGGAATGTCATGTCGCTGATAGTGGTGACGGCTGGACTTCGGTGATCCATTTCGGGGGGTCGCTGAGATCGATTCGGATGATGGATTTGGATGCGTGTTCGAGTTCACCGTGGATGACGGTCCCGTCGGCGCACGTGATCTCGAGGTCGATGTGGGTCACTGAAGGACCTTGAGCTCGGAGCGCTTCGACATCGATCTTCAAGTGCCCGGGGGCTGGTTCGTCGATCGTGAGTGGCATCGGCGACGACACCTGGAACCTCTGGGGTGTGACGAATCGTGCTCCGCCCAGCGGGTGTTGGTCGTGGTGGGCTTGGAGTTGGTCGAGTTGCCAACGGAGGTCGTCGAGGTGACGCGGCGTGATGATCCCCGATCTGACGGCGTCTGCTGCGCGCCGTGCGACGTAGCAGAACGCTTTCATCTCGTTGGCGGTGACGCGCTGTTGGGGGGCGTCGTGTCGATCGGTGTACGACGAGCTCACCGGTGTCATCATCGACGTCGGCTCGGCGGTGCACGAGAGCGTGGCGTGCTTCGACCAGGGCGGAGTAGCTGGCCGCAAACTGCCCACACGTCTCGATGTTCGTCGAACGGCGCAACCGTGACGTCATGCACCTGGCGGCACTTCTGTGCGATCGTCCACGAGCCGGATCTACTCAGAGTCGCCTTGGCGCTGTTGAGGGCCAGTTCCGCGGTAAGTCGAGCACCTTCCAAGCCGCACCGAAGGCGTGAATCGCCCTGGGTTCGTTGGAGGCTCCTGACCTTGGAAACGAGGATGGAGTCATGCCGAAGAGAGAAGTCACCGGGGAAGCCGACGACGCGTCGGTACACCGAGCAGGAGAAGGCGGCGGTGCGGATGGTGCCGGCAGCTGCGCGAAGGAGCTGGGCACCGACGCACGGGGACGGTGAAGCGCGTCGCGGAGCAGCTCGGCTACGGCGTCGAGTCGGTGCGCACGTGGGTGCGCGAGACGCCGACGTCGACGACGGGATCGCGGGCCCGGATGCGCAGCGTGTCGTGAGCTCGAGCGGAGAACTAAGGAGCTCGAGCAGGAGATGCGTGAGCTGCGTCGGGCGAACGAGATCCTGAAGAAGGCGTCGGCTTTCTTCGCGGCGGAGCTCGACCGCCCACAGAAGTGATGGTCGCGTTCATCGACGAGCATCGTGACGAGTTCGGAGTCGAGCCGATCTGCAGGGTGCTGCAGATCGCTCCGAGCACCTACTACGCCGCCAAGAGCCGCGAGCTGAGCCGTCGGCGCGTGCGGTCCGTGACGCGGTGATGATGCAGGTCCTGATGGTGTTGTGGGTCGCCAACCGCAAGGTCTACGGCGCGCACAAGCTCTGGAAGGCAGCCCGGCGTGCCGGTCACGACATCGGCCGGGACCAGATCGCCCGGCTGATGCGCGAGCTGGAGATCGAGGGCGTCAGCCGGCGCCGGCAGCAAGGTGTTCACCACCATCGCCGATCCCGACGCGGTGCGGGCACCGGACCTCGTGAACCGGAACTTCACCGCCGACCGCCCCGACGCCTTGTGGGTCACCGACCTGACCTACGTGCCGACCAGGACGGGGATGGCCTATGTGTGCTTCATCGTCGACGCGTTCTCCCGACGCATCGTCGGGTGGCGGGTCGCGTCGCACATGCGCACCGACATGGTCCTCGACGCGCTCGAGATGGCCCGACGATCGCGAGGTGGCCGCCGCCTGATCGGGCTCGTGACACACGCGGATGCCGGGTCAGCCAGTTCACATCGGTGCGCTTCACCGAACGGCTCGACGAGATCGGCGCGCGACCCTCGATCGGCACCGTCGCCGACTCCTACGACAACGCGCTGGCCGAGACCACCAACGGGCTCTACAAGACCGAGTGCGTCTACGGACCCGACGCCCCGAGGCCCTGGGACGACGTCGACCAACTCGAGCTCGCCACCCTCAGCTGGGTGCACTGGTTCAACGACGACCGCCTCCACGGCCACTGCGACGACGTCCCGCCAGCCGAGTTCGAAGCAGCGTTCTACGCTGCCCAACAGACCGCCCCGACCGGGGTTGGAAACCAATAACCCGAGTCTCCATCAGACCCAGGGCGGTTCAGGCGACCGGCAACAGCTGCGTTTGGACCGCGGGGCATCTTCTTCGACCCGCGACCCATCTCAAGCGTGTCGGCGAACACTGTGGCGTGAAGCGCCCCGGGTTCCGTAGAGGCTGGGGTTATTGAGTCCCGGCTGGGTTGGCAGGGACGGGTTGACTGTAGTGGGCAGCCTCGAACGCCGCCGGGGTGGTGAAGCCGGCGCCGGGTTCGATCTCGCCGTGGAGGCGTCGGTGGTTGAACCAGTCGACGTAGGTGAGCGTCGCGAACTCGACGTCGTCGAGACCTCGCCATGGGCCTTTCGGGTAGATCAGCTCCCACTTGTAGAGCCCGTTGAACGACTCGACGAGGGCATTGTCGTAGCTGTCGCCCTTCGAGCCGACCGACGCAACGATGTCGTTGTCGGCGAGCCGGTCGGAGTAGCGAACGCTGAGATACTGCACTCCGCGATCGCTGTGATGAATCAGCGCGCGAGAGGTCGCGCGCCGCTGACGTTGCGGTTGAACACCGCCATCTCGAGCGCGTCGATCGCCAGATCCGATCGCAGCGATCGGATGGCTTGCCAGCCGACGATCATCCGGGAGAACACGTCGATGATGAACGCCACGTAGACGAACCCCGACCAGGTCCGCACGTAGGTGTAGGGGTCGGACCGGAGCGCCCTGTCCGTCTTTCGATCGGTGGGTTTCTCCGGCCCGCCCTCCGAACCGGACGTGCGACTTTCACCGCATCCGGCTCTCCACGTGTTCATGCCGCTGGTGCGGGTGATCCTGTTGTCTGCGCTCGTCCATGGTGTCGGGATCTTCGTGCCCCGGTAGCGGTAGCGCTCGATGGCGACCGTGTTGGGGCGGAACATCTCGATGCCGCCGTCGTGGATCTCTCCAGCCGGGGAGGTAGCGACGAACCAGGGTGTGCATGTTCAGTCCGACGTGTCGCTTCTTCGAGCCAGCCGACGATCCGCCAGAAGGCGAAGTGGTCGACGTAGCTGAAGGTCCGTGATGACACGCCGTGACGGAAGTAGTTGCACCAGCCCCGCAGCACCGGGTTCAACCGGCGCAGCAGGTCTGCGAGCGTTCGATGTCGTCGCTCGGCGGGTCAGCGATCGGACCTTGTCCATGATCGAGCGCAAGCGCCTTCTTGGACGGGTAGGTGTAGATCGCTTTCTTGCCGGTTCGGCCTCGCCAGGTCCGGCGCTGGATGCGCCAGCCCGAGGAAGTCGAACCCCTCGTCGATGTGGCAGACCCTCGTCTTCTGCTTCCGACAGGCGCAGGCCCATCGGAGCGAGCACCGCTGCCGACCTCGTCCCAGAGCGCTTCGGCGTCGTCGCGGGTGCCGTGGACCATGACCACGAAGTCGTCCGCGTAGCGGACGAGTCGCATGACCGGTTCCCCGGCGCGGCGACGCTTGGCGCGTGTCCATTCCGGTCCGAGCGCTTCCCACTTCTGCGGTGAAGTGCTCGTCCAGCACGGACAGGGCGATGTTGGCCAGCAGCGGTGAGAGGATCCCGCCCTGGGGTGTGCCGGTGATCGTCGTCGCGGCTGAGCCGTCCTCGGAGAGGACACCGGCCTTGCAGGAACGCCTTCACCAAGCCCAGGACACGTTTGTCTCCGATCCGACGTCGCACACGGTCCATCAGGGCGGTGTGGTCGATCTCGTCGAAGCACGCCTTGATGTCGGCCTCGAACACCCACTCGTAGTTCCGAGTGGGTGATCCGAGGTAGTGAATCTCAGCGATCGCGTCCTGGGCTCGGCGCTTCGGACGGAAGCCATACGAACATGGCTTGAAGTCCGCCTCGAAGATCGGTTCGAGCACCAGCTTCAACGAGGCCTGCACGACCCGGTCAGCGGACGTCGGGATCCCCAGGCGACGGACCTTGCCCGACGCTTTGGGGATCGTCTTCTCCCGCACCCGCTCGAGGAGCGAACCGGCGGGCCTTGAGATCATCTCGCAGCCCGTCAGCAACTCCTCGACGCCGAGACACGACAGATCGCGGTGCGATCCCATCGACTCCGGCGGTTCGTGCGCCCTTGTTGCCCCGCACCCGACTCCACGCCACGACGAGGAACGCCGGGTCATACACGAGGTTGAACAGGTCATCGAAGCGACGGTCAGGATCGGCCGTCGCCCATTGGTGCAGCTTCGTCTGCATCACGAGTACCCGCGGCTCGGCCTCGATCGAGGCTCGGGCCACGGATGCGCCGGTATTCACCAGCGACCTCCTCGATCAGCGTTCGATGCTGCGAACACGCTGGACCCCTTCGCCATGTGACCGGCTTTCCCGGCCTCGGACTACTACGGGTCCTCCGCCCCATCCCGACGGCATCAACCGGCGACGAGCCTTCCCGCCGTCCACCGCTGGCTGGCCGGCGGGGAGGGACCGTCGGGATGGTTCCCACGTTCACTCTCGAACCGTTCGACGGGGTCGGCGCCCAGCTATGCCCCTGCAACATCGCCACGGCTACGCCGCAGGCCTTCACCGTGGCCTCCCGGCCGGCGACATCGACCCGGCCAAGGAGTTCCCCGCACCGACATGCGTGCGGGTGCGCGTTGCAACCCAGCCCAGATCCGTCAGGTTCGAGCTGGTGGTTTCTCTTGAGGGGCGTTCAGCCGCTGGTTCCTCACGTACGCCTTTCCGTCTTGCTTGCCGGACCCGGACCATCTGACAGTGCTGGCCCGTCCCGTCGTTGTCAGGGCTGCTTCCACCCTCCCCGGCGTCCCCCGGATCAGGCTGCCCTCAGCTTCACCCGCCCGCTGCGACGAGCACGCAGGCGGTGTCCTTTCACCACCGCACGGTTCAAGAGCGCCTCGTGGCGCTCGATGTCCGCCACCCACAGCCGGTTCGGTGCCGACGCAGTGAAGTTTCGGTCGACCAGATCCGCCGGCCGATCCAACGATCGTCGCCCTGACGTGGTGCGGATCCGGATCCGGCCCCGCGGCACCCCTGCAGCCCCAGGTGCGCGCATCAGCCGTTCGACGGTGCAGCGAGCCACCGGATGCTCGTCCTTGTTCAACTGATCCCAGATCTTGTCGGCGCCATACACCGCGAGGTTCTCCTCCCACACCCGCAGGATCTCCGGCGCAGCTCGGCGTCACGCAACGCCCGCGCTGACGGCGGCCGCTTCTTCGCGCGTGATACGTCTACGGGGCGAACTGCAATGGTCTTGACGATCGGCTCGATTCCCCACCGCAACCGTGCCGCTGCGATCGCGATGAGTACGTCGATGAACCGGATCACTTCTTCGATTGGCGGTCGAGCTCCGCCCCGAAGAAATGCGCTGCCGCCTTCAAGATGTCGTTGGCCCGCCTCAGCTCGGCGTTCTCACGCTTCAACCGCTTCAACTCCGCCAACTCATCGGTCGTGGCGCCGGGCCGGCGACCGCTGTCGGTCTCGGCACGAATGATCCACTGGCGGACCGTCTCGGCCTTCGGGCCCAGCTTCTCGGCGACCGAACAGATCGCTTCCCACCGGGACCCGTACTCGTGCTCGTGATCGAGCACCATCCTCACCGCACGCTCGCGCAGCTCGTCGGGATACTTGCTTGGCATCACTCCATCCTCTCAAGGAACAGAGCCTCCACGAATCCCGGGGCGCTTCAGGCGTCTTTGTGGCCGCCAGCGTGGAGCCGGTGGTGTCTGCACCAGGGGATCGCCGACGGGGCCGGGACGAGCAGGTCGAGGACGTATCGCTCGAACGCTGTTGCTTCGGCGAACTCTCGGACCTGATCCGGGTTGGAATCAGCTGGGTTGCTCACCGCATCTACTGAACCACAAAGGTGGCGACGCAGTGGACCTCGTCCGATAGCGGAACGCTGCGCTGATGGTTCGGGCTACCGCCCGCTACACCTAATCGATGACGGATCGGGGCTCAGACGAGGATCCGCTTGTGAGAGGGAATGTCGAGGTCGCCGGTCGGTTCGACCGTGATCCCTGGAGTCGATCTTGCCACCGTCGCCCGTCCGCACGCGTGGAATTGAGGAACGGCCGATGTCCCCTTGTCGACGAACGGGGGCCGCATGACCGTTGGGGTGCGAGTCGGGGGAGAGAGGCCAGGAATGATCGCGTCGGCAAAGGATCGGTCGGATGACTGACGGGCGCAAGCGCCGGTGGTCTCGGCGTGACCTCGAAGGGCATTGGGATGAGATCTACGCAACGAGACCGAGCCACGAGCTTGGTTGGTACGAGCCCGCGCCGTCAACACTGGAGTTGGTCACTGCTCACTCGACGCCGCCGAACTCGGTGATCGACGTCGGTGCGGGCGACGGCAGACTCATCGACGAACTGCTCGATCGCGGCTATCGCGACGTCACGGTGCTGGACGTCAGCGGCGAAGCGCTCGAACGCGCCCGTGCCCGCCTGGGCCGCGTGCCGACAAGGTCGAGTCGATCCACGCCGACGTCACAAGGTACGTGCCCGCGCCGACCTGGGATCTGTGGCATGACCGCGCCGTGTTCCACTTCCTTGTCGAAGACGACGACCGCGGGGCGTCCGCCGGGCGGCAGAGCGAGCCGTCTCCGCTTCGGGCAAGCTCGTGATCGCCGCCCTTTCACACGGCAGGCCCTGATCATTGCGCTGGCCTGCCAGTCCGTCGGTACACCGTCGATTCCCTTCCAGCCGCGTTCGCCCCGACCTTCGAGATGGTCAGCGTCGACCACATCCTGCCCGGCCAACCGCCCGAGGGCGATCAGCGCCCCTATGTAGCGGCCGTCCTGGCGCGAGCTCGACGCTGAGCGAATCGACCACACCGGGACCTCACCAGCCCCGGTGCGCTGACCGGACCGTTTAGCCACCGTGACGCACCCAGACCCGGGTTGACCGTCCGCTTCGGGATCCTTGAGTGAGACCCCTGTGGTCGGTCG
>CAWHCI010000015.1:0-326612 GCA_963827775.1 uncultured Acidimicrobiaceae bacterium | reverse complement strand
CCTAAGTTTTTGCTCTCTTGAGCCAGCAGAAGTGCTTCTTGACCAAGTTTACTGGATTGAGCATAATTTCCTTCCAGACTATAAATATCGCCAAGCATCAGCAATGCAAATGAAATACCATTTTTGTAATCGATTTTTTCTGAAATATCCTTACTCTTTTGAGCATATTCCTTCGCTTTTTTATAATCTTTAAATTGCAAATAAACATTCGCCAGATTTAGCAATGTATTGCTCATAGAAATAAAAATTATCCGTTTCCTCTAATACATCCATAGACCTGGAAATATATTTAACTGCATTTGGAAAATCTCCATAACCAGAGTGAAGACTCCCCAAAGCATTTAGTGCATGAGCGATCAGGCCTTTATCATCAATTTCTTCAAAGTAAACAAGTGCTCTTTTGTAGTGCATCCAGTGATTCAATCTGTTTTCCCATTACCTGAAGTATTGAACCTATATTTGCTAATGACCGGCCAATGCCTCTCTTATCACCAATTTCTTCTCTTAAGGCCAGACTTCGATAATTAAATTTTAATGCTTCTTTAGTAGTCCCTAAAGAAGTATGAGCAATTCCCATATTATGGTGGGCATCGGCCTGATATTTCTTTAAACCCCGATCACTTGCCAATTCGAGCATTTTCTCGCTATAAAACAATGCAGAATCTAAATTGGTCATAAAATAATGCTTCAAGCACATTTCATCTACAGCCTGTAGGCGAATGGTGTCCGTAAGGTTTTCATTGTTCCACACAGCTCTTAAGGAGTCGACATTGACCTGTGCTGTTAAGGAGCAACTCATCCAGATGGTAAAGAATATCAAAACAGATCTAATCATAATAAGTCCTTTTTATAAATGACATACAAGTACTCTGAGTATCCGATGTCTTGAATCATCAGGAGGCAAATTTACCTATAGTTGTATGTCATTCTATATTATATAAGTAATATACTATTGAGTTCTTCTTACCAAGTACATTCCCCGGATGCCGAAGTCAGCTTACGCTGACGAAGTACATACTGCGGTTGCTGAAGTCAGCCTACGCTGATGAATTATATACTCCAGATGAAGACGTCAGCTCAAACTGATCGTAGTACATTCCCCTGGATGCCGAAGTTAGCTTCGGCTGATGAAGTACATACTCCAAATGGACGAAGCCAGCTCAATCTCAACGTAGTGCATTCCCCGGATGCCGAAGTCAGCCTACGCTGTTGAAGTACATACTCCAAATGGCAAACTCAGCTCAAACTCAATGAAGTGCATTCTGCGGATGCCGAAGTCAGCCTACGCTGATGAAATCAGCTTCGGCTGACGTAGTGCATTCCCCGGATTACGAAGTCAGTGTAAGCTGACGAAGTACATCTGAATCTCCCCCTTACCCTTAGCTGCGATCTTACCTCGATTTTCAAACGTAAAATGTGTGTCGTCTTTCAGAAGCTCGTATGTCGCTTGGCTGATATTTACTTTCGCTACTGCACCATCGCTTTCCATGCGGGAGGCGGTGTTTACCGTATCACCCCAAATGTCGTATTGGAATTTGAACACCCACAATACCTGCTACCACCGGGCCGGTGTGAATACCCACCCGCATCTGGAAAGCAGGTTCCCCGATGGCGTCCTGCTCAGCTTTTCGCTTACTCAATAAATGATTGCATCTCGAGCGCGGCCAGAACCGTTTTCTTTACCGAATCATCCGTGGGAACAGGCAAACCACCCGCGCCATATATGCATCACCAATGGTTTTAATCTTTTCAATGCCGTACTTTTCCATGATGCCGTCAAATGCTTCGAAGCAAGTGATTGATTTCAGATACCAAGTCTCCGGCGCTCAGTTTGCTGATGCCGCAGTAAAGCCTTTAAAGTCAGTAAACAGAATAGACACCATATCGAAGTCTCTGCGCTTCGGCCTTGCCGTGTATTTTTAATTCTTCGGCGATATCCGCGGGTAAGATATTGAGCAATAGATTATTCGAGCGATCCTTCTCTTTCTCGATGACCGCTTTGGCCTTGCGTACATAACGCCACCGGCTATAAAAACCCAGTGTCAAAAGAAGAAGGATGAATCCAACGACTAAAAGTGTATTCTTGGTCTTATTTTTCTTTCGAACCTCTTCCTGGTGAGACATTAAGACTAACCTTTCTTTTTCAGCGGTGGCAATACTGTCTTTAAATAGTCTTCTTTGGAATTCCACTTCCTGAAGTTTCTGGCTTGCCTCTTTCATCTGTAAACTGTTGTTGAGAACTAAAAAACGTTCATGATAGTTCAGGGCTTTGCTACCATTATTCAGTAATTTATGAGATTCATATAGGCACTTGCACGCTTCTCTCTGCATTATGATATCACCTTCGATCTCTGCTAATGCAAGTGCTTCTTTACACCATTTTAAAGCATTCTTTCCGTCCTTTTTAAGTTTGTAGACTACACCTAGTTCTATCGCATTCGTAAGATTCGTACTTTTTAAATTGAGCGTTTCCGAGATTTTGATCCCTTCTTTAAAAAACTTTAAAGCATTGTTATAATCACCTTTTTCCTGGTAAGTCCAGCCCTTCAAAGTATAAGCGTAATTTCTTAAATAGGGAATACCGTTTTTTTCGGTGGCAGATAAAACTTTGTCACAGATTAATAAAGCCTCTTCATAATTTCCTTCTGTAGAAAGGATATTTCCTAAGAGCAACATTGCCTGTAATTCTCCTGTCAAATAGTTGTTTTTTTTGGCCTGCTCTATTGTAAGTTCTGCATACTCCTTGGCTTTTTTTAGATCTTCTGCATAAAGACGGGAACGTTTGCCATAGCCAATAGCATGTTATTCTCAAAGTAAGGGTCTTTCGATCCTTCCATCACAATCAAGGCCCGAGATAAGAATTCAATGGCCTTCTGTTTCTGACCGATTCCTGAACCACGCCGTTCGTCTGATCCGGCCCCGGTCGCCCGGACGTCTCGTCAGTCGTCGCGCGGCGGCTGCTTGGCCGGCGACCTTTTCGCCGACGTCTTCTTCTTCGCCGACGTCTTCTTCTTCGTCGCCGATGCCTTCTCCGTCGATGCCTTCTTGGCGGGCGACCTCTTCGCGGGCGCCTTCCTGGTCGGTGCCTTGCTGGCCGGTGCCGTCGTCGTCGTGGCCGACACCGGCGCGTCGCTGCCTGCACGCGCGGATGGTGTGCGCGCCGACGGACCCGGCTTCGGCGCTCCTGCCATGCCCGGCAGTTTGAACGCCCCGAGCAGCCCGCCGGCGTTCTCGGCGAATTGCGTCAGCGGGCCGAGCCGTGCCGACACATCGGTGATCGTGGTCGCGAAATCACTCAGCTGTTCGGGCAGCTGACCGAAGGCCGGCGAACTCAGCGTGTCGGCGATCCGCTCGAGCTGCGGTGCAGCGGAGCGGACGGGGCCCTCCAACAGCCGGCTCATCTCGTCGGCCGTCTCGATCGTGCGGGTGACCTGGGGCATCATCACGCGGACGGGCTCCTCGATCTCGGCGACCAGTCGGTTCACGCGCATCGCCGTCTCGTTGAGGTTCTCGAGCGTGGTGTTGAGGTTCTCGACGGCGCGGAACAACTCGCCGATGCCCCGCTGGAACTGCTCCACCGACCGGAGCCCACCGGCGATCGGCGCCGCCAGGACGTTGATCACGTCGGCGAGGGGGTCATGCCTGGTGGAGTCGTCAGTCATGCAGGCAGGCTACGTGACACATCACGGATCGACGTCGCCGCCCGCGGCGACCGTGGTCGTCGTCGACGTCGAGGTCGTGGTGCTGCTCGTGGTCGACGGCACAACGGTCGTCGAGGTCGTCGTCGGTGCCACTGTGGTCGTCGTCGTGGTCGTGGTCGTCGTGCTCGTGCTCGTCGTGGTGGTCGGCGCAGCAGTGGTCGGGGGCGTGGTCGTCGAAGTGCTCGTCGACGAGGTGGTCGTCGTGGTGGTCGGCACGGGCGTCGGTGTGAACGGGGCGAAGAACACCATCGGTCGGTACCGATGCGGGTTCGTCCAGGCGTCACGCAACATGTTGCGGGCATTGTTCGACACGGTGATCTGGATCGAGCCGAAGGAGTCGCGCCAGGGGCAGGAGATGCGCGTGGTACGTGTTCATCTTGGGATCGGCGTTGCGCGGCTGCCGAGCGGGCCGTACTGCACGGTCGTCCACGGCCCCCACGGCGTGTTCGGCGACGTCGATCGACAGCTCGTCGCCCCAGTACCCGTCGACGGCCGTCGCGGCGACCCATTGCCCGTCGAGGTAGCGCGGCTGCATCGGGTTCTCGGCGTAGAAGCGTTCGACGATCGGTCTGGCGTCCTCGGGCGTGTACGACCACCCGTCGGCGGTGCGGTACTCGGGCCACTCGGTGATCTTGCCCACCGGCACGCGCGCCACGTACATCTTCGTGGCCGAGTGCGGCCCGTTCCAGAACCCGCCCTTCGCGGAGCATGTTCTGTTCGAAGGTGTTGCCGAACAGGTAGGTGTGGGTGTCGTCCGATGCCACCGCGTACCCGTAGATCGGTGCGACGCCACGGTTGCGGGGCGATTCCCACGACAGGCGCTCGAGGGTGACGGCGTCGTAGGTCGCCAGGAAGACCTGATTCGGATGCCATCCGAGACCGTCGGGTGGGTTCGGGTCGTACGGGTCCTTGACCATCTCGGCCCAGAACACGAACAGCCGGTCCTCGACGAGTTCGCCGCCCATCGGCCACAACCACTTGCTGCGCAGGTCGACCGTGCCGTCGCCGACCTCGAACGAGTCGGGCTTGGCGGCAGAACCCCGGTGCAACAACGTGAAGCAGGGGCCGTCCTGCAACATCGCCGCATTGTGGATGAAGCGTGACGTGCCGAACGTGGTCTTGGTGCCGCTGTGATCGAGGAACGCGTCCTGGAAGAGCCACAGATAACGATCGTCGCCGAGCGGATACACGTGCTGGTAGTCCCAGCCGAGCACCGGACCGACCCGCTTCGACAGGAACACGTCGAGCGACGCCGCACTCACGTCGTCGGCGCAGCCGACATCCGCGGCGAGCTGGCCGGCTCCGGTCGAGCGGGTGCTGGCGGCCCACGGGGGAGGGGCGACCGTCACGGGCGGTGGTTCGTCGTCGGGCGGCTCGATCGGGATCGTGCGGCCCTCGACGGCAGGGGTCGTCGTCGTCGAGGTCGATGCGGTAGTCGTCGTCGAGGTCGACGGGGCGAGCGATGGTGGTGCCGGCCGGCAACGACGGCTGGGTCGGCTTGCGTCGTCGTCGAGGTCGTCCCCGCTCCCGTCGACGACCGCGTCGTCGGCGGCGTCGTCGATGGCGACGGGGGAGCGCCGGTCGACCCCGAGATCGTGAGCTGATCGGAGTCGCCGCCGGCCACCGCGACCGCGCCGACGATCAACGACACGACGATCGCCGTTCCACCCGCGATCTGCCAGGGGCGCGGGATCGCCCGGAGTCGGTCGGCGAACGCGGTCACGGGCAGACGTTATCCGGCCACCGTCAGCGATTGGTGGCGAGCGCCTCCAACGGTTCGCAGCTGCACACGAGGTGCCGATCGCCGTACGCGCCGTCGATCCGCGAGACCGGCGGGAAGTACTTGTCGGCGGACAACGTCGGCAGCGGATAGGCCGCCTGCGGCGGGGGCGTACGGTCGCTCCATCGGGCGCGATCAGGTCGGCCGCCGGGTGGGGAGCATGGCGCAGCGGGCTGCTCTCGACCTCGATCGCTCCGGCGCCGATCGCATCGATCTCGGACCGGATCGCGAGCATCGCATCGCAGAACCGATCGAGTTCGCGGAGCTCCTCGCTCTCGGTCGGTTCGATCATCAGCGTGCCGGCCACCGGGAAACTCATCGTGGGGGCATGGAATCCGAAGTCGATGAGTCGCTTGGCGACGTCTTCGACGGTCACGCCGGTGTCGCTTGGTGATGATCTCGAAGGTCGATGATGCACTCGTGGGCCACTCGTCCGTTGGCTCCCGTGTACAGCACCGGGAACGCACCGTCGAGTCGCCGTGCGATGTAGTTGGCAGCGACGATCGCCACCTCGGTGGCCGCACGGAGACCGCTCGCCGCCCATCAGCTTGAGGTACACCCACGGGATCGGCAGGATGCCGGCCGAGCCGTATCGAGCCGCCGACACCGGCCCGACGGGCTGGTCGGCCGGGCCGAGCGGATCGCCGGGGAGGAAGGGCGTCGAGGTGCGACCGCACGCCGATCGGACCGACGCCGGGACCACCACCACCGTGCGGGATGCAGAACGTCTTGTGCAGATTGAGGTGGCTGACGTCGGCGCCGAACCTGCCGGGTTGAGCGAGCCCGACCATGGCGTTCAGGTTCGCTCCGTCGACGTACACCTGACCTCCGCCGTCGTGGATCTGCGCGCACAGATCGCGGATCTCCGTCTCGAACACACCGTGGGTCGAGGGATAGGTGACCATGATGCCCGCCAGCCGGTCGTCGGCGCGGGCGATCTGTTCGGTGAGGTCGGCCATGTCGACGTTGCCCTCGTCGTCACATGCCACGACCCACACCTCGAGCCCGGCCATCACGGCACTGGCGGCATTGGTGCCGTGCGCGCTGGCGGGGATCAGGCAGATGGTGCGCTGATCGTCGCCACGGCTCCGGTGATACGCCCGGATGGCGAGCAGTCCGGCGAACTCGCCTTGACTTCCGGCGTTGGGTTGCAGGCTGATCGCGTCGTACCCGGTCACCTCGGCGAGCATCTGTTCGAGGTCGGTGATCATCGCCCGATAGCCCACCGTCTGGTCGTCGGGCGCGAACGGATGCACGGCCGCGAACTCGGGCCAGGTGATCGGTTCCATCTCACTCGTCGAGTTGAGCTTCATCGTGCACGATCCCAACGGGATCATCGTGCGGTCGAGCGCGAGGTCACGATCGGCGAGGCGCCGCAGGTACCGGAGCATTTCGTGTTCGCTCTGGAGCCGACCGGAACACCGCCTGCGGCAGGAGGTCACCGGTTCGGCGGAGCGGCTCGGCGAGATGCAGCGGGGCCGGCGCGGCGACGTCGATCGTGAGCGGTGTTCCGGTGATCACCGCGGCAACCGTCTCGATCGTGACGACCGAGGTCGTCTCGTCGACGGCGACGCCGACGGCGCGATCGCCCACACGCCGGAGATTGATGCCGGCGTCGACGGCGGATGCGAGCACGGCGTCGGCGTCGACGTCGTCGATCGTCAGCGTGTCGAACCAGCTGTCGTGGCGCACCGAACCACCGGCTGCCTTCACGTGCGTGGCGAGCAACGACGCGAGACCGTGCACGCGGCGGGCGATGCGCTCGAGGCCGTCCGGACCGTGCCACGACGCGTACAACCCGGCGATGTTGGCGAGCAGCACCTGGGCGGTGCAGATGTTGGACGTCGCCTTTTCCCGACGGATGTGCTGCTCGCGGGTCTGCAACGCGAGGCGCAGAGCCGGCCGACCCTCCGAGTCGGTGCTGACGCCCGACCAGTCGGCCGGGCAGTGACCGCGTCGCCTTCTCACGCACCGCGATGAAGCCGGCGTGCGGTCCGCCGTACCCCATCGGCACGCCGAAGCGCTGCGACGATCCCACGGCGATGTCGGCACCGAGCTCTCCGGGTGACCGCATCAGTACGCACGCGAGCAGGTCGGTCGCCACGATCGCCTGGGCCCCGAGCGCATGGGTGCGCTCGATCGCGTCGGTCCAGTCGGTGATCGCACCGGTCGAGGTCGGGTAGCTGAACAGCGCGCCGAAGAACCCGTCGCCGTCGAGCTGATCGAGGTCGCCGACGACCAGCTCGACGCCCGACGGGCTCGGCGCGGGTGTGCAGCACCGCGAGCGTCTGAGGATGTACGTCGTGATGCGACGAAGAAGCGTGTCGGCCGGCACCACGGGTGATCCGGCGGGCCATCGCCATGGCCTCGGCGGCGGCCGTGGCCTCGTCGAGCAGCGAGGCATTGGCGATGTCGAGCCCGGTCAGGTCGGCGACCATCGTCTGGTAGTTGAGCAGCAGCCTCGAGACGGCCCTGGCTGATCTCGGGCTGATACGGCGTGTAGGCGGTGTACCACGCCGGGTTCTCGAGCACGTTGCGCTTGATCACGGGCGGTGTGACGGTGCCGTAGTAGCCCATGCCGATCATGCTGGTGACGGTGGCGTTCCGTTCGGCGAGCGAGCGCAGTTCGGAGAGCACGTCGGTCTCGGTACGCGGCCCGGGCAGCGCGAGCGGTTCGCTCATGCGAATCGGAGCGGGCACGGCCTCGTCGATCAACTCGTCGACCGATGCGGCATCCACGACGTCCAACATGTGCCGGAGATCGTCGGGTCGCGGTCCGATGTGTCGCCCGACGAACTCGTCGGTTCCGAACAGATCGTGCAGGGCGTGAGTCATCTGGGGCCTCCAAGCGTGGTTCGAATTGCCCCCGCTGTCATGGCACCTGAGAGCTTCACCCGCGGACGGGCTTTCCCCTTCGGTGAGCCGGAGTGCTCCGGCTGCTTTCCAGCGTTGCCTCACCCGACCGGTCCGGTTGCCTGAGAGATTCCGGGGTGGTTGCTCCTTCGGCGCCGTCATCACTGGCGGTGATGCCGACTCTCCCGGCCGGGATGTCGCGACGCCTCCACGCTACACGTTTGCCGGAAGCTGCGGCGAGGTGCCGAACTCGGCGAGCACGAGTCGATCGATCCGACGCTCGGTCATCGCGACGCGCGTGCGGGTGTTCCTCGTCGAGCAGCGCCGGGTCGTACGGGTGGTAGGCCGTCCGGATGAAGGGCCGGTCACCGGCGGCCTCGTTGGCCGCCGCCAGGTAGTCGTCACGGCGCGGCCGGTTCCACTGCACGTTGATGCCGTCGGCGCAGCGCCCGGCGACACGGCTGAGCGCGACGCTGTTGACGCCGACGATGATCGACGGGGTGGGGGAGGGAAGCGGGAAGGTCGACAGGTGGTCGCCTCGGTCCCTCGTCCAGCTGGCTGCGGCGAGGTCGATCACGTCCTGCACGCGCCGCTGGCGTTCGACCATGTCGGGCTCGACGCGGTGACCGACGGCGTGTTGTTCGTTCGCCCACCGGCTGGTCGGGGCCGCGCCGGCGCCGACCCCGAGGTGGAACTGGCGACCCGAGAGGTGTGCGATCGAGGCGGCCGCGGTGATCAGCGTGCCGATCTGACGGTTCCAGACGTTCGCCACCATCGTTCCGAGCTCGATCGTGGTGGTCGCCTCGGCCAGCGCACCGAGCAGTGAGAAGCTCTCGATCATCGAGTCGCCGCCGAGCGGCAGGCCGGCCAGGTGGTCGAACACGTGGAAGGCACCGAACCCGGCCGCCTCGGCCGCCAGCGCGACGTCGCGAACCGCAGCCCAGTCGTTGACGGCCGGGCTCACCTGGACGTCGACGACCGTCACGGAGTGGGCCCGTTCGTGGGCGTCGGGAGGGCTGGTCCGGTCGTCATGTCGTCGCGTCGGTCTCCGCCGCGACGGTATCGGGCCGGGCCGGCACCGGGCCGACGGCCGGCGATCAGCAGCCGTCGATCGCCTTCACCAGCGGATAGGGATTGACGGCGCTGCCGCCCTGCGGGTGGATCTCGAAGTGGAGGTGGTTGGTGCGGGCGTTGCCGGTACTCCCGACCGCCCCGATCACCTGACCGGCCTTCACCTTCGTACCCACGCCGATGCCGTCGGCGACGCCGGACATGTGGGCGTAGAAGAAGTAGGTGCCGTCGGCCATCGTGAGTCGGACGCCGTTGCCCGCCAACGAACCCGGGTAGTCGGCGTACACCTTGGTGATCGTGCCATCGGCCACGGCATACAGCAGCTTGCCCTCGGCGGCGATGATGTCGACGCCGAGATGCGCCCGGCCCCCACCACGCGGATAGCCCCAGCTGTCGCCGTAGTAGCAGCGACCCTCGACCGGGAAGGCGGCGAGGCGCACGGTGCTCGGGTCGGGTGCCTTCGGAGCGGGCAGACGATCGAGACCGAGCTTGGCGGCTGTGGCATCCGACAGCTTGCCCGTCACGGTGAGGCCGTTGGCCCGCTGGAAGTCCATGACCGCTGCGGCCGTCCCGCCCCCGAAGTCGCCGTCGACGCCGCCGCGGACGCTGATGCCGGCCTTCACGAGCGCCGATTGCAGCGCGATCACGCGCGAGCCCTTCTCGCCGTAGGCGGCGAAGCCACGAGCGGACTGGTTCGGCGACCCGGCGTTCGGAACCGGATTCTTCGGATTGGCGAGGGCCGCTGCCGTCGCATCGTCCACGACGCCGGTCGCACTCAGACCCTGTGAGGTCTGGAACTGCTTGAGGGCATTGGCGGTCGCCGGGCCGAAGATGCCGTCGGCGCCACCGCGCACGGTGATACCGGCGTCGATCAACGACTGCTGGAGGCTCTTGACCGTATTGCCCAGGGCACCTGCCTTGAGGCCGGTCAGCGAGGAACCGGCGGTTGCCGACGCACCCGACGACAACACGCTCGCGGTCTTCGCATCGACCTTTCCGGTCTGCTTCAGGCCGTGCTGCGACTGGAACTGCTTGACCGCCGCCTGCGTCGCGACACCGAAGACGCCGTCGGCACCACCGCGGAGCCGCAGCCCGGCCTTCATCAGTGCGCTCTGGAGCGACTTCACGTCGGCCCCGAGCGACCCGTACTGCAAGCCGACGAAGGGGTTCGTGACCGTCGGCGAGCCGTTGTCGCCTGCCTGACCGCCACCGTCGCCGATGCTCGCCAACACCTTGGCCGTCGCATCGTCGACGGCGCCCGACACGGAGAGACCGTTCGCGTTCTGGAACGACTTGAGCGCGTTCGCCGTCAAGGCGCCGAAGATGCCGTCGGCACCACCCACGACGGTGAAACCGGCGCCCATCAGCTTGCGCTGCAGCGACTTGACCTCGTTGCCCCGTGCGCCGATCTTCAGGCCTGCGAGGGGAGTGGTCGAGCCGTTCGCCGCGGCCGAGTCGTCGGACGACGCGGCGGCATCGGGCGCCGGCTCCTTCGCTTCCGGCGGCTCGGTCTCGACCTTCGCCACCGGGCCGTCGACCTTCTCCAGAGCTGCGGCCGTGGCGGCGTTGACGACACCGGTCGGGGCGTAGCCGATCGACCGCTGGTAGTCGGCCACCGCGCGGCTCGTGCCGCGGCCGAAGATGCCGTCGACGCCGCCCGTCACCGTCATCCCCGCGTTCACGAGCTGTTGCTGCAGCTTCCGCACGGCGTCACCCCGGCTGCCCTGGGTGAGCCCGAACAGCGAGCTCGACGACAGGCCGAGGGCGAGCGCTGTCGCATCGTCGACGATGCCAGTCGGGTTCAGACCGTGCCGTTGCTGGAACGACTTGAGCGCCTTCTCGGTGCCGGCTCCGAAGATGCCGTCGACCCCGCCGGCCACGCGGTGGCCCTGGCTCTCGAGCGCCTGCTGCACCGATCTGACGGCATCGCCGCTGGCTCCGCGAGCCAGGCCGGTCACAGCGACGGCCGGACGCTCGGCGGCGACGGGCGCCGACGAGATGACCAGGGGAGCGAGCGAGAGTGCGACGCCGATGGAGATCAAGGCGACGGTGCGGCGACGGGATCGGGGACTCGTGGTGATCATGACTGCGCTTCTCCTCCAACGGGGACGTACGGGTATCGGTTCACCCGCAGTGCCCCTCAAGGCCTCCGAACCGGCGTGTCGTTCGAGAGAGCGCCGGAAGCGGGGGCGGGACGGCCTGGAAAGTCTCAACTCATACTAGAGGGTTACGGCGTCGATGGACAGTCAGTTGACATAACCGACATTATGGGCGTTCTGATCGAATCGAAGACAGTTCCCGGATCTGACCGACGTGTGGCGAAAGTCCCAGCTCAACGCACTGAACTGGCGTCAGCGGTGTGGCCGTCCCCTGGCCATCAGTGCACCGGGAAACATCCGACCTCAACTACATGTTCAGCGGGTATCCCCGGCGTCTGCGGCTTCGACGTCGGGTCGAGTGTTCGGATCGTGGGCCGACGCGACACGATGCGGCCCATCCGGTCATCTCGACGACGCGCACATCCACCGGACCGGGGCCGGCGGACATTTCGTCATGACGAATTGGCGGCAGGTGCCGCGGGTGCGGAGAGTTCGCGGTCCCGAAGTGGTCGCGACGCGTCGAGCAGCTCCCGGACGATCAACTGGAGCTCGCGCACCGTCGGACGGGCTCCTGCCGCTTCGAGATCCTGCTCGGCGTCCGCGACCGCGCACGCCAGCACGTACAGATCGTCGTGCAGCGCGTCGAGTTCCTCCCTCGCGATCACCAACTCGTTCTCACTGAGCTCGAGGTCGGCCGCTCGCTGCCGCGACACCCAATCCCACTGCCGGCACCGTTGCGAACAGAACCGCCTCGGGCGCCCGGGCCCGGTCCGTTCGGGTAGCACTCTCCGACACCAGCGACATCGCGGCGATTTCGTCATGACGAAAAGCTAGTCGGCGTCGTCGATCGAGCCGAGCACACCGGCGTGTGGCCGAGTGGCTGCGACGTCAGTCGGTGCCGGCCGCCATGGCAGCCGCGTGACGGTTGTGTTCGTCGATGACCGGCTGCATGTCGACGGTGGTCACCCTCCCCTGCTCGACGACCACCCTGCCGTTGATCACGGTGGAAGTGGTCGACTGGGGAGCGCAGAACACGAGTGCGGCGACGGGGTCGTGCAGGCCGCCGGCGAACGCGACCGAGTTCAGGTCGACGGAGAAGAAGTCGGCACACATACCGGGGGCGAGATGGCCGATGTCGTCACGACCCAGCACGTCGGCCCCACCCCTGGTCCCGATCTCGAGCACGTCGCGTGCCGTGACCCACTCGTCCCGCCGCAACGGGTCGGACGTCGACAGGATCGTCATCGGGCCCTCCGGCGGACGGAGCCCGATCTTGAGACGTGCGAGCAGCATCGCCTGGCGAACCTCGTTCAGCATGTGGGAGGCATCGTTCGAGGCCGACCCGTCGACCCCGATCCCGACCCGCACCCCGGCGTCGCGATAGGCCTTGAGCGGTGCGATCCCCGAGGCGAGGCGCATGTTCGAGCACGGACAGTGGGCGGCACCGGTCCCGGTCGACGCGAACTTCGCGATCTCGTCGGGATGCACATGGATCGCGTGTGCGTACCAGACGTCGGGTCCCATCCAGCCGTGGGTCTCCATCCACTCCACGGGTCGCAGGCCGAAGTGCTCGAGGGTGAAGCGTTCCTCGTCGAGGGTCTCGCACAGATGAGTGTGCAACCCCACCCCGTCGTACCGGCGAGCCAGTTCTGCCGACCGGACGAGGAGATCGGGCGTGACGGAGAACGGAGAGCAGGGCGCCAGGACCACACGGAGCATCGAACCTCGTGTCGTGTCGTGGAACGTCTCGATCAGGCGCTCGGAATCGGCGAGGACGTCGTCTTCGTCCTCACAGATCTCGTCCGGCGGCAGCCCACCGTCGGACTCGCCGAGCGACATGCTCCCGCGCGAGACGTGGAAGCGGCTGCCGAACTCGGCGGCGGCGGCGATCTGATCGTCGACCCGTGAACCGTTCTGCCAGATGTACGAGTGGTCGAACACCGTGGTGCACCCGGAGAGCGCCAGCTCGGCCAGGCCGATCAGCGTGCTCGTCCTGGTCGCCTCGGGCGTCTTGCGAGCCCACACGCGGTAGTGCGCCCGCAGCCAGGGGAACAGATTGATGTCCTGGGCGACGGGGAGCGCTCGGGTGAGCGTCTGATCGAGATGATGGTGCGTGTTGACGAATCCGGGCATCACGATCTGTCCGGTCATGTCGAGGACCACGTCGGCATCGGTGGGCAGCTCGTCGCTCGGGCCGACCTGCTCGATCATGTGGTCGCGGACGAACAGGCCGCCACCCGGTATCTCGCGCCGTTCGTCGTCCATGGTCACCAGGACCTCGGCGTGCTTCGCGAGCAGCGTCGTCATGGCCGTACCGTCGTCCGTACCGTCGTCCGTACCGTCGTCATGGTCGTTCCCGAGCAGCGCATGCCATGGCCGCGGGACCCTAGCCCTCCCCCGTCCTGGCGGCAATCGGCCGCCACGTACGGACGCTCGGCAGACCCGTCAGCCGGCGATGATGTGCGCCAGCATCAGGTCGGGCTCGTCGCTCTCGATGCGTTGCAGGCGGTACCGACTCTCGAAGAGCGCGACGAGATGACCGTCGCCGCGCTCCATCACACGGATCCCCCCGATCTCGCGCAGCCGTTTCGCCGACGGCTCGTCGGTCAGACGAATCGACTCGTACGGCGAGCTCGTGATCTCGATCGGCGCGTTGAACTCGACGTCGAGCCGGTCGGCGAACACGTCGAACTGGAGTTGGCCGACGGCGGCCAGGATCGGCGCACTGTCGCCCATGTCGGGGTCGCGCAGCACCTGGACGACCCCCTCCTCGTCGAGCTGGGCGAGACCCTTCCGGAACTGCTTCGACTTGCCGGTGTCGAGCGGGCGGGCATTGGCGAAGACCTCCGGTGAGAACCGTGGGATCGGGGGAAACGTCACCGGGGTCTGCTCGTAGAGCGAGTCGCCGATGTTCAGGCCGGTCGCGTTGACCAGCCCGACCACGTCACCCGGAAACGCCTCCTCGACGGTGGTGCGTTCGGCCCCGAAGACCGTCGACGCGTACTTCGTCGCGAACGGCTTCTCGGTACGCGAGTTCGTGAGCACCATCCCCCGCTCGAACCGCCCCGAGCACACCCGCACGAACGCGATTCGATCACGATGCGATCGGTCCATGTTGGCCTGCACCTTGAACACGAACGCGGAACAGTCGGCGTCGAGCGGACGATCGTTGTCCTTGACGTCGAGGCGCGAGCTGGGCGCCGGTGCGAGGTCGACGATCGCGTCGAGCACGTGCCGCACCCCGAAGTTCGTGAGTGCCGACCCGACGAACACCGGCGTCGACTGTCCGGCGAGGAACGACGGGAGGTCGACATCGGCCTCGACCGCGTCGAGCAGGCCGCTCTCGTCGAGCGATTGTGACCACGCACTCCCCTCTTCGTCGGCTGCTCGATCGGCGTCGACCACCTCTTCCGGAGCGATCGCACTCCCCCGCGTCGTCCGGGTGAACCGCGTGAAGTCCCCCGTACGGCGATCGACCACGCCCCGGAAGTCGCCCGAGATGCCGACGGGCCACGTCGCGGGCGTCGGCCGGAGCCCGATCTGCTCCTCGATCTCGTCGAGCAACTCGAGCGGATCGCGACCCGGGCGGTCGTACTTGTTCAGGAACGTGATCACCGGAAGGTCGCGCGACCGACAGACCTCGAACAGTTTGAGGGTCTGCGGCTCGATCCCCTTGGCACTGTCGAGCACCATCACGACGGCGTCGACGGCCGACAGCACCCGGTACGTGTCCTCGGAGAAGTCACGGTGACCGGGCGTGTCGAGCAAGTTGAGTTGGTGATCGCGGTATTCGAACGACAACGCCGTCGAACTGATCGAGATGCCGCGCTTCTGCTCCATCTCCATCCAGTCGCTCGTCGCGGAGCGACGGCCGGACCGCGCCTTCACCGCACCGGCATCGGCGAGCACGCCGGCGTAGAGCAGGAACTTCTCGGTCAGCGTGGTCTTGCCGGCGTCGGGATGGCTGATGATCGCGAACGTCCGTCGGCGCGCGGCTTCCTCGATGACGGACATGACGCTGGAGGCTACCGAGCTCGGGCGCGGTCGGGCCGCACGCTCAGCACGGCCTGGTGATGCCGTGCGACGTCACGGGCCCGACGTGAGACTGCTGTGCGCACTCCACGCGGCTTCGATCGCGGCGAGCCGTTCCGTGGCCGAGTCCTTCAAGTGCGCCGCCACGTCGGTCGCGACGAGATTGAGCAGCGAGAGCACTCCGACGTAGCTGTCGAACGGTCCGGTCGACGCGGCGCCGACGACGAAGGCCACGTCGGCCACGGAAGCGATCGGCGACAGCATGCTGTCGGTCACGCCCGCCGACCACAGGCCGCGCCGAGCGACCATGTGATGGGCGTCGAGCACCCAACGCTCGTAGCGGCGGAGGTCGACGACGATCACGGTCGCGTCGTCGGCGAGCACCGCGAGATCCTGGCGGACCGTGACATCGCTGCCGCCGATGAGCCTCACGTCGGGCCGCAGCTGGTGCAGTTGTGACACGAACTGGAGCGCGACACCGGCCGACGCCTCCCCCGAGACCACCGCGGCGGGACGGTCGAGATCGGCGAGGCGTTCGACCAACGCCCCGAGTGCGGCACCGTCGACACCGTCGAGCGTCGACCTGACGTTCTCGAGCTCGGCGGCCGCGTGATCGGCCCGCGAGCCGTGATCCGCCGACCGAATCCGCTCCACGGCCGGGCGGAGCTGCTGCATCAACTCGGATTGCACCGCCTGCTGCATCTCGGAATAGCCGTCGAATCCGAGCTTGGAGGCGAGGCGGACGACCGACGCCGCCCCCACGCCGGCCGTCTTCGCCAGGTCGGCCACCGTTCCGAAACCGACCGACTGCGGCGACTCGAGCACGACGGTCGCGATCCGTCGCTCGGCCGTGGTCAGATCGGCGCTTCGCTCCCGAATCCGCTCGGCGACCTCCATCGCGTCACCGTACACCTCCGGCCCCTGCTCCCCCGCCGGGGCACGGCCGCGCAAATTCGTTGCAACATCTAATTGACTGCACGATCAGGCGCGCCTACTCTGCTCCGGGTCGGTCGTCGTTTGGGGCGGCGCCCGACCCCCGGAACCAGGCGTCCGGCGGAGCCGACAACAGCGAGGGGACCATCCGTGGCAACAGTCGACAGCATCCCGGCATCCGTACCCACCGGCGACGAGTGGATGCCACGAGCGGCCTGCAAGGGACTCACCCATCTGTTCTTCCCCACTCCGGCCGAACGGCCACAAGCTCGTGAACGACGCGAGGCCACGGCGCGCGAGGTGTGCGGCAGCTGCGCGGTCCGGGCCGAATGTCGGGAGTTCGCCCGCGACGAGCACGAGTACGGCTTCTGGGGCGGCGAGAGTGAGGACGAACGTCACGCGGCGGGCTTCCGCCTGATCGCCCCCATCGGCGTCCGCGCCCGCTCCGCCGGCTGACGCGGCCGGGTGGCCCACTACGACGTCTGCGTCGTCGGGAGCGCGAACCTCGACATCGTCGCCACGGCGACGCGTCACCCGCTTCCCGGCGAGACCGTGCACGGAACCGGCTATCACGAGTATCCCGGCGGCAAGGGCCTGAATCAGGCGGTCGCCGCCGCGCGCAGCGGCGGTCGGGTCACGTTCGTCGGTGCGCTCGGCGACGACACCGCCGCCGACATCCTGCGAAACGTCCTGGCCGCGGACGCGATCGACGATCGCCTGTCGATCACGTCCGGCGCGACGGGACGCGCCGTGATCGTCGTCGACGAATCGGGCGAGAACTCGATCGTCGTCGTCGCGGGTGCGAATGCGTCGGTCACCGTCGATCGAGGGCTGCCGTCGGCATCGGTCGTGCTGTGTCAGTTGGAGATACCGCTCGCGACCGTCGCGGCATCGTTCCGGGCGGCCCGGGCGGCCGGCGCGACGACGATCCTCAATCCGGCGCCGACCGCCGAGCTGTCTGCCGACCTCCTGGCGCTCTGCGACGTGATCGTGCCCAACGAGCACGAGGTCGACCTCCTCGGTGGTGCGGATGCACTGGTCGCCGCCGGTTGCGGTGCCGTCGTGGTGACCCGGGGTGGCGACGGCCTCGACATCCACACGCCGACGCGAACACAACACCTCGCGGCGTTCGACGTCGACGTGGTCGACACGACCGGAGCCGGCGACGCCTTCTGTGGCGCCCTGGCATGCCGGCTGGCTGCCGGTGACGCGCTCGCCGACGCCGCTCGATGGGCGAGCGCGGCGGGCGCGCTCGCCACCACCACGCCAGGTGCGGTCCCCGCACAGCCGCAGGCTGACGCGATCTCAGCGCTGCTCGTGCGCCAGGGTGACCGCTGACCATCCGTCCAGGTGACGCTCGTCGATCGGCCGCATCGGCCGAAGCGCCTCGATCACGTGGTCGTAGCCGCCCGTCAGGACACCCGACACCACCAGCACGCCTCGCTCGGCGGTGCACCGTCGCAGCGACGGTGCCATGCTCACCAGCGCCGGGGCCAGGATGTTCGCGACGACCACGTCGAACTCCCCCGCGATCTCGGCCACCGGGACCGTCGAGGCATCGACACGCCCACCGACGCCGTTGCGGGCGGCGTTGTCGACCGTTGCCTCTCGCGCCGCCTCGGCGACGTCGATCGCCACGACCCGATCCGCACGGCGAAGCGCTGCCACGATCGAGAGCACTCCGGACCCGCACCCGACATCGAGCACACGGTCCCCCGGCGTCACGACCTCGTGGGTCAACGCCGCCGACAGACGTGTGGTCGGATGGTCCCCCAACCCGAACGATCCCGCCGGCTCGATCCGGACGACCGACGCTCCCCCGGAGCGATCGTGGTCGATCCAGGCCGGGCTGATCACGAGGTCGTCGGCGACGCGAATCGGGCGAGCGAACTCGCGCCACGTGCGGGCCGGTTCGTCATCGACGTCCTCGAACCCGACGTGCCAATCCGACGGCACCACACCGAGTCGTGACCGCGCCGCCGCATCGTCGGCACCCAGTGACGTTCTCAGTTCGACTCGGCCCTCCGATCCCGGGCGCTCCTCGACGGCTCCGGCACCCGCCGCCCAGAGACGGTCCGAGCCGAGCTCGACTGCCTCGGCGGGAACCGACACGACGATGATGCGCACTCAGTCGATCCGGCGGAGATCGGTGCGGAAGCGTTCGGCTCGTTCGACGTAGGCCTGCACGCCCTCGGTGATCATCTCGGGACGAACGCGGTCGGGCTTGATCACCGCCGGCGAGCCCGCGGCGATCGCCCGCGATGGCACTTCGGTGTCGTTCAACACCACCGAGTTCGCGGCGACGATCGACCACGACCGGGCGATCGCGCGATGCAGGACGATCGACCCGTTGCCCACGAGCACATCGTCCTCGATCGTGCACGCCTCGAGATGGACGATGTGACCGATGACGCAGCGATCGCCGACGACCGTCGGATCGTCGGGGGTCGTGTGCAGCACCGCACAGTCCTGCACGCTGGTCCGGCGACCGATGCTGATCTCCCCCTCGTCGCCGCGCAGCACCGCGTTCGGCCAGACCGAACTCTGCGAGCCGATCGTGACCGATCCGATGATCACGGCGTCGGGATGGATGTAGGCATCGGTCGCGATCGAGGGCTCCTGATCGCCGAGCGAATAGATGGGCACGGCGCGGACGGTAGCCGTTTCGAATGCCGGGACCTCAATGGTGCGGGGACCGCCCGAGGCGGTACGGTTGCGTCCCATGTCTCGCCGGATCGACATCGAACTGACCAGCGCGCTCCCGGACGATTCCTGGACCTGGCGCGCCGCCGGCGCGAAACAACCGAAGGGCACGCTCGACGGCTCGATCCTGTCACCCGGCGCTGCCGTCGGCGACGTGATCAAGGTCGAGGTCGAACAGGAGCTGGACGGCATCACGGTGCTCTCCGTCGTCGGCGGCCGGCAGAAGGGCGGGCGCGACGACGTGCTCGAACTGTTGCCGACCGAACGAGAGTTCAAGCCGGTGATCGAGACGAAGGCCAAGCGTGACCGGGGCGACCGCCGGCGCGACGACCGCGGCCCGCGGCGAGGCCGGGACGATCGCAATCGGGGTCGACGCGATCGCGGCGACGCTGGCGATCGAGAGGGCCGCGGCGACCGCGGTCGCGGCGATCGTGGCGGACGCGGCAAGCGTGGCGGGCCGTCGTTCACTCCCCCGCCCGAGATTCCGCAGCGCCCGAAGCCCAAGCGGCTCAAGCCCGGCAAGAAGCACCGCAACGCAGTGTTCGCCGAGATCCCCGAGGAGCGGCGCGGCATCGCCGAGGTCGCCCTCCAGGGCATGGGCGCCGTTCGGCAACGCCTTCGCGAGGAGAACGAGCGGGCCGAGTCCGAGGGCCGGAGCCCGATGCCCGAGGCCACCGTGCTCAAGATGGCCGAGGACCTGCTGCCGCAGCTGCGGGTCGCCGAGTGGCGCGACCGGGCCGAGGCGGCACAACGCCAGATGGAACACCTCGATCTGCGCGACCTTCGAAGCGTGGTCGCGGCCGCGGGCGACCCGGCGGTCGCGCGTGACGAGACGACCGCGGCGCTGGCGGCCGAGCTCACCGATGCGCTCGCGACCAAACAGGAACAGGAACTGTTGCTCTGGTTCGGAGACGTCGACGCGGCGCTGGCGGTCGGGCGCGTGATCCGGGCGTTGCGGTTGTCGTCACAGCCACCGAAGGCCGGCGTTCCGTTTCCGAGCGACATCGCCCAGCGTCTCGTCGACAGCACCAACGCATCGCTCGCTCCGATGGACAGTGCGGAGCGATGGATCGCCATGTTGGAGGCCGCGGCGTTCTCGCCGATCCGTGCGTCGGTGGCACCGGTCCGCAAGCCCGACGCGGTGTCCGACGAGTTGCTCGCCACCGTCACACGCCTCGCACCGGCGCTGCCTCAGGTCGCGGCACTGTTCGAGATCGAGGTCGATCCGAAGGCCCCCATGCCGAAGCCGCTGCGGCAGGGACCGCGCAATCGCAAGGGCGGCAAGGACACCAAGGACGGCGATCGTGGCGGACGCAACCGCGGCGGCCGGAAGCAGCCAGCCGAACGCGGCAACGAGCGGTCGAAGGGCAAGGGTGCGACGGACACCCGCAAGCAGGACCGTCACGACGGCGCTCGCGCCGGCGCAGCGTCCGAATCGGTGCCGACCGACGACGATGCGCAGACCGCCGCGACCCCGGGCGACGCCGCCACGGCAGATCGAGGTCCGGCCGACGCACGGCCCGCCGACGCTGCCGCAGCCGACGAACCTGCCGCCGCCACCCCGGACCCGGCGGCCGACACCGGCCCCGACACGCAGGCGCCCGGTGACGAGACCGCGGACGCAGCCGGGACCACCGACGCCGACCGACGAGCCCGCAGCCGACGAACCCGCCGCCACCACCCCGGACCCGGCGGCCGACACCGGCCCCGACACGCAGGCGCCCGGTGACGAACCCGCGGACGCAGCCGAGACCACCGACGCGACCGATGCTCCCACAACCGACGAGCCCGCAGCCGACGCTCCCACAGGCGACGAACCTGCCACCGCCACCCCGGACCCGGCGACCGACACCGGCCCCGACACGCAGGCGCCCGGTGACGAGACCGCGGACGCAGCCGAGACCACCGACGCCACCGACGCGCCCGCAGCCGACGAACCTGCCGCCGCCACCCCGGAACCGGTGACCGACACCGGCCCCGACGCGCAGGCGCCCGGTGACGAACCCGCGGATGCAGCCGACGACCACCGTCGCATCGGCGTCTTCCTCCGACGACGAGCCGGCTTCCGACGGCGACGTGTCGACCGGCGACGACCGGTCGACCGGCGACGCCGTCTCCGACACCACCGCCGGCTGACCTTGTCACCGAGATCGGTGCACACCTACGATCCCGGGCATGTCCGGAATCGTCACCTACGAGGCGCGCGAACGCGTCGCCATCATCACCCTCGATCGCCCCGAGGCCCGCAACGCCGTCAACGGCGACGTCGCGAACGGGCTCGAGGCCGCGATCGACCGACTCGAAGCCGACGAGGCGGTGTGGGTCGGCATCCTCGCCGCCAACACCGAGGGGCAGGAGCGGCCGGTGTTCTGCGCCGGCGCAGACCTCAAGGCGATCAACAGCGGCGACGCTGCGTCGTTGGCCACCAAACGAGGCGGCTTCGGTGGATTCGTCTACCGCGAGCGCCGCAAGCCGGTGATCGCTGCCGTTGACGGATTGGCCACGGCGGGCGGATGCGAGATCGTGCTCGCCGCCGATCTCGTCGTCGCCACGACCCGATCGGCCTTCGGGCTCGCGGAGACGAAGCGCAACCTGATCGCCGGCGCCGGCGGGCTCTTCCGGCTCCCACGCGCCATCGGACAGGCAGCGGCGATGGAGGCGATCCTCACCGGCGAACCCATCCCGGCCGATCGCGCCCACGAGCTCGGGCTCCTGTCGCGGCTCGTGGAACCCGGCGAAGCGGTCGACGAGGCGCTTCGGTTGGCGGCGCAGATCACGGCCTGCGCCCCGCTCGCGGTGTGGGAGTCGCGGGCGATCGTCCGTGCTGCCGCCACGGAGGACGACGAGACGTTGATCCGCCGGACGAACGAGGCGTTCGCCCGCGTCGTGGGATCGGCGGACACCAAGGAGGGCCTCGCGGCGTTCATCGAGAAACGGGCGCCGAACTGGCAGGGTCGGTGATCAGATCTCGGTCGACACGGTGATGAGCCGTGCCTTGATGCCGGCCCGCTCGTAGAGATTCTTGGTGTTGCGATCGCCGGGCAGCGACGCACCCTCCAACAACGCGCAGCCCCGCTCGCGAGCCGACTCGATCGCGGCGTCCAGCAGGGCGTCGCCGAATCCGAGTTCCCGGGCTTGGGGAGAGACGTAGACGTCGTCGACGATCGCCACGACGTCGTCGATGGCGAGCACCAGGTATCCGACGACGACCTCGTCGATGTGGGCGACGTGAACCACATGGCTGTCGATGGCGCCCGGCCAGTGCTCTGCCGCGTGCGGGATGCGTCGTCAGCCACCGGCCGCCACCGCGTTGATCCGTCAGCGCGTCCCGGGCTTCTGCTTCGAGCCACTGCAGCTGCTCGGAATCGCCCGGCGCTGCGGGCCGCACGTCGGGGTCGATCATGCCCGGAGCATCGAGATCTTGCCCAGCACCGTGCTCCGGTTCCGGTGCGCACGTTCGTAGCCCTCGATCCGGAGCAACTCGGCGTCGTCGAGCGCTCCGAGTCGGTCGACCACCTGACGCGCTGCGAGATCGTCGTAGCCCTCGATCGGCAGTTCGTCGACCGAGACCGCAGCCGCCGTCTCGTCGACGATCACCGGTGGTACGAGCGGCACCGGCTCGACCTCGTGCATGTCGGCACCGGGAAGGTTCGCCGTGGCGACGCTCGTACACGGCATCGCTGATCCTGCCGACCAGTCGTGCCGTTCCGAATGTGCCGACCCGAGCTGCCATCGGGACGGCTCGTGCGGCGGCGACCACCGTGCAGGTGGGTACCGCAACCGCCAGATCGACCAACCGGTCGATGGGCGCTCGCCGATCGACCATCTCACCCGAAGACGGGGCAGTTGTCGTCTTCGACCGGGCAACCGGGTGCGTTGGGGCGGACCAGCAGGAAACAGCTCGTGCAGAGCGTCTCGTCGGCACGCTTCGGTTGCAGACCGTCGACGGCCTCACCACGTTCGTCGGCCGGAGCCGGCTTCGGGTCGTCGTCGTCGTCATCGTCGTCGTCCACGGTGACCATGCGGTCCTTCAGGATGGTGTCGAGATCGGCTTCGACGTCGTCGGGCGCCAGCATGTCGTCGTCGTCATCGTCGTCGTCGTCCGAGCCCTTGCGTTTGCGGGCTCGCGTCGACGAGTCGTCACCGTCGTCGTCGGCTGTGTCCTCGTCATCGTCGTCGTCGTCGTCGTCGGCCGCGTCTGCATCGTCGACGAGATGCTTCGGGATCGACGACGAGTTCCTCGTCGTCATCGAGGTCGTCGGCGGCCTCGTCCTCGATCTCGTCGTTGTCGATGTCGTCGTCAGCCATGGTCCATCCTCGATGCGCCGGTCGCGCCGGATACTAGGGGGATTGTGCCACCGCGCCGTCGCCCCGTGGTGTGACAACCGTCACACTGAGGTTCGCGAGGAGATTCAGCCGTCGCGACGAGCCTCGGCCTGGCGTTCGGACGCGAGCCGTTCGAGTTCGGGAGCCTCGGTGGTCATGTGACTCATCGCACCCGCGATCGCGTGGTGACCCGCCCGCTCGCCGATCAGCCGGTGCATTTCGAGTGCCACTCGTCGGTACGACGGATGGCCTTGCGGCGCCGAACGGAGTTCGAGCATGTGCATCGCCTCGCGGGCGTTGAACTGCATCACGTAGCGCAGTCGATAGGCCATCGCGACGGCGTAGGAGGCTTGCTCCGGGAAGCGCTCACGGAGCGCGTCGAACAGGCGGGCCGACCGGTCCATCGACTCGTCGAACATGCCCCCCGCGCCGGAGCCCTCGACCAACTCGGGTCGGTGATAGCCGTGGTTCGGCGTGAGCGACTGCCACTCGATCGTGAGCATCCGATGGCGTTGCAGGTCGCGGAAGGCGCCGTAGTCGGACAGGATGTCGAACCGGTAGTCCACACGTTCGAAGGCACGTCCGGGCCGATGTCGCCGGTTCCCCCGTTCGCCGACGTAGGCGCGAATCAGGGCCACCCGCTCGTCGACGCCGAGTTGGCGCACGCGTTCGATCAGCGTCGACTCCGGCAGGTTCGACCGGCTGTAGCAGATCGCAGCGAGCAGCTTGTCCTCGGCATCGGGGTCGAAGTCGACCAGCGCCACCTCCGGTGCCGGCTCGACCGGCGCGCCACCGAACAGCTGGTCGACGAGTTCGGTGGTGTCGGCTCGGGTCGTCGCCAGGTAGTCGATCCAACGCCCGCCGCGATCGGGGAGATCGACCCGCCGGAGGAAGCTCGGGATCACCTTGCGGAGTTCGTGGAGCATCAACGACGAGTACTGCTGCGCCTCCGGCAACGGATGAGCCCGCATCCGGAGCAGCAGCGCCTCGTAGGCCTGGCCGGTCCCGTACATACCGAGATTCGACAACGACGCCGCCGGCAGCATGCCCCGCGTGGCGTCGAGCGCCTTGGCGCGAGTCGCCTGGCGGTAGATGAACTCGCTGTCGTCGGAGTCCCGAGGAATCGTGTCGCGCACGTGGTTGGTCACCGTGTTGACGGCGCTCGAGTAGGCGTCGAACATCCGGTCCATGTCACCGACGTACCGCGTGCCGAGTTGGCTGGCGAGCACGTCGGGGTCGCGATAGAAGCGGTAGCGACCGCCGAGCCGGGCGTCGTAGGAGATGTACCTCGTGCTCTGCTCGAGGTAGCTCATCAGGCGGCCCCACTCGAGGATCTTCGTCAGGATGTTGGACGCCTGCTCACAGGCCAGATGGACACCGCCCAGCTGGGCGACCGAGTCGTCGCCGTACTCGAGGAATACACGCTCGTACAGCTCCTCGGCCCGCTCCAGACCCATCGTGGCGTCGATCGACTCGTCGCCCTCGATGTCGAGATCGTTCACGAACTCGTCGAGGAACAAGCGCCGCAGGCTCTTCGCGCTCCGGCTGTAGCGAGCGAACAGGGCACCCTTCACGACCTCGGGCAGGTTGACCAGCGCGAACACCGGACCGTCCAGATTGGTGAAATATCGACGGAGGACATCCTCCTCGTCGGAGGTGAATTCCTCGGGGACGTACACGGTCACGACCGGTCATCGTACGAGGCCGACGCCGAGCTTTCGGGGACCTCCGACGAGGGCACTCAGACCACCACGGCGAACGCGTCGGGTCGCACGGTGATCGCGAGCTCGCGGGCCTCCGTCACGTCGGCGCCGTCGACCCGGATGCGGCACGGTCGGTCGAATGACCACGCCATCTCGGTCCCGGTCCTCACCGAGATCCTCGGGTGCGGGACGTGCGTGCCCGCCGCCAGGCGACCCCTGGCCTGCCACCGCTCACGAACCGTCATCGCCGGATCGACGTCGATCACGTCGAAGCGCCCGTCATTGGGATGCGCCCGCGGCGCGACGTTCCAGTCACCGAGATGGTCGACGTTCATGACCGCGAGGATTCGGCCTCGCCACCAGCCCCGTCGAGCGACGACGTGAGCGACCGCGACGAACTCGTGACCGTCGGCGGTCACGTCGAGCACGTCGATCGGCAGTCGTTGCATCGCCGATCGTGTCGGTGGACTCCCGACGGCGCGGTACAGGTCGCCCCCGGAGAGACCGACGGCATCCACCACTCGGCCGCGGAACGCCTCGGCGACGTCCGCGTCGCAGCCGGCCACGCGAAGACCGACCGGCCGGTCGACGGCCTCGCCCCACGGCTCACCCTTGCGGATGGTCATGACGCCTCGATCGCCGACGCGTCGGAGACGACACCACGGAAGGCGGATTCGGCCGCCGAGCGAGCGGTCGCTCGGGTCTCGGCGTCGGGGGCGACGATGGCGACCTGCCGGAGGACGTCGATCAGTTGCTTGACGTTGCGGACGAAGTCGCCTCCGGTCACCTCCTCGTCGGCCACGACCTCGGCGAACCCCTCCCCCGCCACCCAGGCGTACGCGATCGCGAAGAACGTGGGGTCGGGTGGACGGTGCTGAGCGAGCCCCTGGACCAGCTCGAGATGGGCCAGCTCCTCGCTCAGACGTTCGATCGATCGCCAGCGGCGGCGGACGGCGCTGTCGGGAAACCACGGCATCGGCGGGTCGTCGGGCGAACGGTGCTCGTAGACGAACGTCGACACCAGTCCCGCCAGCGTCGCGGCGTCCACTCCGTCGAGCACCCCGGCGCGAATCGTCTCGGTCACGAGCAGGTCGCTCTCGTGGAACACCCGTGCCAGCATGTCTCCGGCGTCGGTCAGCGTCCAGGCCTCGAGGTCGACGAGACCGCGCTCGTCGAGGATCGCGAGCACCCCGTCGAACTCGCGCGCCAGGGTGGCGTTGCGATGCTCGACGCGTCGTTCGAGCTCGGAGATCTCACGGACGACCCGATCCGCCTGATCGGCCGCCTTCAGTCGTTCCCGGAGGTCTGGATCCTCCTCCACCGGGTGACGCGTCGACGTCACCCGGTCCGGCTCCGCCTCGTGGCGACCGGCGCGCGGGCCGAGCCGGGCACGCTTGATTCGGAGCCCCACCTCGGCTCGGTAGTCCTTCCGGTTCGGCGAGTACGTGCCGGGCAGCACGACCGAGCCGATCTGCTTGGGCGGAAGGTCGAAGTCGGTGCCGACCAGCTGGATCACCCGACCCGAGGGCGTGATCGCCGTGATCTTGAGGCCGGCCGACCGATTCGCCGTCGCGACGACGGCGACGGGGCCGTGGTCCTTTCCCTTCGACGCGTGGATGACCGCACCGGGCCGCAGCTTTGCCATCGCGAGCTCGATCGGGTCGTCGCGCAGCCGGGGCCCCGTGGCGGCGTCGACCAGCGTCCGATACTCGTCGACATCACCGAACGGGCTCTCGGCAGTGGCTCGGAGCGACTCGAGGCGGTCGCGTTGGCGCTGGAGTCGCCGCTCGATCCGCACGACGTCTCGATCCGACTGAAACTGCGCGAACGACAGCGTGAGCAGCTGGCGAGCCGTCTGCGCGTCGTAGGTCCGCACCAGATTGGCCGCCATGTTGTAGGTCGGCCGGAACGCCGAGCGAAGGTGGAAGCTGCGGCTGATGGCGAGGTCGGCAGCCTGGTCGAATCGAACGAACGGGCTCCACAGCACGATCGCGGTGCCGAGCTCGTCGATGCCCCGGCGACCGGCGCGGCCGGTGAGCTGGGTGTACTGACCGGGCGACAGCGACTCGTGGTGGTCGCCGGTGAACTTGGTCAGCTTCTCGATCACGACGCTGCGGGCGGGCATGTTCACGCCGACGGCGAGGGTCTCGGTGGCGAACACGACCTTGGTCAGCCCCTCCGAGAAACACTGTTCGACGACCTCCTTGAAGGGCGGCACCATCCCGGCGTGGTGGGCGGCGATCCCGGCCTCGAGCTGCGCCATGAACTGCTCGTGCCCGAGGACGTCGAGATCGGCGGCGACGAGCGCACCCAGTCGCTGGTCGGCGATCTCCCGCACGCGGGCACGTTCGTCCTCGTCGGTGAGCCGTAGACCGGCGGCAAGACAGGTGCGTGCCGCCTCGTCGCACTGTGCCCGGCTGAAGATGAAGTAGATGGCCGGCAGCAGTTCCTTCTCCCGCATCGTCTCGACCGTGTCGATGCGGGTCGGGGTCGCCAGCTTGCGCGTCCCGCTGCCGTGCAGGCCCCGTTCGTGTCGCCGCCCTCGACCATGGCGCACGCCGCTGGCATCGAGGCGGGTCGCATCGTTGTTGGGGCGGCCGTCGACGATCGTGGGCAGCAGGTGGAGCCGGTCGTTGGTGCGATCGGACACGAAGTACATGTTGTCGAGCCGAACCGGGCGCTTCGATTCGACCACGGCGGTCGTCGGCCCCCGCACCGTGCCGATCCAGTCGGACAGCTCGTCGGCGTTGCTCACCGTGGCCGAGAGGCAGATGAGCTGCACGTGCTGCGGGAGATGGATGATCACCTCCTCCCAGACCGGTCCGCGGTAGGTGTCCTGGAGGAAGTGCACCTCGTCGAGCACGACCACGGCCAGATCGTCGAGATCCCGGCGGCCGTAGATCATGTTGCGCAACACCTCGGTGGTCATCACCACCACCGCTGCGTCACCGTTGATCGAGTTGTCCCCGGTCAGCAGACCGACCCGGTCGTCGCCGTGGATCTCGACCAGGTCGCGGTACTTCTGGTTCGACAGCGCCTTGATCGGTGCGGTGTAGAACGCCCGGCGGCCCGTCACGCAGCGCGACCTCCACGCCGTATTCGGCGACGACCGTCTTGCCGCTGCCGGTCGGGGCGGCGACGATCACGTGCTCGCCGGTCGTCGATCACGTCGAGCGCATCGAGCTGGAACTGGTCGAGGTCGAACGAGTAGCGGGCGAGGATGTCGTCCCGGTCGGGGCGCACGACGTCAGTGTGCCAGGCCGCGTGGCCGTCAGGCCGCTTCGGCGCGCTGCCGTCGCCGCTGCACGAGCCGGCCGATCAGGATGGCCACGAAGTACAGGACCACCATCGGGACGGACAGTGCCAGCAACGAGATCGGGTCGCCGGACGGGGTGATCGCGGCCGCGATGAGGAACGTGCCGACGATCGCGTAGCGCCAGGCACCCAGCAGCATCTGTGGTGTCAGCACGCCGAGCAGCTGCAGGAACACGAGCATGACCGGGATCGTGAAACCGACGCCGAAGGCGACGACCATCAACGTGACGAGCCGGATGTAGGCACCCACCTGGAAGATGCCCTCGACGTCGGCTCCCGCCCAGTCGATCAGGAACTCGAGGGCCCGTTCGAGGGTCGAGAACGCAATCAGACCGCCGGTGAGGAACAAGACGACGGACGACGAGACGAAGCCGAGCGCATACCGCTTCTCGGACTTGTGGAGCGCCGGCACGACGAACCTCCAGAGCTGCCAGAGGAGCACCGGGAGTGCCAGGATGATGCCTCCGTAGAACGCGACGCGCAGGCGGGTCGTGAGGCCCTCGACCGGATCGAGAAAGACGAGGCTGACCGAGTCGGTCGCCGGGTCGTACGCATCGCCGCAGTACCCGGGGGGCCGCCGGCGACACAGGTCACCGTAGGGCTTCACCAGCCAACTGAGCACCGTGTCGTAGAACGCGACCACGAGCACTGCGCCGATCAGGATCGCCAGACCACTCCGGATGATCCGCATGCGGAGTTCGCCGAGGTGGTCGAACAGGCTCATCGGCACCGTGGGATCGGGCCGCTCTGCCCGACGCAAACGGATCATCGAGCCCGACCGGCGGCATCGTCGGCCCCGGTCGGCCGATCGGCGCCCACGGATTTGTCCTCCGCGTCGCCGGATGGCGCTTCGTCGGTCGCTGCCGCAGCGTCCTCGGAGGGATCGCCGACCGGGACATCATCGCTCGGCGATGACGCCACCTGTGGGCGAGGCGCGGCCGATGACATGCCCGAGAAGGGCGACGGCTTCGAATCGGCGGCGCCCCCCGGGGCGGGCGGCACGGCGTCGGCCGCCGGAGCCGTTGCATCGGCGGGGCGGGGATCGCCGGCAGGCTCGCCGCCCGGCACGGGCGCGATCCGGGGGGCGGCCGACGACTCGCCCGAGAACGGCGACGGCTTCGAATCGGCGGCGAGCTCCGGCTCGGCGGAGGCCGTGTCGGCCGACGGCCGCTCGAAGTCGGACACCGATTCGGCCGGCACGGCGTCGGGATCGGCGACGGATGCCATCTCGGCCGACTTCGGCTTCTCCTCGCGTTCTCCGTTCTGCAGCTTCGTCAGGTCGGCCGAGTCGCGGAGCACGTTCGCCGTGTCCCTGATCTCCTGCATCGGCTCGTCGATCGCCGAGCGGAACTCACTCTGGAACCCCGACGACATCTTCTTGAGCTCTGCGTAGAACTGTCCCATCTTGCGCATGGCATCGGGCAGTTTCTCCGGGCCCAGCACGACGAGCGCGAGCAGCAGCACGATGACGATCTCGCTGCCTTGCAGGTTGAACACGGGGCGCAGTCTACGAGGCTGGCAGGATGGGAGCGCGTGCAACAGCGACTCCCCTCACTGCTCGATCCGCCGATCACCTTCGCCCATCGCGGTGCCAAGGCGCATGCCCCGGACAACACGATCGAGTCGTTCGCGCTGGCGCTCAAGCTCGGGGCGTCCGGCTTGGAGAGCGACGTCTGGGTCACGTCCGACGGTGTCGCCGTGCTCGACCACGACGGTGAGATCAAGTCGGGGTTCCTGCGCAAACAGCCGATCGGTTCGCTTCGCCGCGACGAGCTTCCCGAGCACATCCCCGCATTGACCGAACTGTTCGATGCCTGCGGCACCGACTATCACCTCTCGCTCGACCTCAAGGACGACCGATCCGGGGCGGTGATCATCGAGACGATCCGCGAACACGCCCACGACCTGCTGGCCCGCACCTGGCTCTGTCACCACGATCTCGACGCCCTGGCGGCGCTGCGCCCGCTCGACGACGACGTGAAGCTGGTGAACTCGACCCGGCTGGGTCGCATGGACGAAGGCCCCGAGCGACGGGCGGCGAACCTCGCCCGGCTCGGCATCGACGGTGTCAACCTCCGTCGCAGTGACTGGAACGGCGGCCTCGTCGCACTGTTCCACCGGTTCGAACGCACCGCCTTCTCGTGGGACCTGCAGCACGAACACCTCCTTCGCCCGGCGCTCCGAATGGGCATCGACGGGGTGTACAGCGACTACGTCGATCGGATGGTCGCCGCCTTCCACGCCGAAATCGGCTCCAGCGGCGCCGTGTGACGCCGGATGACACTGGCTGCTGCGTTGCGTCTCGCCGCTCCCTGACCAAAGTCAGGTCGGGCTCACCGCGCCTTGCCCCACCCCCATCCGATCATCGCTGGGTTTCCCGAACCCTGACGCCCTCACCCGAACGAGGAACCCTCACGAACTTCGGCGCCGTCGAGCCGAGCGCACCAGGGGCGACGGAGTCGTCCCGGTTCCCCCCTACTGGCAGCGCGGTCGCGCCCGGCGAGTGAGGTCGAGTTGGCCTACAACCACTGCCACGACGAGCGTGGCCAGAACACGACGAAGGCGCGGCCGACGAGGTCGTCGTAGGAGATCGAGCCGAGCGCTCGGCTGTCCTGCGAACCGGGGCGGTTGTCGCCCATGACGAACACGTGGTCCTCGGGGACGACGGTCGGCTGGATCGAGGTGCCGCATCGCCCGGGCGTGACCACCGTGGGGTCGAGGTAGGGCTCGTTGAGCCGCTGTGCCGGGATCGAGTCGTTGGGGTTCTCGTCGATGAAGACCTCACAGTTCTCCATGCTGATCTCCTCGCCCGGCAGGGCGATCACACGCTTGATGAGATCGCGCTCGGTCGACCCGGTCAGCTCGTGGAGAACCACGACGTCGCCTCGGTTGGGGTCGTGGAGGCGGTACGAGAGCTTGTTGACGAAGACACGATCACCGGTGTCGAGCGTGGAGTACATCGACGTCCCCTCGACCACGAAGTGGGCCAGGAGGAACGTCCGGACGAGAATTGCCACCAACAACGCCACGCCGACCACGACGACCCAGTCGAAGAACGCCTTGGCACCAGGGGGCAATCCGCCCGATCTCGGCGACTCCTCGTCGGACGTCGACTCATCATCGCCGGGTGGAACCTGCTGGTCGGAGGGGGCGTCGAAGAGTTCGGTCACGAAGGGGCCACGGTATCTGAACACGTCACCGGATCGGTGTCGTATTCGCTGGTCAGAGCGATTCGATCAGTTTCTCGACCCGTTCGTCCCGGCTCTTGAACGGATCCTTGCAGAGCACCGTGCGCTGGGCCTGGTCGTTCAGCTTGAGATGCACCCAGTCGACGGTGTAGTCGCGTCGGCGCTCCTTGGCACGTTTCACGAACTCGCCTCGCAACCTCGCCCGGGTGGTCTGCGGCGGCACGTCGATCGCGGTCTCGATGTCGGCGTCGACGCACATCCGCTCGACCAGTCCCCGATCCTGCATCTTGTAGAAGGGGCTGCGATCGCGGGCGACATCGTGATACTGCAGGTCGAGGAGCTGCACCCGCGCGTGACCGAGCGGCAGGTCATGGCGCTCACGGAACGCTTCGAGCAGCTTGTACTTGATCACCCAGTCGACCTCGCGGTCGAGCTTCATCGGGTCGTTCTCGAGCTGGGTCATGCAGTGCTCCCACATCTCGAGCGCCCGCTGCTCGAGCGGCGGAAAGCCCTGGCTGTCGGCGTACCTGAGCGCACGATCGAGGTACTCACGTTGGATGTCGAGCGCACTGACCTCCCTGCCGTTGGCGAGCCGGACCGTTCGTCGGCACGTGATGTCGTGGCTGATCTCGCGGATCGCCCGGATCGGGTTCTCGAGCGTCATGTCACGGAGCACCACATTGCTGTCCTCGAGCATCCGCAGCATGCAGGCAGCCGCACCCACCTTGAGGAACGTCGCGTACTCGCTCATGTTCGAGTCGCCGACGATCACGTGCAGACGCCGGTACTTCTCGGCATCGGCGTGTGGCTCGTCACGCGTGTTGATGATCGGGCGACTCCGGGTGGTGGCCGAACTCACGCCTTCCCAGATGTGCTCGGCGCGCTGGGCGATCGAGAACGTCGCTCCGCGGGCGGTCTGGAGCACCTTGCCGGCCCCGGAGTAGATCTGCCGGCTCACGAAGAACGGAATCAACACCTCGGCGTAGTGCGCCATGTCGTCGTCACGGCTCGTCAGGTAGTTCTCGTGGCAGCCGTAGCTGTTGCCCGCCGAGTCGGTGTTGTTCTTGAAGAGGTAGATCGTGCCGCGAATCGACTCCTCCTCGAGCCGCTGTTCGGCCGACTCGACGAGCGATTCGAGGATCCGCTCCCCCGCCTTGTCGTGCACCACCAGGTCGTACAGCGAGTCGCACTCGGGCGTGGCGTACTCGGGGTGCGAACCGACGTCGAGATAGAGCCGGGCACCGTTCTGGAGGAAGACGTTGGAGGACCGCCCCCACGACACGACGCGACGGAACAGGTAGCGAGCGACCTCGTCGGGGCTCAACCGGCGTTGGCCGCGCAGCGTGCACGTGACGCCGTACTCGCTCTCGATCCCGAAGATCCGGCGATCCATGCGCGAACCGTAACAGCAGCGTCGCCGGGATCACCGCCGGTCGCCCGGTTTGCCGGAGCCGGCGACGCCGTGCACGTGTCAGCTGTCGTTCTTGGCCGCCAGTTCTGCTGCGTGCTTCTCGGTCATGTCGGTGACCGCCTGCATGTTGCGCTCGGCGAGATGGGCGCGACCCTCCCGAGCCCGGGCCTTGGCGTCGAGGGTGCTGTAGGCCTGGCCCTGGAACTGCGGGAACACCCGTTGGGCGATGAGCTCGTAGCTGCGCTTGGTGGCTTCCGGGTTGGCCCACTCGTGGGCCAGCGTCATGTAGCACCCGAACCCGCCCGACTGCTTCTGCAGGCGTTCGATCTGGGCGACCGCATCGTCGGCCGTACCGATCGACCCCAGCCCCGAGTTGTTGACGAAGTCGATCGCCTCCTGCACGGCGCCCGAGTCCCCGACGTCCATCTGGGGGAACGCGGCCGTGTGCTGGAAGTAGTCGAACCACTGCACGATTCCGTGCTCGACGTCGCGGTAGGCCTGCTCACGGGTCTCGGCGATGTGCATCATGCCCACCAGGCGCCACTTGGCCCGATCGGCCACGGTGCCGAATGTCGCGGCCCGCTCCTCCATCACGTCCCAGTGCAGCGCGAGCACGTCGAATCCGGCTTCCATCGTGGCGCCGATCGAGAGCAGACCGATGCCGTGCTTGCCGGCGAGCCGCGGTCCGGTCGGCGACGCCACCGCGGGCACCGCCAGATCGAACAGCGGGTCGGAGTACGGGCGCAGGTGGAGCCGGGCGTCGGTCAGGTTCCACATCTTCGTCTGGCTCGTCACCGGGTCGTCCGTGGTGAGGAGCTGCATGATGACCTCGAGCCCCTCCTCGAGCAGCGGACGGGTCTCGGTCGGGTCGAGGCCCAGCATGATCGCGTCGGTCGGGAGCGAGCCCGGGCCGAGACCGAGCATGAAACGCCCGCGGGTCATGTGATCCAGCTGGACCGCACGCTCCGCGACCATGTACGGGTTGTGGTACGCCAACGACACGACGCCGGTGCCCAGCTTGATGTGCTTCGTCCGCTCGGCGGCGGCTGCGATGAAGATCTCGGGAGATGCGATGATCTCGGTGCCGGCCGAGTGGTGTTCGCCGATCCACGCCTCGTCCCAGCCGAGTTTGTCCAGGTGCTGCACGAGTTCGAGATCGCGCTCGATCGCGAGCGTCGGGTTCTCCCCGGCCTGATGGAACGGGGCCATGAAGATCCCGAAGCGCAAACGGTCTGACATACGACCACCCCCAGTGGTTGAGTTGACGCTTCCACCGTACCGATGGCGTCGGTGCGGTGTCCCAGCGGAGGGCCTCGCCGTCGACCGGCCTCAGATCACGAACGCGTGGATCCCCACCCCGGCCGCCTCGAGGCCCGACCGGACGGCCCTCGCCATCTCGACGGAGCCGGGGGTGTCGCCGTGAATGCAGATCGAGCGAGCGCGCACCTCGACCGACGATCCGTCGACCGCCACGACGGTGTGGTCGACGGCGATCGAACGGGCCTGGGCGACCACGTCGCCGGGATCGAGCAGCACGGCACCGGGTTGCGTCCGTGGCACGAGCCGCCCGTCGGGCAGGTACGCCCGGTCGGCGAACGCCTCGGCGACCGGTTCCATGCCCATCGCGTCGGCGACGGCGAGCAGCGGCGAACCCGGCGCACCGAGCACCGCCATCGAGGGGTCGTACTCGTGCGCCGCGGCGACCACCGCCTCGGCCTGTTCCGGATGGCTGATGCAGGCGTGGTACAGGGCACCGTGCGGCTTCACGTAGCCGACGCCGGTGCCGGCCACCTGGGCGAAGCCGTCGAGCGCCCCCAGCTGGTAGAGCACCGCATCGCGGAGTTCGCCCGGATCGATGTCGATGAACCGGCGCCCGAAGCCGAGCAGGTCGGGGTAGGACACCTGGGCACCGATCGTGACGAGGTGGTCGGCTGCCGACCGACACACGCGTCGCAACGTCGAGGGGTCGCCCGCGTGGAAGCCACAGGCGACGTTCGCGCTCGACACCAATTCGAGCATCGATGCATCGTCGCCGAGCTGCCAGATCCCGTACGACTCGCCGAGGTCGGAGTTGAGGTCGATCGCCGGCACGAGGGCGAGCGTAGACGAGCGAGTGACCGGCCGGCCGACGCTCGGATCGACGAGGCGCAGTGCACGCCGGTCGTCGTGCGCTGGCAGGATGGGCCCGATGTCCGACTCCGCGGGGCAGCCGCCACCGCTTCCGCCCTCGCCCCTCCCCGACGCACTGCTCGCTCGTTGCCGTTCGGCGTTCCTGTCGGCAGCGGTCCGGACCCCGCGGGCGACGTTGGAGGTCCACCGAACGCATCTCCGGATCCAGACGCCGGCGGTCAGGTCGGCGTCCGCCTACGCGCGGCGGATGGACGCCGACGACCTGGTGCTCGCCTACGACCAGATCCGAGTGATTCGACCGGTCGGGGCACTCAGCGCGATCGTCGAGTTACCCCACAACGCCGCCATCGCGCTCGCCGGGTCGTCCGTGAGGGCCACGCTCAACTACGTCGGCGACATCGTTCCGATCGAGCCGAGGCGGTTCCGCCCGTTCTTCTTGGGCTTCTGGCTCATTCACCACCGCAGCGGCCGGATCCTCGACTCGCGGCCGCTGCCCTGAGGTCGAACTCGGACCGGAGCGTCAGCCGTCCCCGCGGTCGAGCGCGTTCGCGGTGACCTGCTGCACCACGGGATCGTCGGCGAGACCGAACACCCAGTCGGTGGTGCCGACGATCACCACGTCACCCCCGTCGCGCCCGAATGGACGGCAGGTCGACATCACGGCGTTGCCGTTGCGCACCCGGCGGCGGTTGTCGGCGCTGTCCTCGCCGTAGATGCGGCTCGCGAGGAACTCGAGGTCGCCCTGATCGTCGAGCGCGGCGATCGATGTCGGGTAGTCGCCGACACCCAGGTTGCTGGCGGGCACGTGACCGACGATCTCGATGTCGCGAGGGAGGTCGTCGCGAGGAGCGGCGACCGGCTGCTGGTACTCGTCCATCTGAATGGGCACGCCGACCGTCTCGTAGCCGACGACCCCGTGGGTGGCCCCGAGCACATCGCCGTAGCCGAGGCCGGTGCCTTCGAGCAGCCAGTGCTCGGGGCGGTACACGACGAACCCTCCGACGCCGCGTGCGGTCGCGTTGCCGAACCGGTGGTAGAGCCCGAATGCGGAACCGGCACCGAGAAACGACCACTCGGGACGGCCGACCAGCGGGTCGGCCCACATGCCCGACATCGTCTCGGGGCGCCCCTCGGCCACCACCGGGTCGTCGAGGTGGGCCCGGTACTTGTGGCACACCATGTTCACGATCGCCGTGCGTCGTCGTCGGCACGCTCGATGCGAACCTGCCAGAACATGGTGTTCCCGGAGAACGACACGAACCGCCCGCCTCCGCGACACGTGCGCCTCGACCGCATCACGCTGCCCGGCCGACCAGTACTCGTCGTGGCCGACGCTGAGGACGAGGTCGTATCCGTCGAGCAGCCGGGATTCGTGCTCGAGGTCGGTCGACACCGCGCATGTCGAACGTGTGGCCGGCGCGTTCGGCCCACTCGACGAACCGGCGTCCGTGGGTGAACCACCCTGCCGAGCCGATGGCGGAGGGATAGGCGTGCTCGGTCCGGTACGCCTGGAAGATCAGGCCGTCGGCGTCGGGCTCCTCGTCCCACCGGACCGGCCGCGACTTGCGATCGTCGCGGTCGACCTCGGGCCGGTCGAGCATGCCGCGGGCGAACGGCCGGCCGAACGACACCTGTGTCCCACCGGTGTAGAGGCTCCTGCCACCCCAGGTGTTGTAGGCGTTCCAGGTATTGGTGTCGAGCACCAGCAGCGTGCGGCTCGCGTGTGCGCGCCGGCTCGGCACCACGAAACAGGCGTGGGCGACGTCGCGGCCTGCCGGGGCATCGTGGGCGCGGAGCGTCACCAGGTGGAAGCCCGGTCGCCAGTCGCCGCCGACGGGGATCTCGACCGACACCGGCCACCGGCACCCGGCAGCGTCGGCGTCGGGCGGCGGCTCGACGAACGATCCCGGGAGACCGTCGGCACGCCACACCACCACTCGGGTGGCACCCCACCGTTCGACCGACACGTCGAACCGGTCGCGACCGGGTCGACACCCGCAGCGCGACCGTCGGCACCGGAGCAGCGCTCAGCGGCGTGCAGTAGCCCTCGATGTCGTCGTGGAAGGTCTGGTCGTCGACCAAGACGTCAGTCGGCGAGCAGCGCCGCGACGTCGTCGTCGGACAGCCGCCGGAAGCAGCGGCGCCCGTTGCCGCGCTCGAGCACGCCCACCTCGAGTTCGGCGTGTGGGATCTCGCGATCGGGACCAGCGAGGGCGTCCAGGCCCAGCCGAACCGCGGCACTCAGATCGAGATCCTCTTCGAACTCACCGTCGAGGCGGCCGGCGATGGCCTCGGCGTCACCGCCCAGGACGGCGATGTCGCGCTGGTCCATCACCGTGCCGTCGTAGAGGATGTGGAACATCTGATCTCCGGCCGAGTCGAGGCCGACCTCGGCCACGAGGATCTCGACCTCCATCGGCTTCATCTCGTGCGTGAAGATGTTGCCGAGGATCTGGGCGTACTGGTTGGCCAGCGTGCGGGCGTCGACGTCGTCACGGGAGTACTGGAAGCCCTTGAGATCGGCTGCCCGGATGCCGGCGACCCGCAGCTGGTCGAACTCGTTGTACTTGCCGACACCGGCGAACGCGATCCGGTCGTAGATCTCGCTGACCTTGCGCAACGTCTCGGACGGATTCTCGGCCACGATCGCGACACCGTTCGCGAACCGCACGGCGACCAGCGCACGGCCGCGGGCGATGCCCTTTCGCGCATAGTCGGCGCGATCCTTCATCACCTGCTCGGGTGCGACGTAGAACGGCGTGCTCACGACGGTTCACCACCCGCATCGGTGCCCGGCGCCGGGACCTCGGACCGGGCGAGCACCTCGGAGGCGATCGACTCGAAGCGGGTGGCGAGTTCGCCGTCGTCGACGCGCTGCCACCCGTCATCGGTGACCGTGGCCACCACCGGATAGATCCCGCGGAGCGCATCGGGGCCGCCGGTCGCCGAGTCGGCGTCGGCCGCCTCCCAGAGGCTTCGGGCCGCGAGATCGATCGCCTGACCCCGGTCGAGGTCGGCGTTGAATCCGACCTTGATCACCGTGCTGGCGTGCAGGCTGCCCGACCCGGTCGCCACGTACTCGCGCTCCTCGTAGCGGCCGCCCGTGACGTCGTAGGCGAACAACCGGCCGACGGATCGGCGGAGGTCGTAGCCGGCGAAGATCGGCACGACGACCATGCCCTGCATGGCAGCCGGCAGGTTGCCGCGAACCATGGCGGAGAGCTGGTTGGCCTTGCCCTCGAGGCTCAGAGTGGCGCCCTCGACCTTCTCGTAGTGTTCGAGCTGGAGCTGGAAGAGACGGATCATCTCCATCGCCGGCCCGGCGGCACCGGCGATCGCCACGCCGCTGTACCGGTCGGCCTGCACGACCTTCTCCATCGAGCGATGCGAGATCAAGTTGCCCGGAGGTCGCCCGGCGGTCACCCGCCATGACCACGCCGTCCGCATAGCGGAGCGCCACGCACGTGGTCGCGTGCGGCACGTCGATCGTGCCGGCAGCGTCGATGGCCGATCCCAGGCCGCTCCGACGGAGCAGCTCGGGGAAGTTCGAGCCCGGATCGGTGGCCGGGTCGAAGAACGGCATCGCCACCGTCACTGACCGCCCTTCTGCACGTAGGACTTGACGAAGTCCTCCGCATTCGTCTCGAGTACCTCGTCGATCTCGTCGAGCAGATCGTCGAGCTCGCCCTTCAGCTTCTCACCGGCCTCGTTCGTGGCCGGTGCCGCCTCTTCGACGACCTCGGCATCACGGTCACCGGTCGGTTTCTGTCGCTGTGTTCGTTCAGCCATGTCGCATCCTCCCTTGTCAGGGAACTCTATTGCCCGAGTCGGTCGAGCAACTCGGCAGCAGTATCGCAGTCGTCGATCAAGCTACCCACGTGATCGACTGTGCCGCGCAACGGTTCCATCATCGGTACTCGCCGCAGCGGATCGCGGCCCACGTCGAACACCAGCGAATCCCAGTTCGCCGCAACGATGTCGTCGGGGAACTTCTGGAGGCACCGGCCACGGAAGTAGGCCCGCGTCGTCGTGGGCGGCTGGGTCATCGCTGCGATCGCATCGGCCGGTTGGACGAGCTCCTCCAACCCGACACGGGACGACAGACCCCGATCGGCCCGCAGGTCGTGGTACTGCAGGTCGATCGCCTTCAGGCGGGGTGAGTCGGCGGGAAGGTCGTGTCGCTCACGGAACCCGTCGACCAGGCGCTGTTTCGCGACCCAGTCGACCCAGTGCCCCACGGACGCCGGGTCGGACTCGAGGCCCGACAGCACCCGTTCCCAGCGGTCGAGCACGTCGGCGCTGACCTCGGCGTTCGACTGCGTCGAGCCCGTGCGTCTGCTCGTACTTCCGGGCACGTTCGAGCAACGCCCACTGCACCTCGAGCGCGGTCGCTCGGCGGCCGTCGCGGAGCAGGATCGTGGCTGTCAGCGTCGGGTCGTGACTGACCTGCCGGATCGCCGACACCGGATTGGCGAGCAGCACGTCGTCGCCGAGCTGATCGTCTTCGATCATGGCCAGCACGATCATCGTGGTGCCGACCTTGAGATAGGTGGCGACCTCGCTGAGGTTGGCGTCGCCCACGATCACGTGCAACCGTCGGTACTTCTGCGGATCGCAGTGCGGCTCGTCGCGGGTGTTGACGATCGGGCGTTTGAGTGTGGTCTCGAGGCCGATCTCCTCTTCGAAGAAGTCGGCGCGCTGGCTCAGTTGGAACGGCGACGTCCCCGGCGCGGCGGTTCGGCTCCTCGCAGCCGACCTTGCCGGCGCCGCAGAACACCTGGCGAGTGACGAAGTGCGGTGTGATGTGGGTCGCGATCCGGCCGAACGGCGTGTCGCGACTCATCAGGTAGTTCTCGTGACAGCCGTAGCTGTTGCCCTTGCCGTCGGAGTTGTTCTTGTAGATCACCATCTCCGCGCCGGCACCGAGGATCTCGTTGGCGTAGGTCATCGAGGCCCGGACGATCTCGTCGGCCGCACGATCCCAGCGCACGACCTCGAGCGCATCGGTGACCTCGGGCAGGGAGATCTCGGGGTGTGCGTGGTCGACGTAGTACCGAGCACCGTTCGGGAGCACGGCGTTGACCAGGGACGATTCGATCTCGGGTGGAAAGACGTCGTCGAGGTTGAAACCCCTGGCGTCGTTGGCGGGTGACTCGTCTTCGAAGTCCCACCCGATCTTGCGCGAGGTGGCGTTGACGTATGCGTTGATCAGCAGCGATGACGCCGACACCGGGTTGTTGTCGGCGCCGCGCACGACGATGCCGTACTCGGTCTCGATACCGCAGACCTTTCGGATCGCCATGAATGCGACCCTAGTGGCGTGTTCGGCCGGTTCCGCGGGCAGGCGCTCCACCTGCGGTTTCCGCAGGCTCCGGCCTAGCGTGGAACCGTGACAGCGCTGTCGGTCCTCGATCTCGCCGTCGTCCGCGAGGGCGGCTCGTCGGCCGATGCACTCGCCGACACCACCACCGTGGCGCAGACCGCCGACCGCCTCGGGCTTCCGGCGCTTCTGGGTGGCCGAGCATCACAACATGGCCACCGTCGCCAGCACGACGCCGAGCGTGCTGATCGCACACCTCGCCGCTCGCACCGAACGCATCCGCGTCGGGTCGGGCGGAGTGATGTTGCCGAATCACGCACCGCTCGCGATCGCCGAACAGTTCGCTCTGCTGGAATCGCTCCATCCGGGCCGGATCGACCTGGGCATCGGTCGGGCACCGGGCACCGACCCGCTGACGGCATCGGCGTTCGGCCGACGCGCCTCAGCAGAGCGTCGAACAGTTTCCTCGCGACCTCATCGACGTGATGGGCATGCTCGGTGATCGCCGACGCGACGACGGCATGTGGACACGCTTCAGGGCGACGCCGGTCCTCGACTCGTCGCCCCTGATCGCCCTGCTCGGTTCGTCGGGGTTCAGCGCCCAGCTCGCCGGCATGCTCGGCCTGCCGTTCGCCTACGCCCACCACTTCGACACGGGCGCCACCGACATCGCCACCCGACTGTACTTCGACCACTTCGAGGCGTCACCCGTGCTCGACGAGCCGTACCTGATCGTCGGGGTCGGCGCGCTCGCGGCCGAGACCGATGACGAGGCCCAACGCATCGGCCTCCCCGGCCGCATCCTGCGCCTCGGCATTCGCACGAATCGTCGCCACCCCTTGGTCTCACCGGAGGTTGCCGAACGCCACCCCGACTCCGACGCGGCCCGCCGGATGCCCACCGACCAGCTCGTGGGCAGCGCGGAGCGCGTCGCTGACGGTCTGCGTGCCCTCACGACTCGGACCAGCGCGAGCGAGCTGATGCTCACCGCTGCGACGTACGACGTCGCCGACCGGATCCGCAGCCTCGAGCTCATCGACGCCGCGATGCGGTAGCACCCCGGTCGTCCGCCGGAATCCCGCCTGTGGGAGCGTGGGTTCCGTGGACGTGGGAACCAACGAGCAACAGCGTCAGCTGACGTTGCTCGCGTTCGGCCTCGTTCTCGCGATGGCCACGTGGTTCTCGACCGCGGCGGTTCTGGGGCAGCTGCGAGACGCCTGGGACCTCTCCAACTCCGAGGCGAGCTGGCTGACGATCGCGGTGCAGCTGGGCTTCGTCGCGCGGGGCGCTCGTGTCGGCGGTCATGAACCTCGCCGACCGGATCGCCCCACTCCGCCTGCTTCTCATCGGTGCGCTCGGCGCGGCGGGCGCCAACGCCGTGATCGCATTCGTCGACGACTTCGGCTCAGCGGTGGTCCTGCGGTTCGTCACGGGCGCGTTCCTCGCAGCGGTCTACCCGCCGGCGCTCAAGGCGATGTCGTCGTGGTACCGCGCCGGCCGCGGCTTTGCACTCGGCGTGATGATCGGTGCGCTCACGATCGGGTCGGCGCTCCCCCACCTGGTCAACGGGATCGGCGGGCTCGATTGGCAGGCCACGCTCCTGATCGCGTCGGGTCTCACGGTGGTCGGCGGGCTGGTGGCCGACCGTGCCTGTTCACCCGGCCCGTACACGGTCGCCACCGCACGGTTCGACCCATCGCAACTGCGGGCGATCGTCGCCAACCGCGAGTTCCGGCTCGCCAGCGCCGGCTACTTCGGGCACATGTGGGAGCTCTACGCGATGTGGGCGTGGATGGCCGCGTTCTACACCGACGCGCTCGATTCCGGTCGGGCGGCGAGCTTCGCCGCGTTCGCCGTGATCGGCATCGGCGCCGCCGGCTCGGTCTACGCGGGACGTTTGAGTGATCGCCGCAGCCGGGCCGCGGCAGCGGCGCTCGCGATGAGGTGGTCAGCGTCGGTCGCCCTCGTGATCGGGTTCCTGGTCGAAGCGCCGTCGCCGCTCGTGATCGGGGTGGGGCTCGTGTGGGGGTTCTGGGTGGTCGCCGACAGCGCCCAGTTCTCGACGATCGTCACCGAGGTCACCGATGCCGCGCTATGTCGGCACGGCGCTCACGGTGCAGCTGGCCACCGGGTTCGTGCTCACCGTGTTCACGATCTTCCTCGTGCCGGTCGTGCGCGACGAGTACGGCTGGGGCTGGGCCTTCCTCATGCTCGCCCCGGGCCCGATGCTGGGCGTGTGGGCCATGCGTGCCCTCCGTCGGGGCCCGAAGCGGGAGTCGATCGCCGGGCACAACTCGACGTCGGCCGATCCGTTGGCGTGATGCCCGTCCGCGGGTTCGGGCAGCTCATCGCAGTCGCGTCGCAGATACTGCTGACATTCGGCTGGAGCCACCGCGCGTGCGACATCGGCTTGGGCCAGTTCGAGCAACTCGTCGACGTCGAGCGTGTGGACTGTGATCGTGTCACCGTCGGCGACGTACACCCACGGCTCGGTCGGGTGGAACGCTGCACTCGCTGCCGGCTCCGAAACTGGGAACGTCGCAAGGAGGTCACCGGTCGATGCGTCCCACACCTTGACCGGCTCGGCGTTGCCGACGGTCGTGACGAGTGAACCGTCGGGCGACAAGACGATCGGATTCAGGAATGTCTCGTGTCCATCGGCTTGGCTGAGCACGGCATCGGCGAGATCGCCTCCACTGATGACGGCCGACAGGGCAACGACACCGAACGATCCATCGACCGTCGATGCAGCGAGCACGGCGGGCTCGACGACTCGCGACGCCGTTCACGTGCGGTCGGTGGCGGCCTGGATCGCCCGCGGTCATGGCTCGCCGTCGGCGATCGTGGCAAACCAGGCGTGGAGGTCGGCGGGATGCACGAGCGGATTGACGCGGAGCATCCGCGTACCACGTCGGCCGCTGACGACGATCGTGCCGGACCACCGTCCCGCCGGCGTGACGACCAGCTCGGATCCAACCGGGATCGTACGTCGGCGACTGGCGAGGGTCGGGATCTTGAGCGCCTCGGTGGTGAGCCGCCACGAGGCCGCCAGCACCAGGGCATCGAGCAACAGGTACGTACCGACCAGGAACACGACCGCACCCACGACCCTGATCGCGACGCCGGCTCCGGCGGTCGCGGCGACGACCCCGGCCGCGAAGGTGGCGAAGGCTGCGGCGACCTCGCGGAGGCGAGTCCGCCAAGAGTGTCGGATCTGCACCGGCGTCATGATGACGTGCCCAGGAGCACGGCGACCTCCGCGGCGGCAGGCCGCCACCATCCGGCCTCGCGTCGGAGCATGGCTCGATCGAACGCCGCCGACGGCGAGCGCTCGAACTCCGCGACCACCGCATCGAACGTGCCGCGGTCGCGCAGGGCGGGCGCAGCGCGCTGGACCGCACGCCGCACGGGCTGGCACCGCAGCGGATCGCCCCCTGCGCCGTCGCACTCGTCGATCGCCGCCCGCACGACGCCGACGGGGTCGCCCTGCTCGATGAGATCGGTCACCAGTCCGTACTCGTGCTCGACCGCGTCGCCGTCGGTACGCACCCAGATGCCCAACTGGCCGTCCAGTGGGCAGGCATCGGATGGTCTGGTCCAGTCGGCGCGGGGGTCGTCGACGAGTCGGTAGTCGGCCACGAATACCCTCGACTCCAGCCATCCGCGGTACTCACACGACCAACCCGAGTGCGACGACACCACGTCGGGCACCGCAACCCGACCCAGGTAGGCGTCGAGCAGGTCGGGGCGCTCGGACCGGAGCGTCGCGAGGAGCGGGTCCCCCAGCCAACCGAGGTCGACCATCACCGAGCGCTTCGCGAACGACACCTGCCCGAGGTCGGGGTTGGCGGTGATCACCAGCGCCTGCCCGCCGAACTCGTTGCGCTGGAACTGCTCGACCGAGAGGATCACTGCGTCCGCCCACCCGACTTCGTAGTCGAGGGGGCGCACGTGGTCGCCCCGCCACGCCCCGACGAACGCGATCGAGAGGGCGACCGCGAGCACTGCGGAAGTGGTTGCCCGCGTGCCGGTGCGGGCGATCGCCCGCGGCAACTCGGCGTCGAGTTCGCCGCGGCGCAGGTCGCCGAGCATTTCGGCCGCGCCGACGACGAGCGACAACGACAGGAACACCACGGCGACGCCGGCCACCCGGAAGTCGTCCAGACGAGCCGGACCGACGACGATGACCTGACTGAGCGGCACTGCGGCCAGTGCCCACAGGACCCAGTGGTGACGGCCGACGGCACGGTCGCCGAGCACACTCCGAGCCCCGAGCACGAGCCACGTCGCCAGGGCGAGCGGCAGCACCCCGGGCACTTCGAGGAACGCGCCGAGCGGCGCGCCGGTGCGGTCGGTCGCATCGAGCCACAGAGCGCCGAGCGCTCCGACGGTGAGAACCACCCCTCCCAGCCGCCGCCGCGACCCGTCAGCCGACGACGATCGCACCATCCATCCGAGCGCGAACAGTGCGATCGCGGCGATCACGAGCACCTGCGCCGAGCCCGCACCCCGGTCCTGCACGATCGCCGTGTTGGGCAACCAGGCGCCGAAGTAGAGGCGACGCGCCAGATGGACGAGGCCGACCACCGCGAGCGGCGCCGCGACGAGCACCCCGTCGAGGCGCGTGGGGCGACCGTCTCGGACCACGGACGCCAGCAGCAATGCCCCGATCAGCGGCACGACGAGCGCAGCGAACTCGACCCGCGAGATCGCGAACATGGCGAACCCGACCGCGGCGACGACCTTCGCCGGGGTCGTCGTCAGCCCGGCCAGCGCCCCGCCCGCGACCAGCGCGCCCCGGCGACGATCAGCGGGTTCTCCATGCCCGATCCGATCCACCCGGTCGTCGTCCACGTCACCGCCGTCAGCACGCCCGCCAGCAACCCGACACCTGCAGACCATCGTGCGTCGCCGAACCCGACCTCCGCCAGCCGGGCGGCCAGGCCGTAGCCGAGTGCCACACCGGCGACCCCCAGACCTGCCGCGAGGACGACCACCGACAACGCGGTCGCGTCGAGGTCGCCGACGAGGTCGATCGCTGCGGCGACCACGAAGTGGAGCGGGCTGGAGAACCCCTCGACCCGATCGCCGCCCGGCGACACACCGATCGTCCCGTGATCGACGAGGTTCCGTGCATGGCTCAGCGTGATGACGCCGTCGTCGCGCGCGATCCACCACGAGTTGGGGGTGCGCCACAACCGAGCCACGATCGGTGCGGCCCACACGACGGCCACCACGCCGGCCGCTGCGGCCCGTCGAAGCCCGGCGGCGGACCGGTGGTGATCATCGGGCGAGTCGGTCACGCGACTCGGCGGATCACAAGTACTGGCCGGTCTGGGTGCGTTCGATCGTGCGGCCGCCCATCGGCCCCTCGTCGGTCTCCTCGGAGATCAGGGTGCGGATGAACACGATCCGTTCACCCTTCTTGCCGGAGATCTTCGCCCAGTCGTCGGGGTTCGTGGTGTTCGGAAGGTCCTCGTGTTCCTTGTACTCCTGCTTGATCGACGCCACGAGGTCGTCGGTGCAGACGCCACGTTCGCCGCCACCGATCACCCGCTTGATGGCGAGCTTCTTGGCGCGACGCACGATGTTCTCGATCATCGCGCCCGACGAGAAGTCCTTGTAGTACAGGATCTCCTTGTCGCCGTTCTGGTAGGTGACCTCGAGGAACCGGTTGGCGTCGTCGTCGCGATACATCTCCTCGACCGTGGCGTCGATCATGTCGGGCACGGCCTCGGCTGCGGCGATCGGGATGTCGTCGGTCAGGTAGCGGGCGAAGATCTGGCGGGCCGCGTCGTGGTTCGGGCGCTCGATCTTGATCTTCACGTCGAGCCGACCCGGCCGCAGGATCGCCGGGTCGATCAGGTCTTCCCGGTTGGTCGCGCCGATCACGATCACGTTGCGGAGCCCCTCGACGCCGTCGATCTCGGCGAGCAACTGGGGCACGATGGTGGACTCCATGTCGGAGCTGATGCCCGACCCGCGGGTGCGGAACATCGAGTCCATCTCGTCGAAGAACACGATGACCGGCCACCCCTCCTCGCTCTTCTCACGCGCCCGCTGGAACACGAGGCGGATCTGCCGTTCGGTCTCACCGACGTACTTGTTGAGCAGCTCGGGACCCTTGATGTTGATGAAGTACGAGCGCCCCTTGCCCTCGCCCATGCTCTCGGCGACCTTCTTGGCGAGGCTGTTGGCGACCGCCTTGGCGATGAGCGTCTTGCCACACCCCGGAGGGCCGTACAGCAGGATCCCCTTCGGGGCGGGGAGCCGGTGCTCGGCGAAGAGCTCCTGGTGGAGGAACGGCAGCTCGACCGCGTCGGCGATCGCCTCGATCTGCGTGTCGAGACCGCCGATGTCCTCGTAGGAGATGTCGGGCACCTCTTCGAGCAGGAGATCCTCCACCTCGGGCCGCGGCAACTTCTCGAGCAGCATGTTCGAGCGCGGGTCGAGTCGCATCATGTCGCCGTTGCGCAGCCGGTGCCCGCGCAACACGCTGGCCAGCTCGCACACGCGCTCCTCGTCGGCGCGGCCGATCACGATCGCGCGGACGCCGTCCTCCATGACCTCCTTGAGCGTGACGACCTCGCCGATCGACTCGGGTCGGCGGGCATCGATCACCGCGAAGCTCTCGTTGAGTGCCACCTCGGCGCCGAGGTCGAGGAGCTCGTGATCGATGTCGGGGTGCATCTGCACCTTCATCTTGCGACCGCTCGTGAGCACGTCGACGGTGCCGTCGGCGTTCTTGCCGACCACCACGCCGTAGGCGTTGGGCGGCTGCGTGAGCTTGTCGACCTCGTCGCGAAGCGACGCGATGTGCTCGCGGGCCTCGCGCAGGGTGTAGCTCAGCTTCTCGTTCTGCGCCGTCGCCTGGGAGAGCTGCCCCTTCGTCTCGAGCAGGCGCTCTTCGAGGGACCGCACCCGGTTCGGCGTGTCGGCCAGCCGCGATCGCAGGTGGGCCAGCTCTTCGGCCATCACCGACAGCTGGGCCTCCAGCATGGCGACGTCGTCGCCGATCGGCTCCTCTCCACCGGCTTCTGAACTCGGTTCTGCCACAGGAATGCTCCTCGGGGTGGGCTGCCATCGGGAACTTACACGCGACCTCAGGTCACGTCCCAGCATCTATGTTTCCACGAACGAGACCGGGTAAAGTGAATGGGCAACCGATCCCCTCACAAGGAGCAACGAAATCACATGAAGGTCTGGATCGACCAGGATCTCTGCACCGGCGACGGTCTGTGCGAAGAAATCGCACCCGACGTGTTCACCCTGCTCGACGACGGCCTGGCCTACGTGGTGGAGGGCGACAAGATCTTCGCCAAGGCGAAGGGCAACCCCGAGGGTGCCGAAGGGCTCGCCGAGTTCCCCGACAGCCAGCTCGATGCGGTCATCGAGAGCGCCGAGGAATGCCCCGGCGAGTGCATCTTCATCGAGCCCTGAGCTCGACCGACGCCCGGATCGGACGACATTCGATGGTGACGGCCCGGCATCACCCGATGCCGGGCCGTTGCGCGCCCGGGAAGCGACGCCGATGACCCTGCTGCAGTTCGACAACACCTACGCCGAACGGTTGGCCGACTTCGGCGCACCGTGGGAGCCGACCGAGGTGCCGGCACCGGCCTTCGTTCAGTTCAACGACGCGCTTGCTGCCGACCTCGGCCTCGACGCCGACGCACTGCGATCGCCCGAGGGCGTCGCCGTGCTCGCCGGCGCCGCCACGCCCGACGGGGCGTCGCCGATCGCACAGGTGTACGCCGGGCATCAGTTCGGCGGGTTCAACCCGCAACTCGGCGACGGCCGTGCGGTACTGCTCGGTGAGGTCGTCTCACCTGACGGCGACCGGTTCGACGTCGCGCTGAAGGGGTCGGGTCGCACCCCGTTCTCGCGGGGAGGCGACGGCAAGGCCGCGCTCGGCCCGGTGCTGCGCGAATACCTGATGGGCGAAGCGATGCACGCGCTCGGCGTTCCGACCACTCGGGCGCTGGCCGCGGTGACGACCGGCGAGATGGTCCGACGCGAGGGCATGCTGCCCGGCGCAGTGCTGACCCGGGTGGCGTCGAGCCATCTGCGCGTCGGTACGTTCCAGTTCTTCGCCGCACGTGGCGACATCGACCGGCTGCGCCAACTCACCGACTACGCGATCGAGCGCCACGACCCCGAGTTGGTCGACGCCGACAATCCACCTCTCGCGCTGCTCGACGCAGTGATTCGCCGGCAGAGCTCGCTGATCGCCACGTGGATGGGCCTCGGCTTCATCCACGGCGTGATGAACACCGACAACGTCACGATCTCGGGTGAGACGATCGACTACGGCCCGTGTGCGTTCATGGACGTGTACGAACCGACGACCGTGTTCAGCTCGATCGACCACGGCGGGCGCTATGCGTACGGCAACCAGCCCACGATCGGTCTGTGGAACATGGCACGCCTCGCCGAGGCGCTGCTTCCGCTGATCGACGACGACCAGGAGCGTGCGGTCGAGCTGGCGACCGAGGCGCTCGATCGGTACGAGGGCCTGTACGACGCTGCCTGGCTCGCGGGCATGCGCAAGAAGCTCGGCCTCGCCGGCGAGCAGGTGGGCGACCGGGCGCTGGCCGACGACTGGCTGGACCTGCTGCAGTCGAACCGGGTCGACTACACCACGGCGTTCCGCCGCCTCGCCGATGCCGCCGACGGCTCGCTCCAGGGTCGGGTCGCGGTGACGTCACTGTTCGAGGCGCCGGTCGGCGACTGGCTCGACCGCTGGACCGGCCGCACCGGTGCCGATGCCGCCGCGACGATGCGGAGCGTGAATCCGGTCTACGTCCCCCGCAACCACCTCGTCGAGGAGGCGCTCGCCGCCGCCACGGCCGGTGATCTGGCTCCCTTCCATGAGCTGCTCGACGTCGTGACCAATCCGTTCGAGAAACGACCGGACGCCGAGCGTTTCGCCGAGCCGGCACCCGACGGATTCAGCGCCGGCTACCGAACCTTCTGCGGCACCTGACGCTCACCGGTCGTCGTCGCCCGCAGCAGGCGTGCAGTCGCCGAGCGCGCCGGCGATCAGAGCGTTGTTCCGTCTCGCACCGCCGGCTACCGGACTCGTTCGATCTTGCGGTCGGTGCGCATCGCCTTGTTGCCCTGGCCGAGGAAGCGGCCGACCGTGAGGAAGGCGGTGTGGGCGACCATTCGGTGATCGGGGCGCACGGCCTGGCCGTCGACCTTCCAGCCACGATGCAGCACCTCGATGGTGCGCACGTCGATCCAGCGGCCCTTGAGCGCCTCGCTGACCTGCATCGCCTGCGTGATCGACGGCGTGTAGGCGAGGCAGACGCCGCCGGGCACGAGCACCGGCTCCAGGTGCGGGATCACCTGCCACGGCTCGGGGAGATCGAGCACCGCCCGGTCGAACGGGCCGTGCTCGGCCGACGATGCCCTCGTAGCTGTCGGCGATGTGCACCTCGTAGCGGTCGAGCACGTCGGCGCCGAGGAACTCGCGGACGTTCGCCTTGCGCACGGTTGGCGAAGTCTTCGCGCACCTCGTAGCCGACGATGTCGGCGCCCCAGCGCAGCATCGTCATCGACAGGGCACCCGACCCGATGCCGGTCTCGAACACCTTCATGCCCGGGCCGATGTCGGCCAGCATGCAGATCGGCGCGAGGTCCTTCGGGTAGATCACCTGCGCGCCACGTGGCATCTCGAGCACGTAGTCCTCGAGCGTCGGGCGCAGCACCGTGTACTCGGCGCCCTTCGTGCTGTTGACGATCACGCCGTCGTTCTGTCCGATGATGTCGTCGTGGGGCACGAAGCCGGCGTGGGTGTGGAACTCACCGCCGTCCTGCAACGACAGCAGATACCGCCGCTTCTTCGCGTCGAGGAGCATCACGCGGTCTCCCGCAGCCAGAGCCTTCATCGTGGTCTCGTCACTCCCCTGCAGCTTGCGCTGCCAGATACGCCTTGCGGGCCTTCTTGTTCAACACCATCTCGACCGGCACCGGCTCGTGCCCGCCGACGCGCTCGTGCAACCGGCAGAACGCACAGGTCTCGCCCGTGGTCGGCGACCCGCACCTGTCACACTCGTTCAGCTCACCGGCTGCAGCCTGGTTGAGCCCGGCCAGGATCGGCGACATCTTGTCGACGAAGTTCGAGGTAGAACGCCGACTTCGATCCCGGTGACTCACGCTCGATCGAGTTGAGCGCCTCTTTGTAGGCGAGGTGCTTGTTGCCGATCGCCATCGGGCACTCGTCGACCTGGTAGTCGATGCCGCGCACGATGCACCAGGCAGCCATCTCGCGCTCGGTCAGGCGCATCAGCGGCTTGACCTTCTTCGGGAAGCCGTCGCGGGCCGGCAGCACCGGATGCTGCCGAGCCAGGTACTCGACGTCCCAGCGCAACGAGTTGCCGAACAGCACGGCGGCCTCGTCGTCGAGATTGTGGCCGGTGACCACCACGTCGTACCCGCCGTCGAGTGCGGCCTTGTCGAACAGGTGCCGCTTGGACAGCCCGCACGCCGAGCACGGCACCCGTTTCGTGACCTTGGCGGCGGTGGGCACGTCGTAGTCGTACTCGTCGCGCAGGTCGATCGTGTGGAGCGTCAGGCCTCGTTCATCGGCGAACGCTCGCGTGTACTCGCCGCTGACGTCGCTGTACTCGCCGATGCCGAGGCCGATGTACAAGCCGTCGGCCGAGTACCCGAGTTCGAGCAGGATGTCCCACACGGCCAGCGAATCCTTGCCGCCGCTGACGGCCACCAGGATCCGGTCGTCGGGCGACAGCATGTCGTGATCCTTGATCGCCTTCTCGACCTGGCGGCGGCACAGCTGCAGCAGATGCTCGGCGCAGAAGTTCGCGTTGTGGCGCGGCAGGTCGATGATCGCCCGTTCGCCGCACACACGGCACTTCGAGAAGTTCATCTCACCTCCATCACGTCGTGGGCAACGTCGGTACCGGACCGACGCGCCACTCAGCCTCCGGAGATGACGGGCCGGATCTCGATCGTGTCGTCGTCGTCGAGTCGGCCGTCTCCGGGCACCAGTGTGCCGTTGCGGATCACCAGGAACGACTCGCGATTCATCTCGAGCTCGTCGAGCAGCTGGTTGACCGTGCGAGCACCCTCGACGGTCACCTCACGCTTCGGCTGGCGAAGCCGGACGATCACGACGCACGTTTGGCCGCGTCGGCCTTCGCCGCCCAGAGACGTCCGTACGCCTTCTGCTCCTTGAGTGTGGGAACGCTGACGCCGCGCTTCGCGAGCTTGCGACGACGCCGGCGACTCATCGGCGTTGCCGTCGTCACGTGCATGAAGCGCTCGGAACCGAGCCGCGAGACGTCGACGACCTCCGTGCTCTTGCCGAAGATGCGCTTGGAGGCGGCCGGGCTGTACGCGAGGATCGCCACGACCTTCCAGACCATGCTGGAACCTTGGAACCCACGAATGATCGACATTCGCTTGAGGTAGGACGCAGGCTGAACCACGAACGCCACGAGGTTGACGAGCAGGCCACCCCCGAAGTTGGCCCTGGACAGCAGACGGATCTTGACGGCCTTGGGGACGACTGCCATCAGAGGCGCTTGATCTCGACGAGCGTGGTCTTCTTCCTGCCGGAACGCTTACCGAGCAGGAAGACGATGAGGAGGAGCACCAGGAGTGCACCGCCGCCAGCGGCTGCGAGGGTGTTCTTCTTGTCGTCGACCTTGCCCTGCACGCCGTCCTGGAACGACTGCAGCTTGTTCTTGAGGTCGTCCGGCGAGATCTTCTGATCCGTGATGGGCTGGTCATTGCTTGTCTTCCTTGTTGAGGAACGTCTTGTTGATCCGAGCGACGGTGACGGCGATCAGCAGCAGGGCCACCACGAGCACGATCGTGTAGGGCAGCCACGAGAGCCGACCGTCGGCGATGTCGCTGGCCTCGGACTGGATGAGACGAAGCAGGCCGAGCAGCAGCAGCGAGAGCCCGATGCCGAGGCAGATCGCCGCAGCAGCGCCGAACGCAATCCACTGGCCGGCGCCGGTGAGCGGGCCGACCGTCTCCTGCTTGGCGTAGGTCTTGACGAACTCGACGACCTCGCCGACCGATGCGGTTCGTGCCTCGTTCAGTTCTCTCGGCGGTGGCCTCGTTCGTCGCGATGGCCTCGTTCGTCGGCGCGGCGGTGTCGTTCGACATGGGTACGTGTTCTATCACGTACGACGGAATTCGAGCACAGCTTCGACGTCGTCGAGCGCGGAATCGAGCACGTCGAGCCGCTCGTCGAGGCCCGGCGCGGCGAGCAGCCGGTATCGGTCGGCGGGCCCGATCGGGGCGAGCGAGCCGAGGTGGTAGACGGCCAGGAGCGGATCGTCGCTGATCTCGGTCGGCGGCGGCGTCTCGTCGCCGAGCTCTTCTGCGAGTTCGTTGAGGGCGTCGACACGCTCGTGAGCTGCCCTGACACGATCGCCGAACTCGGCCGCGTCGCCGCCCGGCTCGACGTCGGCGTCGAGCCACACGTCGACGTCGGCCGACCGGATACGGATCGTCCGGCAACCACGCATTGATCTTGCAGCCGGTCGGTGCCAACGGCGGCCAGCACGTACCGGCCATCGGGCGTGGCCTGCATGTCGAGGATACGCGCCTCGGTGGCGATCGTCGGCCCGCTCGTCGCCGCCACCGGCATCACGACCCTTCGTGATCAGCGCCACGCCGAACTCGGGCGGGTTGCGCGTCGTCGGCGAGGATCTCTCGAAACATCTGGAGGTACCGCTCCTCGAACACGTGCAACGGAAGCACCCCACCGGGGAGCAGCACGACACCGAGCGGGAACATCGGCATCACGGCCATGACGTCAGGCTAGGCCGTGGTCGCCGGCACGGCTGCGCGCGGGACCGATCAGAGCGGAGCGAATCGGTCGATGTCGAGCTCGACCTCGATGGGATAGTCGGAGATCAGCGCGACGAGGCGCTTCCAGATCGGCCCGTAGACCTCGGCGTCGTCGACGTCCGTCGCCGTTGAGCACGAGCGCAAAGTCGACGTCACGTCGGTCGGCACCCGGCTGGGTGCCGGTCAGGGCCTTGACGTCGGTCAGGGTGCCGGTCTTGGCCTGGAGACGACCCTCGGCCTCCGTGTCGAGCAGCTGCGTCGCCAACGTGCCGTCGCGGCCGGCCACGGGCAGCACGTCGCGGAGCTCGTCGCGCGACGGGCGTCGCCGTGAGCAGCGCAGCCAGAGCCGCACAGGTGGACCGGTTCGAGTCGGCTCAGACCCGATCCGTCCTGGAACTCGACGCCGTCGAGCGGCACGCCCCACCCCCGAGCGTCGTGCGAACGACCGTCGAGCCCGGCCGGCCGAGTGCCACCTTCGCCCGCGACGAACCCGATCTCCTTCACGAGCATCTCGGCCGTGTTGTCGTCACTCGTGTGCATCAGTTCCACGAGCACATCGGTCAACGGCAGCGATTCGATGAACGTGAGCGTCGTCAGCCCGGCATCTGCCGGCCGGGTCGCGTTGGCCGCCGAACCGGTGATCGTGATCCCCCGGGCGATCAGCAGATCGGTGAAGGTCCGTGCGGCGCCGCGGCTCGGGTCGAGGCCGTAGTTGCCGTTCGAGATCAGCCCGTCGTTCACCAGCAGGGCGTCGTACGGGCCGGCTTCGGCGCTGGTGATGTCGTCACCCCAGCTCGGCACACGGAACTCGTCGTCGTACCGGCTCCCGTCACCGACCACATCCCCGTCGATCGTGGTGATGCCGAGTGCCGCGACCTGATCGGCGAGTTCGTCGAGCGATGTCGTATTGAACGCCGGGTAACGTTGCGGGTCGGGGACGTCGGCGGTCCTCAGGACCGGGTCCCCACCTCCGACGAGATAGACGTCGCCCGTGATCACGCCGGCCTCCGGCGGCACCGACATCAGCTCGGTCCGGAATCGGTGGTCGGCTCCGAGCACACCCGAGCGCGGTCGCGGCGACGAAGAGCTTCTCGTTGCTGGCCGGAATCACGCCGATCCCGGCACCGAACTCGACCACGACATCGGCGTCGTCGACGATGCGGAGGCACGACCGCGTCACCGATCTCGTCGCCCAGCGCGGCGACCCGCCCGACGAACACCGCCTCGGCGTCGTCCTCGGCCGCTCGTTCCGCGAGTGGCGTCGGATGGCGTCGCAGCGAGAGCAGGTCGGTGGCGAGCTCGTCGACCGGTTCCGGGGGAATCGTCGTGGTCGTGGTGGTCGTGGGCAGCGGCACATTGGCGTCCGCGAACTGCCAGACTCCGGCGATCGCCAGGGCCGGCACCAGCGCCAAGATGGTCAGCCTGACCAGCGGCACGCCGCTGCGACGGCTCATCGCGGGCCCAGCGCTCGCGGACTGGCCACGGCCGGGAACGAGTCGAGCGCGGTCACGAGTTCCGCCCAGACGGGCCGGTACTCGTTCTGATCGGAGATCGTCGGGCCGTTCAGCAACAGCACGTACTCGATCGCGCCGCCACCGTCGACCGGCAGGTAGCCCGCCAGCGCCTTGACCGCGGGCGGATCCTGGTCGGTCGGGAAGTTGTTCAGCGTCCCCGTCTTCCCACGCAGGCGACCGGCGACCGGCGTGTCGACGAACACCTCGACCAGCGTGCCGGACTCGCCGGCGACGGCGAGCCCCTGCCCGGTGGCGCTGTCGACCCCGACGTGCTGCAGCACGCCGAGCAGCGTGGTGCACGTGATCCGGTTGTCGAGGCTCAGCCCGCTGCCGTCGCCCATCATCAGCCCGGTGACGTCGACACCCCAGCCGGCGATCGTGCCGCCGATGACCTCGAGCCCTGCCACCCGCGTGCCGGACCCGGCCCCGACCAGCCCGATCTCCTTCACCATCATCTCGGCGGTGTTGTTGTCGCTGTTCGCCAGCATCTCGGCGATGACCGCCGACAGCGGTTGGGATTCGACCGTGGCCAACGTGGTCAGGCCGTCGGGTGCGATCCCCGTGGCCGAGCCACCCGAGACGACGATCCCCTGCTCGCCCAGGATCCGCACGAACTCGCGGGCGCCGGCCTCGTTCGGCTCGCTGCCACGCTGGTCGTCGCCGCGAATGCGTGCGTCGTTCACGAGCAACGCGTCGTACGGGCCCGCCTCGAGCCCGGCGACGCCCTCGCCCCAACCCGGTGCGTAGAACTCGTCGTCGTAGCGGCTGCCGTCGCCTCGCACCACGCCGTTGATCTGCGTCACGCCTGCGGCCGCCAACTGCGCCGCGAGCGCATCGATCGACGTGGCGTTGAACGTGGGGAACCGGTCGAGGTCGGAGTCCGGATACCAGTCCCCCGACAACAGGGGGTCACCGCCGCCGACGAGGTACACGTCGCCGTCGATCACCCCGTTCACGGGTGCAGCACCGACGACGGTGGTGCTGTACGTGTAGTCGGCGCCGAGCACCTCTTCGGCGGCGGCGGCGACGAGGATCTTCTGGTTGCTCGCCGGGATCACCGCCAGCGACGCGTTCGCCTCACCGACGACGACACCGTCGAGCGAGACCGCTGCGCACGAGGTGGCGTTCACGCTGTCCGTGAGCGGCACGACGGCCGTCTGGAACGCTTCGAGGTTCAGGTCACGCGAGAGCTGTGCCGCTGATCGGCGCATCGAGAGCAACTGGGTCGACAGGGCGAGACGTGGCTCCGGAGCCGGCACCGTTTCCTCGGGCGGCGGTACGGCATCCTCGGCCACCTGGGCGCGACCGTCGGCCCACTGCCAGATCGCCCACAGCAGCACCGCCGGAATCGCCGCCAACATCGCGAGCACCAACATCGGGTGGGTGCCCGGACGGGTCCGAGGCACCCGACGAGGGTGGTTCACGAGCGGCGCCGCTCGAAGTAGCGGGCGCGGCGGTACAGCGCTCCGAGGGCGGCGACCGCTCGATCACCACTCGGGTAGGCCAGGCGACCGGTCGAACGCAGTGCGGCCGGGCCCGGGTTGTCCGGGTCGGCGACGGCGAGTTCGGTCGCCACGAGCACCGGCTTGCCGCTGCGGGTGCTCACCTCGGCCGCGGCCTCGGCGAAACGGCGGTCCTGTCGCTCGTGGTAGTCGACGATCCGATCGAGCCCGTGGTCGGGATAGAAGTGTCCCTCACGCATCAGCCGCGCCTGGTTCGACTGGATCCCCAGACCGATGTAGACGATCGCGTCGACCGACGGGTGGTCGGCGATGAGACCCATCACGGTCGGGATCGTGTCACGGGTCTCCCCACCCGCACAGTCGACCGGGTTGTTGCGGCTCCATCGCGGCGGCAGTTGCGCGTCGATCGAGTGCAGCAGGTCGGCGGGGAGTTCGAGCAGCACGAGGTCGGGGTCACGGGTGATCGCGTCGGCCGTGACCACTCCCCATCCCCCGGCCGTGGTGAGCACCACGACGTTCGGGCCCGACGGCAACGGCTGGGTGGCGAACGTGGCCGCGAACTCGTAGGCCTCCTCGACGCTGCCCGCCCGCGTGATGCCGTGGGCCCGGCAGGCCCCGTCGAACACCTTGTCGTCGGCCGCGAGCGCTCCGGTGTGGCTGGCGGCGGCACGGGCGCCGCCGGCGGTGGCACCACCCTTGAGCAGCACCAACGGCTTGCGGGCCGCCGCTCCACCGAGCCGACGGAGCAGCCCTTCGCCGTCGGTGATGCCCTCGATGTAGGCCAGCCCGACCGATGTCGCCGGGTCGGCGGCGTAGAAGTCGAGATAGTCGGCCACGCTCACCGCGGCGGCATTGCCCGCCGAGACGGCGCGGCTGATTCCGACACCGGACGACCGCGACAGGTTCAGGAAGCTCGACACGAAGTTGCCCGACTGGCTGGCGACTCCGATCGAACCCGCCGGCGGATAGGGCGCCACGATCTGGGCACACAGATGCGCCGGTGTCGACACGACACCCTGGCCGTTCGGACCGGCGAGCAGCACGCCGAGCTCGTCCGCGAGTTCGACGAGCTCACGCTCGGCCGCGCGCCCCTCGTCGCCGGATTCCCCGTAGCCGGCCGATGTCAGGAACGCGGCACGAACACCCTTCGCGGCACATGCGCGGAGGATGGCAGGGTTCGTCGACGCCGGGGTGCACACGAACACGAGATCGATGGCATCATCGGGGAGCTCGTCGATGTCGGCCACCGTGTCGATCCCGAGCACGACCTCACCCTTCAGGTTCGTACCGAAGACGGCACCCTGGTAGCCCGATGCCAGCAGGTTGTGGAGCGACACGAACCCGAACTTGCCGGGATGGCTCGACGCGCCGGTCACGAGCACGCCACGCGGCTCGAACAGGGCCCGGAACGCATCGTCGGATGGGCGCTCGCGCGTCGGGGCGTGCGTGGCGACCGGCTCCCCCACCTCGACCAGTGCATCCACTGCGACGGGGCTGCCGTCCGGGGAGATGATCAACGGGTTGACGTCGACGCCGACGACGTCGGGCCGTTCCGCGGCCAGCCGACCGAGCCCCACGAGCAGTTCCACGATGGCGTCGCGGTCGACGGCCCGCTCACCGCGGAACTCGCCGAGCAACGCCTGGGTCGCGAGATCGGCGATCATCTCCGTCGCCGTCGCGGCGTCGAGCGGCGCCGGCCGGAACACGACGTCGGCCACCGCCTCGGCCAGGATGCCACCGACCCCGAGCATGACGGTTGGGCCGAACTGCGGATCGCGCAGCAGCCCGATGATCAACTCGCGGTTGCCGCCCACCATGGGCGCGACGAGCACGCGAACCTCGCCGTCGGCATCGGTGGCCGCTGCGAACAGTTCGGTCGCCGCGGATTCGACCGCCGCCGCGTCGCCGAGTCGGAGGCGGACGAGACCCCGTTCGGTCTTGTGGGCGATCGTGTCGCCTTCGAGCTTCGCCACGACCGGGAACCCGATCTCCACGGCAGCTTCGGCGGCTTCCGCAGGCGTCGTGGCGAGCCGCTCGTCGGGCACCGGCAGGCCGTACTCGACGAGCAGGGCCTTCGATGCGGACTCCGAGAGGGTGATGCCGGGGCTCATGCGCCGACAACGGTACCGACCCGCATCGTCGGTGTGCCGTCAATCGGTCGGCAGGGCAGGTGGCGGGCTCAGCTCGGGCTCAGGGAAGGAGCGCCGACCTGAAGAACTGCACGACGTGCTCTTCGCGGGCGGCGAGTGCCTCATCGGAGAGCGGTGCCACGTCGAGCAATCCCTCGAGAAACGGTTCGTCCGAGAAGTACGACAGCAACGCGCCGTATCCGGTGATCAGCAACTGCCGGGCATCCTGCGGTGTGAACACGCCGGCCTCCATCTGGTGTTCGAAGTACTCGGCGGCGAGGTCGAACATCGGTCGCAACACACTCGCGAGGTCGATCGCGAGGTGTTCGCCTCCGTCGATCGCCTCACGGCGCACCATCCGGACATAGTTCGGGTTGTCGGCGAAGAACCGGAACCCGGTACGGAGCACGAGTTCGACCTTGTCCCACCCGGCCTGCGGTGCAGCGATCGCCGTCGTCAGCCGGTCGAACCAGTCACCCAGGAGTCGCTCGAACACCTCCTGGTAGAGCGCCTCCTTGGAGGCGAAGTGGTGCAGCAGGCTCGGACGCCGGATGCCGACGCCTGCGGCGATGTCGTTGAGCGATGTTCCCTCGTAGCCCGCGTGCGCGAAACAGAGCAGCGCTTCGTCGAGGATCTGGTCGCGGGTCGACCTCGGATCGGTCGCTGCGGGTGCCTCGGCCGATGTCGTGTCGCTGGCCATGCCGTCGTGACGCTAACACCGGCTCCGCCGGCCCGTTCGCCCGCGGCCACATCCCCGCTCGACGACCGACCGCCGGGGGCTGCACGCGCACCGGCGCCGGGCGGCCCATCACAGATGGCCGGCCGACGCCGTGACGAGTGGACGAGGTGTCTCAGCTGGGCGGGTAGACACCCATGCCCTTGGCCTTCTCGGTCTGCCAGAAGACGTCGGCGATCTCGTCGATCTTGGCGAGCAGGGCCTCGGCCGGTGCAGCGTCGAGCGACTTCTTGACGTCGCCGGCACCGTGGATCGCGTCCCAGAACATCTCGTGCAGTTGCGGGAACTGTGCGAAGTGGTCCTTCGTGAAGAAGTCGGCCCACAGCACCATCAGGTGGTGCTTGACCTCCTCGGCGCGCTGCTCCTTCACCATGATGCAACGGGCCTTGAAGTGGTCGTCGTCGGAGTCGTGGTACTTCTGGATCGTCTTGAGACACGACAGCGCCTCGATCTTCGCCTGTGCGGGGTCGTAGACACCGCAGTAGAGGTCGCAGTGCGCATGTGCCACGGTGGCACCTTCGAAGAGGCGGCTGAACATTCGGTGGTTCTCCTTGGTGAGTGCCGTGAGGACACGGCGTGAGGGCGGAACGGCGTCAAACCTACACTGCCCACCCGTGGTCCCGATCAAACGCTTCGTCGTGGCCGAGGATTCGATGCTGCCGGCGCTGCGGTCGGGCGACGGGTTGATCGCCGTGCGGTCGCGGCGGCTGCGGCGTGGCCAGATCAGGTGCTTCGAACACCCCGGTCAACCGGGCTTCTGGCTGGTCAAACGTGTCGGCGAGATTCGCGGCGACACGTTCGAGGCGGTGAGCGACAACCGGTCGGTCGCCACCGTCGACTCCCGCCGGTTCGGGTTCGTTCCCGCCGGCGACTCGTACCGCATGGTGCTCAAGGTGCCGGGAGGGCTGACCGATCCCTACGATGACGGCCATGGCGATCTACCTGTGCCACGAGCAGCCCGATCTCTACGAACACGAGGCGAACGTCGTCGACGCCCGACCGGGCGCGGTCGCGCTCGACCGGTCCGCGTTCCATCCGGGCGGAGGCGGCCAGGTCAGCGATGTCGGCGCGATCGAGTGGTCCGGTGGTCGAGCGTCCGTGACCCACATCGAGATCGACGGCGACACGTGGTGGCACGTGTTCGACGACGAGTCGGCGGCCGCCACCGGTGTGGTCACCGTGACCGTCGACGCCGAGCACCGCCTGGCGGTCGCGTCGCTCCACACGATGAGTCATGTCCTGAACGCCTTCGTCTTCGACGAGTTCTCCGGCGCACTCGTGACCGGCGCGCAGATCGGTGGCGACGGTCGGGGCCGGATGGACTTCGATCTGCCCGAGGTCGACAACGACCGGCTACGGGCGCTCGAAGCCCCGATCAACGACGTCATCGAGCGAGCGCTGGCGGTGTCCTCGCACTACGTTCCGGTGGACGAAGCGACGCCCGAGAGCGGCCTCATGCGCAGCATGTCGGTCGCTCCCCCGCCCACGCCGGAGGGCACCTTCCGGGTGATCGACGTCGACGGCGTCGACCGGCAGGCGTGCGGCGGCACCCACCTGTCGAACACCGCGCAGTCCCGCCCGATCCGGATCACGAAGGTCGAGAACAAGGGACGCCACAACCGCCGCGTCCGCTTCCAGTTCGCAGACCACGGCTGAGCCTCAACGGCGGCGGGCCACGAGGGTCGCCTCGCCGTCGAGTTCGACGCTGCGGAGCACCTCGACGTCGAACTGCCGGAACGCACACACCAGATCGCCGGGCGGCGCGTGGAACGGGCCGGGTTCGCCGTCGAGCCCGACCTGTGACAGCACGGTGATCACGAGCACCCCGCCGGGTTCGAGCATGTAGACGAGCTGCTCGTAGAGCGCCGGGTCGCGGAACCGCTGACAGATCACGAGCGCGACACGAGCTGGTCAGCTCGGTCGGGAACCCGTCATCGAGATCGACGACCCGAGTGTCGATGCGGTCGCGGACCCCGGCCAGACATCGCGGCCGGTTGAGCGCGGTGATCGCCACGTCGGAGGTGTCGAGCGCGATCGACCTCGTATCCCTGCTGGGCGGCCCAGATCGACTGCTCACCGAGACCGCAGGCCACGTCGAGACAACGCCCGCCGCGGCCGAGCTCGATGCCGCCGAGCCCCTTGGGCATCGATCGGCTCGCCCGTCGATCGGCCCTGGTAGCGGGCGTTCCAGCGGTCGGCGTCGTCGTGCATCGGTCCGATCTTCGCAGGTACCCTCGACGCCATGCAGATCGTGTCGGCCCTCTTCGTCGAGAACTTCGAGATGCGACAGGCGCCCGGGCCCGTCGACCCGGATCGACCTGACCGGTGCGATGTTCTCGATGGCGGCTCCGAGCCCGGCGCCGGTGACGATCGCGCCGCACCTCGTCGGGCTCATCTTCTGCCCGCCGGGCGAGTCGGGCAGCGGCGTGTTCGAGGTCGTGTTCCGGCACGGAGATGGGCGACCCCGAGGCCGCCGACGCCGGCGAGCACCTGGCCCGCAACGTGAGCCCGTTCACCGTCGAACCCGGCAAGTTCACGTACCGCCTGGTGCGCGGCGAACTCGAGTTCGACGAGTACCGGCAGATCTTCGCCTACTGCCGCGATCGACCAGGGCCCCTGGCACATCGTGCCGTTCACGCTGCTCCCACCGGCCGAATAGCCGACACGCCGCACCCGCCGGGCCCTACGCTGATCTTCGGTGACCCCTCGAACGATCATCGGCGCGCTCGCCGTCGTCGCCGCCTGCCTGCTCGTCCGGCGGCGAGTCGGCGACGACGAGCACCGACCCGTCCGAGACACCGACCACGACCCGCAGCCACCGATCGCGCCCGACGACGACCGCAGCGACCACCGCCCCGCCGACCGCACCCGCCGACCACGACGTCGACCACGCCGCCCCACGGCCCGACGGCGACCGTCACGCCGGCGGCGACGACGACCGAGTCCACGGCGGCGCCGGCCCGACGACGACGCCGACCCGCCGGATCTCACCGAGGAGGAGATGGCCGACCAGGAGCTCGCCCGGCACGGCGCTGATCACGCTCGTCTCATTCCCCGACCGGCTGGATCGAGGAACCGAGCGAGACGACCGACGACGATTCAGCCGAGGACGACGAGTTCGAGAGCCAGTTCGACGCCTGCCTGGGCCGCGACGACGACCGAGCGCGTCGGCGACGACCTCGAACGCCTGGCCGTGTCCACCGGCGACTTCCGACCCGCCGACGACGACACCACGTCCGTGTCGCACGAGGTCGTGCTCGCCCCCGACGTCGACACGGCGATCACCGCGATGGCAGAGGTGTCGGTCGACGGCGCCGAGTCGTGCATCTCCGACGTGATCGGCGACGCTTCTACCAATCGACGTTCGCCGACGACCCCGACCTGATCGGAATCGAGATCGGCGACGTGATCGTCACGCGCACCGAGCGTGAACGGCCGGCCGACCTCGCCGTCGGAGTCCTGCTGGAGATCCCGCTCACGATCGACGACCGAGACGGTCAGCCAGTTCCTGGAAGTGCTGTACCAGCGTCAGGGGCGTGCGCTGAGCGAGTTGTCGTTCGCCTCGTTCGGCGTGCCGTTCAGCCGAGACGGCTACACGATTCTGAGCGACGAGGTCGTCATCGGAATCGCCACGATCGGGAACTGACGACGGCCCGGCGCCTACCGGTCGGGCCCGCGCCCGGCCGACCGATAGTGTCACCGACGATGTCGTCGCTCTCCGCCGAACTCGACCAACAAGCCGTCGACGTCGATCCGCGGCCTCGCCATGGATGCGCCCGCTCGCCGCCAACAGCGGCCACCAGGGCACGGCGATGGCCCTCGCGCCGCTCGCCCACGTGCTGTACAGCCGTGTGATGAAGTTCGACCCGGCCGACCCGGCGTGGCCGGATCGTGACCGTTTCATCCTCTCGGCCGGCCACGCGTCGATCCTGCAGTACTCGATGCTGTTCCTGACCGGCCACGGACTCGCGACTCGACGACCTGCAGGCCTTCCGCCAGTGGGAGTCCGCGACGCCGGGTCATCCCGAGGCCGGTCACACCGCCGGCGTCGAGGTCACCACCGGGCCGCTCGGTCAGGGCTTCGCCAACGCCGTCGGCATGGCGCTCGCCGAGCGCATCCTGGCCGAGCGTTTCGGCCCGGATGCGATGGATCACCACACGTTCGTGATCGCCGGTGACGGCTGCCTCATGGAGGGCGTGTCACACGAGGCTGCGTCGCTCGCCGGACACCTCGCGCTCGACAAGCTCGTCGGCGATCTACGACGACAACCACATCACGATCGACGGCACGACCGACCTCGCCTACAGCGACGACGTACCCGGGCGGTTCCGGAGCTACGGCTGGAACGTCGTCGAGCTCGGTGAGATCGCCGACGACCTCGACGCCCTCGAGGCCGCCCTGACTGTCGGCCACGGCACACACGGGCAGCCCGACGCTGCTCGTGCTGCGCTCGCACATCGGGTACCCCTCGCCCGACCACACCGACGATCACGAGGCACACGGCCTCGCATTCGATGCCGACGACGTCGCTCGGACCAAGGAGGTCGATGGGCATCCCGAACGAGCCCTTCTGGGTTCCCGACGAACTCGTCGAGGCGTATCGGAATCACGCCGGTGGCCGCGGAGCCGCGGCCCACAGCCGGTGGAACGAGCGCAACGCGGCCACGGCCGCCTCGGCCGACTGGGTCGCGGCATGGAACGGCACGGGGATCGCCGGATGGGACGCCGACCTGCCGCGCTACGAACGGGGCGAGAAGGTCGCGACGCGCAAGGCGATCCAGGCCGCGCTGCAAGCCACCGAATCGTCGCTGCCCGGCCTGGTCGCCGGCGCCGCCGACCTCACCGGCAACACCGGCACCCAGCTCGGTGGGCAGACGACCCAGTCGGCTGTCGAACCCTGGCGGACGGCAGGTCTACTACGGCGTTCGCGAGCACGGCATGGGCGCCGCCATGGTCGGCATGGCGCTGCACGGCGGCATCCTCCCGGTCGGCGGCACGTTCTTCGTGTTCGTCGACTACATGCGCCCGGCGGTGCGACTGGCGGCGCTCTCGGGCGCCAAGGTCTGCTTCGTCTTCACGCACGACTCGGTCGGCGTCGGCGAGGACGGCCCGACCCACCAGCCGGTCGAGCAGCTCGCATCGATCCGTGCGATCCCCAACCTGCACGTGGTCCGGCCGGCCGACGCCAACGAGACCGTCGCCGCCTGGCAGGACGCCGTGGCCCACGACGGCCCGACGGCGCTGATCCTCAGCCGCCAGGGCATCGAGGTCGTCACCGACGGCTCGGCGGTCGAATTCGGCGCCGGCATCGTCACCGGCGACGGCGAGCCCGACATCGTGATCGTCGCCACGGGCAGCGAGGTGCCGGTCGCCGTCACGGCGTCCGAGCGCCTCGGCGCCGACGGCGTCTCCGCCCGTGTCGTCTCGATGCCCTCGTGGGACCGGTTCGACGAACAGAACACCGGTTTCCACCGCGGCATCTTCCCACCGAACGTGCCCGTGCTGGCCGTCGAGGCCGGCGCCTCCATGGGGTGGCACAAGTACGCGGACGACGTGGTCGGCATCGACCGGTTCGGCGCCAGCGCACCGGGCGGTGTCGCCCTCGACCGGTTGGGTATCAACCCCGACCACGTGGTGATCCACGCCAACGACCTGATCGCCGGAACCACCAGCGAACACGAACGGAGCAGCTCATGAACCGCCTGCAGGCACTCTCGACCGAGCACGGGCCAGAGCCCCTGGCTCGACAACCTCAAGCGCAGCTATCTCACGTCCGGCGAACTGGCACGAATCCGTGACCGGGGTGTCCGAGGCCTGACATCCAACCCGTCGATCTTCCAGAAGGCCATCCAGGGATCGCCCGACTACGACGAGCAGTTCACCGAGCTCGCCGCCGACGAGCACCCGGTCATCGACGACTACTGGGCGATGGTGCTCGCCGACATCCACGGCGCCTGCGACGTGTTCTCACGGGTCTACGACGAATCCGACGGCATCGACGGCTACGTGTCGGTCGAGGTCGACCCCGGCCTCGCCCACGACGGCCCCGGCACCGAGACGGCGGCTCGCGAGCTCCACCTGCGTCTGCGGCGCCGGAACCTGATGGTGAAGATCCCGGCCACCGAGGCGGGTCTCGCTCCGATCCAGCGGATGATCGGCGAGGGCCGCAACATCAACGTGACGCTGATCTTCTCCCTCGACCGCCATGTCGCCGTGATGGAGGCGTACATCGCCGGACTGGAGCAGCTCGCCACCGATCCCGGCGCCGACCTGTCACGAGTCGCGAGCGTCGCCAGCTTCTTCATCAGCCGCGTCGACGTCGAGGTCGACCGACGGCTCGAGGCGATCGGCACCGACGAGGCACTCGCACTGCGCGGCAAGGCCGGCTTGGCGCAGGGGCAACTCGCCTACCGCCTGTTCAGCGAGACGTTCAGCGGGCCCCGGTGGGAGGCGCTGGCGGCACGTGGTGCCCGGGTGCAGCGGCCGCTCTGGGCGAGCACCGGCACCAAGAATCCCGAGTACTCCGACGTGCTCTACGTCGACCATCTCATCGGGCCGCACACGGTCAACACGTTGCCGGAGCCCACGCTGGAAGCCTTCGCCGACCACGGCGTGGTCGGCCCGCACCGTCGACCAGAGCTACGACGAGGCCGACCGCGTGTGGCAGGGCCTCGCCGACGTCGGCATCGACATGGACGAGGTGTCCGACCAGCTCGAACGTGAGGGCGTCGACTCGTTCATGAAGAGCTTCGACGAGCTGATCAGCGCGCTCGAGACCAAAGCCGCCGAGCTCGGCGCCGACTGACCACGGTCGTCACGGCGACTTCAGGGCCGGCGAGGTCGTCGACGGTCGTACGCGTGCACGACGGCCAAGCGGCGCGCCGGGACGCTCGCGAGATCGCGACGCCGCACGTCGGGATCGGCCTGGAACTGCTCGAGCACCGCTCGATTCTGCACGATCCACAGCCGTCACGCACCGACTCCTAGTCTCGGCGCATGGGCGACATCGTGTTCGATCGGGCTCCTCGCTTCAACGAGTTGAGCGAGTGGCTGCACCAACTGGCCGACGAGTACTCGGATCTGGTCGAGCTGGAGGCGCTGGGCCGGTCACACGAGGGGCGCGAGATCTGGATCGCCACGGTCACCAACCGTGCCGCAGGCCCGCACCACGAGAAGCCGGCGGTCTGGCTCGACGGCAACATCCATGCCGGCGAGACCACGGCGACGGTCGCGCTGCTGCACCTGCTGCACACGCTGTGCAGCGGGTTCGGGACCGACGAGCGGATCACCCGTGCGCTCGACACGCGCACCTTCTACGTGGTGCCTCGTCTCAACCCCGACGGCGCTGAGCTCGCGCTCGGTGAGGTGCCGTTCATCGTGCGCTCGAACACGCGCGCGTGGCCGAACGAGGAACAGCTCGACGGCCTCGTGCCCGGCGACATCGACCACGACGGCCGACAACTCCAGATGCGGGTGGTCGACCCGAATGGCGCCTGGAAGGCCTACGCACCCGATCCGCGCCTGATCGTCGCCCGCGACCCCGACGAGGACGGTGCCGGCCCCTACTACCGGCTCCTCGGAGAAGGCCGCGTGCACGGCTACGACGGCGTGTCGGTCACCACGGCACCGGCCCGCGCCGGCATCGACGCCAACCGCAACTTCCCGTACCAATGGAAGCGCTACCCGGGCCACGCACCCTGGGGAGCCGGTGACTACCCGACGAGCGAACCCGAGATCCGAGCGGTGGTCCAGGGCATCGTCGACCGCAAGAACGTGGGCGCCTACTTCGCCTATCACACGTTTTCCGGAGTGCACCTCCGTCCGTACGGAGACCGATCCGACGACCACTTCCCCACCAACGATCTCTGGACGTACCAGGAGCTCGGTCGACGGGCGACCGAGATCACCGGCTACCCGTCGATCTCGACGTGGCACGACTTCCGGTACCACCCGAAGGGCGCGATCACCGGCGTGTCGACCGACTGGGCGTACGAGCACCTCGGCCTGTATGCCTGGGTCACCGAGTTCTGGAACGTGCTCACGGCCGCCGGACTGACCGAGGCCGACCCGCTCGAGTGGTACCGCACCCACCCGCTCGACGAGGAGCTCCAGCTGCTCGCCTGGGTCGACGACAACGTGCCGGGTGGCTACGTCGACTGGTACCCGTACGACCACCCCGAGCTCGGACCAGTCGAGCTCGGAGGGTGGAATGCGGCGCTCGTGTTCCGCAATCCGCCGCCTCATCTCCTCGAAGCCGAGGTGGCGCCGCACAGCGAGCTCGCCGTCTTCCAGGCGCTCTGCAGCCCACTGCTGCGCCTGCGCGACACGGTCGTCGAACCGGCTGGTGACGGCGCCTGGCGGGTCCGGGTCGTCGTCGAGAACTCCGGTTGGCTCCCGACGAACATCAGTGAGAAGGCGATCGAACAGCAGGCGGTGCTCCCCACGATCGCCCGGCTGACGTTGCCCGAGGGCGCCGATCTCGTTTCGGGGACCGAACGGGTCGATCTCGGTCAACTGACGGGCAGGGCGCTGAAGCACCACGCCGTGCGACAGTTCGGCAACTCCGACGACACGACCGATCGCGCCGTCGCCGAATGGGTGATCGATGCCGCCTCCGGCACGATCGTCGACGTCGAGGTCCGTCACGACCGGGCCGGCGTGGTCCGCACATCGATCACGTTGGGCGCGCCGTGAAGCCGCTCGAGGGCATCCGCGTGGTCGAGGCCGCTCAGATGGTCGCCGGTCCGCTCGCCGGGATGATCCTGGCCGAGCAGGGCGCCGACGTGATCAAGGTCGAGCTCCCCGACGGCGTCGGCGACCGCATCCGATCGTTCGGCTCGCGCCGGAACGGAATGTCCGCGGTGTTCCAGTGCGTCAACCGTGGCAAGCGATCGGTGGTGGTCGACTCGAAGAGCGAGCCGGGTCGCCAGGTGATGCTCCGTCTCGCGGCGTCCGCCGACGTCTTCATCCAGAACTTCCGGCCGGGCGTGGCGGAGCGGCTCGGTCTCGCGGAGGCCGATCTCCGCCGCGTGAACCCCAATCTCGTGTACGTGTCGGTGTCGGGGTTCGGGCCCACGGGCCCACGCTCCGACGAGAAGGTGTACGACTACGTCGTCCAGGCGATGTCGGGGATGGCCGCACTCCAGGCCGACGATGGCGGCCGACCACACCTCACCCGGCACGTCGTCGTCGACAAGGTCACGGCCATGACCGTCGCCCAAGCCGTCACGGCCGCGCTGCTCGCACGCGAACGTGGCCAGGGTGGCCGGCGTGTCGACATCACGATGCTCGACGCCGCGCTGTGGTTCTTCTGGTCCGACGGGATGATGGACCGGTCCCTCGTCGGCGACGACATCCACTACGCCCCGCACTTCGGCCAGATCGCCTCGATCATGGCCACGCGGGACGGGTACATCTCACTCGTCACCGCCGGCGGGCGAACCTGGGCCGCACTCTGCGCCGCGTTCGGGCCCGAGTGGTTGCAGGACCCCAGGTTCGCGACGCCGGAGGCCCGGGAGACGAACCTGGCACCGTTGCGTGACGAGTTCACGGCACGGATCGCGCAGCTCGGCACCGACGAGTGCCTCGCTCGCATGCGGGCCAACGATGTGCCGGGGGCCGCCGTCACCCGGCTCGACGACGTGCACCTCGACCCGCAGGTCCTCCACAACGACACCCTCGTCGAGCACGACGCCGGCACCGTCGGCCGCATGCGCGAGGTTCGCCCCGCGGGCTCGTTCGACGGTGCCGAACGAGCGATCCCGGCACCAGCGCCGAACCTGGGCGCGGACACGGCGGAGATCCTGGTCGAACTCGGCTACGACTCCGCCGAGATCGAACGCCTGCGGTCGACCGGCGTCCTCGGTCCGAGCTGAGACGAACACGCCGAGGACGTCGTCGGCTCAGGCATCGACCTCGAAGCGGACCCGGTGGTACCCCTGGGCTCCGTCGGGAGCGACCGACTTCGGCTCCTCGGGCTGCGGGACGCCGTCGCCGTCGAAGGCACGGGCCCGAACCGTGTGCTCGCCCGTGGTGAAGTCGGTCCAGCGGTACCGCCATTGGCGCCACGTGTCGTCGCTGGGCACGCCCGCCAACTCGCACTCGAGCCAGTCGCCGTCGTCGATCGACACCTCGACCCGGGAGATCCCGCGATGCACCGCCCAGGCGAGCCCGGCGATGTCGACGACCCCGTCTCCGTTCGGGGTGTATCCCTTGCGGTTGCCGGGGCGGTCGATGCGGGCCATCGTCTTGACCGGCCCCTCCTTCGACCACCCGCGAGGGACCCAGTAGCCGTCGAAGTCCTCCCAGCGCGTGAGCTCGATCTCGGTCACCCACTTCGTCGCCGACACGTACCCGTACAGGCCGGGCACCACGAGCCGGACCGGGTAGCCGTGCTCGGCGGGCAGCGGTTCGCCGTTCATGGCGATCGCGAACATCGCATCTCGCCCGTCCATGATCGCCGATGTGGGTGAGCCGCAGTTCCAGCCGTCGATCGAGCGGCTGACCACCTGGGTCGCGCCCGGCTGCACGCCGGCTTCGTCGAGCACGTCCTTCATGAGGACACCCTGGAACCTGGCGTTGCCCACCAGGCCGCCGCCGACCTCATTGGAGACACAGGACAACGTGATGTAGCGCTCGACCTGATCGCGTGCGAGCAGGTCGGCGAACGTGAGCTCCATGTCGTTGTCGACCATGCCGTGGATCCGCAGCCGCCACGAGTCCTTGGGGACCTGCGGCACGACGAGGGCCGTGTCGATGCGGTAGAAGTCGCTGTTCGGCACCACGAACGACTCGACCTCGTCGATGCCGAAGTCCATCACGTCGGCCGTTGTCGCCGAACCTGCAGCGGTCGTCGGGGGCGGCGCGATCGTGTCGACCGGCTCCGGGAGCTGCAGCGCAGCCCGCTCGTCACCGACCTCGAATCGATCACGGAGCACGCGACCGAGACCACCTGCCATCACGGACACCAGGCCCACGACCGAGGCAGCCTGCACGAAGCTCCGCCGTGGCATGGCGAGGGCACCGTCGACCTGCGGCTCCGCGGCCTCGTCGGTCGACGGACCGGAGATGATCGCACCGTCGGGGCCGATGTCTCGCGGCGAGAGCCACCAGATCACGACCAGCGAGGCGAAGGTGCCCACGATCGGCGGCAGCATCTTGCCGAAATCAGGCGCCGGACGCATCCACACCGCGAACACGCCGATCACGCCCACCACGATCGTCACGGCGTAGGCGGCAGTGCGGTTGCCCTTGACCGCGAGGTTGCCGACGATCGACCCGATGACAGCGAGCGACAGGATCGTGCCGAGGATGAGCACCGCCTTGTCGGCCGTGCCGAACCAGTCGATCGCCCAATCCTTGACGGCCGGCGGCACGACGTCGATCACTTCCTGACCGACCGGTACGACGGGCGACATCGCTCCGCGGACCAGACCGACGACCAACTCGGCGGCAGCGAGGCCGGCAAACGTCGACAGCAGGCCGATCGCGATGCCGTGCCATCGAGAGCCGTACAATCGGTCGTTCATGGATGCCAGTCTGCCGCCCGGCGATGACGAACTCGTCGCGAATCTCCTCCGTGAGATCGGAGTTTCGAAGGACTTTCGAATCTCGGAAGCATTCGTTTCCGAAGCGGTCGGTCTGATCACCGACGAGCCGCACCAACTCGACCTCAAGATCGCGAGCGCCGCCGTCACCGAGATGCGCGAGGCGTTCACGATGTTCGCGCCCTACAAGAACATCCCGAAGGTGTCGATCTTCGGTTCGGCACGGACGAAGCCCGACGACCCGCTGTACGAACAGACCGAGCGGGTCGCCCGCCAACTCGCCGAGGCCGGTTGGATGGTCGTCACCGGCGCCGGTCCGGGCATCATGGAGGCGGGGATGCGGGGCGCCGGCGTCGAGCGGAGCATCGGCGTGTCGATCCGGTTGCCCTTCGAGGCGGGCGCCAACTCGATCATCGCCGACGACGACAAACACGTCGCGATGAAGTACTTCTTCACCCGCAAGCTGATGCTCGTGAAGGAGAGCGCCGCTTTCGTGTGCCTCCCCGGCGGGTTCGGGACGCTCGACGAGACGTTCGAGCTGCTGACGCTGACCCAGACCGGCAAGGGCATCCCGGTGCCGATCGTGTTCCTCGACACCCCGGGCGACCCGTACTGGGAACACGTCGACACGTTCGTGACCGAACAGTTGGTGCCCCGCGGACTGGTGTCGCCCAAGGACACGGCGCTGTACCGGGTCACGGATTCGTGTGACGAAGCGGTCGAGGAGGTCACGGGGTTCTACTCGAACTACCACTCGATCCGCAGCGTCGGCGACGACCTGATCATCCGCCTCCGCCGGGCGCCGGACGACGACCAACTCGCCGTGTTGAACCGCGAGTTCGCCCACCTGGTGAAGTCGGGTGAGATCCGGCGAACTGCGCCGTACGCCGTGGAGAAGCGCCAGAACGACGAACTCGAACTCGACCGGATCGTCATGGCGTTCGACAAGCACGGCTTCGCCGAGCTGCGAGGCCTGATCGACGCGCTCAACGCCCTCGACTGAACGGGCCGCTCACCCCTCGTCGGCGAGCCGACCCAGAATCGCCGCCGCCTTCTCCAACGACCGGCGGGCCTTCGCCAGCTCCCGATCGCTGGCGGGCCGGCTGGTGGCTCCGTCCGCGACCGCCTCCCGCAGCTGGTCGAACGCCAGGTCGTCGAGGTCGGCGAGCACCGACCGAACACGGTGCTCCAGGTCGCCGTAGGCAGTCATGCGAGTGCGTCGGCCACGACGTCGATCGGATGGCGGACGGTGAGCCCACGATCGGCGAGCGATTGCTGGAGATGCATGCTGCAGCCCGGGTTGGCACTCACGACCACGCTCGCGTCGCTGCGTTCGAGCGCCCGGTCGATCGCTGCGATCTTGCGATCGCGGATCAGGCCGGCGAGCTCGGGCTCGAGTGCCGAATAGGCACCGCCTGCGCCGCAGCACAACCCGTCGTCGTCGAGCTCGACGAGCGTGCCGACCCGCCCGATCACGTCGCGCACCGGCAGATGCGCGCCCTGCACATGTCGCAGGTGACAGGGGTCCTGCACGATGTACTCGGCATCGTCGCGTCGCAGCTCGAGCCCGGCGAGCCGCGGCGCCAGCCACTCGTTGACGTCGAACACCCGCTCGGAGAACCGTCGAGCGCCGTCGGTTCCCACGAGTTCGCCGTAGTCCTTCATCGCGGCGCCGCAGCCGGCGGAGTTGACCAGGATCGGCGCGTCGCCGGGCATCGACCGCATGACGTCGACCGCGAGGTCGACGGCGTCGTCGTGGAGACCGGCATGCACGTGCAACGCGCCGCAGCAGCCGCCGCCCGCACCGGGAATCGCGAACCCGACACCGAGCGCCCCGAGCACCTTTGCCGTCGACCGGTGCGTGTCACGGAGCCAGGCGTCCATCACGCACCCGGTGAACAGCCAGACGTCGTCACCGGTCGCCTCGATCGTGCCGCCCCGTCGCAGTGGGACACGGCCGGGGTCGAGCCTCTGCGGCACCAAGCCGAGTCGCTGGCCCAGTGCCAGCGCGGACGAGGCCGACAGCAGCAGGCGGTGACGGCGCAACATCGACAAGCCGAATCGTTGCCACCTCGGGGTGATCTTGCGTTCGTCGGCGAGCACCTCGCGGGTGCCCTCGATCAGGTTGCCGAAGGGCACGCCGCTCGGACAGGCGGGTTCGCACCCACGGCACTGCACGCACGTGGCCATGAAGCCGACGAAGTCGTCGTCGATCGGTGCACCATCGTTCTGCACGGCGCGCATCGCATCGATCCGGCCGCGTGGCGACAGGGCCTCCTCACCCGTGGCACGAAACGTGGGACAGTGCGGGAGGCACAGCCCGCAGGCCACACACGTGTTGAGTTCCTCGGCGTCGAGATGGAGCGTCATGGCACGGATCATCGTAGGGTGCGGCGCCATGCCGGAAGGACACACGATCCACCGAATCGCGCGGGACCACGGCAGACTCCTCGTCGACCGGCCGATTCGCGTCAGCAGCCCGCAGGGCCGATTCGCGGCCGACGCCGAGCGAGTCGACGGCGCCACGCTCGACCGGATCGAGGCCTACGGCAAGCACCTGTTCTACTGGTGGTCGACCGGCGAGATCGGACACGTGCATCTCGGGCTGTTCGGCAAGTACCGCGTGACGACGGGAGACCCGCCCGAGCCGAAGGGTGCGCTGCGGATGCGTCTCCAGACCGCCGACGACGGCGACCCGGTGACGATCGATCTGCGGGGGCCGACCGCGTGCACGGTCGCGCCACCCGACGAACGGGCCGCGATCGTCGAACGGTTGGGCCCCGACCCGCTCCGCCGCGACGCCGACCCGGAGCGGGCGATCACGAAGCTCACGAGGAGCAGGCGGGCAGCCGGCGACCTCCTGCTCGACCAGAGCGTGATCGCCGGCCTCGGCAACATCTACCGCGCCGAGATCCTCTTCCTGCACGGCATCCATCCGCAACGCCCGGGAACGAAGTGCACCGGCGACGAGGCCACCTCGATGTGGGACATGTCGGTCGACATGCTCCGCGCCGGCCTGAGGGCGAACCGGATCGTCACCGTCGATCGGGACGAGATCGGCTGGCCCCGGGGCCGTCGCATCCCCCGCGACGAGGCGACGTACGTGTACCAGCGGGACGTCTGTGTTCGTTGCGGCGGTGGCATCCGTACCGTCGAGGTCGCGAACCGCACCTGCTACTACTGCCCGACCGATCAGCCCGAGTGACCCTCGGTGCGGCGACGGGTCACTGCGCACGCCACTGGGGGGCATCGGCGTCATCACGCCAGTATCGGAGGCGACGTTCGGCCTCGATACGAGCCGCCTCGTCGGTCGTCCCGGCCCGCACCCGCATCAGCGTGGCGGCCACGTTCCTGAGCGATGCCACCGTGACGGTCAAGGCATCGTCGGCGAACGAACGGCCGTAGCCGGCGGCGAACTCGGCGTAGACACGTGGGGCGCCACCCCACCGATCGGCGTAGGTGGTGAGCATCGCGTGGTCCCACGCCGTCGCAGCCCGACACATCAGGTCGAAGTCGATCAGCAGCGGGCCGTCGGCGGACACGAGGACGTTGCCCGGGTGCACGTCGCCGTGGCAGACCACGGTGTCTTCGTCGATCGCCTCCGTCCACCAGCGACCGGCATCGATCGCCCGCCGGAGACCGGCCAACGCCAGGTCGTCGATGCATCGCTCGACCGAGGCCAGCAGCGTGTCGAAGTCCCACCAGGGGAACGTCGTCGGCGACGGGACCGGATACCCGTCGGGGATCACGGTCGGATCGAGCTCGTGGATGCGTCGGACCGCGGCGCCGATCGAGTGCCAGTCGACGGCGACGTCGACCGGTCGGATCCGCTGCCACGCCGTCACGGCGTAGTCGCCGATGTCGTCGGCGGCACCGTCGATCGGCGTCACGACCGGAATCTCGTGGTCGCAAAGCACCCGGGCCAGTTCGTGGGACGTTGCTGCGGCGCCGGTCGCCCGACCGACTCGGAGCACCACGTCGCCGCAGGCGTAGATCCCGTTCATCCCCCGCCGCAGCAACTCGGGGGGCGGGAGACCCCAGCGTGTCGCAGCGGTGGCGGCGGCCGCCGCAGCCCGGTCGAGGTGTTCGACCCGCTGGTCGACGAACGGGCGCTCGACGGTCATGCCGCCGTGAGCACGTCGACGCCCGGGTTCATCCGGCCGTCCGGATCGAACTCGTGCTTCAGCCGCCGGTGCAGCTCGACCACGGCAGGGTCGACCGGTCGCGACGGCGCCGGCAGCGTGTGATGGACGACACCGACACCGATCTCGGCGACGAACTCGCCGCTGCCGACGATGCCGGGCAACTCGGCAGGTCGCACCGACCAGCGCCCGCCGCTCGGCAACTCGGGAGGCAGCTCGCCGACCTGGAGGCCGTTGCGTCTGGCCTGCTGCTCGACGTCGCGCCGGTCACCCTCGAGTAGCACCCACGTCGTCGTGCCGTCCCAGAGCACCGACGTCGGGCGGTACAGATTCGGGAAGAGCGCGAACGGGTCGTCGGTCGTGGCGAACCACTGCTCGTAGGTGGACCGGGGCCGGGTGCGCAGGATGACCTCGCCGATGAAGCCGAGCGTGCCGCGAGAGCCGACCAGGAGGCGGCAGAGGTCGAATCCGCTCACGTTCTTCACGGTCGGCCCGCCGGCCTTGACGATCTTGCCGCGAGCGTTGACGAACTCGGCCTGGAGCAGTGTGTCGCGGATCGGGCCGTAGCCCAGGCGGCGGATCCCGCTGTGGCCGACTGCGAGCGCCCCGCCGACCGTGCCCGACGGTGCGATCGCGACCGACTGGCCGAAGGCTGCGAGCGCGGCGTCGAGCTCGTCGACCGGTGTGCCGGCGCCACACCGAACCGTCATCTCGTCGGCCTGGACCGACTCGACGCCCACCGGCGCCATCACCGTGTGGACCCCGTCGACGGGCCCACCGCGAGTGCCCAGTCCGGCGATCGAGACCGGTTGGTCGGGCCCGATGTCGGAGACGAACTCGCTCAGATCCATGCACCCTCGGGAACACTGTGGATGTCGCCACACGTCGCGGGGCTCGGCAAGACCTTGCCGGGGTTCGCCAGGGAATCGGGATCGAACGCGCGACGGAGCGCGTCCTGCGCCTCCAGATCGATCTCGGAGAACATCATCGACATGTAGTCGCGCTTCTCGAGGCCGATGCCGTGCTCGCCGCTGAGCACCCCGCCCGCCTCGACCGACGCACGAACGATCTCGTCGCCGGCCTGATGGACCCGTTCCGTGGTGCCGGGGACACGCGGCATCGAACACGAGCAGCGGGTGGAGGTTGCCGTCACCGGCGTGGAACACGTTGAGCACCTGCAGTTCGTGTCGATCGGCGATCTCGTAGACCTTCCTCAGCACCTCGGGCAGCTTGGAGCGGGGCACCACCGTGTCGTGCAGGTAGTAGTTGGGCTGGATCCGGGCGATCGCCCCGAACGCCGACTTGCGGCCCTTCCAGAGCAGGGCCCGCTCGGCCTCGTCCTCGGCGACCCGAACCGTGCCGACCCGATGCTCGTCCGCGATCCGGCGGATCTTCGCGACGTCGGCCTCGAGCCCCTCGGGAAGCCCGACGACCTCGACGAGCAACGCCGCCGCCGAGTCGACCGGCAGGCCGGCATGGATGTACGCCTCGACCGCTTGCAGGCACAGCTGGTCCATCATCTCGACCGCGGCGGGCACGATGCCGGCCGCGATGATGCCGCTGACGGTCGCGGCACCGTCCTCGACCGTGGCGAAGTCCATCAGCATCGTCGTCACGGCGGGCGGATTCTGCGTCAGTCGCACGCACACCGATGTCGTGATGCCGAGCATGCCCTCGCTCCCGACGAACACGCCGCGCAGATCGAGTCCGTCCGGTTCGGGCTCCTCGCCGCCGAACACCGTCACGGTGCCGTCGGGCAGCACGACCTCGACGCCGAGCACGTGGCTGGCGGTGACGCCGTCGGCGAGGCAGTGCGGACCGCCGGAGTTGTTGGCGACGTTGCCGCCGATCGAACAGGTCTGCTGGCTGCTCGGGATCGGGCGCGAAGTGCAGACCGAGGTGGCCGAGGCGCCTCGACAGGTCGAGGTTGAGCACACCGGGCTGCACCCACGCGAGCCGGTTGACGGCGTCGACCGACGTGATCTCGTCCATCTTCGTCGTGGCGATCACGACGGCGCCGTCGAGCGGTACGGCACCTCCCGACAGCCCGGTGCCCGAACCGCGCGGCACGAACGGAACGCCGTGCCGGTTGGCGATCCGCACGCACGCCTGCACCTCCGCCGTGGTCTCCGGCAGGCAGACGACCGACGTCGACCCGGCCATGTTCGACGAGTCCTTGCGGTAGAGCGAGAGCTCGGTGGGCCCCGTCTTGACCCGTGCATCGCCGAGCACGTCCCGGAGGTCGGCCGCGAGCGTCGCTCACGAGATCACCGCCGCCGACTCTGCTTCTGCTTGAGCACGATGACGCGGCCGACGTCGACGGGTTGACCGTCGACGAGGAGTTGATCGCCGGGGTCGAGGCGATCGTCGAGCGTCTCGACCCGTGCGTCGCGTCGGGCCTTCAGTTCGTCTTCCCGCGCCCGCATCGCCGATCCGGCCTTCGCGCACGTGCGTCGACGACCTGACTCCCGCCGCGCCGGGCCCGGTGGGCTGCACCCTTCGCCACGTTCGCCGGTGCGAGTTGAGAGGCCGTCTGCTTCACCTTCTTCGTCGCGTAGCCGGCGCCGGCAGCACCCGCTGCCGCGCCGGTCACGAACCAGGTCACTCGCTTCATCATGCTCGCCTCCGTTCCGTCGCGATCGGGTACGTGCGACGATCTCGGTGTGGCGGTCGCGGCCACGCATCCTCCGCACGGCGCGACTCGTTCCGGTGGCGAGACCGGCGATCTTGATGACCGGCACCGAGAACGCCGTGCGCGCGACCCGGCTCGAGCCGTCGACGGCATCGCTGATCGCCTCGGCCGAACCGAGCACCCGATCGAACCGCTCGAGGTCGGAGCGGGCCTCGTCCATCGTGGTGCGGGCCTCGTCCGTGCTGGCGCGGAGTTCGTCGAGCAGCGGCCGCGTCTCCTCGCGCATGAGCGCCACCTCGGAGCGCAGCGCCTTCAACGTGTCGAGCACGCGGACCAGCACGACGATCAGCGCGGCGAACCCGATCGAGCACAGCACGGCAGCGAGTGTGAGCGCCAGATCCCCGGCGGTCATCGGTCGCCCCCGTCAGGTGCGGCTGGTTCGTTGCGTCATGCGTTCCCGAATCTCCTGTTCGAAGCCGATGTCGCTCGGCTCGTACCACGTGCGGCCGGTCAGCTCGTCGGGCAGGTACTGCTGCTCGACCCAACCGTCGTCGTGATCATGAGGGTACTCGTAGCCGTCGCCGTGACCGAGCGCAGCGGCGCCCTGATAGTGCGCATCGCGCAGGTGGGCGGGCACCTCGCCGACCACTCCGTCGCGGACGGCCGCTCGAGCGTTCCAGATCGCCAGCGCCGCCCGGTTGCTCTTCGGCGCCGTCGCGAGGTGGACCGCGGCCTGCGAGAGGTTGAGTTGGGCCTCGGGGAGACCGACGTGCTCGAGCGCCTGGGCGGCGGCGACCGCCGACCAGCAGCGCGGTCGGATCGGCCAGGCCGACGTCCTCGCTGGCGAAGATGACCATGCGGCGGACGATGAAGCGGGCGTCCTCGCCGGCCTCGAGCATGCGGGCCAGCCAGTACACCGCCGCGTCGGGGTCGGAGCCGCGCATCGACTTGATGAAGGCGCTGACGACGTCGTAGTGATCGTCGCGCCCGTAGCGGAGCGCGCTGGTGCCGAGCGCCGCTTCGACGTGGGCGAGTTCGACTCGGCCCGGGGTGGGCGAGCGCGCACGGCGACCTCGAGCGAGGTCAGCACCTGGCGACCGTCGCCGCCGGATCGGTCGACGAGCAGATCGAGCGCATCGGCTCGCGCCGTCGGCCCCCTCGGCCTCGAGCCCGCGGTCGACCAGTGTCCGCATCGCGTCGGCGTCGAGCGGCTCGAGTCGGAACAGTGTCGAACGGCTCCGCAGCGGTGGGTTGACCTCGAAGAACGGATTCTCCGTCGTCGCGCCGATCAGCGTGAGCGTGCCGTCCTCGACCGCCGGCAGCAGCGCGTCCTGCTGCGCCTTGCTGAAGCGGTGGATCTCGTCGAGGAACAGGATCGTGCCCTGGCTGCGCTCGCCGAGCCGCTGACGGGCACGTTCGATCACCTCGCGCACGTCCTTGACGCCGGCGGTCACCGCCGAGAGCTGCTCGAACGCGCGTGCCGTCGATCCCGGCGACCGCGAGCGCCAAGGTCGTCTTGCCGGTCCCGGGTGGGCCCCAGAAGATCGCCGACGTCAGGCGGTCCTGTTCGACGAGGCGCCGCAACGGTCGGCCCGGGCCGACCAGGTGGTCCTGACCGACGACGTCGTCGAGCGTGCGCGGCCGCAGACGTGCAGCCAGCGGCGCGGTCGCTCGCAGCCGCTCCTCGACCGCGGCGCGTGAACAGGTCAGCCACCGAGCACCTGCCGGTACGGCTGCTTGCGGAACTCGACGACCCGATCGATCAGTTCGTCCGAGCTCGCATCCACGTCCAGTCGCTGAACTCCTTGCCGTCGGGCACCGGCGTCGATCGTCGTCGACGATCGGTTCGAAGAAGAACCAACGGTGCGCCTGACCGAGCCGCTCGCCCCGACGCATCGGCGCCGGCCACAGGTAGACGGTCCAGCCGTCGTACTCGTCGACGAGTTCGACCTGGCGTTCGTCGAGCCCGGTCTCCTCGGCGAGTTCACGCCAGGCCGCCTCGGTCGGCGTCTCGCCGATCTCGATCCCGCCCTGGGGCAGCTGCCACTCGCCGGGCAGGTCCCTGCGCTCGAACGCCAGCAAGCCGGCCGTCGTCCCGCCGCACGGCAGCGACGACACCGACGCGCAGATGTGGTTTCGTCATGCGGACGACGATCGTACTCAGCGGCCGAGGGCGCGCAGCCGATCGCGAACGTCGGCGAACGTGCGGTTCACGGGATGCGATCTGCTGGAACCAACGTGTCGCCGACACCGTGTCGCCGGCGCGGTCGTAGAAGTCGGCCAGCACGTACCACTGGCGAAGGTGGTGCGCGCGGACCCGCTTGGGCGGCCTGCTGCGCTGGCTCCATCAGTGCGATCGCCTCGCCGCAGGTCGCCCCGATCGGCGTAGGAGCTCGCCACGACGATCCGTGCCTCGGCCATGACGTCGTGCGGCGGCGACGCCGCCTTCACGTCGCGCCACACCGTGTCGACGTCGTCCCAGCGCTTCAGCGCCCGATAACAGTCGGCGAGCACGGGCAGCAGCGTCGGATCGGGCTTCAGTTGACGTGCGAGCTCGAGCGACTGTGCGGCCTGCCGCCAGCGCCCGGTCCGATAGGTCGCCAGTCCGTTGACCTCGTGCACCGCAGCGACCTGTGGCAGCTCCCGGACGAGCGGAGCGACCATCCGACGGGCCTCGTCGAACCGTTCGCGATCGAGCGCGGCCGAGGCCGACGCCAGTCGCTCCGACGAGCCGCGCGGCGCGCTGCGGGTCGAGCGCGTCGTGGATCTCGGCCACGACCTCCGGGTCGACCTCCGGTGACGGACGGTCGCGATCGCTGGAACCGCCTCGGCTGGTGGCGCCGACGGCGGCGTCGCGCACCGAACCTTCGTCGATCCACTGCTCGGTCTCCCGCGACTCGATCTGCTCGCGCTCGCGCTCGGGCGTGCGCTCGGTGCGTCGGGGGCCGCGGGTCTTGCGCACCTCTTCGGCCCGGCGCTCGGCCTCGGTTCGCGGCTCGGGACGACCACCGTACTCGTCGCGACGCTGCGGACGGTCCGGCCGACCCGAACGGCCCGAGCCACCGGCTCGCGTCGCGGCGGCCGCTTCGCCGCCCGACCGCTCGTCCGGAACCCGTTCCTGCCGCCCGACGTTCGCCGGAACCGCCTGATGTTCCGGACCCGTCCGGAGCTCGCCGGACGCCCGCCGGGGGCTTGCCCGAACCACGCCGCTGCCGGATGATCCGCCTGGGCGCGGGCGGCGTGGGCGATCCTGAGACATGGCCGTCCATGCTACGGCGCCGCCGGCGGGCTTCCGCCGCCGAGTGCCCGCATGGCACGGGCCGTGACACGACTGCAGCAGCCGACCGTCGCGCCGAAAACGCGAACGAGCGCCACCCGAATCGGGTGGCGCTCGTTCGTTCGATGAAATCCGGCGGCGTCCTACTCTCCCAGGGGATCTCTCCCCAAGTACCATCGGCGCTGAGAGGCTTAACTTCCGTGTTCGGGATGGGAACGGGTGTGACCCTCTCGCCATAGCCACCGGAAACTTGTTGTCAATTGGGTTGCACCCAAAGGACTCCAGAGCAAGCACGAGCGAATGTAGAAGGATCCAAGCCCTCGGCCGATTAGTACCGGTCGGCTGAACGTGTTGCCACGCTTACACCTCCGGCCTATCAACGTGGTGGTCTCGCCACGGGCCTTACTACCTTATGGTATGGGAACACTCATCTTCGAACGGGTTTCCCACTTAGATGCTTTCAGCGGTTATCCCTTCCGGAGGTGGCTAATCTGCCATGCCCTTGGCAGGACAACAGACACACCAGAGCTCCGTCCATCCCGGTCCTCTCGTACTAGGGATAGCCTTCGTCAATGTTCCTTCGGCTGCGGAGGATAGGGACCGAACTGTCTCACGACGTTCTGAACCCAGCTCGCGTACCGCTTTAATGGGCGAACAGCCCAACCCTTGGGACCTGCTTCAGCCCCAGGATGCGATGAGCCGACATCGAGGTGCCAAACCTTTCCGTCGATATGGACTCTTGGGAAAGATTAGCCTGTTATCCCCGGAGTACCTTTTATCCGTTGAGCGACCACGCTTCCACAAGCGATGGCCGGGTCACTATGCCCTACTTTCGTACCTGCTCGACTTGTAGGTCTCGCAGTCAAGCTCCCTTGTGTCATTGCACTCGACGGCTGATTGCCAACCAGCCTGAGGGAACCTTTGGGCGCCTCCGTTACATTTTAGGAGGCGACCGCCCCAGTCAAACTACCCGCCTGGCGCTGTCCCTGATCCAGGTAATGGACCAAAGTTAGAGCCCCAAAATACGCAGGGTGGTATTTCAACGACGACTCCACACTGGCTGGCGCCAATGCTTCCAAGTCTCCCACCTATCCTACACAACGCAGTTCAAGACTCAACACCAAGTTATAGTAAAGGTTCACGGGGTCTTTCCGTCCTTCCGCAGCTAACGAGCATCTTTACTCGTACTTCAATTTCGCCGGGTCTATGGTTGAGACAGTGGGGAAGTCGTTACGCCATTCGTGCAGGTCGGAACTTACCCGACAAGGAATTTCGCTACCTTAGGACCGTTATAGTTACGGCCGCCATTCACTGGGGCTTAGGTTCACAGCTTCGCTCCAAAGAACTAACCGTTCCCCGTGACCTTCCAGCATTGGGCAGGCGTCACAGCGTATACAGCGCCTTACGGCTTCGCACGCTGCTGTGTTTTTGGTAAACAGTCGCTACCCCCTGGTCTGTGCCACCCTCGCCAGCTCGGAGAGTAAATCTCGTCACCAGAAAGGGTCATCCTTCTCCCGAAGTTACGGATGCAATTTGCCGAGTTCCTTAACCATAGTTCTCCCGATCGCCTTGGTATTCTCTACCCGCCCACCTGTGTTGGTTTGGGGTACGGGCACCGTGTCAACTCACTGCTGGGATTTTCTTGGCAGCATGGGATCAGTGACTTCGACTTGTGTCTCGGCATCGCGTCTCAGCGTTACGACTCCAACTCTCATCGGAATCCGCCTACACGCTTACCCGGGGACTACCATCGCCCCGGTTCACCTACCCTCCTGCGTCCCCCTTCAGCTACCCGCCAGGGCTCGGTCGGTTCGCTCACCCGAAGGTGAACAGCCCCAACGTTGCCGCTCTTGGGCTTGGCGTGGACACGGTGGTACTGGAATATTAACCAGTTGTGCATCGACTACGCCTTTCGGCCTCGCCTTAGCTCCCGACTTACCCTGGGGGGATTAGCCTTCCCCAGGAAACCTTGGGCTTTCGGCGGAGGGGTTTCTCACCCCTCTCTCGCTACTCATGCCTGCATTCTCACTCGATGCCGCTCCACGGGACCCTTACAGGCCGGCTTCACTGCAGCATCGACGCTCCTCTACCGCTCGTACTTACGTACGAACCCGTAGCTTCGGCTCTGAACTTAGCCCCGTTACATTGTCCGCGCAGGATCACTCGACCAGTGAGCTATTACGCACTCTTTCAAGGGTGGCTGCTTCTAAGCCAACCTCCTGGCTGTCTGAGCAATCCCACATCGTTTTCCACTTAGTTCAGAATTTAGGGGCCTTAGCTGATGGTCTGGGCTGTTTCCCTTTCGACCAACGAAGCTCATCCCTCGTGGTCTCACTGCTGCACTCTGGAGTACCGGCATTCGGAGTTTGACTGAGTTCGGTAAGCTTGTAGGCCCCCTAGCCCAATCAGTGCTCTACCTCCGGTACTGAACATGCAACGCTGCACCTAGATGCATTTCGAGGAGAACCAGCTATCGCCAAGTTTGATTAGCCTTTCACCCCTATACACAGCTCATCCCCGCCGTTTTCAACCGACGTGGGTTCGGTCCTCCACGAAGTCTTACCTTCGCTTCAACCTGGCCATGCATAGATCACTTGGCTTCGGGTCTACAGCATGCGACTCAACGCCCTATTCAGACTCGCTTTCGCTTCGGCTTCCCATCACTGGTTAACCTTGCCACATACCGTAACTCGCAGGCTCATTCTTCAAAAGGCACGCTATCGCGGCCATACCCGAAGGTATGACGACGCTCTAACTGCTTGTAAACCAACGGTTTCAGGTACTATTTCACTCCCCTCCCGGGGTACTTTTCACCTTTCCCTCACGGTACTGGTTCACTATCGGTCGCCAAGGAATACTTAGACTTACGGGGTGGTCCCCGCAGATTCACGCCGGTTTGCTCGGTCCCGGCGCTACTTGGGATGACAGTCGGAGGCTGCGTGTGTTTCGAATACGGGGCTGTTACCCACTCCGGCCCACCTTTCCAGGTGTGTTCTTCTACACAGCAGCTTGGTAACTCCGTGTGTGATCTAGCGTTCACACTACTGGTCCCACGACCCCACATCAGCAACGCCGCTAGGCTTGGCACTGATACGGTTTAGTCTCTACCCTCTTCGCTCGCCGCTACTAAGGGTGTCGCGGTTGCTTTCCTTTCCTGACGGTACTGAGATGTTTCAATTCCCGTCGTTCCCTCCTCCGGCCCTATGTATTCAGACCGGGGTACCACTCCATGACGAGTGGTGGGTTTCCCCATTCAGAGATCTCCGGATCGATGCCTAGTAGACGGCTCCCCGGAGCTTTTCGCAGTCACTCACGTCTTTCATCGGTTCTTGGCGCCAAGGCATCCACCGTTGGCTCTTTGTAGCTTGGAATTCTTTATACATTTCGATCGTTCAAACAAAATTGAACTTCATTTCGATCTCTCCGAAGAGAGATCAAGATGCTCGTGCTTGCTCTGCAGTTCTCAAGGTGCGACGTGACGCATGCGGAGCCGGCACCCGAAGGCGGCGGCTCGACGCAGCGGCGTCGTGAGGAGTGTCCACTCCCTCAAAACGGAAGAGAAGACGGTGAGCCGGCAGCGACATTGCTCGCGAGGAGGGACCGAATCCCTGCGACCCTCGAGGTCTGTGGCCGACAGCCCTACCAGTGCACCAACTAGGTAGTGTCTCGTCTGGGTCGTACTGATGACGACCTACAGGCGGGAAAGCACTCCTTAGAAAGGAGGTGATCCAGCCGCACCTTCCGGTACGGCTACCTTGTTACGACTTCACCCCAATCACCGATCCCACCTTCGACGGCTCCCTCTCTTGCGAGTTGGGCCACCGGCTTCGGGTGTTACCGACTTTCGTGGTGTGACGGGCGGTGTGTACAAGGCCCGGGAACGTATTCACCCTGGCGTGCTGATCCAGGATTACTAGCAACTCCGGCTTCATGGAGTCGAGTTGCAGACTCCAATCCGAACTGAGACCGGCTTTGTGGGATTCGCTCACCCTCGCGGGATCGCAGCCCTCTGTACCGGCCATTGTAGCGTGTTTGCAGCCCTGGGCATAAGGGGCATGATGACTTGACGTCGTCCCCACCTTCCTCCGAGTTGACCCCGGCAGTCTCCTGCGAGTCCCCAACATAACTTGCTGGCAACACAGGATAAGGGTTGCGCTCGTTGCGGGACTTAACCCAACATCTCACGACACGAGCTGACGACAGCCATGCACCACCTGTGTAGAGCCCCGAAGGACACCCTATCTCTAGAGCTTTTCCCTACATGTCAAACCCAGGTAAGGTTCTTCGCGTTGCATCGAATTAAGCAACACGCTCCGCTGCTTGTGCGGGCCCCCGTCAATTCCTTTGAGTTTTAGTCTTGCGACCGTACTCCCCAGGCGGGGCACTTAATGCGTTAGCGACGGCGCGGATCTCGTTGGTTGAGACCCACACCTAGTGCCCAACGTTTACGGCATGGACTACCAGGGTATCTAATCCTGTTTGCTACCCATGCTTTCGCTCCTCAGCGTCAGTTACGGCCCAGAGTGGCGCCTTCGCCACTGGTGTTCCTCCTGATATCTGCGCATTTCACCGCTACACCAGGAATTCCCCACTCCCCTACCGTACTCTAGTCACAGCAGTATCGGGTGGCGTCTCTGGGTTGAGCCCAGAGTTTTCACACCCGACTAACTGAACCGCCTACGAGCTCTTTACGCCCAATAAATCCGGACAACGCTTGGTGCCTACGTGTCACCGCGGCTGCTGGCACGTAGTTGGCCGCACCTTCTTCTGTAGGTACCGTCATTTTCTTCCCTACTGAAAGCGGTTTACAACCCTAGGGCCTTCATCCCGCACGCGGCATCGCTGCATCAGGCTTGCGCCCATTGTGCAATATTCCCCACTGCTGCCTCCCGTAGGAGTCTGGGCCGTGTCTCAGTCCCAGTGTGGCTGATCATCCTCTCAGACCAGCTACCCGTCGATGCCTTGGTGAGCCGTTACCTCACCAACAAGCTGATAGGCCGCGAGACCCTCCCAAACCGCATAAAGCTTTCTTCACATCGCCATGCGACGTCGTGAAGGTATTCGGTATTAGCAGTCGTTTCCGACTGTTATTCCCAAGTTCAGGGCAGGTTTCTCACGTGTTACGCACCCGTTCGCCACTAGATCTTCCGGAGCAAGCTCCATGGACCTCGTTCGACTTGCATGTGTTAAGCGTGCCGCCAGCGTTCGTCCTGAGCCAGGATCAAACTCTCCAACAAAAACGTGTCGTCACTCTCAGCGGTTGCCTCGAGATCGGAACGATTGAGTGTCGAGCGTGTCGTTCGACTTGGAATCCGCGAACGTCACGATCTTGACGTGTTTAGTTTGTCACCGACAAGGGTATGTCGATGACTGAATTGACAAGCAGGTTCCTCTCACGATCACCCCGAAGGGTGTTCGCCCTGAAGACCTGCCCGCACTGGCATTCTGTCTTCTCTTCCGTTTTCAAGGAGCCGTGGCTCGGGCACGTCCTGGTGACGGTGATCTCTGCCTGCTCGGCTTGGTGCCGGTCGCTCTTCCGGGGCCTCGTGGCCGCCGTGGAGCGAAGAAAAACACTAGCCCTCCGTTCAGGGGTGCGCAACCCGTGTCACGGAAAAACTTCGACGAGGTGGTGGGACTTCTTCCCGCGCTGCAGGAGCAGGTACCGGCCGTGCAGCGGGTCGAGTGCGCTGAGCTGGGACGACGCGTCCGAACGGCGCTCCGTTGCAACGGAATCCGCCGCCCTCCAGCGTGCGCCGACGCATCGCCCTTCGATTGCGCCAGACCGGTCGCTACGAGGACCTCGACGAGGTCGTCGAGTTGCACCGGTGTCATTCGCGATCGACGGGCACCTCGCGCCCCACCGCCTCGAGCGCCGCGACCGATGCATCGGCGGGATCGCCGCCGAACAGTACGTCGGCGGCTTCGTCGGCCGCGTCGGCGGCTTCCTCGCCGTGCACGAGCGCCGTGACCTCGTGCGCGAGTGCACGCTGAGCGAGTCGGAGATGGGGAGCCTCGGCATGTCGCTCCAGCACGTCGTCGATCTCGGCAACCGGTCGCAGCGAGAACGCGAGCAGCTGGGTGCGAACGTCGTCGTCGGCGACCTGCATGAAGTACTGGCGGAGCTGGTACGGCGAGGTCTTGTCGGGGTCGAGCCACGTCCGCGCACCCGTCGTCTTGCCCAGCTTCGATGCCGTCGGCCGCCTTCAGCAGCGGCCACGAGAACGCATGGACGGTGTGCTGACGCTTGCGTCGGATCAGATCGACGCCGGAGATGATGTTGCCCCACTGGTCGGATCCACCGACCTGGATCTCACAACCGAGGTGGTCGTGCAGCCAGAGGTAGTCGTTGGCCTGGAGCAGCATGTAGCTGAACTCCGTGAACGAGATGCCGTGTTCGCTCTCGAGACGGATGCGCACGCTCTCGCGAGCCATCATCTGATTGACGGTGACGTGCTTGCCGACGTCGCGGAGGAACTCGAGCAGCGTGATCGGCTGCGTCCAGTCGCGGTTGTCGACGAGGACACCACGCTCGGGGTCCGACAGGTCGACGATGCGCCCGAGTTGTTCCTTGATCGCCGCCACGTTGGCGCTCAGCGTCTCGTCGTCGAGCAGATTCCGCTCCTCGGACCGGCCGCCCGGATCGCCCACCATGCCGGTGGCCCCTCCGGCCAGCGCGATCGCCCGGTGCCCGGCATCCTGGAAGCGCCGGAGCACGATCAGCCCGATCAGGTTCCCGACGTGCAGGCTGTCGGCCGTCGGGTCACATCCGTAGTAGATCCCGACCGGGCCGTCCTGTACACGAGCCCGCAGGAACTCTCGATCGGTCGAATCGTGGATGAGGCCGCGGGCCTCGAGGTCGGCGATCAGGTCCATAGCGACCACGATGATGCCATGCCCACCCCCGACGATCGCGACCCGTTCGGCGCCGACGTCGTCAGTTCTGCCACCACGGAGCGCTCGGCCACGAGCTGAAGCCCTCCCACTCGAGCACGAAGGGATCTCTCGGGAACGGCTGACCGATGGGATAGAGGCTCTCCAGATCGGCGATCACACCGGTCGCGTCGGGATCGGGGCACGGATCCGGCACCGGAGCGCCCGCCACGAGCGGCATCGCGCAGGGCTCCCCGTCCAGGAAGGCGATCTTCCGCGAGATGTAGTCGCCGGCGGCGAACGGGCCGGCGTTCCGGAGGTGGATGCCGTCGCGGGCGAACCAGTCGTGCCGATCGTGGGCGTAGACGGCCCAGTCGGCCACGACGAGTTCCGGGTGCACACCGGACGCCTCGATCTCACGCAGTGCGGTGTTGTTACGTGCGAACACCGCGGCGAAGCCGGCGTTGCCGGGCGACCGGTACGTGACGTTCTCGCGGAGCGTCACCCAGACGACCCGTTCGTAGCCCCAGCGCCGCGCCAGACCGACGATCGAGTCGACCTCGTCGCGGAACCGCTCGTCGCCGTCGTTGTAGCCGGTGGCCACGATGAGCGTGTTGAACACGCCCTCGCGCCATGCGACCTCGTCGTACAACGGGATGGGGACGTGACCGTCGTAGTTGCGACACGAGGCGACGACACGGCGCCGACACGAGGCCAGATCGAGCATGTGCTCGAATCCTCGAACCGAGTCGACAGCGCCATAGGTCTTGATGCCGAGCCACGCCGAGTCGCTGATCAGCAGCGCCCGATCGTGGTGCTCCAACCGATCTGCCTGCCGGCTGACCACAGCCGAAGTGCTCCCGAGGGCCCCGGACACGCCGACCGCGCCGAGTGCCATGGCGATGCCGATGGCGAGCGACGGTCAGCAGGCGTCTGGGCACATTCCAGTATGCACCGCGGCGGCGTGGAGGTTCGCTCAGGCCCGACTGGGCGACCGCCGACGTGAGGTCTCGCCGACCCGACCCCGACCTCGACGCCGACCTCGCTCGTGGTCCGCCGTCCCGCAGCCCGCATGTACGCTGACCGGCACACCCGAATCTTCGGCGCGACGCTCAAGGCGGTCATGCACATGGAATCGACAGCGAGGATCACTCGACGCCTGCGGACGGCGCGCGGCAGAGTGGGTCGGGCCCTACGGAGATCGACGTTCGCCGTGCAGGTCAAGCGCCGAGTCGAGCGGCACCTCCGGGGCGAGAACAGTGTCGACGTGGTCAAGACACTGCCGGCGCTGGCCCCGTACTCCGAGGGCACGTACCAGGAACGGGCGCGCCTCACCCTCCAGACCGCGGCGAGAGTGATCCCGTTGCTGGCGTCGGTCGCCGCCGCGAACGGACACGAACTCATCGAACCCGTCGACGTGACCGACTTCCGGGTCGGGGGGCAGGACCCGGTCGACGCCACCCGCCTTCGCGAACTGTTCGACCGGTACGGGAGCGACAAGGCGTCGGACCACGACTACCACCACCTGTATTCCGCCGCGCTCGGCGCCCCGGACCGGGTCACCACCGTGGTCGAGATCGGCCTCGGCACGAACAACACCGACGTGGTGTCGACCATGGGCCCCAGAGGGCGACCGGGTGCGTCACTCCGGGCGTTTCGCGACTACCTCCCGAACGCCAGGGTGTACGGCGCCGACGTCGACCGCCGAGTGCTGTTCACCGAGGACCGGATCGAGACCTGCTTCGTCGACCAGACCGACGAGGCGTCGTTCACCGAGTTGGGTTCGCTGATCGACGGCGAGATCGACCTCATCATCGACGACGGGTTGCACTCACCGGATGCCAACCTGGCGGTTCTGCTCTTCGCTCTGCCCCGGCTCCGCGTCGGCGGCTGGGTCGTGATCGAGGACATCTCACCCGATGCCCAGCCACTGTGGCAGATCGTGGAACTGTTCCTTCGCGGCAGCTACGACACCGCCCTGGTCAGCGCGACAGGCGCCATGATGTTCGCCGTGCGGCGGCGCGATTGAGCTGATCCGACGCAGGTCCGACCATCTCGTCCCGCGACCGCGAACTCGTGATCGAGCCACACGACGCGCGAATCGCGTCATCTTTCCGTAACATGCGCTGATGCCTGGAGCCGGCCACACCGACGAACGTCGCGCCGACTCGGCGCGACCGCCGCCGCGGTGTTGTTGCTGATGTCTCCGTTGCACGTCTCCGCGGGCACCGACGACGACGCCGCCGGCGCGCAGCGGCCGAGATCCAGGCGGCGCGTGACCGGGCGACACAGGCCGCCGATGCGATGTTCGAGGCCGAGTCGAAGCTGGCCGTCCTGTCGGTCGAGCTCCAGCTCACCGAACGCCAGCTCGACGAGCAGCAGGTCGCCGTCGACACGCTCCGCTCCGATCTCTCGTCCCTCGCAGTCCGGCGGTTCACGGGCGGCGGTGTCGCCGGGAATCCATTGCTCGACGGGATCGAGGCGGCGACCGACGACGGAGCCGCGGCGGTGTACTTCGGTGCGGCGACCGGGTCGTCACTGGTCAGCGTCGACGACTTCGACGCCGCCATCGAGGAGTTCGAGGACACGCGCAGCACGCTCACTCGCCAGCAGGCCGAGACCGAGCAGGCACGTGACGACCTGGTGGCGCTGCAAGCCGCCGCCGAGGCCGAGGTGCTGCGACTGCAGGAGATCGAGGAGCAACGTCTGCGTGACGAGGCGGTGCAACGTGAGCTCGCCGCCCTGCGTGAGGCCGAGCGCCAACGGGTCGCGGCCGAGGAAGCCCAGGCGGCAGCCGCTGCCGCAGCTGCAGCCCCGGCGCCGGCGAGCGACACCGCTCAGCCGAGTGCTGCCACACCGCCGCCCGCTCCCGCCGACTCGGGCACGACACCGCCGCCCGCCGACGACGCCGGCGACAACGACGAGCCGACACCCGACGACCCCGCTCCCGACGACCCGCCGCGCCCGAACCCGAACCGCCGCCTCCCGAACCCGAACCGCCGCCTCCCGCACCCGAACCGCCGCGTCCCGGCATCATCTGTCCGGTCGCCGGAAGCCACACGTTCTCCGACACGTGGGGTGCGCCCCGCTCCGGTGGACGCCGGCACCAAGGCGTCGACATGATCGCTCCGCCAGGGGTTCCGCTCGTCGCCGTCAAGTCCGGCCGCGTGAGATTCAAGACCAACCGCCTCGGTGGCAACGCCGTCTGGCTCACGGCCAACGACGGCGACACGTACTACTACGCTCACCTCTCACGGTGGGAGGGCTCGAGCCGTTCCGTGTCGCAGGGAGAGGTGATCGGCTACAACGGCTCGACCGGCAACGCCGGTATCGCCCACCTCCACTTCGAGATCCACCCGGGTGGCGGTGGTGCGGTCAACCCGTACCCGAGCGTGCGGGCCGTCTGCTGATCAGACCGAGTCGAGGAATCGGCTCATCTCCCGCCGGTTGCGCAGACGGACGAAACGGAGATGCCGCGAGTTCGGGGTCGACACAGAGCCGTTCATACCGGATCCTGACCTCGCCGTGGGTCGTCCACACCCAGCGAACCATGCTGCGCTCGGGATCCCAGCTGGCGATGTCCGACCAGCGCTCCGTATTGCCGTTCCAGAGCTCCTCGCCCGTGATCGCCCGGGTCACGGTGCGTCTCGTGACCTGCCACAGCGCCACGGCCTTCGGCACGTCGAGCCAGATGACCGTGTCGGCCCGATGCCACACCGGTCCGTCGCAGACGACCGATCGATAGTTGCCGTCGACGACCCAGGCGTCGGACGCCGCGATCTCCGCGACCTGACGCACGAATTCATCCGGGTCGATCGGTGTCCAGTCGGCGAGGTGATGCACCGCATCGAGCTCGGTGAAGGGCACACCGAGGCGGCCCGCGAGCTCCCGGCCGAAGGTGCTCTTGCCCGCCCCGCTCGAGCCGACCACCGAGATGCGTCGCATGTTCGTCACCTCGGAGTCGGAAGGCGCCATCGCCACGGGACGTCGACCGCCTTGCTGATACCCGACGCGCGGCCCCACCAGCGGGTCGGTCGGCGGTGGTGTGCCGTCATCGAACAGGCCCGGCTCGGCCCCGGCGAGCAGATCGTGACCGTTGTGATCAGGTCCGATCGCGAACGCCTGGCACAACTTGGCGGGACCATCGGCGAGCGCCGCGCGTCCCTGCCGACGCGCCTGCATCAGCTCGACGCCGGCCACGGGTTCGACTGCCCGCAGCAACACCGCTGCTCCCGTGCCCGCCGGGCCGGTGACCACGTTGGCGCAGTAGTGCATGCCGTACGTGAAGTACACGTACAGATGCCCGGCAGCCCCGAACATCACCTCGTTGCGTGCGGTGCGGCCGCGAAACGTGTGACTCGCCGGGTCGTCTTCCCGATAGGCCTCGACCTCGGAGATGCGACCGACGCAGTCGCCGTGAACGAGCAACTTGTTCAGCAGCATCGGCGCGACGTCGGGAGCGTCGCCGGTCAGTTCGCTCCGGGCGACCCGCCTCACCGGTCGGCAGCGTCGAACACGTCGCGTTCACGAACGAGCATCGCTCGATAGCGGTCGAGTTGGCCGGGCAGCGCGACCGGACCTGCTCCCCCGCGCGACGTGCGTTGCCGAACGCCGGCGCCGGGTGCCACGAGTGCAGCCGCATCGGGTCCGAGGCGGGCATCGGCGGCGACGAGGTCGCGCAGTGTTCCGTCCCCCGCCAGCGTCGACCGGACGTGCGCCCCGACGATCGCGTGTGCCTCACGGAACGGCACGCCGGTACGAACGAGGAACTCGGCGAGGTCGGTGGCGGCCGTGGTCTCCTCGTCGGCCGCCGCCTGCATCGCGTCGGTGTCGAACGTCGCCGTCGCGATCATCCCGCTCAGGGCCGACACCGCCAGGAGCACCTGCGACGACCGAGTCGAACAGCGGCTCCTTGTCCTCCTGCAGATCGCGGTTGTAGGCGATCGGCAGACCCTTCAGGGTCGCGAGCAGCCCGGTCAGATTGCCGATCAGGCGGCCGCTCTTGCCCCGGGCCAGCTCGGCGATGTCGGGGTTCTTCTTCTGCGGGCAGCATCGACGAACCGGTCGCGTAGGCGTCGTCGAGCCGCGCGAAGCCGAACTCGCCGGAGGTCCAGAGCACCCACTCCTCACCGATCCGCGAGAGGTGGATGCCGATCAGCGCGAGATCGAACACGGCCTCGGCGACGAAATCGCGGTCGCTGACCGCGTCGAGGCTGTTGTCGAAGACGCCGGCGAAGCCGAGGTCGGCAGCCGTGCCCTCCGGGTCGATCGGCAGCGACGAGCCGGCCAGCGCACCGGCGCCGAGCGGCGACACGTCGAGACGCCGGAGCGTGTCGGCGAGCCGGTCGACGTCGCGGGCGATGCGCCCATCCGTGTGCCAGCAGATGATGTGCCAGCAGCACCGGCTGAGCCCGCTGCAGATGGGTGTAGCCCGGCAGGTAGGCGTCGCCGGCTGCGACGCGCGCGATCGAGCAGGACCTCCTGCAGGCCGATGCAGCGCGGCCGCGACCTGGGGGAGCTGGCGCTTGCACCACAGTCGCAGATCGGTGGCGACCTGGTCGTTCCGGCTGCGCGCCGTGTGCAGCTTGCCCGCCGGCCGGTCCGGCGAGCTCGGTCACGCGGCGCTCGACCGCCGTGTGGATGTCCTCGTCGGACTCGACGAAGACGAACGCCCCCGACTCCATTTCCTCGGCGACACGGTCGAGGGCGGCGAGAATCGTCGTCTCGTTCGGCGTCGCTCAGCAGCGAGGTTCGCGCGAGTCCGCGAACGTGAGCCCGCGACCCGGCGATGTCGTCGGACCACATCTGCCGGTCGAACGGCAGGCTGACCGTGTAGGCCATCAACGCCTCGGCCGGGCCGCCCTCGAAGCGGCCGTGCCACAGCGTCGAACCCGTCTCCTGCTCGTTCACGAATGTCCTCCTTCGATGCCCGCCAAGCTCACGCAGGCCGGCAGCGAGCGCTTCGCCTCCCACCGTCTCCGACGCAACACACAACATGGTGTCGTCTCCCGCCACCGTACCGAGCAGGCCGTCGAGGCCGCTCCTGTCGAGCGCCGACGCCACGACATGCGCGCAGCCCGGCGGTGTACGGACGACCACCAGGTTGGACGAGTGCGTGACCTCGGCGACCCACTCGCCCATCACCCGGCGGAGTTGGTCGAGCGGAGCCACCCGTTCCGGCACGAACTCGGGCACCGCGTACACCGTCTGACCGCCCGGGACGCGAACCTTGATCGCGCCGAGATCATCGAGATCGCGTGACACCGTCGCCTGGGTGGCGGTGATCGCCTCACCCGCCAGGAGTTCGACCAGCTGCGGCTGGTTCGTCACGGCGTGCTGCTCGATCAGACGGGCGATCGCCTGCTGGCGCTGCACCTTGCTCATCGCACGCCCAGCAGGAACGCCAGCACCGCCCGAGCCGCGTGCATCCGGTTGTGGCCCTGCTGGAACACGACGCTCTGCGGCCCGTCGATCACGTCGGCGGTCACCTCGAAGCCGCGGTACGCCGGCAGGCAGTGCATGAAGATCGCCGCCGCGTCGGCCGCCGCCATCATCGGCTCGTCGACGGTGAACCCCTCGAACGCCTGACGGCGAGCCTGCTTGTCGTCCTCCTGCCCCATCGACACCCACGTGTCGGTGTGAACCGCGTGGGCGCCGGCCACGGCGTCGGCCGGCCGGGTCGTCTGTTCGACCGAGGCCGCCCCGAGGAGCAGGAGTCGCTCCAGCTCGGTGTCGTCGGCATCGAAGCCGGCGGGACACCCGAACCGGAGATGCATCCCGAGCAGTGCGGAGATCTCCCCCAGCGAGCGCGCCACGTTGTTGTAGTCGCCGACGTAGGCGACGGTCTTCCCGGTCAGATCACCCAGACGTTGTTGCATCGTGAGCGCGTCGGCCACCGCCTGCAGCGGATGCGAACGATCGCTCAGCATGTTCACGACCGGCACCGACGCTGCCGCGGCCAGCCGCTCGACGATCTCGTGCGCGAACACCCGGGCCGCGATCAGCGGAGTGGTAGCCCTCCATGATCCTGGCGATGTCCTCGACCGATTCCCGGACGTCGAAGCCGACCTCCTCGCCCCGCGTGTAGACGGGGTGACCGCCCAGCTGCACCACCGCCATCTCGGTCGACTGCCGGGTGCGATTCGACGGCTTCTCGAAGATCAAGGCCACACCCTGCGCCGGCGAGAGGTCGCCCGAGCGCCTCGACGGGCCGTTCGGCGAGGTCGAGGACGAGTGCGATCTCGTCGGCGGTGCAGTCGGTGACGTCGAGGAACGACCGGCTCATCCGGCCGACCTCCGCCAGCGCATCGCCGATCAGGCCGACCGCCTCGACCAGCTCGTCGTCGCGGACCGTCAGCGGCGGCAGCAGCCGCAGCGTCGACGCGTTGACCGCGTTGCAGATCAGCCCGAGCTCGATCAGCCGTGCGGTAGACCGTCGGCGCGTCGATGCCGTCGGCGAGCTGCGCCCCGAGGATCAGCCCGGCGCCGCGCACCGACTCGACCTGGGGCAGCGCGAGCAGGAGATCGGTCGAGCCGGGCACCCTTCGGTCGTGGCCAGCGCCGGCGCGTCGATGCCGCCGCATCTCGTCGACCACCGCACTGACCGCCGCGGTGGCGAGGGCCGTGCCGCTGTACGTGCTGCCGTGGTCGCCCGGTTCGAACACCGCGGCCACGTCGGTGCGGGCCCAGCAGGCGCCGACCGGCATGCCGTTCCCCATCGCCTTGGCGAGGGTGACCACGTCGGGGCTGACCCCGTCGATCTCGAACCCGAACCAGCGACCGGTTCGGGCGAACCCGGTCTGGATCTCGTCGACGATCATCAGGGCGCCGACCTCGTCGCACAGGTCACGGATGCCCTGCAGATAGCCGGCGGGCGCCGGGTTGACCCCACCCTCGCCCTGGATCGGTTCGATGATCACCGCCGCGACCGACGCGTCGACCGCCGCACGCATCGCGTCGAGATCGCCCCACGCGACGTGCTTGAACCCGTCGGGCATCGGTGCGAACGGCTCGTGCTTGGCCGGCTGTCCGGTGGCGGCGAGCGTGGCGAGCGTGCGGCCGTGGAAGCTGCCGAACGCGCTGACCACCGTGTGCCGCCCACGGCCACCCCACTTGCGGGCGAGCTTGAGCGCGCACTCGTTCGACTCGGCGCCCGAGTTCGTGAAGAAGAGCTGTCCGGCGTGACCGGTCGCCTCCTGCAGCAGTTCGTTGACCTTCACCGCCGCTGCGGTGGCCTGCGGGTTCGCGAAGAAGTTGCTGACGTGGAGCAGCGTCGAGGCCTGCCGGCTGATCGCGTCGGCGATCACCGGGTTGGCGTGACCGAGCGAGGTCACCGCGATGCCGGACAGGAAGTCGAGGTATCGCTTGCCGTCGGTGTCCCAGAGCTCGGTGCCGCTGCCCGCGCTCCATGCTCAGCGCAGGTGCGCCGAACACCGGCATGAACGGGCACTGCGGCCAGGTCGGTGGTGTCGAACGTGTGGCTCATCGCGGCTGCTTCCTGCGTTGCCGCGGATCATCGTGCCGATGCCCGAGTCGGTGAAGATCTCGAGCAGCAGCACGTGGGCGATCCGTCCGTCGAGGATGTGGGCGTTGTGGACGCCGTGGCGCACGGCGTGGGTGCAGCTGGCGACCTTGGGGATCATGCCCCCGGCGATCGTGCCGTCGGCGACCAGGGCGTCGAGCTCGTCGGCGTCGGTCTGGCGGATCAGGCTCGCCGGCGTCGCCGACGTCACGCCGGAGCCCTTCGATGTCGGTCAGGTAGACGAGCTTCTCGGCCTGCAGCGCCTCGGCGATCGCCCCGGCGACGGTGTCGGCGTTGATGTTGTACGCCTGGCCCGTCTCGTCGGAGCCGATGGTCGCGATCACCGGGATGAACTCGTCGTCGAGCAACCCGTGGAGCACGCCCGGGTCGATGCTGGTGACGTCGCCCACGTAGCCCAAGCGCGGGGTCGCGGGCCTCGGCCCGGATCAGCCCGCCGTCGACGCCGCTCACGCCGACCGCGTAGTTGCCGTGCACGTTGATCGCCGCGACGAGCTGCGGGTTGACCTGCCCCTTCAGCACCATGCGGGCGATCTCGACCGTCTCGGCGTCGGTGACGCGCAGCCCGTCGACGAACTCGGTCTGCTTGCCGAGACGCGGCCATCATCTCGCTGATCTGCGGCCCGCCGCCGTGCACCACGACCGGCCGCATGCCGACCAGTCGCATCAGCACGATGTCCTCGGCGAACAGCGCGAGCGCGTCGTGGTCGGAGGTGCCGGCCAGAGCATTGCCGCCGTACTTCACGACCACGATCTTGCCGGCGAAACGTCGGATGTACGGCAGCGCCTCGACCAGGACGGCGGCCTTGACGCCCGCTGCATCCATCTCGGCGATGTCGCCGTCGCCCGCGGCCGGCCCGGTCACGGCGCGAGGCCGATCGCGGCCAGACCGGCGGTCTCGTCGAGACCCAGTGCGACGTTGGCGGCCTGCACCGCACCGCCGGACGCTCCCTTCGCGAGGTTGTCGAGCGCTGCGATCGCCAGCACGGTGCCGGTCCGCTCGTCGTACCGAGCGGTCACGTGTACGGCGTTCGATCCGAGCGTCGCCTTGGTCGACGGCGACCCGTCGGTCACGACCATGAACGGTTCGTTCGCCCACCGGGCCCGCAGCACCTCGAGCAGGCCCTCCGTGGACAGGTCGGCTCCGGTGGCAGGCCGAGCGTGGCACGTTGCGAGCAGCCCCCGGCTCATCGGGACGAGATGCGGCGTGAACAGCACCTGCGCACCCAGTTCCTGCTCGATCTCCGGCGTGTGCCGGTGCGTGAGGAAGCCGTAGGCCTCGACGTTGGAGTCGACGCTGGAGAAGATGTTGGTGGCGCTCGGGGTTGCGGCCGGCTCCGGTGATGCCGGTCATCGTGTCGACGGTGATGCCGGTGGTCTCGATCAGCCCGGCTTCCACGAACGGCCGCAAGCGCGAGGACGGCCGTCGTGACGTGGCAGCCCGGGCGTGGCGACGAGCCCGGCGCCTCGCAGGGTCGTCGCGATGCAGCTCGGGCAGACCGAACACCGCGTCGGCGAGCAGCCCGAGCTGGTCGTGTTCGAATCCGTAGTACGTCGGGTAGTGCGACGGGTCCTTCAACCGGTAGGCCGCCGACAGGTCGACGACGCACCCGACGTGGCCGACGAGCTCGGGTGCCATCGCCATCGAGGCCGCGTGGGGCAGGCCGAGGAACACCAGGTCGAGGCCCCGTGCCCGTTCGAGATCGAACGACTCGAACACGAGGTCGGGGTAGCGCGGCCGCGAGGCTCGGGTAGAGGTCGGCGGCCCGGACGCCCGCCTGCGAGTCGCCCGTGGCGTACACGACATCGAACTCGGGGTGTTGTGCAGCGATGCGCAGGAGCTCCGCACCGGTGAAACCCGATGCGCCGATGATGCCGACCTCGACCATAGACGCATGACCATACAGCAATCACGAATGGTCATGCAACCGTCGAATCGTGCGAATCCCGCGGCAGACTACGAGGGTGATCCACGGCTCGGCCCCCACGAAGGGACGGTTGCTCGTCGCGACGCCACCGCTCGAAGACCCGAACTTCGACCGCACCGTGGTGTACATGCTCGAGCACCGCGACGACGGCGCACTCGGCGTGGTGATCAACCGCCCGACCGGCGAGTCGCTCGACGAGCCGCTCGACCGCTGGGTCGACCTCCAGGCCGAACCCGGCGTCGATCTTCCTCGGCGGTCCGGTCGAGACCGATGCACTGATCGCGCTCGCCTACGCGAACCGGCCCGTGACCGAACCCAGCGACGAGCTGTCGCCCGTTGCCGGCCGCGTCGCCTCCGCCGACCTCACGACCGACCCGGTGCTCCTGGCCGGACTCGTCGACTCGGTGCGAATCTTCCGCGGCTACGCCGGATGGGGCCCGGGGCAGCTCGAAGGCGAGATCGAGTCGGGCGCGTGGCTCGTGCTCGACGCCGAGCCCGACGACGTGTTCGCCGCCGAGCCCGACGAGTTGTGGCGCAGCGTGCTGCGACGGCAGGGCGGCCGCCTGGCCTGGCTCGCGTCGGCGCCCGACGACCTCAGCGCGAACTGAGGCCGCGCGAGCGCAGCGCGACCGCCTCGTCGGACCGGTCGACCGGCACGAGCAGGTGGTCGTGGTGATAGCCGGCGAGCACGTTGCACGCGATGCCGGCGTCGGCCAACGCTTCGCTGAAGGCCGCAGTCAGCCCCACTGCGTCGAGTGCGCTGTGCACGGTGAGCGTGAGCCACGCTGCTTCGAACTCGACCGGTGCACCGACCACCCGAGCCGACCCGACGGGCACGACGAACGTGCGACCCTCGTCTTCGTCGATCGTCGCCAGGGCATGGGACTCGCAGCGCCGGCCAATCGCCCGTGACGAAGGTGAACGTGCCCGGCGCGACGCTCGACGTCGAGCGTCGCGAGCATGCGGTCGAGGTCGGTCTCCCCCGCCACGTCCGGCTCAGCCTCGCAGCTCGGCGCCGAGCTTCGCAGTGGCCGTGACGACCGACCGGCGCACGTCGGCGATGTCGGCGTCGGTCGAGATTGCGGTCGGGGGCCTGCAGGCGGAGGCGATAGGCAAGGCTGCGCCGTCCGTCGCCCAACGACGGCCCACGGAACACGTCGAACAGGTCGATGTCGACGAGCAGCGTGCCGGCGCCCTGCCGGATCGCCTTCTCGAGCTTCTCCGCCGGCACCTCGTCGGCCAGCACGAACGCCAGATCGAGATCGCTCGACGGCATTCGGCTGACCGGCTTCCACTGCGCCGGCTTCGGCTCACGCGCCGAGCACCTCGTCGAGGTTCAGCTCGACGATCGCCACCCGCTCCGTCACCTCGAAGCGCTGCAGGACCGCCGGGTCGACCTCGCCGACGGCTCCGGTCGGCTCCTTGCCCGCCTGCAGCGTCGCCGAGCGCGTCGCGTGCAGCCCGGCGGGCACCCGCGACTGATCGATGCGCGCGCCGACGCCGAGCGCAGCCGACAGTTCGCGCCACACCGCCATCGCCGCGGTGCGCATCGGCGCCCGCGAGCACCACACACAGTGCTTCGTACTCGTCGGGCAGCTCGCCGTCACCCGGTGGGTAGACGTGGCCGATCTCGAACAGGCGGGCGCCGAAGCGACGATGCGACTCGTTGAACGCGACCGATTCCAGCAGTCCGGGACGCAGCGAAGTCCGGAGCACACTCTCCTCGACGACGAGCGGGTTGGTGATGTTGATCGTCGGTCCGTCGAGTCCTGCCTTCGCCAGCGTGTCGGGGGCGAGGAACGGGTTCGGCATCGCCTCGGAGATCCCGAGGCCGAGCAAGACCTCGCGCAGGCGCCGCCGTCGCTGTTGGCGCACCGTGAGGCCACCGTGCGACGGTGAGTGCGGCACGGCCTTGCCGAGTCGGTCGTAGCCGTAGTGGCGGGCGATCTCTTCGATCACGTCGACCTCGTCGGTGCTGTCGGGGCGCCAGGTCGGCAGGACGACCGTTCGCGTGTCGCCGTCGCCCGAGACCGTGTACCCGATCGGATCGAGCAGCGGCGGAAGGTCGTCGGCGGTCAGGGAGGTGCCGAGGATCCGGTTGACCTCCATCACCCGCACCGTCGTGGTTCGATCGCGCTCGGGCATCGACTCGCCACGGGCGTCGGCCATGCCGGCATGCACGACCAGTTCGGGGCAGGTCTCGCGGAGCAGCTCGGCGAACCGGGCGTGCGCGGTGTCGATCACGTACGGGTCACAGCCACGTTCGTACCGGGCCGAGGCCTCGGAGCGCAGCCCGAGCCGGGACGACGTCTGCAGCACCGTCGACGGGGTGAACCAGGCGATCTCGTGCGCGACGACGGTCGTGTCGCGTCGCTGATCTCGGTGTCGAGGCCACCCATCACCCCGCCGATGCCGATCGGTCGATCGTCGGCGTCGCAGATCGAGCAGATCGGCCGGGGTGAGCGTGCGTGTCTCACCGTCGAGGGTGATGAGCTCCTCGCCGTCGACCGCGACACGGATGCGGAAGCCGCCGCCACCGAGCGTGTCGAGGTCGTAGGCGTGCGTCGGCTGGTTGAGCTCGAGCGTGACGTAGTTGGACACGTCGACGACGTTGCTGATCGGGCGCATGCCAGCGGCAGCGAGGCGGCGCTGCATCCACGGTGCGCTCGGGCCGACCCGGACGCCGCTCATCACGACCGACGTGAAGCGACCGCAGCGGTCACCGTCGACGATCTCGACCGGGGCCGTCCGCTCGGGACCGTCGAACGTCGAGTGCCGGTGTCGGGGGACGGAACTCGATGCCGATCTGCGCGGCGACATCACGGGCGATGCCGACGTACCCCCAGCAGTCGGGACGGTTGCGCGTGACGATCGAGAGATCGAAGAGCACGTCGGGCTCGAGGCCGAGCACGTCGCCGTAGGGCACGCCGAGATCGACTGCCCTCGGGCAGGATCATGATGCCGCTGTGGTCGTCACCGAGGCCCAGCTCGTCGGGCGCGCACAGCATGCCCTCGGAGTCGATACCGAGGATCCCACGGCGCTCGATCGTCATGCCGTTCGGCATCGTCGTCCCCAGCGTGGCCAACGGCACCACGTCGCCGGGCTGCATGTTGAAGGCGCCGCACCAGACGTGGCGGTCGGTGCCGTCACCGGCGTCGACGTACACGCGCTGGACCTTCGCCGCGTCCGGGTGTTGCTCGAGCCGAAGGACACGCGCGGTCACGACACCGTCGACGGTGCCCGCCGAGGTGCTCGATCCCGTCGACCTCGAGACCGAGCGCCGTCATCGTGTCGGACAGCCGCGCGACGGCCTCGGCGTCCGCCGGGTCGGCGAACCCACCGTCCGCATACTCGTTGAGCCAGGACAACAGCACTTTCATGATCGACAACCTTGCAGCGAGAGGATGAGACACCCGGTGGGGGTGGTGTCGAGGGGCGCGGAGCGATCCCCCTCCACCGTCGACCGATTCGGCTTGCCGTGAGGTCGACGTCAGATGGGCGCGACGCAGCCGCTCAGATGCCATCGGGCGAACGGAGCGAGCGCCAGCGAGCGAGTGATCTCGACACGTCAGAATTGTTCCGTGAAGCGGAGGTCGTCGGTGAACACATCGCGGATGTCGTCGATGCCGTGACGCATCGTCGCCATCCGGTCGATGCCGAAGCCGAACGCGAATCCGCTCCACTGCTCCGGGTCGACCCCGCCGGCCCGCAGCACGTTGGGGTGCACCATGCCGCACCCGCCGAGCTCCAGCCAGGAACCGTCGGGCCGACGAATGTCGAACTCGGCCGACGGTTCGGTGAAGGGGAAGTAGTTGGGTCGCAGACGTGAGGAGAAGCCCGGCCCGAAGAACGCCTTCGTGAACGCCTCGATCGTGCCGGCCAGATTCGCCATCGTGATGTTCCGGTCGACGACGAGGCCCTCGATCTGATGGAAGACCGGCATGTGCGTGGAGTCGGGCGTGTCTCGGCGGAACACCCGACCCGGGCGCCACGATGTAGATCGGCGGCTCCTGCTCGAGCATGGTCCGGATCTGCACCGGCGACGTGTGGGTCCGGAGCACGGTGCGCCCTTCGTCCCCCGCCGCGCCGTGGTCGACGAACAGCGTGTCGAACTCGCCACGGGCCGGGTGCCCCTCGCCCATGTTGAGCGCTTCGAAGTTGTGCCAGTCGGTCTCGACCTCCGGACCTTCGGCGATCCGGAAACCCAGCCCGACGAACACGTCTTCGAGCCGCTCCCACGCCTGGGTGACGAGGTGGGCTCGACCACGGGCCGGTTTGCCGACGTGCTCGGTCAGGTCGATCCGCTCGGCCTCGACCTGTGCGGCGAGTTCGATCTCGGCGAGTTCGACTCGGCGCTTCTCGAGCGAGGTGGACACCGCCTGCACGGCCTCGTTGACGGCTCGGCCCGCCGCCTTCTTCTCGTCGACGGTCTCGAGGCCACCGAGACGCGTCTTGAGCTGGGCGAGTTGGCCCTTCTTGCCGAGCAGCTGGGTGTCGAGCGCGGTCACCGACTCGAGGGAGTCGGCGGCGGCGACCTGTGCGAGCGCTGCGTCACGGGCAGCGCGGATGTCGTCGATCACGGGAGTCCTTTCAACACGACGAGGCTACGGGTGCGAACGTCACCCCGGGCGGACTCAGGTGCGGGCGCGCAGGCTGTTCAGCGGCGCCGTCCCCGGGCTGTCCACCCGGGGCGCAGAAATCGCAGAGCCGTCGTCACGGGTTCAGGGTAGACGTCGCGGACTGCAGCGACCAACCACGTTCGTCACTCAGCGACCGCGTCGGCGGTCGGCCTCGAACACGAGCAGTGTGGCCGCCATGGCGACGTTGATGCTCTCGGCGCGGCCGCGATGTTCGATTCGGACCCAGCGGTCGACCGGTGCGTCGTCGGGCAGCCCGTGCGCTTCCGAACCCATCACGATCGCGATCCGTCCCGACCAGTCCGCGTCGGTGTGGCTCTCGCCTCGGTGGGACGACGTGCCGACGAGGATGAGACCGGCGGATCGCACCTCGTCGAGGGTCGCCGCCAACACCGGCACATGGAAGACCGCACCGGCGCTGGCCCTGACGACCTTCGGGTTGAAGGGGTCGACCGAGCCGGGTGTGAGCACGACCGCGTCGATGCCCGCCGCCTCGGACGAGCGCAGGATCGTGCCGAGGTTGCCCGGATCGTTCAGTTCGTCGGCGACCAGCACGAACGTGGCCTCGGCCAGCGATGCCGACGCCTCGGGCACGCGTGCGACGGCCAGGTTGGGCTGCGGGCGCTCGGTCGAGGCGACCCGCTCGAGCACACCGTCGGCGAGTTCGAACGCCGGCGCGGACGACACCGGCTGGGCATCACCCGCGACGAACTCGACCTCGATGTCCCATCCGGCAGCGATCGCCTCCGCGATCAGGACCGATCCCTCGACCACGAACGCGCCTGCCTCCAGACGCGAACTACGGCGCCCGATCAGGCGCCGTAGTTCCTGAACCCGAGGGTTCTTGAAGCCGAGCGGCTCGCTCAGAGGGCCGCCTTGGCCTGGGCCACGAGCGCCGAGAAGGCTGCCGGGTCGTGCACCGCGAGATCGGCGAGGATCTTGCGGTCGACCTCGATGCCGGCGGCGTTGAGTCCGGCGATGAAGCGGCTGTAGCTCATGTCGTTCTGGCGGCATGCGGCATTGATCCGCTGGATCCAGAGGCGACGGAATTCGCCCTTCTTCGCCCTCCGGTCACGGAAGGCGTACTGCCCGCTGTGCAGCAGCTGTTCGTTGGCGGCCCGGAACGAACGGCTCTTGTTGCCGTAGTAGCCCTTGGCCTGCTTGAGGACCTTCTTGTGACGCTTGGTCTTCGTCACGCCGCGCTTGACGCGTGCCATGTTCGTGTCTCCTTGTGTCGTTCAGTCGTCGGTCGGTCGAGTCAGCACTCACCGAGGAGCCGCTTGATGCGCTTCTCGTCGGAGGGGTGCACGTCGGCGTCACGGTCGAGGCGGTGCTTGCGGTTCGAGTTCTTCGACTCGAACTTGTGCTGGTTGTTCTGCTGCTCGTGACGCAGCCGACCTGTCCCGGTCTTCTTGAACCGCTTGGCTGCGGTCTTCGACGTCTTCATCTTCGGCATCATTCGTCTCCTGATTCGGGGGGCGCATCCGATTCGGATGCTGCGGCCTCGGCGGCTGCTTGCTTCTCCGCTTCCTCGGCTGCCTTCTTCAGCGCCTCTTGCGCTTGTTTGTCGGGCGACAGCACGAGCGTCATGCTGCGACCTTCCATGCGTGCTTGGTTCTCCACCTTGGCGATCGGGCCGGCGGCTTCGATCACGTTGTCGAGGATCTTGCGACCGAGCTCTGGGTGGGCCATCTCGCGGCCTCGGAACTGCAGGGTCACCTTGACCTTGTGCCCGTCCTCGATGAACTCGATGAGGTGCCGCATCTTGGTGTCGAAGTCGCCCTTGCCGATCTTCGGCCGGAACTTGACTTCCTTCACGGTGACGTGGCTGGTCTTGCGACGTGCCTCCTTGGCCTTCTGGGCCTCCTCGTACCGGAACTTCCCGTAGTCCATGATCCGGCACACCGGCGGATTCGCCATCGGTGCGACTTCGACGAGGTCGAGATCGAGCCCACGGGCCATCCGCAGCGCCTCGGGAACCGGTTTGATCCCGAGTTGATTGCCATCCGGACCGATCAGCCGAACCTCACGGGATCGGATGCGGTCGTTGACACGATGCTGGTCGCTCTTCGGCGGTGCTATGACTGATCACTCCTGTGCAAAGGGTGGCCTCCCACGGTCTGCTGTCTGGTCTGCTCGACGCGAATGTCAATGCGGAGCAGACGGACCAGCGACCCTGCCGTACCGGCAGCGACGACGTGGCACGCCGTGATCTTCATCGACCCGGACGCACCTGTCGGCAGTTGCCGGTCGGTGGCCGGGTGGGAGCCGGTGACCGTTGAACCTGGTCGGACCCCACTTCGCCTCGGTTGTCATCGGTCGTCGATACGACCGACGTCGGTAGGGTAGCGCAGGTGACCGATGAATCCGACGTGATGTCGATGGGCGACGACCCCGAGGACCAGGCGGCTGCCGACCAGGCAGCGCAGATCGAGGCCGCGATGGCCGAGGCCCGTGCCCGCTTGGCCGACGTGCCGGCCGAGGTGGTCGTGACCAACCACGTGATGGGCCTGTACGAGTTGGCGGCGATCCACCTGTCGTCGGAGACTCCGGATCTCGTGTCGGCGGCTCTCGCGATCGACGCGATGAGCATGCTCGTCGACGGCCTCGGCGACCGACTCGGCGACGATGCGCCCACGATGCAGGACGCCCTCGGCAACATCAGAATGGCCTTCGTCGGCGTCAAGGCCCAGACCGGCCAGAGCGACACCACCGACGACTGACCCGCCCACACCCGTTCGGGTCGGACTCGAACCGTCGCATCCGTTGCGCCGGAGAGACGTCTGAACGTCCACTCAGCGATCGCTGAAGCGGCCGGAGGGGGCGGAGGTCACCTTGCCGTTGCGGATGATCACGTCTTCCTCCAGCAGCAACTCCGTCTGCACACGTTCGTTGCCGGGCACGAGCCGGCCGGCGCTGTTCACGACTCGCCACCACGGCACCTCGACGTCGGTGGTCGCCAGGATGCGGCCGACCAGACGGGACAGTTTCGGGTAGCCGGCCATTTCGGCGATGTCGCCGTAGGTGGTCACCTCGCCGGGCTGCAGTGTGATCAGGACGTCGACGATCCTGCGGTATCGCTCGTCCGCCGGGTCCACGCCTGGTCAGACCTTGACGATCGCGCCGGCCTCGAACCTGCCGAACTTGGGAAGCGGCTGGAACTGGACCGACTGCCCGACATCGATCGTGCGAGTGCCGTCGGCGATCTCGATGACGTGGAACAGGTACGAACCGCCGTCGGCGCCGGTGACGGTGCCGAGGCCCCGTTCGTGCGAGAACTCGCTGACGGTCCCGGTCGGCATGGACTCAGTGGACGATCTTGGTGATCGGGATCTCGAGCAGGTCGGTGCCGCCGGCCTCACGCAGCGCCGGGATCAGCACGTTGATGCCGCGCTTCTCGACGACGGTCTCGATCGCGTAGTCGCCGTTCGCCAGCTGGTTGACCGTCGGCGACTTGGCGGAGGGCAGCACGCCGAGCACCTCATCGCGTCGCGCTGCGGCCACGTTGACCTTCAGGAGCACTTTGCCGCGGGCCTCGAGCGCACCGCCGAGCAGCGTCATGAGCTGGTTCATCGCCTTGCGCTTCGCCGGGTCGGCGAACGAGTCCTTGTTGACGACGACCTCGGTGTAGCTCGTCAGGATCGTGTCGATCACCCGCAGACCGGCGGCACGGAGCGCCCGGCCGGTCTCGGTGATGTCGACCACACAATCGGCGATGTCGGGGATCTTCGCCTCACTCGCCCCGTACGAGAGCCGCACGTCGGCATCGACGCCCCGCTCGGCGAAGAACCGCTTGGTCATCTCGGGATACTCCGACGTGACGCGCACGCCGTCGGGCAGGTCGGCGACCGACTCGATGTCGGAGTCGCCTGCGACCGCGACGACGACGCGCACGGGGTTCGACGTGGCCTTCGAGTACTGCAGCTCACCCAGGCTCTCGACGCTGGCCCCGGTCTCCTCGACCCAGTCACGGCCCGTGATGCCGAGGTCGAACAGGCCCTCCTCCACGTAGCCGGCGATCTCCTGCGGTCGCAGGATCCGGACCTCGGCGACGCGCGGGTCGTCGATCGAGGCCTTGTAGTCGACCGATGACGAGCGAACCACGCTGAGGTCGGCTGCTTCGAACAGCTCGAACGTGGCCCGCTCGAGCGATCCCTTCGGGAGGACGAGTCTCAACACCCGGGCGAGGCTACCCACGCATCCACCCACGACGACGCTCGTTCTCAAGGCAGCGCCCGGCAGGTCGATACACCTGGTAGTGGACCTGCTCCCGAATTCCATGTCGTTCCGCTTCGTCGCGACCATCGACACCGACTCCCCCGAGGCCGTGCCGCCGGGCTTCACCGGCCGCGTCCGGGTGTCGAAGGACGGACGCCTCGAGTCCGTGATGTGGTTCTGCGAGGGCGAGTTGGACAATCCCGAGCCGCGTACGCCGGCCTTCGTCAAGTTCCGGGCCGACGGCAAACCCAAGCAGATCCGCCACTATCGACAGGGCCGCCTCCATGACCCGGTTCGCGGGCTACCCGCTGTCGTGGGATACTTCGCCGACGGCTCCACCAAGTACCGCGAGTTCTTCCGCTACGGGCGGCGCCACGACTTCGGGCACGTGCCGGCGATCACCAAGTGGCGCAACGACGGCTCGGTGCGCACCGAACACCACTACTACGAGGGCCTCCGGATCGAACGCGTCGGCCTCCCGGCCCCGTGCCAGGCAGTCGGCTGAGCGTCGCGTCGGCCTCGACCGCCCACCGCGAGGTCGGTGTCGTCGTACGCGGCACCGACGTACCAGGCGAACGGCTCCCCCGTGCAGCGTTCCAGCACCGCCGGATACGACAGTGGGCCGTCGGTGAACTCGGTCGCGTCGATCTCGCCGAGGTGGAGCACCTCGCCGAAACTCGGCTCCGAACACGGAAACGATGGAGAACGTCCTCCCGGCCCTCGAGATCGAAGAGAATCTCGAGGCGGTCCCCGACCTCGGTCTCCGCGAGATCGACGACGTCCTGCTCGGAGGACCGAGTCGCAGCGAGCGTGACTCCGACCGTCACGAGGCACGCGAGCCCCGACCCGTCGACGATCCGCGTGCGGATCAATGCTCCGTCGGGTCGGAGTGGAGCAGGCGGAGTGCGTGGGGCAGCACGTCGATCACCGCGTCGATCTGCTCGATCGTGCCCTTGGGCGAGCCCGGCGTGTTGCAGATGATCGCCTGACCGCGGATGCCGGCAACACCTCGGGACAGCCGGCCGAAGGGGCTCACGAGCCGCATCGCCTCGGCCAGACCGGGCGCGTCGCGCTCGATCACGGATCGTGTCCCCTCCGGCGTCTGATCGCGCGGAGCGAAGCCGGTTCCCCCGGTGGTGACGATCAGGCCGGCGAAGCCGTCGGCCAACTCGGTGAGCTCGGCCGCCACCTCCTCGGCGCCGTCCTGGGTCACACGGTGGTCGATCACCTCGAACCCGTTCGACGCGAGGTGCGCAGCCAGACCTCGGCCGCCGGTGTCGTCTCGCGCACCGTGGAAGACGCCGTCGCTCACCGTCAGCACCTTGGCGTACAGCGGGGCCTGGTCACCGACGGCGTCGTTCATGACGAGCGACGGTACCGAATCAGCACCATGCCGTCGGTGTCGGCCTCGTGCGGCAGCACCCGCCAGCCGTGGCCGAACCGACTGCCACGTGCCGACCAGCGGCGCTCGTTCGTCGATCTCGAACCCCTCGGGCACCGTGTGATCGATCGATTCGGCGGCGGTCAGCGTGCAGACGCTGTAGACGAGCCTGCCACCGGGGCGCACGAGCGGGGCCGACGCGCGGAGGATCCGATGCTGGAGGTCGACCAGGTCGGTCACGTCGCGCGGCTGGATCCTCCATCGCGCGTCCGGTCGGCGCCGAAGCGCTCCGAGCCCGCTGCAGGGCGCATCGACGAGCACGGCATCGAACGAGCCGGCCGGGTAGGGCGGGTCGGTGGCGTCGGCCACGACGTTCTCGACGTCGAGCCCGAGGCGCGCCGCGTTCTCGGCGATCAGCCGGACCCGATTCATTCGCACGTCGGCGGCGACGACGGTGGCACCGGTGGCGGCGAGCGCCGTCGACTTCCCGCCCGGGGCGGCGCACGTGTCGAGGACGCGTTCCTCCCCCGTCGCCTCGACGGCGGCCGCGACCCATTGCGACGAGGCATCCTGCACGTATCCGTCGGCCCGAACGGTGACCGAGGCCGCTTCGTTCATCCGGGTCAGCGACCGCATCGCCGCGTCGTCACCCAACTCGGCCGTGAGCAGGTCACCGATCCAGTCCGGGTAGCTGAGGCGAGCGAACTCGGACGGCCAGATCATGTCGACGGTGGACACCTTCCGCAGCACCGCGTTCACGAAACCTCGCACCCGTTTCGGGGCGAGGGCGACCGTCTCGCCGACCGCGGCGTGCGGTGGGACGCCCGCGAACTCCAACTGGTAGGCGCCGAGCCGGAGCAGGGTCCGCGTCGCCGGATCGGGGGGCGAGGTGACGAAGCGGTCGACGAGCGCATCGCAGGCGCGACGCATCCGGGTGGTGCCGTAGACGAGGTCGGTCGTGAAGCGGCGGTCCTGGTCGGACAGCTGCGATCGGTCGAGCATCGCTCCGAGCACGAGGTTCGCGTAGGCGCCGTCGCCATCGATCCGTTTCAGTGCGTCGTACGCGACGCGGCGCGCCGTCGTCACTCGAACCACTCGCCGTCGGCAGGTCGTGCACCGTTGCGCCAGGCGTGGGCGTCCATCCTCGGCTTGCCGGCGGGTTGCACGATGGTCGGCACGAGTTCGCCGTCGATGATCTCGGCGGCATGGATCTTGAAACGATCACCGCGAAACGTCGTCCACGCGCCACCGACCCGGATCAGGCGATCGATCTCCTCGACCGGGCGCGACCAGTCGATGCGCAGCTCGGCAGGGTCGATCTTGGCGGCGTACACCGGCGTGCCGGCCTGCTCGACCGGCGTGCCGAGCCCGGCGTCGAGCGTGTCGATCAACAGCTCGGTACCCCGGTCGACCAGCTCGTTGCGCAGCTCGTCGGCCGTCGTGGCCGGACCGATCGGCACCTCGATCCGGGCGTAGACGCCGCCGGTGTCGAGGCCCTCCTCGACCGCCATCACGCCGACCCCGGTGACGTCGTCGCCGGCGAGCAACGCCCGCTCGACGGGGGCGGCACCGCGCCAGCGTGGCAGGAGCGAGAAGTGGAGGTTGACCATCGGTAGTTCGGCGAGGACGCGGGGGCGGATGATCTCACCGAACGCCACGACCACCCCGAGTTCGGCGCCGACGCCCAACACGTCGTCGACGGTGTGCGACACGGGGAGCCCGAGCCGCACGGCCGCCTCCTTGACCGGGCTCGGAGAGGTGTGTCCCCCGCGCCCCCGTCGTTTGTCGGTCCGGGTGACGACGAGTGCCACCTCGTGCCCGGCGGCGACGAGCGCCTCGAGCGGGGGCACCGCCATCTCCGGCGTACCGAGGTAGACCAGCCTCACTGCAGACGGAGGCGACGCAACCTCGACTCGGGGTTCGCCGGCGCCGGTACCACTGCCTCTTGCTGCAACCGCCGGAACTCCTTCATCGCCTGCTTGCGCTGATCGGGCTGCATCCGGTCGAACATCAGCACGCCGTGGAGGTGGTCGAGTTCGTGCTGGTACATCCGGGCCTCGAGCTCGTCGGCTTCACGCTCGATGATCTCGCCGTCGATGTCGACGCCGCGCATGAGCACGGTCTTCGGGCGGGCCATCTCGACGTACAACCCCGGGATCGACAAGCACCCCTCGTCGTACACCCACTCACCGTCCGACTCGACGATCTCGGGGTTGAAGATCACCTGCCGTTCTCCATCGAGGTCCCACACGAAGATCTGCTTCTGCACGCCGATCTGCGGCGCCGCGAGGGCGATTCCGAGTTCACTCTCGTACAGCGTCGTGAACATGTCGTCGACGAGCCGCACGAGCTTGCCGTCGACGTCGGTGATCGGTGCAGCCTTCGACTTCAACACGGGGTCGCCGAAGGTGCGGATCGAATAGGTCATGGCGTGCCAGGCTATCTGCGGTGGCGCACTACTTCGACGAAACCCCAGGCGTCGACTCCGACCTCCGGTCGGTCGACGTCGCGCTCGCCGACGTCGCGTTCACGATGCAGACCGACCGCGGGGTCTTCAGCCACGGCCACGTCGACGCCGGCACCGCGTTGTTGCTCCGCGAGGCCCCGACGCCGCCGGCACGCGGCGACCTCCTCGACCTCGGATGTGGCTCGGGTGCGATCGCCCTGACGCTCGCGCTTCGCGCTCCGGAGGCCACCGTGTGGGCGGTCGATCCGAACGAGCGGGCTCGTGGCCTGACGGCGGAGAACGCGAAGCGCAACGGGATCACCAACGTCCGCGTGTGCGCTCCCGACGAGGTGCCGGACGACATCGAATTCGCGACGGTGTGGTCGAACCCGCCCATCCGTATCGGGAAGACCGCGCTGCACGACCTGCTCGACCACTGGCTGCGGCGACTCGACGAGGCCGGGTCGGCGGTGCTCGTGGTGCAGAAGCACCTCGGAGCCGACTCGCTGCAACGATGGCTGAGCGAGCAGGGCTTCCCGACGGAGCGACTCGCGAGCCGTGGTGGCTTCCGGCTGCTCCGGGCGACGCGAGCCTGACGAGTGCGTCAGCGTGGCGGGTCGATCGCGATGCGGAGCCTCGCGCCCGGCGGGCGGACGCCGGCATTGATCGTGCGGCCCAGCAGCATCCAGTCGTCCGCCCGGGCCACGTAGTCGCCCTCGCCACCGACGATCGACACTCCGTCGGTCGGCGGGATCGAGGCCACGAACTCATCGCTGCCGGCACCTCGGATCTCGCCGTAGGCGGCGAACGGTGGGAGGTGCAGGAGCTGCCGCCGTTCGCGCTCCCCCTCGGTCAGGCGACCCGGGTCGGCGTGGAGGGCCGCCTGGATCACGTCGTGGCGGGGCAGGAACGTCTGGATCAGCACCCGCCCGCCCCGGCGACGGGGCCCGACCAGACGAGCCGCACGTACCAGCAGGGCCATCGCCTGTTCCGCCGCCCGATACCGCGGGGCCAGGACCTCACGATCGAAGTCGAGGAAGGCGACGGTGTCGGCGCGATCGACACGATGGAGCGCTGCCTCCGTGCCCACGTACACGCCGGCAGCCGGCGTCGGCGACGGGGTCGAGCCGGTGACCAGCACAGCCGGGCGGTTCGCGGCCGCTTCCAACTCCTCGCGCAGTCGGGTCACCCCGGGCCGCAGGTTGGCGAACCGGCCGGCGCCACAGTGCAGGCAGATCGGCGGGCGGACCGTCTCGCAACGGGGACAGACGAGGTCGCCGTCGTCGTCGAGCACGACGGCCGCGTCACACTTCTCGCAGCGCGTGAGCTCACGGCACTGACGGCAGGCCAACAGCCGAGCGCGTCCGGTCGTGTTGCTGATGCACACCACCGTGCGATCCTGGTCACGGAGATGACGGATGAGCTCGGACGTGACCAGCGACCGCTTCCAGGGTTCGTCGTCCGTGCGGTCGATCACGTCGACGATCGGCCAGCCGGACCGCTCGCGCTCGATCGGCGGTTTCGTCAACACGCCCCACTCGAGCGCCGTGAGCGTCGGTGCGGGCGAGATCAGCAACACGGCCGCGCCCGCTCGATTCGCCCGCTCGATGAGCACGTCACGCGCATGCCACGTGGGTGAGCCCTCCTCCTGCAGCCCCTCGTCGTGCTCGTCGACGACGACGACACAGGCCAGTCCAGGGCACGGAGCCCACGTCGCCGCCCGAGCACCGATCACGACGTCGACGCCACCGGATGCAGCGGCCCAGTCGTCGGGCATGATCGCGACACTGCGACCGGCGCGGCGGAGGCGGGCGCCCAGGAGCATCGCCTGATCGACGGCGGGGGTCACCACGAGCGTCGGCCCGATCGCCACCGCACTGAGCACGGCGGGCATCGGATCGGACGCGGGCGGCAGCCGAAGCACCCCTCCGCCCGACTCGAGGATCGCGGTCGATGCCGGCGAGCGAGGCTCCACGACGGACGGGCGACGCCGCGAGACGGGTCGGCCCGTCACGACACGTTCGGGCGACGCCGCAGCGAGGAAGTGTCGGCGTCGCGCCGCCCACCGCACCGACGCCCACGACGACAGCTCGACGAGGTCGGGCGCCGGTCCGGCGCCGCTCACCTTGGCGATCGGCTTCAGGTCGGCGGACTCGTGCGCATCCACCGGATCGACGGCGATGACCCAGCCACCGATCCGACGTCCGTGCAACTCGACCCGGACGATCGATCCGACCCGGATGGCGGTCTCCAGCGCCGTGGGGACGAGATAGTCGAAGTGCTTGTCGAGCCCAGTGACGTTCGGGAGCACCCGGGCGATGGTCACCGGGGGTCGCTCAGAGGCCGACGGCGGCCCTGAAGTCGTCGAGGCGGCTGGTGTCCTCCCACGTGAAGCCCGGGCGGCCGAAGTGGCCGTACGCAGCGGACCGCTGATACACCGGCTTCTTGAGGTCGAGGTCACGGACGATCGCTCCAGGACGCAGGTCGAACACCTCGTTCACCGCCTGCTGGATCTTCGTGACGTCGACGTGGTTGGTGCCGAACGTCTCGACGCAGCACCGACATGGGCTGTGCCATGCCGATCGCATAGGCGACCTGCAACTCGCAGCGGTCGGCGGCCCCGCTGGCCACCACGTGCTTGGCGACCCACCGGGTCGCGTACGCCGCCGGAGCGGTCGACCTTGGACGGGTCCTTGCCCGAGAACGCACCACCGCCGTGGCGGCCCATGCCGCCGTAGGTGTCGACGATGATCTTGCGGCCGGTGAGGCCGCAGTCGCCGTGCGGGCCGCCGATCACGAACATGCCCGTCGGGTTGATCGCACACGTCGTAGTCGTCGTCGGCGAACTGCTCCGGGATCGTCGGACGGATCACCTGCTCGATCAGGTCGGGGCGGATGATCGCTGTCACGATCGATGCCCTCCTGGTGCTGCGTCGAGATCAGCACGCTCTTGACGGCGACCGGCTTGCCGTCCTCGTACTCGTAGGTGACCTGGGTCTTGCCGTCGGGGCGCAGGTACGGGAGCTGGCCCGACTTGCGAACCTCGGCGAGCCGCTCGGCCAGCCGGTGGGCCGTCCAGATCGGCAGCGGCATCAGGTCGGGCGTCTCGTTGCAGGCGTAGCCGAACATCATGCCCTGGTCGCCGGCGCCCTGAGCGTTGAGCTGGTCCTCGCCGGCCTGGCCCGCTCGGATCTCCTCCGACACGTCGACGCCCTGAGCGATGTCGGGGCTCTGCTCGTCGATCGACACGATGACGCCGCAGGTGTTGCCGTCGAACCCGTACAGGGCATTGTCGTACCCGATGCCCTTGATCGTCTCGCGCGCGATGCTTGGGAATGTCGACGTAGGCCGCTGGTGGTGATCTCGCCGGCGATGACGCACAGCCCGGTCGTGACCATCGTCTCGCAGGCGACCCGACCGTTCGGGTCCTCGGTCAGGATGGCGTCGAGCACGGCGTCGCTGATCTGGTCGGCCATCTTGTCGGGGTGACCCTCGGTCACGCTCTCGGAACTGAATGTCCACTGAGCCACGGCTTCTCCTCGTCTCGAACTGTCTGCGTCGGTGATCGGGGTGACGGGACGTGGCGGCGACCCGCCCCCGGTCGGAGCATCGTGGCAGATTCACGGTGCTGCGTTTCGGATCGACACGATTCGGTCGAACACGGCGGCCGCGATCGTACGTTTGTCGGCCAGCGGAACCACCTGCGGATCGACGCCGGTGCCGAGGATCGTGACGGCGTTGGTGTCGTGTCGGAAGCCGGTGGCCGGCGCACCGACGTCGTTGGCCACGATCAGGTCGAGGTGCTTCGCCGTCAGCTTGCGCTCGGCGTTCGCGACGAGATCGTCGGTCTCGGCGGCGAACCCCACCAGGATCTGACCGTGCGGTTTGCGTTCGCCCAGACCCGCCAGGATGTCGGGGGTCGGTTCGAGCACGATCTCGGGGACGCCGTCGCGCTTCTTGATCTTGCCCGGTCGACCGCGGCCTTCGGCCGGAAGTCGGCGACGGCCGCTGCCATCACCACGACGTCGGCGCCGGGGGCGTGCGTGCGCATCGCCGCCTCCATCTGGGCCGCCGTCTCGACCGGCACGACCGTCGACACCTGCCGGAACCGGCAGGTCGACGGTGGACACGAGGGTCACCTCGGCGCCGCGCTGGGCCGCCTCGGCCGCGAGGGCGTAGCCCTGCTTGCCCGAACTCCGGTTGGCGATCACGCGGACGGCATCGATCGGCTCACGTGTGCCGCCGGCGCTCACGACCACGTCGACGCCCGCCAGGTCGGACGGGGCGAACAGGCGCTCGACCGCGGCCACGATCGCTGCCGGAGCGGCCAGACGCCCCGCTCCGACGTCGCCGCCCGCGAGGCGACCCGACTCGGGCTCGACGACGTGCACCCCCCGCTCACGCAGGACGGCGATGTTGTCGGCCACGGCCGGGTGCTCCCACATCTCGGTGTGCATCGCCGGGCAGACCATCACGGGGGCCCGGGTCGCGAGCAACACGTTGGTCAGCAGGTCGGTGGACAGCCCCATCCGGTACGCGGCGATCACCCGGGCAGTGGCTGGTGCCACCAGGACGAGGTCGGCGTGTTGGCCGATCTCGGTGTGCGGAATCGGCGTGTCGGGGTCGTCCCACAGGCGGGTCTTCACCGGCTCGCTGGCCAGCGCCGAGAGCGTGGTGGCACCGAGGAATCGTTCGGCACCCGCCGTCATCACCGGGACGACGTGGGCACCCGCGTCGACCAGTCGGCGACTGATCTCGACCGCCTTGTAGGCAGCGATGCCCCCGGTCACCCCGAGCACGATTCGCTTGCCGGCGAGCATGGTCAGCGCGCTCGCACGAACGAGATGCTGCGCACGGCATGGAGACGCCGGCGGAACCCGAGGGCGTCGACCGTCGGTGCAGTCGTGAGCCGAAGCCCGGACATGTCAGGCGTCGGCGTCGCCGTCGAGGTCGCCCTCGGGGAGGTTGAGCTCTGGCTCGGCCGGTTCGGGCGCGTCGGTCTGCACGATCTTGTCGACCGAGATCTCCTCGAACGCGATGCTCAACGGCTTGCGCGAGGTCGACGACACCTGCGGCGGCACCATGTGGCCGAGGCCGTCACCGAGCTGGTTGAAGTACGAGTTGATGTTCCGTGCCCGACGGGCGGCCAGCGTGACCAGGCTGAACTTGGAATCGACGCGATCGAGCAGTCCCTCGATCGGGGGCGTCATCATCGTTTCGTGGCTGTTTGCCATGGACCAGCTCCTCGGTGGGTGCGATTGCAGCCCGACAAGCTTACCGGCACGGGCGCCCGTGAGGCCACGAGCTGCGAGCAGTGCCCGATTCGCGCCCGCGCTAGTGGCAACGCTCCCGGGCGATGATCGTCATCAACTCGTCGACCGTACGGTCGAGGTCGTCGTTGACGACCAGGTAGTCGGCTTGGTCACGCCCGATCGGCTCCTCCGTCTCGGCCTTGCGGAGCCGGGCCAGCACCTTGTCGCCGGGATCGCCACGACCGCGCAGACGGCGCTCCTGTTCCTCGCGCGAAGGGGGCAACACGAAGATCAGGATCGCCTGCGGATACCGACGCTTGACCTGCTGAGCACCATCGAGCTCGATCTCGAGCACGATGTCGGGCGCGCCGGCACCGTCGAGCTGGTCCGGACGGGGCGTGCCGTAGTAGTTGCCGAGGAACTCGGTCCACTCCAGGAACCCGCCGGCGGTGATGCGTTCCTCGAACGCTTCGGGACTGGTGAACACGTACGCGTCCTCCGACTCCCCCGGTCGTCTCACACGCGTCGTCCACGAGCGACTCAGCCACAGGTCGGGGTCGCGCTGAACCAGGGCATCGACGATCGTGCCCTTGCCGACGCCTCCGGGACCGGAGACGACGATGATCAGACGGTCACGATCCAAGCTGGTTCAGCAGGGCAGCGCGTTGTTGTGCACCCAGACCCTGCACGCGACGGTTGTCGGCGATGCCGATCTCCTCCATCACGCGACGTGCCTTCACCTTGCCCACGCCGGGCAGGGATTCGAGCATCGAAACCACCTTCAATTTGCCGACGTTGGGGTCGTCCGAATCGAGCGCCTCGTTCAAGGTCATCGAACCCATCTTCAGACGGGCCTTGATGTCGGCCCGCGCTGCGCGCGCTTCGGCGGCCTTCGCAAGAGCTGCTGTACGTTGCTCAGGTGTCAACTGCGGAGGTGTTGCCATGTGCTCAAACTACCGCGTTGAAATCCGCCAGGCGCGCAATCTCACGGGAGGCGGCGAACGCGACCATCTCCTCGGCCACACGGGCGCAGGCGGCGGGGTCGGCGAAACTCGCCGTACCGACCTGCACGGCGTGTGCGCCGGCGACCATCAGCTCGACCGCGTCCCACCCCGATGCCACGCCTCCGACCCCCACGATCGGGAGCTCCGGCAAGGCATCACGGACGTCGTTGACCGCCCGCACCGCGACCGGATGGATGGCCCGGCCGGACAGCCCGCCACCACCGTTGCCGAGCGACGGACGCAGTGTCTCGGGGTCGAACGTCAGGCCCAGGAGCGTGTTGATGAGCGTGACGGCCTCCGCGCCGGCGTCCCGGCAGGCCGCCGCCACGTTCACGATGCGGTCGGTGTTCGCGCTCAACTTGGCCCAGCGCGGCCGACCGCACCCGGCCGTGGCGGCCACGACCTCGGCGGACAGGTCGGCATCGTGGGCGAAGATGCTGCCACGCCCTTCCAGGTTCGGACACGACAGATTGACCTCGACGGCCACCACCTCCGGCGGGGCCGTGGCGAGCAGGTCCGCGGCGTTCCGATAGTCGTCGACCGAGCGCCCCCAGATGCTGCACACGACCGTGGCGCCCGTCGCGATCAGCGCCGGGAGGTGGTCGTCGAGCCAGCGTTCGAGACCGGGGCCCTGCAGACCGACCGCGTTGATCATGCCCTGCGGGGTCGGGTGCACCCGCGGCGCCGGGTTGCCCGCCCACTCGTAGGAGGCGATCGATTTCGTCACGACGGCGCCGAGTGCGGACAGGTCGAGGTACGGCGCGAACTCGTCGCCGTAGCCCGCGGTGCCCGATGCGGTCATGACCGGGCTGCTCAGCTCGATCGAACCGACACGAACCCGGGTGTCGACGCTCATGGCCGGGCGTGGTGCTCCTGCAGTGTCTTGACCGGGAGCTGCGCCGGTGACTCACCCAGGCCCTGCGCTGCCGCCAACCCTGCGCTCACCGTGGTCACACAGCTGACCCGGTGCATGCTCGCCGCCTTCCGGATGTGCTCGCCGTCGCTGCGACCGACCGAACCGCGCGGCGTGTTGACCACGAAGACGATCGTGCCGTCGGCGATCAGATCGACGGCCGTCTGCCCGCCGTCGCCGTCCTGCACCTTGCCGAGCACACGGTCGACCGGCACACCGAAGCGGGACAGGTAGTCGGCGGTCCCGGCCGTCGCCACCAGGCCGAGGCCGCGCTCGCGCATTCGCTTCGCCACCACGATGCCGGCGGGCTTGTCCTGGTCGTTGAGCGAGAGGAACACGGTGCCCTCGGTCGGCAGACCGTTTCCGGCCGCGAGTTCGGCCTTGAAGAACGCTCGGCCGAACGTGTCGTCGATCCCCATGACCTCGCCGGTCGAACGCATCTCGGGGCCGAGCGCCGGATCGACCTCGGGGAACCGGTTGAACGGGAGCACGGCCTCCTTGACGGCGACGTGACTGCCGACCGGTCCGCGGAGCAGCCCGTCGTCGCGGAGTTCGGCGAGCGTCGCACCGAGCATCACCCGGGTGGCGACCTTCGCGAGCGGGATGCCGTTCGCCTTGGCCACGAAGGGCACGGTACGACTGGCGCGCGGGTTCGCCTCGATCACGTACACCGTGGTACCCGCTACGGCGTACTGGACGTTGATCAGGCCGCGGACGTCGAGACGGTTCGCGATCGACGTCGTGTAGGCCGTGATCACCTCGACCACCCAGTCGGGCAGCGTCTGGGGTGGGATCGCACAGGCGGAGTCACCGGAGTGCACGCCGGCCTCCTCGACGTGCTCCATCACGCCGCCGATCAGCACCTCCCCGGTGTGGTCACGGATCGCGTCGACGTCGACCTCCGTCGCGCTCGGCGAGGAACCGGTCGATCAACACCGGCCGCTCGGCGGAAAGACCGCCTTCCTTGCCGAGGCTGCCGATGCCGCTGAGCTCGTCCATCGCCCGCGCCAGGTGGTTGCGGTCGTGCACGATCTGCATCGCGCGACCACCGAGCACGTAGCTCGGGCGCACGAGCACCGGGAAGCCGATCTCGTCGGTGATCGGCAGCGCCTGTTCGAGGTCGATCGCGGTGCCGCCGGGCGGCTGCGGGATGTTCAGCTCGTCGCAGAGCTGGTTCCACTTCTCGCGATCCTCCGCGTCGTCGATCGACTGAGCCGACGTACCGGCGACGAGGTCGACGGGGATCTCACCGGCCAGTTTGAGTGGCGTCTGCCCGCCGAGCGACACGATCACCTTCTCGGGCCGCTCGGCGGCGATGACGTTGAGCACGTCCTCCTTCGTGAGCGGCTCGAAGTAGAGACGGTCGCTCGTGTCGTAGTCGGTCGAGACGGTCTCGGGATTGCAGTTGACCATGATCGTCTCGTAGCCCGCATCGCGGAGCGCGAAGCTGGCGTGCACGCAGCAGTAGTCGAACTCGATGCCCTGCCCGATCCGGTTCGGCCCCGAACCGAGGATCACCACCTTGCGGCGGTCGCTGTGGCGGACCTCGCTCTCGTCCTCGTACGTCGAGTAGTGGTACGGCGTCTCCGCCGCGAACTCCGCCGAGCACGTGTCGACCGTCTTGTACGTCGGCAGCACGCCGGCCGCCTCGCCTGGCCTGCCTGACGGCGTCCTCGTCGACGTGCCAGAGGTGTGCGAGCTGGGCGTCGGCGAAGCCGATCCGCTTCGCTCGACGCCAGTCCCGCCGTGTCATCGTCTCCGGGCCCGCGTCCGCCAGCGCGGCCTGCTCCTCGGTGACGATCTGCATCTGGTCGAGGAACCAGGGATCGATGCGGCATGCGTCGTGGACGGTCTCGAGCGAGACGCCACGGCGGAGCAGTTCGCCGACCTGGAAGATGCGCTCGGGCGTCGGGACGCCGGATCGCCGCCAGGAGCTCGTCGTCATCGAGGGTCAGGTACTGATCCGCGGCCGGGTCGCAGTTCGAGACCGAACCGGCCCTGTTCGAGCGAACGCAGCGCCTTCTGCAGGCTCTCCTTGAAGGTGCGCCCGATCGCCATCGCCTCGCCGACCGACTTCATCTGCGTGCCCAGGACGCCGGACGGTGCCGGGGAACTTCTCGAACGCCCAGCGCGGGATCTTCGTGACCACGTAGTCGATCGTCGGCTCGAAGCTGGCCGGCGTCGCCTGCGTGATGTCGTTCGGGATCTCGTCGAGCGTGTAGCCGACGGCGAGCTTGGCGGCGATCTTGGCGATCGGGAAGCCCGTCGCCTTCGACGCCAGCGCCGACGATGCGCGACACGCGCGGGTTCATCTCGATCACGACCATGCCGGCCGGTCTCGGGGTCGACGGCGAACTGGACGTTCGAGCCACCGGTCTCGACGCCGACTCGGCGGATGCACGCGATCGCCGCGTCGCGCATCTCCTGGTACTCGACGTCGGTCAGCGTCTGCGCCGGCGCGACGGTGATCGAGTCGCCGGTGTGCACGCCCATCGGGTCGACGTTCTCGATCGAGCAGATGATCACGCAGTTGTCGGCGCTGGTCGCGCATGACCTCGAGCTCGTACTCCTTCCAGCCGACGATCGACTCCTCGATCGAGGATCTCGCCGATCGGGCTCGCCGTCGAGGCCGTTGCTCGCGATCGCGCTCGAACTCGTCGTCGGTGTGCGGCGATGCCGGTGCCCCGGCCGCCGAGGATGAAGGCGGGGCGGATGATCGCCGGCAGGCCGATCTCGGCGACGACCTCGCGCGCCTCGTCCATGTTGCGTGCGACGCCGCGATCGCGGCACTCGAGGCCGATCTCGATCATCGCCTCCTTGAACTGCTCGCGATCCTCGGCCGTGGCGATCGCCTCGGCGTTGGCGCCGATCATCTCCGACGTCCGGGCACGCCGAGCACGCCCGCGCTCGAACAGCTCCATCGCCATGTTGAGCGCCGGTCTGGCCGCCGAGCGTCGGCAGCACCGCGTCGGGCTGCTCGCGCTCGATGATCGACGCCACGACCTCCCAGGTGATCGGCTCGACGTAGGTCGCGTCGGCGAAGTCCGGGATCGGTCATGATCGTCGCCGGGTTCGAGTTGACGAGGATGACCCGGTAGCCCTCCTCGCGGAGCACCTTGCACGCCTGCGTGCCCGAGTAGTCGAACTCGCACGCCTGCCCGATCACGATCGGCCCGGAGCCGATGATCAGGATCGACTCGATGTCGTCGCGACGCGGCATCAGGCACTCACCTTTCCGGCGCTCATCAGCTCGGCGAACTGGGTCGAACAGGTAGCGGCTGTCGTGGGGCCCGGGCCCGGCCTCGGGGTGGTGCTGCACGCTGAAGCACCGCTCGCCGACGACCTCGAGGCCCTCGCAGACGCCGTCGTTGAGATTGACGTGGGTCATCCGGACCTCCTGCCCAGGGTGCTCAGCGTGTCGGCGTCGACGGCGAAGTTGTGGTTCTGGCTGGTGATCTCGATCGTGTCGGTGAGCAGGTTCTTCACCGGATGGTTGCCGCCGTGGTGTCCGAACGGCAGCTTGACCGTCCCGGCACCGAGCGCCAGACCGAGCAGCTGGTGGCCGAGGCAGATGCCGAAGATCGGCACCTGGCCGATGAGCGCAGCGATCGTTGTCGACGCGCGTAGCCGACGACCTCCGGATCGCCGGGGCCGTTGGACAGGAACACGCCGTCGGGCTCCCGGGCGAGGACGTCGGCGGCAGGTCGTCGACGCGGGCACGACCTCGACCCGGCCGAGACCGCGCGAGGTGACGGACGATGTTGGTCTTGATGCCGAAGTCGTACGCGACGATCAGGCGGTCGACCCGTCGGCCGCACCGTGTACGGCGTCGGCCGTGGTGACCTGCGCCACCAGATCGACGCCGTCGGTTCCCGGTTCGGCCTCGGCCGCGGCCCGCAGGTCGGCCTCGGACGCGTCGCCGAACGCACCGGGCATGGCGCCGGTGTCGCGGATGATGCGGGTGAGACGGCGGGTGTCGATTCCGGCGATCCCGGGGATCGCACGTGCTGTCGCAGCAAGTGCTCCAGGTGGCCCTCGGCGCGATGGTTGCTGTGCCGGCGGGCGAGGTCGCGCACGACCACGCCCCGGCAGAACGCCGACCGGGACTCGGCGTCGGCGGCGTTGACGCCGTAGTTGCCGATGTGCGGGTACGTGAACGTGATGATCTGCCCGGCGTAGCTCGGATCGGTGATGATCTCCTGATAGCCCGACAGCGCCGTGTTGAACACGACCTCGCCGGTCGCGATCCCGCCCGGAGCGTCGGCCCCGATCAGTTCCCCCTCGAACACGCTGCCGTCGGCGAGCACGAGTTGCCCTTCACGGATCGTCATGATGGTGCTCCCCGGCACTCGGCTGGATCAGATTGCATTTCCATGCAGCGTACTGCATGATCAGTCGGGATCATCTCGTGGCGTCTCCTTCGATCACTGTGGGGGTGCCGTGCAACAGGGTGTGGCGCACCCTGCCCTCGAGGGGAACGCCGACGTAGGGGGTGTTGCGGCTCTTGCTGGCGAGCTTGGCGGGTACGACCTCCCACGCCTCGTTCGGGTCGAACACCGTGAGGTTCGCCGGCTCACCGGCTGCGATCGGCCGGCCGTGCTGGTCGGCGACGCCTGCGATCGCGGCCGGCTTCCACGACAGCGCGGCGACCACGTCGGCCAGCGGCATGTCGAGGTGGGCGAGGCTGACGCCGAGCGCCGTCTCCAGACCGAGCATGCCCGGCGGCGCCTGATCGAGCGGCTGCTCCTTCGTCTCCGGCGGCGTGCGGTGCGTGGTCGGTGGCGATCGCGTCGATCGTCCCGTCGGCCAGGCCGGCGCGAACGGCCTCGACGTCGGCCATCGTGCGCAGCGGCGGATTGACCTTGTAGAGCGCGCTGTAGCCGGCGAGCAGCTCGTCGGTGAGGCTGATGTGGTGCGGCGTCGCCTCGGCGGTGACCGGCAGACCGTCGGCCTTGGCCGCCCGCACGAGTTCGACGCTCCGCGCCGTCGACAGGTGGAGGATGTGGACCGGCGCCCCGGTGAGCCGCACGAGTTCGATGTCGCGGAACACCATCAGCTCCTCGGCGATCGAGGGCCAGCCGGGCAGGCCGAACGTCGAACAACAGTGGCCCTCGTGCATCACGGCACCCTCGGTGAGGCGCTTCACCTCGCAGTGCTGAGCCAGCACGATGCCGAGATCGGCCGCGTACTCGAGCGCCCGACGCATCAGCAGCGGGATCCTGCACGCCGTCGCCGTCGTCGGTGAACAGGTGGACTCCGGCTGCCGGCGAGTTCGCCGAGCGGTGACAGCTGCTCGCCGCGACGCCCGATCGTGATCGAGCCCGACGGCCGAACGTCGCACAGACCGGCGGCCTCGCCCTGGCGCCGGACGAACTCGACCACGCTCACCGAGTCCTGGGTGGGGTCGGTGTTGGGCATCGCGACGACGCACGTGTATCCACCCAGCGCCGCAGCCCGCGAGCCCGTCTCGATCGTCTCGGCCTCCTCACGCCGGGTTCGCGCAGGTGCGTGTGGAGGTCGACGAACCCGGGGCTGACGACGCAGCCCGTCGGCGTCGAGCACCTCGTCGCCGTCGGTGGGGTCGAGCGACGGTCGGCGACGTCCGCGACCCGGCCGTCGATCGACCCGCACGTCGGCGCGCCGCTCCCCCGTCAGGTCGAGACGCGTGCCGCCGGTGATCAGGATCTGCTCGTTCACTGCGTTCTCCTCCAGGTCGCTGCCGCTGCCGAGCAGCTCGAACAGCACGGCCATGCGAACGGCGATGCCGTTGGTGACCTGCTGCGTGATCACGGCGCCGGGCAGTTCGCTCGGGTCGACGGCCATCTCGACACCACGGTTCATCGGCCCGGGATGCATGATCAGACGCGTGCTCCGGCAGCGCGCGCCGCTCGCGCCGGCGTGAGGCCGAACCGTGTGGTGTACTCGCGCAACGACGGCACCAGTGACTCGGTCATGCGCTCCTGCTGCATCCGCAGCAGGTAGAGCACGTCGACGTCGGCGATCACGTCGTCGAGGTCGGTGCGTCGTGGGCACGTCGACCGCGGGCGGCAGCAGGGTGCGCGGCGCCACCAGCGTGACGTCGGCACCGAGCAGCGTGAACGCCCGGATGTCGCTGCGGGCGACCCGGCTGTGCTTGACGTCGCCGACGATCGCGATCTTGAGCCCGTCGAAGCTGCTCGTCCGGTTCAGCGCCGTGCGGATCGTGTAGCAGTCGAGCAGCGCCTGGGTGGGATGGGCGTGCCAGCCGTCGCCGGCGTTGACCACCGTGGCGTTCGTCCACTGTTCGACCTGCCACGGGCACACCGCTCGAGCCGTGGCGGATGACGAACGCGTCGACGCCCATCGCGGCGATCGTCTCGATCGTGTCGCGCAGGCTCTCGCCCTTGTTGACGCTCGACGACGACACGGCGAAGTTCATGATGTCGGCCGACAGACGCTTCGCCGCGGTCTCGAAGCTGAGCCGGGTGCGGGTGGAATCCTCGAAGAACACGTTGCAGACGGTCTTGCCGCGCAACGCCGGCACCTTCGGGTTGGGCGGCGGTTGACCTCGGCCATGTGATCGGCGAGGTCGAGCAGTTTCGCGATGCCGTCCGCGCCCGGCTTCGTCGATCGAACGGAAGTGCTTCACGCGATCGTCACGCCCGTCGGCGGTGGCGCGTCGACCCGCTCGTCGCGCGACGTCGGCAGGTTCTTGCCGACGAAGTCGGGGCGGATCGGCAGCTCACGATGGCCGCGGTCGACCAGCACGGCGAGTTGCACGGCACTCGGTCGCCCGTAGTCGGTGATCGCGTCGAGCGCCGCCTTCACGGTGCGGCCGGTGAAGAGCACGTCGTCGACCAGCACGACGGTGGCGCCGTCGATCTCGAAGTCGATCCGGCTGACGCTGCCCGGCGAGACCGGCCGGAGCCCGATGTCGTCGCGGTACAGCGACGCGTCGATCGACCCGACGGGAACCGCGCGGTCGATCCGCTCGATCTCGGCGCCGAGTTGCTCGGCGAGCCACACCCCGCCCCGCTGGAGGCCGATCAGAGCGACGCGGTCGAGGCCACGATTTCGCTCGATGATCTCGTGAGCCATCCGGGTCACCGCCCGGCGCACGTCGTCAGGTCCGAGGACCTGCTTGCTTGTCGTCACGCTGTCTCCTGCCGTGTGGGCCTCACGGGACCCACTTCACGGTCAGGCGTGCAACCTAGCGCGACCGTCGGCGCGCGCGCCGCTTCGCCGGCAGCGTCGGCATCGATTTGTACGAATCGTCAGCCGAACCGCGTCGGGACCGGCGCCGCAGCCCTGCCGAGGTGCGCGACTCCCCGACGAACGTCGACGGCGTGCGGTTCGTTGATGTGCTGCTGAGCCGTGGTCGGGGCGGCGGCGTCGTCATCGCGATTCCGGCCTCGTTCGGTCGCGGCGAAATCCGAGGCGCCCGATCAGAAACGGGCGGGCGGGTCGAGCACGTCGCCGCATCGGTGGTTCATCGCCCGGACCACCCGATCCTCCCGATGCCAGCCCAACAGACTGACCGTGGCGGTGGCGAGTGCGAACCGACGACCCTCGACGGCCGGAAGTCCGCACCAGCGGGCGATGAGGACGGCGAGCAGGTGGCCGTGGGCGAACACGACCGCCGTGCCGTCGCCCACCTCGCGGTCGAACCGGCCGATGAACCGGTCGGCTCGGTCGCCGACGGCATCGACCGACTCACCGCCCACGATCTCGTGGGTCCACACCGACCATCCGTCGATGCGCTCGCGGGTCTGTGCCGTGGTCTCACCCTCGTGGACGCCGTAGTCCCATTCGACGAGGGCATCGTCGATGACCAGTCCACACGTCGGCGAGACGAGCTCGGCGGTCTCACGAGCACGGACCAGTGGGCTGGAATAGGCGTGATCGACCTCCCACCCCCCGAGCGTGCGGGCCGCGTCCCGGGCCTCCTGGCGCCCACGTTCGGTCAGCGGGATGTCGGTGCGACCGGTGTGCTTGCCCACCTTCGACCACTCGGTCTGGCCGTGACGGATCACGAGCAGGTGCGATCCCGGCATGCACCGCACCGTACCGTGGCTCCGCCTGCCCGGGCGGGCCGCCGCTCCCCCGTCGACGGCTGCACGTTTCGATAGCGTGATCGGATGCGTGAACCGGAAGGTGCCTGAGCGAACCGATGCCCGGCGCGACCTCCACGAGCCTGCACGGCACGGTGGTGCTCGTCACGGCCGATCACGCGCGTTCGATCTCGGCCGTGCTCGGGGAGTTGACCGTCGCCGCGCACGAGTTGGCGGGCGACGGGGTGGCCCTCGACGTGCTCGTCGTCGACGCCGGCTCCACCGACGGCTCCACCGACATCGCCCGGCGCTCGGCGGACGAACTCGGACTCGAGCTGCGTGTCACCGAAGCGAGCGGACGCGGCGCCTGGATCACCCAGCGTGACGGCTTCGCCGACGCCCTCAAGCACTCCGAACCCGACTTCATCGTCACGTTCGATCCCGCCGGCCACCACGATGCCCGCCAACTGCCCGACCTCGTGCGTTCGTTCCGGGCCAAGGGCAGCGGACTCACGATCGGTTCACGCTGGGTGCGTGGCGGATCCGCGCCGGGCACCACACGTGGCCGGGCCTTGCTCAGCCGGGCCGCCAGCTTCTTCGTCGCCCGGGCCACCGGTCTGCGGCGGGTCCGCGACGTCACCACGTCGTTCCGGGTGATCCGGCCCGACGCCGCCGACCTGGTCGCCGCCCGTCCCGCCACCGTGGGCGACTACGGCTACTACTGCGAGTTCGCAGCGGCGGTGCAGGCGTACGGGTTCACCGTCGACGAAGTCCCGATCACGTTCCGGCCGCGTTTCGCCGAGGTGCCCGGTCTCCGCTTCGGCGATCTCACCCGGTTCTGGTCCGACGTGCGTCGCCTGCGAGCCCGGGTGCGCTCGATTCGGTCGGAGATGGCGATCGACCAGGCCACCTGGGCCGCCCGCTCCGGGCTCATGCGGGAACAGTCGCCCGAGATCGGGTCCGAGTTCGGAGCGCTGGAGGAACTGACCGAGTTGAGCAGCGCCGGCAACTTCACGAGCTGGATCGTCGACGCGTTCGATGCCGGTCTCGGCAACCGCGTGCTCGAGGTCGGGGCCGGATTGGGCGCGATCTCGGCCGAGATCGCACGGCGCCGGCCGGACGGTCGCGTGACGGCCATCGAGCCGGCCGACAACGTGTTCCCGACGCTGCAGCGACGTGCCGCCGAGTACGCGAACCTCGACGTGGCCCAGATCACCTCGGACGAGCTCGCCGACTCGCCCGACGGCTCCGGGTTCGACTCGGTCGTGTACGTGAACGTCTTGGAGCACATCGCCGACGACGAGTCGGAGATGGAGACCGCGATACGGCTGCTGCGACCGCAGGGCCGCGTCGGCGTCTTCGTTCCGGCGATGCCCTCGCTGTACGGGAGCCTCGACTACAAGTCGGGGCACTACCGGCGCTACACGGCGGACCAGCTCCGGACGATCCTGCGCGATGCGGGATTCGTCGACATCGACGTGCGGTACTTCGACGCGATCGGGCTCGTCCCGTACTGGCTGATGTACCGGGCGTTCAACGTGTCACGACTCGACCGGGTGTCGTCGACCGGATACGACCGTGTCATCGTCCCGATCAGCCGCGCCCTACAGGCCGTGATGCGGCGCCCACCTCGTGGCAAGAACCTCGTCGCGACCGCCCGTCGCCCCGACTGAGCGGCCGCCCCGGGGACACCCGGCTACGGATCGGCGCGACGCGCGACCACGACGTCGTCGACATCGAACAGCAGCTCGTACTCACCGCCGGGTTCGATGAGGCCCGCGAGCAGATCCTGCTGTTCCACCCCGACCTGTTGTCGATCGATGACGATGTAGTCGATCTCGCTCGGGTCGGGCAGCTTGTACGTGTCGTCGTTGCCCCAGTAGGACGGCACCCACGGATTCGGCCAGTCGTAGATCTGCTCGCGGTGCGACAGATGCGGACCCATCGTGTACGTGGCGGTGACCGAGACGTCGTCGGGCACGAGGTCGATCGCGTCGCGCATCGCCTCGTGACGATCGACGGACCGACCCCAGACGTCGTCGTTCGCCGAGATCGGCGACGGCGACCAGGCGACATTGGTGACGTAGGCGCACACGAGCAGCCAGGGCACGAGGAAGGTGCGAACGAATCGGTACCTCCACATCCACGCCGCGGCCTCGATCGACGCGATCACGATCGGGGCGATCATCACGGCCGTGTACTGGTAGCGGATCGATCGTGCGTAGGGGCTGCTGCCGATCACGCTGGCGAGCAGCTGCGGCCCGGCCATGGCGAGTTGGAGCAGTCCACCGAGCGGGAGTCCGCCCCACGGCAGCAGGAGATCGCGGTAGAAGCGCAAACGGTCGGGTTGCGTGGCGTCGGACACCACCCGGTCGGGGCGGGTGACGATCGTCTCGGCGATCTCGACGGTGTCCGACCCGTAGCTGCCGTAGAAGTAGCCGATGTAGAACGGCTGCTGACCCTGGTTGAACGCCGGGATCACCAGGCGCGTGCACACGACGTACCACACCACGCCGAGCGCGGAGGCCGCCAACGCCATCCGCTGGTTGCGGCGATCGCCCGGCTCGGGGCCTCGCATCATCCACCACAGCACGAGACCCATCACGAATACCGCCAGCGCGGTGTCCTCACGCATCGACAGTGCGATGGCGATCGAGATGAAGAAGGCCCGCCAGCGATGATTGACGGCGAACCACCAGGCGAACAGCAGCGGCGTCACCACCAGTGCCTCGGGGTGGAAGTTCGCCCACGCGATCCACTGAATGGGTGCGTACATCAGGTACACCGCGGCGAAGGCGACCCCGACCCACGGGCTCCTCATCCGGTCGCGCGCCAACAGATAGGTCGGGATCGCGCCCGCCCCGAGCGCCGCCGCCTGCACCGTGATCAGGAACGCGGGTCCGGCGCCGAGCCAGTAGAACGGCGCGAACGCGATCGCGATCAGATTGACGTGGTGCCCCCAGAAGTCGATGCCGCGAACGGTGACGAACGATTCGCCGCGCGACACCAGCCAGAACCCCTGGTCGTAGATCCCGAGGTCGAACGCCCAGGTCCCGAACGTGTCGTGGCGGCCAACACCGAGCCGGGCGAAGACGAGCGTGAACACGACGACACCGGCGAACGTGAGCCAGGCCGCCGGGTGCACGTTCGCGATCCGTTGCCACCAGCGCACTGCCAACGCCTCGAACCAGGCCGCCCCGCCCCGGACCGCATCGTCGTCGGACGGCGCGTCGTCGGGCCGCGCCTCCTCGAGCACGGCGTCGTGGTCGGCGTCGTGGTCGGCGTCGACGACCGCAACGCCGACGTCGTCGGTACCGTCGGCGTCGTCGGCCTGCGGCGTGCGCTCGGCGTCAACACTCACAGCGTTCGAGACTATCCCTGACCGCGGTGGTGCCCGGGTCAGGGGTCGGAGCGGACGTCGGCCGCGACCGCGGCCAGCACACCGTTCACGAACCTGCCCGAGTCGTCGGTCGAGAACCGCTTGGCCAACTCGACCGCTTCGTTGAGCACGACCGCCGTCGGCACGTCGGGACGTTCGAGCAGTTCGAAGACCCCCAGTCGCATCACGTTCAGGTCGAGCACCGGCATGCGGGCGAGCGTCCAGCCCTTCGAACGGTCGTCGATGTGCCGATCGATCGTCGGCATGGTCCGCCCCACGCCGAGCACCAGCTCCCGAGTGAGCTCGTCGGGTTCGATCACCTGCAGCTCGATCGTGTCGGACGGCTCGATGCCCTTGGAGTGTGCTTCGTAGAGCAGGTACAGCGCTCGTTCGCGGGCGTCGGACCGCTCGTCGGGTCGCAGCATCTCAGACGCGGGTCATGTAGTCGCCGGTGCGAGTGTCGACGCGGATCTTCTCGCCCGCCTCCACGAACAGCGGCACGTGGACCACTTTGCCGGTCTCGAGCGTCGCCGGCTTCGTCGCCCCGGTCTTGCGGTCGCCCTGCAAGCCGGGCTCGGTGTCGACGATCGTCAACTCGACGGACGCCGGGATCTCGACGCCGATGATCTCGTCGTTGAAGAACGCGACCTGAGCGGTCATGCCCTCGACGAGGTAGTCGGCGGTGTCGCCGAGTGCAACGGGCTGCACGTTGAGCTGCTCGTACGTGGTGTTGTTCATGAACACGTAGTCGTCGCCGTCGCGGTACAGGAACTGCATGTCGTCGCGGTTGATGATCGCCTGCTCGACCTTGATGCCCGCATTGAACGTGCGGTCGAACACGTTGCCGCTCTTGATGTTGCGGAGCTTGGTCCGCACGAACGCACCACCCTTGCCGGGCTTGACGTGCTGGAACTCGACGACCTGGAACAGCCCGTTGTCGAGCTCGAGGGTGATCCCGGTCTTCAGGTCGTTGGTGGTGATGGTGGGCATGGCGAGTCCTTCGGCGATGCAGTGAGAGTTCGGCAGCCGGTCTCCGTGACCTCGACGAGGTCTTCGATCCGGAAGCCGCCGAAGCCGACACGATAGAGGCCAGGCTCGACAGTCACGACGTCGCCGGCGCGGAGTTCCGACGTGGAGGTCGGCGATTCGAACGGATCTTCGTGGATCAGGAGACCGACGCCGTGGCCGACCGAGTGCGGAAACCAGTCGCCGTATCCGGCATCGGCGATCAGCGATCGGCACGTCGCATCCACATCACGGGCGGCGACACCCGCTCGCACGGCCCCGACGCCGGCGATCTGGATACCCAGCAGCAACTCGTAGATCTCGGACTGCCGGTCGGTCGGATCCCCGATCACGAAGCTCCGCGTCATGTCGGAGTGGTAGCCGTCGACCAGCCCGCCGACGTCGATCACGACGGTGTCTCCCTCCACGATCGTCCGGTCACCCGCCTCGTGGTGCGGGCGGGCGGCGTGCTGGGGGCCCGACGCGACGATCGTGTCGTAGCTCGGGCCGTCCGCCCCGTGACGACGCATTCGGTACTCGAGCTCCATCCGGACCTCGGCCTCGGTCATCCCCTCGAGCATCGGCGCGACCTCACCGAGCGCGGCATCGGCGCTCCGGGCACCCTCCGTGATCCGGGCGATCTCGCCGCCGTCCTTCGTGCGACGGGCGTCCTGCACGAGACCGTCGGCGTCGACGACGTCGAGATCGGCCGCCAGTGCGGACCAGCGGCGGTGTGTCAGCGAGTTCGCCTCGACGCCGACCGGCTCGATGCCGGTGAACTGCCGGACGAACGCCTCGTGCTGTTCCGCCTGCGTGAACCCGATCACGACCTCCCCGTCGACTCCCGCCTCGGTCATCTCGTCGGCGGCACGATCGCGGTATCGGCCGTCGGTGATCAGGACGACGCGATCGGGCAGCAGCGCCACCGAACCGTTGGATCCGGTGAAGCCGGTCAGCCATCGCACGTTCGTGAGATCGGTGACCGCCAACGCCGCGGCCGGATGCTCGTCGAGGCGGCGCCGGATCGCGTCGGCGCGGCCGGCGTACTCGATCGGCGGCAGCGCTGCCGTCATGCCAGCTTCGCCGCCACGGCAGCCATCGCCAGCTCGTAGCCCTGCTTGCCGAACCCCATGATCGAACCGGTCGCGACCGGCGCGATGACACTGGTGTGACGCCACGGCTCACGGGCGTTCGGATTGGAGATGTGCACCTCGACGATCGGACCCTCGAACGCGGCCAGCGCATCGTGGATCGCCCAGGCGTAGTGCGTGAACGCACCCGGGTTGATCACGATCGCATCGCACCGACCGCGGGCGTGATGGATGTGATCGATCAACTGCCCCTCGTGGTTCGATTGATGCGCCTCGATCCTCAGATCGTGTCGTTCGGCGACGTCACGGGCGAACCCGACGTGGTCGTCGAGGGTGTCCGTGCCGTAGACCTCGGGCTCGCGCTCACCCAGCAGGTTCAAGTTCGGCCCGTGCAGGAGCATCACCAGTCGTGTCACGGACGATCACGGTACTCGTCGGGGGCCCGGGGTTCGGGGCCGGGTTGCCAGTCGTCACGAGTCAGCCGGTAGAGCACGTGGGGCCGCAGCGGGTTCCCGTCCGGGACGCCCGGGTGGTCGAAGTCGCCGTCGGCGTCGCGCCGGAGTCCGATCTTGTCCATCACCCGTCGCGAGTTGGCGTTCGTCACCGCGGTGAACGAGATGATCTCGTCGAAGTCGAGGTCGTCGAACCCGTGACGCAGACACTCGCGGGCAGCCTCCGGGGCGATCCCGAGGCCCCAACGATTGGACCGGATCCTCCAACCGATCTCGACGCCGTCACGGAACCAGGGCACCATGAAGCCCGTGTAGCCGACGGCCTCGCCGTCGTACTCGACACACCAGACTCCGTAGCCGTGCTCGTCGAAGTGCTGCGTGACGCGGTTCATGAAGGCGTCCGACTGCGCCCGCGTCATCACGGGACCGATCGTGGCCATCACGACCGGATCGGAGTTCATCGCGTGGAACACCTCCCGGTCGGCCTCACGCCAGCCCCGGAGCGTGAGCCGATCGGTCGACAGGACCGTGGCCGTCATGCCATCCGGTCGAGCGCCGCCAGCACGGGCTCGTCCCCGACGTCCGACACGACCTCGACGCCGTCGGGGCCGTCGAGCACGAACGTCAACCCGTCGAGCGCCTTCTTGTCGCGACGCATCAGTTCGACGAGGTGATGCGGGTCGAGACCCGCCGGGAGATCGGTTCCGAGGCCGTACTCCTCCCCCACGACGGCGAAGTGCTCGTCGATGCGGTCGATACCGATCCGCCGGGTGATCTCGGCGAGATGAGCGGCGAAGATCAATCCGATCGCCACGGCCTCGCCGTGTGCCAGTCGGTGTTCGGTGGCGACCTCGAGGGCGTGCGCGAGCGTGTGGCCGTAGTTCAACAGCGCCCGGCGGCCGCCTTCCCGCTCGTCGGAGGCCACGATCTCGGCCTTGATCTCGACGCATCGGGCGATGCGCTCGGTCAGGTCCATGGCCAACAGGTCGTCACCGGTGAGGAAGTGATACTTGGCCATCTCGCCGTACCCGCAGCGGATCTCGCGGTCGGGCAGCGTCTCGAGCGCGTCGAGGTCGCAGACCACGCCGCTCGGCTGCCAGAACGCGCCGACGAGGTTCTTGCCCTCCGGCAGGTTGACCCCGGTCTTGCCGCCGATCGCCGCGTCGACCATGCCGAGCAGCGTCGTGGCCACGTGCACGACGGGGACGCCGCGGTGGTAGCTGGCGGCGGCGAAGCCGGCGACGTCGGTGACCATGCCACCACCGACGCCGATCACGACGTCGTTGCGGGTGAGGCCCATCTTCGGCGAAGCCCCGGCAGAGGTCGCCGATGGTCGCGAGCGACTTGTGCTGCTCACCCCGTCCGATCTCGAACCGCTCGTGCGGGATGTTCGCTGCGATGTCGATCGGAACTCCGGGCTGGGTGACGACGGCGGCCCGTTTCACCGATTCGGGGATGAACGTGCCGACGAACTCGGCGGCGCCGTGGCCGACGAGCACGTCGTACGACCGCTCGCCGAGCGGCACCGTGACCCGGACGCAGTTCGCTCACGGTGCCAGTCTCACAGATCGGCCCGGCATCAGAGCGCGGCGGTGAAGGCCTCGGCGTTGCGCACGAACTCGGCAACCGAGTCGCCACCGAACTTGCGTTGCGCCTCCTGCGCCAGCACGAGCGCCACCATCGTCTCGGCGACGACACCCATGGCCGGTACGGCGGTGACGTCGGTGCGCTCCTTGAACGACACCCCCGACTCCTTCGTCCGGGTGTCGACGGTCTCGAGCGTCGGGCGGTTCAGCGTCGCCAACGGCTTCATCGCCGCTCGGGCGACCACGAGCTCCCCGTTCGTCATCCCCCCCTCGACCCCGCCGGCGAGCGTGCTCAATCGGGCGTAGCGTTCGTGCTCGGTGTCCCAGCGGATCGCATCGTGTGCCGCGCTGCCGAGCCGGCCCGCGACGTCGAAGCCATCACCGATCTCGACGCCCTTGACGGCCTGGATCGACATGAGCGCTTGCGCCAGCATCCCGTCGAGCTTGCGGTCCCAGTGCACGTGCGAGCCGAGCCCGACGGGCACGCCGAACGCGAGCACCTCGACGACACCACCCAACGAGTCGCCCTCCTTGGCCGCCGCCTTGATCGCCGTGACCATCGCAGCGGTGCCGTCGACGTCGAAGCAACGCACCTCGGACGCATCGACCGCATCGAGATCGGCCGGCGTCGGACGGGCGGCGTCCGACGCCACGCGGGCATCACCCATCTGGATCACGTGGGAGATGACCTCGACACCCAGGTGCGACAGCAGCCTCTTGGCCAGCGCGCCGGCCACCACTCGGGCCGCGGTCTCGCGGGCTGAGGCTCGCTCCAGCACATCTCGCGCGTCGGTGAATCCGTACTTCTGCATGCCTGCCAGGTCGGCGTGCCCGGGCCGCACCTGTGTGAGCGGCGCCGCCGTGGCACCGGGTGCGGTCGACATCTCGTCGTGCCACTTGTCGCTGCGGAACCACTCGGAGTTCTTGATCTCGATGACGACCGGCGACCCGAGCGTTCGGCCGTGGCGCACGCCGCCGATGATCGTGAGTTCGTCCTGCTCGAACTTCTGGCGGGGCCCCCGGCCGTAGCCGAGTCGCCGGCGGGCCATCTCGGCCTGGATCTCCTCGACCGTGATCTCGAGCCCGGCGGGCAGCCCCTCGACCACGGTCGCGAGGGCCTGGCCGTGCGACTCGCCGGCGGTCAGGAAACGCAGCATCCGAGCGAGGCTATCCCGGGCCCGCCCGAACGGAGCCGACGATCGGCGGCCGTCAGGCGCGTGGCGACAGCGCCCGTTCGGCCGCGGCGCGCATGAGCGACGGGTCGGGTCGTCGCCCGGTCCACACCTCCTGTTGGAGCACCGCCTGGTACACCAGCATCCCGAGACCGTCGACCACTCGGGCACCCGCGTCGCGGGCGGCTCGCAGGAGCGCCGTCTCGAGCGGGTGGTACACGATGTCGGCGACGACGTGGTCGGAGGTCAGGAGGCCCGCAGCGATCGGCGAGTCGTCGGTACCCATGCCGACCGAGGTCGCGTTGACCACGAGCTCCGCACCCGAGATGTCGGCCTCGGTACCCACCGCTGCGATCTCGCTCAGCTCCGCGGCCTCCACGGCTGCCGACGCGGTGCGATTGATCACGGCGATGCTGCCCGCCCGACCGTCTGCGTCGAGCGCGTGCACGATCGACCTCGCGGCCGCCCCTGCGCCCACGACCGCGACCCGCAGACCCTCGGTCTCCGTGCCCGACGCGTGAACCCAGTCGACGAAGCCCCGGCCGTCGGTACTCGTGCCCGAGGTGGTGCCGTCGTCGTGCAGCACGATGGTGTTCACCGAGCGAAGCCGGCGCACGTCCGGGTCCACCTCGTCGACGGCGTGGAACGCCGCCAACTTGTGCGGCATCGTCACGGCATAGCCGCCGATGCCGAGCGCCGGCATCGCGGCGATCGCAGCCGGGACTCCGCCCTCGGCGAGTTCGAACCGGGTGAACGCCCAGTCGAGTCCCGCCGCCTCGAACGCGGCGTTGTGCATCACCGGTGACAGCGAGTGCCGAACCGGTCGACCGATCACCGCCGCCAGGCGACCGGCGCTCATCCGTCGAGCAGCCCGAGCTCCGCAGCCCGGTTCACGTTCTCCTGGTGCTGCTCGGCTGTTGCTGCGAACGCATGACCGCCCTCTTCGTTGATGAGGACGTAGAAGAGGTAGAGGCAGTTCTGGGTCGGATCCTCCAGCGCCTGGCAGATGGGATCACCGGGCGGCGGGTTCGCCGCCGGGTTGAGCGCAGCCCGAATCGATGCTCGCCCCGGATTGGCGATCGGCGTCGGCGGGAGCCCGGGGTTGAGGTACACGTTGTACTCACCGGGCGTCCGGCGCATGGTCGGGAAGTCGGTGACGTCGGCAGGAGCGCCGTATCGCACCGCTGCGTCGATCTCGAGGTTCATCCCGACGAAGAGACGGTTGTAGATGACCCGCGAGATCTTGGCGCGGTCCTCGTCGAGTTTCGCCTCCTTCTCGATCATCGATGCGATGATGAGGATCTCGTACGGCGTGTGGCCGAGCGCTGCTGCCCGTTCCTCGAGATCCTCCTGGTCGGACACACGTTCCATGATGCTGATCATGCGTTCGACGACCTGAGCCTCGTTGTCGGCGTTGGAGACCTGATACGTGTCGGGGAACAGCAGCCCTTCGAGCGACGCCTCCCCCGGTTCACGGAACCGGGCGGGGACCAGTGGCGAACGCGCTGCCTCGAGGAAGGCCTCGGCGTCGAGCCGCGGCGACGATTCGTCGAGGCGCTCGGCCATCTGCTCGATGGTGAAACCCTCGGGAAACGTGACCCGGAAGTACGTCTGGCCGGGTGGCGTGCGCAGGCGTGCGAGCACGTCGCCCATGTGGGCGCCGGTGGGCAGTTGGTAGAACCCGGGCGTCAGTTCGAGCCCGCCCTTGCGTTCGACGTACCACTTGAACACCGACTCGTCGGCGATGAAGCCCTCGTCGGCCAGTCGGGCCGTCAGCGAGTCGATCGTGTCGACCTCGACGCACGGTGAACGCGACGGACCCGCCGGGCTCGGTGTCGGGACGGGTCTGGTCGAGGTACCACCAGCCGACGTAGCCGGCCACGACGACCAGCACGATGACGAGCACCAGTGCTGCCCAGACGACCCACTTGACGATGCGGGTCTGCTGACGGAGCGGCTCGACGGCAGGGACCTCGCCGACCTCGTCCCACTCGTCGAGCGCCCAGTCCGTTCGACGCCGGTCGAGATTCGGCTCCTCTTCGTCGATCAGGCTCATGTGCCGCGCTCCAGCCGGACCGATCGTGCGTCGAGCCACGACTGCAGCATGATCGCCGCCGCGACCTTGTCGACCACCCGGCGTCGCTCGAGGGCGTTCATGCCCGCGTCGATCATGCTGCGATCGGCCGACACCGTGGTCAGGCGTTCGTCGTGCAGTTCGACCGGCACGGCGACCAACGTAGCGAGCTGCCGGGCGTCGAAGGTGGCAGCCTTGGCGGCCTTGCCGACCGACCCGTCCATGTTGAGCGGGAGGCCGAACACGATCACGTCGGCGTCTTCGTCGGCGGCGATGCGGGCGATCTCGGCCAGGTCGTGCCGCTTCGATCTGCTGCGCTGCAGCACCGTCAGCGGTGACGCGATCGTGCCGGAGCGATCACTCACCGCGAGACCGATCCGCTTGGAGCCCGGGTCGACCCCGAGGGCCCGAATCCCCGGCCGGCTCACCGGCCGGCGGCCTCCGCTGCGATCCGCATCGCGTCGTCGAGACCCGACGGGTCCTTGCCACCGGCGGTGGCGAGGTCTCCCTTGCCCCCACCGCCGCCCCCGACCGCGCGGGCGGCGTCCCTGATGAGATCGGCGGCCGGGATGCCCTCGTCGGATTGCACCGCTGCCACCAGGCTCACGCCGCCCGTCGTCGTCTCGCCCATCAGGACGACCCGACGAATCCCCGCTTGTTGGCGCACCGCCGTGGCCAGGTCGCGGAGATCGCCGGGATCGACGCCGTCGATCCGTTCGACCACGATGCCGTCGGCCGCCGCGGCAGCGAGTTCTCCGGCGCGCCCCGTTGCCATCTGGGCCCGCATCTGCTTCAGTTCGGACTGCAGGGCCTTCACCTCGTCGAGCTTGCGTTGCACGCCGTCGACCACGTCGCCCGTCGCACCGACCAGGCCGCCGATCTCGGCGAGTTGCCGCTCGTCGCGCTGGAGCAGGGCCACCGACGCCGAACCGGTGATCGCTTCGATCCGGCGGAGGTTCGACCCGATCGACGACTCGCTCGTCACCTTGACCGTGCCGATGTCGCCGGTCGCACGGACGTGGGTGCCGCCACACAGCTCGACCGACGGGCCGGCTTCGAGCACGCGGACGATGTCGCCGTACTTGTCGCCGAAGAACGCGATCGCTCCCATCGCCTCGGCCTCGGCCTTCGTGGTCTCGAACGCGCGGGCGCGCTCGTTGCGGAGCGTCTCCGCGTTGACCAGCCGCTCGATCTCCTCGATCTCGTCGGCGGTCACCGCGTCGTAGTGCGAGAAGTCGAATCGCAGTCGCTCGTCGTCGACGTGGGAACCGGCCTGCTTCACGTGGTCGCCGAGCACGCGGCGCAGGGCCCAGTGCAGCAGGTGCGTGCCGGTGTGGTTCCGGCGGATCGCGTCGCGACGATCGCCGTCGATCGTCGCCGTCGCGGTCTGGCCACCGCTGATCGAGCCGTTCGTGATCACCGATGTGTGGCGCCGCAGGTTCGGCAGTGCGTACGTCGTGTCGAGCACGGTGGCGGTGCCGGTGTCGGTGGTGATCGTGCCGATGTCTCCGACCTGCCCACCCGACTCGGCGTAGAACGGCGTGCGGTCGAGGAAGATCTCGACGAGTTCCCTGCCGTCGTCGTCGTCGTGCCGGCGCGGAGCACCGCGAGCACACGGCTCTGGGCCTCGTCGTCGGCATCGCCGACGAACTCGGTCGTGCCGAACTGCTCGACGACCTCGCGGTAGCCATCGAGCCGCTCGCCGTCGACCGCCGAGTCCTTCCTGGCTGCCTTGGCGCGTTCGCGCTGCGCGGTCATCTCGGTCTGGAAGCCTGCAAGATCGACGTCGACGTCGCGCTCGCCGGCGATCTCCTGCGTGAGTTCGAGTGGAAAGCCGTAGGTGTCGTGCAGCATGAACGCGGTCGAACCGCTGAGGCTCGCGCCGGCGATCGAGCTCATCGTCGAGAATCGACAGGCCGGTCTTCAACGTGTGCCGGAACCGCTCTTCTTCCCGGGTGAGCACGCCGACCAGGAAGTCTCGGTTCTTGACGACGTCGGGATAGGCGTTGCCCATCACGTCGATCGCCGTCTCGACGAGCCGCGGCATCACCAGCTGCTCGGTGCCGAGCAGGAACGCATAGCGGACCGCACGGCGGATGATGCGGCGCAGCACGTACCCGCGACCCTCGTTCGAGGGGAAGACGCCGTCGCTGACGAGCATCGTCGACGAGCGAGCGTGTTCGGCGAGCACCCGCATGGCGAAGCTGTCGCGGTCTTCGTAGTTGCCGACATGGTACGACTTGCCCGTGACGCGACTGCGCCGTCTCGATCAGCGGCAGCATCAGGTCGGTCTCCCACACCGAGTCGACACCCTGCAGCAGTGCCAGGATGCGTTCGAGCCCGGCCCCGGTGTCGACCGACGGCTTCGGCAGCGGCGTCCGGGTGCCGTCGGGCGCCTGGTTGTACTGCATGAAGACCAGGTTCCAGAACTCCATGAAGCGGTCGCCCGCCGGATCGCCGAGCGGGCCGCCGTCGGGCCCGAACTCGGGCCCACGATCGATGTGGATCTCCGAGCACGGCCCGCACGGGCCGGTGTCGCCCATCTGCCAGAAGTTGTCCTTGTCGCCGAGCCGCTGGATGCGGTCGAGCGGCACGCCGACGAGTTCGTGCCACATGGCCTCGGCCTCGTCGTCGGAGTCGTGCACCGTGATCCACATGCGGTCGCCGTCCATGCCCCATCCACCGCTCTCGCGGCTGGCCGTGACGAGCTCCCAGCTCCAGGGGATGATCGCTTCCTTGAAGTAGTCGCCGAAGCTGAAGTTGCCCATCATCTCGAAGAACACGAGGTGGCGCTTCGTGCGACCGACGTCGTCGAGGTCGTTGTGCTTGCCGCCGGCGCGTGCACACTTCTGCGAACTGACGGCGCGCGCGTAGGGCGGCACCTCGTCGCCGACGAAGTAGGGCTTGAACGGCACCATTCCGGCCACGGTGAACATCACCGTCGGGTCGTGCGGGATCAGGCTGGCCGAGGGCACGATCGCGTGATCCTTGGCAGCGAAGAAGTCGATGAACGACTGGCGGAGACGATCCGCTGTGATCTCGCTGGTCAGACCGCTGCTCATAGTCGGATCAGCCTACCGACGGGCGCGCCCCCGACACGCGGGAGAATCGACGCGCGGAACCCATGTGCGCGCCACGTGACGGCGGTGCCAGGCTGGCGCGATGGCGACGATCTTGTGGGGCCGGGAGATGGCCGAGGCGTACGACGCGTCGGTGGCATCCCGGTTCGATCCGCACGACGTCGACCCGACCGTCGCGGTGCTCGCCGAGCTCGCGGGCGACGGGCGAGCGCTCGAGTTCGCGATCGGCACCGGTCGCATCGCGCTGCCCCTCGCCGCGACCGGCGTCGAGGTGCACGGCATCGAACTGTCGCCGCACATGGTCGACCAGCTCCGCGCCAAGCCCGGTGGCCCCGACCTGCCGGTGACGATCGGCGACATGACGGCGACGCACGCCGGCGACGACTTCGCGCTCGTGTACCTCGTGTTCAACACGATCACGAACGTCACCACGCAGGCCGAGCAGGTCGCGGTGTTCGGGAACGCCGCCGAACACCTCGCGCCCGGGGGCCGATTCGTCGTGGAGCTCTACGTGCCGCCCATCCAGCGGGTGCTCGCGGGTGAACCGGGCCGGGTGTTCGCGATGGACGACGACCACGTCGGCGTCGAGACGTTCGACGACCCGGTCGGCCAGATCTCGTGGTCGCACCACTGGTGGAACATCGACGGTCGACTCGTCCGCCACGCTGCTCCGTACCGGTACGTGTGGCCCTCGGAGCTCGACCTGATGGCGCAGCTGGCCGGCATGACGCTCGAACACCGCTGGGCCGACTGGTCACGCTCCGAATTCGCCGCCGACAGCCCCTCACACGTGTCGGTGTGGCGACGAACCTCCGCCGACGCCGGTCACGGGTCCTCCTGACCTGCTGCCGCCACGCCGATCAGGCCGGACGTGCGGTGCGACCGATTCGATCGTCGCGACGGCGCCGGGCGCCGATCTGCAGCACGATGCCGACCAGCACGAGTGCGATCGCGGACGGGACGAGCCGGCTCCCGAGGTCCGAACCTGTGGTCGGCAGGTTCGACGGCTGCTGCGGTGCCGGCACCGTGAAGGCGGCCACGTCGCTGTTGTTGCCGAACGTGACCTCCACGGAGCCGTCCACCGTGCCGATGGTGATCCTCGATCTCAACTCGACGTCCACTGTCGTCTCGGATGTCGGCGGAACACGTCGATGCGACGTCCTGCGCCGGTGTTCACCGCGTCTCCGGGGGGCGGCAGTACCCTGCCGCCCTGTGAACACCGCCGACTCCGTGCACGAATGGATCTCGTTCGAGGATCCGACCGAGCAGCGAACCTGGGTGTTCGATGCGACGTATCTCCGGTCGAACCACCGGTGCATCTACGGCGAGGGCTGCCAGGGCGTGCTCGATGCGCCGGCCGAGGAGATGGCTCAGGGCTGCTGCAGCTATGGCGCCCATTTCGTCGACGACGACGACGTCCAGACGGTCGTGAGCGCGTTCGTCAAGGTCGAACCGCGTCACATGCAATTCCATGCCAAGGCCTCGAAGGGCGGATTCCTCCGTCCGGGCGATGCCGACCCCGACTCCGACGAGGAACCCCTCACCGTCACGCGACTCGTCGACGACGCGTGCATCTTCCTCAACCGGCCGGGCTTCGAGGGCGGTGCCGGATGTGCGCTGCACATCGCCGCCCTGGAGACGGGCGAACGCCCACTCGACTGGAAGCCGAACGTGTGTTGGCAGGTGCCGATCAGGCTCGAGCACTCGACCGACGAGAACGGTCACGTCACCTCGCGATTGCGCGAGTGGAAACGACGAGATTGGGGCGAGGGTGGCGACGACTTCGGGTGGTGGTGTACCGAGGCGCCCGAGGCCTTCAGCGGAACCGACGCGGTCTACGTGGCCTCACGCGACGAGATCGTCGAGTTGGTGGGTCAGCCGATCTACGACGCGATGGTCGAGCAGTTGGAACGGCCCGAATGGGTGCCGATTCCGCATCCGACGCTCCGGCCTTGACACCGGTCTCGGGATCGAGGCGGTCGCCGTCTCGTCAGTCGTCGGTCTCGTCGTCGTCTTCGAACGTCACGCCGTACTTCTCGGCCAGCGCGGCGTACTCGTCGTCGTCGTCCGCGTCGCTGTGCGAACGGTCTCCGAGACCGAGGTCGAAGGCCCCAGGGCCCGATTGCTTGAGCTTTCGCGCTTCTTCGAAGCGGCGATGACGACCCTTCTTCACGACAGGGGCTCCTACATACGAGAGAATTGACAGTGCGTTCACCCTATCGGGTTCGCCACGCCGAACGGCGGTCTTGCGCAGCGACTCGACGGACACGCGCTCGACGGGCGGTCAGTGGCAGCATGAGCGAATGCGACGAACCCTGGCGATCGTCAACCAGAAGGGCGGCGTCGGAAAGACCACCGTCACGCTGGGTCTGGCCTCCGCAGCCGCAGCCGTCGGTCGCCGGGTCCTGGTGGTCGACCTCGACCCTCAGGCCGCGACGTCGTGGGTACTCGGCATCGATCCCGATCCGAGCGCCAGGACGATCGCCGACGTACTCGACACGAAACGTCGCGACCTGGACGGAATCATCTGCCGGTCGAGTTGGTCGGAACACATCGACGTGTTGCCGAGCACCTCGAGGCTCCAGCAACTCGAGGCCGGGCCCTCCAAGCGTCTTCGGAAGGCGCTGGCGACCGTCGAGGACGACTACGAAGCGGTGTTCGTCGACTGTCCACCGTCGCTCGGCAACCTGACCCGCAGCGCGCTCACCGCCTCCCGTCACGCTCTGCTGGTGGTCGAACCGTCGGCACTCGGTCTCCGGGGCATCGGAGGCATCGCGGACGTGATCGACGACGTGTGGGACGCCACCAACCCCGACCTCGAACTGGCCGGCGTGGTGCTCAATCGTGTGCCGGCCGTCTCGCGTGAAGCCGAGCGCCGCACCGACGAGTTGGCTCGGATCGTGGGCCGAGAAGCGATCTGGTCGCCGGCGGTGCCGCAACGGGTCGTGTTCAACCAGGCGGTCGGCGAGCGCCGGTCGATCCACTCCTACGGCAGTCGCGCCCCAGACCCGATCGTGGTGTTCGACGCGCTGTGGCGGCGTGTCCGCGGCGTCATCCAGGCAGCGGGTCGCTGACGCCGGCGATCAGGCGTCGGGCAGGTCGACCAGACGGAGGCCCGTGCCGCGATCGAACGTCAGCGCCGCGTGCCCGTGGACGAGGCGGTCGATGCCCTCCCCGAGGATCTCGGCGCGCCACCCGTGGGCGAGTCGAGCCGACGGATCGTTCGACAGGAACGCCACGAGGTCGGCACGGGTGGCCAACATCGACGTGTCGATCTTCTCCGACTTCGCGACCTGGCTCACCCACGCCGAGATCAGCGTCACCGCCGGGCGCAGATCGCGTTCGAGATCGTCGGTTCCGTTGCGTGCCGGCGGCGGCTCGGCCTGCTTGCCCGCTGCGACGGCTTCGAGGATCTTCGCCGCCGTCTTGCCACGACTGAAGCGATCGTCGACGCCGCGGGCTTGGGACAGCTCCCTTTCGGTGGAGGGCTGCCGTTGCGCGATGCCGAGCACAGCGAGGTCGGGAAGGACCTGACGCACCGGAACATCGCGTTCCATCGCCGTGCGCTCGCGCCACGCCGCGATCGCCTGCGCCACGGCGCGGCGGTCGCGGCCGCAGGCCGCGGACGTCCTTCAACCGTGCCCACGCTTCGTCCGGATTCTGCCCACTCACCGGACGGGCGCGGAGTTCCTCGCACGCCTGCGTGACCCAGTCGACACGGCCGAGTTCGTCGAGCTTCGCAGTGAGCTTGTCCTGCACCTCGAGCAGGTACGCCACATCGAGTGCCGCGTAGTCACGTTGTGCTTCGGTGAGCGGACGACGCAGCCAGTCGGTCAGCCGGTCGCCCTTCGGAGGATTGACCCCGATCTCACCGTTGAGGATCGAGACCAGTGACGGTGTGCCGTAGCCGACGAAGCCACCGGCGATCTGCGTGTCGAAGAACCGGTTCGGCACCGCGCCGACCGCGTGGGTCAGCACATCGAGGTCCTGTTGGGCGGCGTGGAAGACGGCGACGACATCGGACTCGAAGAGTGGCCGGAGCGCCGAGATGTCGACTGCGAGCGGATCGATGAGCACCAGCTCGCCGGGCCAGGCGAGTTGCACCAGTGCGAGCGCCGGGAAATACGTGCGTTCTCGATGGAACTCGGTGTCGATGGCGTACCGCGGCTGTTCGAGCAGCTCGGCGACGATCGCGTCGACATCGCCCTGTTCGTCGATCCATCGGTGCGGATGTCGATGCGTCACGCCGGGCCGGACGCCACGTCCCGCCCGGAGGCGATCCAGGCCTGCGTGCCGCCGGCCACGTTGGCGACATCGGCCCCGCGCTCGGCGAGGAACCGACAGGCCTGCATGCTGCGCCCGCCGGATCGGCAGATGACGTAGGTGGTGCCATCGCCGTGGAAGGCGTCGATGCGCTGCGGCACGGTTGCCAGCGGCACGAGCACGGAGCCGGGCACCCTCGCGTCGTCGAATTCGTCGGGTTCGCGGACGTCGACGACTCGGCCTCCGCTGTCGAGGATGTCGGCGAGTTCGTCGACCGTGATCTCGTGAACCGTCATATGCACGTCGAGGCTACCCGCGGGTGTCGACGTCGGTCGGGGTGTTGAGGTTCCGGACGCTCACGGCGGACACCTCGACGTCGATCGTGTTCAGTTCGGCGAGCGCATCCCGGAACGAGCGAACACCTCCGTCGAGGAGCCGAGCGAGCCGCTCGGCGACACCGGCGCGCCACCATGCGACGAGGTGGCGATCGCCGTGCGTTGCCGCCACCGCCACCTCGACCTCGTCACCGGTGCTCCCCGCATCGACCAGCAGGCGGACGGTCCCGGCGTCGAGGTCGACGAGATCGCAGGCCGCCACGACCACCGCCGACGTGGAGTGGCGGGCCAGCGCGTCGTACACGGCGGCGAGCGGCCCCTGGCCCGGGCGACTGTCGGGGAAGACGTCCATGCCGTACCCGCCGATCGCGACCGCGTCACCGCCCTGACATTCGACCGGATGACAGCTCGCCTCCCACAGTGCATCCCCGACGCGAACGGCCATCGGCTTCCCGTCGACGATCAGCGTCGCCTTGTCGACGCCCATCCGCTCGCTCGTGCCACCGGTCAAGACGACGCCGGCCGGTCGATCGTGGATCATGTCGGCCGCATCGCCTCCAACTGTTCGTCCGGTACGCCGGCCGGGTCGAGTTGCAGCAGGAACTGGGCGCAGCGTGTGGCCTCGTCGTCCTCGCCGATCTCGGTCGCCATCAGGTGGAGTCCGAGGAGGCAGCGCAGGAAGCCCTGGTTGCCCGGCGCGGACCACTTGACGTAGCCGGAACCGCGCCACCCGTTCGCCCGGAGTGCGTCGAGCCCGCGGTGGTAACCGACCCGGTAGGCCGCGTACCGGTCGATGACGTCGCGCCCGAGATCACCGTGGGCCGCCCAGCCGTCGAGCGACCGCGGGTCACCGGCGACGAATGCCGACACGGCGGCCCGCGGGTCGTCGGCAGCGAGCGCCGCGTCGAGCGCCGCGCGGGCATCCGGCTCGGGTTCGGGGAGGACCGTGGTGGGAATTCCTCCCGTCAGATGGATCGGCTGATCGGACATCCGACCACCATAGAGGGAGGTCGGAAACGAGCCACCAGCTTCACGAATCGGACACCTACACTCCGCCCATGCCCGACCTCACGCTCGGAGAAGCGAAGACGATCGCTGCGGTCGTGGTGGTCGTGTTGATCGTGCTCGCCCTCGCTGGCCGCCTGGATCATGAAAGAGGTCATGCAGAAGGTGGCCGTCGTGGTCATCCTCGGGTTGCTGGCGCTGCTGGTCTGGACCCAGCGAGCGTCGCTCCAGGAGTGCGCCGACAACGTGGCGGACTCTCGCAGTTTCGACCTCGCCGAAGAAGACACCACGTGCACGTTCTTCGGCCGCGACATCGAGATCAACACGAGTCGATCATCGTGACGGCAGCGGCCGGGCCGCGGTCGCACCGGACGGAACTCGCGGTCCTGACGGCTGCCAAGGTCGTCGCGAACACCGCGCTGCGATGGGTCGGACCATTCCTCCCCACGCTCGAGCGGGCCTTCTCGACCACGACCGGAACGCTCACCGGAATTCTCGGGGTCGCGGAGCTGACCGGCCTCACCACCGTCGCCACCGGACCGCACGCTCGATCGAGGGCACGAACGGCGCCTGTTCACGCTCGGCCTGCTCGCCGTCGGCATCTCGTCGATCGTCGCACTGTTCGGAACGGTCGCCAGCTTCGCGATCGCAGCCGTCATCCTCGTGCTCGGCGTCACCAACCTGACCGTCGCCGGCCACGCATGGATCGGCCACCGGGTGGCGTTCTCGGCCAGGGGGCGTTCGATCGGGTTGTTCGAGACGTCATGGGCGATCTCGCTCCTGGTCGGCGCGCCGGCGATCGCAGCTGCTCATCGAGGCGTTCGGGTGGCGGGCGCCGTTCGTGGCACTCGCTGCCTGCAGCTTCGTCGCCGCCCTGGCCGTCATGGTGTTCGTGGCACCCGGCACGTCGCACGTGGCAGACGGTGCCCCCGAATCCGACACCCGACTCCCCCGGTCCGCCTGGTTCCCGATCCTCGCCTCGGCCGCCACGGCAGCAGCCGGGCTCGGAACGTTCGTGGTCTCCGGTGCCTGGCTCGATGACGAGTTCGGTGTGTCGACGGGCGGTCTCGGTCTGGTCGCAGCGGGGTTCGGGGCGATCGAGTTGGCGTCGTCGGTCTCCGTCGCCACGATCGGCGACCGGGTGGGCTCCGGCCGGTCGTTGCTGATCGGGCTCGGCGGGCTCCTCACCGGGCTCGCCGCGATGGCCGCGTCCGGAGACTCGCGAACGCTCGCCATCATGGCCCTGATGGTGTTCTTCGCCGGCTTCGAGTTCGCCTTCGTGTCGTCGCTGACGTTGGTGACCGAGGCCGCCCCGTTGGCCCGCGGGCGTGCCATCGGCATCAGCAACGCATGTGGCACGATCACCCGCGCATCGGCGGTGTTCGCGAGCGGGCAGCTCTACGAGGCGTTCGGGATCAGCGGGTCGATCACCTTGGCCGCGTGCATCGCGGTCGCGGCCTTCGGGCTCACCCTGGCGGCGTCGCCGCGCACCGGGTCCGGATGAACCCGTCGATCAGATCCGCCGTCTCGTCGGGGTGGGTGTTCGGACCGGGGTGGCGCGCTCCCGCCAGGGTTCCGACGTCAGCTCCCGCGATGTCGTCTGCGATCGCCTCGGCGGCGATTCGGTGGTGAGGCTGCGCCGAGCTCACCGTGCATCGCCAGGACGGGCGCGACGATCGCCGACGGATCCCAGGCGGGCCGCCGTCGGAGATCGAGCAGTTCGGCCACCATCGCGTTGCCCTCGTCCCGCCTGGCCCGCCGGGACGAAGCCGGCAGGCGTTCCCAGCGGGCGTCGCCGATCAGGCGGCGCATGAACCGTTCCGCTGCTTCGGCCGGGTCGGCCTGCCACGCGAGCGCGTCACCGCCGGCCGAATCGGCGGGCCACCAGGACCGCCATGACAGCGGTGTCTCGTAGGTGACCACGCCGGCGACCAGACCCGGATGTCGTTCGGCCGTGGCGAGTGCCACGTTGCCGCCGTAGCTGTGGCCGACGAGCACCGACGGCCCCGGCGGTCGTTCGACCGAACCCAGCACGGCGACCAGATCGTCGACCTGCTCATCGATCCCGAACGGTCCGTCACAGGGGACGGACCGGCCGTACCCGCGTCGGTCGTACCGGCTCACCAGGTACCGGTCGTCCAGCCGTCGGCTCAGCTTCAACAAGCCGGCGGAGCGGTCGAGCGACCCGTGCACCAACGTGACGTGCGGTCCGTCGGGCACGCCGGTCGTGGCCGACCAGATGGTGTTCAACGAACCGTCACGACCCGCATCGCGTTGGCCGACGTGGTGCTGTCGCGGTCCCCGGTGCCGGCGAGCACCAGCGCGTTGTCGCCCGGCTGGACCAGCCCGTGCTCGAGCGCGGTCGCCACGGCCACCGAGACCATCTCGGACCCGAAGTCGTCGACCTTCAACGGGCCCACGCCCCACGACAGCGAGAGCGAGTTGACGGTGCGCTGGTGCGGCGACAGGGCAACGAGCTCCATTTCGGGCCGGAACCTCGCCATCGCCCGCGCCGTCCTCCCGGTGTTGGTGCAGCACAGGATCGCCGTCGCACCGATGTCGACCGCCGCCTCCGACGCGGCATGCGTCACGGCCGCGGTGATCCGGTCGTGCAGCGAGTCCCACTTCTGTCGCTGAATGCGCCCGAGTCGGGCCGCCCACTGGCGATAGCTCGCCTCGGCCTCGGCCCGCTCGGCGATCTTCCCCATGGTCTCGATCGTGAGCGCCGGATCGTGACCGACCGCGGTCTCGCCCGACAGCATGAGCGCATCGGTGCCGTCGAACACGGCATTCGCGATGTCGGTCACCTCGGCCCTGGTCGGCGACTGAGCCGTGATCATCGACTCCAGCACCTGCGTGGCGGTGATCACCGGGGTCCCGTACTCGACGCATTGGCGGATGATCGACTTCTGGAGGTGCGGCACGTCCTCGAGCGGGCAGTCGATGCCGAGATCGCCACGAGCCACCATGATCGCATCGGAGACCTGGAGGATGCCCCCGAGGTTCGCGATCGCCGAGGCGGTCTCGATCTTGGCGACCAGCCCGACCTGTGTGCCGACCACATCACGCAGCTTCTGGACGTCGTCGGCGTGGCGCACGAACGACACGGCGAGGAACTCGACGCCGGCGGCGACCATCTTCTCGGCGAGCACCAGATCTTCGTCGGTCGGCGTGGTGAGGCTGAGCCGCTCCGACGGGAGATGCACCCCTGGCTTGCCCTGCGTCCGGCCGGCGGTCTCGATGATCGCCTCGGCATAGGTCGACGTCATGTTCTCGACGCGCATGCAGATCGATCCGTCGCCGATCAGCACTCGGTCGCCGATGTCGATGTCGTCGAGCAGCGTTTCGTACTCGACCCAGATGGTGCCGGCATCGCTCGAGCCGTCGCCCGCCCGCAGATGGACGAAGGCGCCCGCTGCGAGTTCGACCCCTCCGTCTGGGAACTGCCCGGCGCGGACCTTCGGGCCCGGCAGGTCGGCGAGCACGCCGATCGGCAGATCGAGCCGCTCGGCGACCGCACGCACCCGGGCCAGCGCCTCGAGGTGCTCGTCGACGTGCCCGTGGCTCAGGTTCAGCCTGACCACGTTGGCACCGGCGAGGATCGCACGTTCGAGCGCCTCGGGTGACTCGGTCGCCGGACCGATGGTTGCCACGATCTTCGTGCGCCGCGTCATACCTGCTTATCTAGCAGGCGTGGAACTGATCATGGTGCGACACGCCCTTCCCGAGCGCAAGGAGTTGGACGACGGCGTCGCCGATCCGGGGCTCACGGCGGACGGCCACCGACAGGCAGAACTCCTGGCCGGGTACCTCGGCACCGAGCGAGTCGACGCGGTCTACACCAGTCCGCTCGCACGGGCGCGCGAGACCGCGGCACCGCTCGAACGCGAGCTGGGGGTGACGGCGACGGTGGTCGACGACGTCGCCGAGTTCGACCGGAACGCGTCCGAGTACATCCCGATCGAGGAGCTCAAGGCCGCCGGCGATCCGCGGTTCTACGACCTCACGAGCGAAGCCTGGACCGGCAACGACCCGTTCGACGACTTCGATCGGCGGGTGACGGCGGCGATCGACGGCCTGATCGACGCCCACGCCGGCCACACGATCGTCGTGGTCTGTCACGGTGGCGTGATCAACCTCGTCCTGGCCCAGGTGCTGGGCATCGACCAGGAGGGACCCGGCTTCTTCTACCCGAACTACACCTCGATCAACCGGGTCGCCGCGTCACGTTCCGGTGTGCGATCGATCGTGACCATCAACGAGACCGCCCACCTCCGCAACACCGGCTTGCCGATGGGCCTGTTCCAGAAGGGCTGAACCGTGTCACTGGATGATCTCCGCTCCTACCTCGATGCGTCACCATCGCCCTACCATGCCGCGTCCAACGCAGCGGATCGCCTGGCCACGGCCGGATTCGTCGAGCTGTCCGAGCGCGGCGACTGGTCCGAGCTGCCTGCAGCGGGATTCGTCCGACGCGACGGCGGCCTGGTTGCGTGGAAGTCGCCCGCGGCCAGTGAGGCGGCGACGCCGTTCCGGCTCGCCGGCGCTCACACCGACTCGCCGTGCCTCCGCGTGAAGCCACGCCCCGACCAGTCGTTCGTCGGATGGAAGCAGCTGAACGTCGAGGTGTACGGCGGCATCCTCAACAACACCTGGCTCGACCGCGACCTGGGGGTCGCCGGCCGCCTCACCCTCGCCGACGGTTCGCACGTGCTCGTCGACGTCGATCGTCCGATCGCCCGTGTCCCCCAGCTGGCGGTCCACCTCGACCGGGACGTCAACTCCGACGGCCTCAAGCTCGACACCCAGCGGCATCTGCGTCCCGTCTGGGGGGTCGGGCTCACCGAACCGGGCGAGTTCGCCGAGTGGATCGCCGACATCGCCGGCTGCGATCTTCCCGTGTCGTGGGAACTGTGCCTCTACGACACCCAGGGTGCAGCGGTCGTCGGTGGCGACCGCTCGATGCTGGCGAGCGGCCGCCTCGACAACCTGCTGTCGTGCTGGGCGGCCGTCGATGCGATCGTCTACGCCGATCCGCGGGATGCGATCGCCATGATCGTGCTGAACGACCACGAAGAAGTCGGTTCGTCGTCGACCACCGGCGCCGGTGGACCGCTGCTCGAACGGGTACTCGAGCGCCACGTGCTGGCGCGGGGCGGCGATCGACAGGCGTTGCTGCGAGCGCTCGCCGGGTCGAGCTGCATCTCGGCCGACAACGCGCATGCGATCCATCCGAACTACGCGGACCGGCACGACCCCGACCACCATCCGGTCGTCAACGCCGGGCCGGCGATCAAGATCAACAGCAACCAGCGATACGCCACGTCGTCGGCGACGGCGGCGGCCTTCCGCCGGGCGTGCGAGGCCGCCGATGTGCCGTACCAGGTCTTCGTCTCGCGCAACAACATGCCGTGCGGCTCGACGATCGGTCCGATCACCGCAACGCGCCTCGGTATCGACACCGTCGACGTCGGCGTCCCGCAGCTGTCGATGCACTCCGCACGTGAGTTGTGCGGCGTCGACGACCCGCAGTCGCTGGCGCAGGCGCTGCGGGCGTCGTTCGAACTCTGATCAGTCGATCGGGTAGTCCCACGGCACGTGGGTCATCGCCTCGTCGAACAAGCGCTGGAGCTCGGCGTGGAGCAACTCCGTCTGCTCCTTGTACGCGGTGCGCGGGCACGCGGCCTCCCTCGGGCGCGACCGGGGCCGGGATCGGCGGACCCACCTCGACGTGCACCTTCCTCGGGTACGGGAACTTGGCCTTCTTGGGCATCACCCGTTCGGAACCGCCGATGCCGACCGGCACGATCGGCACACCGGCCCTGACGGCGATGTACACCGCACCGTCGAACAGCGGCTGCACGACCGGCCCCTGCTTGCGTTCGCCCTCGGGAAACAGCACCAGCGGCTCACCTCGTTCGAGCACTTCGATCGCCCGACGCATCGCCTCCCGGTCCGCCGTGCCCCGCGTGACCGGAAACGCTCCGATTGCCGAGATGAGCCAACCGACCTGCCGGTTCTTCCACATGGTGTCCTTGCCCATGAACAGCATGCGACGGCGCGTGACGCAGCCGGCGATCGGCGTGTCGGGGTACGAGCGGTGAACCGGAGCGAGCACGAAGGCACCGGTCGCCGGGATGTGCTCGCTGCCGTTGATCGTCATGCGGGTGTACAGGCGGATGAACCCGACCACGATCGTGCGGCAGACGTGGTAGACGATGCGGCTCGGCAGGCCGTTGCCGGCCAGGAGCGTGTCGGGGGCGCTCACGGCAACATCTCCATGATGTGGTCGACCACCTCGTCGATCGACATGCCGGTCGTGTCGACCACGACGGCATCGTCGGCCTCGGACAGCGGGCTGTGGGTCCGTGACGAGTCGACCCGATCGCGCTTGATGATCGACGCCTCGACGTCGACGACGTCGCCGCCGAGCTCACGCACCCGACGCTCGGCCCGCACCCTGGGCGAGGCGGTGATGTACAGCTTGAGATCGGCGTCGGGGAAGACGACCGTGCCGATGTCGCGGCCCTCGACGACGCCGCCGCCGTGCTCGCTCGACCCAGCTCGCTGACGGTCGACGAGCACCTTTCGCACCGCCGGGTTGGCCGCGATCTGCGAGACCGCCTCGGTGACCTCGCGGCCGCGGATCGCCGTCGTGGCGTCGACGCCGTCGACGGTGACCGTCTCCGTCCTCGACGGCGATGTCGACGTCGGGCGCCATCGCCGCGACCTCGTCGAGGTCACCTTCGACCACGCCTCGCCGCAGCGCCGCGAACGTCATCGCCGCGGTACATGGCCCCGGTGTCGAGGTAGCCGAGGTCGAGCCGTCGGCCAACGCCCTGCCGACCGTGCTCTTGCCGGCGCCGGCCGGACCGTCGATCGCGATCACGACCCGTTCGTCGCCGCTCACCACGACGTCCCCAACGGGCGTCCCTCGTCGTAGCCGGCATGGCTCTGGACTCCGACGACCGCACGGTCGTGCAACTCCGGAATCGTGGCCGCCCCGGCGTAGGTGCACGCGGAACGGACGCCGGCGACGATCTGGTCGATGATGTCCTCGACGCCGGGTCGTTCCGGGTCGAGGTACATCCGCGAGGTGCTGATGCCCTCCTCGAACAGCTCCTTGCGGGCCCGGTCGATGTCGTCCTCGGTACGGGTGCGGTTCTTGACCGCACGGTTCGAGGCCATGCCGAAGCTCTCCTTGTAGAGCCGACCGTCGGTGTCGCGCAGGCCGTCGGCAGCCGACTCGTGGGTGCCGGCCAGCCATGAGCCGACCATCACGTTGGCCGAGCCGCCGGCGAGAGCGAGCGCGACGTCGCGTGGGAAGCGGACGCCTCCGTCGGCCCAGATGTGCTTGCCGAGCCGAGTCGCCTCGTCGGAGCACTCGACGACCGCCGAGAACTGTGGACGCCCGACCCCGGTCATCATGCGGGTCGTGCACATCGCTCCGGGGCCGACGCCGACCTTGACGATGTCGGCGCCGGCCTCGATCAGTTGCCGGGTGCCGTCGGTGGTCACGACGTTGCCGGCGACCACCGTGCTGTCGGGACAGGCGGCCCGGATCGGTTCGACGACGTCGAGCATCTTCGACTGGTGGCCGTGCGCCGTGTCGATGACCAGCACGTCGGCTCCCATGGCTGCGAGGGCCGTGGCCCGTTCGACCGGTTCGGCGTTGATCCCGATCGCCGCGGCGACGAGCAGCCGGCCGTCGGCGTCGACCGCGGGCCGGTAGATCGTGCTGCGCAGTGCACCGGTGCTGGTGAGCAGCCCGATCAGCCGGCCGTCGGCGTCGACGACCGGTGCGAGCGTGCGCCGCGCGCCGTGGAGCCGGTCGAACGCCTCGTGCGGCGACACCGTGGACGGAAGCGTGTCGAGTTCGGAGCTCATGACGTGCTGGAGCTGCGTGAAACGGTCGAACCCGACGGCGTCGGTCTCGGTGAACACACCGACCGGGCGACCCTCGTCGATCACGATGACGGCCCCGTGTGCGCGCTTGTGGATCAGGCTGAGCGCGTCGCCGACCGTGTCGTCCGGCTCGAGCGTGATCGGCGTCTCGAACACGGTGTGGCGCTGCTTGACCCAGGTCACGACCGACTCGATCACGTCGATCGGGATGTCCTGGGGCAGCACTGCGACGCCGCCCCGGCGTGCCACCACCTCGGCCATCCGTCGACCGGCGACCGCCGTCATGTTGGCCACCACCAGTGGAATCGTCGTGCCGATGCCGTCGGGCGTCGTCAGATCGACGCCGAATCGTGAGCCGACCGCCGACAGGCTCGGCACCATGAACACGTCGTTGTAGGTCAGGTCGTGAGCGGGGTTCGGGTGCAGCATCTTCATGGTGGTGTCTCCTGGGAGCGGCCACAGGCTAACGCTGCGTACCGGTCGGCATACGCTGATGCAGGTGACCGACTCCGAACCGACCACCGACGCCGTTCCGATCGTGCTCGTCCACGGGTGGGGTGGCTCGTTCGCGACCACGTGGGAGCAGTCCGGGTTCACGGCACTGCTCGCCGACGCCGGCCGGCCGGTCATCGGCGTCGATCTCCTCGGACACGGCGACGGCACCGAAGCCCCACGACCCGGGCGCCTACGCCGACCTGACCGGCCGGGTCATCGACGCACTCCCCGACGGCCCGGTCGACGCCGTCGGGTTCTCGCTCGGCGCGCTCGACGCTGCTCCGGGTGGCCATCGACCACCCGTCCAGATTCCGGCGGCTCGTGCTGGCCGGTATCGGCCGCAACGTGTTCGAACGCGACGACGAGGCGACGGCCCGCATCGTCGACGGCGATCGAGAGCGGCGGTGACACCGACGACAACCGGGCCCGCCTGTTCGCGCAGTACGCCCACCAGCCGGGCAACGATCCGGTCGCGCTGGCGGCGATCATGAAGCGGCCGCACGGACACCGAACTCCGTCCGGCCGATCTCGCGGCGATCGACGTGCCGGTCCTCGTCGTGGTCGGCGACCAGGACTTCGTCCTGCCGGCCGACGGCCTCGTCGACGCGCTGCCCGACGCCCGGCTGGTCACCCTGCGCCGCACCGACCACTTCGCGACACCCGAGTCGTTCGACTTCATCGACGCCACACTCGAGTTCCTCGACGCCGATCCTGCCTGACCGCTGGCCGGATGTCTGCCCTGATCTCCACCGACGTCGCGCTCGCCGCGACCGCCTCCGGCAGGGCGGCCTGGTGGCGATGCCGACCGAGACCGTGTACGGGCTGGCCGCCGACGCCCGGAACCGTGGCCGCCGTCGCGCGGATCTTCGAGGTCAAGGGCCGCCCGACCGACCACCCGCTGATCGTGCACCTCGGGTCGGCCTCCGAGCTGCTCGTCGCTGGGCGGCGACGGTACCCGACGCCGCCCGCCGACTCGCCGACACGTGCTGGCCCGGGCCGCTCACGATGCTGCTGCCGACGTCACCCCGATGTCGACCGACGTCGTCACCGGCGGTCGCGACACGGTCGGGCTGCGGGTGCCCGCCCATCCGATGACCCAGCAGCTCCTCGCCGCCCTCGGTTCCGGCCTCGCGGCACCGTCGGCGAACCGATTCGGCGAAGGTGAGCCCGACCACGGCCCAGCACGTGCTCGTCCGACCTCGGTGACCGTCTCGACCCGGACCGCGACCTCATCCTCGACGGCGGACCGTGCGCCGTCGGCGTCGAGAGCACGATCGTCGACCTGACGGTCGACCCGCCACAGATCCTCCGAGCCGGGTGCCATCAGCGCCGACGACCTCCACCGGATCCTCGCACGCCGCAGTCGGCCGACGCGTCGGGGCCGAGCCGGGCGAGCGGCATGCTGGCGTCGCACTACGCGCCCGACTGCGTGGTCGATCTCGGCCGACGACCGAGTCGGCCGCCGACGAACTGGCCGAACGGCATCGTGAGCGCGGCGCGACGCGTCGGCGTGCTCGATCGGACCGACGACCTCGTCGCCGCGGCGCAGCGGCTCTACGACGACCTGCGGGCAGCCGACGACGGCGGGCTCGACGTGCTGGTCGTGGTGATGCCGCCCGCCGAGGGCCTCGGCCACGCGATCCGCGACCGGCATCAAGGCGAGGCGGCTGCTCCGATCCCCGCCCAGTCCAGCCGGTTGAGCGCGTCGATCCAGCCGTCGCGCACCTCGAGCACGTCGGGAGTCGGGTGCCCGGGGATGCGTGCGGTGGTGATGCTCACCGTCGCGGCCCCGGCATCGGGGACGAGTTCGAGCCGACACCACGCCACGACGGGGTCGTCCAGCTGCATCTCGAGCAGGTACGGCGGATCGTCGTCGACGACCTCGACCGAACGCGGCACCGGCCACGAGCAGCCCCTCGAAGGCCTCGGCGGGCAGCGCCTCGATGGTGAACGAGGGGTGATCGTGCCGAACGCCGCCCCTCGGCGTCCGGGGTCGTTCGTGCCGTCGTGGGCGCTGGGCGGTCGACGCCGGCACCGCGGCATCGACCTCGGCGAGTGCCGCCTCGGCGGCCGCGTTGAGGCGCTGCATCTCGTCGACGGACCCCCCGGCGTCGGGGTGTGCCGATCTGGAGAGCTCCTTGCGGGCGGCGGTGATCTCGGCGGCGGTGGCGCCGCGTTCGAGCCCGAGCACCGTCCACGGGTCGCTCGGCCGGTACGTTCGTCGGCGTCGGCCTGCCATGGCCCCGAATCGTACCGACACCGCGCGCTGCGAGAGCACCAACCGCCGAACGCGGGGGTGGTTGTTCTCCACCCGTCCGGTGCCGTAACCTTCCGGGTTACCTAACACCGACGGGGCAAACCCGCTCCGCGGAAACAGGGGGAGAACAACCACCATGCAGAAATCACGAGTGCGCCGCGTCGGCGCTCTGGTCGTGGGTCTGTCGCTCGTTGCTGCCGCATGTGGCGGCGACGACGATGATGCCCCGGTCGCCGACTCGTCCGCGACCACCACCGAGGCAGCCGCCGAGTCGACCGAGGAAGCCACCGAGGAGATGACCGAAGAGGCCGCTCCGGAGACGACCGAGGCCGCTCCGGAGACGACCGACGGCAGCCGCCACCGAGACCACGGCCGCAGCGGTCGACGAAGGCGCCGGCTGCACCTCCGACGGCGTGCTCACCGTCGGCACGATCCTGCCCGGTCACGGGTGACCTCGCCTTCCTCGGACCGCCCGAGATCGCCGGTGCCGACATGGCCGTCGAGGACATCAACGCCGCCGGTGGCGTGCTCGGCGCCGACGTCGTCCTCGAACAGGGTGACTCCGGCGACACCACGACCGACACCGCCAACCTCGAGGTCGACCGCCTGCTCGCAGCCGGCGCCGACGTCGATCGTCGGCGCTGCCTCGTCGGCGGTGTCCAAGACCGTGATCGACAAGATCACCGGTGCCTGCGTCGATCCAGTTCAGCCCGGCGAACACCTCGCCGGACTTCACGACCTACGACGACAACGGTCTGTACTTCCGTACCGCACCGTCCGACCTCCTCCAGGGTCGCGTGCTCGCCAACCTGATCCTCGACGACGGCAACGAGTCCGTGTCGATCCTCTACCGCCAGGAGAGCTACGGCATCGGTCTGGCCGAGTCGCTCCAGGAGAACTTCGAAGCCAACGGTGGCACCGTCGACGAGTTCCTCGCCTACGCGGTCGACACCGAGAGCTTCGACGCCGAAGTCGACGCCCTCGTCGAGGCCGGTTCGGACGCGATCGTCGTCATCGGCTTCGCCGAGACGCGCCAGCATCCTGACCACGATGAACGAGCGTGGCATCGGCCCGACCAGCGACACCGCGGTGTACGGCGTCGACGGCAACATCGGCATCGGCGCCGAGCTCGACGATCCGTCGATCCTCGACCGGGTTCAAGGGCACCGTCCCGTCGGTCGACCTCGGCGACGATCTCCGACTTCACCGCTCGTCTCGACGAGAACGGTGCAGGCGGCGAGTACGCCTACGGTGCCGAGACCTACGACTCGATCATCATCACGGCGCTCGCTGCGGCGGTCGCCGGATCTGACGATCCGTCCGCGATCGCCGCGGAGATCAACGGAGTCACCAAGGACGGCGAGAAGTGCACCACGCTTCGAGGAGTGCATCGCGCTCGTCGACGCCGGCACGACATCGACTACGACGGCTTCGGCGGTCCGTACGACTTCGTCGATGCCGGCGAGCCGGCAGCGGCCAGCTTCCGCATCTGGGTCTACGACGGCGCCGATGCTCCCGAACCAGCGAGCTCGACACCTACGTGTTCGCCAGCTGAACACCTGAACGACCTGAACACCTGAGCGATCTGCGAAGGCCCGCTACCGAGAGGTGGCGGGCCCCTTCGCGTCGTGGCGGCAGCACTCGGCGGCCGACAGCCGCGACGCATCGCGACCCAGCGATCGACGTCGGCGCTGGCAGCGCGTCGGGTTGGCCCGGCCGACGGCGACGTCAGGTGGCCCGGGCGAGGGTGCCGAGGTACAGCTCGATGACCTTCGGGTCGTGGAGCAGGTTCCGGCCGGTGTCGGTGTAGGCGTTGGTGCCCTGGTCGAGCACGTAGCCGCGATCGCAGATCTGCAGGCACCGTCGTGCGTTCTGCTCGACCATGACGACCGACACACCCGCCTGGTTGATCTCGCGCGTCCGGATGAACACCTGGTCCTGGAGCACGGGCGACAGCCCGGCCGACGGCTCGTCGAGCAGGATCACCGACGGGTCCATCATCAGCGCCCGGCCCATGGCGAGCATCTGTCGCTCGCCGCCCGACAGCGATCCGGCACGCTGCTCGAGCCGCTCGGCCGAGGCGGGGAACAGGTCGCTCACGTAGTCGATGCCGTTCCTGAACGGTCTTCGGCCGGAGGAACGCTCCCATCTCGAGGTTCTCCTCGACGGTGAGCGAGGGGAACACGTTGTCGCGCTGCGGCACGTAGCCGATGCCGCGCTCGACGAGTTCGTGTGCCGACGCGTTCGAGATGTCGTCGCCTTCGTAGAGCGACCTGGCCCTCACGGATCGACGAGCAGCCCGAACAGCGCCTTGAGCAGCGTCGACTTGCCGGCGCCGTTCGGTCCGATGATGCCGATCAGCTCGCCGTCGGCGCAGCTCGAGCGAGCAGCCGTTCAGGATGTCGACGCCCGGGCACGTACCCGGCGCGGACGTTGTCGACGTGGATCAGCAGGTCGTCGTCGTTCATCGACGTCCTCCCGTCGTCGCCGGTCGACCGCGGCTCGGCGTCGGCGTCGACCTCGTCGTCGTCCCGCTCGAAGAAGTCGCTGTCGCGTGTGCGCGCCGAGATAGGCGTCGATCACGTCCTGGTTGGCGGCGATGTCGTCGGGCGTGCCCTCGGCGATGATGCGCCCCTCGGCCATCACGACGACCCAGTCGGAGATGTCCTGCACGACGTCCATGTCGTGCTCGACGAAGATCACCGTCCGACCCTCGGCCCGCAAGCCCCTTGACGTGTCCGAGCAGCGACTGGGTCAGCGCCGGGTTGACGCCGGCCATCGGCTCGTCGAGCATCACCAGTCTGCGGCTCGGTCATCAGCGCCCGGGCCATCTCGACCAGCTTGCGCTGCCCGCCCGACATCGTGCCGGCGTACTCGTCGCGCATGTGGGTCAGGTTGAACCGGTCGAGCAGTGCGTCGGCCCGTGCCTCGATCTCGCTGCTCCTGGTCGCCCCAGATCGGCGAGCAGCGCCTTCCAGAAGTTCTCGCCGACCTGGTCGGTGGCGCCGAGCTTCATGTTGTCGATCACCGTCATCCGCGACAGCGCCTTGGTCAGCTGGAACGTGCGCACCATGCCCTGGTTGGCGAGCCGGTACGGCGGCACGCCGGAGATGTCCTCGCCGTCGAACGCGACCTTGCCGGCGTTCGGCTTGTCGAAGCCGGTGAGCAGGTTGAAGAACGTCGTCTTGCCGGCACCGTTCGGGCCGATCAGCGCGGTGATCGCGCCACGCTGGATCTCCAGGTGGTCGACGTCGACGGCGATCGAGACCGCCGAACCGCTTGGTGACGTCGTCGGTGACCAGGATCGGGTCCGGCTTCGCCGACCCGGGCGTCGGCGACGACGTCGTCGAACACCCCGGCGACCGGATTCGCGATGATCCTGGACGGCGTTCGCCGCGCCTCCGCCGCCGGCGGTGCGTGCCGTGCAGCGTCGGTCGCCGGTCCGCCGCGCCTGGTCATCGGTCATCGAGCGCCATCTCCTCTCGTGAGCCGAAGATCCCCTGTGGACGGTATCGTGCGAGCAGCAGCAGGCCGAGGCCGACCAGGATGAAGCGCAGCTGGCTGATGTTGAGCTCGCTGAGCTCGATCGTGTCCTCGAGGAAGTCGGCCGGACCTTCGGGCAGCTGCCGCAGGACGTTCTCGAGGAACGAGATCAGCCACCAGTAGATCATCGAGCCGACGATCGGCGACCACGTCCGGCCGGGGCCGCCGAGGATCAGGATCGCCCAGATCGTGAACGTGATCACCGGGTTGAACGTGTCGGGCTGGATCGAACCCTTCTGGATCGACCTGCAACATGCCGGCGATGCCGCCGATGACGCCGCCGAGCATCAGCGCCTGCAGCTTGTAGGAGTAGGCGTTCTTGCCGAGGGCCCGGGCGGCGTCCTCGTCCTCACGGACCGACTTGAGCGCCCGACCCCACGGCGACGACATCAGGCGCCGTGACGAGCAGCACCGTCGAGATCAGGATGGTCCATCCGACGAGCAGCACCCACAGGTCGCGCCCGACGTAGCTGAACGGGCCGAGCTCGTAGCGCACGCCCTCGCCGAACGGACTGAGCTCGTAGAACGGGTCGGCGAACTCGCCGATGCCCTCGGAGGCGCCCGTGATCTCCTTCATCCGGCGCCAACGCACGAACAGCCGGATCGCTCTCGGATGCGGCGATCGTGACGATCGCCAGGTAGTCGGCGCGTGAGTCGCAGCGTCGGTAGACCGAGGATCAGCGCCAGGATCGATCGAGTAGACGATGCCGAAGACGACGCCGATCCAGAAGCTCCACTGCCAGCCAGTTGATCGTGACGCCCGAGCCCGTAGGCGCCGGCGGCCATGAAGCCGACCTGACCGAAGTTGAGCAGCCCGGCGTAGCCGAACTGCACGTTGAGACCGACGGCGGCCAGCGCGAACACCATGACCTCGACACCGAACATGGTCGAGAACGTGCGCTCGAAGATGAATCCCCAGTCCATCGGCTATCCGATCCTCTCCGCTCGACCGAGGATCCCCTGCGGCCGGAACAGCAGCATCGACGACGAGGATCAGCAACGCGACCATGTTCTTCACCTCGGCGTCGATGAAGAGCGTCGAGAGGTTGATCGTCAAGCCCGACGATGAGCGCCCCGACGAGCGCACCATAGGCCGTCCCGAGTCCACCGAGCGTGACCGACGCGAAGATCAGCAGCAGGATTCGGAAGCCGAAGTCCCACTTCACCTGGTCGAGCCCGAAGAAGACGCCGCTCAGCGCGGCGAGCGACGCACCCGACACCCACACCAGCGTGATCACCCGCTCGACGTCGATGCCGGTCGACTCGGCGAGTTCCCGGTTGTCGGCCACTGCTCGCATCGCCTTGCCCATACGAGTCAGCTCGAGGTAGCTCGCGACGCCGATGAGGATGACGATCGACAGACCCATCGCGACCATGTCCTTCGGCGTGAGGTCGACCGGACCGATGCTTGACCAGGCGCGCTGCGCCGCGTAGTCTCCGAACGTCGCGGGGCACCGCCCGAAGAGGTACAGCATCAGGTAGCGCAGGAAGATCGACAGGCCGATCGTCATCACCATCTGCGCGATCAGGCTGACGCCGGCTGCCGCGCGCCGGCCGGAAGATGAACCGGTTGAGCACGTAGCCGAGCGGCACCGCCGGAGATCATGCCGAGGACCGCCGCCGGAATCAGGTTGACCCCGTCGCCGAACGGCCCCGGGAGCGGCGCGAGGAACCCGATCACCCCGGCGAGCCCGTAGAAGTTGAAGAAGTACGTCGACGAGCATGCCGAACGTGACCAGTTCGGCGTGGGCGAAGTTGACCAGTCCGGTCGTGCCGAAGATCAGCGACAAGCCGATCGCTGCCATCGCCAGGTACAGACCCTGCTTGAGACCCTCGACGGTGAGCTGCGCGACTCGCCGGAAGCGTGATCCCGCCGGTCGTGCTCCCGCCGCCCTCGCCCTCCTCACCGAGCACCAGCGGGAACAGCACCCGTCGATCCCGGTTCTCGTTGACGGTCGACTCTCAAGCGGGTTGTTGTCGGGGTTCCGGAGGTTGACGCCCTCGGGCAGCGTCTCGACGACGAGCTCACCACGTAGTCGCCCGGCTCGGGGACCACGACGCGGAACGTCGCCGTCGGCGTCCTGGTCTCGACCGTCCCGACCACCTTCGACGGTCGATCGCCACGCCGACGACCGGGACGTCCTCGCCGGTCTCGGGATCCTCGTACTTCAGCGATCCGAAGATCGCGGGCTCGTCCTCCTGGCGCATGTGCCGACGGATGCGAGGAGGCCTGGCACCAGGAGCGATCCCGCGAGCACGACGAGCAGTCGGATGATCCGCTGGCGCCTGCTCGGTTGCATCCGTCCCCGCGGATGGTCTGTGGTGGTCATCAAGGCCGTGACACTAGTCCCGACATCGCGTCCGACACCAGATCGTCATCGTCGGTCGCACTCGGCCGGGTCGTGTCGAGCACGACGCTGGGTCGTCGCCCACATCACCGCCGTGGCGCCGGCCACGTGGATGCCGACGAGCAACTCGGGGACGTCGTTGAAGTACTGCACGTACCCGACGACGGCCTGGAGCACGCCGACGAACAACCACGTCGAGATCGGCGAGGTGAGCCGGCCGTCGGCCGGTCGATGTCCGCCGCGCTCGCCAGGCGATCACGAGCGCCGCCGCGATCGTGAGGATGACCGTTGCGCCGTGCACCCGGGCGATCGACGGGATGTCGAGGTCGAGCCGTTCGGCGTTCTCGTCGCCGGCATGTGGTCCGGCGCCGGTGACCAGCGTGCCCGTGAACACCGCCACCCACGTCAACGCGAACAGCACCCACGTGAGTCGTTGACCACCGATCGTGACGACCCGTTGTCGGGCCACACCATCGGGTTCGCCGGCGCGCCGGACGAGCACCGTTCCGGTGACGATCAGTGCCATCGAGAGCAGCAGATGCGCCTGGACGGCGAGCGGGTGGAGGTCGACGAGCACCGAGATGCCACCGAGCACCGCGTTCGCCACCACACCGCCGGCGACGAGCACCGACAGCACGGTGAGGTCCCGGCGACGCGGAACACGGAGAAACGCCCCCAGCACCGCTGCGATCGCCGCGAACCCGACGACGCCGGTGAACAGCCGGTTGATCTGCTCGATCGCGGCGTGTTTCGACGACACGTCGACGAAGCGCTCACTGGAGCAGTTCGGCCAGTCGTCGCAGCCGAGCCCGCTGTTGGTGAAGCGGACGGCGGCACCGGTGACGATGATGATCGCCAGTGCAACCAGCGCCGCAACGGTGATGTGGCGGTAGCGCTGCGGGGAGATCTGCATGCGAACACCAGGGTACGCGTCTAGGGCCTGACTTCGTAGAACGCGTTCATCGGATGGGCCACGTCGAGCGTGCGGAAGCGTGTGAACCCGGCGGTGTTCGCCATCTCCTCGGCCCGCGACGCCGGCAGACCGAGCGTGCCGAGGCCCTCCCCGTCGGGTTCGGACAGCGCCGACGACATGCACGCGAGCACGCTCACGCCGTACAGCAATGACGCCATCGGGTTCTGTTCGATGTTGTCGGAGAGCGTCTCGCCGGCGCGGATGTCGACGAGCAACCAGTGCCCGTCGTCGGCCAGCGACGACCTGATCGCGCCGACGACCGGAGTGGGATGCGCCATGTCGTGGATGCAGTCGAACGTGGTGACGAGATCGATCGAACCGTCACTGGGGAGCGGCGACGTGCCCGGATCGGCGAACCGGGCGTTGGTCAGCCCGGACTCGGCGAGCTTGGTGGTGGCGCGATCGAGCGCATGGTGGGAGATGTCGTACCCGACGAACGTGCTGTTCGGGAACGCCTCGGCCATGAGCAGTACCGCTCCCCCGGCGCCGCAGCCGACGTCGGCGACCGACGCACCCCGTTCGAGCTGATCGACGACACCGTCCATCGCCGGGAGCACCTTGCGGAGCAGATTGTGGTGGTTCCACGGCTCGAAGCTGCGTTCGATGCCGACCGCGCCCTCGGGCCCGTGGCTGTCGTAGTCGTGGCCGAGACCCGTCCGGAAGCTCTCGGGCATGAGCTCGAGTGCCTCCATCGTCTGGGGCAGCCGATGGAACATCCCCATCCCGAACGCCGGGTGATGCGGCGACGCCAGCACGGCCCTGCGCCTCGCCGGACAGACCGAATCGATCGACTGCCGCCCGCGTCGTCGAGTTCGATCAGCCGAGCCGCGGCCTGGTTGTGGAGCCATTCGCGGACCCACCGTTCCTGCGAGTCCCGTCGATTCCGCGAGATCATGACTCGTCATCGAGCCGTCGGCCTCGGCCATCGCCCGGTAGAGGCCCGAGCCGGTCGCCGAGGTGGATCATCCCGGCGGTGAAGGCGCCTTCGAGCTTCGAGAACACCTGGAACGAGAACTGCCGGAGGCGGTCCTGCGGGTCGTCGGCCATTCCCAACGGTACCCAAGCACGTCAGGTTCGGTCGTCAGCGGCTGCGCTGCTCGGCCGGGATGTGCTCGGAGCTCGACAGCGACGTCAGGCTGAACGTCCAGCCGTCACGGAGCGGCAGCGCCTCGATCCGGCTGATCGAGGCGTGCCCGATCACGAACCGGTCCCACTCCCAGGGCGTCGGGTCGAGCCCGAGCAGGTGGCCGATCGTGACCGAGTTCGTCCCGGCGTGCGCCACGAGCGCGATGCGCCGGCCGAAGTCGCCGGCCGACCAGATCGGCAGGTCGTGCTCGATCCGCTCGATGCGGCGTTGCGCCAGGAACTCGGTCGGCGCCGACGTGGATCCGCTCCGTGAACTCCCGGATCGACTCACCCCCGACCAGACCGTGCCAGCGCTGTGCGGCCGGCCGCGACTTCAGCTCGTCGTAGGCGTGCTCCGCCTTCTCGACGCGGCGTGCCGTGCCAGCTCGGATCGCGGATCTCCTCCAACCACGGTTCGACCGACTCGGGCCGACCGAGGCGGTCGTACAGCGGAGCGGCCGTCTGACGTGCCCGCTGCAAGGGTGACACGAGCACCTCGTCGAACTCCTCGGCCGCCAACGCGTCGGCCATCAGCTCGGCCTGTCGGTGGCCCAGATTCGGTCAGCGGCGGGTCGACGACGTTGAGACCATCCTTGGTCCACTCGGGTTGGCCATGACGAATCAGCACGATCTCCACGGCCGTGACGGTACTCTCACCCACCGTGTCCGATCCGTCCGCTCCATCGTCCGGGTGGTTTCCCGACCCACTCGGCCGGTACGACCATCGCTACTTCAACGGCACATCGTGGACCTCCGACGTGAGCGTCGCGGGCGAACGATTCGTCGACCCACTCGGCTCGTCCGCCGGCCCGGCCGCCGACCAGTCGCGCGAACGGCGCCGCCACCGCGTCGGTCGTGATGGGTTCGATCGGGCTCGTCCTCGCATTCGTGCCGTTCGTGGTGGTCGCCGGATTCGCTCTCGCCGTGCTGGCGGTCGTGTTCGGCATCAAGGGGCTGCGCCGATCCCGGCCGAGCGGTGTCGGCAGAGGGGCGTCGATCGCAGGCATCGTCATGGGCGGGCTCGGCCTCGCGGCGACGGTCGTCGGCGTCATCGCTGTCGGTGATGGTCTGGAACGAGGTGATCGCCTTCGCCGAACCCGGGCCGTTCGAGATCGACGTGAGCAGCTGCGACGTCGACGGCCGACGGGTCGACGTCGATGGCACGATCACGAACCTCGACGATGAACGGCGCGACTACACGGTGTTCGTCGAGGTCGACGGGCGCACCGAGTTCGTCGTGGTCGACGACGTCGACGGCGGCGAGACGGTGAGGTGGTCGACCGTGATCACGACGCCATCGGTCGTCTCCGAGTGTCGACCCGAGGTGATCGTGCAGGGCCCGTTCCCGTACGGCGTCGAGGTCGATCCCGTCACCAGCTGACCCGCCGTCCGCTCCGGCGCACTGGCTCGTAGCGTGGTCGTCGTGGACACCACGACCGACGGCCGAACCCGGCGACGACACTGCAACGAGCAACGGCCACCGTCGGTCCTGATCCGGCTCCTGCTCACCGTGATCATCGTCGCTGTTCGCCGTGTTCTGGACGTGGGCGCTGTTCTTCGCCTCGAAGGAGGCCGTCAACCGCATCGACGATCGGGCGTGGGCCGAACGCGCCGAGCAGATCTGCCAGTCGGCCACCACCGAACGATTGGCGCTCGCCGACTTCCGCATCATCACCGAAGGCGGTCCGGAGCTGATCCAGGAGCGGGCCGACATCGTCGAGGAGTCGACCGACATCCTCCGAGCAGATGCTCGACGACGTCGTCGCGGTGCCACCGACCGATCCGAAGGGCAGCGAGATCGTTCCGCTGTGGGAAGCCGACTACCGGACCTACCTCGAGGACCGCTACCGGTACGCCGGCAGCTGCGGGAGTCCGGCGAGAACCTGCCGTTCTACGAGACCGCCGACGGCATCCCGATCAGCGAGCGGATCGAGACGTTCGCCGGCGACAACGAGATGCCCGCCTGCGCACCACCGCGCGACCTCACTCGTTGACGCTCGACGGATCACCGTGGCCGGCGCACCGACGGCGACCGAGTAGTCGGGGATCTCGCCCGAAACCACGCTGTTGGCACCGATCACCACGTTGCGGCCGATCCGTGCACCGGGCAGGATCACCGCTCCGTGGCCGATCCACGAGCCGTCACCGATCCGCACCGGCCGTTCCGGCTGGATCTGCTGCGAGATCGGCAGCGACGGATCGTCGAACCCGTGGTTCTGGTCGGTGATGTAGATGTGATGGCCGGTCCAGACGTCGTCGCCGATCTCGATCGACAGATGTCCGACGATGCCACTCCCTCGGCCGATCAGACAACGATCACCGATCACGACGACGGAGTCGCTGACGCACTGTTGGCCCGGCACCATGCCGGCCGACGAGTGCGACGTGCGGGCCGATCACGGTGCCGGCGCCGATACGGATGTACTCGACGTTCATCAGCGTGGTCGCCGGGTAGCAGATGACGCTTCCCTCTCCGAACGACGAGAAGCGCTGCGCACGGGCCGACCCGGGGCCGATCGCCGCCCACTCGGCCGCCACATCGTGGAGCCGGCCGATCACGTCGCCGACGCGTAGTTTCGCGGGCCCGGCGAACCGGACCCATGCGGTGTCTGGAGGCGGTTCCCGGCCGAGCACGTCGCGAACCATAGCGGCGGGTTCGGTACCGTCGTGCCGTGACCGTCGACCCGTTCCAGCACGGATCCCTGACCGACGTCGAGGGAGTGCTCGTCGGTCATCACCAGCGCCGCGGCCGCGGCTGGTCGACGGGAACGACCGTGGTCAGCACGCCCGGTGGAGCCGTCGCCGCGGTCGATGTGCGGGGCGGTGGCCCGGGTACTCGTGAGACCGACGCGCTCGATCCGCGCAATCTCGTCGACCGGGTGCATGCCGTCTGCCTCACCGGCGGCAGTGCCTACGGGCTCGCCGCCGCTGACGGCGTGATGGCCGAGCTCGAACGACCGCGAACTCGGGTGTCCCCGTCGGGCCGCGACCCGGCGATGTCGTGCCGGTCGTGCCGACGGCCGTGATCTTCGATCTCGGCCGGGGAGGCGACTTCTGCCCGCCGACCCGGTCCCGAGTTCGGTGAACGTGCGCTTCGGGCCGCGAGCTCGCCGACCGCGACCGCGGCAGTGTCGGCGCCGGCACCGGAGCTCGGTCCGGTGGGCTGCAGGGCGGTGTCGGGATGGCCAGCACCGTGGTCGAGGTGGGCGGCAACGCCGTCAGCGTGGCGGCACTCGCCGTCGTGAACGCCGGCGGCTCGGTGATCGATCCGGCGACCGGCTCGCCGTGGACGCGTGTCGCCGGGCTCCGCCGTCCCGACCGCACTGATCGGGCCCGCCTGCGCGAGGTGATGTCGACCGCAGCGTCGCCGCTCAACACCACGATCGGCGTCGTCGCCACCGGAGCCGCGCTCACCCGACCGGAGGCCGGGCGCTTGGCCCAGTCGGCACACGACGGTCTGGCGCGCTCGATCCGGCCCGCTCACTCGCTGATGGACGGTGACACGATCTTCGGGTTGTCCACCGGGTCGCAACCGATCGCCGAGGCCGCGGCCGGGCTCGTGCGCTCGGACGAGTCACGAGCCGCACACCTCAACGTGCTGTTCGCCGCGGCGGCCGATGTGTTCGCAACGGCGTGCATCGACGCGATCGTCACTGCGATCGGTCGTCGGGCGACGCCCCGACCTATCTCACCGTCTGCCCGAGCGCCCCAGTAGCTTCTGCCGAATGGACGTGCTCACCACACCCGCGGCGATGCAGCGACTGGTCGCGCGGCTCACCGGGCCGAGGGTCGGCGCGTCGGCGTCGTCCCGACGATGGGCGCACTCCACCACGGTCATCTCGCGCTGGTCGATGCGGTTCGCCGCTGCGCCGACGTGCATCGTCGTGACGATCTTCGTCAACCCGCTCCAGTTCAACCTGGACGCCGACTTCGACACGCTACCCGCGCCCGATCGACGACGACCTCGACCGCGTGCCGTGATGCCGGCGTCGACGCGGTCTACGCGCCGACGGCGGCGGCGATGTACCCGACCGGCTTCCAGACCCACGTCGAGCCCGGCGATCTCGCCGAGCGGCTGGAGGGGCCGATGCGTCCCGGGCACTTCCGTGGCGTCGTGACCGTCGTGGCCAAGCTGCTCGCTGCGACCGGAGCCGATGTCGCCGCGTTCGGCCGGAAGGACTTCCAGCAGCTGGCGATCATCCGCCGGATGGTGCGCGACCTCGACCTCGGCGTCGAGATCCTCGGGCGTTCCGATCGTGCGCGAACCCGACGGTCTCGCCATGTCGAGCCGCAACGTGCGCCTCACCACGCCCGATCGAGCTGCCGCCGTGGTCGTGTCGCAGGCACTCGGTCGCGCCGAACGATCGTTCCGCGCCGGCGAACGAGATGCCGGTGCGCTTCGCTCGACGGCGGTCGATCACATCAGCGCCGAGCCGCGCGCTTCGGTCGAATACGTGGAGGTCGTCGACGCCGACACGCTCGAGCCGGTGACCCGCGTCGCGACACCGACGCACATCGCCGCCGCGGCGTGGTTCGGCGACGTTCGGCTGATCGACAACGTCCTACTGGACGAGCAGTGACAGCGTCCGGAGGACGCCGAGCTCGCTGTCGACATCGTCGAGCACGCCACTGAGCACGATCGCGAGCACGACGCCGTTGAAGATCGCGTGGGCGATCACGGTCGGTCCGAGCCGTCGCGTCAGGTAGGCCGACACGCCGAACACCACGCCGACGCCCGAGAGCACCAACGCCAGTCCGATGTTCCCCGAACCGCGTACCGGGTCGACGTGGGCGACCCCGAACAGCACGCCCTGCAGCACGATCGCCACCACCGGACCCAGACGACTGAGCAGGCCGCGGAGGACGAGCCCCCGGAACACCAGCTCCTCGATGAACGGTGCTGCGATCACGGCGGTGGCGAGCGTGGCGACGAGGTACGCCCGATCGGCGTCGAGCTCCGCCGCCGAGTCGACGTTACTGCTGAGCGGGATGTCGAACACGAGCACCACGGCAGCGAGCACGATCTGCGCACCGATGGCCGCGATCCACGTGACCGGACCCCATGCGAGATCGATCCACCGGAACCGCCTGCCGAGTGACCGCAGCTGCTGGGAACCCCACCGATGCCTCACGTAGGCGCCCCACGCCAGCGAGGGGCCGTAGCCGACCAGGGCGAGGACGAACACGTAGACGATCAGCGGCCAGTCGTACCGCACGAGCCAATCGACGAGCGTCTTGCCGACCAGGAGCGAGGCGACGAGGACGACCAACGCACCGATCGCCGCGCCCAGCGGCAGGCTGGGATGCTCCTCGTGCTCGGCGAATGCCGGGACCGGTGCCGCCCAGGCACGCCCGTCGAAGTAGCGCCGGCCGACGCCGCTCGGGTCGGGATACCACCCGGCTGGAGCCGTGGTCGGAGGTGGAAGGTCGGTCATGGCGTCGGATGCACCGCGTCGGGCGCGCCGATGCAGCGTAGGGGGGCGGCCGACGGACCCGGACGATTCGCAACGGCGACGACCCGTGCGACGGTGGGATCCGAGCCTCGGGCCCGGCGGGCCACGCGCTGCTACCCGGCCGGGCTGCTCACGCTCCGATGCCGGGCGTCGCCGGATCGGGGTACCGATCCGGACGGTCCTCGGCATCGATCCACGCAGTGACGAACCGATCCAGGTCGACGCCCGACACGGACTCCATGTGGTCGACGAACTGTCCGGTGGTCGCCGTGGAATCGGCGTACTCGGTCACCCACGATCTCAGGCCCTCGAAGAACGCATCGTCGCCGACCGTCGAGCGGAGCGCATGGAGCACCGTGGCACCTGCGTCGTACGAGACGGGCCCGAACAGTTCGTCCGGACGGGCCACCGGGCCCTCGTCGACCGGCGACCGCGCCAAGGCGTCGCCCGCGAGCGAGTCGAGGGTGAGCAGGCCGACCTGATCGAGCCACATCCACTGCGCGTAGGTCGCGAACCCCTCGTTCAACCAGATGTCGTCCCACGTGGCCGGCGACACCGCGTTCCCGAACCACTGGTGGGCGAGTTCATGAGCGAGCAGGAGGTGCTGGACGAACCCGAGTGACCCGTCGAGGTCGCCCCGGCTGAACAACGACAGCCCCTGGGTCTCCATGGCCAAACCGGGCACCGAGTCGGTGATGGCCAACCCGTAGCGATCGAGTGGGTACGGACCGAACAGTTCCTCGAAGAACTCGAATTGGCGGAGCGTGATCGCGTTGTACCGGTCGATCGCGGGCGACGACCCCTCGATCACCGCATGCCTGAGGTCGACGCCGCTCGGGGTGGTACCGCCGTCGACCAACTCGTAGTCGCCGACCAGGAACAGCACGAGGTACGGGGCCATCGGGTCGGACTGCTCCCACGTCCAGGTCGTGCCGCCTTCCACATCGACCGCCCCCGTGAACTCACCGTTCGCAACCGCCGTGTCACCCTCCGGTACGGTCAGGGCGAACGTCCAGGTCGCCTTGTCGGTGGGGTGGTCGTTCGCCGGAATCCAGGTGCTGAGTCCATCCGGTTCGTTGATGGACCAGAGACCGTCGGCCGTCACGAAGATCCCCGCGTCGGGCCCGAACGGCCGCCCAGCGCCGACGTCGAGTTCGGCCGCGTAGTCGACGGTGACGTCCAGCTCGGTACCGGCCGGCACGATCGAGTCGAGCGCGGTGATCAACTCGCGATCGTCGATCGCGAACGCCTGCTCACTTCCGTCGACCCGGACCGATGTCACCCGGATCTCGTCGGCATCGAGCGCCAGTTGGTCGGTGTCGGCAGTGGTGACGAGTTCGATCATGACCGACCCGTCGAGGCGGTGCCGTGCCGGGTCGTAGGTCAGCGCGACGTCGTAGTGGGCAACGTCGATGTCGCTCGAGCCGAGCTGCGGGAATCGCCGATCACCCGCCGACACGCTGCGCGAGAGCCGCGACTCGGCGTCGGCGGTGTCGTCGGTCGTGGTCTCGGTGGCGTCGGTGGCGTCGATGGACCCGTCGGTGATCTCGTCGGCCGGTTCCGGATCGACGGTGACCGGAGTCGACCCTGCCGGAACGGTCCCCGAGCCCGCAGTGTCGGTGCCGCCGTCGTCCTCGGTCGCCACCTCGGAGACCGACCGCTGGGCCTCGAGCACCACGGGCTGGGTCGGTCCCGAACACGCTGCGCCGGCGACGACCAACAGAACCGGCCAACTGCGGCGAACGAGCGTGGTCAACGGTCGCGTCGAGGCGCTGCGCACGATGCAACGGTACCCAGCCACGAGCCCCCGGTGGGCGCGGCCGGCCGGCGGTTCGCGGCGGTCCCACAAAGTTTCCTCAAGTTCTCCGGACTTCGTCAAGGGGCCGAACGGCACCACCGATGCACCTCTTGTGACCAACGCCACGCTCCCCCCGCGCCGAGGTCGATCACGCCGCTCCCGACTCACGTTCAGCGCCTTGATCGGCGCCATCGCCCTCGCCGCCGGCCTCGTCGTGGTGCCGGGCACCGAGTCCGTTTCCGCCGTCGCCGACGACGACTGGCTCGCGACCGTCAACACGTATCGTGCGATGTCCGGCCTGCAGCCGGTCGCCGAGAACACCACCTGGTCCGCCCAGGCCCGAGCGCACTCGTGCTACATGCTGCAGAACGGCATCGCGCACGACGAGATTCCCGGCCTCCCCGGCTACACCGAAGGCGGCGACGCGGCCGGCAACGCCGGCAACGTGGCGGTCAGCAGTTCGATCGCAGCGACACCCCGCAACCATGTCGAACTGTGGATGACGGGTCCGTTCCACGCGATCGGCGTGCTGCGGCACAGCCTCCGCACCAGCGGGTTCGGGCTGTGCGCCCAGAGCGACACCCCGACGCCGTGGCACTCCGGGGGCACCCTCGACGTGATCCGTGGCATCGACAGCGGCGCGCAGCGCCCGTCGACAGCCGATCGTCTTCCCCGGCGACGGCGCCACGGTGCCCCTGCACAGCTTCATCACCGAGTTCCCCAACCCCCTGACGATGTGTGGCTGGACGGGCCAGGCCGGCCTCCCGCTGATCGCGATGTTGCCGAACGACGCGACGTCCGCCAACGCCACGCTCACGGGGCCGACCGGGCCGATCGAGACCTGCGCACTGCACGAGGGCAACGTGTCCGACGCCGTCGGCCGATCGATCCTCGACGGCGACAACGCGGTCATCGTGATGCCCCGGGACGTGCTCGTCGACGGCGAGTACACGGCGACCGTCGCCAGCAACGGCGGCAACGTCACCTGGTCGTTCAACGTGGACCGCGACGCCCCGCTGTCGGCCGCGACCGGCCCGAAGCCCGTCGACACCACCGCGACCACCGACGAGGCACGTTTCGAGCCGGTCGCACCGTTCCGCCTCGTCGACAGCCGCGACGGCAAGGGCACGACACGACTCCGCGCCCGGCAGGTGACCGAGATCGAGGTCTCCGCCGCCGACGTCACCGCCGTCAGCGCCAACTTCGTCGTGGTGAACCCGGACGGATTCGGGTTCCTCACCGCCTACAACTGCACCGCGGAGCGGCCCGAGGTGAGCACGCTCACCTATCGGCCGGGTGACGTGGTCGCGAACCAGGCGGTCGTACCGTTGAAGTCGGGCACGATGTGTCTGTACTCGCTCGTGTCGACGGACGTGGTCATCGACGTCAACGGCTACTTCCACGTGGATGCCGACAGCGCCTTCAACCCGGTGACGCCCAAGCGGCTGCTCGATTCGCGCGCCGACGGCGAACGGCGGCTGCGCGCGAACGAAGAGCGGGTCCTCACCGTGGCCGGCGCCGGCAAGGCCGCGCCGGCGGGAACGACGAGCGTGTCGTTGAACGTCACCGTCGACCAGCCCGTCTCGGCCGGCTTCCTCCGGGTGTACCCCTGCGGGTCGTCTGCCGGATCGGAGATCTCGAACGTCAACTACGCGGCACACGATTCCCGCCCGAACAGCGTCGTCGTCCCGGTCGACGGCGCGGGGCGGATCTGCATGCGATCGCTCGTCGACACCGACGTGATCGTCGACTACACCGGCTTCTTCACCGACACCGAGGGCCTCGACTTCCTGGCGCTCGACCCGATCCGGCTGTTCGACAGCCGCTCGACCGACGCACGGTTCAACGAGGCGACCGCCGGTGCCCGAGTCGGCGCCGGTCAGGTCGTTCGGCTGGAGATCGCCGGCACCCGCGGCGTTCCGGCCGACGCGACGGCGGTCTCGGTGAACCTGACCGCCACCGAGGCGCTCGAGGGTCGTTCCTCACCGCGTACCCGTGCGGCGCCCGTCCGGCGACCTCGACCGTCAACATCCTGCCCGCTCAGAGTGCGGCGGCGAACGGTGCGATGGTCAAGCTGTCCGCCTCGGGCGACCTGTGCGTGTTCTCGCTCAAGCCGGTCCACGTGATCGTCGACATCAACGGCGTCTACGTCTGATCCGCCCGGCCGACGCGTACGACGCCGACGCGCCGGCTACCGGTGCAGGTCGGCGTCAGCCACCCGGGCCCGGTACCTCACGGTGTACACGGAGTCACCCGACAGGATGCCGCCACGACCGAGCAGCCGACCGCCCTCCCAGTTCGACAGTCCGAGCTCCGGGGCGTCGAGCGCGTACTGACCGTCGACCCAGCGGGTGAACCCGTCGCCGACGAACGGCGCGTCGACGGTTGCGAAGAAACGGTCGTGGGCCGCCGGTGACGTCGCTCACGAGCGAGGCGACGAATCGCGGGCTGTAACGAGTTGCACAGGTCGACCGCCTCGGCCACGGTGTCGACCACGTGCAGCGTGGCCTCCGGCGACCCCTCCCACTCCCACTCGTGTCCGAACCGGTCGACGCCGATCAGCGACTGACGAACGGGCTCGTCGTGGGCGCCGTCGGCGCGAGCGACCGTCGACCGTCGCTCCCAGTGCGCCGCGGACACGAACTCGGCGGCGGCCTCGGTCACGTGGAGGCGGGCGTCGGCTCCACGCCGCTGCCCGCCGCTCGCGCCGCAGCGAGCGACGCGATCGGCACGAGCTCGGCGGCACGATCACGAACGATGCAGCACACGTTGAGGGTGTTGCAGACCTTCCGGTCGAGCGAATGCTCGACCGCCGACGCGAACCGGTCGGCGGCGGCACGCGTCGTCCGCGACGATCCACGCGCCCCCGGTGCCGTGGAGGCTGACCGGCACACCGGTCTGCCGGGCGACGGCACCCAGCTGCGCCACCGCTGCGCCGGAGCCACGGGCGACGGCCAGCGACAACCGGGCGTCGGAGAACAGCGCCCACCCCGCGGCATGCGCAGCCGAGTCGACCAGGCCGCACCGTGCCGGGCGGCAGCCCGGCCGACGCCAACGCCGGGCCGAGTGCGTGCTCGACGATCGCCCGTGCCGTGCCGAGGGCGTCCGATCCGATGCGGAACACCACCGTGTTGCCCGATCGCACCACGCCGACGGCGTCGGCGAACACGTTCGGTCGACCTTCGAAGACGAAACCGACGACACCGAGCGGCGCACGCCGCGCTTCGAGTGTCCAGCCGTCGTGACGGATCTCGCGTTCGACGACGTCGCGTCCGGCTCCGGCTGTGGCCCAACCGCGCAGCCCGTCGACCATGTCGGCCCGCATCGCCGGCGACAGCACGAGTCGGGTCGTCGACCGATCGTCGCGCGGTCGCGCGCTGCGACATCGGCATCGTTGGCCGTCGCGGATCGGCGCGACGATCTCGTCGTCGGCGAGGTGGTCGGCGAACGCGTGGAAGAAGGCCGTGATCTGCTCGTCGGAGCAGCCGGCGAGATCGGCGAAGGCATCACGCGCCAGATCGACCGCCCTGGCGACACGTTCGTGCTCGGCCGCCGGCACGTGGAGGAGGTCGCCGCTCGACGGGTCGACGACCAGCCGGTCACCGCCGGCGAACGCTGCCGCCAGGTCATCGGGCACGTGCGTGACCCGGTTCCCGGCGAACACGATCGGTTGCCCCGGCATCAGCTCGGTGAGGTGATCGTCGTGCATGGATTCGAAGCGTACGCTTGCGGTATGTCCGAGCCCAACGATGATCGGTTCTACTTCCGCCAGCTGCTGTCGGGGCGCGACTTCGCGGTCGGTGACCAGCTGGCGAGCCAGATGGTGAACTTCGTCTATGCGCTCGGCGACCGCCGGACGGGCGACTGCGTGCTGGTCGATCCCGCCTACGACCCGGCCGGGCTCGTCGACGCCGTCGAGGCCGACGGCATGTCGGTCACCGGCGTGCTGGCCACGCACTATCACGCCGATCACATCGGCGGCTCGATGATGGGGTACGACATCGCCGGGATCGCCGGGCTGCTCGAACGTGTCTCCTGCCCGATCCACGTGCAACGCGACGAGATTCCGTGGGTCCTTCGATCGTCGGGTGTCACCGAGGATCAGCTCGTTGGTCACGACTCGGCCGACGTCGTGTCGGTCGGCGACCTCGAGATCCAACTCGTTCACACCCCGGGCCACACCCCGGGAAGCCAGTGCTTCCTGGTCGGCGGCAAGCTCGTGTCGGGCGACACGCTGTTCCTCGACGGGTGCGGCCGCACCGATCTGCCCGGCAGCGACCCGCAGCTGATGGTCGAGAGCCTCAACCGGCTGGCCAAGGTCGACGACGACATCGTGCTGTACCCGGGCCACCGCTACTCGATCGCATCCAGCGCCACGATGGGGTCGGTCAAGCAATCGAACTACATCTTCGATCAGGTGCTCGGCACCTGACGGCTGCGCGCGACGTCAGGGACAGCCGACGCCGTGCATCGCGGCACACGGAGGACACAGGCGGACGCGCCCCTCGGCGGTGTCCCACGCCGGCGCCGACGACAGGCCGCAGGATCGGCAGTCGTCGGTGTCATCGCTGCTGGTCGCGACGTCGTCGATCACGTGCGGCAACCTACCCGGCCGAGGCGATTCGGCCGCGCACCACGGTGCGGGCCCCATGGTGCCTGTCGGCCACGCGTCACCAGGTGTCGACGTGTGGCCGGGTGCGCACTCCCGTGTGCCGCGGCGGTGTCGACTCCAGCAACGTGCTGATCCATCGTCGGCTCTCGGCCGGATCGATCACGTCGTCGATCTCGAAGTACTCGGCGATGCTGAGCGCCTTCCCGTCGCTCGTACAGCCGGTCGACCAGTTCCCGATACAGCGCGGATCGCTCGCGGATCGCTGGAGCAGCCTCGAGCTCCTTGCGGTAGCCGAGCTTCGACCGCGCCCTCGAGCCCCATGCCGCCGAACTCGCCCGTCGGCCACGCCACCGCGAAGAGCGGGGCCTTGGTCGCCCACCCATCATCGCCTGCGCCCCGAGGCCGTAGCCCTTGCGCAGCACGATCGTGAACATCGGCACGCGTCACGTTCGCTCCGGTCACGAACAACCGGCTGCAGTGGCGCACGAGCGCCGTCTCCTCGACCTCGGGCCCGACCATGATCCCGGGCGTGTCGACAGAGCATCACGATCGGCAGGTCGAAGGCATCGCACAGCTGCATGAACCGAGCCGCCTTGTCGGCGCCGTCGCTGTCGATGGCCCCCGCCAGGTGTGTCGGGTTGTTCGCGATCACGCCGACCGGTCGCCCCTCGACGCGGGCGAGCGCCGTCACCATCCCGAGTCCGAAGTCGCGGCGGAGCTCGAGCACCGAACCGGTGTCGAAGAGCCGCTCGATGACGTCGCGCACGTCGTAGATCCGCAGCCGGTTCTACGGGACGACGTCGCGCAGCTCCGTCTGGTCGGCACAGCTCCAGTCGTCGATCGCACCCTGGAAGTACGACAGGTAGCGAGCCGCCAGCGCGGTCGCATGCTGCCTCGTCGCGAGCGACGAGATCGACGACGCCGTTGACGCGCTGCACCGACATCGGCCCGACATCGGTCGGGCGCGATAGACGCCGAGCCCGCCGCCCTTCGATCATCGCCGGACCGCCCATGCCGATGTTGGAGTCCTCGGTGGCGATCACGACGTCGCAGCAGCCGAGGATCGCCGCGTTGCCGGCGAAGCAGTAGCCCGGCGTTCACGCCGATCAACGGCACGGTGCCCGACAGCTCGCGCGAACCAGGTGAACGCCAGGCAGTCGAGCCCCGTCACCCCACCGGTGTCGGTGTCACCGGGTCGGCCGCCGCCACCTTCGGTGAAGAACACGACGGGCAGCTCGCAGCTGTTCGGCGAGCTCGAACAGACGGTCCTTCTTCCGATGGTTGCGGTGACCCTGGGTGCCGGCCATCACGGTGTAGTCGTACGAGACGGCGATGACGCGTGCATCGCGTCCCTCGAACCGATCGCCGTTGACGGTACCGATCCCGCCGATCATGCCATCGGCCGGCGTACGCGTGACGAGGTCGTCGTGGCTGCGACGTTTCGCCTGGGCGGCGATCACGAGCGGGCCGTATTCGACGAACGTCCCGTCGTCGATCAGGTCGGCGACGTTCTCGCGGGCGGTGCGGCGCTGCTTCGCCCGTCGACGTTCGACCGCCTCCGGTCGTGCGTCATCGGTGCCGAGGTGCCGGCGCGCCAACACGTCGGAGAGGTCGCGCCGCTCGAGACCTCGGGGCCCGGTCGTCGCCTCCGCTGCCGCCACGGGCACCGTTGCCGAGTCGGGGACGGGACCCAGCTCGACCACCACGTCGCCCGGATGGACCGTCGACCCGACCTCGATCACCACGTCCAGGACCGCCCCGTCGATCGGGGCGGTGATCTCGTGATGCAGCTTCATCGACTCGACCAGCGCCAGCGTGGCGCCTGCCGGAACCGTGTCGCCGGCGGCGACCTCGATCGACACGATCGTGCCCTGGAGTTCGGACCGGACGCTGTCGGACATGCGCCGATCCTTGCAGTCAGTCCTGCCCGGGACGGCGCTGGAAGGCGGTGATCGACTGTTCGCCCATCACGAGCTCGGCAGCGACCGAGGCGATCAGCGCGGGTACGACGAAGTTGGGTTTGCCCGTGGTCTCGGCCACGAACATCACGGCGGCGAGCGGCACCCGGTAGCCGGCGCCGAGGAACGCGGCGATGCCGATCAGCGTGTACAGCGTGAATCTGTCCGGATGCACCACGGTCGCGACCCCACGGCCGACGAGACCGCCACCGACGACCAGCGGGATGAACACCCCACCCACGCCACCACCCGCGGTGGTCATCGCCGACGCGAGACAGCGGATCATGAACACCGCGAACAGGAGCCACAGTGCGATGTCGCGCTCGATGAACAACCAGTCGGTGAACACCTCGTACCCGGCACCGAGGCTCAGCGGCAGCCCGGTCAGTTCGCGGGACAGGAAGAACAACCCGACCATCGAGGCCGAGCTCAGGATCAGGCGGGGCGGCAACGATCGCAGCGAGAAGCCCTTGGCGATCCGCATCAGCTTGGCGAAGCCGCGGGCACCCACCGCGCAGATGGCCCCGACGAGCAACGCCCCCAGCAGGTCGATGAACTCGAACGACGGGACGTCGAAGACGCTGACGGCGAGGAGCGGCGTCGTATCGCTCAGCGTGACGAAGGTCAGGTACCCCGTTGCGCTGGCCACCAACGCGGGCAACAGCATGCGCCGTGCCATGTCGTCGCGGTACGGGACCTCGAGCGCGAAGATCGCGCCGGTCGCCGGCGCCTTGAAGATCGCCGCGACCCCTGCGGCCGCTCCGGCGACCAGCAGCGTGCGGTGGTCGCTTCCCCGGAACGGAGTCGGGAGCCGCCGCTGGATCATCGAGCCGATCGCCGAGCCGCCGTACAATGACGGACCCTCGAGTCCGAGCGCACCACCCGAGCCGAGCGTCGCCACCGACGCGCCGATCCTCGCGGCCAGGTGCTTCGGCCGGAGCCGGTACGCGGGGTCGTGGAACGCCCGCAGGTACTCGTCGGACGTGGAGGGGGAAGCCCCGCCTCCGAGGCGCAGGATGACGGCCGCGAACACGAGGCCGATCCCCGGCGCGACGGCCGCCAGCCACAGCGGCGCCTCCAGCACCTGGTGGTAGGCCTCCTCGACCAGGAACTCGAATCCACGAACGGCGAGCCCGGTGACGACGCCGGTGATGGCCGCCAGGACCACGGCTTCGCGCGAACGCCGTACGAGTTGTCGCAGTTCGTCCCGGCGGACCTCGAACGATTCGGGGCGGAGAGCTCTCACCACTCGTCGACGCCACACGCGTCGGCAGTGTACGACGCGCGGCTCGATTCGGACGATTGCGCCATCGGGGCGGTCCCAGATGGCGCTCGTGCGCACCACTACCGTCGATGGACGTGGAGATCGTTCGTTCCTCCGAACCCTGCTACGAGCGGGACGGCTCGCTCTGTTCGTGGGTGTACGAGCAGTCCGACGGCAACGAGAGCGCTCGCCAACGGCGTGAACTGGTTCGTCGACAAGCCACTCCAGATCCTCTTCATCCTCGTCGTCGGCCTGGATCCTGCTCGCGCCTCGCACGGCGTTGGGTGGCCGCTTCGTGACCCGCGCGTGGCACCGTCGCGTTCGTCGTTCGACCGGCTCGCGAGCATGGGCTCGACCTCCCCGGCAGCGCTGGCTCCGACGAGAACGATCCGCGTCGCCGGAATCTCGCGCGCACTCGATCTCGATCGTGCTCACGAGCTTCGACGATCGTCGTGATCTGGGTGATCGCCGGGCTCCTGATCCTCGGCATCGTCGGCAGTCCAGATCGGCCCGTTCATCGCCGGTGCCGGCATCGCCGGTGTCGCCCTCGGCTTCGGCGCGCAGAGCCTGGTGAAGGACTGCATCGCCGGCCTGTTCATGCTGATCGAGGACCAGTACGGCATCGGCGACGTCGTCGATCTCGGCGAGGCGACCGGCGTCGTCGAGGAATTCTCGTTGCGGACGACGGTGCTGCGCTCGATCGACGGCACCGTCTGGCACGTGCCGAACGGCGTCGTGCAACGAGTCGGCAACCGCAGCCAGCTCTGGTCGGTCGCGGTCGTCGACGTCGACGTGGCGTACGACACCGATCTCGCAACAGGCCAGGGAACTGCTCGAGCGTGCGGCGGTCGAGGTGTGCGAGCTCCCCGAGTTCGGCGAGGTGGTCCTCGAGCCACCGCAGGTCCTCGGGGTCGAGGCGCTGGCGGCCGACGGCATCTCGATCCGGCTCACCGTCAAGGTCGCGCCCGGCGCAGCAGTGGGACCTCCAGCGTGCGCTCCGCGAGCACGTCAAGCACGTGTTCGACGAGGCATCGATCGAGATCCCCTTCCCCCAGCGGACCGTCTGGATGCGTGTCGACAACGATTCCCCGCCCGCGGCCCGGCCCGAACCGCAGCCAGGGTGATCCGCTCGGGAAATGAGCGCACCTGACATCATGACCAGCATGTCCCCGGTCGCGGCCAGCCAGATCCCCGTGGCCGCGATCCTCGATCGACCCTCCAACGGGATGCTGACCACTGCGATCGTGTTCTGCATCATCGGCTGGCTCTGCCACGTCTACTTCTACTGGGCCAAACGGCCCGACCTGCTCGAGCCGGTCGGCACGAAGCGCCCCGATCCGCTCGACGACGGGCGAATCGAGCCACCGGCCGTCGTCGCGCTGTTGACCAACTCGTACGACGTCCCTCGCAGCGCCGTCACCGCAACGGCCCTCGACCTCGCGGCCCGCGGCTGGATCCGACTCACCACGGCCGACGGCGAGCTGATCGTCGTCACCCGCGGCGTCCGGCCAATCGGGTGACTCACTGCTGCCGTTCGAACAGCAGGTGCTCAACCACCTCGCGGCGAGGGCCTTCAACGACGTCACCTCTGCCGGGACCCTGGCGGCATCGCACCATCGGCTCGACCGCCGCTGGTGGCAGCGCTTCCGGCGTTCGGTCGCCGACCGCGCCGAGGAACTGGGGTTCTCCCACCGTCGGTACACTCCGATCGAGCTCGCCCCGCCCGTCGCGTGCGCGGCGATCGCGCTGGTCGCGCTCTGGATCGCGGTCCGCGGACGGCGACGAGATCGCGATCTCCGATTCGTGGCAGTCGCCGCGTTCTCTGGTTCGTCGTGCTCGGTGGCGTCGGGCTGCTGGCGTGGCGCACCGTCGAACGTGCGATCGGCTCCGCCCAGACACCGACCGAGGCCGGTCTCGAACGCACCGCCCGGTGGATGGGTCATCGACGTCGGCTGCAGGCACGGATCCCCGAGAACGCATCAGTGCTGGGATCGCCGGCGCAGCAGATCGCCCTCGCCCACGGCGCCGTCATGGGCGTGTCGGAGCAGGTGCTCGACCAGCTCCCGGCTGCACCGGAGGACCACCGGCACGCATGGTCCGAGGCCGGCGGCACCCCGCACATCGTCGCCGTGCGCTACCCCGTCCGGCCGGGCTACGGACAGCATCCGCTGCGGGTGCTCCCGGCGGGGCTCGTCGTGTTCCTGGTCTTTCGCTGGCTGCAGGGCTTCCTGGGTCGCGTCGTCCGACGGCGAAGCGCTCGAGTCGCTGATCGAGCGGGTGCCCGGACAGATCGACCTGATCGAGCGGCTCGCCGAGGTGTTGTCGGTGCTGTGCTGGGTCCCCATCGTGTGGGGCGTGTGGGCAATGGTCGCCGGTGCGATCGACTCCGTCGCCACCCGCGAGCGCGTGGGCGCCATCGTTCGGGCCCGACGACCCGCCGAGGTCGTACCCCCACTGCTCGCCAGCGTGGTGAAGCCGTTCGCCGAACGCGATCGCTTCTCCACCTACCTGGCGGTCGACGACGGCCGACGGCCGATCGTCACGGCCTGGCTGGCGAGCGAGCGCAGCGCAGCACCTCAGGGAGCGCAGGCACGGGTGCGGGCGACGCCGCTGCTCGGCTACGTCCGTTCGTCGGAGCCGATCGGCACGGCAACCCGCACCGACGGCTGAGCATCACGGCGCGTCGGCGCCGCGCACGCGAATCCGCAACGAGTACAGCGATGTGTTCGCCGTCATGAACAGCGTCGATCGGTCGTCGCCACCGAACACGAGATTGGCGCACACCTCGGGCAGCCGGATCGTGCCGAGCAGCGTTCCGTCCGCTTCGTAGCAGTGCACCCCCTGCCGACCCGCTCGCCCAGATGCGGCCGTCGGCGTCGAGGCGGAAGCCGTCGAACACGCCCTCGGGGCAGGTGGCGACGACCAGGCCACCTCCGACCACCCGACCGCCCGACACGTCGAAGCGGCGGAGGTGCCGCGGTCCCCCGTCGACGTGGCTCACCCCGGTGTCCGACACGTGGAGCGACCTCTCGTCGAGCGAGAACGCCAGCCCGTTCGGCTGCACCATGTCGGTCACCTCGGCCGTCACCTCGCCGGTCACCGCGTCGACGCGGTACACGTTGTTCGATCCGATCTCGCTGTCGGCGGCGTGCCCCTCGTCGTCGCTGTCGATGCCGTACGTCGGGTCGGTGAACCACACCGACCCATCACCCGAGACGACGACGTCGTTCGGGCTGTTGAAGCGCTTGCCGTCGAACCGATCGGCGACCACCTCGCGCGAGCCGTCGGCGCCGAGGCGGACGACCGAGCGGGTCCCGTGCTCGCACGCGATGACGCTGCCGTGGCGATCGAGGGTGTGACCGTTGCAGAAGTTCGCCGGCCGGTCGGCCTCGGTGACCGTGCCGGTCGTCACCTCGAGGCGCATCCTTCGATTGCTGCGAACATCGCTCCAGAGCACCGTGTCGCTCCCGGCGAGGTACACCGGGCCCTCCGCCCACGTGCATCCGTCGGCGAGATGGTGCAGCAACGCGCCCGGGTCCACGAGCGCTCGCATCCGCTCGTCGTCGACGTCGATGGTCGGAGTGGTCGGCGGACGCAGCGGCATCGCCGCATTCTGGCAGGCATTTCCGGCCCGATTCCAGGTTCGTCCAGACTGGGGGCATGCCGACCGACCAGACCGTCGTCACCCTCGACATGGAGGGCGTGCTCGTACCCGAGATCTGGATCGCGGTCGCCGAGCGGACGGGCATCGACGCGCTCGCGCCGCACGACCCGCGACGAGCCCGACTACGACGTCCTGATGCGCTACCGGCTCGACGTGTTGGCCGAGCACGGGCTGACGATGCCGCTGATCGCCGACGTGATCGGCGGCCTGACGCCGCTGCCCGGCGCCCGCGACTTCCTCGACGAGCTGCGGCGCCGCACCCAGGTGATCGTCCTGAGCGACACGTTCGAGCAGTTCGCCGCGCCGCTGATGCCACATCTGGGCATGCCGACGCTGTTCTGTCACCGGCTCGTGATCGACGGCGACCGGATCACCGACTACCGACTTCGCCAACCCGACCAGAAGCGCCGCGCCGTCGAGGCGCTGCACAGCCTGGACTATCGCGTGATCGCTGCCGGCGACTCGTACAACGACACGTCGATGCTCGGTGCCGCCGACCGCGGGTTCCTGTTCAAGGCACCTGCGAACGTCCGCGCCGAGTTCCCGCAGTTCACCGCCGTCGACGAGTTCGACGAACTCCTCCCGCTGATCGTCGCCGAACTGCGCTGACCTAGCGTGAGGCGATGGACGCCCGCACACTCGACAAGCAGTTCGTCACGATCGACGGCAAGCGCATGGCCTACCACGACTCGGGGTCGGGAGACCCGATCGTGTTCCTGCACGGCAATCCGACGTCGTCGTACCTCTGGCGCAACATCGTCAGGCGGCTGAACGGCTCGCACCGGTGCGTCGCCCCCGACCTCGATCGGCATGGGCGACAGCGAGCCGACGGGCGCCGAGGGACGCGATGCGTATCGCTTCGTCGAACACCGCAGGTACCTCGACGGGCTGCTCGACGCGCTCGATCTCGGCGATCGGGTGACGCTCGTGGTCCACGACTGGGGTTCGGCGCTCGGCTTCGACTGGGCGAACCGCCATCGTGATCGTGTCGCCGGCATCGCCTACATGGAAGCGATCGTGCGCCCGGTGACGTGGGACGAATGGCCCGAGGCCGCCACGCCGATCTTCCAGGCATTCCGGAGCCCGGCCGGCGAGGAGATGGTGCTCGACAAGAACGTGTTCGTCGAACGGGTGCTGCCCGGCTCGATCGTCCGCGACCTGGGTGACGACGAGATGGCCGAGTACCGCCGGCCGTTCGCCGAGGCCGGCGAACGACGACGGCCGACGCTGACGTGGCCACGGGAGATCCCGATCGACGGCGAACCCGCCGACGTCACGCAGATCGTGCAGTCGTACGCCGACTGGCTCGTCACATCCGATCTGCCCAAGCTGTTCGTCAACGCCGACCCCGGAGCGATCCTCGTCGGTCCACAGCGCGAGTTCTGTCGGTCGTGGCCGAACCAGACCGAGGTGACGGTGACCGGCAACCACTTCCTCCAAGAGGACAGCCCCGACGAGATCGCGGCAGCGATCGCCGACTGGCGATCCGGCTTCTGACCGCCGAAGCTGCGAAACTGCGACGATGTCGCATCACCACGAAGGGACGTTCACGTCCTACGACGGCCTGACGATCTTCCACCGGTCCTGGCTGCCCGACGGCGACCCGACGCGCCGCGGTCATGCTCGTGCACGGACTCGGCGAGCACTCGGGTCGCTACGCCCACGTGGCGGACCGCCTGACCGCCTCGGGCTACGCCGTTCACGCACTCGACCACCGTGGGCACGGCAAGAGCGAGGGCAAACGGGTCTACGTGAAGTCATACGACGAGTTCATGGCCGATCTGATCCAGTTCCGGGCCCTCGTCGAGCGCAGCCATCCCGGGCTTCCGGTCGTCGCGCTCGGACACAGCATGGGCGGCAATCTCGTGATGGGCCACGTGCTCGACCACCAGGACGGCCTCGCCGGGGTGGTGCTCAGCGGCCCGGCGTTGAAGGTCGGTGACGAACTCTCCCCCGCCAAGATCACGATCTTCAAGGCCGTGGCCAAGGTCGCGCCCGGCCTGCGACCCGAAGGACTCGACGCCGAAGCGATCAGCCGTGACCCGGCCGTGGTCGCCGCCTATCAGGCCGACCCGCTCGTGTTCACCGGCAAGATCTCGGCCGGTCTCGGCGCGGCACTGCTCGACGCGATGGACACGTTCCCCGCCCGCTACGCGTCGCTCTCGCTCCCGATCCTGCTGCTCCACGGCAGCGAGGACCGCCTCACCAACATCGAGGGAACCCGTGAGCTCGAACGCGAAGCGACGAACGCCGCCGTGACGGCGCACTACTACGACGGGCTGTATCACGAGGTGTTCAACGAGCCCGAGCAGGACCGGGTGCTCGACGATCTCGTCGCCTGGCTCGACGCACAGACGGCGTCACCCCCGTCATGAGCGAGTTGCAGCCGTTCCCCGACGACTGGGAGCGCGCGCTCGCGGTGGTGGCCCACCCCGACGACATGGAGTACGGCGCGGCCAGCGCCGTCGCACGGTGGACCGCCGAGGGCAAACACGTCGCCTATCTCCTCGTCACGCGAGGAGAAGCGGGGATCGCGACGATGCCGCCGGACGAGGTGACGGCGCTCCGGGCGGTCGAGCAGCGCAACAGTTGTGCCGCAGTCGGCGTCGACGTGCTCGAGTACCTCGACCATCCCGACGGTCTCGTCGTCGAGGGCCTCGACCTGCGTCGTGATCTGGCAGCGGCGATCCGCCGCCACCGTCCCGACGTCGTCATCTCGATCAATCACCACGACTCGTGGGGCGGACCGTCGTGGAACCATGCCGACCATCGTGCGGTCGGACGCGCCTTGCTCGACGCGATCCGGGACGCCGGCAACCGGTGGCTGTTCGCCGAAGCCGGTGAGCCGTGGGACGGCACCCGATTCGTCGCGTTCAACGCGTCGCCGAGCAGCACGCACGCTGTCGACGTCGGCGACCACATCGACGCCGGCATCGCGTCGCTGCGTTGCCACGAGGTCTACCTCGCCGCACTCGACGGCGACGACGATCCCGACACCTTCCTGCGTGCCTCGGCACGCTCGGTCGGTGAGTCGTTCGGTTGCGACTACGCGACGGCGTTCGAGATCATCGGCGGCGCCTGAGTGAATCTGCGGCGTCGTCGAGTCCCGCCGCGACGTCAACCTCGGTCTGATCGGGGTCGTGCGTCGCGGTGCTCGCCTGGGGCGCCTCCGGGCGCGATCATCAAGGCGATCGACATGGACGGGATGGCGATCGGATTCTGGCGATTCCTCATCTACTTCGTCGTGCTCGCCGCGTGGATGGCGAGCCGTGGAAACGCGTTGGGGATCCGTGCGATCCGATGGCGTCGGCCGCCGGTGGGATCAGCCTCGGCCTCGACGTCGTGTTCTTCTTCTCCGCCGTCAAGCTGACGAACGTGGTCAACGCCACGACGATCGGCGCCCTGCAGCCGGTGATCGTCGCCATCGTCGCCGCCAAGTTCTTCGGCGAGCGGATCCGAGGACGCGACGTCGTCGTCAGCGCTGATCGCGATCGCGGCCGTGATCGTGATCGTGATCGAGTCGAGCGGCACACCGGAGTGGAGCCCGCTCGGCGATGTCCTCGCCGTGGGGGCGGTGTTCGCCTGGAGTGGCTACTTCATCTTCTCGAAGCGGTCGAAGGGTGTGATCTCGCCACAGGAGTACACCGCCGGGACGGCGCTGTGGACCGCCCTGATCTGCCTGGTCGCCGGACTGGTGTTCCGCCAGGACATGTCGGCACCGGATTCCGGGGACTGGCTACCGCTCCTGGCACTCACGTTCGGTGCCGGCATCCTCGGCCACTCGATCATGAACTGGTCGCTCGTGCGAGTCCCGCTCTGGCTCGGTTCGGTGCTGACGCTGCTGATCCCGGTGGTCGGAGCCGTCGTGGCGTGGGTCTTCCTCGGAGAAGCTCTGACCGCGGTGCAGATCGTCGCGATCATCGTGGTGATCAGCGCACTCGCCTCGATCGTGACGAGCCAGGACCAGCCCGAACCGGTTCGCGCGCCGCAGGCACCGACCACGGCGTGATGCCCCGATGGCGCGATGTGGGCGATCAGCGTCGCCGGGTCGCGCCGAAGACCAGCCCGAGGATCAGCGTGAGCACGATGCTACCGATGATCGAGATCCGGAAGTTCAACCCGAAGATCTGCGCCACCACGTTGATCGCGACGAGCACGACGATGAAGACGAGGAGTTGAACGACCGGACTACGCGAGTTCATGGCGGGAGCGTAGCTGCACGGCGTGTCGGCAGAATCGATCCGGTGAAGGACCTCCCTGTGTCGTCACGCAACGGACCGGGACCCACCCCGGAAGTCGCGCTGCACCGCACCGGTCGAAGTACCGTCGCACCATGACCCAGATCTACGCCGACGCGAACCAGTTCGAGGAACTCTTCACGGTGATGTTCGACGAGATCGCCGCCGTCGATCCCGACGGCATGAACGAACTGATCGAACAACGGATGGTCATCCGGTTCCTGGTGCGGGAGCCCGAGGTGGAGTTGTGGATCGACGGACGCTCGAAGCCGGTCATCACGTCGTTCGGTCCGAACGACCTCGACGTCACACTGACCGGTGACCTCACGGGGAACTCGATGCACGAACTGCTCCTCGGCACGCTCCCGCTCGGCCGGGCCCTCATGTTCCGGAAACTGAAGGTCAGGGGGTCGAAGTCGAAGGCGATGAAGCTCGAGAGCCTCCTCCACGCCATGCAGGCGTCGTATCCCGGGTTGGCCGACGAGATGCTGCAGGACTGACAGCGGCGCCGACGAGCCGCGACGGACGGCTCTCGGACCATTCGGCCCGCTTCGGGGTCGGCCGGTACGATCGCTGCGTGACCGACGCGAAGATCATCTACACGCACACCGACGAGGCTCCTGCGCTGGCGACGTATTCGCTGCTCCCGATCGTCGAGGCCTTCGCCGGCGCCGCCGGGGTCGCCCTCGAGAAGCGCGACATCTCGCTGGCCGGCCGCATCCTGTCGCAGTTCCCCGAGTTCCTCGACCCCGACCAGCAGCAGTCGGACGATCTCGCCGAGCTGGGCCAGCTCGCCACCACGCCCGAGGCCAACATCATCAAGCTGCCGAACATCTCGGCGTCGATGCCCCAGATGGAGGCGGCGATCGCCGAACTCCAGTCCAAGGGGTACGCCCTCCCCGACTACCCCGGTGATCCGTCGACCGACGCCGAGCGCGACATCAAGGCCCGCTACGACCGGGTGAAGGGTTCCGCCGTCAACCCCGTGCTGCGCGAGGGCAACTCCGACCGGCGCGCACCGAAGGCCGTGAAGGAGTACGCACGCAACAACCCTCATTCGATGGGTGCGTGGCCCGACAACTCGAGGACGCACGTCGCGACCATGGACCACGACGACTTCAAGTCGAACGAGCAGTCGGTCACCGTGGAGGCCGCCGACGACCTCCGGATCGAACACGTCGACGCCGACGGCACCATCACCGTGCTCACGGCATCGGTGCCGGTGCAGGCCGGCGAGATCGTCGATGGCACGTTCATGTCCGTGTCGGCGCTCCGTCGGTTCCTCCGCGAGCAGATCGCCGATGCGCAGGGAACAGGGCATCCTCTTCTCGTTGCACCTGAAGGCCACCATGATGAAGGTCTCCGACCCGATCATCTTCGGCCACGCGGTCTCCGAATTCTTCGCTCCGGTGTTCGAGCAGTACGGCGACGTGCTGGCGGCTGCCGGCGCCGACGCGAGCAACGGCTGGGCCGATGTGCTCGCGGCGATCGAGACGCTGCCCGACGACCAGCGCGCCGACATCGACGCCGCGATCGCGGCGACGTTGTCCGACCGCCCCGACCTGGCGATGGTCGACTCCGACCGGGGCATCACGCAATCTCCACGTGCCCAGCGACGTGATCGTCGATGCGTCGATGCCCGCCATGATCCGCACGTCGGGCCAGATGTGGAACCCGGCGGGCGAGCAGCAGGACTGCAAGGCGGTGATCCCCGACTCGAGCTACGCGGGCGTCTACCAGGCCGTGATCGAGGACTGCCAGGAGAACGGCGCCTACGACCCGGCCACGATGGGCACCGTGCCCAACGTCGGCCTCATGGCCCAGAAGGCCGAGGAGTACGGCAGCCACGACAAGACGTTCGAGCTGCCGGCGCGCGGCACCGTTCGGGTCGTGAACCGGGCAGGCGACGCACTGATGGAGTTCGAGGTGGGCGCCGGCGACATCTGGCGGATGTGCAACGTCCGCGACCTGCCGATCCAGGACTGGGTCAAGCTCGCCGTCAACCGGGCTCGCGCGACCGGTGCCCCGGCCGTGTTCTGGCTCGACGAAGCACGCGCCCACGACGCCCAACTGATCGCAAAGGTGCGATCGGTACCTCGGCGCCCACGACACCGACGGTCTCGACATCCGGATCATGTCCCCCGTCGAGGCGACGAAACTGTCGGTCGAGCGCATCCGTCAGGGGCAGGACACGATCTCGGTCACCGGCAACGTGCTGCGTGACTACAACACCGACCTGTTCCCGATCCTCGAGGTCGGCACCAGCGCGAAGATGCTGTCGATCGTGCCGCTCATGAACGGGGGCGGCCTGTTCGAGACCGGCGCCGGCGGCTCGGCACCCAAACACGTGCAGCAGTTCGTGAAGGAGAACTACCTCCGTTGGGACTCGCTCGGCGAGTTCCTGGCGCTCGCCGTCTCGCTGGAGCACTTCGGCGACGTCACGGGCAACAGCCAGGCCAAGGTGCTCGGCGCCACGCTCGACGCCGCCACCGGTCGGGTGCTCGACGAGAACAAGTCACCCGCTCGTCGGCTCGGCAAGATCGACAACCGCGGCAGCCATGCCTGGCTCGCGATCTTCTGGGCGCAGGCGCTCGCCGAGCAGACCGACGACCCCGACCTCGCAGCGGTCTTCAGCCCGATCGCGGCCCGGTTGACCGAGCACGCCGATGCGATCGACGAGGAACTGCTCGCCGTGCAGGGCTCCCCGGTCGATCTCGACGGGTACTACCTGCCCGACGCCGACCTCGCCGCGGCAGCGATGCGGCCGAGCCCCACGCTGAACGGCATTCTTGACGGCATCTGAGGCCGCGCCACGTCCGGCATCCCGGGTGCTCTTCCCGGGCACGCTGGCGTTCACGATGACGGCGTCGGCGTTCCAGATCTTCGCACTCGCGATCCTGGCATCGCCGCTCATCGCCGACCTCGACCTCAGCCGAGCGCAGCTCGGTCTCGTCGGCTCGGTCAACACGGCGGTCGGTGCGCTCACCGCCCCGAGCACCGGGCGCCTCACCGACCGGATCGGCCCACGGCGATCGGTGGTGACGCTGCTCGTGATCAGCGCGATCGGCATGGCGATGACGGCTGCATCACCCTCCGTGTGGTGGCTCGCCGCTGCCGCCGCGGTCAGTGGAATCCCGCAGGGCTGGGGCAACCCGGCCACCAACAGCCTCATCGCCACGCGCGTCGAGCCCGGCCGACGTGGCGGCGTCACCGGCATCAAGCAGTCGGGCGTGACGCTGGGGGTCTTCCTCTCCGGTGCCACGCTGCCGGTGCTCGAACGCTTCTGGGGCTGGCGAGGTGCGAGCCTCGCGTTTGCGATCGTCTTCGCCGTGCTCGCGCTCGCCGTCCAGTTGACACTGGGCCGCGACCCGGCGCCGAGCTCCGTCGACCGACGCGCCGGCACCGCCGAGCCGGAGCGTCACGGCCGACTCGATCCGTTCGTCTGGCGCCTCGCCGTGTTCGCTCTGCTGATGGGGACCGCAGGTGGGGCGGTCGGCCGGTTCTTCCCGCTCTACGCCGAGGAGGCGTTGGACTTCTCGCTCGCGACCGCTGGCCTGCTCACCGCGATCGGCGGACTGCTCGGGATGGTGGCGCGCGTGCTCGTCGGGCGATGGGCCGAGGAGCGAATCGCCCCGACACGTCTGCTCGGCATCCTCGCGCTCGTCGGAACGTCCTACTGTCTGCTGCTCGCCTTCATCACCCCGGCGACGCGCGGGCTGCTGTTCCTCTCACCACCGTTGACCGCGGTCGGCATCGCGGCCTGGAACGCCGTCGCGATGCTCGCCATCATCATGTTCGTCCCCACGTCGCAGTCGGGGCGCGCATCCGGCATCGTGATGCTCGGATTCCTGGGTGGGCTCACGATCTCCGCACCCCTGGCCGGTGCTGCCGTCGACGCCTGGGGCGACTACCAACCGGTGTGGCTGGCCGCCGCCGCGCTCACACTCGCCGCAGCCACGATGATGCTCGTCGGACGCGCCGGCCGACGAGGAGGCGGAAACGCTGCTCGGCCGACGCACTGAGGGGTGGGGGTCGTCAGGCTCGGTCGGCGGCGCGCGCGACGTGACGCACGTAGTCCGCGATCGCATGGTCGCTGAAGTGGTCGAATCGGCGGTTCTTGACACCGTCGACGAACCCGGACCAGCGATCCTTCGCACGCTGGCGGGCCGTGAACCTGCGGATGTCACCGTTGCGGTCGAGGTACATGCGGGTGCCGGTGTGCCGATATCGCAACCACGTCGGCGGCACCCGCGTGACGATGTCGTTGTTGTTCACCCATCGGATGTGGGTGATGCCGGCGTTCTGCACGTACCGCTTGGTGCCGACCCGCGGACTCCCGAACGTGACGGTCTCGACCGGCACGGCGGCGATCTCCGACAACTTGCACCGGCCGGCGCAGATCGTGGCCATGGCACCGCCGAGTGAGTGGCCGGTGAACCAGACGTTGCGGCGTCTCGTCGTCGAGGGTCTCCTCGAGTTCGGGCCAGATGTCGTCGACCTCTCGCTTGAACCCGCGATGCACCCGTCCGATCGTCTCGGCCAGGTCGGTCAGCGCGTTGGCGTCGGCCTTGATGTCGTTCCACTCGTTCGGTTCGGTGCCGCGGCAGACGACCACGACGTCGACGTCGTTCATCAGCTCGTACGCCTGGGCGCCGTCCCGCTCGATGTAGCGAACGGCGTCGAAACCGAGATCGAGGAACACGGGCTGCGCCTCGTCGTCCTGCAGGTACGAGAGCATCGAGATCTCCGCGAACAGCAAGGACCGCTCGAGCCGGCCGAAGTCCCTCAGCGGCCGGTCGACCCGCGAGATGATGTCGAGGTCGGCTGCCTTCTTCCCCGAGAGCGGTTCCGGAGTCCGGCCGGTTCCCTGACGCTTCCCCATCGAATCGAGAGGATATCGACCTGCGGCCCACGAGCGCACGGCCCGAGACGACGACCGGATCCGGCACCGTCGGGCCGCGTCTACGCTCACCGCGATGACCTGGCTGCCGACCGACTTCGCCGCACCCCGGCGCGTCGTCGTGAGCGACGACGGCACGCACCTGCGCCCGATCCATCCGGACGACACCGACCTCGACATGATTGCCGTCATGGGCTCCCGCGAGCGGCTCTGGTCGATCTACGGCCGGGCCTGGGGGTGGCCGCCCGCGGACATGACCGCCGACGACGATCGCGTCGATCTGGCCCGACATGCCGACGAGATGACTCGCAACGAGTCGTTCAACGACGCGCTCTTCGATCGCGACGAGACACGCCTGCTCGGATGTGTATACGTCGATCCGCCCGAGCGAGTCGGCGCCGACGCCGAGATCTCGTGGTGGGTCGTCGACGATCTGGTCGGCACACGGGCCGAGCACGAGCTCGGCGAGTTCGTACCGGGATGGATCGCCGATCGATGGCCGTTCGCACGACCCCGCTACATCGGCATCGATCTCTCGTGGGACGACTGGCTCGCCCTGCCGGAGGTGGGATGAACATCGAACTGGACGGGCTGCGCGTGGTCGTGACGGCCGGGGCCGCCGGAATCGGGCTGGCGACCGCCGAACTGTTCGCGGCCAACGGCGCGCACGTGTGGGTGTGCGACATCGACCGGGCCGCGCTCGCACGGCTCGAGGGCGACCGACATCACGAGCGCCCATGCCGACGTCGGCGACACCGCCTCGATCGACGCGTTCATGACGGCCGCGATCGCGGCGATCGGGAGGCCTCGACGTGCTCGTCAACAACGCCGGCATCGCCGGGCCGGGCGGGCCGGTCGAGACGATCGACCCCGACGAGGTCACGCACACGCTCGACCTCGACGTCTCGTCGATGTTCCGAACCGCACGCCACGCCATTCCCGTGATGACGGCTGAACGATCGGGGTCGATCGTCAACATCTCGTCGACCGCGGGTCAGTTCGGCTTCCCGAACCGGGCGGCCTACGCCGCGGCCAAGTGGGCGGTGATCGGTCTCACGAAGACGATGGCGATGGAACTCGGGGAGTTCGGGGTGCGGTGCAACGCGATCTGTCCGGGATCGATCGACGGCCCCAGGATGGAGCACGTGGTCGACCTCGAGGCGGCCGCAACCGGCCGCACGCCCGACGAGGTGCGCGCCGGATTCGAGGGTCAGGTGTCGATGCGGACCTTCATCGACGCGAGCGAGATCGCACAGGCGATCTGCTTCCTCGCGTCGCCGCTCGGCTCCAGGATCTCCGGGCAGGCCATCGCGGTCGACGGCCACACCGAGACGCTCAGGGTCGACTAAGCGACCGGGTTCACGGCCGGGCGGCCCGCCAGCACCTCGACCGCGTTGCGCGCCGCCAGGCGTGCCATGGCCGAACGGGTCTCGACGGTCGCCGAGCCGAGGTGTGGCACCAGGACGGCGTTGTCGAGCTCGAGCAACCCCGGGTGGACGTCGGGCTCGTGCTCGAACACGTCGAGTCCGGCCCCGGCGATGCCACCGTCGCGCAGCGCCTCGACCAACGCGGCCTCGTCGACGATCGGCCCACGCGCCGTGTTGATCACGTACGCGTCGGGGCGCATTCGGTCGAGAGCCGCCTCGTCGACGAGGTGATGCGTGGCGTCGGAGTACGGACAGTTGAGCGACACGACATCGCTCGTCTCCAGTAGCTCGTGCAAGCCAACCAGGCGGGCGTCGAGGCGCGCCTCGGTCTCGGCGTCGACGGCACGGCGATTGTGGTACACGACCCGCATACCGAACGCCCGGGCGCGTGCGGCGAAGGCTTCACCGATCGCACCCATCCCCACGATGCCGAGCTGCCGGCCCTGGAGACCGGCTCCGAGCATCATGAACATGCTCCACTTCCAGGGCTGCTGCGACCGGATCAAGCGCTCGCCCTCGCCCAGACGGCGGGTCACCATCAGCGTGAGCGCCATCGCGAGGTCGGCGGTGGCATCGGTCAGCACGCCGGGCGTGTTGGTGACCGCCACCCCGCGGGCATGGCAGGCGGCGACGTCGATGTTGTTGTATCCCACGGCGACGTTGGCGACGACCTTCAGGCGTGGCGCCGCGTCGAGGAACGCGTCGTCGACCCGATCGGTCAGCAGCGTCACGGCGGCATCGGCATCGGCCAGCTGCTCGTTTCGCACGTCGACGGGAATCGGTTCGTCGTGCTCCCACGACCAGACCTCCCCGGCCGTGCGCAGGATCTCGAGACCGTCGTCGGGGATGCGCCCGGTGACGACGACCCTGCTCATCCTGCCCCGACCCATGCGGCGAGCTTGCCGAGACCCTCGTCGATGTCGTCGATCGAGATCCCCGAGTAGGCCAGGCGGATGTACTGCTCGGTCTCCCCCGGCTGGGCGGCGCCGAAGTGGTGACGGGTGCAGAACGACACGCCCGTCTGCTGCAGCGCGGCGGTGGCGAAGTCGGAGACCGAGTCGAAACCGAGGCCTGCGACCGCCTCGGTGACGTTCGGGAAGAGATAGAAGGTGGCCTCGGGCGTCGGGCACGACAGCCCCGGCACCGCGCTCGAGACCGGCGACGGCGGCATCCCGCCGTCGTTCGAGTTCGGCGAGCAACGGGGCCGCTCCCGACGGGTCGCGCAGCGCCTCGACCCCCGCCGCCTGGACGAAGTGGGTCGTGCAGCTCTCGTCGTTCGTGTTGATCTTGGCGATCTGTTCGGCGATCGCGACCGGCGCCACCGCGCACCCCAGCCGCCACCCGGTCATGGCGAACTTCTTCGAGAACGTGTAGAGGATCACGGTCCGTTCGGCCAGACCCGGCAACGAGGCGATCGACGTCGACGTCCCCGAGTAGCGCATCTCGAAGTAGGCCTCGTCGGAGAGCACGGTGAGGTCGTGCTCGATCGCCAGGCGGGCGATCTCGGCCATCTCCTCGGGCGTGCTCTCGCATCCCAACGGGTTCTGGAGGTTGTTGTAGACCAGCAGCCTCGCCGAGGGGGCGAGCTCACGCAGCTGATCGAGATCGATGGCGAACCCGGTCTCGGTCTCGTGATACCGGTACGGCAGCGCCCGGCCGCCGTAGTAGTCGATCTGGCTCTCGTAGATCGGATAGCCCGGGTTCGGGTACAAGCACGCCGTCACCCGGATTCATGAGGCTCTGGATGAACTTCGTGATCACCGGCTTGCCGCCGGACTGCACGACGATGTTGCCAGGCGTCAGCTGCATGCCGCGGCCGCGGCCGATGTCGTCCGCGAGCGCCTCGCGCAGCGCGGGGATGCCCGCAGCCGGGCAGTAGCCGGTCTGGCCGTCCGCGATCGCAGCGTTCATGGCGTCGACGATGTTGGCCGGCGTCGCGAGGTCGATGTCACCGAGATGGAACGGGTACACCCGATTCCCCGCGCCGGCCCAGTCGGCCGCGGCCTGCGACACGGCGAACGCCGTCTCCGTTCCGAGTCGCTCCAGTCGTTCGGCCAACTCCATGCCAGACCCCCAAGTTCTTCCCGAGTGGCGTTCCGTCGTGCCGCCGACACTGTACCGATCGCACCGTGTGTTCCGCACTACGGACCGGTTCCGCATGGCGGAACCGGTGGAGCGCCGCGTGGTTTGACACACTCGACGACGTGGACACGATACGGATCGGGATCGTCGGGGTGGGCGGGATGGGGAGTTTCCATGCCCGGACCCTCGGTTCGCTCGCCGGGGTCGAGGTCACCGCGGTGTCCGACCCGCATCGTCCGAGTGCCGATGCGATACGCACCGAGCTCGGCGGACGGGTGGTCGCCGACCCGCTCGACCTGATCGCTTCCGATCAGGTCGACGCCGTGGTGATCGCGTCTCCCGACGACACCCACACCGAATTCACGATCGCCGCGCTGGATCACGGCCGACCGACCCTCTGCGAGAAGCCGCTGGCGACGACTGCCGCCGATGCCCGGCTCGTCGCGGACGCGGAGATCGCCACCGGGCGCCGCCTCGTCCGTCTCGGCTTCATGCGCGAGCACGATCCCGCACATCGACAGCTCCGGACCACGCTCGCCGACCTCGGCACCATCGAGTACGTCCGGGCGGTCCACCGCAACGCCAACCGTGTCCGCCGACCGCTCGGCGAGATCGTCGGCCAATCGATGGTGCACGACATCCACACCCTCCGACATCTGACCGCGGCCGAGGTCGTCTGGGTTCGTGCCTCCGGATCGGGTCCGTCCGACGGCTCGTTCCGCCACGTCGTCGCCCTGTGCGGTCTCTCGACCGGCAGTCACGCGGTACTGGAGTTCGACGACGCCGGGTTCGCCTACGACGTCACCGTCGAGGTCTTGACGACCGACGGCGACGCCGTCACCGGGCCCCCGTTGCGTCCGATTCGCCGACGTGACGGCTCGATCGACGTCCATCTCGGAAGCGACTGGTTCGGCTGGTTCGCCGACGCGTACCGGATCCAGAACCAGGCGTGGATCGAGTCGGTCCGGGCCGGCGCCGCCGATGGACCGTCGGTGTGGGACGGGTACGCGGCACAGATCGTCGTCGACGCAGTGCTCGAGTCGCTCGCGTCCGGTGGCACGGTCGCCACCGAGGTCCCCGATCGCCCCGAGCTGTACGGCTGACTCAGCGCAGCGGGGCGAGACGCACACGTCGCCGCGTCGTCACCTGCGCCGCTTCGACGTCGGCCCGGAGGTTCGACCACGCCTCCTCCGACGACCGCCCGGTCGCGCTCGCGACCACCAGCGGGCCGTCGAATCGCTCGGCCTCGGCGGTCCACACCGGTTCGACCCGAAGGAGCTGACCGTCGAGTCCGCGTACATGGTTCTCGCGGTAGTCGAGCATGGTCCGCCATCCGGCCCGTTCGAGGTCACGACGAGCGGCGGGCCGCAGCACGGCGCCGTGCTCGCGGGCACGGGACGAAGGGCTGAGAACGCTCATTGCCATCCAGCCATTGTGAACGAACCCGCCTGTGGAACGTCACCCCCGAAAACGTGTGAATTTCCGTGTGGACGACGGTGTGGACGAGCTGGGGACGACGGCGAACGGGGAGCTCAGTCGGTTCGTTCCGCGACGAGCACCGGGATGACCCGGTCGGTCTTGGCCTGGTACTCCGCATAGTTGCCGAACACGGCGACGGCGCGGTCCCACCAGGTCGCCCGTTCGTCGCCCGAGACCTCGCGGACCCGATAGTCGTGCGGCTCCGGACCGTCCTGGATCTCGACGTTCGGGTCGGCGACCAGGTTGTCGTACCACGCCGGGTGCTTCGGCGCCCCGCCGTACGACGCCACCAGCGCATAGGCGCCCTCGTGCTCGACGCGCATCAGCGCGATCTTGCGCACCTTGCCCGACGCATGCCCACGCATGGTCACGATGATGACGGGGATCCCCGTCTCGCGGAGCGTGTTCGCGCGCTCGCCGTCGGACGCCTCGTACTCGGCGATCTGGTCGCGCACCCATTCCAACGCGCTCGGCTCGTATTCACCCTCGATCGGCATCGGGCCAGTGTGCCAGACGGCGGTGGCCGAGTCGCTACGGTCGGACCATGCTGATCGTCGCCGGGGAGATCCGAACCGCGCCGGGCACACGTGACGACTTCCTCGACGCCGTCGCGCCGATGGTCGAGGCCACGCTCCGCGAGCCGGGCTGTCGGGCGTACGCGTTCACGCCCGACCCCACCGACGCCACGCTGATCCGCCTCTGGGAGCTCTGGGACGACGAGGAGGCGCTCGCCGGTCACTTCGCCTCGGCCCACATGGCCGACTGGCAGGCACGAGCCCGCGAGCTCGCAGTGACCGGTCGCGCGATCCACAAGTACACCGTCGCCGAGGCGACGGAACTCGGCGGCTGACCGTCAGCGCAGCACCGACGCCAACGGCGCCAGGCGATCGGGACGAATCGGGCCACGCATCGACCACACCACGAGATCGACGCCGACTTCGAAGAAGCCGTCGGCACGATCGGCGAGAAGGGCCGGATCGTCGTCCTCGCCGAATGCGAGATGCACCGACCTCGTGATCTCGGCCTGATCACGTCCCACGCGATCGCAGTGCCCGCGCAGCACGTCGTCGAGCTCCGACCACTCGGCCGGTGTGTCGGGAAACGTCATGTCCCACTGGTCGGCCCAGCGGGCGACGGTCCTGAGCGTGCGTGTCCGGCCCTTGCCGCCGATCACCAGCGGCAGTTTCGCCTGCACCGGTTTCGGTTCGCACCAGGCGTCGGTGACCGTGAAGTAGTCACCCGAGAAGCTCGTGAGCGTGTTGTCGAGCAGCGACCGGATGATCGCCACCCCCTCGTCGAAACGGTCGAAGCGCTGCGTCAACGTGCCGAGCTCGATTCCGTACGCGCTCGATTCCATCTCGTTCCATCCGGCGCCCAACCCGAGTTCGAGACGCCCGTCGGCGATGATGTCGACCGTGGCGGCCATGTTGGCGGTCACCGCGGGATGACGGTGATGCATGCCGTTGACCATCGCCCCGATGCGGAGCCGAGACGTCGCCTGGGCGAGTGCAGCGAGCATCGTCCACCCCTCGAGGTTCGGCCCGTCGTACGGGGGCGCGAGCGGATAGAAGTGATCCCAGTTCCAGGCGGACTCGAAGACGTCGATCCGATCCGCCTCCAGCCACGTGTCGAGGAACGACTGCCAGGTGTCGTGGTGCGGGGGTGTCTTGATCGCGTGACGGCCCATGCGCCGGACGGTAGCAGCGCGGTCGGCGGTCGCTAGGTTCGCCGAGGTGCTGCGCACCTTCGTCACCCACAACCCCGAGGATCTCGAGGCGTACTTCGGCCGCGCGCTCCCCGAACTGCTCCGGACCGCCGAGGTCGTGCTGAACCCGCTCGACCGGGACCTGACGACGCCCGAGCTGATCGAGCATGCCGCGACCTGCGACGTCGTCATCGCCCATCGCTCGACTCCCGGCGAGTCAACGCTGTTCTCAGGCTGCGAGCGCCTGCTCGCGTTCCTGCGGACCGCCGTCGACATCTCGACGGTCGACGTCGGGGCCGCATCCCGGAACGGCGTGCTCGTCGCGCACGCCGACAAGAGCTTCGTTCCGTCGACCGCCGAGATCGCCCTCGCCCTGATGCTCGATCTGGCCCGGAACGTGAGCGAGTCGACGGTCGACTACCGACGCGGCGTCGACCCGCCCCAACGACCCGGCTTCCAACTCCGCGGCAAGGTGGCCGGACTCATCGGCTACGGCGCGATCGCACGGTACCTCGCCGATGCGCTCCGATCCCTCGGCGTCGAGGTGGTCGTGACCGACCCGTACGTCGATGCCGGCGTCGACGGCTTCCGACAGGTCGAACTGTCGGAACTGCTCGGCCGGTCCGACTTCGTCCTGCCGCTGGCCGCATCGACCCCCGAGACGGAGCACCTCATCGACGACGCTGCGCTCGCGCTGATGAGGCCGGGAGCGATGCTGGTCAACGTCTCCCGCGGCGAACTCCTCGACGAAGACGCCGTCGGTCGCGCCCTCGACAGCGGACAGCTCGCCGGTCTCGGCATGGACGTCGGCTGCGCAACGGACCAACGGCCGAGCGCTGCACTCGCCACACGGCCCGGCGTGGTGGCGACGCCACACCTGGGAGGCCTGACACCCGAGAACGCCGACGCCCAGGCCATGAGCGCGGTCGAGCAGGTTCGGGCGCTGACCATCGGCGAACTCCCGCCCCGCAGCGTCAACCCGGACGCCGCGTCGCCGGCTTCGAGCGTGGTGGACGGCGTGACGGCCGACGCTGAGCGGCGTCTGCGACACCCACGTCCACGTCTACGACCACCGCTACCCGGTCAGCCCGACCACAGTGCTCGAGCCCCCTGATGCGACCCTCGCCGACTACGCCGGGGTGCAGGCGCAGCTCGGTCTCGACCGCGTCGTGATCGTGCAGCCGACCACGTACGGTCTCGACAACCGGCTCCAGCTCGAGGCGGTCGCAACGCTCGGTTCCGCGGCACGCGCCGTGGTCGTGGTCGACGACGACGTGACCGACGACGAACTCGAGCGGCTGACGGTCGCGGCGCGCGCGGCGCTCGGTTCCACATGCTGCCGGGCGGCGCCGTGCCGTGGAGCGCCATGCCGGGCGTTGCCGAGCGCATTGCGATCGTACGGGTGGCACGTGCAGCTCCAGCTCGACGGACGCGAGCTGCCGGAACGGGTCGACGAACTCCTGGCGTTGCCGACGCCACTCGTCATCGACCACGTCGGACGCTTCATGCCGCCCGTCGAACCCGACCACCGGGCGTTCCGGGCGTTGTCGGCGCTGGTCGACAGCGGGCGGTGCTGGGTCAAGCTGTCGGCTCCGTACGAGTCGACCAGGCGAGGGTGCGCCCCACTACCCCACCGTCGCCGAACTCGCCCGACGTCTGATCGACCGGGCGCCCGAGCGCATGCTCTGGGCGACCAACTGGCCGCATCCCGGTCAGGACGACCCGCCGACCCCCGAGCAGTTGCTCGCACTCCGCGACGACTGGCTCGCCGACCCGGGCGTCCGCCGACGGGTGCTGGTCGACAACCCGGCCGAGGTCTATGGTTTCGATCCGATCGTGCGGCCGTCGGAGTCGCCTGATCGTCACCGTCCCCTGGAGTCGAGATGACCGTCGAGAACTACGCCCGCTACCCCTCCCTCGTCGACCGAACCGTGTTCGTGACCGGCGGCGCCGACGGTATCGGCAGCGCCGCCGTGCGAGAACTTCGCCCGTCAGGGCAGCAAGGTGGCATTCGTCGACATCAACGCCGAGTACGCCGCGCGCGACGATTCGACGCTGCGTCGACGCCGGGCGCCACGCACACGCCGCTGTTCTACGAGGTCGACCTGCGAGACATCGAGGCGCTGCGGGCGGCGTGTGCCAGGGCGGTCGACGACCTCGGCGGTGTCACCGTGCTCGTCAACAACGCAGCCAGCGACGACCGCCACACGTGGGAGGAGATGACGGTCGAGTACTGGGACGACCGGCTCAACGTGAACCTGCGCCACTACTTCTTCGCGATCCAGGCGCTCGCTCCGCAGATGCTCGAGGCCGAGCTCGGTTCGATCGTGAACGTCGGGTCGAGCAGCTACATGATGCAGGAGGACTTCTTCCCCGGCTACGCGATCGCCAAGTCGGGCGTCGAAGGCATCACCCGCACGCTCGCACGCACGTTCGGGCCACACAACGTCCGGGTCAACACGGTGCTCCCCGGCTGGGTGCCGACCGAGCGGCAGCTCACCAAGTGGTGGTCGGCCGAGGGCGAGGCGGGCACGATGCGCGACCAGGCGCTCAAGAAGCGGATCGTCCCCGACGAGTTCGTGCAGATGATCCTGTTCCTCGCCGCCGACGACAGCGGTGGCTGCACCGCCCAACAGTTCATGGTGGACGGCGGCCGCTTCTGAACCGCGGCTGCGCCCGGCGGGTCACGGCGCTGACGGCGAAGTCGGTACGGTGGTCGACATGTCGGACGTGTTCCATCTCGACCTCGTACCCGCGATCAGCTCGCAGGGAGCATCGATCGCGATCATGCCGGGCGACCCGGCGCGGGTCGCCGAAGATCGCGGGCTATCTCGAACGCCCGACGCCACTCGCCTCCAATCGCGAGTTCACCAGCTACCTCGCCTTCGCCGACGACGCGGCCGATCGTCGTCTGTTCGACGGGCATCGGGGGGCCGTCCACGTCGATCGCCACGGAGGAGCTGGCACAGCTCGGCGTCCGGACGTTTCTCCGGGTCGGCACCACCGGTGCGATCCAGAGCGACATCGACGTCGCCGACGTCATCGTCACGACCGGCGCAGTGCGGCTCGACGGCGCCAGCCAGCACTTCGCACCGCTCGAGTACCCCGCCGTGGCCGACTTCTCGTGCACCGCGGCACTGGTCGCGGCCGCCGAGCACCTCGGCATCACCAGCCACATCGGCATCACGGCCGCATCCGACACCTTCTATCCGGGTCAGGAGCGCTACGACACGGTCTCCGGCTACGTCAACCGCCGATTCGCCGGCAGCCGCGCCGAGTGGGAGGCGCTCCACGTGTTGAACTACGAGATGGAGAGCGCCACCCTCTTCACGCAGTGCGCCGCCAACGGGTGGCGCGCGCGGCATGGTCGCCGGCGTCCTCGTCAATCGAAACGCTCAGGAGATCCCCGACGAGAGCGTGCACGAGCGGGTCGAGCGAGCCGCCGTCGGGGTCGTCGTCGAAGCGGCCCGGCGCCTCGTGGCCTGAGCCGCCGTCAGCGTCGTTCCGGCGCCGTCACTCCGCCTCCCAGGCGACGGCGTCGTCGACATTGCGCGGGATCTCCATCCAGGTTCGTCCCGGCTGGAGCGGCAGCGTGTTGAGATCGTCGAAGTTGTCGAAGAACTCGAACGGGTCCTCCGGCGCGAAGCGCAGCCACTCGCCCTCCTGCACCAGGCCGCCCGTGAACACGAACACCGGGTTGGCACCGAGCACCTGCGCCTCGGGGTTGCCGTCGGCAGGGTTCCGTCCGTAGTCGGCGAGCATCACGACCACGTTCTTCACCCACACCGGCTCGACGCCGTCGGCCGTCTCGGTGGTGTGTTCCTCGCCGTTCTGGGTGCGGAAGTACCCGCCGGTCTCCTCGTCGTACTCCCACACCACGTCGAGGCTGTCGAGCACGACCTCGATGCGGGTCGCCGGTTCACCGGTGAGCTCCTCGCCTTCCTGGAGGTAGGGGAACACGGTGTTCGGGCGACCCGCCTCGTCGGTGGTCTGCGCCCACAGCGCCTCCGAACTCGAGTAGAGCGTGTTCGCGTCGCGGCGGCCGGACCGGCGGTAGTAGCCCGACGAGCCGTTGACGGCGCTCAGGTCGATGAGGTCCGACTCGCGGATCGCGCGGGTGACCGCGGGATTTCCGCCGCTCCACGCGAACAGAGGTCGCTGGAGCGACAGCAACAGGTTGATGTCCTGCGAACGCCCCGACCGGACCGGACCGACCGGGTCGACGTCTTGGGAGTGGAACACGGCCGCGAGCCGTGTCGCCGCATCGTTGATGACCTCTTCGAAGACGATGTCGGCATTGTTGAGACCGGCCTGGGGCACCACGTTGAGCGGCGCGTTGGAGATCTTCACCACGAGCGCCGGGCGATCGGGCACCTCGGAGGCGTCATCGATCGGCTCACCCGTCAACGGCATACGAGGCACGTCGAGATCGACCGACGTCGCCGCCGTGGTCGACGTCGGCGACGTGGTCGTGGTGGCCTGGGTCGTCGGTGGTCTCCGCGACCGTCGACTCGACGGTGGTGGCAGATGTGGTGTCAGGAGCGGCTTCGTCGTCACCACCCGAGCAGGCAACGACGAGGAGCCCGGCGGACAGGATCGAGGCGAGGGAGGCGGTACGTCGGATCACAGTTCTCTCAGGAGGGCGATGCGTTCGTCGAGCGGAGGGTGCGTGTCGAACATCCGGTGAGTGCCGCCGAGGCGACCGGTGTCGCCGACCCCGCTCATCGGTTGCTCGATCCACATGTGTGCCGTGGCCGTCGACGCGGAGTGCGTCACCGTGGTGTCTTCCTGGAGCTTCTCCAGCGCAGAGATGAGCCCGGGCGGGTAGCGGGTCATCTGGCAGGCGCTGACGTCGGCCAACGTCTCACGTTGCCGGGAGATCGCCGCTTGCATCACCTTCGCCGCGATGCGGTGCGAGGATGAGCAGCACGAACCCGACGAACGCGAGGGGATTGTTGCTGTTGCCGTGATCGCCGGCGCGGCGGACGCGACCTCCGTTCCACCACATCATGCGGATCGCCATGTCACCCAGCAGCGCGATGGCACCCACCATCGTGACGGCGAGCGTCGACACCAGGATGTCGTAGTTCCGGATGTGACTGAGCTCGTGCGCCACGACACCCTCGAGCTCGACACGGTTCATCTTCTCCAGCAGAGCCGGTCGTGACCGCGATCGACGCATGCTTCGGGTTGCGACCGGTCGCGAACGCGTTCGGCGCCGGATCGTCGACGATGTACACACCGGGTTTCGGCAGGCCGCTGGCGATGCAGAGACCCTCGACGATGTTGTGCAATCGCGGCATACTCACGTTCGTCGGCCGGGTCGGCACGACTCACCGCCAGAGCGATCTTGTCGGCGCGCCAGTAGCTGGCGAACGCCAGCGTGCCGGCGACGAGCAGCGCGATCACGGTCGCGGGAGCGCCGCCACCGAGCGCGCAGACCGAAGGCGGCGCCGACGACGGCGACGACGATCACGAAGCCGGTGACGAGCAGCGCACTCCGGCGTTTGTTCGAACGAATCAACTCATGCATGTCGGGGGGCGGAGCGACGTGTCAGAACTCGACGGTCGGCGCCGTGCGCGCCGCCTCGTCGGCCTCGAAGTACTCGCGACGCTCGAACTTGAGGATCTTCGCGAAGTACATCGTCGGGAACTGCTGCAGCTTGTTGTTGTACTCCAGCACGCTGTCGTTGTAGAACTGCCGGGCGTAGGCGACCCGGCCCTCGGTGGCGGTGAGTTCCTCCTGGAGCGCCAGGAAGTTCTGGTTGGCCTTGAGGTCGGGGTAGGCCTCACCCAGGGCGAACAACCGGTTGAGCGTGCCCTCCAACATGTTCTCGGCCTGGGCCTGCTCGCCGGGTGTCGATGCCGCCACCGACGCGTTGCGGGCACGAATCACGGCGTCGAGCGTGTCCTTCTCGTGGGCGGCGTACCCCTTCACGGTCTCGACGAGGTTGGGAATCAGGTCGAGGCGCCGCTTCAGCTGGACGTCGATCTGGGACCAGGCGTTCTCGATCTGGTTCCGGCGACGGATCAAGCCGTTGTAGGCGCTGATCAGGTAGATGACCAGCGCCACCACCAGGATCAGCAGAATGACGAGCAACCACATGGCGGTCAGTCTACGCCGCCGGCCGTGAGCCGATCGTAGATGCCGACGTATGCGGCAGCGAGCGACGACATCGAGAACCGGTCGGCCCGCTCGGCGCCCCGCTCGACGAGCGAGCGGGCAAGTTCGGGATCCTCGAGCACGCGCCGCAGCGCGGTCGACAGCGCGGTGACGTCGCCCGGTGGGACGAGCAGCGCGTCGACGCCGTCGGTCGCCACGTTCCGGTAGCCGTCGAGCGAACTCGCGACGACCGGCGTGCCCGCTGCCATCGCCTCGATCAGCACGACGCCGAACGACTCGCCGTGCAGCGACGGTGCACACGACACCGCTGCGCTCCGCAGCCGTGCGAGCTTGTCGGCCTCCGAGATCGTCCCGAGCCACTCGATGCGGTCGTCTCCGGCGAACTCGGCCCGCAGCGCACCCGTGTCGGGACCGTCGCCCGCGACCCAGCAGGAGACGTCGAGATCCGTCTCGCGGAGCGCGGCCAGCAGGATGCCGAGTCCCTTGCGTTCCTCGTGCCGACCGACGAAGAAGATCGCGGGCCGATGGTGCTCGAACGGTGTGACGGCGCGGATCGCCGCGGTGTCCACGCCGTTGAACAGGAGCTCGTACTCACCACCGAGGTATCCCTGCACGAGAGCGAGCGCATCCTTCGAGACCGCCACCCGGTGATCGAGCCGATCGCAGACGCGTCGCAGGACCGGCCCGAGGAATCGATAGCTCGCCGACCGGCCCGCTGCGTGGAAGGTACCGACGGTCGGCGCGGTGTGGAGCGTCACCGATGTGATCGGTGGCCCGGGCGCGAGCGGCTCGTGGATGTGTACCACGTCGAATGCCTCGTCGCGAAGCACTCGCAGCACCCTCAACGTGGCGGACGGATCGGGAGCGAGCGGCGCCACGGAACCGTTGGCCGATGCCGGAAGGCTGTCACCGAGGGGCGTGACGAACGATTCCGGCGGCGGACCGTCGCACGGCCCGAGCACGCGCACCTCGTGGCCCTGACGGCGCAGTTCGCGGGCGAGGCCGAGCACCTGCGCCTGGACACCACCCGGGATCGAGAGACTGTACGGACACACCATCCCGACCCGCATGAGTTTCGAAGCCGCGCCCGTCGCGGTGGTAGCGGTGGTCGTCGACGTGGTCGTCGACGTGGTCGGCGGGGTGCTCATCCGGTGATCGCCCGTCGGTCGTGGCACGCCGCGGTCGAGATCACCCGGGCACCGTACCGGATCGAGCGTCTCGGCGGCCGGTGGTCAGATCACACCGGCGGTGTCGATCTGCCGGAAGCGGTGTGCCAGATCGTCCGCCTCGAGCGGCTTCGACAGCAGATACCCCTGCCCGAGATCGCAGCCGAACCGACGCAGCTCCCGAAGCTGACTCGACGTCTCGATGCCCTCGGCGACGGTGAGCAATTCGAGAGAGCCCGCCATCTGGAGGATGGTGCGGGTCAAGGTGTTGCCGAGCGGGTCGTTGCCGAACTCCTCGATCGAGGCGCGGTCGATCTTCAGGAGATCGACCGGGTGGCGTTGGAGATGGCTGAGCGAGCAGTACCCGGCGCCGTAGTCGTCGACGGCGAATCGGAACCCTTCCTCGCGCAGCCGCCGGATCGTCTCGGTGGCGCGGTCGCCCTCGTCGACGAGCACCGTCTCGGTGATCTCGAGCACGATCGAACTCGGATCGACGTGGTGACGGTCGACCGTGGCGATCAGGCGCTCGACGAAGTCGGGTTGACGGATCTGCACCCCGGAGACGTTGACGCTGAGGTAGAGACCCGGGCGCCACGACGCAGCCTGGGCGAGCGCTTCGTCGAGCACCCAGTAGCCGAGCGGCACGATCTGCCCCGAACGTTCCGCGATCGGGACGAACTCACTCGCCGGGATGTCACCGTGCTCCGGGTGATGCCACCGGACGAGCGCCTCGGCGCCCGTGACCTGGCCCGTCCTGAGATCGACGAACGGCATGTAGACGAGACGGAGCTGCTTCTCCTCCAGCGCCGCTGCCAATTCGCTGCGGTACTCGAGGTGCTTGGTGGCCACGAGCCGCATCGCGGGGTCGAAGATGCGGATCTGGCCCTTGCCCGCACGTTTGGCCTCGTACATCGCCACGTCGGCGTCCCGCAACAGGCTCGTCGTGCTCATCTCGGGTGCCGCGACCGCGACACCGACGCTGGCCAGGACCGCCACGTCGTATCCGGCGATCGTCACCGGCTCACGCAGCGATTCGAGCAGCGATTCGGCCACGTCGATCGCCCGTTCGATGCCGCCACGGTCCTCGAGCAGGATGGCGAACTCGTCGCCGCCGAGTCGGGCTGCGGTGTCGCCGCTGCCGGCGGCGTGTCGGATCCGGTCGGCCACGGTCTTGAGCAGTTGGTCACCGACCGCGTGACCGAGCACGTCGTTGACCGACTTGAAGTCGTCGAGGTCGACGAACAGCACGACGACCGGGTCGCTCACGGGACGAGTCACCCGCAGGGCATGGTCCATCCGGTCCAGGAACAGTGCACGGTTCGCGAGGCCCGTGAGCTCGTCGTGAAACGCGCGGTGGCTCAACTGACGTTCGAGATTGCGCTGCTCCGTGACATCCCGGAACGTCGCCACGATGCCGTCGACGGCCGCACCACCGACGAGGTTCGCCACGACCACGTTCGCCTTCCGGTGCTGACCGTCGGCGTGGAGCAGGCTCGTCTCGAACTCGACCGTGCCGCCGTGGCCCGACTCGACCAGCCGTTCGAACTGCCGCATCGCGTCGATGCGCTCAGCGTCGATGACCACGTCGACGAGGTGCCGGCCCGACCAGCTCTCCGGGTCGTACCCGAGCGTGGCCCGGAGACCGGGACTCGCATAGTTCACCCGCCCCTGGTCGTCGGCGAGCATCACGACATCGCTCGAGTGCTCGACCATCGCCGCGAGCCGCGCGTGGCCACGCTGTTCGGTGAGCAACCGGACCTGGTCGACGAGACGCCACATCCTGGCCAGCGCCAACACCACCACACTCACGGTCGCGAGCGAGACCACGACGAACGAGGACGTGGACGACGACCCGAACGCGAGCATCAGGATCAGTGCGCCCAGCGGTACGAGCGCGGCCAACAGCAGGCCGAGGATCTGGGACCAGTGCACCCGGAAGGGTTCCCCGGTCGACACCACCAACGTCTTGAGCGACGGGAGCGTCACCACGAGGCCGAGCAGCAGCGGGCCGACCATCAGGGTCGCGGCGAGTGGACCTCCGAGACCGAGCTCGCCCTCGGAGGCGGCCCACGCGGTCGCTGCGTGGGCGGCGCCGAGCGACAGGTACCCGAGCGCCATCACCTGGAACACCGGACGGGCCTGCTCGCCGTCGCCGACGCGGCGAAGCACGAGCGTGGCGAGCACACCGTCGAGCAGGGCGAAGATCAGCACCCACACCTCGGGTGGAAGCGGCATCGTGTTGTCGTCGACGTACGGTCCGGTGACCGCGAGCCACACGAGCGCCGTGAGCGCGATCGCGTAGATGATCGGCTCGGAGCCGGCGAGGAGGTCCCGGGCGTGTCGGCGCCCCGAGGTGATGCTGACCGTCGCCACGAACAACGACGGGTAGGCCAGCGCGGTGACCGCTTCGAACGCGGCCGGGAAGCCCGGTCCCGTGAGCCCGTACCACTCCGACGCCCGCACGATGGGTGCCACACCCAGGAGCCCGAGACCCGTGGCGTAGAGCAGCCACGGAACGGGTCGGACCGGCCGGTTCAGCATGACCGATGCCGCCACCACCATCGACGCGGTGATCGGCCCCAGCGCGGCGATCACCTCCGAGCTCTCCGTCGCCGGTGCGAACAGGTACGCGACGATGAGCACGAAGCCGAGCAACGAGAAGCCGAGAGGCGCGGCGAACGACCGATTCATCGGATGCTTCATCGGCATGCCGCACCGAACAGTTGAGACGATCGACGTCGGTCGCGGCTCGGTGCCCGGCGGCGGTCAGTCTCCGTGGTGGCCGAGCAGCCGGGGCGCATCTTCAGATTGGTGGGTCATCGGTCGTTCTCCGTCCGGTGTGGCCGTCGACGACGGCTGCCGAGACCAGGGGGCCGGACAGCCCTTGACAACGTGAGGCCTCGGCGAGACGGTCGAAGTACAGGGAACGTCCTGCGAAAGGGGTGAGTCATGAGCACACATCAAGAGATCAGTTACCGGACCGAAGAACAGGTTCACACGACGAGACCATGGGTATGGATCGCCATCGCAGTGGTAGCTGTGCTCGCGATCGCAGGCATCGCGTGGATCGCGGTCGGCGACGACGGCACGAGCGACATCGACATCGCCACCGAACTCGCCAACACGTGGGGGCGGGGCTGGGAAGAGAACGACCCAGAAGCAGTCGGGTCGGTCTTCACCGACGACGGCATCCACATCGGCGTCAATGGGGTGGTGCAGACCAAGGAAGAGCACATGCAGGACGTGCGGACCAGAGGCCAACTCATCACCAAGACGGAACCAGTCACCGACTTGACAGCGACCGACGATGGCACCTTCACCTACGTGGCAGATTTCACGGCGTACGGGACGACCAAGTATTCGGGCGTCGTCGAGATCGAACTGGACGGGGACCTCGCAACCCGAATCGAATGGTTGAGCCAGGAACAAGTCACAGATTCCTGAACGACGAAAGCCCCGAACGGGGAGACGCGTATCGGGCGCGGCCACGAGGCGAGCGCCACGGCCCGATGACATGGAGTGCCGTGTCAGCGACCGGCTGAGTCAAACGGTCTCCCTGGCGTTGTCGTCGTAGCCCGGATCGGAAGGCCAATTCGGCTGGAACAGGTGCCACTGGTGCGGCGCCCGGCGGATGAGGTGTTCGAGTTCGAGCGCCAACGCACGGGTGACACGCGTGACATCGGCGCGCAGACCGTCATCGGATCGCGCCGTGTCGATCGGCGGCCTGACCACCCCGAGATGACCGTCGGTGCGATCGGTGAAGTACACCGCCGTCGGCAGCAACGGCGCCCCCGTCCGCAGTGCCAGTGTGGCCGGACCCGCCGGCAACGTGGTGAGCTCGCCGAAGAACTCGACCTCGATGCCGGTGCGCTGGATGTCGCGGTCGCTGAGCAGGCAGACGACATCGTTGCGGCGCAGCGCGGCGAGCACTTCGCGGCCGGCTGCCGGCCCCAGCGCGACGACGTTCATCCCCAGTTGTTGACGGAGGTCGACGAACCAGTCGAACAGCTCGGGAGGTTCGACCTCCTCGACCACGACGGTGATGCCGTGCCCGCGCTCGACGAGCCACCGTCCCGCCCATTCCCATCCCCCGAGGTGGGGCAACGCCAGGATGACGCCGTTGCCCGCCTCGAGCGCCGCGACGACGTGCTCGTAGCCGTGGACCCGCATCCCGCGTTCGACCGTGTCGCCGCCGAGATGCGGCAAGCGGAAGCTCTCCAGCCAGTAGCGGGTGTACGAGTCGAACGCCTCCTGCACCGCCCTCCGGAGGCGGATACCTCCCAGTGTCGGGTCGGCGCGCCGGAGATGGCGCTCGATCATCGACCGGCGTTCGACGCTCGACCAGCTCGCCCCGAGGCCGAGCATCGGTGCCAGCGCCTGGGCGGCGAAGCCAGGGAGTCCGCGGGCGGTCAGGGCGGCGAGGCGGTACCCCCCGAACGCGGCGGCATCTGCGACGCGGGAGCGCGCCCGACTCACCGACCGCGCCCGATCAATCTTGCCGGCGAGGGACGCGTTCACGCAGCGGGACGCGTGTTCGACGACGGGTCGTCCGTGCTTCGCGTCGCGAAGCACGACGTTCGCGGCGGAGGTCGATGCGAGCCTGGGTGACCGGTGCCACTTCGGCCTGCTTCCAGACCTTGACGAAGCGCTGGACCGCGGTGATCGAGATGAGGAGCAGCATGCCCCACAGGATCCACACGAGCGCACCATCGACGAAGGTCTCGAGGAGCAGGCCGACGCAGAGCACGACGATCCGCTCGGCGCGCTCCATCAGGCCGCCCTTCGCCTCGAGCCCGAGCGACTCGGCCTTGGCGCGCTGGTACGAGACGACCGACGCCGTCGCCATCACGGCGTAGGGCAGCACGGCGAGGCGAGGGTCCTTGGTGTCGGCGAAGTAGTACGCGATGCCGCCGAGCAGGAGCGCATCGGTGACCCGGTCGATCGTCGAGTCGAAGAACGCTCCCCGTTGACTGGACGTCTCCGACGCCTTGGCGAGGGCGCCGTCGAGCAGGTCGGGCAGCGCGGCGAGGATCACGAGCACCAGCCCGAGGATCAGTCGCCCCGAACCCACCGCCACGGCGGCAGAGGCCCCGACGAGGAGCCCGACCACCGTGAGGTGGTCCGGCGTGAGCTTGGTCTTTCGGAGTGCGGCGCCGAGCGGCCCCACGGCGGCGTCCACCGGCTTGCGGAACTTGCCGTCGAAGACCATCAGACCGTCGACCCCGTCGGGCGCCACTGTTCGGGGTTGTCCTCGACCAGGTGCTGGATCACGCGACCGTCGACGGCGTCGACGAGCACCAGACCACGCCGTTCGGGTGGCTCCTCGGTGGAGTAGCAGAGCACACGCCAGGTCGGACGGCTCCGAATGCCGAGCCAGACCTGCTGAGCGGACGCATGACCGACCGGGAACCCGATCGCTTGCTGGGCTTCGACGAGGGCCTCCTTCTCGTCGAGGTTCATCCGCCAACCGGACGTGATGCTGACCAAGCCGGCGAAACCGAGCAGCGCCGCGGCCCACGCGAAACCGCCGTTCACCAGCGGCGAGGAGTCGGCGCTGGTCAGGTACAGGGCGAGACAGCCGAGGGCCAGCACGAGGTAGATGTAGCCGGGGATGCGGCGGCGGGAGTTGTCGGGAAACCGGTAGGCGCCGACGAACTCGGCGGCATTGATGTCGTCCGGGAGTTCGTCGCGGACGTCGTCGACCGAGACGTCGACCGGGTCGGGAGGACTCATGATCGTGCCAGCCTAGGACGTGAGCAGACCGGTCGCTGCGGTCGTGGCCATTTCCCCGCCGACCCGTGCTACGTCGGGGCCCGGCCCGGCCGGTCGGGCCATGCGGCCCGCAGCTTCGTCGCGGTCTCGTCGAGCGGTTCGGGCAACGTCCGCGTGTTCGCGACGGTGGTCATGAAGTTGGCGTCGCCGGTCCATCGGGGCACGACGTGTACGTGCAGGTGTTCGCTCACCGAGCCACCCGCCGGACGCCCCAGGTTCACTCCCACGTTGACGCCGTCCGGCGAGTAGGCCGCCTTGACGGCTCGCACCGCGTCGGTGACGGTGCCCCACAGATCGGCCGTCTCCGACGGATCGAGGGCTTCGAGATCGCCGATCTCCCGATACGGGAGCACCAGCGTGTGGCCGGTCCCGTACGGATAGGCGTTGAGGATCGCGAAGACGAACTCGCTGCGATGCACGATGTTGGCCTCGACGTCGGAGACACCCGCACGCAGGATCTTCGTGAAGACACTGCCCGGTTCGTCGTCGCCGTCGGCGCCGACCGACGACACGTAGGACGAACGCCATCCGTTCCAGAGCCGCTCGAACCCGGTCATCGTGACGAGATGTCTAGCAAACCCGGCACCGCATCGTGCGTGGCGGCGATGCCGTCAGTGCGCCAGAGCACGTTCGGTGCTGGCGGCGATCTCGTCGGTGACCCGGCTCACGAACTCACTGAGCCCCACGCCCCGCTCGACCTCTCCCCCGCGCGGGTTGACGCCGACGGTCGTCGCCGCGAGGTCGTCGTCACCGACGACGAGGATGTACGGGATCTTCTCCATCTTCGACGCACGAATGCGTTTCCCGAGGGCGTCGTTCGCGCCGACCACGTCGACGCGCAGACCCGCCGTCGCCAACCGGTCGCGAACGGTCTCGGCGTATTCCTCGTGAGCCGTCGCCACCGGCAGGACGCGGACCTGCAGCGGGGCGAGCCAGGTGGGGAAGTTGCCGGCGTAGTGCTCGATCATCACGCCCATGAACCGCTCGACCGACCCGAGCAATGCACGGTGCAGCATGATCGGTCGGTGCCGCTCGTTGTCGGCACCGACGTACTCGAGGTCGAAACGCTCGGGGAGCTGGAAGTCGGCCTGGATCGTCGAGAGCTGCCACGAGCGGCCGATCGCGTCGCGGACGTCGATGTCGATCTTCGGACCGTAGAAGGCAGCGTCGCCTTCCTTCGTCTCGTACTCGAGGCCGTGCTGATCGAGTGCTTCGGCGAGCGCGGCGGTCGCTCGCTCCCAGATCATGTCGGAACCCACGTACTTGTCGGGGTTCTTGGTGGACAGGTTGAACGTGAACTCGTCGAAGCCGAAGGCCCGGAGCACCGACAGCACGAAGTCGAGCAACGAGGCGATCTCGTCGGCGAGCTGGTCCTCGGTGCAGTAGATGTGGCTGTCGTCCTGCGTGAACCCGCGGATGCGGAGCAGGCCGTGCAGCGTGCCCGCTCTCTCGTAGCGGTACACGTTTCCGAGCTCGAACAACCTCAGCGGCAACTCGCGGTAGCTGCGCTGCCGGCTCTTGAAGATCAGGCAGTGCATCGGGCAGTTCATCGGCTTCATGTAGTACGTGCCGTTGTCCATCTCCATCGGCGGGTACATGCCGTCGGCGTACCACTCGAGGTGCCCGGAGGTCTCGAACAGCTTGCCGTTCGCGAGATGCGGTGTGTAGACGAACTCGTAGCCGCCGTGCTCGTGGCGTTCGCGGCTGTAGTCCTCCATCAGCTTGCGGACGATCGCACCCTTGGGATGCCAGACCGCCAGCCCGCCACCGAGCTCGGACGGGAAGCTGAGCAGATCGAGTTCGTTCGCGAGCTTGCGGTGGTCTCGCTTGGCTGCCTCGTCGAGGCGATGGAGGTGCTCGGCAAGTGCCTGCTTGGACTCCCAGGCGGTGCCGTAGATGCGCTGCAGCATGATGCCGTCCTCGTTGCCGCGCCAGTGGGCACCCGAGACTCGCTGCAGCTTGAAGTGACCGAGCCGGCCCGTGGTGGGCACATGCGGGCCGACGCACATGTCGACGAACTCGTCGGTGTTGCGGTAGGCGCTGATCATGCCGTCGCCGGACACCTCGCCGGCGTCGAACTGGTCGCCCGCCGCGGATTCGACGCGCTCGATGATCTCCACCTTGTACGGCTGGTCGGAGAACAGTTCCTTCGCGTCGGCCATCGACATCTCGCTGCGCACGAACGGCTGGTTGGCTTTGACGATCTCACGCATCTCGGCCTCGATCGCCACGAGGTCGTCGTCGCTGAACGTCTGCCCGTCGGGCAGATCGAAGTCGTAGTAGAAGCCGTGCTCGATCGCCGGACCGATCGAGAACTTCGCGCCGGGGAACAGCCGGGTCACCGCCTGTGCCAGGACGTGCGCGGTCGAGTGGCGCAGCACGTGACGGCCTTCATCGGTGTCGTTGGTGATGATCCCGACCTCGCTGCCATCGGTGAGCGGTGCGGTCAGGTCGGTCTCGGTCCCGTCGACCGTGGCCGCGACGGCCGCCTTCTTCAGTCGATTGCCGATCGAGGCGGCCAGATCGAGGGCGGTCGAGCCCTCGGGCAGCTCTCGCTCGGATCCGTCCGGAAGGGAGATGGTGATGTTCGACATGACACCGAAAAGTCTACGAGGCGGCCCCGTCGAATCCCGTGAGGGTTCTCCCGGCTACCGTGACATGAAACACCGAGGAGGCGGAATGGGACTGATGAGCGAGGTCGGCTACGAACCGAGTGAGTCGAACGTGGTGCAGCGCAGCCTGCAGCACGTGGTCGCGTCGAAACCCGGCGCCTGGCTGTTCTCGAAGTTCATGTATGCGGTCGACAAGCCGCTGTTCGGTGCGACCGGCGGCAAGCACACCTTGCCCTCGTTGCTGGCCGGGTTGCCCGTGGTGATGCTGACGACGACGGGCCGCAAGTCGGGCGAGCCCCGAACGATGCCGTTGCTCGGCATCCCCACCGGCGATGATCTCGCGGTCATCGGGTCGAACTTCGGTCAGGAGCACACGCCCGGTTGGGTGTACAACCTCGAGTCGCTGCCCGAGGCGACGGTCGAGTACCGCGGTACGGCGGTCGACGTCGGTGCCCGACTCGCCGACGAGGCCGAGGCCGACGAGGTGTTCGCCGAGGCAGCCAAGATCTACCCGGGCTACGCGAAGTACCGGGAGCGAGCCGACCACCGCCCGATCCGCGTGTTCGTGCTCGCGCCCGCCTGATCCGCTCGTACACGAACGACCCGGCAGACGACTCCGTGCGTCAGCCGGCGGCGGCGAGTTCGAGCTGACGATCCGGAACCGGCTCGTCGGCGACCGTGCCGACGCGGCCCGCGGGAGGAGCGCTCTCGTCTTCGCGCTCGCCCGAATAGACGTTGTGATACGTCTGCCCGGTCATCTCTCGGATCTCGAACATGACCTCGTCGATCATCGACCGCCAGGCGAGATGCTCGGCGCCGCGCCCGGCGTAGCGCTCGGGCCGGATCGCGCGCCCGATCTCGATACGGCACGACTTCCCCCACTTCGGGAGGTTCGACCCGATCGGCTGGATGTCGTCGGTACCGGTGATGCCCACCGGGAAGATCGGGCAGCCGATGCTCATCGCGAGGCGAGCCGGGCCGGTGCGGCCCTTGTAGAGGTCGCCGTCGCGACTCCGGGTGCCCTCCGGGTAGATGCCGAACAACTCGCCGCGCTTGAGCACCTGCTCGGCGGCGTCGAGCGCGGCCTGGCTCTTGCTGCCTCCCGACCGGTCGATCGGGATCATCCCGAGCGCCGGGAACAGGTACTTCGTCTTCCAGTCGTCCATGTACTCGGCCTTGCCGACGAAGCTGATGTTCCGCGGCACCGTGAGCATCAACAGTGCGGAGTCGAGGAAGCTGATGTGGTTCGGGCACAGGATGGCCGGACCGTCGTCGGGCAGCCGTTCGTAGCCGACGCGCTCGACGTCCCAGGCGAGATTCGCCAGGGGGCGAACGACGGCGCGCGTTCGGGACTGCAGCTTGCTCGCACCCGGACGTTCGGCCATCCACCGAACTGTAGAACATGGCGGTCGCCGCGAGTCGTCCCGCGCCTCGACTTTTCCGTGAACATCTCGTGCGGATCGGTCAGAGCGCGACGCCGAGCAGTTCCGCAGCTGCACGCGTCGACTCGCCGCGCCGCGCGGCCGCGTCGACCGCGTCGACCGCCGCCGGAGAGTCCAGATCGTCGTCGAGCCGCGAGCGGACCTCGTCGATGACGTCACCGGCCGCCCCATCGGCTGCGGCGCGCCACGACGCCAGCCGCAGCTCGTTGCGCGGCATCAGCTCGTCGTCCCACTCCCACTCGGTCCGGTAGTGATGCTCGATCAGACCGAGGCGGATCACCGGTGGCTCGAACTGCTCGCGCAGCGCGTCGACGAAGACCAGGTTGCCGAGACTCTTCGACATCTTGGTGCCGTTCATGCTGATCAGCGCGGTGTGCATCCAGTGCTTCACGAACTGCGTCCCCGTGGCCGCCTCCGACTGGGCACGTTCGCATTCGTGGTGCGGAAAGATGAGGTCGGCGCCGCCGCCGTGGAGGTCGATCGTGGTGCCGAGCTCGCGGAGCGCCAGCGCACTGCACTCGATGTGCCATCCGGGGCGGCCGGCACCCCACATCGTCTCCCAGGCGGGCTCGTCGTCGGCCGACGGGTGCCAGAGCACGAAGTCGAGCTGGTGGCGCTTGTTCGGGTCGTCCACCTGGCCGCCGCGCTCTCGGGCGAGTTCGAGCATCTCGGCCTCGGAGTAGTTGCTGAGCGAACCGAACGAATCGAACTTCGTGACGTCGAAGTAGACCGACCCGCCGGCCTCGTAGGCGAAGCCACGATCGAGCACCATGCCGATGAAGCCCCGGATGTCGGGAATCGCCGACGACGCGCGGGGCGACGACGACACGGGGAGCGCGTTCAGGGCCACCATGTCGCGCTCGAACCTGGCCTCCTCGGTGGCTGCGAGATCGAGGTAGTGCACACCGAGCTCACGCGCCTTCGCGAACAACGGGTCGTCGACGTCGGTCACGTTGCGGACGCACTGGACGGTGTGGCCCTTGTCGATCAGGTGTCGCTTGAGCACGTCGTACGAGATGAAGGTCGCCGCGTGACCCAGATGCGTCGCGTCGTACGGGGTGATCCCGCAGATGTACATCAGCACGTGCTCATCGGGCTCGAACGGGACGACGGCGCGACGCGCGGTGTCGTACAGCTGCAGGGTCGACATGGCTCAGGGCTTCAACGCGCGGGGATCGCCTTTGATTCCCGTCAACTTCGGGGCGACCCGCGTCTTGTACCGCACGTTCAACTGGAGCAGCACGGCCGTGAACGCCTCGATCGCGGTGGCGTTCGACAGTTCTCCGGCATCGAGCGGGCGGCAACCGGGGATCTTCGCGACCATCTCGCTGATCGTCCTGACCGCCGAGGGATCGTCCGCGCAGATCAGCACGTCGCTCTCGATCGGCTCGCCGATGTGGCCCAACTCGGTGGCGGGCAGGTGATGGAACGCGGCGACGACACGACTGTCGGGCACCGCCGCCTGCACGTGCGCGGCGACGCTCCCGCGCGGCGGCACCAGCGGCTGGAACTCGCGGCCGACTCGGATCAGCGCGTTCGCCATGCTCACCACGATCTTGCCGTGCAGGTCGTCGGCGTGGTCCTGGGCCATCGTGGCCGCCGAATCCCACGGCGTGGCGATGACGACGATGTCGCACGTCGCTGCCATGGCGTTGTCGCCGTACCCGAGATGCTCGTCGAGCTCGGGGAAGCGTTCGACGAACGAGTCACGGCTCTCCATCGCCCGATACTTCGACCGTGAGCCGATGACGGCCTCGTATCCGACACTGGCCAGCCGGGCGGCCAGGCTGCTTCCGGCGGGTCCACTGCCACCGATCACACCGATTCGCATCCTGCGAGCCTTGCACACGCACCCCGCCGCGTGCCTGGTCGCGTGTCGTCGCCGAACGTCCGGCCCGTGCTCCCCGGCGGCTACGTTCCGGGGCATGGGAATGCTGGACGGCAAGAAGCTCGTGATCACCGGAGTCCTCACCGACGCCTCGTTGGCGTTCGGCGTGGCACGAATCGCCCTCGACGAAGGGGCCGACATCGTGCTCACCGGCGCCGGTCGGGCCCTGAGCCTGACCAAGCGCACCGCCCGCAAGCTCGGCCAGTCGAACGGAGCCGACATCGACGTGTTCGAACTCGACGTGACCGTGCCCGAGCACGTCGAGTCGGTTCGCGACGCGGTCGCCGCCAAGTGGGGACGGGTCGACGGAGTGCTGCACGCCATCGGGTTCGCACCCGAGTCCTGCCTGGGCGACGACTTCTTCGGGGCTCCCTGGGACGACGTCGCCGTTGCGATGCACATCTCGACGTATTCGCTGAAGACGCTCGCCGATGCGTTCGTGCCGCTGATGGACCAGGGTGGCTCGTTCGTGGGGCTCGACTTCGACAACCAGCAGGCCTGGCCCGCCTACAACTGGATGGGCGTCGCCAAGTCGGCACTCCAGAGCCTGTCGCGGTACCTGGCCCGCGAACTCGGGCCCGCAGCAGATCCGCTGCAACCTCGTGGCCGCCGGTCCGATCAAGACGATGGCCGCCAAGTCGATCCCCGGCTTCAAGCTGTTCGAGGACACCTGGGACGGGCGGGCTCCGCTCGGCTGGGACGTGCAGAACTCCGAGCCGGTCGCCCGAGCCTGCGTCGCACTGCTGTCCGACTGGTTCCCGGCGACGACCGGGCGAGATCATCCACGTCGACGGCGGCTACCACGCCGTCGGCGCCTGACGGGGTCCCGTCAGGGGGCTCAGAGCGAACCGGCGGGTTCGTCGGCGAGCACCGTGGCGCGGAGCCAGTCGCGAATCAACGCCGCCGTGGTCCTCGCCACGGGCGACGACACCGCGTCGAAGGCGTGCTCGGCACCGCCGACCCTGACGAACTCGACCGGCCGCCCCCACGCGTGCAGCGCGGCGACGAACTGCTCGGCCTCACCGATCGGCACGAGGGTGTCGCGCTCGCCGTGCACGACCAGCATCGGCGGCGAGTCGTCGGTGACGTTGACCAAGGGCGACAGCTCGTCGTAGCGGTGCGGGTCGTCGGACACGCGGGCGAGCATGACCTCGTCGCGGATCTTGGTCCAGGTCGCTCGCGTGCCGTTCCGATTGGCCATGTCGTAGACCCCGTAGAGCCCCACGCAGGCGTCGACGGTGTCGACATCGCGCTCGGCGGCGAGGGCGGCCGTCGTGGCCAGATGGGCACCGGCCGACCCGCCGGCGAGCACGACGTGTGTCGCGTCGATCCCGTGCGCGCCCAGCCCGGTTCGGGCCCACCGAACCGCAGCAGCGACGGTGGCGACCTGCTGTTCGACGGTGACGTGCGGCGTGAACGGATAGCGGATCGCCAGCGTCGCCCATCCGTCGAGTGCCAGCGTGTGGTACAGATCGCGGGCTTGACGCTGGGGGTCACCACCGGTCCAGCCGCCACCGTGGACGTACACCACGACCGGAAGCGGCCGGCGGTCGTCGTCGGGGCGGATCAGGTCGAGCGTCAACCGATCCCACCACACGATCCCCGGCGCCTCGCGAACGCCGGGTGGGGTCGTCACGGGCAGACCGACCAGTCGGGCACGCCCGGTCGCACCGTGGATCGGGCCGCCGATCATGCGGCGCAGCTCGATGATCGCCAGGACCGACCGCACGACGATCCACACCGACAGCAGCATCGACAGGGCCAACATGACCGTGCCGACCCGACCGCCCCAGTTCGACCAGCCGCCCGCCGACAACCCGATGACGAGCACGGCGACGTGCACGAGCAGCCAGAACGGCGACAGCTCCGTGACCACCATCGCGGGAAGCCAGCGTGGCGAGTAGCGCTTCGTCGGATCGATCAGCGGCCGGGCGGCGTTCCACGAACCGAGCAATCCGGCCATGCCCCCGAAGAGCAGCAGGATCGCGGCCACCACCGACATCCGTCGAGAATGGCACGCGGTTCGACCCGCCGACGATTGCGGTCAGGCGACGAAGCCGAGCACGTCGATCACGAGGTGTGCCCGGCCGTCGCCGCCACCTTGGACCGTGATGCCCGTCGCGGGCGGCGCGACCATCACGATCGCCATGTTCGCGAGCGTCTGGCCGTCGCCGTACCAGTTGATGTTCGACGTCGTCGGCACGGCCTCGAATGCGTCGGCGACGCGGAAGAAGCCGGCGCCCTCGGTCTCGGTGACGGTCACGTTCAGGATCACACCGCTCTTGCCGTCGATGCCCGGTACGGCCAGGCTGTCCTGTGCGGACGTGTCGTACTTGTCGGGCTCGTTGACCCGGCTGTCCTGCAACCGGAACGGCGTCACGAGTTCGACGAGACCGGCGACGGCCGCCGCCGACGGGTTCGGGCCGAACGCAACCGCCGCACCTGCGGCGAGACCCGACACCGGAGCTGCGGCGATGAGACGCCGCCTGGTGAACAGTGACATGACCTACCTCCGTCGATCGCTCGTGGCGACCGTACCGAAGGCGACCGTTCCGGCGCTCCGATTTTCGGACCGCCGCCTCGGACGGTCAGCGGATGTCGGAGATGTGCACCGGGAACTCCTCGACCGTCGTCGCCTCGGCCACCGCTGCGTCCGCCCGCCCTCTCAGGTAGGCCCGGCGGACGTCGGCGATCGCCCTGATCCGCTCGGCGACGAGCGGGAAGGAGTCGAGGATCTGGGCGAACTCGAGACGACCGGCGACGGCGACCAACCCCGGTTCGAGCACGTCGAACGACGCCCGACCGTACGGCGTCGGTCCGTCGTCGAGCAGTGGGATGGCACCGAAGTGCGACCCGGCATCGAGCACGACGAGCGGCAGCCCGTCGAGCGACACCCCGATGCGCCCGTCGAGCACGACCACGAACTCGGGTGCCACCTGACCCTGGCGACCGAGCGAGTCTCCTGGGCCCACCTCGAGCACCATGAACGACTCGGCGAGCCGAACGAGCGAGCGCTCGTCGAGACCGACGAACAGCTCGTGTGAACCATACGCGGCCAACGTCGGCGGAGACGCCGTGACGGGTGCCGCCTCCGCGGCGTGATCGCAGCCGGTCGACCATCGTCCGGATCCAGCTCCGCCGGTGCGACACCGGTGACCGTCCCGAACGCGACTGCTCGGCTGCGATCAGGTCTGCGGAGCGCAGTTGACGAACGGACGTCGGGTCGGTTGCATACATGGACGATCTCCTGTCGTTGTGGACACGACCACGTTGCACCGGACGCGTCGAATCGTCCACGCACTCGTGCGCACAATCGGGGTGACGCCCACCACACGAGACCGACGTCACCCGGGTCCCACCCGCAGTGCACGAGCCGCCACGGTGCCACCCTCGACCCGAACACGCCGCCGCTCGACGGCGCGATCATCCCGTCGCGGTCCCCGGTGGCGGTTCATCCCCCGGCCGGGTGACACTGGGTCCCAGTGCCGCGAGGTCGTGCACGTCGACGCGCATTCGACCGGTCGAGATCGCTCCCGCCGCACGAAACTGCTGGAGCGCCGATTCGACCGACCGCCGGGAGACTCCGGCCCACGTCGCGAGCTCCTCGTGCGACACCGGCATCTCGATCGACAGCGTGCCGCCCCGCGTCGACCGAGCCGACGCGAACCGTGGTTCCGACGCGAGCGAGCGCAGCCGATCGGCGACGAGTTCCGTCGGATCGCCGGATGCCAACCGGAGCTCGTGCCGGACCGACGCCCGGAGATGGCCGACGAACGATGTCAGGAGCCGGAAAGCCAATCCGGGGTCGCTGCCGACCACGTCGATGAAGTGGTCTCGGGATGCGGAGGTGACCGTGGCGTCGCGGGCGACGATCGCAGTCGTCAGACGCGGCGACCCGTCGATGGCGGCGTGCTCGCCGAGCCATTCGCCCGGTCCCCGGAACGCCACCAGCGCCGTGGCACCGCCCGCTCCGGTGGTCTCGAGTTTCACGAACCCGTCGTGGATGAACCACACCTGATCGGGCTCGCTCCCCTCCGCGTAGACGGTCGCCTCTCGGGCCAACCGACGGCGCGGCCGAGCGTCGAGCATCGCCTCGTCGCTCACCGAGGCGACCGGTGGCACGCCCCCCATCTCGTCGACGGTAGTCCTTCCGTCGACCGAGTGCCAGGGCCCGACCGTTCGAACCGACCTCATCGCTAGGGTCGACGGCGATGAACCGGCTCGCCGACGAGACGTCGCCCTACCTCCGGCAACACGTGGACAACCCGGTCGACTGGTACCCCTGGGGCGACGAGGCATTCGACACTGCCCGCGCACGCGACGTGCCGATCATCCTGTCGATCGGGTACTCGGCGTGTCACTGGTGCCACGTGATGGCACACGAGTCGTTCGAGGACGACGAGGTCGCCGAGGTCATGAACGACAGGTTCGTGAGCGTGAAGGTCGACCGGGAGGAGCGTCCCGACGTCGACGCCCTCTACATGTCGGCCGTGCAGGCCCTGACCGGCCGGGGCGGCTGGCCGATGACGGTGGCGCTCGACACCGACGGCCGACCGTTCTGGGGAGGGACCTACCTTCCGAAGGAGAACTTCCTCGAACTCCTCGATGCGATCCACGACGCCTGGAACGACCAAGCGCACCGACCTCACCACGAGCGCCGAGTCGATCGTGGATGCGATCGGCCGCGCGATCACGCCCCGCGACGACGTCCCGCCGCTCGATCTCGTCAACGACACGCTGCAACGGATCGCGGGCGCATTCGACCAGGAGTGGGGCGGATTCGGTGAGAGCCCCAAGTTCCCCTCGCCCCATCATCTCCAACTCGTGCTCCGAGCCCTGATGACCTCGGGTGGCGACGGCGCCCGGCAGGTGCTCACCACCACGCTCGATGCGATGGCGTCGGGCGGCATCTACGATCACATCGGTGGCGGGTTCGCCAGGTACGCGACCGATCGCGAGTGGTTGGTGCCGCACTTCGAGAAGATGCTCACCGACCAGGCGCTGCTCGTCCGCACGTATCGGGAGGCGTACTCGGTGCTCGGAGTCGACACGTACCGCCAGGTCGTCGAGGAGACGATCGACTACGTGCTGCGCGACCTCCGTCTCCCCGGAGGCGGGTTCGCCTCCGCCGAGGACGCCGACTCACCCGACGGCCACGGCCACGGCATCGAGGGGTTGTTCCACACGTGGACGCCGGACGAGGTGCGCGACGCCCTGACGGGGATCGACGACACCACGATCGATCAGGCGATCGAGTGGTGGGGCATCTCCGGCGACGGGAACTTCGAGGGACGTTCGATCCCCAACCGTCTACACGCGCGCGGCCGGCTGCGACGGCCGCCCGCCGTCGACGATGCGAGGGCCCGGATGCTGGCGGCCAGATCGAGGCGCAGGCGGCCCGGCCTCGACGACAAGGTCCTCACCGAGTGGAACGCCTTGTTCCTGCACACGTTGGCCGATGCCGCGGCGACGTTCCAGCGTGACGACTGGAAGGCCGCCGCGGTGTCGAACGGCGAGTTCCTGATCCGGGAGTTGCGTGACGAGCAGGGTCGCTGGTCGCGGGCGTGGCACGCCGAGGGTGAGCCCCGTGCCCGCCATCACGCACTCGCTGCCGACCACGCGACGCTCGTCGAGGCCTTCATCCGCCTGGCCGAGCTGACCGGCGAGCGCCGCTGGCTCGACGCCGCCCGCTCGACGGCCGACACGATGCTCGACTGGTTCTGGGATCCGGTCGACGGCGGGTTGTTCACGACGCCGGAGGACGGCGAGCACCTCGTGGTGCGCCAGAAGGACCTGCACGACGACGCGACGCCGTCGGCGAACTCGAGCGCCGCGCACGGCCTGCTCAGGCTGGCGGCCCTGACCGGCGACACCCGCTACCGGAACCACGCGGATCGCATCCTGCAGCTGTTGGGTGCGGTCGCCGAGCGGTCCCCCGGCGCGGTGTCGAACGCGATGCTCGCACTCGAGCTGCGGCATCGGGGCGTGGTGGAGGTCGTCGTGGTCGGTGACGAACCGTCGATGGTGCGGGTCGCCCAGACGATCTGGCGTCCCGACATCGTCGCGGTGTGGGGCGAGCGATACGACTCGCCGCTCTGGGAGGAGCGAGCTCCCGGCAACGCCTACGTGTGCCGCGACGGCGTGTGCGACCTGCCGGCGACCACACCTGAGGAGCTGTACGAGCAGCTCACGGGTCACCCGTTGCCGGAGGGGGCGACCATCTCGAGCGGTGGATGATCGCCTCGGGTGACCGCCGGGGGCGACCGGCACTGCGTCCGGTACCGACGGCGTCGGGGTCGCCGGCCGGATACCCGAGTGCGACGGCGCCCAGGAGTTGGAGTCCGGTGGGCACACCCATCGCCTCCCGCAGCTCGATCTCGCCGTCGAACACGCCGAACAACAGGGCACCCAGCCCCGCGTCCTCGGCTGCGAGCAGCAATGTCATCACCGCCATCGACGCATCGATCGTCCAGTACGGCGCCGGCCACGCCTCGGTTCCCGCGCCGAGCCCGGTCCGCTGCTTGTCGGGTTCCGAGTATCGCTGGAGGTAGGCGCCCGGATCAGCGAACGGCAGGAGGATCGTCGGCGCATCGAGCAGGCCCTGCCAGCGGAACGACGGCCGGCGCTCCGGCGGCAGTGTGATGTCCCAGAACGTCGCCGTCTCCGGGCCCTCCAGCGCCACGAGGTGCCACCCCTGCGACTTGCCGGCACTCGGCGCACGCGAGGCGAGATCGACCAGGTCGTCGAGCACAGCAGGAGGAATCGGGTCCGGCAGGAACGACCGGGTCATCCGCCGCCGCCGAACCACGTCACCAAACGAACTCGTCACCGCCCCATCCTGTCATCGGCGACGACGAGCTCGCCCCACCAGTGATCGATGCGCTCGATCGCGATTCGGCGTCCTGAGGCGGGGTCGAGGGTGGGGAGCGCAAGGCGCGGTGAGCCCGAGTTGCCTGTTGGCAACGAGCGGCGAGACGGAACGCAGCGATCGCCGCTCTCGGCCCGCCTCAGCGTTTGCCGAGCTTGACGAGGTCTTCGGCCATCGTCCACCCGTACGCGATCAACACGTCGCCGGACTTCGGATTCAGCACCGAGAACATCTCGACCACGTCGCCGTCGAGCTTGTCGGGCTTCGGCGACTCGACGTCGAGGAACCCGGATTGCCCGTTCGACGCCGTGAACGTCTTGGCGTCGTACGTCGCGTCGACACCGAACCGCTTGGCCAGCCGCCGGCCCCAGGCGCGCTCCTCACCGACCGCACGCGTGCCCGGCGACGGGGTGACCTCGTCGAGCTTGTCGAACGCCTCCAGGCCGTCGGCCGAGACGAATCGGGAGCCGACGACGACATCCTCGTCGGGGAAGGCCATGAGCGCCCGGTGATAGGCCTCACCCATCAGGCCCCGCATCACGGTTTCGCGCTTCGAGTGCCGTCGGACGCTGAGCATGCCGATCAGTACGCAGGGCGTGCCGCCGATGCGCTCGAGCGTCGAGAACATGAACCCGTGCAGCTTGCCGTCGATCCTCGCAGCGGTGGTGAGCACCCAGTCTTCCTTGGCCTTCGAGATGGCACCGATATCGAACGCGCCCTCGATCGAGGCCATCTCGTCGAGATCGGCGTCGGTCAGTGAACTGGCGTCATTGGTGATGACTTCGAGCGGCATTTTTCCCTTGCTCCTCCAAGATTCGAGCTTCCATTGTGCCACCGAATCGGGAGGGTTTCACAAACGCAGCCGGGTCGGCGGCGAGCGGTGCACGGACGCACCGCCGTGAGCAGGAGTTTCGTCACATGCTCAGAGCAGGACGGCGTCGTGGCCGAACGCCATACGCAGTTCGCCGACCGCGCGGTCGATGTCGACCCGGAACTCGTCGGCGAGCCGGAGCAGTTTGCCCTGGCCGATGTCGAGTTGCACGACCGAATCACCCGGATGATCCCGCAGGATCCGCTTGAGACGCTGGATCTTCAACTCGTCGAGCGTGTGGCTCGGCAGCATCAGCCGCATCGGGGGCGCCGGACCGTCGGTGAGGCCCGAGAGCACGTCGATCGTCTGGGCGATGATGCCGAATCGCGAGCTCGTCGCGTTTGTCGAGGCGGCCCTTGACGGTGACGATGATGTCGTCTTCGAGCTTGTGGCCCTGCTCGAGCAGGGTGCGCGGGAAGACGGTGACCTCGATCGAGGCATCGAGGTCCTCGAGCACGAAGACCGCCATCTGGTCGCCCTTCTTCGTGAACTTCCGGGCGAGGTTGGTGATCACGCCGCCCACCTTGACCTGCGTGCCGTCCTCCATCTCGGTGAGGTCGAGGAGTGCGTGATCGACCTTGCGTTTGAGCGCCGCCTCGACACCGAACAGCGGATGATCGGAGACGTACAGGCCGAGCATCTCCTTTTCGTTCTTGAGCTTGTCGCCCTTGTCGAACTCGATCTCGGGGATCGGGATCCGTTCGCTGAACCCACCGTCGTCGCTTGCGGCGTCGTCACCCATGTCGCCGAACAGGCTCATGATCCCCTTGTCACGCTCGCGTCGGCGCTCGATCGTGGTGTCGAGGATCTGCTCGAACGAGGCGAGCAGCCCACGTCGCGGCAGGCCGAGGCGGTCGAACGCGCCCGCCTTGATCAACGACTCGACGGTGCGCTTGTTCAACACCTGTTCGGGAACCCGTTCGGCGAAGTCGTAGAACGACTCGAATTCGCCGTTCTCCTCTCGCTCGGCGAGCAGTTGTTCGACGAGGCCCTCGCCGACGTTGCGGACCGCCGAGAGCCCGAACGTGATCGCCCCGGGGCTGCCGACGGCGAGCGAGACGTCGTCGGGCACACGTTGGGCTTCGATCGCGTCGAAGTTCATGACCGAGCGATTGATGTCGGGCGTCAGCACCTTGATGCCCGCCGATCGGCAGTCGCTCAGGTACACCGCCGCCTTGTCGAGGTTGCTCTTCACGCTCGTGAGCAGGCAGGCGAAGTATTCGACCGGGTAGTGGGCCTTCAGGTAGGCGGTCTGATACGTGACGAGCCCGTAGCCGAACGTGTGGCTCTTGTTGAACGCGTAGTCGGCGAACTTCTCGATGATGTCGAACAACTGCTTGCCGAGCGATGCGTCGTAGCCCGTCTTCACGACCCCCGCCTCGAACCCCTCGCGGGCGGCGGCCATGACCTCGCGGACCTTCTTGCCCATCGCCTTGCGCAGGTTGTCGGCCTCGGCGAGCGAGTAGCCGGCGAACTTCTGCGCGACCCGCATGACCGACTCCTGGTAGATCATCAGGCCGTACGTGTCGTCGAGGACCTCCTGGGCGTCGTCGTGGAAGTACTCGACCGGCTTGCGACCGTTCTTCCGGTCGGCGTAGTCGTAGTGCATGTTGACGCTCATCGGCCCCGGCCGGTAGAGCGCGAGCACGGCGGAGACGTCCTCGAAGCTGTTCGGCGCCATGGCCTTGAGCAACTGACGCATGGGCGGGGACTCGAGCTGGAACACGCCGATCGTGTCGCCGCGCGAGAGCAGGTCGAAGGTCGGCTGGTCGTCGAGCGGCACGGTGTCGATGTCGAACGTCGGGTCGCGGTTCGCCCGGATCATCGCCTGGGCGTCGGTGATCACGTCGAGGTTCCGGAGCCCCAGGAAGTCCATCTTGAGGAGCCCGAGCTCCTCCACCCCGTGCATCTCGTACTGCGTCACGACGGGCGCATCTTCGGGGTCCTGGCCCGACTCGGGCTTGCGCTGGATCGGCAGGTAGTTGGTGACCGGTTCCTTGGTGATGACCACGGCGGCGGCGTGGATGCCGTCGGAGCGCTTCAGACCCTCGAGCCCCTTGGCGACATCGACGACCTTCTTGATGTCGGGATCGGTGTCGTACATCGCCCGGAGGTCCTGGGCGGCCTTGTACCCGTCGGCGTACTTGTCGCTCTGCTCGAAGCAGTACTTGAGCGGTGTGTCACGGCCCATCACGAGCGGCGGCATGGCCTTGGCGACCTTGTCGCCGACGCCGTACGGGTAGCCGAGCACCCGCGCCGCGTCGCGGACGGCATTGCGGGCCTTGATCGTGCCGAACGTGATGATCTGCGCGACGTGGTCGCGGCCGTACGTGTCGGCCGCGTAGCGGATCATCTGATCGCGGTACCGCGAGTCGAAGTCCATGTCGATGTCGGGCATCGAGACGCGGCTCGGGTTGAGGAATCGCTCGAACAGCAGGTCGTACTTGATCGGGTCGAGATCGGTGATCCACAGGCAGTACGCGACCGCGCACCCGGCCGCCGAGCCGCGGCCAGGACCGACCCTGATGTCGGCGTCGCGGGCGTACTTGATGAGATCCCACGTGATCAGGAAGTACGACGCGAACCCCATGTCGTTGATGACCTTGAGTTCGTACGAGACCCGCTCGACGACAGTGTTCGGGAGGTTGTCGCCCCAGCGCCGCTTGGCGCCCTCCCACGTGAGGTGTTCGAGGTACTGGGCGTCGCTGGAGAATCCAGCGGGCAGCGGGAAGTTCGGCAGGAGTGCGTCACCGAACTCGATCTCGAGGTCGGCGCGTTCGGCGATCCACAAGCTGTTGTCACAGGCCTCGGGCAGCTCGCGGAACAGGTAGCGCATCTCCTGCGCCGTCTTGAGGTAGTGCTCGTGGCCCTCGAACTTGAACCGTTTCGGGTCGGAGATCAGAGCGCCCGTCTGCACGCACAGCAGGGCGTCGTGCGACTCGTGGTCTTCGCGGTGGGTGTAGTGGCTGTCGTTGGTGGCGAGCAGCGGGGCGCCGATCTTCTTCGCGATCTCGACGAGCTTCGGGTTGGTCTCGAGCTGGGCGGCGATGCCGTGGTCCTGGAGTTCGACGAACAGGTTGTCCTTGCCGAAGATGTCCTGCAGGCGGGCGGCCTTCTCGAGCGCCCCCTGATCGTCGCCGTTGAGCATCGACTGGAGCACCTGGCCGCCCAGGCAGCCGGTGGTGGCGATCAGGCCGTCGGAGTACCTCTCGATCAGCTCCCAGTCGATGCGGGGCTTGTAGTAGTAGCCCTCGAGGAACGCCAGGCTGGAGAGCTGGATCAGGTTGCGGTACCCGATGTCGTTCTCGGCCAGCAGCGTGAGGTGGTAGTAGAGCTTCCTGCCGCCCTCGGTGTCTCCCCCCGAGTCGTCGACCCGACCCCGCCGGGTGGGCCGCTCGGACCGGTGGTCGTGGGCCATGTAGGCCTCGGTGCCGATGATCGGCTTGATTCCCTGCTTCTGGCACTCCTTGTAGAACTCGAGCGTGCCGTACATGTTGCCGTGATCGGTCATGCCGATCGCGGGTTGCCCGTCGGCCACCGCCTTGGCCACCATCTCGTCGAGGCGCGCCGCCCCGTCGAGCATCGAGAATTCGGTGTGGACGTGGAGGTGGGTGAACGAGTCGGAGGTCACTGGTCGGCGATGTTGGCGGGTCTCGGATCGGTCGTCGAATCACAAGGACGTGATTCGCGAACCTACCAGAGTCGCGCCCCGCGCGATCCAGCCCTCGATTCGCGCCAGACCGGACACGGCGGGGGCAGTCCGGTCCTCGCTCAGATGAAGGGTCGTGTGTCCGGAGGAGAGGCCGTTCGACACTCGGCGCCTCGTACGGCGATGCGTAGCCTGGTGGCATGCAACTCCGTTCGGCGCTGCTCGGCATCTCCGCAATCGTTGCGATGATCGTCCCGGTCGATCGGGTCGGCGCATCCGTCGAACCGATCATCCCCACCGCTGCTGCATCCGAGGTGCCGCTCGACGTCCGCCCGGCCCGGCTCGTCGACACCCGACCCGGCGCCACCACCATCGACGGCATCGACGCCGGCAACGGCGCACTCGCCGCCGGCACCAGCACCGACATCCAGATCACCGGCCGCGCCGGCATCCCCACCACCGCCACCACCGCCATCCTCACCGTCACCGCCGTCGACCCCCAAGGCCCCGGCCACCTCACCGTGCACCCCACCGGGACCACCGTCCCCAACGCCTCCAACCTCAACTACCTCCCCGGCCACACCACCGCCAACACCGTCATCGCCCGCATCGGCCTCGACGGACAGATCACCATCCACACCCACGCCACCACCCACCTCGTCATCGACATCACCGGCCACCTCCCCGCCGGCGCCGCCACCCTCACCACCGCACCCGAACGGCTCGTCGACACCCGACCCGGCGCCACCACCATCGACGGCATCGACGCCGGCAACGGCGCACTCGCCGCCGGCACCAGCACCGACATCCAGATCACCGGCCGCGCCGGCATCCCCACCACCGCCACCACCGCCATCCTCACCGTCACCGCCGTCGACCCCCAAGGCCCCGGCCACCTCACCGTGCACCCCGCCGGGACCACCGTCCCCAACGCCTCCAACCTCAACTACCTCCCCGGCCACACCACCGCCAACACCGTCATCGCCCGCATCGGCCTCGACGGACAGATCACCATCCACACCCACGCCACCACCCACCTCGTCATCGACATCACCGGCCACCTCCCCGCCGGCGCCGCCACCCTCACCACCGCACCCGAACGGCTCGTCGACACCCGACCCGGCGCCACCACCATCGACGGCATCGACGCCGGCAACGGCGCACTCGCCGCCGGCACCAGCACCGACATCCAGATCACCGGCCGCGCCGGCATCCCCACCACCGCCACCACCGCCATCCTCACCGTCACCGCCGTCGACCCCCAAGGCCCCGGCCACCTCACCGTGCACCCCGCCGGGACCACCGTCCCCAACGCCTCCAACCTCAACTACCTCCCCGGCCACACCACCGCCAACACCGTCATCGCCCGCATCGGCCTCGACGGACAGATCACCATCCACACCCACGCCACCACCCACCTCGTCATCGACATCACCGGCCACCTCCCGCTCTCACTCGACCAGGTCGACTTCGACGAGCTCATCGTCGGGCGATGGACGGGCGACGTGACGGTGCCCCCTGGATGGAGCCCGATCACCGGCTTCTGGGTCGAGTTCCGAGTCGACGGCACCTATTCGGCAGGCTCGAACGGTTCCACACCAGCGTTCTACTACGGGTCTGACGCTGATCACCCGAGCAAGGTCTACGAGGTGGTCGGCAGGTATCCGGATGAACAACCGGGTACCGGCGCGATCACCATCCACTTTGAGGTCGGCACCGTCCGGGAGGGGAGCCTCGAGCAGATCCGCTTTTCCAGCGGCGGCGACCGCCTCCAGTTCGAGTTCTGGAGAACCTGGGCCGGTCACTACGGACCGGTCGTCTACGACCTCGTACGCGACCCCGACTGACAGCGATCGTCGCGACCGGGCCGGCACGCCGTTGGCTCCGTACCGCCGGCGTGCGGTCTCGGCGGCGCCGGTTCCCGACCTCCACGTCGGTCGACGGTGGCAAACCGCCGGCGACGATGGCGAGGTCGGTGATCGGGGGAGCGAGGTCGTCACGGGAACTCGAGGATCAGCGGGTCGGGTCGATCACTCGACGACCGGGTGGCATCGCTCGTCGACGCCGAGCTCGATCATTGCGCCGAGACGGGCTCGCTGGTGCTCGGCCAACTCCTCCCGGGTCAGACCCGACCCGAGCAGTGCTCGATCGGCCACCTTGAGCTGCAGCTGTTCGGCGGTCTTGGCCGACGACGGGGGCACCAGACGCATGGCGGCGTCCAAGCTCTCCAGACTGTCGTCCGGCCCGAGTCCGACGCACTCCGCGTCGTACACGGCGACCCAGTCGTCGAGCGCCTGCGTGCACGGCCCATTCCAGGCGCAATCCCAGGTGTCGAGCCAGATCGACCACTCGGATGCGTACTGCGCCCGGGTCTGGCCGTCCCGACGTGCTTCCTCTCGTGTCGCATGGTCGCCGAGCGACCAACCCGTCGCGTCGGGGCGATACTGGTTCATCCATCCGACGAAGGGTGTCGAGACGCTGTCGAACAGTGGGATGCCGTACGCCACGTGGAACTCCGTGATCGCGCCGTCCACGACCGTGATCAGCGCGTTGGTCGGCGTCGGATCGGCCTCGACGGCCGCCATCAACGTGGTCACCGTGTCGTAGGCACACGAGATCGTCGTGCCGTCGTCCCGTCGTTCGGCGGCAACCACGCACGTGCTCTCGACCACCGTCCAACCGCCGTTGCGCCACGCGGTGGTCCGCGCCCAGTCCGACAGCGGTTCGGGTTCGGAGTCGGGAGCGGGAGCGCCGACGCCGTACGTCTCCGTCAGCACGACGTCCGGTACCAACAGTTCGAGGACGTGATCGGTGTCGCCGGCGTTGTACGCGGAGAAGAACTCGTCGACGACGGCCTGGGCGGCGGCCGGGTCGGGGGTGGCGGCAGTCGTCGGCAATGTTTCGACTGCTTCGGGAACCGTCGCGCCGGGCGACGTCGGCGGCACGGTCGGGTTGGGCTCGTCGACGACGGTTGTGTCGTCCCGGGTCGCGACGACGAGCGCGATCGAGGCGACGACGATCGCGACGACCGACGCGGCGACGGCGATCAGTGGCCAGCGTCGCCGGGGCGGCTGGTCCGAGATACGGGTGGGTGTGGGGTCGATGATCGCCATGGGTTCGCTCCTCTGCTGCTGGGCGGTCTCGAGGTAGCGGGTGGCACCGACCGGGACGTCGACGAGTTCGCCGGGCGGGACCGGGTTGGCCCGCTCGAGGATCGCGATGACTCGGTCATCGGTGGTCATCTCGCACCTCCTTGCCGAGCATCGGGGGCGTCGATGGGGTGATCGTGATCATGGTCGTCCTGGGGATCGTCCTGCCGGTCGAACTCGTGCGCCAGTTGCTTGCGAGCGCGGCTCAACCGTTGACTGGCGGTGTTGGGGGTGACATCGAGGATGGTCGCGAGGTCGGTGGTCGACAGCTGCTCCCACGCAACGAGCAGCAGCAGCTCGGCGTCGGCCGGCTTGAGCTGCTCGATCGCTTCCAACACCCGCCGACACTCCTCGTCGTGGACGGCGCGCTCGGCCGGCCCCGGAGCCTCGGGGGTGCGCTGGCCACCGACTCGTCGTCCGAGTCGCGACCGTCTCGTCGAGCTGCGCCACTGGTGGCCGACCACCCGGTGGGCGACCCGGTAGAGCCACAGCAGCGCCTCACGCCCGTCGGGCACGTCGTCGAGCCGGCGCCAAGCGACGAGGAACGTCTCGGCGACCGCATCGTCGACGCGCGCCGGGTCGGTTCGCCGCTGGCAGTAGGCGTGGATCGACGGGTAGTGGGCACGGTACAGCTCGCCGAACCGATCGGCCTGGGCGGTCTCGTCGACCGCCGCAGCAGATGTTCGGCGTCCCCTCATGCCCTCTACATGCCCACATCTCTCCGGTGATGACGACCCTGGTCACCAGCGTGCGGCTGCGGGCATGTACGAGACGAGCAGCGGGGGCTGCGAACGAGTGGCTCCGGGGACGGCCGCCCCGGCGCCGCTCGACATCGTTGTCACACCCCCTTCAGGCTGGAGCATGAACGACGACGAAGCCCTCGCTGCGGTCAGGTGGATCGAATCCATCGACGTGTCGACCGCCGCGGCGACGTGCGAGCAGGCGCTCGTCGTCCTCGGAGAGCTGCGGGACAGGCTCGACGACGCCTCGGCCACCTCGTCGTCCGGTCGAAGCCACCGATCTGCTCCATCCATTGTCACACCCCGCTGCGCAGGATGCGACCGTGAGCATCGCCGCTGTGCACGCGATCATCGACGCCATCGATGCAACCGATGCATCGTCGGTCGACGTCGCGCGGATCGAGCAGATGTTGGGTGAGCTGCAGCTGGTACAGGGGTGGAAGGACGCCACCGAGGCGCGGCTGACCTCACAGCTCGGTGTGCTGCACGACACGGCTGGCGGTGCGCCGCCGGCCGACGTGCACACGAAGTGCGGTGGGGTGTCGGCGGCCGAGGGGAAGCGGCGGGAGCGTCGCTCCAAGACGATCGAGGAAGCTCCCGCGTTCGGCGAGGCGCTCGCCACGGGGTCGATCGGCGCCGAGCACGTCGACGCCCTCGCGAACACCACGTCGAAGCTCGACGAGACCGTGAAGACTGCGTTGCTCGATCGCGAGGACGATCTGCTGGGCGACGCCACCCGGATGTCACCGGAGCGGTTCGGGCGGTCGTGCCGCGACCTGGCCCGTCGGCTGGAGAGCGACCAGGGTCTCGACCGAAACCGGCGGCAGCGGCGCGACACATTCCTGTCCCGCAGGCTCAACCCGGCGACGGGCATGATCGAGGGCCGCTTCTCGCTGCACCCGGAGCTGGGCAGCCAGGTCTTCGGTGCGGTCGACCGCGAGGTCGCAGCGATGATCGCGACGGGCGAACGGCAGGCGCGACACCGACTTCGTCGAGCGGCGCTACGACCGCAACCGGCTCGCGGCAGAAGCGCTCGGAACCCTGGTGGCCGGCGGTCATCAGCAGATCCGGCCGTTGGAGGCCGACATCACGCTCATCGTCGACGCCGTGACCGCCACCAGCGGCGAGCTCCACGAGCATTCGGTCTGTGAGACCTCCGACGGGGCCGAGTTGCCGCCGGCGTCGGTCGCTCGGTTGCTGTGCGAAGGTCGCGTCACGCCGGTCATCGTCGGCGCGAACGGTACGGCGCTCGACGCCGGCCGCACGGTCCGGCACGCGAATCGTGCACAGCGTCGAGCGTTGCGTGCGATGTATCGCTCGTGTGCCTTCGGCGACTGCGACGTGGCGTTCGACCGGTGCGAAATCCATCACGTCCTCCCGTGGGAGGTCGGCGGGCCGACCGACCTGGCGAATCTGTTGCCACTGTGTTCGAGACATCACCACGTGGTGCACGATGGTGGCTGGCAACTGCAACTCGACGAGGAACGAACGCTCACGATCACCCGACCCGACGGTCGGCTGTTCGAACGATGTCGGTCCGATCTCGCCGACCGACGAACCCGCCGACGAATCGCAGCGTGACGCGCGCCGCTCCTTGACAACCGAAGATCGGGCAGCAGCACGCGTACGTCCGCGGCCAGACTGTGGTGGTGTCTCCCGGCGACGTCGACCCCACTCCGGTGCTTCGGGTCGGGTGTGCGATGTGGGCACACCCACCGTGGGTCGGACGCTACCTCTCCCCCGGCAACAAGGGCCGTGAACTCGCCGACTACGCGACGTGGTGCAACGCCGTCGAGGGCAACACCACGTTCTACGGCATCCCGAGCGAACGGACCGTCGCCCGGTGGGCCGAGCAGGCACCCGCCGACTTCCGGTTCGCGTTCAAGGTGCCGAGAACGGTCACCCACGAGCAGCGGCTCCGCCACGACGCCCATCGCGATGTCGCTCGGTTCCTGCGGGCGATCGAACCGCTCGGCGACCGGATCGGACCCGTACAGCTCCAACTGCCACCGTCGTTCGGACCGGAGTCGTCGGCCACGCTCGTCGACTTCGTGCGGGGGCTGCCCACCTCACACCGCTGGGTGACCGAGCTCCGCCATCCGGCGTTCTTCGACGGCAGCATCTCCCACCGCCGGATCGACGACGCCCTCGTTGCGGCAGCTGTCGGGCGGGTCGTGCTCGACACGAGACCGCTCCACCGAACGCCGCCCAGGTCCGACGCATCGGTCGACGAGCGGCGCACCAAACCGGCGTTGCCGATCGTCACCGAGGTGATGGGCGACGAACCGATCGTGCGGGTGATCGGATCGGACGATCTCGACGACACGCTGCAGGGAGCGATCGCGTGGACCGAGCGGGTGATCGAGTGGATCGGCGGCGGCCGACGGCCGTACGTGTTCGTCCACCAACCCGAGAACCTCGACCCGCCGTCACTCGCCCGGCGGCTCCACGCTCACGTCGCCCGGTCGATCGATCTGGCACCGCTGCCCGACCCGACGACCGTTCCCGACGTCGGCGAGTTGCGCGGCCAGACGCCCTTGTTCTGAGGGCATCACCAGCGGGTGATTCGCGCATCTCCAGCGGCTCCGGCATCCGCCTGTTCCTGGGCGCACCGCACCGACGATGTCGGCTGCGTGCTGCAGTTGCAGCCGAGGGCTGCGGTTCGACTGGGATCGGATCGACTGATCCGGCGGCGGAGGCGGTTCGCCCGACCTGCGGAGTCGGGCGGGCCGTCGCGCGCCGCTAGAGGTACGTGCCGGGCCGCTCCTGTTGGGGAGACATCTGACCGGGCATGCCCGGCTGACCTTGGGCACCGGGCGGCAGCTGGCGCATCTGTTCGAGCTGCTGGCGCGCCGCCAGTTGCTGGGCGAACAGCGTGGCCTGGATGCCGTGGAAGAGGCCCTCGAGCCAGCCGACGAGTTGCGCCTGTGCCACCCGAAGCTCGCCCTCGCTCGGCACCTCGTCCTCGTTGAACGGCAGGGTCAGCATCTTCAGCTCCTGCTGGAGGTCCGGCGACAACGCCTCCGACAGCTCCACGACCGACCGTTCGTACACTTCGGCGAGCCGTTCCCGGCTGGCCTCGTCGAGTGGGGCCTGGCGAACCTCTTCGAGCAACTGCTTCACCATCGAGCCGATCCGCATCACCTTGGCCGGCTCGGTGACCGAGTTCGTGTCGGGCTCGGTCTCGCCCTCCACCACGGGAGCATCGACCAGTTCCCCGTGCTCGACCGCGACCGCTTCAGACGAGTCGGAACCGCCATCGGTCGTCGAGCTCGCGTCGATCGGACCCTCGGCAGGCGTCTCGGTCATCTGGGGGCCATCGGTCATCGTGTACTCCTCGTCTCGTGGTTCAACCCGCCGGTCAACGTGGCATTCCCGCCAGCAGCGGCACGTACACCTCGGCCGACGTCATCGAGCCGTGTCGGCACACCAGTTCGAACGGGCCGCCGTCGTCGGGGTCGAAGTAGCTCACGTCCTCACGGGCCAGGACCGCCACGTCGCCGAGCCGCGAGGCGACCTGGGGCGACACCGTGGGACCGAACCAGCCCTCGTCGATCAACCGGTCGCGCGACATCACCCATCCCGTGTCGCCGAACTCCTCGTCGGCTGCCGCGAGGAGGTCGGTGGCGGCACCGCGATGCGCATGCAACCAGCGAAACCGGCCCTCCCCCGACTGCTGCGCGACGTGCGACAGCACCGCGTCGGTCGGCTTCACCACGTTGTCGGCGACCTGGACCTGCCCGTGATCGGCCGTGATGAGCAACGCCGCGCCAGGGGGCAGCACCTCCAACACGTCGCCCACGAGTCGGTCGGCCGCGCGGAGCTCGGCCTCGTAGAAGCGCCCGAAGCCTCGTTCGTGAGCGATCTTGTCGACGCCCGCGTAGTACGCGTACACGAAGCGCTCGCCCGCCGCCAGCTGGTCGGCCACCTCGATGCACATCGACGACGGCGCCCGATAGCCAACCGGCCGACCGCCACGGAGATGCGCCTCGCTGAAGGCCGAGTCGCTCAACTCGGCCGGGCTCACCATCGGGATCGACTCACCCATGAACGCAGGGAACCGCTGGATGTCGCTCGGCACGTTCGAACGTCGCCGGTTCTCCCCGGCGACCGCCCACCGCAGCACGTTCATGACCTCGCCGCCCAGCACCATGCGGTAGCCGATGAGACCGTGCTCACCCGGCGTGAGACCGGTCGCGATCGAACTCAATGCGGTTGCCGTCGTGGTGGGGGCGACCGTCGTGATCGGCCCGCCGACGAGCGAACTGAGCGTGGGTGCGAACTCACGATGCGTCTCCAGCTGATCCCAGCCGAGCCCGTCGAGCACGAACAGCACGACCTGGTTCGCTTCGGCGATCGGCGCCGGCATCCAAGTCGGCAGTGACGTGGCCCACGGCTGCGGACCGAGCAGCGCCGGGACGATGCCACGCACGTTGGCGCCGCCGTAGTCCGGCAGGATGGGTTGCTCGTGGTCGATCACGCAGGAGTAGTCCACCACCTTCTCGGGGTCGGGGCCAAGCGCGACGAGCTCGACCACCTACGCTGGCGACGTGCGAGTGTCCACGAGAGGCGACTATGCGTGTCGGGCCCTGCTCTCGCTGACGCTGCGGGTCGACGAGACCGGCCCGACCTCCGTGCGTGACATCGCCGAGCGAACCGGTCTCCCCCAGCCGTACCTCGAACAGATCCTCCTTGCGTTGAAGGGTGCCGGCCTGGTGCGCTCCAAGCGGGGCGTCGGCGGTGGGTACACGCTCGCCCGGCCGCCCGACGAGATTCGCCTGTCCGAGATCCTCGCTGCCGTCGACGGTCCGATCACGCTCGGTGACTTCGGGCAGCCGCACCAGGACGGTGCGTGCGATCACGAGGGCCAGTGCGTCCTCCTGGCGATCTGGAACCAGGCGGGCGAGGTGATGCGGCGCCATCTGGACGGGTTCACGCTCGCCTCGATCGCCGACGTCGCACGCGGTGACGCGCCGTGGCCGGCCGGCTCCCCGGATCCGGCTCCGACCAGCTGACCACGCTCGCAGCGACAGCACTCAGTCGTCGGCGACTCGCCGGAGCGTCGCGAGACGATCGGCCAGATCGGGCGCCAAGGGGCTCTCGAACGTCACTCGTTCGTGCGACGCAGGATGCACGAACGACAACTCCGCCGCATGCAGGAAGGGGCGATCGACCTGCAGTTTCGGGCGTCGCTGTCCATACGTGGGGTCGCCGACGAGTGGATGGTTGATCGAACCGAGGTGCACACGGATCTGATGTGTCCGTCCGGTCTCCAACCGGCACTCGAGCAGCGCCAGATCGGCCGGGCTGTCGAAGCGGTCGAGCACGCGGTACTCGGTGCGGGCCCATCGGCCGTCGGCAACGACCGCCATCCGCAACGGGTCGCGACGTGAGCGACCGATCGGTGCGTCGATCACGCCGTGCGCGGCCTCGGGGTGGCCCCACACGAGCGCCAGGTACGCGCGGGTCGCGGAGTGATCGACGAACTGCTCGATCAGGGCGTCCGCAGCATCCTGGGTCCTGGCGACCACGAGCAACCCCGAGCTGCCGGCATCGAGGCGGTGCACGATGCCGGGTCGGACCCGCTCACCGACATCGACGATGTCGGGGAACCGGGCGAGCAGTCCGTTCGCCAGCGTGCCGCGCTCGTTCCCCGCGCCGGGGTGCACGACCAGGCCGGCGGGTTTGTCGATCACGATGATCGCGTCGTCGACGTGCACGACGTCGAACTCGACCGACGGGTCTGCCTGCGGCGGTTCGTCGGTGGGGATCGTCCCCGGGTCGATCGACACGATCTGGCCCTCGTCGAGCCGCACCTTGCCGGACGTGGCCGCTTCACCGTCGACAGCGGCCCCACCCGCATCGATCACCGACGTCGCCACCGACCGGCTCACGTCGAGCAGCAGGGCGACGATTCGGTCGAGACGCTCTCCGGCCAGCGCTGCCGGCACCGACTCCACGATGACCTCGCTCATGACGTGTCCGGGGTCGGTTCGAGGGACCCGGGGTCGACCCTGCTCGCCCGCCAGGAGGCGAACACCAGGAGCGCACCGCCGACCGTGACGCCGATGTCGGCGATGTTGAAGATCGGGAACCACTGGAAGTCGATGAAGTCGACCACCGCGCCACGGAACCATGCTTCCTGCCGGAACAACCGGTCGATCACGTTGCCGATCGCTCCGCCGATGATCAGCCCGACCGCGACGTCGGTGAGCCGTCCGGGTTGACGCTTGAGGCTCAGGAGCAGTACCACCACGACGACGAGGGCGAGGATCCCGATGATCGGCCCGAAGCTCTCGCCGCTGCTGAACGCCATCCCGGTGTTGTACGACAGGTTGAACCGGAGCGTCCAGAACAAGTCGATGTCGTCGTCGACGAGCTCATTGATCGCCCAGTGCTTGGTGAGCTGATCGGCGACGACCACCGCGAGCGCGATCGGTGCCCAACCGAGGCGGGCACCATCGAGCCGCGACATCGCCGGACCGGTCGGAGTGCGCGTCGGAGCCGGTCAGCGGCCGATGCCGCCGACCTTCTCTTCGACGAGTTCGGTCGACCAGGGGATGGCTTCCAGGCGCTCGCGCGGGATCGGGCGGCCGGAGAGGGTCGAGTAGCCGTACGTGCCGGCCATGATGCGCCCGAGCGCCGAGTCGATCTCCTCGACGGCCTCACGGGCCTGGGCACTGAGCGCCAGGTCACGTTCACGTTCGACGACCATGGTGTCGCCCTCGCCACCTTCGTCGTCGAACTGGACGTCGCCCATCTCGGCTTCCTCGACCAGCTGGTGCGCCTCGTCCTCGAGCCGTTTCGCCTGACCGGTGAGGCGAACACGTTCTTCCTGGAGTGCATCGTGCATCTGCTTCACGAACGACAGATCGAAGTCTTTCGTGTATCCGAAGCCGTCCTTGTTGAAGCGCGGCTTGGGGAGTTCGACCGACTCGTCGGTCTTCGCCGTACTCGTTGACATGGTGGGCGTGATACCTGCTTTCCGTGTGGAGGAGCGAGGGGTCGTCGCCTTCTTGGCCGCGCGGGCGGACTTCTTCGCCGAGACGGCCGGCTTCGTGGCGGGCTTCGTGGCCGCCGGCCGTTTGGCTGCGGATTGTTTGGCGGCGGGCTGCTTGGCTGCCGCCTTCTTCGTGCCGGAACGCTTGCTCGCAGCCTTCTTCGGGGCCACCTTCTTGGCCGAGGCCTTCTTGGAGGAGGTCGCCTTCGCCGCCGACTTCTTCGTCGCGGACCGCTTGGCAGGGGACGTCTTCGCGGGCGCTTTCTTGCCGGCGGACGGCTTCTGGGGAGCCGCCTTCTTCGTCCCGGAACTCTTGCCGGCAGCCTTCTTCGAGGCCGCCTTCTTGGCGGTGGGCTTCTTCTTCGCTACAGCCACGTCGGTGTACCTCCCGGCGATTGTGAACGCCGGACTCTAGCGCCTTCGTTCCGATTTGTGGGTGTCTTCCTGCCCGAACGCGCTCGGATCACCGGGGATCGAGCTCGCCGCCGAGTCGATCGAGATCGGCGGGCGAGCCGGGGCACGTCGCCGCACCGACCGCGGAACCCGTCGGGTCGCGCCGGCGGCTGGACCCGGATCCGGTGTCGCGCCATCAGACCGTGACGCGCGTCACCTCGACGGCGGTCTCTCCGTCGGCCGCGTTCGCCGCTGCGTCGAGCGCCAGTGTCTCCCGCATGACGAGTTCCCGATGGGCGTCGAACGCGTCGATCACCGCAACGGGGCCCGTGATGGTCAACCTGATCCGGTCGCTCACGTCCAGGTCGGCATCACGGCGTGCCTGCTGCACCAGGCGGATCAGATCGCGGGCAGCTCCCTCCAGTTCGAGTTCGGCCGTGACGTCGGTGTCGAGGACGACGAGCCCGGCCGTGTTCTTCAGTGTCGCCATGGCGCCGGCGTCATCGGCCGACACCAGGCGGAAGTCGAACTCGCCGTCGAGCAGCTCGACGCCGCCGACGCTCGCGTGGTCCCCGTCGACGGTCCAGTCGCCGGCCCGATGGGCCTTCACCACGTCCTGCATCCGACCACCGAGGCGGGGTCCGAGGGCCTTCGGGTTGAGCACCAACTCCCGCCGGCCGAAGCGATCGACGTCGGCGGTCAACTCGACCTCCTTGACGTTGAGTTCGTCCCGGATGATGTCGACGTGTGGTGCGACCAGATCGGCATCCGGCGTCGCCACGACCGCCTTCGCGAGGGGAAGCCGAACCCGCAGCCCCTCCGCCTTGCGCAACGACAGCAGGGTCGAACAGGCGTCGCGCACCTGCGCCATGCCGGCGTGCAGGTCGGCGTCGTACGGGAACGCATCGGCGAACGGCCAGTCGGCGAGATGCACGCTCTCGCCACCGGTCCGGCTGACGAGGCCGTCGTGCACGTGTTCGGTCACGAGCGGCAGCAGGGGCGCCGCGACCTGGCACAACGTGACGAGTGCCGTGTGCAAGGTGTCGATCGCGTCCTGGTCCCCCGCCCAGAACCGGTCGCGGCTGCGCCGGATGTACCAGTTCGTCAACGTGTCGATGAAGACGGCGACGCTCTCGCAGGCGCCGAACAGGTCGTAGACGTCCATGCGCACGGTCGTGGTGTCCACCAGACGTCGGAGCTCACCGAGCAGGTGGCGATCGAGGACATCGGTCTGGTCGGTCCGAAACGTGCCCGCCCGATCGGCGGCGTTCGCGTACAGCGTGAGGAAGTAGTAGGCGTTCCACAGCGGCAGGATCACGTGCCGAACCGTGTCGCGGAGACCCGTCTCGGTGACCGAGAAGTCGGCGCCGCGCAGGATCGGCGACGACAGCAGGTACCAGCGCATGGCATCGGCACCGTGCACGTCGAACATCTCGTTCGGGTCCGGGTAGTTGCTGAGCGACTTCGACATCTTGCGGCCGTCGTCACCGAGCACGATGCCGTGACTCAGGCAGCTCGAGAACGCCGGCCGATCGAAGAGGGCGGTCGCCAGCACGTGCATCGTGTAGAACCATCCGCGGGTCTGGCCGATGTACTCGACGATGAAGTCGCCGGGATAGTGGTGCTCGAACCACTCCGCGTTCTCGAACGGGTAGTGCACCTGGGCGAAGGGCATCGATCCCGACTCGAACCAGCAGTCGAGCACCTCGGGCACGCGGCGCATCGTCGAACGACCCGTGGGATCATCCGGGTTCGGTCGCGTGAGCTCGTCGATCGCGGGCCGGTGCAGGTCGGCCACCTCGACGCCGAAGTCGCGCTCGAGCTCGGCGATCGAGCCGTAGGCGTCCATTCGCGGGTACGCGGGATCATCGCTCTTCCAGACCGGGATCGGCGATCCCCAGAAACGGTTGCGGGAGATCGCCCAGTCGCGTGCGTTCTCCAACCACTTGCCGAAGCTGCCGTGCTTGACGTGCTCGGGGACCCAGGTGATCTGCTCGTTCAGTTCGACCATCCGGTCACGGAACTCGGTCACCTTGACGAACCAGGACGAGATCGCCCGGTACACGAGGGGCTGTGCACACCGCCAGCAGTGCGGGTACGTGTGGTCGTAGCTGTCGTGCCGGACCACGACACCTTCGTCCTTGAGCGCGCGGATGATGGCGGGGTTGGCGTCGAACACGTGCTGGCCGACGTAGTCGACGACCTCTGCCGTGAACTGACCGTGCTCGTCCATCGGGCAGACGGTGGGGATGCCGACGGCGTTGCAGGCGATCTGGTCGTCCTCACCGAACCCCGGCGCCATGTGCACGATGCCGGTACCGTCGTCGGTCGAGACGAAGTCGGCGCCGAGCACCTGGAAGGCGTTCGGCGTGTCGGCGAAGTAGCCGAACATGGGCTCGTAGCGGAGGCCGACCAGATCGGCGCCGCTGACGGTGCCGACGTGCTCGGCCCCGTCCAGCTCGCGCTCGTACGCCGCGCGGCGTGAGTCGGCGAGCACGTAGCGCTCGCCGTCCTCCTCCATGATCGCGTACTCGATGTCGGGCCCGACCGCGAGTGCGAGGTTGGACGGCAACGTCCAGGGCGTCGTGGTCCAGGCCAGCAACGACGTGGGCACGTCCGCAGCACCGCTCAGCCCACCGTCGAGACGGAACTGCACCGTCAACGCCGGATCCTGCCGATCGCGGTACACGTCGTCCATCCGGGTCTCGGTGTTGCTGAGCGGCGTCTCGCACCTCCAGCAGTACGCCAACACGCGGAAGCCCTCGGTGATCAACCCCTTGTCCCACAGCGACTTGAACGCCCACATCACCGACTCCATGTAGTCGATGTCGAGTGTCTTGTAGTCGTGGTCGAAGTCCACCCATCGGGCTTGTCGGGTGACGTAGTCCTCCCATTCCTGCGTGTACCGCAGGACGCTCGCCCGACAGGCGTCGTTGAAGCGGGCGATCCCGAATGCGGCGATCTCGGGGTGCCCGGAGATCCCGAGTTCCTTCTCGGCTTGGACCTCGGCGGGCAGGCCGTGGCAGTCCCACCCGAACCGGCGCTCGACGCGCCGGCCCCGCATGGTCTCGTATCGGGGCACCGCGTCCTTGACGTAGCCCGTCAGCAGGTGGCCATAGTGCGGCAGGCCGTTCGCGAACGGCGGACCGTCGTAGAACACGAACTCGTTGTCGCCGTTGTCGCCCGCCGGTCTCCGATCGACCGACGTCCGGAACGTCTGCTCACGCTCCCACCGATCGAGCACGGCGCGCTCGATCTCGGGCAGGTTCGGCTGCGACGAAACGGTGGGATATGCGGTGGTGCTCACGGTGACTCCTGGCGATGTCGGACCTCTGCCAGGGACGAGCCGGAGCCCGCGGTACCACCCTGCTTGCCGAGCCCCTCGGGACCCGGCCACTCGCATTCGCCAGCGCTCACGGGCTGGACCCGTCCGGTTCTACTGAGCCGCTGCCGCCAGCGACCGTTCTTCCGAAAGCTCGGAGGTGATGGCCTCGTCGATGCCGTTGCCGAGATGTTACCGAGATCGACGGCCGGAATCGCCCAGGGTTCGGTCGACGGCCCGAGATCAACGTCCGGGAACGCCGTCGGCGGTCGGATCACCGTCGGTGGGAGGCCCGGCTCGTCGGCTCGGATCGTCGCCGCTCGGATCGTCGCCGGTCTGCCCGTCACCCTCGGCGCCCTGGCGGATCAACTCCTGGGTCGGATCGCCCGGGTCGTCGTCGTCGGACGCGGACAGCACGGGTGGCCGAACCGAACCGAGGCCCTCCGGCACACGATCGCAGAGCGCCTCGATCTGGCGGGCGGCACCGCGCAGCCGGTCACGCTGATCGATCAGGAATCGTTCGAGCTGGTCGACATCTCCCACGAGGAACTCGCGGCGCGCCACGAGCGCCTCGACCTCGTTCTCGGCCGACAGCCGTTCGGCCTCGGAGGTCCGGCGCGCCTCGGCTCGTGCGTCTTCGAGCATCTGGGCCGACATCTCCCGGGTCGAATCGATCGTGGACTCGGCCTCGCTCGTGGCCTCACTCACGATGCGATCGGCCTCCGATCGAGCCTCGGCGATCGTGGTGTCGGCCGTCGTCTGTGCCAACAGCAGCGTCCGGGAGATCGTCTCGGCCTCGACCGCAGGAATGTGGATCTCGTCGTCCCGCCGGCTCGTCGGTTCGGACCGGACGTCGAGCTCGGGAGCCGGCTCGGCAGCGGCCGGAACGGCGGTGCTGGCCTCCTGGAGGCGGGCGACCGCGGCTCGTGCTCGGGCTTCCATGGCCGTGGCCTGCTGACGAGCCTCCTCGAGCGCCTTGGCGACGTCACCGAGGAACGCATCGACCTCGTCGGGGTCGTACCCCTTCCGGACCGTGCGGAACGTCGCCTCCGTGATCTGAGCGGGTGACATCTCCATGGTCGGGCGTCAGTCGTCGTACTCGTCGTGTCGCTGTCCGCGACCGGCGGGAGGCTTGAGCAGGTACACGCCGTTGGCCACCTTCTCCATCGACCCGTCGAGGCCGTAGCAGAGGCCGCTGGCGAAGTCGATCAGGCGCCTGGCGACCTCGCGGTCGGAGCCCTCGAGGTTCATGATCACGGGGTTGCCTTCCTTGAACTTGTCCGCGACCTCCTGGGCCTGGTCGAACCGCCGCGGCTTGACGGTGGCCGGCTCGTGGCCGCCACCGCCGGCCCGGCCGTTGCGCTGCGGACGCGGCTGAACGCCCGAGTCGTCGCGTTCGGCCGGCCGGTTCCGTGCCTGCGACGGGTCGAAGTCGCGCGACGGGAAGGTCGGGCGGCTCGGCAGCGTGCGGACGACACCCTCTCCGCCGGTCTCGTCACGATGGCGTGCCGCACGCGGCTCGGCATCCTGTCGCCGACTGCGCGGCGCAGGCTCGTACTCCTCTTCGACGTCATAGTCGTCGTAGGCGTCGTCAGGACCGAGACCCAGGTAGTCCATCGTTCGCTTCCAGAAAGACATTCCGACCTTCCTCCTCGACGCGGAGCCTATCGCCCCTGGTCACGCTGAACGGGGACAGGGCGGGAACCGAACAGTGCGGTCCCCACCCGGACCTCCGTCGAGCCGCACTCGACCGCCACCTCGAGGTCCGCCGACATACCCATCGAACACTGGCCGAGACCGAGCCGGTCGGCGGCCGCACGCACGGCGACGAAGCCCGGGCGGGCTGCCTCGGGTCCACCCTCGGTCGGACCGACGGTCATGAGGCCGCGCAGATCGAGTCCCAGTTCACGCGTGACCTCGACGAGTTCGTCGAGGTCGCTCAGCGGACATCCGCCCTTGCCCGCGGCGACGCTCTCCGGTCAGGGCGGACGTCTCGACCTGGATCATGACCGCCGCGCCGGGGTCGCGCTTGGCGATCTCCCTGGCGAGCTTCGCACGATCGACGGTTTCGTAGACCGTGACCAGGCCGGCCAGCTGGCGCACCTTGTTGGTCTGGAGTTGACCGATGAAGTGCACGTCGAGTTCGGGATGGCGGGCCAGGGCATCGCGCTTCGACAGCAGTTCCTGGGCGTAGTTCTCACCCACTCGCGCGGCAGCCGGCAGCCGCTGCGAGGTCGATGACCTCGGGTCCGAACGCCTTCGTGACCGCGAGGACCGCCACGTCGGCGCCGCCACCGGCACGACCGATCCGGTCACGGACCGACGCGAGCCCGTCGCGGACCTGTGAGACGTCGTTCACGTCGGGCCCCGGGGTTTCCATGCCGCCACGACCTGACGCTCGGGATCGCGCCGGGCCCGATGCGAGAACCCGTCGTACGTCGCACCCGGTGCATCCACCGACGATCGTCGGTCGCAGACCGTGGTGGGCGGCCGCAGCGCCGACGGCCGCCCTGACGTCGAGCGCCGGCGCGCCGGCGGAGGTGACCGAACGGATCGCGGCGACGTCGGCGTGGACGCCACGGGCGACCGACATCAGGTCATCGTCGCCGAACTCGTAGCAGCAGGCACCGATCGTCGGCCCGAGCACGATCTCGGTGACCGGCTCGGTGAACGCTCGCACGGCGACGTCGACCACGCCGGCGGCGAGACCTCGCCATCCGGCGTGCACGACCGCGAACTTCGTCGCCACCGATCATCACGAGCGGGGCGCAGTCGGCGACCCAGCAACCGAGTACGACGTCGTCGAGCGGTCGGTGATGACGATGTCACCCGGTCGACCGTCTCCCTCGCCGGGGGCATCGACACGCACCACCTCGACGCCGTGACGCTGGTCGGCCATCGTCCACGGGAGATCGATCAGCGCGCGGCGACGACGCTCGAGCTCGGCAGCCGGCTGGCGGCCCGGGTGGAAGTCGCCGTCGCCCCGCGTCGAACAGCGGATGGCGACCGCGCGGTCGCTACTTGAGGAACGACGGGACGTCGAAGTCGTCGTCGTCATCGTCGATCGGCTCGGCTTCGTCGGGTTCGGCGAACAGCTCGGTGATCCGGGTCGAGGTACCGCCGTTGCCGAGGCTGAGCCCCGGACGACGAGTCGAGCCGATCGAAGCCGGCGGCGATGACCGTGACCTTGACCTCGTCGCCCATCTCGTCGTCGATGACGGTGCCGAAGATGATGTTGGCGTCCTGATGGGCGACGCCGTGGATGATCTCGGCGGCAGCGTTCATCTCGAACAGACCCATGCTCGACGGGCCGGTGATGTTGAGCAGCACGCCGCGTGCGCCGTCGATCGCCGACTCGAGCAGCGGGCTGGAGATCGCCTGCTTGGCCGCCGACACCGCTCGCTCGTCGCCGCTCGCCTGACCGATGCCCATGAGCGCCGAGCCGGCGTTGGACAGCACCATCTTGACGTCGGCGAAGTCGGTGTTGATGAGACCGGGCGTCGTGATCAGGTTGGTGATGCCCGACACGCCCTGGAGCAGGACCTCGTCGGCCATCTTGAAGGCGTTGAGCACGCTCGTCTTGTCGTTGGCGACCGAGAGCAGCCGATCGTTCGGGATGACGATCAGCGTGTCGACCTTCTCCTTCAGCCGCTGGACGCCGTTGTCGGCCTGCACGGACGCGCCGGCGACCCTCGAACCCGAACGGGCGGGTCACGACGCCGATCGTCAGGGCGCCGGCCTTGCGGGCGATCTCGGCGATGACCGGTGCCGCACCGGTGCCGGTTCCGCCGCCCTCGCCGGCGGTGATGAACACCATGTCGGCGCCCTTGACCATCTCGTCGATCTCGTCGTCGTGCGCCTCCGCGGCGGAGCGTCCGACCTCGGGGTCGCTGCCGGCGCCGAGGCCGCGGGTGAGGTCGCGGCCGATGTCGAGCTTGACGTCGGCGTCGCTCATCAGCAGCGCCTGGGCATCGGTGTTGACCGCGATGAACTCGACGCCCTTGAGCCCGGCGTCGATCATGCGGTTGACCGCGTTGACGCCGCCGCCGCCGACGCCGACGACCTTGATCACGGCGAGATAGTTGGTGGGTGCGCCGGCCATCAGTGGTTCCTCCGTCGAAGCGGGTGCGTCGGGTGTTCGGGTCCATGAAGTCATGATTCTGAAGTCTGTGATCGACGTCTCAACGCGACATCCTGGCACGTGAAGCCCCACAGCTGCGGTGATGCTAGCCCGCCGAGCCCCCGACCCCGCCACGACCGGCCGATGAGCCGACCCGGTGCCGCCCGCCTCACCCTCGATCAGAGGGTGACCTCGCTGGTCGACACGTCGATCACACCGGGCTCGCGATCGGGGTTGTTCGCCAGCGCGGTCTCGAGGCGCAGCAGCTTGTTGAACAGGTCCCGCGCCGCTCCGAACCGCACCTCGGTGCCGTCGTCGAGGTACATCGTCGAGACGCGTCCCGTCGGAGGTCACCTCGATCAAGGCGACCTGACCGCGGATCGACGTCGTGAGGTTCTTGGCGAGCTCGGACGCCGCCGCGTACCCCTGCGGGGCGAACTGCCCGGGCTCGAGGTCGACCGGATCGGGACCGCTGAGCAGGACGTACGCGATCGGATACCCGTCGAGGACGGCGAGCACCCGGCCGTCTCGATCGAGCACGCGGTACCGCTGATCGGGGCCCTGATACGTGGTCATCGCCGCACGTTCGCGGATCTCGATGGTCGCGGTGTTCGGGAACGAGACCCGGACGCGAGCCTCGTCGACCCACGGGATCGCCTCCAGTTGCTCCTCCGCGGCCTGGGTGTCGGCCAGCAACGAGGGGGTGCCCACGAGATCGTCGACCACCGCGTCGACACGATCGGGGTCGGCGTACCGGACACCGATCACCGTGACGTTCTCCGCCTTGATCGCGAACAGGCCGGAACCGAGCACGGCCAGCACACCCACGGCGACGAGCACGATCAGCGTGCCGAACAACAGCCAGCGCAACCGTTTCCTGCCGAGCGCACGCTTGACCGCCGCCCGCCGTTCGCGCAGCCGCGGCTCGATGCCCCGGCGGACCTCGCGGTCGATCTCGGGGGCGATCGTGTCGCCGGTGTCGTCGTCGTCGATGAAGACGATGTTCCGTGTGCCGGATCCCTCGAGATCACCCTCGACGTACACGGCGTCCGGGAGATCCTCGTGATCGGCGATGGCGATCACGCTCGGCTCGCCGACGTCGTCGACCTCGCCGCCGCCCCCGTCGGTGGGCCCGACGGGGGCGGGTGCCGCGCCCTGCTCGGATTCCGCGGCCTCGTCGGGCCGCGCAGCGTCGACGACCACGCTGCCGCCGCAGTCGTCGATCCGGATCACGGTCGGCGGCGTCGCGGGCGTCGGCGTCGGGTCGACGAGCGGGTCCTGTTCGACGATGAGGATCTCCTCGGGCTCGCCATCGTCGTGCTCGGCGGCGAGATCCTCGATGTCGTCGTCGATTCCCAGGGCGCTGAGCACCTCGTGCCGGCGCGACTCGGCATCGGTCTGCGCCGACCGATCAGCGGACGCCTCGTCGGTGTCGGTCGGCGGATCGTCGAACGCCCGCTGCAACTCGTCGAGTGCGGCCGGGTCGGGCTGATGGTCGTGCGGATCAGACATCGCGCACGGACGTTTCGTCGAACGAGAGCGGGTCGGTGTCGTCGAACCCGACGAGTCGCACTTCGCTGCGCAGTCGGTAGCCGGTCTCCCGCGCCACCACGCCACGGACGTGCTCGATGACCGCCCGAACGTCGGCTGCTCGCCCACCGTCGGTGGCCTGGACGAAGTTCGCGTGCTTGTCGGACACGGATGCCGTACCGATCGTGAGCCCACGCAGCCCGAGCCCGTCGATCAGCCCGCCGGCCGTCACCTCCCCCGGCACCGGGTTGACGAAGACCGACCCGCAGTTCTGGCCACCCGGCTGGTGCTCCCGTCGCCACCGCACGATCTCGGAGATCTCGTCCTCGGCCGCGGCCCGGTCGCCCGTGCGGAGCCGCAGGCGCGCCTCGTGGACGATCTGGGAGGGGGCGAGGTCGGACGCCCGGAATCGCAGACCGATCTCCGCGGCGGCCAGCGTCCGGAGACCAGCGGCCGGGTCGTTCATGTCGAACACCTGCACGTCGATCAAGCTCGCCGCCATGTCTGATCCGTGGCCACCGGCGTTCATGCGCACGGCACCGCCGATCGACCCGGGCACGCCGACCGCCCATTCGAAGCCGCGGATTCCGGCGCCGGCGGTGCGCCGAGCGAGGACCGGCAGCGGAACGCCGCCGCCGGCACACACGACGAGCGGATGTCCCGACTCGTCGTCCGCGGCGATCATGCCGTCGGGCAGCTCGATGTGATCGGCGAACCCGGCGATCGAGACGGCGATCCCGGCGAACCCCTCGTCGGCGACGAGCATGTTCGATCCGCGGCCGATGACGAGCACGGGCACGCCGGTCTCGGCGCGGACCTCGGCGATCGCGGCGAGGTCGTCGAGCGACTCGACGTCGACGAACATCGCAGCGGCGCCACCGACCCGGTACGTGGTCATGGCGGCCAACGGCACGTCGTGTCGCACGCGGTGACCGATCCGTTCGGCGAGCAGGCGCGACGCGAGTTCGGTCGCCACGGCGGTCACACGGCACCTCGAGCCGCGAGCACCTCGTCGGGCAGCGAGGCGATGTCGCCACAGCCCATCGAGATGCACACGTCGCCCTCGGCGACGTGCGTGGCCAGGTATCCGACGAGCTCGTCACGACGCGGCAACCACACCACACGCGTCTCCGGATGCTCGTCGAGCACGGCGTTCACGACCAGCTTGCCGGTGACGCCGGGGATCGGGTCGGTGCCCGACGGATAGATGTCGGTGAGGACGACCAGGTCGGCGACGGTGAACGCGTCGGCGTACTCGCGCCACATCTCGGCCATCCGGTTGTACCGGTTGGGTTGGAACACGGCGACGACGCGTCGCCACCCGTCACCGCTGTGGCGGGCCGCCCTGAGCACCGCGTCGATCTCGGTCGGCAGGTGGGCGTAGTCGTCGACGAACGTGGCGCCGCCGTGATGTCCGCGGATGTCGAACCGGCGGGCCACGCCGCCGAAGCGCGACAGCGCCTCGGCGGCGACGTCCGGGTCGACGCCGATCTGCACGGCCATCGTCAGCGCACCGACGGCGTTCACCACGTTGTGCTCGCCGCGCAGCGGCAGGTGGACCGACGCGATCGTGTCGCCGTTGCGTTCGACGTCGAATCGGAACGAGCCCTGGTCGGGCCGGAGCCGGACGGCCCGGTACTCGGCCCCGTCGCTCAGGCCGTAGGTCGCGACTCCGTCGTGACGGGCGGCGACCCGGGCGGCACGGTCACCGTCGACGCACACGACCTTGGGCCCGGGGATCTGCTCGAGGTACCGGTCGAAGGAACGTTCGATCTCCTCGAGCGAGCCGTAGTGGTCGAGGTGGTCGACGTCGATGTTCGTCAGCACCGTGCCGTGGAGTGGCAATTCGAGGTGAGTGCCGTCACTCTCGTCGGCCTCGACCACGAACCACTCGCCACCGGTCCACTGGGCACCGGTTCCCATGTCGTTGACGTCGCCGCCGATGACGAAGCCCGGACGCAGACCGGCTTCGGCCAGGATCAGCATCAACATCGACGTCGTGGTCGTCTTGCCGTGCGTTCCGGCGACGGCGAGCGACTTCGCCTGAGCGCAGATCGATGCGAGCATCCCCGCCCGGCTCAAGACCGTGATCCCGAGCTTCCGGGCCTCGTCGAGCTCGTTCAGATCGGGCGGGATCGCCGTCGACGCCGTCACCGCATCACAGCCGACCACGTGCGAGCGGTGGTGCCCGATGTTCACTGCCACGCCCGCGGCCCTGAGCCGGTCGAGCACCTGGCGCTCGCGCAGATCGACACCCGAGACGTTGTGCCCCATCTGGGCCAGTGCGATCGCGATCGCGCTCATCCCCGGGCCGGCGGCGCCGACGACGTGCAACCGGCGCGGCGACGACAGGTCGAGCGGCGCGACGGGGGTGACGGCGACAGGGCTCACAGCAGGCTCAGGCTACGAGACGGCAGTGGTCGAGTGGCGACATCCTCGCCATGTTTGCGGTGCCCTCGATCGTCGTCACGGCGATGCGACCGACTCGATCAGGTCGGCGAGTGCTCCCTGACGATGGACCTCGCCCAGTTCGAGGGCCAGCGTCGTGAGCGACGTCCGGCGCCGGTGGTCGACCTGGAGTTCGCGCAGCGTGTCACCGAGCCGATCGATGGCCGATTCCGGCAGGTGGACGGCGGCGCCCGCATCGGACAGCCACCGAACGTTCAGCGTCTGATGGTCCTCGGCGGAACCGGCCCACGGCACGAGGACGGCAGGGATGCCGGTCACGGCCACCTCGTGCACCGTGCTGGCCCCGCCACGGCCGACCAGCACGTCGGCGGCCGCATACACCAGCGCCATGTCCGGCTCGTACCCGATCGGCTGATACAGCAGACCGTCCGCGCCGTCGGTCGCGGGCAGCGCATCGTCGATGAATCGTTCGCCGACGGCGTGGCGAATCGCGATCGACGAGTCGTCGCCGCGCTCGGCCACGATCGACGCGACGGCGCCGTTGAGCACCCCGGAACCCTGCGATCCCCCCATCACGGCGACGACGAACCGGTCCGCCGGCAGCGAGAGCCGGTGCCTGGCGGCGGCCCGATCCCGACGGCGGTCGATGTCGAGGATCTCCTGGCGTACCGGCGCGCCGGTCAACGTCGCTCGCGGCAGGGCGGAGTCGGGGAACGCGACGGCACAGGCCGCAGCTCGCCTCGCGGCCAGCGAGCTGGCGCGGCCGGGTCGCAGGTCGTAGCTGACCACGACCACCGGGATGTCCAGCGCCGAAGCAGCGAGCACCGCCGGCATGCTGGCGTAGCCGCCGACACTGACCACCACTCGAGGACGCAGCGAACGCATCACGTCGATCGCCTGCCGTCGCGCCGAGAGCATCTTGGGGACGAATCCGAGGTTCCGGCGGCTCAGGCTGCGCTGGAACCCGACCACGTCGAAGAACGTGTGGGGAAACGGCGTCTCGGGGAGCAGTCGCGTCTCGATGCCCCGCCGGGCGCCCATGTAGTGGATCGACGCAGGCTCGTGCCCCTTCGCCACGAGGGCCTCCGCGACGGCGATCGCCGGCAACACGTGACCGGACGTGCCGCCTCCGGTCACGACCGCGAACGTGTCGGTCACCGTGCCGGCGTGGCGTGTCGTCGGGTCGGTCTCGTCGACGAGCTGGACCTCGCGCCACGGCGGGGTGCCGTCACGGCGCGTCGGGCGACGTTCAACAGGAGACCGGCCGCCACCATCGACGTGAACAGCGACGTGCCACCGGCCGAGAAGAACGGCAGCGTCAACCCGGTCACCGGCATCAGACCGACGACGCCACCCATGTTGACGATCGCCTGGACGCCGAACCAGGCGGAGATCCCGCCCGGCGAGGATCAGACCGAACTGATCCGGGGCCGCGAGCGCCGTCTGGATGCCGAACCAGACCAGGAGTGCGAACCCACCGACGACCGCGACCGAGCCGACGAAGCCCAGCTCGTCGGCGATCACCGCGAAGATGAAGTCGCTGTGTGCGAGCGGCAGGTAGCCGAGCTTCGAGTTGCTGCCTCCGATGCCCGAACCGGTCATCCCGCCGTTGGCGATGCTGAGCAAGCCCTGCCACGACTGCCAGGCGAGGTGCTCCTTGTTGCCCTCGATGTCGCGGAACGCGGCGAGTCGGTTGAAGCGGCGCGGGTCGGAGATGACCGCGATCGTCGCGCCGAGCGCGCCGACGAGGCCGATCGAGGCGACGTGGATCATCGGCACGCCGGCGATCAGACCGACGGCGAGCACGACGGCGGCCAGCACGATCGCCGACCCGAGGTCACCCTGGATGAAGCTGACACCCGCGCACCCGAACGCCACCACGGCCATCGGGATCACGCCGCGTCGCGGCTCGTGCAGTTCGTCGCGATGACGAGCGAACATGTCGGCGAGGAATGCGATCGCCGCCAGCTTCAGGAACTCGGAGGGCTGGAATCCGAACGAACCGAATCGCACCCACGAGTTGGCGTCGTTGATCGTCGCGCCGAGACCGGGAACGAACGGGAGCATCATGCCACCCGCCGCGAGGATCGTGCCGAAGATGACGAACGAGCGCAGCCGCTGATACGGCACCTTGATCGCGATCAGCATGCCGACCAGACCCAGGCTGGCCCAGAGCAGCTGTCGGTTGAAGATCGAGTACGGCGACGTGTCGCCCCCGACCTGATTGGCCGAGGTCGCGGACAGCACCATCACCAGACCGAGCATCACGAACACCGCGACGATCACGACGATCGCATAGAACACGCCCGGCGTCGGGCCGAGCTGTTCGGCCGGGCGTGGCTCCTTGATCTGCACGGCCCGACGGGACGGCTTGACCCGGCGCGTGCGCTTCGTGCGCTCGGCACCGCCGTGCAACCGATCGAGCGCGGCTTCACGCCGGGCACGAACGTCGGACGCAGCCGGGGTGGGATTCAATGTGGACGTCATGGTCGTCGACCACCTTTCTCGAACGGTTGGTTGATCATGCCGAGGCCTCGACGTGGGTGGCCGGGTCGCCGGACGACATCGACAGGTGTTGGCGAACGAGCGAGCGGAAGTCGTCGCCGCGCTCGGGGTAGCCGCCGTACCAGTCGAAGCTGGCACATCCGGGCGAGAGCACCACGGCGTCGCCGGGTCGGGCGATCTCGGCCGCAGCCGCGACCGCGGCCGCCATGCTCGATGCCTCGACCACCGTGGTCGTCGGCTCGAAGACCGCTCGCACGTCGGGTGCGGCTTCTCCGATCGCGACCACGGCTCGGACGTGGTCGACGCCGGTCGCCATCGGCGACAGATCGACCCCCTTGCGGCTCCCACCGGCGATCAGGACGAGTGAGTCGAAGGCTCGAATCGCCGTGGCGGCAGCGTGAGGGGTGGTCGCCTTCGAGTCGTTGTACCAGGTGACTCCCGTCGGCCTCGGCGATCGACTCCAGGCGGTGCGGCTGCGCCTCGAAGCGGGCGAGGGCCGACGCGATCGCGGGTGCCTCTGCGAGCCCGGTCTCGAGCACGAGCGCCGCGGCCGCGAGCGCGTTGGTGATGTCGTGCGGCAGGGCCCTGCCCATCGAAGCGACGTCACCGATCGGGCCGGACGGCCCGACGAGTTCGTCGCCCTCGCGCCGGTAGTCGCCCCGATCGAGTCCGAACGAGATCTGACGGCCCGGAGCCCGCCGGAGGTGGTTCGACACCACCGGATCGTCGATGAACCCGACGGCGACATCGGTCGACCGCTGCAGATCGAAGATCCGGGCCTTGGTGGCCTCGTAGCCGTCGAGCGTCGCGTGCCAGTTGAGGTGGTCGGGGGCGAAGTTCAGCCATGCCGCCGCGTCGGCCCGGAAGTGCTCGGTCCAGGCGAGCCGGAAGCTGCTGCACTCGATCACGAACACGTCGAGATCCGTGTCGACGGCATCGACGAACGGCACGTCGGTGTTGCCGACCGCCTCGGCGCGATGGCCGGCCGCTCGGAGCATCGCGACGACCATGTCGGTGGTGGTCGTCTTGCCGTCGGTCCCGGTGACCGCCAGGATCGGGCGCGGACCGCCGGAGCGCCCCTGCTCCCAGCGGTAGCCGAGCTCGATCTCCGAGGCGAGTGGCACACCGTTCCGGCGAGCTGCGGCGACGAGGTCGTGCGTCTCCGGCACACCGGGCGCGGGCACGATCAGGTCGAATTGGCAGGCGAACGCGCCGGGGTCGAGGGGTGTTGGCAGCAGCTCGACCCCGAGCGCGTTCGCCAGATCTTGCTTGGCGTCGTCGATGTGATCATCGGCCACGACCACGTCGTGGCCGCGGCGTTGCAGGGCGCGTACGGTCGACGCCCCGGCGATCGCCAGTCCGTAGACGAGGACGCGCATGATCAGCCGACCTCCCGTGTGAAGTCGCCGATGAAGATCGCCAGCGCCGACGCGACGCAGATCGCAGAGATCAGCCAGAACCGGATGATCACGGTCGTCTCGGGCCAACCGCCGAGCTCGAAGTGGTGGTGGATCGGCGACATCCGGAACAGCCGCCGGGTGCGGCCCGACGCCTTGAAGACCCCCATCTGCACCGCGACCGAACCGGCCTCGATCACGTTGATGCCGCAGATGAAGATGAGCAGCAGGTGGGTGTTGAGCGTGAGCGCGAGGAATGCCAGGGCGGAGCCGATCGCCAACGCACCGACGTCGCCCATGAAGATCCGCGCCGGCGCGGCGTTCCACCAGAGGAACCCGAGGCAGGCGCCGGCGAAGCCTGCGGCGAGCACGCCCATGTCGAGCGGGTTGACGACCGCTGGGTACACCTCGGGATTGCGGAACGCCCAGTAGGCGATGATCATGAATGCGCCGAACCCCATCAGCGCCGAACCGCCGGCGAGGCCGTCGAGGCCGTCGGTGACGTTCACCGCGTTGGTGGTCGCCCACACGATGATGCCCGCCCAGATGATCCAGACGACGGTGGGGACCTCGAACCCGAGGTCACCGGCGCGGACCAGCGTGATCGACTCGTCGATCCCGGTGGTCGCCGCGAGCCACCAGGCGAAGCCGACCGCCATCGCCATCGTGATGTAGTTCTTCTGCTTCCAGAAGATGCCGCGGTTGTGGCGCTTGCGAACCTTGATCCAGTCGTCGAGGAACCCCATGAACGACATCGAGAGGATGCCGACCCAGACGATCATCGCCTGATCCGAGAACGCGATGTCGCGGACGTGGGCCACGACCCAGCCGACCGAACGCCGCGACGACGATCGCGATGCCGCCCATCGTGGGCGTGCCCTGCTTGACCATGTGGTGTTCGGGGCCGTGGTCCTCCTTGCCGAGGATCGGCTGCCCCTGGCCGCGCGTCCGGAAGAACACGATGAGGTATCGGGTCCCGAACAGCGAGATGAGGGTCGACACCGCGCCGGCGATCAGGACGGCAATCACGAGGGTTCTCCAGTCATGTCGGTCGCAGCCAGCTCGTCGAGCAGCTCGCGACTCACCACTCTGTCATCGAACGGGCGTGCCTCGTCGCCAATCGTCTGCGTGGTCTCGTGCCCCTTGCCGGCAACGACGACCAGATCGCCCGGCCCGGCGACGCGGATCGCGTGCGCGATCGCAGCCCGACGGTCGACCTCGGCATGCACCTTGGCCCGATCCGCGGGTTCGGCGCCGTCGACGACCTGGTCGACGATCGCCCGGGGATCCTCGCCTCGCGGGTTGTCCGACGTCACGATCGGCACGTCGGCCAGACGGGCACCGACCGCACCCATCGGTGCCCGCTTCTCGACGTCGCGGTCGCCTGCGCAGCCGAACACGGCGATGAGACGCCCGTCCGGCACCAACCGCCGGCCGGCGCGGAGCAGCTCCTCGAGCCCGTCGGGGGTGTGCGCGTAGTCGACGACGACGGTGACCGAGTGGCGGCACGGATCGCTGACCGTCTCGAACCGGCCGGGCACGGCGTCGACGGTCGGCCAACCCGTCCGCCGCGTCGGCCGGCGAGATGCCGAGCAGATTTGCCACCGTGAGCGCCGCGAGCGAGTTCATGACGTTGAAGTCACCGCCGATCGGCACGTGAACCCGGACGTCGCGCCAGGTGAAGTCGTGATGTGCGACGCCGACCTCGACCTCGGACACCTGTTCCCGACCGAAGCCGGTCATCTCGATCGACGCTGCGTCCAGCAACAGCTGGCCGTACGGGTCGTCGATGTTCGCAGCTCCCTCGGCTGCGAGCGACGGGTCGAACAAGGCCGCCTTCGCGCGGAAGTACGACTCCATCGACTCGTGGAGGTCGAGGTGGTCGCGACCGAGGTTCGTGAACACGACGACGTCGAACTCGGTGCCGTCGACACGGTGGTACACCATCGCGTGCGAGGACACCTCCATCACGACCGCGTCGACACCGTCGGCGACGAACTCGGCGAGTCGGCGCTGCAGATCGGGCGCCTCCGGGGTGGTCCTGGCACCCGAGAGTGTGCCGAGCGTGCGCTCCGTCAGTCCGTGCGATCGCAGGATGGCGGCGAGCATGTGCGCCGTCGTCGTCTTCCCGTTCGTGCCCGTGATCCCGACGAGGCGAAGCGAGCGTGACGGGTGACCGTGCACCACCGCCGCGGCGGGACCCATGGCCAGCCGGACGTCGGTCGACGACGATCTGGGCCACGTCGAGCGGCAACTCCCGGTCGACCAGCAGCAGCACGGCGCCGTCACGAACCGCCGCCTCGGCGAAGTCGTGCCCGTCGGAACGTTCGCCGACGACACAGGCGAACGCACACCCCGGTCGGACGTCGCGAGAGTCGTGGGTGAGATCGTCCACCACCACGGTCCCGTCGCCCGTGATGCCGACCAGGAGGCGTTCCGGGATCGCTGCGGCCACGATCGAGCCGGCGTCGGCCGGCGCTCCATCACTGGGCTTCGCACGGCGTCGTGAACGCCGGGTGGCTGCAGGTTCGTCTCGTGGGCGATGGTCGGGCACGAGCTCGCGGAACACGGGTGCCGCGGCGGTGCCACCGAATCGGTTGATGTCGCCGGCGGGCGGCTCGTCGATCGACACGAGCACCGTGATCTGCGGATCCTCCGCCGGGAAGAAGCCGACGAAGCTGGGCGTAGTACACCCGCTCGCCGGCGGCGTTGAGGTAGGTCGCCGTTGGGCTGCGACTTGAGGCCCGTCCCGGTCTTGCCGGCGACGCTGAACAGTTCTCGAGGCCCCTGGGCCCGCTTGCCGGTGCCGGCCGGGTCGCACACGACGGAGCGCATCATCTGCTGCACCTGGAGGGCGATCTCCGGGCGCACGATCTCGCGCGACTCGCCGACGGCTCGGCCGGCGATCACCTCGCCGTCGGGGCCGACGGTGCCGGCCACGAGCCGCGGAGCGACGTACGTGCCGTCGTTGGCGATCGCGTTGATCGCCGGTGACCATCTGGATCGACGACGCCGCGAAGCCCTGGCCGTACGCGACGGTCACCCGCTCCGACCCCCACAGGTCGGTCCAGTGCTTGAGGATGCCCTCCGACTCGTCCGGGAAGTCGAGCGCGTGTGCGCTCGCCGAAGCCGAAGCGGCGCAGGTACTCCCAGTGCGTCTGGCGCGCCATCTCCCAGTCCTCGCCGCCGATCTCCTGCTGCACCATGATCGTGCCGATGTTCGACGACTCGACGAGGATCTGGTCGACCGTCATCAGCTCGTCGGGATGCTGGTGCGAGTCGGTCAGCAGGTCGTCGGCGTACTGCTTGCGCCACGGCACGACGAACGTGCTGTCGGGCGTGACGACACCCTGGTTGAGACTCGGCCGCGATCGGTGACGACCTTGGCGACCGAACCCGGCTCGTAGGCGGCGACCGCGGCGTAGTTGCCGCTCGTGATCTCGACGACGTTGTCGTCGTTGCGCTGCACCGACGCCATCCCGAAGATGTCACCGGTGTCGGTGTCCATGATGATGATCGTGCCCGACTGGGCACCGAGCTCGCCGACCCGTCTCGAGCAGTGCCTCCTCGGCGGCGAACTGGATCGAGCGATCGAGGGTGAGGACGATGTCGTTGCCGGGAACCGGCGTCGAGATGATCTGCTCGCTGCCCGCGATCGATCGGCCGCCCGGGGCGATCTCCTTGCGGAGCGAGCCGGGGGTGCCGGTCAGGAGCTCGTCGTACTGCTTTTCGAGACCGGCGGTGCCGACGCCGTCGATGTCGGTTCGCCCGATCACGCTGCGGCCGGTGTCGCCGCCGGGCAGGATGCGCTTGTCCTCGGCGTCGACGTTGACGCCGGTGAGCTCGAGGTTGGCGAGCTGTTCGCCGACGGCCACGTCGACCTCTCGTCGCACGTACCGGAAGCCGGTCTCCTTGGCGACCAGCGCCTCGTACAGTTCGGCGGCCTCGACGTCGTCGAGCCCCATCACCGACTGCAGCACGCGCGCCGTACCGGCCTCGTCGACGACGAGCTTGGGGTTGACGCTGATCGAGTACGCCGGGATCGACATGGCGAGTTCCTCGCCGTTGCGGTCGAAGATCGCACCACGGTCGGCGGCCAGCGGACGGACTCGCTCCCACTGCTCGGCCCCGGCCGACGCGGAGGGACTCTCCGCCGGTGGTCTGCAGTCTGGCGACCCGGTAGAGGACCGAGCCCAGGACGACGAGCAGCACGACGAGCAGCAGCCGGAGCCGCAGCGACGACGATCCGATCCCGCGCGGCGCGGCGCGCTTGACGACCTGGGGCTTGGCGGCGAGCACCCGCTTCTTTCCCGAACGGCGCCGCACACCCACGTGTTCGCGCGTCGGGCTGGACGGCTGTTCACCGCGGCTGACCTCCCGGCGCCGACGCGGTCGTCGTCGTGGTGGTGGTCGAAGTCGGTCGCGCGGCGTTTCGGCGACGAACCGCCACTCGACCGGCGACCACTCGCCGCCGTCGCTCTGGCGCCCGACCCCGACGTCGACCTGGTCCGGCGGCTCGACGGGCCGCCGATGTGGCGCCCGATGCGGTGCGTGACCTCGTCGAGGACGATGACGTGCGCCGGGAGCCGGAGCGGGCGGCGCGACGGACCTTGGGCGCGCTCCGGCGGACGGGGCGAGGGGCGGTGTCCGTCGGCTCATGGCGTCTCCGAACTCGACGCGCTTGACCAACCGGAACTGGTCGAGCGGCTCGAGGTCCTGATTGGCACCCGGCACGACCTCGTCGGCGATGGGGCTGTGGCCGGTGCGGGCGATCGTGACGGCGAGCAGCATCGGGTCGACGGCGACGAACTCGCTCTCGGAACCCACCACCATCCCGATCGCGGCTGCCTCGGCCGCGATCCGCGTGGGCGAACGGAGCTCTGCTCGCTGCGATCGCAACACGTCGAACTCCTCCTGGGCGCGGCGGACCGATCGTTCGACGGCGTCGATCTCGAGCTGGCGCTCGGCGATCCGGGTGTGCAGGCCGATCGCTCCCATCATCACCGCCGACACCAACACCGTCAGCGACACGGCGAACCACGCGAATCGACGGCGGGCCGGCACGACGGTGAGCTGGCGACGACCGTCGACGTCACCGGGTCGATGAGGTCGACTGAGGCCCGATGACGCGGGGTCGGCGACGTCGACGAGTCGACCGCGGAGGGCTCGGTTGCGAGCCCTTGGGAGAGCCGGGCCGCAGCAGGGGATCGCCATCAGGCCTCGCTCCTCGGTGACGGTTCGAGCTTCTCGGCGACGCGGAGTCGGGCCGACGTCGCCCGCCGGTTGCGTCGCCTGTTCGTCGGCGGTCGGGCGCTTCGGGATGCCACGGACGACACGAACGGTCTGTACCGCCCCGCACACGCACGGCAGCTCGGGCGGGCATTCGCACCCGCCGGTCTCGGCGTCGCGGATCCGTTCCTTGGCGATCCGATCCTCGCCGGAGTGGTACGAGAGCACGGCGAGCCGGCCGCCCGGGCACGAGCGCATCGATCGCCCGATCGAGCGCGTCGGGCAGCGCGTCGAGTTCGCCGTTGACCTCGATGCGGATCGCCTGGAAGGTTCGCTTGGCGGGATGACCGCCGGTGCGCCGTGCCGGAGCCGGGATCGCGGTGGTGATCACCTCGGCGAGGCGGGTCGTCGACTCGATCGGGCGTGCGGCCACGATGGCGGCAGCGATCCGGCGCGCGAATCGCTCGTCGCCGTAGCGGCGGATGATGTCGGCCAGTTCCGACTCGGCGTACCCGTTGACGACGTCGTCGGCCGACCAGCGGGCGTCGGTGTCCATCCTCATGTCGAGCGGTCCGTCGTTGCGATAGGAGAAGCCACGCTCGGCTCGGTCGAGCTGTGGGGACGACACGCCGAGGTCGAAGAGCGCCCCGCTCAGCTGTTCGACCTCGTTGGCACGCATGGCCTCGTCGAGTTCGTCGAATCGGCAGCGCTGCGTCATGACTCGATCGGCGTGCGGGGCCAGGCGGCGCCACGCCGCGGCCAGGGCGTCGCCGTCGCGGTCGAGCCCGAGCACCCGGATGTCGTCTCGTGACTCGAGCAGCGCTTCGCTGTGGCCGGCTCCTCCGAGCGTGGCGTCGAGCACCACACCGCTCGGTACCGGCGAGAGCGCATCGACGATCTCGTCGCGCATCACCGGCTGGTGGTCGAAGCTGGGCTCGCTCATGTGTCGTCCTCGTCGGCCCAGACCCTCGGCGGCTGGATGACGGCGTCCTCGCCGCGCACCGTGCCGTAGCGCGACGGACGCCACACCTCGAGCTTGCTCAGGGCGCCGGCCAGGATCGCCTGTGCCCCCGGACGGATGCCGGCGTGGTCACGCGTGGCCTCGTCGAGTGTGATGCGACCCTGCTTGTCGATCGCCACGATCGACGAGTTGACGCCGAAGTTCCGAAGCGCCGATTCGGGTCGCAGGCCGTTGCGGACCTCCTCGAGCAGCGTCGCGGCATCGGACTCGAAGTTCTCGACCGTGGTGATGGCCACGAAGCCCCCCGGGTCGGTGGTGACGTAGCAGCGGTCGCCGAGCTCGTCGCGGAACGTGGACGGCAGAGCCACGCGGCCGTTGCCGTCAACACTCCGGTCGTATTCACCGACGAACACGTTCCGTGCCGTTCCTTCCGATCAGCACCCACGGTCCTGCTGCCTCACCCGAGAGCCATGGGCACCCCTCGTGGCGGCAAGTATGGTCGCCACATTTCACCAATGTCAACCAATTCAACCCAATTCGCCCCGCCAGTGCCCAAACCACCAGGTCAGGGAGTTGACGGAAACTTGACGGATTCGAGGATCTGTTCGCGCGCTACGCGCGAATCACACGTGGGTGAGCCGTGAGGCCAGCGCTGAGGCCAGCGCGTCGCCATCGAGTCCGGGCAACCACGCCTGACCCGGCGGATCGCCGGCGGGCACCTCACCACTGAACAGCGAGCGATACTCGCCCGCCACCGAGCTGCCGTACACGAGCGCCTGGATCCGGATGCCACGACGCGTTCGGCGCTGGCTGAGACCGACCAGTTTGGTGTCGCCGTCGAGCACCTCTCCGGGCCCGACACCCGAGAAGCACACGAGATCCGACCACTCCGAGCACGCCAGACCACCGCGATGCACCTCGAGCGACCGGTCGGCGTGCACACGGAGGACGTGCTGCCACGCCTCCCCGATCCACACCATCGAGCCCCGCACGTCGTCGGGTGCGATGCCGGGCGGCAGCACCACGTCGACCCAGAGGACCGACGCGCGGCGCATCAACACCGCGCCACCGCCGGAGCGGCGACGCACGATCGAGAGCCCTGCGCGCTCGCAGGCGGCCGGGTCGACGAGGTCCTCGCTCTGGCGGGAACCGAGCACGAGCGCGTCGTCGGTCGGCCGGCACCACCACACGACCGGCGCGACCGGCTCGGCTCCGGCGAACGGATCGAGTCCGTGCAGTTCGGCGACCGTCCCCCTCCGCGACACGACCTCGACCACGAGGTCACGCTATCGACGCGCGATCACCCGGCCAGCGCCAGGTACGGCTTCCACGTGTCGGGGACGCCGCTGATGCCCACGATCGTCCACGCGCTGGCGCGTGGCGGCGCGACACGGACGGAGCAGTCGCATGCCCGCCTCGGAGGGCGTGCGATTGCGCTTGACCGAGTTGCACGAACGGCACGCCGCGGCGAGGTTGTCCCAGCCGTCGCCGCCACCGCGAGATCGTGGCACCACGTGATCGATCGAATCGGCGCCTCCACCGCAGTACTGGCAGCGATAGTCGTCACGGGCGAAGACCGCCCGACGGGACACCGACGCGACGCGCCGGCGCGGTGCCCTCACCATGTAGCACAGCCGGATCACGGCCGGACTCGGCATGGTGAGCGTCTCGGACCGGACGACCGCATCGTCGGCTTCGAGCAGTTCGGCCTTGTCGGCGAGCAGCAGACAGATCGCTCGGCGTGACGGGACGACGCTGAGCGGCTCGAAGCTCGCATTGAGCACGAGGGCGCGTCGCACCGCGATCACTCCCCCGCCCTCGTCACGAGCCGGCGGCCCGATCCCAGTCGCGGCACCACGCCAGATAGTCCAGCACATCGGCCGGATCCGGCCGACGATCGGTTTCGCCGTACTGGGTGACGCAGCCGGAACCGCAGATAGTCGCCCGACGGCACGGGCAGGAACGGGCGGCCGACGCCACCAGCCCGGTCGTCGCCGTTCGGCGCGCCGTGTCGGACCGCGGTCGGCCACAGCGACGGCCGACCGAGCACGGCGATCGCCACGCGGATCACTTCGGGCGAGGCTCCTTCGGCAGACCGAGCACCATCTCGCCGATGATGTTGCGCTGGACCTGCGACGAGCCCGGCGTAGATCGTGCCGGCGCGGGCGTTGAGGAACGTCGCCGACCCACGACACCGACGAGTTCGGGCGCGCCGGCGTCGTCGGTCGAGAACGACGACGACGGCTCGACGCCCCTCGGGCACCATCGCGTCCGCACCGAGGATGTCGACGGCCAGCTCGGTCACGAGCTTGTGGTACTCGCTCCAGTACAGCTTCGAGATCGCCGCGTCGGGACCGGGGTGATGCCCCTGCAGGAACTGCGTGAGCACGCGCATGCCGTTGTACCGCATGATCTGCGACCTGGCCGTACGCCCACGCCAGCTTCTGGCGGATGACCGGGTCGTCGGCGACGCCGCGCTCCTTGGCCAGCATCAGCAGACGATCGACCTCGGCCTGGAACTGGATCGGACCGTGGCCGCAGCCTCGCCACGTTCGAACCCGAGCAGCGTCATGGCGACCGCGCCAGCCGTCGTTCACCCCGCCGACGACGTTCTCCTTGGGGCACGGTGGCGTCGGTGTAGAACACCTCGTTGAACTCGCTGTCGCCCGGAGATCATCTTGATCGGCCGGACCTCGACGCCCGGCTGACGCATGTCGACGAGCAGGAACGAGATGCCCTTGTGCTTCGGCGCGTCGGGGTCGGTGCGAGCGAGCGTGAAGATGTGATCGGCGAGATGGCCGGCCGACGTCCAGATCTTCTGACCGTTCAGCACCCACTGGTCGCCGTCGAGCTCGGCCTTGCAGCCCGACGTTCGCGAGATCGGAGCCGGCGTTCGGCTCGCTGTAGCCCTGGCACCACGTGTCCTCACCCGACAGGATGCGCGGGCAGGTAGTGCGCCTTCTGCTCGTCGGTGCCCTGCAGGAGGATCGTGTTGCCGAGCATCTGGATGCCGAACACGTCGTTGGGGCCGCCGGTCGGCACGCCGGCCTTGGCGAACTCCTCGGCGAGGATCACCTGCTCGAGCGCCGACAGACCGGCACCGCCGTACTCGACCGGCCACCCGGGCGCCAGATAGCCCGGCCTCGTACAGCGTGTCGCGCCACTCGGTGACGAACTCGGTGAGCGCGTCGCCGTCGAGCCGGCCGATCCCGGCCCAGTTCGTCGGGAGCTTCTCGGCGAGGAACGCCTGCACCTTCTGGCGGTACGCGTCGGCATCGGCGGAGTAGGTGGGCTGCATGTCGCGACCTTATCGCTCGGGGTTACCCACGGGTAGATCGCGGCGGCGGCCGGCGACGTCCCGGTCGCGCTGCGATCGTCGTCGACCGTCGGCCGACGTGGCCGACGCGGTCGTCGACGGGCGTGTCGTCGGCACGGAGCTGCTGGGCTCGGCGGGCCACCGCCGCTGCGGCGACGAGCGGGCCGACCTTGGCGCTTCCGACACCTCGGACGCGCAAGCTCGGCGAGGTGAGCCAGACCGGAGCGCTGATCGAGCTCCTTCGCGAGTGCATCGAAGAACGGCTCGCCGAGCACCGACGGCACGAGCCCGCCGACGACGATGTCGGCGACGTCGAGCAGCGCCGCGATCGACGCGCAGGCCCGAGCGACCATGATGCCGGTCCGCTCGACGATCGCCGCGGGCGTGCGTCGGAGGTCACGGTTGATGCTCGCCTCGATCGCCGTGCGCGCTCGCGTAGGCAGTCGAGGCACCCGACCGCCCCGCACGCGCACTGCGCCCCTTCGGGCTCGACGATCAGGTGGCCGAACTGGCCGAGGTTGCCGGTCAGGCCCTCGGCGAGACGTCCGCCGACGACGAGCGCTCCGTCGACGTCGTCGCCGAGCACGAGCGTGGCGAACTGCTGCTCGGCGGGCGGCAGCAGCGACGCCTCGCCCTGCCAGAGCTCGGCGAGCGCGAGTCCACGTCCGGCCGTCTCGATGTCGATGGGCAGATCCGGTGATCGCAGCCAGCTCGTCGCCGCAGCGGGAAGTCGTGCCACGTCGGCATGCCGATCGGCTTCATCGACCCGGTGCCACGATCGATCGGCCCCGGACAGGTGACCCCGCCCAGTCGGCGTCGACGTCGGTCGGATTGGCCGCGAGCACCCGCCTGACGAGCTGCGTGAGCGCCGGCCACACGTTGCGCGCCGGGGTGGCGAGCCGGTCACGGACGACGACCTCGTCCGTCGGCGTCGACGATGCCCGCGGCGAGCCGGCTCGGACCCAGATCGATCGCGACGAACCCGTGCGCTCACGTCGCGGCACCGTACCTCGGCGCCGGAGCAGACCAGGCGTCGCCAGCGTCTACCCTTCCGACCGTGACGGAGACTGCGGAGGCGACGACCACCTTCTCGACCCTGTTCGACAGCATCGCGAGCAACATCGCGACGATCGTGCAGGGCAAGCGCGAGGCGATCGAGTTCGCGCTGATCGGGCATGCTCGCCGAGGGCCACCTGCTGATCGAGGACGTGCCGGGCGTCGGGCAAGACCTCGCTCGCCAAGGCGCTGGCGGCCTCGGTCGACTGCACCTGGAAGCGGGTCCAGTTCACGCCCGACCTCCTGCCCGACCGACCTCGTCGGCGTGAGCATCTACGAACGGTCGACGGAGCAGTTCCGGTTCCAGCCGGGCCCGCTGTTCGCGAACATCGTGCTCGCCGACGAGATCAACCGCGCCTCGCCGAAGACGCAGTCGGCGCTGCTCGAGGCGATGGAGGAGCGCCAGGTCACCGTCGACGGCACGAGCCACCCGCTGGCGCCGCCGTTCATGGTCATCGCGACGCAGAACCCGGTCGAGCAGGAGGGCACGTACCGGCTGCCCGAGAGCCAGCTCGACCGCTTCCTGCTCCGCATCTCGATCGGCTACCCGGGCCGCACCGCCGAGATCTCGATCCTCGACGGCGAGAGCGCCGGCGACTGCTGCGCGAGCTGGAGCCCGTCGTGTCGTCCGAGCGAGCTGCTCGCCATGATCGCGACGGTCAAGACGGTCTATCTGGCGAGCGCACTCAAGTCGTACATGGTCGACATCGCCGAGGCGAGTCGACGGCACAGTGCGATCGAGCTCGGTCTGTCGCCCCGCGCCACCCTGCAGCTGGCGGCCGCGACCCGCAGCTACGCCGCCGTCGCAGGGCCGCGACTACGCGACCCCCGACGACGTCAAGGCCGTCGCGGCGCCCGCACTCGCGCACCGCCTCGTGCTCAAGGCTGGGCAGCAACGCCCGTTCCACGGCGGAGGACACGGTGCGCGAACTGCTGGCGGACGTTCCCGTTCCGATCGCACGGTGATGATGCCGCCGGTCCGGAACATCTGGCCAGCGAGGCGGGTTTTCCACTGATGCCGACTCGTCAAGGCTGGACGATCGTGGTCGGTGCGGTCGCCGCGCTGGTCATCGGGCGCGTGTTCGGCATCGTCGAGCTGTTCGTGATCGGCGCGGCGCTCGGCTTCGCCGTCGGCCTCGCCGTGCTGACGGTGCGGTTCCACCAGCCACGACTGGCAATCACGCGTTGGGCGCATCCGTCGGTGCTGACGGTCGGTGACACCGGCCGCGTCGACCTGCTCGTCGAGAACCGTGCCGGTCTCCGTTCACCGCGAGTCGACCTGACCGAGCCGGTCGGAGCGAACAACACGGCGCACATGACGATCGCTCCGATGCGATCGGGCGATCAGGTCACCGCGGGATATCGCGTCCCGGCGAACCGCCGCGGCGTGCTGACGGTCGGCCCGGCCGAACTCGAACGCCGCGATCTGCTGGGCTTGGCATCATCGCGAATGGTCGCCGTGGGTGGCACCGAACTCACCGTCGCACCCCAGACCTTCGAACTACCCATGCCGGCGCTGGGGCACGGCGTGCTCGGACGGCACCTGCTCGCGTTGTCGCAACGCGTCGGCCCCGGCGAGTTCCACAGCCTGCGCGACTACGTCCCGGGAGACGAGCCCCGGTCGATCCACTGGCGGGCATCGGCCCGATCCGACGAACTCAAGGTGCGCCAGCACGAGGCGCAGGGCGTCCGGCGCTGCATCATCGTGCTCGACCGCGACGGCGACGCCTACCCGGCGCCGGTCACCGACGACGAGGCCGACGTCTTCGAGCGGGCGATCACCGCCGCGGGCAGCCTCGTACTGAGCGCCGACCGGGTCGGGCTCACCACACGATTCGTCACCGGCGGCGGGATCGACCTCCGGGGCCCCGACGTCGCCCAGAACACCCTCCGCCTGCTCGCACCGATCACGATCGGTCCGGCACTGGGCGAGCTCGAGCGCGACCCGAGCGAGGGTCTCGGTCTCGTCATCGTCGTCACGTCGTCACCCGCCACCGACGCGTGGCGCCGAACCGAGCGCATCGTCGATCCGACGCTCACGAGAATCGGGGTGTTCACCGACGGCACGCGGCGCGGGCGGCTCGACGTCGACGCGTCCTCGGTCGAAGCGTTCCGCGTCAACTGGAGTCGTCTCGCAGGCATCGGCGGTCTGCATCGCATCAGCCGGGACGCCGAGGTGGCGACCGATGCCGATGATCCCCAGCGCGAGGTGCCGGCGTGAGCACTCCCCCGACCCCGTTCGAACGCGACCTCGCCGCCACCGGCGCGTTGGCGTTCTTCTCGTTCTCGGTGGCGTTCGGGTTCGCCCGCGTGTTCTCCGGTTGGGACTTCCTGTTCGATCTCACCTTGCTGGTGGTGCTCGGTCACGGGACGTCGTTCCTGCTGCGCCGGGCCGGTGTGAGCGGGTGGCTCGCCGTCCCGGGTGTGTTCGTGCTGCTCATGTGGGTGCTGGTCTCGCTGCAGTACGGGGAGACCCTGAGTTGGCTGCTGCCGACCGACGCCACCTGGGACCTCGTCGAACTCGAGCTCAGCCTGGTCCGCGACCAGTTCCAGACGGCGATCGCCCCCGTGATCTACGGGACCGGCTGGGCGACGCTCGCCGGCTTCGCGATGATCATCACCGTCGCCATGTCCGACGCGTTCGCGTTCCGGGCCGAAGCGCGCGGCGAAGCGCTCGTCCCCGGCGGCGTCCTGTTCGTGTTCATCGCGGCGCTCGGGAGCCCACGTCTCCGCATCGTGGCCACGGCGCTGTTGATCGGCGCCGGCATCGTCGCCGTGAACGCGCTTCGTTCGCTGCACGATCGGTCGCGACGCGTCGAACTCTCGAGCCGGCGGACGCCGTCGATGTTCGTCCCGGCGGTCGTGGCATCGGCGGCGGCCGTTGCGTTGCTCGCCGGCGTGATCGGCCCACGCATCCCGGGCGCCCAGGCCGAACCGCTCTACGAGACGCGTGGCCGCGGGGGTGGCGACACGACGCTGATCAGCCCGCTGGTCGACATCCGGTCGCGCCTGACCAACCGGGGCAACGTCGAGCTGTTCCGCGTGAACGCCGACGCGGCCGCGTATTGGCGGGTCACGACGCTGCCCGAGTTCGACGGGCGCCGATTCCGGTTGCCTCGGCGCAGTCTCGAGCGGGTCGACGGCGACTTCGGATCCGGCGACGGCCGGCGCATCCGCCAGCAGATGCAGGTCCTGTCGCTCGGTGGTCAGCTCGTGCCCGCCGCCGCCGATCCGTTCCAGGCGAGTGGGTTCTCGGGCGGCGAGGAGCTCGGGCTCAGCCTCAACCGCGACACGACCACGTTGGTCGCCGCGGCAGGACCTCCAGGCCGGCGATCTGTTCACCGTGGTGTCGTCCGCTCCCGAACTCGATGCCGACGTACTCGACGGGGCCTCGGTGGCGAACGCCCCCGATTCGATCTTCACCGAGCTCCCCGACGACCTGCCTCCCGTCGTCGAGGAGTTGGCCCGTGCCGTCACCGTCGACGCCGCGACGCCGTACCAGCAGGCGATGGCCCTGCAGGATTGGTTCCGCGACGACTTCGAGTACAGCCTCGAAGTCCAGTCGGGCCACGGGGCGAACGCGATCGAGAGCTTCCTCAAGGAGCGGATCGGCTACTGCGAACAGTTCTCGGCGACCTTCGCGGCGATGGCGAGAACCCTCGGGATCCCGTCGCGTGTCGCAGTCGGGTTCACGCCGGGGGTACAGAACGCAGAGGGGTGGTACAGCGTGTTGGGCAAGAACGCCCACGCCTGGCCCGAGCTCTGGTTCGACGGGATCGGCTGGGTCGCCTTCGAGCCGACTCCCGGTCGCGGCGCACCCGGGGCCGAGGCCTACACCGGGGTGCCCGCACAACAGGACGACTCCGGACAGCGAGCGGGCGGTGCCGGCGACGGTGGCGGCGACGGTGGCGGCGATCCGCTCCCGACGACGCCATCGACCGTGGTGGCACCGCCGACCACGATCGGCGACGGGACGACGGCCACGACGCTCGCCCCGTTCGGCGACGAGGTCCCTCAGTTCCCCGACGGCCAGGGCACGTTCGGTGGCGAGCTCGACGGTGACGCAGCGGCGGCCACATCCGACTCGGGTGGTGTGCCGTGGACGCTGATCGTGGTGATCGCAGCCGCCGCCGCGCTGTTGTCGATCCCGGCGGCCGGGCGGTGGTGGAAGCGGCGTTCGGTGCGCTCGCTCAGCGCCGACGAGCGGGTGCGCGCGGCATGGTGGCGGGCCCGCGACGCGGCCGAGCTGGCCGGCGTCGGAGGCGCGCCGTCGATGACGGCCACCGAGTGGGCCGCAGGCCACCGCCGAGCAGCTGCCGGTCGCCGCTCGTCCGATGACCTCACTGGCCGGTGTCGTCGATCGGGTCAGCTTCGCCCCGCCCGGCACGGTCGACGTCGAGCGGGCCGGGGCGTACGGCTCGACGTTGCGTCACGACTGCGAGCTCTGGTCGAACCAGGTGGCTCGGATCGCGGCCGACACGCAGCCGGCACGGCAGCGCGTCAGGCAGTACTTCACCGACTGGCGTTGAGGCGGTCGCGGGCGAATTCAGGGCCGTCCGCGTCGGAACTCAGGGTCGTCCGCGTCGGAATGCTCGGCCTCGGGCGCCGATCGGAGCGGTCACTCGGACGGGCGCTGGCGGCCCGCACCGGCGAGCCAGGCGTTGATCGGCAGGTTGCCGAGCTTCTCGCGGCCGACGACCCGGACCTCCTGCTCGAGCAGGACGGCCATCACGAGCACACCGATGAACCCGGCGAACGCCAACCAGAAGCTGACGGCCAGGCCGGCGACGGTGAGGACGAGCCCTGCGACGAGGCCGAACGTGAGGAGCACGAGCCGTTTCCGTGACACGCGGTAGCCGCGTTCGGAGAACGTCGGGTCGGCCTCGAGCTCCTGCTCGATCTGACGGAGAATCCGTTGTTCGTCTTCAGACAGCGGCATCAGTGTGCATCATCGCACGTCCGAGGCCGTTCCTCAACGCGACCGGCGGTTTTCCTGCTCGTTCCCGTCAGGTTTCGGTTGCTGGTCGGGCCCCCACTGCTGCGCACCCTTGCGAACGACCCGGAGCCCGCGCGGGCTGATCGAGCTCGCCGGCCCGATCGCTGTCGTGCCGAACCGGTCGCGGATCTCGTCGATCGCCTCGGCGGTCTTGCCCGATTCGGCGGGCTCGTCGAGCAGGCTGAGCTGTTGGGACGGCGGCCCCGAAGTTGCTCGTCGACACGCCGAGCAGCCGGACGCCCGGCGAGACGTCGAGCGCGTGGAGGAGCGGGCCGAGCGCCGTCACCAGCTCGGGGCCGGTGTCGACCGGGCTGTCGAGCGTGGTCGACCGGGTGACCGTGCGGAAGCCGGCGAAACGCACCTTCAGCGTGAGCGTGCGTGCGCCGGCGCCGTGTCTGCGGAGCCGCGACGACACCGCGTCGGACAGACGGACCAGCTCCCGGTCGAGGTCGGCGACGTCGTGCAGATCGTGCGGGTAGGTCTCCTCGTGCCCGATCGACTTCGGGTCGCGGTCGACCTCCACCGGCCGGTCGTCGAGGGCCCGGGACAGCGCCAGGAGGTGGGTGCCGCTCGCCTGCCCCAGGGCGCTCACCACGGTGCGCTCGTCGAGCCGGGCCAGATCGCCGACCGTCTTGACGCCGAGCCGCTCGGAGCTTCTCGAGGGTGACGGGCCCCACGCCCCACAACCGCTTGACCGGCAGGGGATGCAGGAAGTCGAGTTCGGCTCCGGGCACCACCTCGACCACTCCCCTGCCGGGTTCGATCCGGTCGGGAAGCGCACGCGGTTTCGCTTCGACGGACGCGAGCTTGGCGAGGAACTTGTTGGGGGCGACACCGACCGAACAGCCGAGTTCGAGTTCGCCGCGGACGTCGGCGCGGATCCGGCGTGCGATCTCGACGCCCTCGCCGAACAGCCGCGTGGCTCCGCTCACGTCGAGGAACGCCTCGTCGAGCGACAGCGGCTCGATCAGCGGCGTGTAACGACCGAAGATCTCGTGGACGTCGCGGCTGACCTCGGTGTACAGCTCGTGGTCGCCGGGCAGGAACACCGCGTGCGGGCAGCGTCGACGAGCCACCGCCGACGGCAGCGCCGAGTGCACGTCGTAGCGCCGCGCCTCGTACGACGCGGCGGCGACCACACCACGGTTGCCCGTGCCGCCGACGACCACCGGCTGCCCGACGAGGTCGGGCCGCCGCCGCAGTTCCACCGACACGTAGAACGCATCCATGTCGACGTGGAGGATGGTGCGGTGCGAGCGATCCACGAGCACCAACCTACGGACTCGGGCCGAACGGGTGGGCACACGTCGACGGGGTGCCTCGACCGCATCTCACCGAAACCACGCAGCGCTCGCGTCAGCGGCCGGCGCGGCGCCGTTCCCGGCGACCACGGGCGTCGGCCAGCCACAGTCGCATCACCAGCAGGAACGCTTCGCCGATGATGCCCTTGTCGAGCTTCGACTCGCCGGCGACCCGTTCGTGGAACGTGATCGGGAACTCGACGATCCGGCCGCCGGCGCCCACGAGCCGGTGAGTCATCTCGACCTGGAATCCGTACCCGTCGGCGGTGACCGTCTCGAAGTCCATCTGCCGGAGCGCGTCGGTCGAGTAGGCCCGGCAATCCGCTCGTCGCATCGTTGACCGCCAGACCGAGGACGCCCGCCGCGTAGCGGTTGCCCCATCGGGACAACGCCCGGCGCTGCCACGGCCAGTCGACGGTCCGGCCGCCGGGCACGTACCTGCTGCCGATCGCGAGATCGGCGCCGTGTTCGACGTTGGCGACCAGCGCGGGCACCGCTTCGGGGTCGTGCGACAGATCGGCGTCGAGCTGCACACACACGTCGGCGCCCCGTGCGATCGCCTCACGGATCCCCGTGCGGTACGCGGCTCCCAATCCGCCCTTTGACGCCTGATCGACGAGCGTGATCGCGCCCAGCTCGCCCGCCATCCGCCGCACCTCACCGGCCGTGCCGTCGGGGCTGGCATCGTCGACGATCACGACCTCGGCGTCGGGCAGCGCGACCCGCAACCGCCGGCACAGCGGCTCGATGTTCTCCACCTCGTTGTACGTCGGAACGACGACGACCACGCGCACGGCGGTGCACTCTATGGCGTGCGTCGACCGGCCGCCCGCCGACCGCGTCCTCGTAGGCTGATGACGTGTCGGAACCGAAACCGCTCTCGGCGATCCCACCCGTCGCTGCCCGTGTCGTCGCGTTCGTGACGATCCTTCTCGGCGGTCTCGCCGGCGGTCTGATCGGGTTCGCACTGGTCGACCTCCAGTGCGACGGCGACTGCGCCGTGTCCAAGGGCCTCGGTCTGCTGGCCGGTGCCGTGGCCTGCGCCGGCGGCATGGCGATCGTCGCGGTGTTGGCACTCAGGGCGATGGGTGAGTGGCGTGAGATCGCCGACCGCGAACAGGCCGGACATGCCCCCCGCTGACACCGACGGCACGGCCGGCGACGACGAGCTGAGCGCGCTGCGCGAGATGTGCGAGACGCTGGCAAGGGGCGCCGGCGAGATCGCGCTCGCCGGCCGCCGTGAGGCGATCGGCGCCACCGAGCTGGCCGGCACGACCAAGTCGTCGACCACCGACATCGCGACCGAATTCGACGAGGCCGCCGAGGCACACGTGGTCGGGCTGATCCGCGACCTGCGTCCCGACGACGCCATCATCGGCGAGGAGGGCACGGCCGACCCGGGCACGAGCGGCTACTCGTGGTACATCGACCCGATCGACGGCACCACCAACTACGTGTACGACCAACCCGCCTGGTCGAACTCGGTGGCGGTCGCGCACGGCGACGAGATGATCGCGGCCGCCGTCTACGTGCCACCGCTCGACGAGATGTTCGCTGCTGCGGCCGGCCAGGGCGCCACGCTCAACGGTCGCACGATCAGCGCGAGCGACGAGACCGACCTGTCCCTCGCGCTCGTCGGCACCGGGTTCGGCTACCAGCCCTCGATCCGCCGTGAACAGGCCGAACGCCTCGTTCGCCTGATCACGCAGGTCCGCGACATTCGTCGGCTCGGCTCGGCGGCCGTCGACCTCTGCATGGTCGCGTGCGGCCGACTCGACGTCTACTACGAGCTGTACCTCAACTCCTGGGATGCCGCCGCCGGCGAGCTGATCGCTCGCGAATCGGGCGCCGTCACGACCGACTTCACCGGCGCGTCCGGCCCGCCCGGAGGAGATGGTGGCGGCCGCTCCCGGCGTCCACGCGGCGTTCCTCGAGGCGCTGCAAGCATCCTGACCTGCGCATTGATCGCACTTCGCGGTCGATTTGCGCCATCATGGGGTCCGTGGGTACCCGCATCCTGGCCGTGGAAGACGACGAGCGCATCCGCTCAGCGGTGAAACTCGCCCTCGAAGACGAGGGGTGGACGGTCGATGAGGCCGAGAGCGGCGAGCAGGCGATCGAGCTGTTCGCGGCGGCCGCACCGGATGTCGTCCTGATCGACATCATGCTGCCGGGCATCGACGGCTTCGAACTGTGCCGGACGATTCGGCGCTCGAGCGACGTGCCGGTCGTGATGGTCACGGCCCGCAACGACACCCATGACATCGTGGCCGGGCTCGAGGCCGGCGCCGACGACTACCTGACCAAGCCGTTCGCGGCCAAGGAGCTCTCGGCGCGCATCCGGGCGCTGCTCCGCCGGATCCGTCCCACGTCGCCGGCCCACGAGCGGCTCGTGTTCGGCGACCTCGAGTTGATCCCCGAAGAGGGCAAGGTGCTGCGCGACGGCGAGGAGGTCCACCTCACCAAGACCGAGTTCCGTCTGCTCTGCGAGCTGGCCGAGAACCCCGGCAAGGTCTTCAGCCGCGAGGCACTGCTCGACAAGGTCTGGGGATACGACTACTTCGGTGACGGACGGCTCGTCGACGTGCACGTGCGGCGACTGCGCACCAAGGTCGAAGCCGATGCGGCGAATCCGCGCCACGTCGTGACCGTGCGTGGGCTGGGCTACCGGCTCCAGACGTGACCGACACGACCGCAGAGATTCCGGCGGTCGCTCCCGACACCCGGACGATCCCGCGTCCGCACCCGCGCCGCAAGTGGGGCCTGCGGCGACGGATTCTGCTCATCTTCACCCTCGGTGCGCTGCTGCTGTCGGTCGTGCTCGCATTCGTCACCTACGGGCTCGCTCGGTCGAGTGTGGTTCAACAGCAGGACGAAGCGGCGCGCGGGCTCGCACGGAGCAACGCCTCGACGGCGGCGATCGAACTGCGGGGCAGTCCGAGCAGCGCTCAACCTGCCGTCGATCGGCTCGTCGAGCTCGGGGTCCAGAGTCCGCTGATCATGTACAACGGCGACTGGGCGCTCGGCCGGACCGGCTTCGACGAGACGCAGCTGCCGCAACAACTCCGCAACCGCGTCATCGAGGACGGGCTCGCATCGCGGATGATCGTCGAGATCGACAGCGAGTTCTTCCTCGCGATCGGCTACCGGATCGAGCCGGCGGCGGCCTACTTCGAGTTCTTCAGCCTCGAGAACGTCAACGACACGCTCCAGTCGGTCCGGCTGTCGCTCGTGCTGGGCACGATCATCACCACCGCGCTCGGTGTGGTCGCCGGCTCGTTCGCAGCGCGGCGCGCCGTTCGCCCCGTCGGGGTGGCCGCGCAGGCAGCGAAGGCGATCGCCGGTGGTCGGCTCGACACGAGGCTGGAGCTCACCGAGGACCCCGATCTGAGCGTGCTCGCGAACTCGTTCAACGACATGGCGACCGCGCTCGAGGAACGTATCGATCGCGATGCCCGCTTCGCGTCCGACGTCAGCCACGAGCTGCAGGTCACCGTTGATGACGCTGTCGGCGTCGGTCGAGGTGATGGACGCCCGGCGCGACGAACTGCCCGAGCGGGCCCAGTCGGCGCTCGATCTGTTGAAGAGCGACGTGGTGCGGTTCCAGGGCCTCGTCGAGGACCTCCTCGAGATCAGCAGATTCGACGCCGGCGCCGTCCGGCTGCATCTCGAGGAGCTGCTGGTCGCCGAGTTCGTGCGTCAGGCGGTGCGGATCAGCAGCGTGCCCGACACCGTCGTCGACGTGTCGGAACGGTCGGAGATGGTGCTGATCAACGGCGATCGGCGACGACTCGCCCGGGTGATCGCCAACCTGATCGACAACGCCCGCATCCACGGCGACGGCCATCCCGAGGTGGCGATCCGCGTCGTCGACGCTGCCGATCGGCCGGTCACGAAGGTCCGGATCTCGGTCGAGGACCACGGCACCGGCGTCACCGAACACGAACGCGCACTCGTCTTCGAGCGGTTCGCACGCGGCGGCGTGGCCGGTCGTCGCGCCGGCAACGACGGCGCCGGGCTCGGCCTCTCACTCGTCGACGAGCACGTCCGCATGCACGGAGGGCGCGTCTGGGTCGAAGATCGGCTCGACGGAGAACCCGGAGCACGATTCGTGATCGAACTCGACGCCGAGGAGCTCGACGAATGAGACGGATCGCATGGGCCGCCGTCGCGGCGACGCTGTTCGCCGCCTGTGGGCTCAGCCCGGACGCGCTCCCTCGAGATCTGCCCGAGGACGAACAGAGCCTTGCTCCGTCACAGACCGCCACGGGCGGCCAGGCGGAGGGCCCGGACCGCATCTTCCTCGGCGCGCCGGGTGAGGAGCGCCTGCTCCGCTCGGTGCCGCGTGACGCGATCTCCCGCCGCGACCTGATCGAGATCCTCCTCGCCGGCCCGAACGAGGATGAGCTCGAAGAGCAGTACACGACCTTCCTGCCGTCGAGTCTGGAGCTGAACTCCACGTTCAAGCAGGGTCCGCTGCTCTTCCTCGACGTCAGCCAGGACCTCACCGAGCTCACCGGCCAGCCGCTCTCGCAAGCACTCGCACAGACTCGTGTACACCTCGACCGAGCTCGACGGCGTCGAACGGGTCCAGATCACCGTCGACGGGCGCCCGGTCTCGTGGCCGCGTCCGGTCGGCGGCAACACCGCCGCACCGCTGAGCGTGTACGACTTCCCGAACTTCGTTCAGTCGGCGCAACCGCCGTTCCCGCCGCTGCCGGCCGGGGCGTAGTCGCACCGCCGTCGCACCGCCGTCGCCGTGCGCCGCGGGGCCGTCAGGCGAAGAAGATCTCGGCGACGTCTTCGAAGAGGGAGATGTCGACGGGCCGGGTCCGTCCGACCACCTCGGACAGCGGCGTGTCGACGACCCGGTCGGCGCGGAGCGCCACCATCTGGCCCCACGCCCCGCGATGCACGGCGTCGATGGCCGCCACGCCGAAGCGCGTCGCCAGCACCCGGTCGTACGCCGTCGGCGTGCCACCACGCTGCACGTGGCCGAGCAACACGGGACGGGTCTCGAATCCGGTACGTTCCCCGATCTCGTGCGCCACGAGCTGACCGACGCCGCCGAGCCGGATGTGCCCGAACCGGTCGACCTCGCCGTCGCCGACGTGGAGCGAGCCCTCCTTGGGGAGTGCCCCTTCGGCGACCACCACGATCAGTGCGAACCTCCCACGCTGTTGCCGGCGGACCAGCCGATCGCACACCTCGTCGATGTCGAACGGCCGCTCCGGCACCAACACGGCGGTCGCGCCGCCGGCGATCCCTGCGTGGGTGGCGATCCAGCCGGCGTGCCGTCCCATCACCTCGACGACCATCACCCGAACGTGACTCTCCGCCGTGGTGTGCAGTCGGTCGATCGCATCGGTCGCGATCTGCACCGCCGTGTTGAACCCGAACGTGACCTCGGTGCCTTCGATGTCGTTGTCGATCGTCTTCGGCACACCGACGATCGGAAGACCACGTTGGCTGTGGAGATCGCAGGCCACACTCAGCGACCCGTTGCCACCGATCACGATCAGACCGTCGAGGCCCATGTCGGACATCGTCGCCTCGACGGTCTCGACACCGCCGGGCACGTCGTACGGGCTTCCGCGCCGGGCGCCGAGCACGGTGCCTCCCTTGGGCAGCGACCCGCGCATCGACTCGACCGTCAGCGGTGTGGTACGTCGCTCCATCACACCGTCCCATGCGTCGAGGAACCCGACGATCTCGTCGCCGAAGACCCGCTCACCCTTCCGGACGATGGCACGGATGACCGCGTTGAGGCCCGGGCAGTCACCTCCGCCGGTCAGGACTCCCACACGCACGTCGGTCGAGCCTACGGGCGCTCCGACGCGCTGCAACCGCTGACACGGCCTCGCACGACCACTTCGGACGGCACCGGCAGAGGTGCTAGGAAGAGTTCGTGGCGTGGGATGCGAATCGGCCGGTTCCGTGGCTACGTCTCGTGCGGGAATGGTTCATCTACGTGGCGATCATGGCCGCCGTGTTCGTGGTGTTCTTCCGCGACCAGGGGCTGCTCGGGATCCTCGCGGGGCTGCTCGTCAGCGGCCCGCTGTACCTCGCCATCGGCTACGCGATGGCCAAGCTCGGCTATCAGCGCCGCTCCGTGAACGACCGTCGGAACAGCGCGGCGACGTCGACGACCGACACGAGTCAGGCAGCCACCGACACCGTCGACGCGCCTCGACCTCGACCTGCACCCACGAAACGAACGGGCGGGGGCACTCGCCCGAACCGCCCCACCAAACGCAAGCGCTGAACAACGAGCCGGATCCCCCCGGTCCGCTCGGGTACGGTCGGGAACGTGAGCACTCAGAATTCCGCCAACACGTGTGTGATCGCCATCGACGCCGGTACGACCGGCGTCCGGAGTCGTGCGGTGTTCGTGGAACCTCGCGACGCCGTCGCCTCCTACCGTGAGTTCACTCAGCACTACCCGCAGCCGGGTTGGGTCGAACACGATGTCACGGAGATCTGGCAGGCCGTGCTCGCCACCCTCGACGACGTGATCGCTACGGTCGGGCCCGAGAACGTCGCGGCGATCGGTATCACCAACCAGCGCGAGACGGTCGTGGCGTGGAACCGGGCGACCGGCGAACCGTACGGGACGGCCATCGTGTGGCAGGACCGGCGGACCGCCGCACGCTGCGACCAGCTGGAGGCCGACGGCCACCTCGACCTCGTCCGCTCGACCACGGGCCTCGTGCTCGACCCGTACTTCAGCGGCACGAAGTTCGAGTGGTTGCTCCGAGAGCGCGACATCCCCATGGGCCCCGATCTGGCGCTCGGCACGATCGACACGTGGCTGATCTGGAACCTGACCGGCGGCGACTCGTTCGTCACCGACGTCACCAACGCGAGCCGCACGCTGCTCTACGACATCGTCGCCCGCGAATGGAGCCCGGCGATGTGCGACCTCCTCGGCGTACCGCTCGACGCGCTGCCCGAGGTCCGGCCGTCGAGCGGCCGGTTCGGCATCACGTCGGATCGGTGCGGAGCCGCGGCAGGCATCCCGGTCAGCGGCGTCGCCGGCGACCAGCAGGCGGCACTGTTCGGCCAGGCCTGCTTCCGGCCGGGCATGGCCAAGAACACGTACGGCACCGGCTCGTTCGTACTCCTCAACGTCGGCGACACCTGTCCACCGCCGACCGAGGGCATGCTGACCACGATCGCGTGGGAGCTCGGTGACGGCACGGTGGCGTATGCGTTGGAGGGAGCCATCTTCGTGACGGGTGCTGCGATCCAGTGGCTCCGAGACGGCATCAACATCATCGACGACGCATCCGAGACCGGCCCGCTGGCCCAGAGCGTGCCCGACACGGGCGGCGTGATGGTCGTGCCGGCGTTCACCGGCCTCGGATCCCCGTGGTGGGACCCGTACGCGCGGGGCACGATCGTCGGCATCACTCGGGGTACCACACGGGCGCACATCGTTCGAGCGGTCGTCGAGTCGATGACCTATCAGACGCGGGACGTCGTCGATGCCATGGTGGCGGCGAGCGGCACGCCGATCGTCGACCTCCGGGTCGACGGCGGTGCATCGGTCATGGACTTCATGTTGCAGATGCAGGCCGACCAGCTCGGGGTCACCGTGGAGCGGCCCGCCGACCAGGAGACGACCGCACTCGGCGCCGCGTTCCTCGCCGGCCTGGCCGAAGGGGTGTGGCCCGATCTCGACGCGATCCAGGCCACCTGGCAACTCGACGCGACCTTCGAACCGGCCGCCGACCGAACGACCGCCGACCAGGGTCACCAGCAGTGGTTGCGCGCCGTCGAACGCAGCCGGAACTGGGCGGAAGGCTGAACCCATGCGTCGTCGGAAGTCGCAATCCGATCCAACCCCACCCGACCTGCATCGTGCGCCCATGATCAGCGAGCGGCTGATCGTCCGTGAGGCAACCCGGGCCGACGCGCAGATGCTCGAGGCCACGATGGCGGAAGCCGATCTCGACGAGGGCGACCGCACCGCAGACGGCGCCAGACGTTTCGGTGCCGGCCTCGCGGAAGTGCCCGTGTGGACGGCGACACGCGCCGTGTGCGAGAAGGGCACGGCCCGGATCGTCGGCGGTGTCGTGCTGACCGAGGCCGGCACGGAGTCGGGCGCCGCGAGCCGCATCGGCTGGTGGCTCGGCACCGGATCGGAGCACTACGCAGCCGAACTCATCGCCACGGTCGACGAACGCCTCCGGGCGCTCGGGACCGGGGTCGTCGTGATGCAGGTCCGGGCAGATGACGACGACGCGATCGCAACCGCGGAGGCTGCCGGATTCCGGCGCGGCCGGAGCGTGCAGCACACCACCCAGTCCGGGCGGAACCTTGCGTTCTGGGAGTACTCGCGCCCCTGAGGTCAGACCGACGGAGCGAGCAGCGCGTCGGCGATCCGAGCGAACAGATCGAGTCGCACCCGCTCCCGGTCGTGCACCGTTCGGCCGTCGCGGCCCGCCGCCACCCAGAGACCCGACATCGGGAGATCGCTCCAGAACATGTCGCTCGACGTCGCGTGCGGGTCTCCGAGATGACGGCTGCCGGCCAGGAGCGACGTCACCCAGTCGGCCGACGGGACCTCGCCGATCGATGAGATCACGTTCCCGTCGCTCGCGATCATCACCCACGAGGCCTCGGTGAGCCGGCGCACGCCGTCGAGGAACGCCCGGACACGATCTGCCGGGTTGGTCTCGGCGAGCTCGGCGGCCGCGGACAGCGACAGCACGCTCGCGTCGACGTGCCCCTCCCCCTGGGTTCGGACGTGCTCCACCGAGACGCCGTCGATGGCGTGCACCTCGTTCACCATCAGATCGACCAGTGCGGGATCGGGCAGCGCGACGACCAGCTCGTCGATCACCCGCCCGCCACCGATCTCGAGGATCTCGATCGCGAGCACGTCGCCGCGCACCGATCCGATCCGGCTCGCGACCTGTCCGAGCGCACCAGGGCGGTCGGGGAGCCAGACTCGGACGACGACGGTGTGCACGGGGCCGAGGCTAGGCATCGACTGTGTCGGGAGCGTGACGGCGCTGTGACGGCCTGGGGCGAATCGTTCAGCCGAGCTTGGTCAGACCGCGGCGGAGGTTGCGGACCGCCTGGCTGATCCGCTGCTCGTTCTCGATCAGGGCGAAGCGGGCGTATCCCTCGCCGCCGGGACCGAAGCCGAGACCCGGCGAGAGGGCGACGTCACACTCACGCACCAGCATCGAGCAGAACTCGACCGAATCCATCTCGGCATAGGGCTCGGGGATCGGTGCCCACACGAACATGGTGCCGCCCGGCTTCGGGACGTCCCAACCGATGCGTGCCAACCCGTCGATGAGGGCGTCGCAGCGCCGTTCATAGGTCGCGCAGACCTCATGCGGGAAGTCGGAGGCCTCGTTGAGCGTGACGGTCGAGGCGATCTGCACCGGCTGGAACATGCCGTAGTCGAGATAGCTCTTGAGTTTGACCAGCGCCTGGACGACCTCGGCGTTGCCGAGCAGGAAGGCGCTCCGCCAGCCGGCCATCGAGAAGCTCTTCGTCATCGAGTACTGCTCGACGGCGACCTCCTTGGCACCCTCGGCCTGGAGGATGCTCGGCGGCTTGATGCCGTCGAATCCGACGTCGGCGTAGGCGAAGTCGTGGACCACGACCATCTCGCGCTCGCGACAGAAGTCGACGACGCGTTGCATGAAGTCCAGGTCGACGCACGCGCCCGTCGGGTTGTGCGGGAACGAGATCACCAGCACCCGAGGCTTGGGCCACCCGACGTCGTACGCCGTGTGCAGGTTGTCGAAGAAGTGCTCGGTGAAGTTGTCGCGAGCCTCGGGATGGCTCAGGCCCCGCATCGGCACCTGGCGCAGGTCGGCGCCGGCGAACAGCGGACCGTAGATGTGGATCGGATAGCTCGGGCTCGGGACGATCGCAGCGTCGTCGTGGTCGAGCAGCACCCACATGAGGTGGCTGAACCCCTCCTTCGAGCCGATCGTGTTCGTGATCTCGAGCTCGGGATCCAGTTCGACGCCCCACGTGCGCTGGTAGTACCCGGCGATCGCCTCGCGCAGCTTCGGCAGCCCACGAGAGAGCGAGTAGCGGTGGTTGCGCGGATTCTGGGCGGCCTCGGCGAGCTTGCGCACGGCGATGTCGGGCGACGGGATGTCGGGGTTGCCGAACCCCAGGTCGATCACGTCGTGACCGGCCCGGCGCGCCTCGATCTTCAGGTTGTTGATGATCGTGAAGACGTACGGCGGCAAGTTCTCGATCCGGCGGAACTCCATGACCACGACGCTAGCGGTTCGCCTGCTCGGCCGCTGGGGGTCGTGTGCCTAGGATCCGCCCATGGGCAAGACGCCGGCCGAGGGCAACATCTTCGTCGTCATCGAGATCCCTCGCGGGAGTCGCAACAAGTACGAGATCGATCACGAGGGGGGTCGGGTGTTCCTGGACCGACGGCTCTTCACGGCGATGGCCTACCCGGCGGACTACGGGTTCGTGCCCGACACCCTCGCAGGTGACGGCGACCCGCTCGATGCGCTCGTCCTCCTGGAGGACCCGGTGTACCCCGGGGTCTGGGTGGAAGCGCGACCGGTCGGCGTGCTGTACATGCGCGACGAGGCGGGCGAGGACGCCAAGCTCATCTGCGTGCCCCCGAAGGAGCCCCGCTGGGCGAAGGTGCGTGACGTCGACGACCTCACCCCCGAACTGCTGGCGGAGATCCAGCACTTCTTCGAGGTCTACAAGGCGCTCGAGCCCGAGAAGTACGCCTCGGCACAGGGCATGGCGGGCGTCGAGGACGCCTGGCGCGAGATCGAGGAGTCACGTGCCAACTGGGAGGCGCTGAGCTGAGCCGGCGAGCGCCGACCGGGCGTCAGGCTCGCTCGTCGACCGAGTGCAGGAGAGCGGCACCCACGGCGCCGGCACGCTCGCGCCACTCTGCGAACGCGACCGCGGGCATCGGCCGGAGCTCGGGCTGGTAGAGCAACTCCCGGAACCACTTCTTGATCGGATCGAGATACAGGTCCGCGCCGGCCGCGAGACCGCCGCCGAGGACGAACATCTCCGGGTCGAGCGCGTTCGTCAGGTTCACGAGCCCGAGCGCGACCCACCGACCGAAGTCGTCGATCACCGCCAGCGCGTCCGCGTCGCCCTCGCGTGCGGCCTGCTGCACCATCTCGCCGCGGACCGCCTCGGGATCGCCACCGGCGATGTCGAGCACACGGCTGACACGCCGCCCGACCGCCGCCTCGCGGGCCAGGCGCGCCAGGCCCGAGCCGGATGCGTATCGCTCCCAGCAGCCTCGGCGGCCGCACGGACAGGGCGGGCCGACGGGGTCGACGACCATGTGCCCGTACTCGCCGGCGAACCCGTGCCTGCCCCGTTGGAGTTGGCCGCCGGCGACCAGGCCACCGCCGATGCCGGTGCCGAGCGTGACCAGCAGCATGTCGGTCGCCCCCCGGCCGGCTCCGTAGCGCCACTCCGAGATCGTGGCGCAGGTCGCATCGTTGGCCACGCGGACCCGACGGGAGACTCGGTCGCCCAACAGACCGGCGACGTCGAAGTCGGCGACACCGTCGAGGTTGGGCGCGGCTCGGAGCACACCGTCGTGGGTGACCAGACCGGGCACCCCGACGCCCAGTTCGTCGAACGGGCCGAGCTCGGCCGCGAGCTCGGCGAGCGTCTCGATCAGTCTGGGCAGGCTCCCCTCGCCACGTGGCGTCGGTCGCAGACCTTCTGCGACGATCCGGCCGTTGGCGTCGAGTGCGACACCCAGCGCCTTCGTGCCGCCGACGTCGATGCCGACCGTGCGCACGCTCACGTCTCGGCGAACGCCTTGAGCTCCCTGATCGCGTTGAGGATCCGCCGCTCGGCGCGCCGCTTGACGAAGCCGGGGAGCGGCACGACGAGTTCGATGGCCAGGTCGTACTGCACGGTGGTGCCACCCTCGTCGTTCGGCGTGAAGCGGTAGGCCCCTTCGATCGACCGCTGGATGTCACCCTTCACCATCGTCCACGCGAGGACGCCCGGAGCGTCGGTGTAGTCGTAGCGGAGCGTGTAGTGGGTGCTCCGGCCGAGCGCCGACGTTCGGAACTCGACCTGCTCGGGGCGGCCGGCGTCGTCGCGGCTGGTGATCAGGACGTCCTTCACGTCGTGCGCCCACTGTGGATAACGCTCCAGGTCGGTGGCGATCCGCCACACCTGGTCGTGTGGCGCCGCAATGGTGATCGTGTCGGTTGCGGTCTCAGCCATGGTCTGCATTCTGCCTGATTTCTGTGGTCGAGGGTGGGAGCTTGGTTCGCGTCGCGAAGTTGCCGTGAGACGCCGCCCACAGCCCGTTGAGCCCGAAGCCGAGCATGGGAACGAGGAACCCGACGGCGAGCGACGACCCGGGGCTGCCTTCGGGGCCGTTCGGGCGGGCGAGCGTGGTGATCGTGGCGATCGCGATCTGTGTGAGGAGGGTCAGGTTCATGGTGCGCCGCACCGGTGACGGGATGGCATCGCCCATGAGGAGGTACAACTGCGTCACCGAGATCTCCTCGGTGCGGCTGCGCTGGACGGCGATCCAGTACGACCAGAGGAAGACGAACACACCGATCGCGAACAGCACCATCGCGGTGACCGCACCGACCCACTGAGCCGCCGTCGAGAAGACGGCTGCGGCGTAGGCAGCCGTCACGGCGAACACCGCCGTCAGGGCCAGGTTGGCCCGGATGATCAGGTCGTCTGCCGCCACCGGGTCAGGTTACCCCCGTTCGATCACTCGATGCCGAGGGCATCGCCGAGTCGACGGGCCAGCACGTCGTACGAGAATTCGTCCTCCGCCCGTTGCCGGGACGCCTTCGCCATCCGGGACCGGAGGGTGTCGTCGTCGAGGAGCCGGGCGAACGCTGCAGCAGTGTCACCGACGACCGCGTCGCCGCCCGGAGGGTCGATCACCAGGCCCGTGACCTCGTGTTCGACCGCTTCGGCCGCTCCCCCACTGTGGCCGGCCACCTGCGGCACCCCACAGGCGGCGGCTTCGACGAACACGATGCCGAACCCCTCCTGCTCGAGACCTCCCCAGCGCTTCCGGCAGATCATCGCGAAGACGTCGGCGCAGCCGAACACCCGTGGCAGGTCGTCGTGATCGACACGACCGAGGAACACGACCGGTGCCTCGAGCTCGTCGGCGAGCCGCCGCAGCCTGCCGTCGTCCCGGCCACTCCCGGCGATCGCGAGCACGAGATCGGGATGGCTGGATCGCATCGTGGCGACCGCGCGGATCGCCGTGTCGAAGCCCTTGCGGGGGACGAGGCGTGACACGCCGGCGATCACCTGCGCGTCGACCGGCAGGCCGAAGTCGCGGCGAACCGCAGCTCGCTCGTGGGCGGTGAGCGGCCGGAAACGCTCGACGTCGACGCCCGGCGGAACGACCGTGGCCGGCAGCTCGCGGCCGGCGGCACGGTTCGCCTCGTCGAGCGAATACTGCCCGGCCGCGATCACGTGCCGGGCGTTTCGCAGCACTCGGGCCAGACCCTGCTTGCTCCCGGGCAGCCGCCCCGGCACCGTCACCTCGGCCCCGTGGAGCACGACGTCGTACGGCAGCTTCAGTGACGGGCCGATCAGCCCCAGCGGCACCGCCGGGTCGAGGACCACCAGCTCGGCCCCGAAGTCGGCGGCCATCTCGTCGACCCGCCTGACCATCAGTGGGTGTGGGAGCAGGACGGGCTCGGGCACCCGGTCGATGCGGTACGCCTGCTCGGCATCGAACTCGGCGGTACCGGCATACGGGCTGGTGAGCACGGCGAATTGATCCGGGGGAAGACGGCGCCACCATTCCCACAGCAGATTCTGGATGCCACCGATCTTCGGCGGGTAGTCGTTCGTGACGAGCAGGTGTTTCACGCGCCCACCCTGTCGGCGAGTCGGCGGACGGCCCACTCGGCATGCTCTCGCAGCATCTCGTCGTCGTGTGCCCGGTAGCCGGCCAGCACACGTCGGGTTCGTTCGTCGTCATCGTCGCCGGTGTTGCCCAACACGATCAGCGCGTTGCGACGCAACCAGACCGGGTTGCGATCGGCCACGTACCACCGGCCGTGGCGTTCGATCAGTTCGTCGTCGGTGGCCTCGAGGAGATCGAGCACGTCGACCCAGGCCTGCACCGGCTCGTCGGCGTCGACCAGATCGACGCGGTGGCCGTCGCCCAGTCGAACCGCCGGCGGGCAGACCTCCTGACAGTCGTCGCAGCCGTAGAGCCGGTCGCCCAGCACCTCGCGGTACTCGACCGGGAACGTGCCGGGACGCTGCACCAACCACGCGAGGCACGTGTTGGCGTCGACCACGCCAGGGGCGACGATCGCTCCGGTCGGGCAGCCGTCGAGGCAACGGCGGCACGACCCGCAGCCATCGGCGACGGGCTCGCCGACCGGATACTCGGCGGTGGTGATGATCGAGCCGAGCACGAAGAAGCTCCCGGCGCCCGGCAACAAGATGTTGGCGTTCTTGCCGAACCATCCGAGGCCGCCGAGATACGCGACCTCGCGGTCGACCACGGAGTTGTCGTCGGCGAACGCGACCGCGCGGTGGTCGGCCTGTTTGATCCGCGCCGCGATCGCTCGCAGCCCGACGCGGAGCGGTGCGTAGTGATCGACCCACGCGTAGCGGGCGACGCGCGCCTGTGCGCCCGGTGGTCGTTCGGGTTCATCGACGGCCCGATACGGACGAGCCGCCACGATGATGCTGCGGGCGTGTTCGACCGCGCGCTGCGGGTCGGTGGACCGTTCCGGGTTCCGGTAGGTGAAGCCCATGTCGGCGTGCAGCCCTGCTGCGCGGCGTTCGAGGAGCGCTGCACGAGCCCGTTCGAGCACGTCGGCGGGCGCCACACCGAGGCGTTCGATGCCGTGATCGGCGGCGATCGACGCGATCTCGTCCCAGGTCGGGAGCGGTGACGGTCGGCGCACGCCCCAGGTCTATCGGAGATCGAGCACGATCCGAAGGGACTCGTCGACGGCCCACCGCTCGAGTCGGGCGGCTTCGCCGATCGGTGCCTCCCGGATGACCTCGCAGCAGCTCCGGCCCGACCACTCGAGCCGTCCGAGCGCACCACGCGGATCATCGTCCGGGCGAATGGCGATCGGCCCCGGCATGACCGGCAACGAACGTCAGACGATCAGCCCGCGACACGGAACTTCAGCTCGGGCACGAGGCCGGCGTTGCCGAGCAGGCGCACCACTCGCGCCTGATCGAGATCGAGCACGAGCGACTCGTCATCGTCATCGCACCCGACGAGGAACGTCACGACGCAGTCGTCGCACGCAGCGGTGCACTGCATCGAGCAGTCGTCGCACGAGATCGACAGGGAGCCGTGCGAGTCGGTCGGCCCGGCCACGTGCACGGGACCCGACATGTCGCGCCGACCTCGACGGCCGGGCCGGTCGGACCCGTCGGAACCGTCGGCGGAACTGAGATCGGTGTTGTCACTCATGTCGCCATCGTGACGACGGGGTGTCACACTGTTTCGATGCCCGCCCGGAACCCCTCGTTCGACCTCGTCGTGTTCGGCGCCACCAGCTTCGTCGGCCGGATCCTGACCGAGCGGCTCGTCGGGCGAATCGGCGTCGACGGCGACGTCTCGTGGGCGATCGCGGGCAGGAGTGCCGACAAGCTCGAGCAGGTCGCCACCGAAACGGGCGCCGACGTCGAACGAATCGTCGCCGACGCCGCCGATGCCGACGCCATGGCCTCGCTCGCCCGATCGACCCGTGTCGTGGCCTCGACCGTCGGACCGTATGCGCTCTACGGCTCCGAACTGGTCGCAGCGGTGACAGCGGCGGGGACCGACTACTGCGACCTCACCGGTGAGCCGCAGTGGATGCGGGCGATGATCGACGCCCACCAGGGCGATGCCGTCGACAGCGGCGCACGCATCGTGCACGCCTGCGGCTTCGACTCGATTCCGTCCGATCTCGGGGTGTGGTTCACGCAGCAGCAGGCGATCGAACGGTTCGGTGCGCCGTGCACGTCGATCGCACTCCGGGTCAAGGCGATGAAGGGCGGGGCGAGCGGCGGCACGATCGCGAGCGGCCTCAATCTGATCGAGGAAGCCCGCAACGACCCGGCGCTCCGCAAGATCCTCGGGAACCCGTACGCCCTGGCGCCCGACGGCATGCGGGAGGGGCCGAAGCAACCCAACGTCGGCCGACCTCAGCGCGACGCGGCGTCGGGCCAGTGGGCGGCACCGTTCATCATGGCCGCCACGAACACCCGCGTGGTGCAGCGCTCCCATGCACTCCTCGGTCGGCCGTGGGGCGATGACTTCGAATACGACGAGGCGATGCTCGTCGGCGATGGCCCGATGGGTGCGGTCAGGGGATCCGTCGTGGCCGGCGGGATGGCCGCCTTCGCCGGCATGGCGGCGTTCGGCCCGACCCGCAAACTGCTCGGCACGTTCCTGCCCGATCCGGGCGAGGGCCCGAGTCCCGAGGCGCAGGAGGCGGGGTTCTACGACCTCCGCCTGTACGGCGAGACGGCCGACGGCCGGACCATCGTCACGAAGGTGACCGGCGACCGTGACCCCGGTTACGGGTCGACCGCCAAGATGCTCGCCGAGTCGGCCCTCGCGTTCCTCGACCTGCCCGCAGGCGACGTCGCCGGCGGCTTCTGGACCCCGGCGACCGCGTTCGGCGACCGGTTGATCGACGGACTCGTCGAGCACGCCGGCCTCACGTTCGACGTGCTCTGACCCCTGACGCCACCTCCGGAAGGTGGACAGCGCTCACGGTTCACGATCGATCCGTCACCCTATCGGTTACCACAGAAAACGCTCGCATGGCCACTCAGGGTGTGCTGGAATGCCGAGTCCGTCCACGACCGGTGGACACGTACCCCCTGGAGCCCACTCATGCCATCTTTCCCGTGGTCATCTCGCGGCACCGCGATCGCGGCTGCGACGATCCTCTCGGTCGCTGCCGGCGGTCTCACCGTCGCTCGCGCAGCATCGTCGGAGTCGTCGGTGTTCTCGCCGATCGTTCCCTGCCGCCTCATCGACTCCGCGTGAGCTCCACGCGCAAGCGGGCTGGCCACTCGGCGCCGATTCGACTCAGACCGTCGAGGCCGTCGGGAACTGCGGTGTCCTCGAAGATGCCACGGCACTGTCCGTCAACGTCGTCGCGGTGTCGCCGACGCTTCCGTCGCACGTCACGATCCACCCGTCCGACACCCCTCGACCGCTGGCCTCACACCTCAACGTGGCCGCTGGCGACGTGACCAGCAACGGGTTCGACGTGCAACTGTCGGACGACGGCCGGTTCGACGTGTACAACGCGGCCGGTTCGGTCGACATCATCGTGGACGTGCTCGGCGTCTACTACCCGGGCTCCGGCGCCATCGGGCCGGCCGGACCCCAGGGTGAACCCGGCGAGACGGGTCCGGCAGGACCGGCCGGCGACCCGGGCCCGGAGGGCGACCCTGGGGACGACGGTGCCGATGGCACCGACGGCGACGACGGAGCATCCGGACCGCAGGGCGATCCCGGTACCCCCGGACCACAAGGTGACCCCGGACCACAGGGCAACCCCGGACCACAGGGCGACCCCGGACCACAAGGTGACCCCGGACCACAAGGTGACCCCGGACCACAAGGTGACCCCGGACCACAGGGCAACCCCGGACCACAGGGCAACCCCGGACCACAAGGTGACCCCGGACCACAGGGCAACCCCGGACCACAGGGCAACCCCGGACCACAGGGCAACCCCGGACCACAGGGCAACCCCGGACCACAGGGCAACCCCGGACCACAGGGTGACCCCGGTCCCACCGGCCCCCAGGGCGACCCCGGCGCCACCGGTCCGGCCGGGCCCCAGGGGCCAGCCGGCGCCGGTTCGTCCACCTACGGCGACGGGTCCGCCGGCAACCTCGTCATCGCGAGCAGCACGAACTGGTCGACCACGCCACCGACGAACGGGAACTTCCAGTTCGCCGATTGCACCATCAACGCCGGGGTGGTGCTCACGGTTCCGAGTGGCACCGTGATCCGCTGCAACGGAACGTTCACCAACTCCGGCACTCTCAACGTCGACTTCGGCGTGCCGGCGCTCGTCTGGTCCGGCAACCCGGACCCGTTCCCGGCCGAACGAGGCCTGGCGATGAACACTCCCGGTCGAGGCGGCTCGCTCACCGGCGCTCGGGCATTCCCCGAGCCGGTGCTCAGGAACATCCTCCTGCCCGGCCCGTATGCGGGTGGCAACGGCGAGCGCGGCAACGGCTCGCCGGACAACCACGGAGGGGCAGGCGGCGGCTCGCTGGTCGTCCTGGCCCAGGGCGGCATCGTCAACAACGGTGTGATTTCTGCCGATGGCGGCGACGCGCCCGACCCAGCCTGTGACTGCGGCGCCGCCGGTGGTGGCGGTGGCGGATTCATCGTCCTGGCCGCCGCTGCCGACATCACGAACGGTGGCACGATCCGAAGCACCGGTGGCGACGGAGGCGACGCGGCAGCCGGCGGCGACGATCACGGCGGCGGCGGCGGCGGTGGCGGCGTCATCCACCTCCTCGGTCCGAACGGCAACGCAGTCGGTGGCACCCTCACGGTGTCCGGCGGCGCTGCCGGCGTCGATCGGGGCAACGGAAGCGACGCCGGCAGCGGCTCGGCCATGGGAGGCCGAGGCGGCGACGGCGGCGAGGACGGCTTCGCACCGACCGGCGGCAGCGCCGGCGTCGTCATCCGCAGCCAGATGGCCGACCCCGGCTCGTTGTTCGGTTGAGACGCGGCGGCCGAACGGGGTGGACCTGTTCGGCCGCCGTCAACCCGAGCGTCGGACCGGTTCGATCGCCGTGACGTAATCGGCCAGGCGGGCGGCGACCTCGATCGCCGCATCGACGTCGTCGGGGTCGGGTGGAGCCCAAGTCTCCGAGATCCTCCGCCAGCGATCCGCGCCGAGGAACTCGCCGGCGACCGGCTCGTCGCCGAGCCCGCTGCGCCACGTCGCCTCCTGCCCGACCAGCCGAGCGAGCACCGCTTCGTTCTCCCCGACCTTCGGGTACTCGGCGTGGAACCCGATCTCGAGCGCCGGCTCACCGTCGAGGCGGATCAGCTGGGCCTCGTAGTGCTCACGCGTCGCCTCGTCGAACCAGACCTTGAGGCCACGCTTGTGGGCCGCCGCATGCAGCACGCCGTCGACCTCGCCGAACACCATGCCCTCGAACACGTCCTGCACCTGATGGAAGAACGACCGCTCCACCGTTCGCAGCGTATTGCCGGTCGGATCAGAGTTGGATGTCGAACGACGATGCTGCGACGACCCGGCCCGCGATCTGCAGCTCGACGGTGTGCGTACCGGCGCGGTAGGTGCGAGTGGACGCGTGCTGGATGAGCCGGCGCTTCGACAGCGACCGCACTTCGCCGGGCTCGAGCTCGATCGTCGTCCACTTGAACACCTTGGGCGACGTCTCGCCGGAGGCGTTGACGTGATGGATGACGAAATCGACGACCAGTCGCTGCGTCGTCTCCGCGGTCGAGCTGATCACGGCGTTCAGGACCACGTGCTCCCCCATCGCGACCACCGGAGGGGTCACCTCGAACTCGTCGACGACGACGCTCGCGTCGGTCGTGAAGCCGAGGGCCGAGAGTGCGGCCGGGTCCCCGCGCTTGACCAGCGTGCGCAGGGCGTGTGCGACCATGCTGCGGTCGGTGTCGGGTTCGTCGAGCCATCCGGCGACCGTGTCGACGACGAGGACGGGGTGGTCCTTCGCGACGTCGTTGAGATGGTTCGCGACCGATCGCCGCACGATCTCCGACGGGTCGTGGCGCAACCGCTGGAGCAGCGCGAGGCCCGATGCGGGCTCGTCGACGAGTCGCTGCACCTTCATCCCCCAGGGCAGCCGAGGGCGTGTCCCTTCCGACGGAAGACGGCGGACGCTCTCGTCCTCGTGCTCGGTGAACGCTTCGAGTTGGGCGTAGGTGACGTCGAAGTGGTCGCGCAGGAACGGTCGCACGGCGAACTCGCAACTCATCCGCTTGGTGACGTGCTCCATCGCGGCCAGTGAGACGTCGGGGTGGTCGAGGCCGAACAGCTCGATCACCGTCGCGAGCGGCCAGGCCGCCCACCCCTCCACCGGTGGTTCGGCGCGGGCGACGGCCACGGTGCTCGCGAGCACCGCCTCGTCGTCGTCGACGAGCGCGGCACGGAGTTGCCGGGCGATCAACTCGATGCGGGCCTTGAGTTCGAGGCCGTCGAGTCGGGGCGCCGTCGAAGCGGTGAATCCGTCGACGTCGAACCGTTCGTCGACGTCGACGAAGCGGCGGGCGAGTTCGTCGACGACCTCCCGGTCGACGTAGTCCTTGAGCGGGTTCGGCACGATCGGGACCGTACCGCCCGACCACGTGTCACCCGTCGACGAACACCCGCAGGTTGCCGACGTAGTTCGAGACCCACACCTGCCGGCTCTCGGCGTCGTAGGTGACGCCGACCGGATGCACCCCCGAGTAGACCGTCTGGAGCACGGCCATGTCGGCGGTACGAACCTTGCTGACCGTGCCGTCGCGGTAGTTGACGACGAACAGGCTCGCACCGTCGTCGGCGAGCACCATCGTCCTCGTCTCCGTGCCGGTTCGCGCCAGACCGACGACCCGATCGGTCGCCAGGTCGATCTTGCGCACCGAGTTCATCCGATTGTTCGACACGAACAGGAAGCGGCCGTCGTTCGACAACAGGAGATGTCGAGGCGTCGTTCCGGCCGCGTCGCGGATCGAGTGGACGACGCGGAGTTCCAGCAGGTCGACGACGTCGATCCGGGCCTCCCCCATGACCGTGACGAACGCGAACCGCGAGTCGCGCGTGATCGCGACACCACGCGGGTGGCGGCCGACGTCGACACGCGCGACTGGCGCGTCGGTGGTGGCATCGATCACGGTGACGTCGAAGCCGCACCAGTTCGACACGACGACCCGCGAGCCGTCGGGCGACACCGCCAGGTGCTTCGGCACCGCCCCGGTCGGGATCACGGCGACGATCCGGAACGTCGCGACGTCGATCTTGTACACGTAGCTGTCGTCCCAGTTGCCGCGCCCGCAGTCGTCACTGGCATCCGATCGGAACCCGGGGCCGTACATCTTGTAGTTCGAGACGTAGACGTACCGACCGTCCGGCGTGAGCGCCGCTTCGACCGGCGAGCCGCGTACGACGCCGCCGGGGACGCCGAACGCGGCCAGGTCGACCGTGTCGGGGATCGTGGCGACCTTCGCGCCCGAGCGATCGAACACCGACACGTTGTGGCGATACATCATGTTCTGGGTGAAGAAGAGCCCGTCGCCCGAGGCGACCACGCTCTTGGGTTGCAGTGCGGCATCGGTGACGGTGAACGTGGGTCGGAGCCGCCGATCCGCCGACGTCGGGCCGGTCGATGGGACCGGCTGGACTCGCTCGGCCGGCACCGACACCCGGGCCCCACCGAAGCGATCGAGACCCGCAGCGAGCGTCGACACCGACACCGCCACGACGACGGCGACCGACCCGGCAACGAGGGGACGACGGCGCATCCGACCGACGGTAGTCCTGCGAACTCACCGCCGTCGTGGACGACCCGACCGGTACACTCGCCGACGCGCGCCCGCCGACGGGCGTGGCACGGGATGTGGCGCAGTCTGGCTAGCGCACCTGCTTTGGGAGCAGGGGGTCGTGGGTTCGAGTCCCACCATCCCGACTTGATCTAGCTGGTGTTTTGCACCAGTGATCACCTCGCCGGGTTGACGATGTATCAGCGATGTATCAGACTCTGAGGTACGACGAGTGCTCGGAGACGGACATGGCGTGGAAGGCAACGGGGCAGCCGACGGTCCGCAAACAGCGCGACAAGTGGGTCGTGCGCGTCGACGGCATCGACACGGTGACCGGCGATGAACACCTACGCCCACACCCTACCGAACAGCCAAACAGCCGTCGTCGAACGGCTCCGACGAAACGACATGGCGTGATTCCGCAGCGTGCGCTCCTGCCCTTGACCTCCCATCAGTACACCGGCACCGCCACGCGGACCTGAGCGTTCTGGCGCACGATGATGAGTGGTGTGCCAGTTGCGCTGTCACCGATCGGAAGTACCGTTCTCGGACGGTCTTGCGCCCACATGTTGTGCGACGTTCTGGGCGGCCACCATATGGGGCGACCACCATATGGGATAGCATATGGTCATGGCCAGACGCGAAGTACTCGTTCAACTCGATGACGATCTCGTAGAAGAACTCGATGCGTTGGCCGCTGCACTCGGAACCAACCGATCCGAGCTGATGCGCCGCGGTGCACAGGCAGTGCTGGACGCCGAGAGGCTTGCTGCGGCCGATCATCAACTCCGAGCGGCGTATCGCCGTCAGCCCGCCGACCCGGCGCTTGTCCAATCGGCGCGGAGACTCGCTGCCGAGACCGCTCCCGCGTGGTAGCTCGCAACGACATCTACTGGGCCGATCTCGGACCTCCCGCCGGCCGCCGCCCGGTCTGTGTGCTCACGCGAGACGCCGCCATCGCAGTACTCACCTCCGTCGCCTGCGCACCCATCACACGGACCATTCGTGGAATCCGATCCGAAGTGGAACTCGGCGTCGAGCACGGCCTCCCCGAGGTATGCGTCATCAGCTGCGACAACATCATCACGATCCCTCTCGATGACCTCGACGACGAGCCCGTCGGCCACCTCGACGAGATCACGCGGGCTCGTCTCGACGAAGCCCTGCGCTACTCACTCGACATCGTGTACTGACACGCCGCGCCAGCCGACACATTCGGCACGATCACGGTCGTTCGGCAGGTTCCCGACGCCGAGGAGCACGGCAGAGCGCGGCCTCACCTGCGGGCGGAGTCGGGCCACACAGAGCGATTCGACAGTGAGTGATCGGCTTCGAGCCGAGGGAGAAGGAGTGATCGTGAGCGAAGAGATGACGAGCGAGACGGGTGCGGCGGTGGCTGAGATCAGACCATCGTGTAATCAGAACGACAGGAGGTAGCGCGTTTCTGCGGATCAGATGGATTCACCGAGAAGCAGATGTTGGATCGAAGGTGATGGTCGGAGCCGTTCTGATCGCACTCGGCCGGAACGGCCCGACGCCGTCAGGAGCTGGTGATGCCGGCCTGGAGCTTCTCCAAGACCTTGTCGATGCTGAAGCTCGCCGGCTCCTGCCGGGGTGGGAACTCGATGAGTGTTTGGAGGTGTTCGGCGACGAAGGCCTGTGCCGGGACGAACAGGAACGCGTGGTCGAGCACCCAGTCGAAGTACGTGTTCGACGTGATGTCGGCTCGTTCGAACGGGTCGGTGCGCAGGTTGAACAGCTTCGGCATGCGCAGCTCGACCATCGGCTCCATCCAGATCTGCATCGTGCCGTGTGCGCGCTGCTCCAGGAACACGAACTTGAAGTTCTGATAGCGCAACGCGGCGAGATCGCCGTCGTCGGTCACGTAGAAGAAGTAGAACCGCGGACTCTCGTCGACCTCACCCGTCAGGTAGTCGAGCTGGTTGAAGCCATCGAGATGCACCCGGTAGGAGTGCCCGTCGAGTTCGGCACCGGCCCGCAGCTTCTCGGCGATGTCGGGGTCCCCCGCGGCGGCGAGGAACGTGACGAACCAGTCGGCGTGGGAGATCATCCCGTTGAGCACCTGACCCGCTTCGATGTGGCCGGGCCAGCGGACCATCGCCGGCACGCGGTAGGCGCCTTCCCACATCGAGTTCTTCTCGCTGCGGAACGGGGTCATGCCACCGTCGGGCCAGCTGTTCATGTGCACACCGTTGTCGGTGCTGTACACCACGATCGTGTCCTCGGCGATGCCGAGCTCGTCGAGCTGGTCGAGCATCTCACCGATCCGACGGTCGTGCTCGATCATCCCGTCGTGGTACTCGGACTGCCAGACGCCGGCCTGGCCCAACTTGTCCGCTGCCACGTGGGTGCGGAAATGCATCCCGGTCGTGTTGAACCACACGAAGAACGGGGTGTCGTCGTCGACCGCGTCCTTGATGAAGCGCTGCGCCTCGGGGAGGATCTCGTCGTCGATCGTCTCCATCCGCTTCTTCGTCAGCGGCCCGGTGTCCTCGATGCGACCGTCGGCCCAGCTGTGGATGACACCGCGGGGGCCGAAGTTCTCGCGGAAGTGCGGGAAGTCCTCTTCGCTGGGGTAGTCCCGCAGCTCGGGCTCCTCTTCGGCATTCAGGTGATACAAGTTGCCGAAGAACTCGTCGAAACCATGATTGGTCGGCAAGAACTCGTCGCGGTCACCGAGATGGTTCTTGCCGAACTGACCGGTCACGTATCCCTGCTCCTTGAGCGCGCGAGCGATCGTCGGATCCTCGCTGCGCATCCCGATGTCGGCGCCCGGCATCCCCACCTTGGTCAGGCCCGTTCGGGTCGGGTTCTGTCCGCAGACGAACGCCGCCCGCCCCGCTGTGCACGACTGCTCGCCGTAATAGTCGGTGAACCTCGCACCCTCGTCGGCAATTCGATCGATGTTGGGGGTGCGGTAGCCCATCAGGCCGTCGGAATACGCGGTCGACGTTCGTGATTCCGATGTCGTCGCCCCACAGGACGAGGATGTTCGGCTGACCATTGGGCATGAAGACTCCTTGAGGGTCGAAGTTCGGCACGACACTAGACCGAGCAGGTTCTGTCAACAATGGACAATCCTGTGGGTGCGCACCCTGATCGCTTCATCAGGCAGGGAGCGTCGACATCATCGCGCCAGCTGCAGCGATTGCGTTCTACATCGCTGCTCGATCGGGCCACCGTCGCTCACCGGCCAACTTGCCTGACCCGATCAGAACGACGCTCCGGCGAGCGCATCGAACCCGTCCGATAGCCGGCATCCGCGTGCGCCGGCGGTGCGGGCGCGACGACCCACAACGCGAGCGCCGTTACCCGGTTTCCGCTCCTGGCCGGGCCCCGGAAGGGCGCAGCGTGACACGAGACGATCCCGGCCTCCGACGTGCACACGGATCCCAGATCAATTCGTTCGATCATCCCGGCAGCTCAATCTTTGGAGCCCTTGCCAGGCGATGCTGAGCCGCACGTTCGATTGGATCGCCTGGCTGAGTCTGGATCCACGCGTTCAGTTCCTCTCCGAGACCCGCGAGGAGGCTGTCGCGCTCAGCGCGAAGCACTCCCAGGGTTGCGGCGACTTGGTCGAGTGCGAGATCCTCGCCCGCCGCCCACTTCTGCCGTCGGTCGTCCGCCGCTCAGCAGCGAGCTCGTACACCTTCGTCCGACTGATCCGCAGGACGACGACGACCTCGGCGACGGTGAGCAGATCCGGCGCGAGGCCGGCGCTCCCGCGACACTCGCATCGGGCAGAGTCCGTCACCATGTGAAATGCACCACCACCAACGCTCTCGTTGCATGCCAATCCTGCGAACACCTCAGGCATACTCCCCTGCCAGCGGTTGCGTGATCAGACAACATTGGTGCATGGGTGTTGCAGCAAACCTGATTCGGGAGGCCAGGCAGGCTGCTGGGCTGACGATGGCCGAGCTGGCAGAGCGAGCGGGTAGCTCGAAGCCGACGATCTCGAGGTACGAGAACGGGCTCGTCGACCCTGGCGTTGAGACGTTGAACCGACTGCTCCATGCGTGCGGCCAAGAACTCCGGGCCCACGCGGTCGGCCTGTCCGCGTCGCTCGAAGAGGCAAGCCAGCGGTTCGAAGGACAAGACGGTCCGACCGCCGACGATGTGACGCGGACGACCGACGGCCGGGAGTTGCGAACCGCTGCCGACATCGAAGCGTTCGCCGCCGAACTCCGCGATGAGGGCCTCCTGGCGACGTGACCGAGCAGGCGGACGAGTACGGCGAGCTCGACGAGACAGAGATCTTTCACGCGCTCGACGATCACGGCGTCGAGTACGTCGTCGTCGCCGGCACCAGTTGACACACGGTGGCACCGACGGGCTCGCCTGACAGCGGCCGACCTTCTCGACGCTGTCGTGCTGATTTCGCGGAGTTTCCTGCGCCACCGCAACAACCATGGCGAGGCCGATGCCGGTCACGACGTCAGTTATAACGCCGAAATCATCGGCCCTCGCAACCTGGAATCACCTCGAACCAGGCATTGCGGAGAGATCGGAAGTGCGTCAAACTCGTTGCCCTGCTAACGCCAGGGCGGGAACGGTGATCGCACGTTGGTCGAAATCGCCGGTATCGAAGCAGCCACCGTGGGCAGGTGCCATCTCGAGGAAATAACACATCTCCGTCATGTGACACATGGCTCGATCGTTTTTCACGACGGAATGAGATCCGTATTGTTGAGAGTTGAAGAATAATCGGTGCGCGGCGGCTGACTCAACCTCGGTGAGTCAGCAGCGGCCGACCAATCGATCGCTCGTCACCGCCCACCACGACCAGGGGAAACGGGATGTCGAACGATCGGGCCGAGACGTCACTCAGCCAGGACGACGACTCGCGGACGACCGCGACCGAGCCGTCGAGCACCGAAGGGAAACGGTGGTGGAGCCGGCTGACCAAGGAAATGCTCAGCCAACCCGTCGTGTTCTTCGCAGCCATCCTGTTCGGCTGCCTGCTCATATTTACAGCCGGGCTGCTACACGGCCTGCTGTCATGGCGTGTCGGGATCGAGTTGCTGCTGCTCGGCGGCGCGCTGTACCTCGGCGTGGTCATACTGAAGAAGCCGGAGTCGCCTGCGGCGGCGTGGCGCACGACCCGAGAACGATTCCGAGAGGCCGCCCGTGCGGACACCGCGACATCATCGACGTCCCACACACCTGTCGACGCCCCAGCTGCTCCCGGCGATCACTACGGCTATCTCCCGGTTGCCTTCTGCTGCACCGTGCTTGCGCTGGTTCTCGCGGTGCTCGCTGTCATGGCCATTTGGGACCTGAGTTTCGAACAGATCGGACCTTGGCTGTTGGCACTGGGCGCGATCGTGTTCGCAGTCCTCTCCCTCATCGCGCTCAGCTACGCACCACCGGGACCGAACTGGGTCCAACGAATCGCCGGCATCGACGGCCGACTGCTGCTTGCCGTCGTGGGTTTGGCGGTCGTCGCCCTGGCAACGCTCCGGTACTTCGACTACGGCGACACCGGCGCCCCACCAAGCCAGTGGTGGCTCGCGCTCGTCGCCCTCGGCTTGCTCATCACCCTCGCCGGGGCCGGCCCCGGCCGCCGGCGGAAGAGTCCGGGCACCGCGGCGCATGCGGTCGAACATGCCCGGCGAGCGTTCGAGCAAGCCGCCCAGGCGGAGGCATACCACCAGAAGACCGAGCTCATCACCAGCGCAACTGGTACCGATCATGACCCCGATGCTCCGGCAGCGGTGGCCGAGAGAGCGGCGAGCCACGCCAGGGCGTTCGCCCAGAACGCGAAGCGCGAGGCGACCAATGCACTGGAGCTCGAGGAGGGGGTCGGCACCAAGGTCGGAGCTGCGAAACGTGACGCAGAGGCGGCCGCCAAGTCGGCGTACGCCGCACGCCTCGCTCACGACCGGGCCGAAGAGGACCAGCGGACGTCGAAGGCAGATCAGGCCTCGGATCCCGGGGCCCCGTCATGAGGTCGCATCGCCGCGGTGCCGCTGTCGCCCTGGCGGTCCTTGCAGTTGGCGGCATGGCCACTGGAGCCTTCAGCCGGTCTGCAGGTGCAGGAAGCCAGGCGTCCCCGAGCACTGCGAGCCCGATCGAGCCGACTGGAGAGCCGTCGTGGGTCGTCGTCGACGACAGCTCAGCGTGCGGAGATCTCGGTGCGTTCGAGGAGCACCCTGGCTTTCGTCGGCGGGAGCTGACGCGCTTCGAGGCCATCTGCGTCGCCGTTGCTGTGGACGAGACCCTCACGGCAGGGGCCAAGCTCGAGAAGAGAGAGGATGTTCCGGCGGCACCCACGACGACCGACGCAGCAACCGGCACCGTCACCACGGCCACCACGACCACCACGACCACCACGACCACCCTGCCGGGATCCGACACCGTCGTAGACGGTTCAACCACCACGACGACGCCGACGGCAGGGGATTCGTCGATCCATCGTCTGGGCGTCGAATCCGACTTCACGTGGACATCTGACAACCTTCCGGTTCAGCTCGCATCGTTTCTGATCGAGCGGAGCGGAGCGGAACGGACGGTCCAACTTGATCTCCGGCCGGATCTGGACCTGATCATCTCGTTCACACCCACGTCCGGCGAACTACAGACGACGTTGGTCGATCCGGCGACAGCGGTGACGGCGTCGACGTCCACGACGACGACCGCGACCACTGCGGCAAACGGCGGGGATGACGAACCGTCCGCGGAGTCGGTCGCTGATGCAGATTCACGATCGCCGACAGCGACCAGCACCTCAACCGTCGAAGCAGTGGTACTCGGGCAGGCGCCGCTGAGGAAAACGATCACCGTGGTCGGTCAGGATGCGGACATCGATGGTCTCCAGATACGGGAACAGGTCCGCCCGAGCCAGCTGGTCGTGGTGGCCAACGGCGAGAAGCGAACGCCGGACGGCGACAACACGACGAGGTTGGACCTCGAGGGCGCCTCCGTCACGTATCAGCTCGAACTCGCGGATGCTGCGAACTTCGGGCAGACGACGACCTCGCAGCAGTCCGAACTGATCGTCGGCAGTCTTGTCGTGACCAGCGAGGCTCGCCACCTCGTGCTGGATGCACCGTTTGTCGAGGTCGACGTCCAAGCACCCGCAGAAGTCGAAGGTGACCAGAGCAACACCGTGACGGTCTCGGTGACCAATCGACGCGATCAAGCCGTCCTCGATCCACTGGTGTTGACGCTGCAGACGTCCCAGGGCGCTTCGCTCATCAACTTCGTCGATGCGGACGGAGGTGAGTTGGGCGACGACTCCGTGTCGTGGCAGCTGGGCGCCGGACTCACTCCTGGCGAAGAGTTCAAGAAGACGGTTCAAGTCGACTTCGGCAACCCAGGGTCGGCGACGCAGATCGTCTGGCTGGTCGAGTTGGCAGCGGACAGCGCCGACGCCGCCTTCGCCTCAGGCTCCGCCACGACGGTCATCCCGGACCCCGGCAACGGCACGGGCGTGCAGTTCACGCCGGATCAGCTCATCCGGTTGATTGCGTTCGTGATGGCATTCGCCCTGGTCGCAGTGATCTTCGGCCACCGGGCCCGACGAACCGACGACGATCCCACTCAGCAGACCGCCGGTGCTCGCTCCGCCGAGCTCAATCGGTTCCGGGCCTATACCCAGGCCATCCTCGTGCTGGTGATCCTGGTGGCGATTCTCGTGCTGGCCCTCAACGGCAGCCTGAGCGGCGAGAGCGTGGGCTCGCTGATCGGCGTGATCGCCGGGTACGCACTCGGCAACGTCCGGAGTGGTGGCGGCGGCGACGGCTGAACACGGATCGGCCGCTGACACGGCAACCCGCTCTCGCGAGCGCGTCAGAGCAGGTCTTGGCCCGGGAGGGGTTCGTCGACGCCCGGTGGGCGCGGGTGCGGTGCATCGTCATCGTCGTTGCGCGACACCATCCACCAGCCCGCCAGGACGAGCAGGAGTGCGAACGCGAGCAGACTCACGATCGTGGCGGCGGTGATGTCCGCCCCGTCGCTGTGGTCGGACGGGGCGGGCTCGGTCGTCTCCGGTTGGGTGGTGTCGGGGGTGGTCGGCGGGGCGGTCGTGGACGGCGGTTGGACGGTACGCACGCGCTCCCCCGATCCGTGTGCCGCTGCCGACGGCACGAATGCGAGCAGGGAGCACACGATGGCGAACACGACTCCGAACGACACCCGACGACGGTCAGTCCTCATCCGGCTCCTCCTCGGTCGTGACGACCGGCCCGTCGTCGGTGCCGGCGGAGATCGACGCGTGTTCCGACACCCACTCGACCGCGTCCTCATATGCCTGCCGGGTGCTCTCCCCGAGGAAACTCGTGCTGCGGTAGACGTTGTCGGAGCCGATGATGTCGGTCGCTCCCGTCACGCGCAGCTGGCGGATCACGTTGCGGTTGCCCGTGACGATCATCAACTTGCTGTCGACCTCGCGAAGCGAGGACGCATAGGTCTTGATGACGTCGATCATCGTGGCTCCCGCGTCGTCGACGCCGCGGACGCGCAACACCACCACCGAGTTCGTCGAGTCGGGGAGGACGCTGGGCATCTGATCGGCGAGCGTGGCCGCCGTCGCGAAGAACAAGGCGCCGTACGGCTGCAGCACGATCACCGAATCGGGTGGCACGACCTCGGGCGGATCGACCTCCTCGATCCGGCCGTCGTCGTGGAACAACAGTCGCCGCGTCACGAGTCGCGTCGACTGCCGCATCACGAACAGGATGACCGAGATGCCGACGCCCACGAGGACCGCGAACTGGAGGGGGATGATCAGGGTCAGCAGCAGCGTGATCGACATCACGGTCAGCGGCACGGTGCCGGTCTTCGCGACCGAGACGATCCTGGACGGCCTGATCGTGCCGACGCCGACCACCATCAGGAGCCCGGCCAGCGAGGGCATCGCGACCAACTCGATGACGCCGCTGAACAGCAGGATCACGACCGCCATGATCCCGGCGGCGAAGAACGCCGCGGTGCGGGTCTTGGCCCCCGCCGAGGACATCAGCGAGCTGCCCGACATCGACCCGCCGACCGGCATCGCCTGGAACAGCCCGGCTGCGATGTTTCCTGCGCCCTGGCCCACGAAGTCCTGCGACTCGTTCTGTTCCGACCCGTCCTCGTTCGGGAAGCCTGCCGACACGCCCGCTCCTTGAACCAGACCGACGAAGGCCAGGGAGAACGCGGGGATGATCAGCACGGGGATGTCGCGCGAGCACGGGAGCGGTGATGAACGGCAACGACCTGGGCACGTTCGCGATGTCGCGCACGAGCGCGATGTCGCGGTCGAACGCGGCGAACAGCCCGGCGACCGCGGACCCGGCGAACACGGCGACGACGAGTCCGAGTGGACCGAGCCTCGTGCGTTGGAGCGCTACGATCAGCACGACGGTCACGACGCCGACCGTGAGCGTGGGGACGTCGACCTTCCAGAAGTTGAGGACGAGATCGAGCGCCCGTGCCAGCCGGCCGCCGCCGCTGGCCTCGTAGCCGGTGAAGTCGTTCAGTTGGCCGAGCACGATGTTGATGCCGACCGCCGTGATGAACCCGGTCATCACCGAGTTGGACACGAAGCGGAGGAACGATCCGAGCCGGAGCAGGCCGGCGGCGATCATGACGAGGCCGGTCAGGATCGACAGCGTGTACAGCGCCCCCGCCGGGTCGTCACGCGAGGCGAGGTCGACGTCGGCGACGATGATCGCCATGGCGCCGGTTCCCTGAACCGCCATCATCGCGGTACTCGTGAACAGTGCGCCGCCCGCCAGACCGAACATGTAGCTGTAGAGCCCGGCCACCGGGTTCACGCCGGCGAGCAGTCCGGCGGCCAGCCCGTCCGGCACGCTCTCGACACCGAGCACGAGGCCGGACATGGCGTCGTCTTTGACCGTCTTCTTCGAGAACAGCGAGCGGGGGTTGAGGATCGGGAGCTTCACGCCGGTCTCGGTACTCCTGCAGGGAACTGTGGTCGACGGACGAGGACGTGCACGGCGGCGAACCTACTTCGGCGCAGCCGAATCCATCATGTCGGCGTGATCTGCACGCGAGGTGCCCCGGTGTTGGACGCGAGACGACCCGGGTCGACACCGCACAACGGCGACATCGAACCGGGTCGAGTCAGGTCAATTCGGAACTGATCAGGAGAGGAGCTTGGCCTTCTGGGCCTCGAACTCGTTCTCGCTGATCGTGCCGTTGGCCTTCAGGTCGCTGAGCTTGGCGAGCTCGTCGGCGGTGCTCCCCGACGATGACACGTTTCGTACGTAGTCGTCGAACTGGGCCTGCTGGGCTTGCGCCTGGTCGATCTGCCGCTGGGTCATCTTGTCGCCGCGGGCGATGAGGTAGATCAGCACGCCGAGCAGCGGCACGACGAGCACCAGCAGCATCCAGCCTGCCTTGCCCCAGCCGCTGAGATCATCGCTGCGGAAGATGTCGAAGATCACGTGGAAGAGCAGCATGAGCCATGCCACCCACAGGAAGATCATCAACATGGTCCAGAACAGACCGAGAATCGGGTAGTCGTATGCGAGCACTTCGTTCACTCCTTGGTTCGTGGCGCGGGTCATTCCCACGTGTCGACAGGAGTATGCCAGGTTCAACGCCGTCAACATCACGTCGAGTGGGTGATACTCGTGGTGCGGAGCGACATCGGGAACCGGGCCGACAGCCCGGATTCGGGGGGCGACCGGGGAGCGATCTCGGTCCACCACACCAGACGGGTGAGGCATGTATGGTCCCGAGCAGGCGATGATTCCTCCCCGGAACGCCACCCCACCAATTCAAGACCAACTCAAGGAGCGCCATGTCCAACAACCCTGCACCCGGCTGGTACCAGGATCCCACGTCGCCGAGCGACGGCCGGTACTGGGACGGAACCACGTGGACCGACTCGGTCAGCAGGGCCGGGCAGACCATCACGATCCCGATCGACGCCGAGCGTGCCGCGCTTCCGCCGGTTCCCGGCAGTGAGCTGCAGCCTCCCGCTCCGGTGTCGACGCCGCCTCCGGCACAGGCCGTCACCGTCAACTCGAAGAGTTCGCCGGCCGGCATCATCTTCGGCGTGCTCGCCGCCGTCCTGGTGGTCGTGCTGATCCTGGTGTTGGCGAACAACAACGACTCCAGCGAGACCGAGACACCGACGACGGAGGCACCCGCGCCGACCGAGGCACCACCGGCCACCGAAGGCGGCTGACCGACGCGCACGCTGACGGCGGGCCGATCGGGTCTTCCCGCTGGGTTACAGTCGTCGGCGGGCGGGCCACGAGATACGGAGGAACCGTCATGTCATTGTTCACACGTCGTCGCATGCTCACGACCGTGGGAGGCGCAGCAGCGCTGTCGCCGGTCGCCATGCGGGCCGGCTCCGCTTCGGCTGCCGCGACCCAGAGCGGTCTGATCACGCTCCGAACGCCGATCCGGGCGTTCGACTCGCGCACCGACACGACCTTGCTCGGTGGCGACAAGATCGAGGCCGAGGAATCGGTGATCATCACCGTCGGTATCCCCGACGAGAAGCGCTTCCTGTTGTCGGTGTTCCTCAACCTGACGATCACCGAGACCGAAGGTGCGGGCTTCCTCACGGCGTTCGAGTCGGACCTGTCCGGCAAGCAGCCGATGCCGGAGACGTCGAACGTCAACTGGTCGCAGGACGGTCAGACCCTCGCCAACATGGCACTGAGCGCGGTCGGCGGCGAGAACGGCGTCGAGGTGTTCTGCGGCGGCCTCGGACGGACGCATTTCATCGTCGACATCCAGGGCTACGTCCCGTTCGAGGATCTCAGCCAACCGACCTGACGGCCGATCGGCCCTGGAGAACGTCGGCGGGCACTCCTACGGTGGAATTCCGATCAGGAGGATGAGAGATGACTGACACCATGACGACGCCACCGGCGTCGGTGTTCAACGAGATCCGCGGCCACCGCGACGCACTCACCGTCGGCCGGGTGTTCGGAGACGCCTACGAAATCGACGGACTCACCGTGATCCCAGTCGGCCGCGTTGCCGGTGGTGGCGGCGGTGGTGGCGGCGAGGACAGCAAGCCCGAGGGTGAGAGCGACAAGGGGTTCGGCACGGGCTTCGGGCTGAGCGCACGCGGGATCGGGGTCTACCAGGTCCGCGACGGGGAAGTCACCTGGAAGCCGGCCGTCGACTCGACGCAACTGGCCAAGGGCGGGCAGGTGCTCGCCGGCATCATCGCGGTCTGCGTGACGCTCGTGCTCCTCCGACGGTCGAGCTGAGCACTCGCCACGGTCGTCGGTAGGCGATCAGGGTTCGACGACGATCCAGCCGCGGCGTTGCAGTTCGGCGGCGAGCTGCGCGTCGGGGATCGATCGGAGGGCCTCGTCGGCCGGTGACGGCTCGTCGGGCGCGGGAGGCGCATCGGGGATCTCGCCGCGGTGCTGCGCCTCCTGGAGCTCGGCGATGAACGCCTCTGCTTCGTCGCGGGTGAACTTCCCGGCCGCCTGACGCTGCGTGAACCCCATCGGTCCGCGGGCATCGCGGAAGTCGGTGTGGCCGGCAGCGTGGAGCAGCTCCAGCAACTCGTCGATCATGCGGCCGGGTGCCGGCGGGCCGGCGGATTGTCCGAATGCCATGACGTCAGCCTCCTGCTCGGTCGGATCGGTCGAGGTGGCTCACAGCGCGACCGGTCCCCCGGTCGCCGACCGGGTCGACGGGGTCGACGGGGTCGGCCAGTGACGAGTGCCGATCGTCAAGCCCATCTGCGTATACCCGTCGCGCAGCCACGTGGCGGGTTCGTCGCCGAACGCCGACCGGGCGAGGTCGACGTGGGCTCGACGGAACGTGTCGTCGTGGCCGCGGTCGACACCGGCGAGCACGTGCGCGAACTCGTGCACGAGCGTGGCGGGAGTCATCTGGGGGGTGGCGAGCCGGATCACCGGCATGGTTCCCACACGCTGTCGGGTGGACGACGAACACGCGTCGGACCGAGCCGGCGTGACCTCGATCGGCCCGTGCGGCCACCAAGGTTCGGTGACGATCCCGCGAGCGAGATCGACCAACTCGTCGAAGCGGGTGAGCGCCTCGTACGAGGTGCCCTCGAACGCGGCGATCTCCGACGCGTACACGGCCTCGCGGCCGATATCGGCCGTCATGCGCCCCGGCCGATCGCCCGGAGACCACCGACGCGGCGTCGGCCCAGGTCGGCGCGGGCGGCAGCACGGCGGCCGGCTTCGAACCCGGTGACGGTGGCCGGCTTCGGACGGCGGGCGGTTCCGACCCGACCGAACCGCTGCCGGGCGAACTCGGCCACCCGCCGGTCGCGGGCGCGGAGCGCGGGCACGGTGGACGACGCCGGGTGCACGTGGCGTTGTGCCTCGGTCGCCGAGGCCTTCAGCATGGTGCGGATCTCGTCGCCGAAGCCGAAGAGGAACGAGCGACGCCACTGCTGCGTGGCGGCGCCGGTCGCCCGCCGCTCCCCCGCCATGCGGCTGGACGCCTGCGTGTACAGCGAGTGGTAGAGCAGCTCGGTCGTGTCGAGGTCGCTCCGGAAACCGGCGACGAAGGCGACGGTGCCGCGGTCGCGCACCTCGAACACCACCAGGCAGCCGTGCGCCTCGGCGATGACCTGGAGCAGCCCGAGCCGCCCGCGCACGTATGCGCCGCGACCGAGTTCGAACTCGAGCACCGACAGGTCGTCGTGCGCCTCGGCCCGCAGGCGGTCGGGGTCGATGCGGTGGGCGGCGATCAGCTCCGCTGCTTTGCGCGAGAACGCGTCGGCCTCGTTGGGGTTGGCCGACCCCTCGGCCATCGCCAACAGCTTGCGGACCTTGTCGAGGAGACCGGCATCGAGTGCGTCGGGAGTCATGCGGCCACATCTTCGCAGAGGGCTGTCACAGGTATGCGGACACCCGCCCGGTCGCGAGATGGAGCGTTCGACCGGCGGTCCCCGACCCAGCCGCGCGCCACTCGTACGCTGGGGCGATGTACCGACCGATGGCACGAGCACGATCGCACCTGAGGATCCTCGTGGTCGTGACGGTCGGGCTCGCTGCGTGTTCCGGCGACGACGACACCGCCGGTCCCACGACGGCCGCGGCCACGTCGGTCGCCACGACCACCGCTCCGACGACCACCACGGTCGGGACCTCGGCAGCGACCACGACCGCGCCGGTCACGACAGCCCCGCCGACCCCGCCACCGACGACCGGCCAGCCGCAGCGGCCGGCGCCGGTGGTCGAGCAGCGGATCGTCGTCAGCGGCCCCGAGGAGGTCGTGTTCGACTGGACGACCGATCAGTGCGAGCCGGCCCACATCCCCGACATCGCGCCGCGGGCGTTCCGCAACGCAGCCGGTGACGTCTCGCTCACGATCGGCCACTGGAACACCTACCGCATGGTCGGTCCGACGCTCGACGACGTCGTCAGCGACTGCAGCACGATCCTGCTGTCGTCGGACTACGACCCGGAGCCGGGGCAGTTCGACGACTCGGAGTGGATCGGCTCGCCGTTCACGCTCGACGGCCAGACGGTCTACGCGATCGTCCACAACGAGTACCGGGGCGACACCCATACGGCCGCCCGGCCCGGCCAGTGTCCGTCCGGCGAGCGGCTTCCGTGCCTCGACACGTCGTTCACGATGCAGATCTCGACCGACGGCGGCGCCACCTTCGACGACATCCTCCCGCCGCCGAACCACCTGGTGGCCACGCTGCCGTACGAGTACATCGACGACTCGCTCCCGACCGGCATCCGCCAGCCCAGCAATCTGATCGAGGGGCCCGACGGCTTCATCTACCTGTTCGGCAACGTCAGCGACCACCCCGACGAGCAGCAGTGGGTGTGCGCGATGCGCACCGACGACCTGGCGGATCCGACGTCGTGGCGGTTCTGGGACGGCGCCGGATTCGACGGTGTCTGGAAGAACCCGTACCTCGAAGCCGTCGACCGCGAGATCGACAAGTGTGCGCCGCTCGAGTTCCCGAAGCTGTCGGGCAGCATCAACGAAGGTATCGTGTTCGACGAGACGATGGACCGTTACGTGATGGTCGGGGCGTCGGATTCGCCCGGCGCTCCGGGGACCGGATGGGGCTTCTACTACTCGACCTCGGAGGATCTCGTGAGCTGGACACCGCGCCGGCTCCTGATCGACCTGCCGATCAACCCGAGCGTGCCCGACCAGGACAACGACACCACACACGCCTATCCGACGATCATCGACCCGGACAGCGATTCGCTGAACTTCTCGACCAGCGACGGGCAGATGTATCTGTACGTGTCGCGATTCAACTTCGGTGGGAACAGCCTCGATCGAGACCTCCTGCGGTTCCCGGTCGAGGTGGTCGACGTGCAGATCGAGGCTCCCGACTGGACGTTCGACGGCCCCGCCGACATCGACCCGGCCGGGGGGTGGCTGCCCGACAACGATCTGGCGCCGTTCGAACTGGCCGACGGTGCACTACAGCTGACGCCGACCGGCACCGACCCGTTCATGCTCGCATCGGGGCTGACGATCCCCGCCGAGTTCGACACGCTCCGGATCCGAATGAGAACACCGTCCGGGATCGACAACGCCGGCCAGCTGTTCTTCGTGACGGCGGACGACCTGAACTACGACGAGGCGAAGTCGACGCTGTTCACGCTCGACCCCTCGGGCGACTTCGTCGATTACGTGCTCGACATGGGCAGGTTCGACGGGTGGCAGGGCACGATCGTGGCGCTGCGGTTCGACCCCGTCGAGGGTGTCGACGTGCCGGTCGAGATCGTCAGGATCTGGTTCACCGATTCGTAGACGGCAGGACCGGCCAGGCGCCGATATCGTGACGGTCACACGCGGATGTAGTTCAACGGCTAGAACCTCAGCCTTCCAAGCTGATGATGCGGGTTCGATTCCCGTCGTCCGCTCCACACGAAACCCCTGGTCACAGAGTTACGGACCAGAGATTTCGTCACGGCGACGGTCTCCCGGTGCCTTTCGTGCCGAGGCGTGCCTACAAGTTGGCGCTGAGCACGAGGAGACCCTCATGGTCCGAGCCCGTTCCTTCGGCAGCATCCGAAAGCTGCCCAGTGGTCGCTATCAAGCGCGCTACTGGCACCTCGGCAAACAGATTTCTGCCGAGCACACCTTCGCCAACAAGACCGACGCGCGTCGTTGGCTGTCGACCGTCGAGGCCGACCTGGTGCGCGGCGATTGGGTCGACCCGGACGCCGGCAAGGTCACGTTCGGCGAGTACGCCGACTGGTGGATCGAGCAGCGCCCGGTGCGGCCACGCACGAAGCAGATCTACGAAGGCCAGCTGCTTCACATCACGCCGAGGTTCGCGAACGTGAGCCTGTGCGACATCCGCCCGATCGACGTTCGCGGTTGGCACGGCCGTCTGTCGAGAGGCCCGCTGCATCAGAATACGATCGCGAAGATCTATCGACTGTTCCGCACGATCATGTCGACCGCGGTCGAGGACGACCTGCTGCGACGGAACCCAGTTCGCATCAAGGGAGCATCGGCGGAGCAGATGATCGAGCGCCCGTTGTTGAGGTGGGACGACGTTCGAGCGCTGGCTGGCGCGATCCATCCGCGGTTCGAGTGCTTGGTGTGGACGGCGGCTGCGAGCGGCCTGCGGTTCGGTGAACTGACCGGACTCTCGGTCGATCACGTCAATCTCGACCGGTCGGAGCTGCGGGTATCGCGTGCACTGAACGACATCAAAGGTCAGGGCCCGACACTCGGCCCACCGAAGACGACACGCGCCGTCCGCACGGTTTCTGTGCCCGAGTCGATCACGTTGCGACTCGTCGATCATCTCGATCGGTTCGTCGACGACGCTCGGCCGGACTCGTTGGTGTTCACCTCGCTGCGGGGTGGCCCCTTGCTCAACACCTACTTCGCTCCGCACTGGACGAAGGCCCGATCCGAGGTCGCGCTCCCCCACGTCCGCTTCCACGACCTCCGACATCTCGCTGGAACAGAGGCGGCAACGGCAGGCGCCTCGCTGCGCGAGGTGATGGCGATGATGGGCCACGCATCGAGCGCCGCTTCCCTTCGCTACCTCAAGGCATCGGAACAGCGGGGCCGAGAGATTGCCGACGCCATCGGTCGGCGAATGGACGAGGCATCCTGAGCGAGTAGACGACCGTGCAATCGCCGTACCTGAGCGGGCCCGTCCGGCTCCGTCGACCGTCAATACGTGGCGTTCTTCTCAACGCTGGTGAGTCAGACCGCACGCCGCTTCATCCCCTCAGACGGGGATCCTCATCCGTTCGCGTCTCGAGTGATCTGATGAGTCCCGTTCCTGGCCTCTTCGTGCTACCGCCGGGCTCGGCCGGCGGATCGGTCGAGTCAGATGCCGAGATCGGCGCGGAGCCTTCGTGCGCTCATCTGGGTCGGGTCATCAGTGTCGGGCAACTGAGCGAGTAGCCGAACGAGCTTCTCCCGGGCGACTGGGTCGGCCGCGCACTGGCGTGGTGTCATGCCATCGAGTGCGGGGATGTTGTCGTCCAGCCAGCTGGCTTCGTACCGCGCTACGTGCTCGCCCAAGATCCGCCGCACCTCCGGATCCGACTGATCGGTCTCGATATCTTCGTGGGCACCCTGCGGAATGCTGTCCATCAGTTCGGCCGCACCGACGATGTCGTGGCCTTCGAGTGCCGCCGCGGGGACGGCGACATCGACGAGTTGCATCAGTTGCGTGGCCCGCTCGTCGGAGTTGCATTCTCCGACCAACGTCGCGCCGTCGAGCGTGAGTGACGCGATGACGGTGCCAGTGTCGTCGTTACGGTTGGTGAGCAACGCAAACCGTCCGTCGCCATCGTCGTCGAAGCCGGCGGTCGTGAGTGCGGCGGCGATGTCGACAGTGGCTGGCACCGACCAGGTGATGGTGTGGAGGCGCATGGGTTCGCCGCTGGTGTTGTGGAGTCGTGGTAACGCGAAGGTCGATCCGATCAGCTCGGCAATCGCGAACACGTCCTCATCATCGAGGGCCGTGTTGATCGCCGGAACGAGAGCGTCCGACACGGGCACGAAACCGGACAGTGCCCGAGATTCGTCGCCGACCGGGAGTGGGCGACCGAGTAGCAGCGCGCCGGGCCGCGTGGTGGCGTTGGGTGTGATGTTCGTGACGGTCAGGCGGTCGCCACTGCGGAGATCGGTGAGAGCGAGCGTGTTGTCGGTGATGGCGTCCACCTCGAACACGCTGCGTTCCACCAGCGCCCACTGGGCGGCGAGCAGGGCTTCGTCGTCGGGCAGCATGGCGCTGCGCTCGGTGGCAAACGCGTGCCCGGCGGCTCCCTCTGCGAGCGTCAGATCATGGACGAGTGGCAGCTCGGCGAGTTCCTGCCCGAACGCGTAGCCTCGCCCGCTCGCCGCAGCGATCGTCCCGGCGATCTCGCGGTCCAGCCGGCCGAACCGGTTGTCGCGGGCGAACCGGCCGGCCTTGGCGAACAGCCAGACGGCGCGGTCGTCCAACGGGTGTCGTTCTGAACCGAGATGGCACTTCTTGTACTTCTTGCGCGACCCGCACGGACATGGATCGTTGCGGCCCGCAATGGTCGGGGGTCGATGGGTGGCAAAGCCGATGACCTCGTCGATGAGGTCGTGGTCGGCGAGTTCCTTGGAGTCGACACCGTCGTAGATCACCTCGGCGCGCTGCAGGAGTCGCATCGCCTCGGGGGCGTTGCCGTGATCGGCCTCGAATCGAGCGAGCATCTCGAACACGCGTGGATGGTCGATCTCAGCTCTGGCCGCCTCACGTAGCAGCGCCAACGCTTCGTCGGGTCGGCCGAGATGGTCGAGGCAGCGTGCGGCGACCCAGCGGACACCGCCGACAACCTCCGGCACCTCGGAAATGATTCTCTCGACGAACGCGAGCAACGAGTCCCATGGCGATTCAACGATGTCGTGTTCGCCCCAGAACGCGTCGGCGACACCGGGTCGCTCGAGCGCCATCGCGAACAGGGCAGCCGCGTTTGGTTCGTCGAACGGACCGTCGTCGCCGGCGATCGAAGACATCGACGCGCCCAGCACCACGATGAGCAGATCGTTGTCGGTGGGGTCGAGTCGCCACCGCGACATCATCTGCGTCACCGCCTGCCAGCGTCGCAGCGCTGACCAATCGAAGCCCTCCGCGGCGACGAGTCCGCGGTCGACCTCGAAGCCGGCGGCATCGGCGAGCAAATCGAGCGGTGGCACGGTGACGTCGACCAGGAGATCGTGATAGTCGGCAAGGATCCGACTCGCCACTTGGTCGACGGTGGTGAACACCAGGCTTGTCTCGCTGCTGTCGGGGCCGACGTCGGGGGCCAGCGTGTCGAAGAACGCTTCGTCCTGTGCGCATGCGTCGAACGCCGTGCGGAAGGCGTCGATGAGGGCAGGACCTGGTGACGGGACATCGATCGCCGAAACGCTGACGTGGCCCTGGTCGGCGAAGTCGAACCGGATACAGCCGACTGTCGCGCTGTCGAGCCATCCGGGAGGTCCGCTCAACACATCGACCCAGTCGTCGTCGATCTCGACCTCCTCGAGACCGATCGTGTCGCCGGTGGGAACGCCGGAGGCGTCGACGACCGTCAACGGAAGATCCATCAACATGAATGCAAGGTGAGGTAGACGGTTGGCATCGAGCCGACCGTCAAGCACCTCGCGTTCGCTGACCTGGCACGCCCACCGGGTCCCGGCAAGCAGAGTCGGGAGATGAAACAGCGCGTCGTCGATCTCTCCGAACTCGCCCGAATCGAGCAAGACGCCAAGTACGTCGTCTTCGTCGACCGATCCGGCCGGCGCAGCGTCGAGGACGGCATCGACCACGTCGTCGACCGGGGCGCACGACGAGCCAAGGAAATCAACGGCAAGACGCTTGATACGGAGTTCGCTCAGTGGTGCCCGCACACCATCATTCTGGCAGTCGCCGACAACAGACCACACGGCCAGCGCCGACAAGACCCTTGGCGACCAGCACGATGTCCCGCTTCAGACCCAGCAAGACATCTCCGAGGAGCCGCCCCCAAGAAAATGCCCCGCGGCCGTCCGATCGGCCATCGGCTATCGGTCGCCGCGGCTGCGCGTGCGGTTCGTTCCCCCGTGGTCACCGTCGCCTGCTCGACCCCGTCGACGCCGGTCACCTCGCCCGACCCGGTCGGTGGCGTGCGGGTCGCCGTGTTCGCCTCGTCGAAGATCGGGGTGAGGGGCGACGCCCTCCTCGTCGATCGCCGAGGCGTCGAGCGCCGGAGTCATCGTGGGGGCGACACGGCCGATGACGAGGTCCCACACCACCTGTTGGTCGTCGAGATCGATGTGCGAGGGGCCGAATCGAATCACGTCGACGATGTGGAGACTCCCATCGGTCTCCACGAGCGCCATCGGACGATCATGATCATCCGGGTCCATGAGCCAGAATCTGCGCACGATCGAACCTCCTCACCTCGTCGGGCTGAACTCGATGAACACCCCAGGTGGGGCAGAGCCGAACCCGCTACCACTGGCTAGCCGCTCGAGTTCCGCGTCGCCAATCCGTGTCGATCGTGACCCTACCCGCGACGAGCTTGCGGCTGACCGACCTCCGCCAGACGTTCGGTCCCCGCTGCTGGACAGTGTCCTCGACCCAGCGTTGGTGAAACCCCGGTCGCGCCGACGAGTAGGCGTTCGTGGACGAGCAAGCCGGCTGGATGCGTCCGACAGTTCCGCTGACTTCCACAGTGCGGAGTGCTCGAAATCTGGAGTCATCGCCAAGGTGGAAGTAGCTTTGGCAGAGATGTGACCCGTCTTGATCGGCCTTGATCCAACCGCATCCGGAGACTGGATCTCCTTCGTCCCCCGAGAGCGAGCAGCCGACGTCCAGGCGCCTGGGCCTGGCCGGGTCAGGGAGGAGGCATCAGACAAACCCGGCCCGCGCTCCAACGTCCCGCACTGCGACGATCGGGCTGTCGGGGATCGGCTCCTCGCGTCGGGTGCCCGGCTGACTGCGAACGGGGGATTCGAATGAACCTCGGTTGCGAACTGCACCGAAGCTGGCACCAGCGTCGACAGGGGCCACCACTACTTCGGTAGCAGCCGAGGCCGATAGCAGGCTGATCCAGTCCTGCGTGACCTTGCTGACACACGCCCGACCTGGGCACCCGATGGACGACGCTGGCTCCACACGCGAGAATCCCAACTATGACGACGCGATCCACTGCTGCCGAAATCGACGCACGAATCGCTGGCCTGACGATCCCGAAACAGTTCCTGCAACTCGCCGACAACCACCCAGGTGCAGCGTCGCTGAGTGCGATGGACGCCGATGGCGGTTGGGTCCGATTCTCCGTCGGCGACGTGCGCAAGCGTGCCGCGCAGGTCGCGGCTGGGTTGCTTGCGAACGACGTGACCCCCGGCGAACGCGTCTTGCTCATGATGCGCAACCGGCCGGATTTTCACTGGTTCGATCTCGGCGCTCAGTTCGTGCGGGCGACGCCCGTCTCGATCTACAACTCGTCGTCGCCCGAGGAGATCCAGTACCTGGCCGACCACGCCGAAGCCGAGGTCGCGATCCTCGAAGACGATTCGTTCCTCCAACGCATGCTGAAGGTTCGCGACGAGCTTCCTCAGTTGAAGAAGATCTTCGTCATTGACCCGCCCGAAGGCCCTCTGCCCGACGGTGTGTTCCCGGCCGACGACCTCTTCGCTCACGGCGAGGCCGATCTCGAGGCGCTCGCCACCGAGACCAGCCCCGATGACCTTGCCACCCTCATCTACACCTCCGGCACGACGGGCCCGCCGAAGGGCGTGATGCTCAACCAGTACAACGTCGTGTTCACCGTCGAGCTGCTACTCGAGTGCTTCGATCGCACCCACGAGGAAGCACTCGGCTGGCGGGTTGTGTCGTACCTGCCGATGGCCCACATAGCGGAGCGTGCGACCAGCCACTACGGCGCCCTTGTGTTCGGCTACGACGTCGCGTGTTGCCCTGATCCAAACGAGCTGACGCCCTACCTCAAGGAGGTGCACCCACAGCTGCTGTTCGGCGTGCCGCGGGTGTTCGAGAAGATCTACGCAGGCGTCAACGCTGCGTTGGCCGCTGATCCGGAGAGGCAGGGGCAATTCAACGACGGAGTAGCGGCGGCAATCGAGATCAACCGTGCCAAGTTCGACGGCACGGCCACTCAGGAACAACTGGACACCCTTGCCTTCCTCAACGCCGTGGCATTCGACGCTGTCCGAGGTCTCGTCGGACTTGACGCGTTGGAGCTGGCCATCACCGGTGCTGCGCCGCTGCCGGCCCAGATTCTCGAGTGGTTCAATGCCATCGGGGTACCGCTGTCGGAGATCTACGGCATGTCGGAGTCGACCGGCCCGATGACGTGGTCGCCACTACGCAACAAGCCCGGCTCCGTCGGCCAGGCGATCCCGGGCATGGAAGTGAAGATCGCCGACGACGGCGAGGTCATCGCCCGCGGCGGCAACGTCTTCCAGGGCTACCTCAAGCAGCCGGACAAGACGAGCGAGACCGTGATCGACGGCTGGTTGCATTCAGGCGACATCGGCGAGATGGACGAAGCGGGCTACCTCAAGATCGTCGACCGCAAGAAGGAGCTGATCATCACCTCGGGCGGCAAGAACATCAGCCCAGCCAACCTCGAGGCCGCGTTGAAGATGATCCCGATCGTCGGGCAGGCATGCGCCATCGGTGATCAGCGCAAGTTCTGCTCGGCGCTTCTCGTTCTCGACCCGGAAGCGGCGCCGATCTGGGCCGCCGCCAACGGCAAGCAAGGCATGAGCCTCAAGGACCTCGCCGCCGATCCCGACGTCCGGGCTGCGATCCAGTCGGGCGTCGATGAGATCAACCAGCAATTCGCCCAGGTCGAACAGATCAAGAAGTTCGTCGTGCTCGGTGAAGAGTGGCTACCCGACTCCGACGTGCTGACCCCGACATCCAAGCTCAAACGCCGAGGCATCCACGCCAACTACGCCGAATCAATCGAGTCGATGTACGCCTGACCCACGCGGCCGCAGCGAGACCAGCACACGCCGCTACCGATCTTCACTCCCAGAGATTCTCGCTGCTGGCACGATCGTCTTCCATCAGCCGAAACTCCACGCAGGGATGTGGGCAACCGTCGTTTGGTGACCTCGTGGTGTGAGGTTCGGCGGCGGTGGTGACGTCGGTCGAACTCGGCGGGTGAAACGTTGCCGAGCGCGAAGACCGCATCCTCTACCCGAACGACGACGCGCCGCTCGTCCAGCGAGCATTCAGGATCGGAGCCGCTGGTGTGTCGTACCCTGAAGTCGCCGAAGTTCCTTGGCCAGCTCCTGCTCGATCCGATCGTGCAAAGTCATGATCCGACCAACCGGAACGACCGCCTGGCAGCCGGTCGTCCGACTGAGGATGTCCCGCTTCTTGTTGAAGTTCGGTGGTGATCCCGATCTTGTTCAGGCGGCAGCCTGATCGTAGTTGTCGGGTGTGTCAGCGGCGCCCGTGTTGACCGCGTTGGTGATGGCGGTGACGAGGGCGGGCATGTCGGCGTGGCCCTTGAGGCGTCGGAAGGAGCGTTCGGCTTCGAGCATGCCGGCGGCGATCCAGCGCTTCTTCATCTCGCCGTCGCGCCAGCGCTTGACGCGGCCGTTGTTGGTGCGACAGATCGAGATCATCGACTCGATGCAGTTCGTGTTCGTCAACGACTGTCGCAGCCGTCCGACGATGCCGAGCCGGGCGACGGTGAACATCTCATCGAGTCCTTCACGGAGTGATGCGGCGGCGTCGGGATGGTCACGTTCGAGCTGGCGCGCGAGTGCCTCGCACGCGGCGCGTCCCTTCGACGGGTCCGGGTTGGCGAACGCTCGAGCGAGGCGGGCGTCGATCGGGTCGCGCTCGTCGACACCCAGGTAGCCGGTCACGTTGCGCCGCTTGTGCAGGGTGCAGCGTTGGATCAACGCCTGCGTCGCCGAACACCTTCCCCACTGCGGTGTGAAGGGCCTTGGAGCCGTCGAGCACGCACAAGATGCCGTGCTCGAAGCGCAACCCGCGAGCGACCAAGTCGGCGAGCAGATCGGTCACCACCACGGAGTTCTCGGTGTCGCCGAGCCGCAACCCGACCGGCACCTTCGTGCCGTCAGCGGTGATCACGAGCGCGACGGTGATCATCTGATCGGCGATGTTCAACCCGTCGATCATCACCACCGCCACCTCCAGCTCGAGCTCAGATCGCGGGCCATCAGATCCCGCAACGCCGTCTGCGGTGGCCGCCTTGAACCGGCGCGACACCGCCGACTTCGACGTCGCCTTCCCGTCCTGGCCGACGGGTTCGGCGACATCGACATGGCGGCGGGTGGCGACACCAGCGAGCATCCGCTCGACCACCACCTGACCCAACAGATCCTCCGACGCGAACACGTCCCACGTGTCGAGGCCGATCTCGCCGCCGTCGACCAAGCGGCCCCGCGGGCGTTCCACGGTGACCTTCTGCGAGCCCAACACCACCTGCCCCGGTCGTGGTGCCATGCCAGTTCCCGACCCGCTCGGAAGCGGGCAGCTTGGCGTGCTTCGGGCCGATCTTCGCGGTCAACTCAGCGGTCAACATCTGCTGCATCACGACCAGCCCCGCCGACGTCGCGAACGCCAACAAGCCTTCGCGCATCGCAGCCGCCACATCAGCCATCGCGACCGTCGCCTCGAGCGGCAGACCGGCCAGCTCGCCGGCCGCTTCCGGTGTCGTGACCTGCACGACAGGTACCTTCTTCTTCACGGTGATCCCTCTCTGTTCGGTGTCTTGGTGGACTCCCGAACCCTGCCAGCACGGCACGGCCCGGGGAGGGATCACCACCTCACTTCAACAGAACCCGGGACAACCTCGTCCGTGAAGCGCCCCGGGATTCGTGGAGGCTCTGTTCCTTGAGAGGATGGAGTGATGCCAAGCAAGTATCCCGACGAGCTGCGCGAGCGTGCAGTGAGGATGGTGCTCGATCACGAGCACGAGTACGGGTCCCGGTGGGAAGCGATCTGTTCGGTCGCCGAGAAGTTGGGCCCGAAGGCCGAGACGGTCCGCCAGTGGATCATTCGTGCCGAGACCGACAGCGGTCGCCGGCCCGGTGCCACGACCGATGAGTTGGCGGAGTTGAAGCGGTTGAAGCGTGAGAACGCTGAGCTGAAGCGTGCCAACGACATCTTGAAGGCGGCAGCGCATTTCTTCGGGGCGGAACTCGACCGCCGATCAACGAAGTGATCCGGTTCATCGACGAACACAAAGACGATCGCAGCGGCACGTTGCGGTGGGGAATCGAGTCGATCGCCAAGACCCTTGGCATTGCCCCGTCGACGTATCACGCTGCGAAGAAGCGCCCGCCGTCAGCGCGGGCGTTGCGTGACGCCGAGTTGCGCCCGCAGATCTTGCGGGTGTGGGAGGAGAACCTCGCGGTGTATGGCGCCGACAAGATCTGGGACCAGTTGAACAAGGACGAGATCTCGGTGGCTCGTTGCACCGTCGAGCGCCTGATGCGCGACCTGGGCCTGCAGGGTTGCCGCCGGGGCCGGGTCTGGATCCGCACCACGGAGGGCGACGATGCGTTGGATCGGCCGGCGGATCTGGTCGACCGCAAGTTCACTGCGTCGGCACCGAACCGGCTGTGGGTGGCGGACCTCACCTACGTCAAGACGCACTCGGGGTGGGTCTACGTCGCGTTCATCGTCGACGTGTTCTCGCGGATGGTCGTGGGCTGGCAAGCCAGCCGATCACTCAGATCGGATCTGGCGATCGACGCGCTCGAGATGGCCGTGTTCAACCGCAAACGTCAGGGCTCGGACCTGTCGGCGCTGATTCATCACAGCGACCGCGGAGTCCAGTATCTCAGCGTTCGCTACTCCGACCGGCTGGCCGACAACGACATCGTTGCGTCGGTCGGCTCGAAGGGCGACAGCTATGACAATGCCCTCGTCGAGAGCTTCAACGGGCTCTACAAGTGGGAGCTGATCTACAAGCAAGGCCCATGGCGAGGTCTCGACGACGTCGAGTTCGCGACGCTCACCTACGTCGACTGGTTCAACCACCGACGCCTCCACGGCGAGATCGAACCCGGCGCCGGCTTCACCACCCCGGCGGCGTTCGAGGCTGCCCACTACAGTCAACCCGTCCCTGCCAACCCGGCCGGGACTCAATAACCCCAGCCTCTACAGAACCCGGGGCGCTTCATGGTGTCATCCGGCACGGCGGCGGGTAGCGCGTCTGCGAGAATGTGTCTGTGCGAACCATGCGAGTGCTCGGTCTCACCCTCTTCGTCGTTGGAGTCACTGCGTGCGGCGGCGACGATGATGCAGCCGATGCGCCGTCCGAGCCGACCGCGGCGGGCGACGACACGTCGGACTCAGACAGTGGTGAGGACGGCGAAGGAGGGAGCGGTGCCGGCTCGGACGGCGCCGTCGTGAGCCCACAACCGGCCGGCCAGGCGCTGGTCTCGGTCGACGGGCAGGAGTTCACCCTCATCGAACCCGGCGCCCTCGCCTGCACCCTCACCGAGGACTCCATCACGTTCTCGTTCCGCATCGGAGATAACGAGGTCACCCTCGGCGCCGGCGCGAACCGGACCGACGACGACTGGTTCGGCGGCGTCGACGTCCGCGTCGCCAACCCGAGTGGCGAGGACGGACCGATCGCCTACTTCCCCGAGCTACCCGCCAATTCCTCGGGGATGGCAGTCGACGGCCCCAGCTTCTCGTACTCCGGCCCGATGCTGAAGCAACCACCCAACGACGGCAGCAACCCACCGCCGATCGACGTCGGTGAGGGGACGATCAGCATCACCTGCCCCTGAGCAGCATCCTTCGGGGCGCGATCGTTCGACGATCGGTCGTCGCGATCGGGACGAGGGAGTCGTCGAGGCGCATATCGCTCACACCATCGACACCACCGACCCGTCCGCGATCGGCACTTCCGATCGGTCACAGCGCACTGGCACCCGGCCCATAATCGTGGCGAGAACGCGCCGTCTCGTGCTCGGTTCCGGCGAAGTCGCACGCCCGATCGGCAACTTGGGGCGCTCAATAATCTCCAAACTTGAGGACGAACGGGCACCTCGATGAACCCAGGCGTTCCTGACCCTGACTCCCAGTTACTCGGAGCCTCGGCGGAGGCGATCGACCACGGATGCTTGGCTGTTCGGGAGCGCGTGAGCGTAGGTGTTCATGAGCATCTCGGGGCTGTGGCCCAACAGGCCAGCGATTGCTCGTAGCTCGCCGAGATCCGTCGAACCTTGGACCATGTGGGTTGCGGCCGTGTGGCGCAGCCCGTGCGACGTGAGTCGCGGGAGGTTGTTCCGTTCGATGATGGTGGCCAAGGCTCGGTCGAACGAACGCGGCAGCACCAGCCGACCCGAACGTGTCGCAATGATCAGGTTGTTGTCCTCCCACTCGGCGCCGGCGGCCAACCGTTCTGCGGCCTGTTCTGCCCGCCGCTTCGCGATGACCCGCATCGTGTCGTCGTCGATCGGGATCGTGCGTCTCGAGCGTTCGTTCTTCGCGTCGCTCCATCGTGGCCCCGCCTTGGTGGCGACCAGACTCTCGTCGATCCGCAGTGTGTTCGCCTTCACGTCGAGGTCGTCCCAACGCAACGCGAGCACCTCACTCCGACGCAGGCCATAGAGCACGCCGAGCCGAAACGCGATCGCCCAGCGATGATCGGCGGTAGCGGCGAGGAAGCGGTCAACTTGCTCCGCCGTCCACGCGACCGTCTCCTTCTCCTTGACCGGCTTCGCCACCGTCCGAGGCAAGCCAACACGGGCCGCCGGCGATCGGGAGATCAGACCTTCGTCGACAGCCTCCGTCAACGCCGCCCTCAGCACCGTCCGACAGATCTGCACGCTCCGCTTCGACAGCCGTCCGCCAGCGGCGAGCGCCTCGATCCATTGCGTCACATCGTCGCGGTCCAACGTCGCCAACTGGAATCGCGCCGAGACCGTCCTCGATGTGCGGGATCGCCCAGGCGTACTGCTCCTGTGCCTTCTCGGTGATGTCGGTTCGGCCGGCGACGTAGCGGCGCACCAGCCAGCTCACCGTGCCTCGTTCGGTCGACCGATCCTCGGCCTTCATCGACCGGGCCGCGGTCAGCGCGGAACGCTGCGACGCGTACGTGCCCACCTGCCGCGGGCGGTGTTTACCGGTCGCAGCGTCGATCCCATCGATGCGCACGACCCACTTGTCACGCTGTTTGCGGACTGTCGGCTGACCGGTTGGCTTCCACGCCATGTCGCCACCCCCGAGGCTGATCGGCGCCCGGCGTTTGATACATCGCTGATACTCCAACGTTTCGCCGGACTGCCACCAAGCATATCATGCCTGGTCAGACCTGGTGGAGACGATCGGAATCGAACCGACGACCTTCTGCTTGCAAAGCAGATGCTCTACCAATTGAGCTACGTCCCCTCGATGGGTGACCCCACGATATCGCCGTGTCCGTCGTGTCAGCGGCGCATCAGCTGGATCGGGAAGTTGCCATTCGTGCCCGACCACTGGCCCTGGAGGTACGCACCGTCGGCCGTCAATGCGGCGACCAACCGGCCCCGACCACCCGACGAATCGACGCAATCGATGACGGCGTTGCCACCCGACACCTGCCCGACTCCCCGGATCGTGAAACCAGCGGGCCCGGCCGAGTTGAGTTCGAGATCGTCTCCCTGCTGGAGGATCTCGTGGAACATGCCGTCCTGGGTCTGCCAGCGACCCTCGAACGACGTCCAGGCGACGTTGCGGCGCGGGCGGCGTCCCGTAGCCGGCACGGTCGGATCGTGCTGCGGGCCACCGAGATGGGAGATCAGCGTGTCGACGGCTCCGTGGAACCCGGGACCGTCGGGGATCGTGAGCGCGCTGAGACTTGCGAAGTTGCGGATGTCTCGCGGCAGTTCACGCCGACCGGGCATCGATGCGCCGTGCACGAGCAGCGGGATGGTCGGGCGCCGTGACGCCAGCGCACCGCCGACCTCCATGCGGACGGCGTCGTTCTTGTCGTCGATCCGTCGACGTCCTCGGCTGTCGGTCACGGTCAGCCAACTCGGCCCGACCGCGACGAGGATCAGGTCGGCCGTGTAGATCCCGCCGATGACGCCGCCCATGAACCCGCCGCCCGGCGCCACCGAGTCCTCGTCACGAAAGACGTTGTGCTCGCCGAACGCGTCGCCGAGGCGTTCGCACAACGGAACGACGGCGTCTCGGCTGTCGTCACGGCGGTAGCTGACGAAGATCTTCATGGCACCCTTCCCCTGCACGGTAGGCCCCGGGACGGAGCACGTTCATCCGATTTTCCCGGCACGACAGCGACGTCGGGTACCGGGCTCCGCACGGTCGCCGGCATGCATCCCACCCGCCGAGTAGGCACCTCGACGACGAGTCGAACGCGTCGCGGACCGCACAACGCGTAGAACACATCGGTGGACTCCTGAGGAGGGATCGGTTCGTGCGAGCGCAAGGCGCGGCGAGCCCGAACAGCCTTCGGGCTGTGAGCGGCGAGACGCAACGCAGCGATCGTGCGAACCGGCCCGCCTCAGGTCAGTCCTTGAGGGCGACGGCGTTGGGGGTGACGTTCATCTTCGGCTCGTACTCGGCGAGCTCGATGACACGGCCCTCACTCCGGAACATGTCGCGCAGCTGGCCCCGGCACGACTCACATGGTCCGTAGAACCGGGCCTCGGTCGTCGTCTGGCAGCGGGGGCAGGTGATCTCCACCCCGGCGATGGTACCGGGCGACAATCGTGTGACAAGTGACGCATCGCCCCCCGCTCGGTTGCCTACAGTCCACATCGATGTCCGAGACGCGCCGCACGACACCTCCCACCGGGACCGGCACATCGCGCCCGACGCCCCGCCCAATACGCCGCCCGCCGGATGCTGGTCACCACCGTCGCCATCATGGCGGTCGTGGCGTTCGCCGTGATCGGCTACACGGTGGTCCGCGGCGACAAGAACTCGACCGGCGGCGGTGGCGGCGGCTGGGACGAGATCGCGCTCGTCGATCGCACCTCGGGCGACGTCGTCGTCGTCGACGGTGACGGCGAGATCGTGAGCACGGTCGACGGCCCCGGCCGCGTCCGACGTCCACTCGATCGGCAACCGGATGGCGCTGGTCGGCGCCGACCAGATCGTGCTCGAGCGGCGACGGGGAGCGGACGGCGATCCCGATCGACCGCACCGACACCGTCACCCCGATCCGCACCGCCGGCACGCTCCACCTGATCATCGGCGACGCCAACGGCGGTGACGTACGTCATCGTCGACGTCGCAACCGGCGAATCACTCGACGTCGGTGCCATCGCCGCAGGCCGAACCGAGATCTTCGCCAACGCCCTCATGTTCGCCGAGACGATCCGCTGGTCGGCTGACGGCGACGGTTCGCGGTCGCCGACGCGTCGAGCTTCCAGACGATCGTGGTGCAAAGCGGATCGACACGGCGGTGACGTTCTTCGGGTCGCAACCGGTCGCGCTCGAGCAACGACCGGGTGGTGACCAGTCAGACGATCGGCGGTCAGGCCGACGTCGAACTGCTCGACTACGAGCGCGACAGCAAGGCCCGGGTGCCCACGCCGATCCCGCCGGTGGCGTGATGGTCGACGACGACCTGCTGATGGTCAGCATCGACGGCGGCGTCTACCGGATCGACGACGGGCGACAGGAGGCCGAGCGGATCGGTCAGGTCGCCATCCCGTCGGGTGGCACGGTGGCGAGCGTGCGACCGACGTCCGACGGCGAGCGTCGGCTCGTCGATCGGAGGCGCCGGCGTTCCAGGCCGTCATCGACCTCGAGGGCCGCACGATCTTCACGACCACGTTCACGACGCCGGTCGAGGTCGACGTGCCGCGGCCCGAGTGGGCGTGCCTGCCCGTCGGCGGTGACGAGACGCATCCACTCGATCGTGGCGCTCGAGACCGGCGACCAGATCGCCGACCTGTCTGGCGTCGACGTGACCGGCACCTCCGCGAGCGACGGGTGCACCGTGATCGGCGCACGCGGCGACCTCATCGAGGTCGTCACGGCCGACGGCACCGTGCCACTCGGTCGGGTCACGGCAGCGACCCTCGCACCCGACGGTCGCACCGTCGTGCGCACCACCGGGCCGGCACCACCGAGCTGGTGCGACTCGACGACGATCTCGAGCTCGGTGAACCCGTCGACCTCGCCGAGGTCGCTCCGAGGAATCCGATCGTCGTGTTCCTCGACCCGTCGCGATGACCGCGAACGTCGTCGCGGGCCGGTTGGGATCGGTGGGCGGCGACCTACGTCTCGGGCGGCTCGGACCTGCTCCGACGGTCGGCAGGAGCACTCGCTCGCGTCGTTGACTTCGGTTGGAGCGAGTTCGTGGAGCCTGACGGGCACGACCACCGTTCCGATCGCTCGGGACGGCGTCGATCAGCGGTTCTCGGACGGAATCACGGCACACGATCTCCACTGCCGGTCGCCGGCAGTCGTCGACGGTCAGGTCGGATCGTTCTGACGGATGGTCGAGGCGTGCCCAGTCCGTTGATGCGGCCGAACCTGCTGTTCAGGAGGCTCTGCATCTTCCCCGTCGCACCGACGACCGCTTGCTCGACCGTCTCCGTGTACTCGGTGACCACGACCGGCTGCATCCCCGTCGGGCGCGCCTCGAGCAGGCATCGCTTGTCGGCTCCGCCGCCATCCTTCTCAGCGTTCTCGTCCCCGAGATGCACCTCGACGTGTGTCTTAGCTGGTTGTCCAAGCGTTCGAGCCCGTACTGGACCTCGGCTTCGACCAGCTGTACGAGGGCCTCGTTGCCCTCGATGTTTCGGTCGGTGTTGACTTGGATCTTCATGATCAGTCCTCTGTGATGGTGTCACGGGTCGCGAACTCGGAATCTGGCCGGGTTCGGGCCGATTGGGATTCTAGTCACACATCCCGGCCCCGGTCACTGGTGCAGGTTGCCCAGCAGGGTACAGAACGTGCTCGGCGGCGAACCCCTTCGAGGCGACCCGCCGGGCACACGGCCCGGCCTGCGGGTGACGAGACGTTCGGGGTGCTGTCAGGACGTCACGAGGCCGCACACTCATGGTGCAACACGTCGAGCTCGATCTCGAGCCGCTCCGCCAGGACCTCGAGGTCGGTGATCAGGTCCCGGTCCGCAACGAGGGTGACGTCGACGCGGTGATCGTGCGAGATCGCGCTGATCGACAGTCCACACCCGTCGGTGATCGGGCACATCGCGTGTCGCGGACCATGTCGTGGCCGGCGATCGGACCCTCGTCGCGAACCGGGGATGTTGACGACATAGACGTTGAACGGCGGCATCATGCGGAGTCCGCGCCCGTCGTGATCAGCAACCGCGACGCGGCACCGGCCAATGCCGACGGAGCGCCGGCACGATTGCTGATCGACTGGGCCGACTGTGGTTCGAGTTCGAGGGTGAGCTCCGACATGGAGGCGCTGATGTCATCGAGCCGCCGGAGTGCGTCGTGGCGATGCGTGGCGAGCGGGACGAGCGCTGCGCCGAGCTCGTCGGAATCGGCGTCGACGAGCAGTGGCGTCAGAGCGACGAGTGGCTCCGACGGCAACTCGTCGTTGAGGACCAGCCAGTGGCGGAGCGTCCGCCGATCACGGTCAGCAACACGTCGTGGAACCGCACGTCCTGCTGTCGCCTGATCTCCCGCAATCGATCCACCGACAGCGTCACCCGCGCCACACGA
>CAWHCI010000014.1:0-299770 GCA_963827775.1 uncultured Acidimicrobiaceae bacterium | reverse complement strand
CGGGCGGTGTGAGTACCGAGTGCCCGGGACGGGCCGAGGTGTGGCGCGACCTGCGGCGTCCGAGGTGAGGTCCTGAGCGCCGACGTGTGCGGTTCGTCGACCTCAGTCGACGCTCGACTGTCGCTTCTGCCAAACGGAGACGTGTGAGCGTGATTCGCCTGTGAACAGGCCCCGGTCCCAGTTCGCCCAACGAGTCTCGAGTGTCATTCCGGCGATCTCCGCCATGAGGTCGAGACTCGGACGGCCACACGCACCGGAATGTTGGTGAAGTCGTGCGAACCCGGTCACCGTCGATGTGGTAGTGGTGCGATATTGAGATCTGGTTGACCAAGTCCGCGTACTCCTCGAATCCGAGATGACGTGACGAGACGTCGAATGGACGGATCGTTTCACCGGGCGGGAGGTGACGGAGTTCTGGGACCATGGTTTCGATCACGAAACGACCACCAGACACCAAGTGGGCCGCGGCGTTTCGGAAGCACGCAACCTGTTGTTCCTGGGTCCGAAGGTTCATGATCGTGTTGTCGACGAGGTAGACGAGTCGGGCGTCCTCGCAGACCAGGAGTGAAGTCATGTCGCCAACCACAACACTGATCTCGTCCGCGCCGGGCTTGCGACGCAACTGCTCGAGCATCGCCTCAGAAATGTCCATTCCAGAGACGCCCACCCCCGTCTTGGCCAACGGCAACGCGAGGCGACCAGTCCCGACAGCGAACTCGACGGCGGGACCACCGCGAGCCAGTTCGGCCAAGACGTCGACGGCAGCGTCGAATCGTTTCGGGACGGAAGTGATCGTCGTGGGCGTCGTCGTATGCAGCCGCTACCGCCGGATCGAGGTGCACGTCAGCGGCAAGGAGATCGTCGTGGTCCGGCATGCGTTCAGTCTTGCGAAGTCGCCCAGGGACTGCACGACGGGCTTCCTCGTTCTGTCCGACTGCCCTTGAACGGCGGGAGTTGGCGTCACACCTTGCCCGACCGCGCCGCCCATCGCAGCATCGCTGGCGTACTGTTTCACGCGCCGAGATCGACCCACTCGCCGAGTCGGTCGTCAGTTGAGGTCGGCGGCGCCAACCCCGTCACCGATGGCGATCCTCGCCGTCCGCGCTTGCCGCCTCGACGCCCTTCCACTTCTTCGCAGGCTGACGCGGCCGATCAACTCGCTCAGCAGGGAGTTTCGCGGGGTCGGGCACCAATCTTCTGAATGAGTGCGGGCACACACGCACTTCCAGGGAGATGAGATGGACGACACTGAGCTTCGAGCCGAACTTGCTGCGCTGCGCGAGGAGGTCCAACGGCTGAAGGAGCGGGACGACGCTCCCCCCACTCCGGCTCCGGTGCCCGACACCGCATTGACACGTCGCGGCTGGTTCAAAGCCGCCGCGGCCGCAGCCGTCGGTGGAACGGCACTCGTGCTGGCCGACTCGTCGCCGGTCGCCGCGGCGAACGGCGACAATCTCGTGATCGGCAACCGCGGCGCCGGTCAGGTCGGCACGCAGACTGCGACGTCGCCGACGCAACTGAACTTCACGGGCACCGAAGACATCGGCTTCGTCGTGCAGTCCGGCACGTCGTTCTCCGCAACCTCCTCATCGTTCGATGCCGCGTTGGCGGGGTGGACGAACCGCCCGAACCACCCACATGGCGTCTACGGCTTCAGCGGGTCCTCGACCGGATCCGACAGTGCGGGCGTACTGGGTCGTACGCAGGCGGCCAACTCGTCCGGTGTTCTCGCAGTTTCGACGAACTCGAGCAGCGACGGGGTTCGTGCGTCGGCCCCGAGTGGTGGTGTCGCGGTTCGTGCCACGGCCGGCACGGCGGTGCGTGCCGACGGTTCGTCGGTCGGTGTTGACGCGAGCGGCTCATCGGCCGTGCTCGCGAACGGAACCTCGGTCGGGCTCGCTGCCACCGGTGCTTCGGCGGTGACAGCCGATGGCACCATCTACGGAGTCGAGGCACGCGGGACTCGGGCGCCGATCTTCGTGCCGCCCACCGGGAACACGGCCGCACCCGACCTGACCGACACCCACGCGGCCGGAGAGATCCGTTCCAATCAGGTGACCGGCGCCATCGACGGCGAGCTCTGGGTGTGTGTCGAGGCCGGAACCCCCGGTGTCTGGCGCAAGCTCGTCGCGCCCGCCACGGCAGGCGCCCTGCACCCGATCGATCCCGTTCGGTCCTACGATTCTCGGAGCCCGAGCCCGTTCCGTGCGCGGCTGGCCGGCCCCGGCAATCGCACGGTGAGCGTGGCCGACGCCCGCGATCTCACCACCGGCACGGTCACCGTGGCCGACGTCGTCCCGGTGGGCGCCACTGCCGTTGCGTTCAACCTGACGATCACCGGCACCGTCGGGGCGGGCTTCCCGGCCTTGGCTCCGGGTGGCGCCACCGAGTTCGCCGCTTCGACGATCAACTGGGCGACAGGTGGTGTCACCGTGGCCAACGCAGGCATCGTCAAGTTGGGTGCCGATCGTGATCTCGTCGTCTTTGCGGGCGGCGCAGGCAGTACCGACTTCATCATCGACATCACCGGCTACTACCAGTAGCGCTCCGGGGGCCGGGCCGGCTCGCCCGCAGGCCGGCTGCGTGGCGTCTGTCCCGCGCACCCACCTCGACGAGCGTCCGCGGCAGTCCGAATCCGGCCAGGTCAGGGCTGACCGTCGCCTAGGTTTGAGCGATGTCCGAGCCGAGCGACATCGACCCCCTGGCGCGAGCGATCGAGGGCCTCCCGATGCGCAGCATCGGCCCGGCGCTCATGGGCGGGCGCATCGCCGACCTCGCGATCCACCCGTCCGACCCGAGCACCTGGTACGTCGGGGTCGGGTCGGGTGGCGTCTGGAAGACCGCGAACAACGGCATCACCTGGTCGCCGCTGTTCGACGACGAGACGTCGTACTCGATCGGCTGCGTACGCATCGACCCGAACCGTCCGGAGGTCGTCTGGGTCGGCACCGGTGAAGCCGTCAGCGGCCGGCACGTCGCGTGGGGCGACGGCGTCTACAAGAGCATCGACGCCGGCAACAGCTGGACGCGGATGGGCCTGGAGCACTCCGAACACGTCAGCGACATCCTCATCGACCCCCGCGACGGCAACACCGTCTACGTGGCCGCCGAGGGCCCGCTGTGGTCGAGCGGCGGCGAGCGAGGGCTGTACAAGACCACCGACGGTGGCGCGTCCTGGGATCGGGTCCTGCACGTCGACGACGACACCGGGGTCAGCAGCGCGGTGTTCGCCCCCGACGACCCCGACACGATCTATGCCGCCACCTACCAGCGACGTCGGCGGGTCTGGTCGTTCCTCGGCGGCGGCCCCGGCTCCGGCATCCACGTCTCGAACGACGCCGGGTCGACGTTCGCGCCGGATCGACGCGGGTCTACCGAAGGGCGAGATGGGAAGCATCGGTCTGGCGGTCACGCCCGGCCGACCCCGAGCCTGGTCTACGCCACCATCGAGGCGCGACGAGAAGGAAGCGCGGCTTCTACCGGTCGACGACCGCGGCGAGAGCTGGGAGCGGCGCAACGACTACATCTGCGGCGGCACCGGTCCGCACTACTACCAGGAGATGTTCGCATCGCCGACCGACGCCGACTCGGGTCTACCAGGTCGACGTGTTCCTCCATGTCACCACCGACGGCGGCACGACGTTCCGCACCTGGAGACGGGCACGAACAAGCACAGCGACAACCACGTCGTGTGGATCGATCCCGACGACGGCGCCATCTGATCGTCGGGTGCGACGCCGGCCTGTACGAGACGTTCGACGAGGGCGAGGCCTGGCGCCACGTTCCGAACCTGCCCGATCTCGCAGTTCTACCGGGTCGCCGTCGACAACTCGGTGCCGTTCTCCAACGTGCTCGCCGGCGCCCAGGACCTCGGCACCCTGTCGCGGGCCGTCGCGAACGCTGCCACGTCGACGGCGTGCGGAATCAGGACTGGATGGTCGTCCTCGGGAGCGACGGCTACCAGGTCGCGTTCGATCCCGACGACGACCGGATCAGCTACCTCGAGTGGCAGAGCGGCAACGTGCATGCGCCACGACCGTCGACCATGGAGCTCCAGGACATCCAACCCCAGCCGGCGCCGGGCGACCCGCCCGAACGGTGGAACTGGGACACCCCGATCCTCATCAGCCCGCACGCGCCGAGACGATCTACGTCGCGTCGCAACGGCTGTGGCGCAGCGACGACCGAGGCGAGTCGTGGACGCCGATCAGCCCCGACCTCACGACCGACCGGAACCGCTACGAGCTGCCCGACCTTCGACCGGGTCACCAGCGTCGATTCGGTGTTCGACCACCGAGCGATGTCGCTCTATTGCACGATCACCGACGTCGCCGAGTCGCCGATCGAGCGAGGGCCTGCTCTACGTCGGCACCGACGACGGGCTGATCCACGCGACCGACGACGGCGGGACGACCTGGCGGCCCATGACCCGGCCCGACGGGTTGCCGAGTACCGCGTTCATCAACGACATCGAGGCGTCGCAGCACGACGCCGACGTCGTGATCGTCGCCGCCGACGACCACAAGAGCGGCGACTACACGCCCTACCTGTTCGAGAGCCGTGACCGTGGGCGGTCCTGGCGGTCGATCCGCGGCGACCTCCCGGACAACACCATCGTCTGGGCCGATCGAGCAGGACCACGAGTGCGCCGGGCTGCTGTTCGTGGGTGCCGAGCACGGCGTCTCACGTCAGCGTCGACGGCGGGACGGCTGGCACCGGCTCACGAAGGACATGCCGACGATCGCCGTCCGAGACCTCGCGATCCAGCGCCGCGACGACGATCTCGTCGGCGCCACTTCGGTCGCGGGCTCTACGTGCTCGACGACTACGGCCCACTCCGCTCGATCGCCGATCGGCTGGACGAGCCGGTTGCGCTGTGCCCCGTCCGCGACGCGTGGTGGTACGTGCCGTACCGACCGATGCAGGCAGTCGGTCAGCCGACGCTCGGCTCGACCGCGTTCCGCACGCCGAACCCGGACCCCGGTGCCACCTTCACCTATCACCTGGCCGGCGACATCGAGACGCGCCAGGCGGCGCGCCGGACGGCCGAGAAGGCGGGCGTCGCCGCCGGCGACGACGTCGCATTCCCGGGGTGGGAGGAGCTCCGAGCGGAACGGCTGGAGTCGACACCGGCCGTCGTGCTGCGGGTGAGCAACGCCGCCGGCGAGGTGATCCGAACGCTGCCCGCAGTCGTCGAGGCAGGGCTCCACCGCACGACCTGGGATCTCCGCCTGCCGACGCCCGACCCGATCTCGCTCGAGCCCGCCGAGTTCCGTGCACCCTGGGAACGGCCGCCGATCGGCGACCTCGCACCGCCAGGTCGCTACACGGTCGACATCGTTCGGCTCGACACCGGTGGTGCACCCGAGCAACTCGCCGGCCCAGAGTCGTTCGAGGTGCGCCCGATTCCGGCGGTTGCGAACTCCCCCGCCGACGACCCCGAATTCCGTCGCGGGTCTGCGGAGCTGGCGAGACGCGTCGCGGGCGCGGTCGAGCACGTCGCACGCCTTCAGGAGCGGCTCCGCCACGTGCGGGCGACGATCCTCGAGACGCCGACGGCTTCCGGCCTGCTCGGGGCTGCCGACGCCACGGCTCGCGCACTCGACGACGTCGCCATTCGACTCCTCGGCGACACCGATCGCGCCCGGTTGAGCGAGGCGACGTCGCCATCGATCCGCGATCTCGTCGACCGGGTCGTGAAGCTGCATCGCAACACCACCGCCCCGCCCACGCGCACGCAGCGTGACGCGATCGAACGAGCGCAGCTGGAGTTCGAGACACTCGAGGCCGACCTCGCCGGGACGATCGCCGAGATCGACGCCGTCACGGCGCAACTCGACGCCGCGAGCGGCCCCTGGACAGCCCGCTAGTCCGGCCGGCGCGGGAGCTCACGTAGGTTGCGGGTATGGGACCACTGCGAGAAGAGCAACGGGCCGGGCTCGACTATCTGAGCACCGTGACGTCACTGCTGCATCGGGTCCGCGCCGCCCACCCCACCATCGGGCTCTACGAGGCGGCCGAGATGCAATGGTGGTGGGGCGTGCGCCGTCCGACCGACAGCTTCCCGCAGCTCTTCTGGATCGACGAGGCCGGCCGACCGGAGGCAGCTGTCACCGTCACGGACTTCAGCAACAACGCAACGTCGGTGCTCTATGGCGACCCGACCATCGTCGTCACGGTCATGCCCGGCGCGACCGCCGACCGGGTCGAACACGTCGTCGAACGCGGGCTCGCGCGACGTCGCCGGGCACGGCATCGGCACGGTCCAACTCGAGGTCGACCAAGCCGACGGGGTCCAGCGCGATCTGCTGTTCGCCCGCGGTTTCGAGGTCAAGGACGACGGGCTGATCGAGTGCTGGATCGATGCCGACGCCCGGCCCGAGGTCAGCGCGCTGCACGACGGCTACCGGCTCGTACCCCGAGCGGACACCGAGGGTCGTGCGCACCACATGGCTGACGATCGTCGACCGGAGATCGAGGAGCGGCTGCGACAGACGTCGCTGTACCGACCCGACCTCGACCTCGCCGTCTTCGACAGCAACGACGATGTCGCCGGATACGGGATGTTCTGGTACGACCCCGTGACATCGACCGGAGTCGTGGAACCGATGCGGACCCACGATGCTCACCAGCAGCGAGGGCTCGCCCGCCACATCCTGACCGCCGGCCTCGACCTGCTCGCCGCAGCCGGGGCAGCGCGCATCGCGATCGGCTACGAACCGGACAACCCGGCGTCCGGGCATCTGTACCGCAGCGTCGGCTTCGAACAGCACCAGCACACCGACCTGATGGCCGGCCCGACAACTGCCGGCTGACGAGCTACCTAGCTACGCGGGACCGTCGACCACGGGACGTCCTTGTCGACTCGTGGCTCGCCCGGCAGGCCCAGCACCTGTTCACCCAGGATGTTCCTGAGGATCTCGCTGGTGCCGCCCTCGATCGAGTTGGCACGCACTCGCAGGAACGCGTACTGGAGCCCCTTCGCGGCGCCGCTCGCGTCGAGCTCGGCGGGCCGCCGGAACGTGTAGTCGTAGCCGACCTGGCCGTCCATGCCGAGCAGATCGATGCAGAAGTTGTAGAGGCGCTTGTTGAACTCGGAGAACTCGAGCTTGGCGATCGACATCTCGGGGCCCGGGTTCCCGGCCCGGGCGGCCTCGGCGGCTCGCATGTTGGTGAGCCGGCCGACCTCACCTCGCACCCACAGTCGCATCAGCTCGTCCTTGCGAGCGGCGGTGTGCTCCGACTCGTCGAGGTGGTTCCACACGTCGACGGCGTCGTTCGCGGCGCCACCCCGGCGCGGCTTGCCGCCTCCCGCGGAGCCACCCCCGATCGCCGAGCGTTCGTTCATCAGCGTGGTGAGCGACGCCCGCCATCCCTCCCCGACGTCACCGATCCGGTGGGCATCGGGCACCAGCACGTCGGTCATGTAGACCTCGTTGAACTCGGCCTCGCCGGTGATCTGGCGGAGCGGGCGCACCTCGACCCCCGGCGCCCTCATGTCGAGTGCGAAGTAGGTCATGCCCTTGTGCTTGGGCAGGTCGGGGTTGCTGCGGGTGACGAGCATGCCGAAGTCGGCGAGGTGTGCCAGCGTGTTCCAGACCTTCTGGCCGTTGACCACCCATTCGTCGCCGTCCCGCACCGCCTTGGTGGCGAGCCCGGCGAAGTCGGAGCCGGCACCCGGCTCGCTGAACAGCTGGCACCACGTCTCCTCCCCCGTGAACATGGGTCGGAGGAAGCGCTCCTTCACCTCGTCGCTGCCGTGCGTGACGATCGTCGGGCCGGCGAGCGCCATGAAGAACGTGGTCGGGTCGGTTGCGGCCGCTCCCGGCCTCGCGGCACCGCTTCTCGATCACGTTGTTGAACTCGGGCCGCAGTCCGAGCCCGCCGAAGCCGGCCGGGAAGTGCACCCAGGCCAGCCCCGCGTCGTAGCGGGCGCCACGGAACTCGACGTCGGACATGGTCGACGGGTCGTGGGCGGCCAAGAGCGCGTCGAGCGCCGCGTCGACCTGTTCGAGGGGGGTCTGCGTCACGGTCACCCGGCAAGTCTCGCGAACCGAGGGGTGTCGAACGCCATCCGAGATGGCAGAATGTCCCCCGCACGCAGGCCCTCGGGTCGGCGACATGGTGGCCGTAGCTCAGCTGGTGGTAGCGCCAGGTTGTGATCCTGGAGGTCGGGGGTTCAAGTCCCCTCGGTCACCCTTCGAAGCCGTCGGGCGGAGTGGCGCAAACCGCTCCGCCCGACGCCGTTCGGACGTGCAATGCGTTCGAACCGGCATCACCCGATCTTCCGGATTTCGTCAAGCTTCTCCTCCGGGTCATGACGCCGGCGACACAGATTGGGCAGAATGCTCGGATGCGCCTCCCCCTGCGTTCGCTCATCGTCCCTGCCGTCGTCCTCGGACTCGTCGCCACCGCGTGCACCGGCGACGACGACGACACCGTCGTCGACCACCGCCCCGGAAGCCACGTCCGAGGCCGACCTCGGCGGCGACGGCCTCACGATCGGATTCATCCGGCCCCCGGCGGGGCTGTTCGACCTCCTCGGGGCCGCCCAGGCCGGCGGCGTGGCGCTGGCCGCCGACGACATCGCCGCCGGCGGTGGCGTGCTGGGCGGCCCGCTGACCATCGTGGAGGGAGAGCCCGAGCCGGCACGCGGCGCCGACGTCGTGTTCGACGACCTCGTCGGCGAGGGGGTCAACCTGATCGTCGGCCCGTCGAGTTCCGAGGAAGCGCAGCTGATCATCCCCAAGATCGCTGCGGCCGACGCCGTCGTCTGCGGTGCCAGCACGACCGCACCCGGGCTGCCCGAACTCCCCGAGGCCGAAGGACGGTTCGTGCGCACCTCCTTCGACGACAACGTCGTCGCGCTCCACGCCTTCGATCGGATTCGTGAGCGCACCGCATCGATCGTCGACCGCGCTCCGCGCGTCGCGCTCGTCGTCGCGTGGCGATGCGTACGGCGACGGCATCTCCGGCACGTTGGCCGGACTGCTCGGCCTGGTCGGCACCGAGGTCGCGGTCGAGCGCTACGTCCCCGAGGACGTCCTGGCGGAGGGCCTCGGTGAGCGGGTCGCGGCACTCGGCGGCGACCTCGTGGTGATCATCGGCCTCGAGGAGGGACCACGAAACTCCCGGCTGATGCAGGAGGCCGGCGTCGACCCGACGACGATGATCGGTCTCGACGGGCTCGCGACCGCCCGCTTCGGCGCCAAGGCCGGCCTCGAGGATCCGAACGCGCTCGACGGACTGACGGCGATCGGAGCGACCGGACCGATCGACTTCCTCACCCGGCTCGTCGAGAAGGACGAGAGCCGCGAGGAGGTGCTGTACGGCGCGCAGGCGTACGACTGCGCGATCTCGATGGCGCTGGCCGTCGAGGCGACCGGCTCGACCGACGGCGGCGGCCGTGTCGGCGGCCCTGCGAGAGGTCACGAACGGCGGCACGATCTGCACCACCTACGGCGACTGCGCCGAGCTGCTCCGCGCCGGTGAGGACATCGACTACAACGGACCGAGCGGGGCCATCGAGCTCACCGAGGAAGGTGAGCCGGGCGACGGCCGCTTCATCACCGCCAAGCTGAGCGACGGGACGTTCGACATCGTCGCCGATCTCCGCATCGCGCTGGAGGAGATCCGCGACCGAGTCGCGCCGCGGCTCGCCGGCTTCATCGGCGACATCCAGGTGGCGCTCACGCAGCTGGGGTACTACGACGGCCCGATCAACGGTCAGCAGACCGACGAGTTCACCGCCGCCGTCGCTGCGTTCCAGGAGGACGCCGGACTCGAGCCGACCGGCGAACTCGACGCCGCCACGATCGCGGCAATCCAGGATGCGCTCGCCGAGCAGGGTCTGCTGCTCAGCGTGAGCGTGGCAGAGGTCCAGCAGGTCCTCACCGACCTCGGCTACTACTCCGGGCCGATCGACGGCCGCTTCACGCAGGAGCTGTCCGACGCGATCGCCGCCTTCCAGACCGACCTCGGGATCGAGCCGACGGGCATCCTCGACGCTGCCACGCTGCGGGCGATCTACGCAGCCGGCGTCACGGCGGGTCAGGAGGTCGAGCCGCCACCGACCACGACGACCGTCGTCGCGACCACCACGACGGCCCCGGCCACCAGCACCACCACGGTGCCGGCGACCACGACGACCGCCGTCGCGACGACGACCACGACGGCGGCCACGACCACGACGGTCGCGGTGACCGCGTCGATCCTCGATGTGCTCACCGCGGAGCCGGCGTTCAGCGAGTTGGTGACGCTCCTCGACACCCCCGGGCTGGAAGACGTGAAGGCAGCGCTCGCGAGTCCGTCGGAGTCGATCACGCTGCTGGCTCCGACGAACGACGCCCTCCCCGACGACATCGGCGGCACCGACCCGGCCGAGTTGCGGCGCACGCTGCTCTACCACGGACTGAACGGTGCGTTCGACGCGGCGCTGCTGACGCCCGGTTCCTACGACACCCTGCTCGTCGACGGCGGCGCAGCTGCGGCCACGGTCCAGGTCAGTGCGAGCGGTGGCGGCATCGCGGTCGCCGGCGGTTCGGGCTCGCCCGTCCCGATCGTCGATCCGAACGATCTGCCGGCCACCAACGGGTTCGTGCACGCGCTCGGCGGCCTCCTCGTGCCGCCGCCCGCTCCGTAGCCCGTTCGACCCGGCGATCGGTTGGGGGGCGACGGAACGCTCCTCTAGACTGGCCGGCCGACCGTCTCTAGCTCAATGGCAGAGCAGTGGACTCTTAATCCATTGGTTCTGGGTTCGAATCCCAGGGGACGGACCGATGATCAGCCGCCAGTCACGTGGCTCTTCATCCATTGGTTCTGGGTTCGAATCCCACGGGACGGACCCACCGAAGCCCGGCCACTGCGCCGGGCTTCGCCGCGTGTCTACCGCTGCTCAGCCGGACGGATTCCGAGATCCGAGCCGCGATAGGGCCGAACGGACCTGTCGCCGCCGTGGGCGGACGTACGCTACAAGTGAGATATCAAGAGCGGTGCCGAGCAGAGCCTGCTCCTCAGGAGACGCCTGCCGAGTTCGACCCGGGTCACGCACGACGTGCGGGACGGAACGAACGGAGAGGCCATGCGTACCGGGTTCATTTCTCATCGACCACGCCACCGCCGCGTGATGGCAATCGTGTTCACGTTTGCGTTCGCGGCGGCATTCTTCGCCTTCGCTCCGGCTGCGGAGGCGTGCCACAGCCAACTCGCGATCACGAAGATCGAGACCGGTGCGGGAGCGCCGGGAGGCACCTACACGATCGAGATCGCCGGCGACGACTTCGCCGAGACGGTCACGGTCACGGCCGGCGACACCGTCAACATCGACGACGTCCCACCGGGCACCTACGTCATCACGGAGCTCGACGGCTCGCCCGACGTGACCATCGTGCCGAACCCGGTCGTCCTCACCCACGACGACGACGGACGGACCATCAACGTCGAAGTGACGAACCCCTACCCCGCAGGCAAGCTGGCCATCACCAAAGTCGCGACCGGCGACACCGCGCCCGACACCGACTACACCTTCGACATCACCGGGCCCGACGACACCACCTTCAGCGCCACCGTCACCCCCGGCGACACCTGGACATCGGACTGGCTCGCCCTCGGCACCTACACCATCACCGAGCGCGACGCCCCCACCGGCCACACCATCACACCCAACCCCGTCGAGCTGACCGAAGACGGCACCACCGTCACCGTCACCGCCACCAACCCCTACCGCGACTTCCACGGCAAGCTGGCCATCACCAAAGTCGCGACCGGCGACACCGCGCCCGACACCGACTACACCTTCGACATCACCGGGCCCGACGACACCACCTTCAGCGCCACCGTCACCCCCGGCGACACCTGGACATCGGACTGGCTCGCCCTCGGCACCTACACCATCACCGAGCGCGACGCCCCCACCGGCCACACCATCACACCCAACCCCGTCGAGCTGACCGAAGACGGCACCACCGTCACCGTCACCGCCACCAACCCCTACCGCGACTTCCACGGCAAGCTGGCCATCACCAAAGTCGCGACCGGCGACACCGCGCCCGACACCGACTACACCTTCGACATCACCGGGCCCGACGACACCACCTTCAGCGCCACCGTCACCCCCGGCGACACCTGGACATCGGACTGGCTCGCCCTCGGCACCTACACCATCACCGAGCGCGACGCCCCCACCGGCCACACCATCACACCCAACCCCGTCGAGCTGACCGAAGACGGCACCACCGTCACCGTCACCGCCACCAACCCCTACCGCGACTTCCACGGCAAGCTGGCCATCACCAAAGTCGTCACCGGCACCGGCACAGCCAGCGACTCGTACCGCATCGACGTGACCGGCCCCGAGATCTTCACGATCACCCTGACGGCCGGCCAGACGTGGGTCAGCGATTGGCTGCCCCTCGGCACCTACACGATCACCGAGCCCGACGGGCCCATCGGTCACACCATCGCACCGAACCCGGTCGTGTTGACGGAGGATCAGGTGACCGTGACGGTCACCGTCACGAACCCGACGTTCGAGAGCGGCGTCAGCGTCGTCACGCTCCCGGCGACCGGCCAGGGTACGTCCACCACGATGACCCTGGCGATCGTGATGCTCGTCATCGGCGCCGTCGCCGTCGCGTCGACCCACGTGGTCAGGCGACCGCAGCGGGAGTGATCGCAACCGCCACCTGACCGGTGGGAACAAGCGATCAGCTCGATGCCAGACTCTCCCGCCATGGCCTCGCATCCGATCGTGCTCGCCGGTCAGTACGGCTCGCCGTACACACTCAAGATGCGTGGCGTGCTCCGCTACCGCCGCATTCCGTTCCGGTGGATGCTCCGAGAGTCGAAATGGGACGACCTGCCCGATCCACCGGTGCCGATCATCCCCGTGATCGGCTACCCGAACGACGACGGCGACGGATACCGGGAGCTCACGGTCGACTCGTCACCGCAGATCATGCGGCTCGAGCGCGAGTTCGACGGACGCAGCATCGTGCCGCCCGACCCTGCGCTCGCCGTCATCGACGCGTTGATCGAGGACGTCGCCGACGAGTGGCTCACCAAGGCGATGTACCACTACCGCTGGGCGTACCCGGCCGACATCGACAAGGCCGGCAAGCTCCTGCCGATCTCCCGGGACCTCCAGCTCGACTCCGATCGATCCCGGCAGATGTACGACGTCATCACGCAGCGGCAGATCGGCCGTCGAGCCCTGGTCGGCTCGACCGAGTGGAACACGCCGATCATCGAGAACTCCTACCGGCGGACCCTCGAGGCGCTGCAGGCCCAGTTCTCGACCCGTGACTTCCTGTTGGGTGACCGCCCGGGACGCGGCGACTTCGGTCTGTACGGTCAGCTGACGCAACTCGTGCGCTGGGACCCGACGCCCATCGCGATCGCAGTCGAGATCGCTCCGAAGGTCGTCAACTGGGTCGAGCGGATGGACGACCTGTCGTGGCTGGACGTCGCCGACGACGGGTGGGCGTCGCTCGACTCGCTCGACCCGGCGACGAAGGACCTGCTCGCCGAGGCGGGCCGCACCTATGCGCCGTTCATGATCGCGAACGCGGAGGCGCTGCAGTCGGGCGCGGACGAGGTCACGTGCGTGATCGACGGACAGGCGTACCGGCAGGGTCCGTTCAAGTACCAGGGCAAATGCCTGGTGTGGCTCCGCGAGACCTACGCGGCACTGGCGGAGCACGACCGTGCACGAGTCGACGCCGTGCTCGACGGAACCGGCTGCGAACCGTTGTTCGCGTGACCCTCGGTCGCGCTGGGTGCCCGGCCGGGACGGCCGGGCACCCTGCCCGCTCGATCGGTGTACCGTCGGGTTCAGTCGAACATCACGTGGCGGACGATCAGCAGATCGCCGGTCTCCGTGAACGTCATCAGATTGCCCGAGTTCATCGACCCGTCGATCGTGTGGAGCATGAGCATCTGGTGGTCGTCGATCAGCACCGGGTCCGGCAGGCGGAGCAACGGTGTCGGCGTCGCGGCGACATAGCCGGCGATGCCTCCGTCGTCAGCTGTCCGGACGGCTCCGAAGGCGTCCAACACGCCGTCGTCGGTGAACATCGACTCGGCAGCTGCCCCATCGCCCCGTTGCCAGGCGACGACGTAGTCGTCGACCAGGTCGACCATCTGCGCTTGGCGGTCGGTCAGTGCAGCTCCACCGACGACCACCGGAGCGGTCGGGTCGACATCATCGGAGCCCCTGAGCAGATACCCGCCGAGGAGCCCGAGCACCAGCGCGACGAGCGCGGCGATCAGTGTGACCCACGACCGGCGCCGTGGCGGCTGCTCGACAGCTCGCTCGACCCGAGGCCGTTCGATGGTGCGTTCTGCTGTTTTCATGACATTCTCCTCTCGTTCTCGATGTCGAGCGTTCGTACGCTCGATTCCATGGTCGAACCCGGGCGCGTGGAAGCGCGTGGAGATCGGGCACGGCGCATGCGAGGTGAATCGTGAGCGACGTCCGCATTCGACTCCTCGGCGAGCTCGACGTCTCCGTCGACGGGCGGACCGTCGACGACTTCGAATCGAGGTCGGCCAGAGCGCTCCTGGCCCGCCTCGCGGCCGAGCCCGGTCGGGCGCTGCCGAGAACCACGCTGGCCGAGGTGCTCTGGCCCGATCGGCCCGAAGGCGCCGCCACGGGGAATCTCCGGCACTGCCTCACCACGCTGCGGAGGGCGATCGGCGACGACGATCCCACGCGGCCGATCCTGTCCGCCACGAGGTCGACGATCAATCTCGACGACGGTGTCTCCGTCGACGTGTCGGAGTTCCTGCGGCTGAGTTCCGTCGCCCCGACCGAGCCCGGCGCCGTCGCGGCGTGGGAGACGGCCGTCGCACTCCGGCGCGGCCCGTTCCTCGCCGGTTTCGACGTGCCCCTGAGCGAGGGGTGGGACACCTGGTTGCTGACCGAACGGGCCACGGTCGACCGGGCGGCGGCGACCGCACTGTCCCGCCTCGCAGATCTCCGCGAGCGCACCGGCGAGCACGCCCGGGCACTCGAGCACGTACGGCGCTGGATCGACCTCGATCCCTGGGATGAACGCGCACATCGCTCCCTCCTCCGCCTGCTCGCGCTCGACGGAACACGCGGCGGCGCGCTCGTGCATGCCGAGGAATTCTCCGCGGCCCTCCTGTCGGAGCTCGGAATCGAACCGAGCCCAGAGACACGACAGCTCGTCGACGACATCCGCACCGGTGCCTTCCCCGTGCGGGTCGCCGAGGCGCCCGACCTCCCGTCTCGGCCGGCGACCGCTGCGATCGTCGAGCCGTGCGTCGGTCGGAGCGACGAACTCAGGTGGCTCCACGAGCAGCTGGTCGATGCGCAGACCGGATCCGGTCGCACCGTGTTCCTGGTCGGCCAGCCCGGCTCCGGCAAGTCGATCCTGCTCCAGGCGTTCGAGCGGGAGGCGATCGAGCGGCTCCCGAACCTCGTCGTCCTGCGGGGCGCGTGCCACAGTCACCACGGCGCCGGCCAACCCTTTCTGCCGTTCCGGCAGATCCTCGGCCAGGTCCTCGGCGACATCGAACTGGGCTGGATGCGCGGCGCGCTCGCACCTCACGAGGCGCGACAGCTGTGGCTGGGCATACCGGACGCCGTCGAAGCGGTCCTCGACCTCGGGCCGTATCTCCTCGGCACGGTCGTGGACGCCGAGGCGCTGTCCGTCCGGTTCGAGCGGGCCCACCCGGATCACGAACTCGTCCCGAGGTTGCGGCGAGCAGTGGCCGCCGCGCGGCAACGCAAGGGCGACACGACGCGCCGTCGCCAGCCGCTGGTCGAACAACTCGTTCGGGTACTGGCGCGGATCGCTGCGTCGCGCCCCCTGTTGGTGACCCTCGACGACGTGCAGTGGGCCGACACCGGCACGTTGGACGTGCTGCTGTCGTTGGCGCCGAGGATCGAGAGGGTGCCGATGCTGGTCGTCGGCGCCCTGCGCCCCGGTGAGCTGGAAGGCGACTCCGACGACGTACGCGACGCCGTCGACGAGATCGCGAGCCGCTCACAGGCACCGTGCCGGCTCGAACTGGTCGGCGACCGCTCGTTCGTCGATGCCTGGTTGGACACCGACCCGAACACCTACGACGACGCCTTCCGCGAGCAGGTGTACCGTGCGACCGACGGCAACGCGCTGTTCACCGTCGAGTTCGTCAGGGCGATGAAGGACGCCGGCCGGCTGCACCGAGACGAGCACGGTCGATGGTCGGTGGCAACCGGCGCCGACGTCGAGCTCCCACCCCGCGTTCAGGCGACGATCGCCACTCGCCTCGGTGCTCTCCCCGAGGAGCTGCGCCGGGACCTCGCGGTTGCGGCGCTCGTCGGGTCGGAGTTCCCGGCCGAGGTGGTCGCACTCGTCCGTGGCGTGCCATCGCCCGACGTCGTGCTCCGGCTCAGCAGCCTGTGCGTCACGCCGAGCTCACTGCTCCGCTCGGCCGGGTCGGAACCGCTCGGCGACCGGAGGCTCAACCACTTCCGATTCCGACACATGCTCTTCCGCCAAGACCTGCTCGACCACCTCCCCCCGGCCGTCCGGCGCGACACACACGAGTCGATCGGGCGTGCGCTCGAGCAGGTCTTCGCCGACAGCCTGGAACGTGTTGCCGCCGACCTCGGCGAACACTTCGACGCAGCCGGCGTCATCGAACCGGCCGTCGAGTACCTCGGCGTCGCCGGACGGACGTCGGCTGCACTCTCGGCATACGACGACGCCATCGATCGGTTCGAACGGGCGCTCGAGCTGCTCGGCTCGATGACGCCGTCAGCGGAAGGAGCCCAGCGCGAGCTCGTGCTGCTGACGTCGCTCGGCACGTGCCGGCAGGCACACTCCGGATACAACGCTCCCGAGACGACCGCGGTGTACGAGCGACTCCGAGAGGTCACACGATCGGTGCCGCCGAGCTACGAATCGGCGGCGGCGATCGGTTCGCTCCTGTCCGTCGACGGTCTCCGGGCCGACTATCTCGAAGCCCTCGCCGAGGCCGAACAGCTGCTCGACCTGGCGGCGGAGTTGGAGTCGCCGCCGATCGACGTGGTCGCACGGATGCAGCTCGGTTGGATGCTGCTCATGGTCGGCCGACTGGTCGAGGCGGACGAGCAACTCGCCATGGCGATCGAACGACACGACCCCGCCTGGGACGAGTGGCTCACACCGCTCGTCGGGGCGCACGTGCACAGCACTTTGCTGGCGTGGCGGGCGAACACGGCGTGGCATCTGGGCCGCTTCGAGCAGGCGCGCCGCATGGGAGACGAGGCGATCGACTCGGCCCGGGCTGCGGACTTCCCGTTCGGCCTGGCATTCGCCTTGGCCGTCGGTGGATGCCTCGTGAGCCAGCTGCTCGACGAACCGGCTCGTGTCGCGGCCGCGGCCGACGAGCTGGCGCGAATCGCACACGACGAGGACTTCGCCTTCTACGCCGCTGCGGCGCAGGTGTACAGCGGCAGCGCCAAGCTGCTGGCCGGCGACCCGGCCGCCGCCGCGCTCGACCTCCGTTGCGGCCTCGACTCGTGGACGAACCTCGGCACCCAGGCGTTCGTGGGGTGGAGCCGCACGTGGCTCGTCGAGGCGCTGGTTCGCAGCGGCGATCTCGATGGGGCACGCGTCGAGCTCGCCGAGGTCGACCGCCTGCTCGCCGACGGCGAGGAGCGACTCACCGAGCTCCGCCGGGCCTACGTCGGGGGTCTGTTGCATCGGGAACTGGGAGATGCCGAATCGGCCGCCGACGAGTTCCGAACGGTCGTCCGCCTGGCGCAGATCGCCAGAGCGCGCGGCCCCGAGCTCCAGGCTCGCAAGGCGCTCGATTCGCTCGACGACTGATCGCCGACCGATCGCCCCGCGTGGCCCGCGGTGCGATGCACGTCCAACTCCGATCAGGGGCTCGACACGACGACCCGCTCACGCGGAACCCACTGCAGGTCGAGCTGCACGTCACGCCCGAGGCGCTGCGCGAGATCGTCCACCAGCCGGTCGGGCGAGGGAGGCGTTCCCGGCCCGGCGATCACGACGGCGACGTCACCGTCGGTGACCGCGACCGACACCACGCCGAACGGACTGTCGTCACCGAGCCAATCAGCCACCACGTTCCGCGTCTGATCGAGGTCGATCGCGTCCTCGGTGATCTGACGCCCGTTGATCACGAGACCTCCGACCACCACGACGGCCAACGCAGCCACGGCGCCGAATGCGGTGCGCACACGGTGCTGATGTTCGGCGAACCGGTGCAACGGCACCACGCCCGTCAGCAGGAAGACAGCTCCGCCGGCCAGGATGATCGCGACCAGGTTCGTGAAGAACAGCAGCAACGTGCCCGACACCTGCCGCCAGTCCTCGCCGTGAGCCGTCACGCCGACGACCGAGAGCGGCGGCACGAGCGCGATGGCGACCGCCACACCCGGCAACGATGACGATACTTCCTTGCGCGACAGCGCATAGGCCCCCGCAGCTCCCGCACCGACCGCAATGACCAGGTCGAGCGTTCCGGGCGACGAGCGCGACACGATCTGCGAGTTGGTCTCGAGGTCGACGGCGACGTCGGTGACGATCGCGAGCAGCCAACCGGTCGCGATCGCCACCGACGAACCCGCCAACACGATCAGCGTGGATCGACCGAGACGATTCGGCCAGCCCGCCACGAGTGCGAGCCCCATCGCCATCATCGGCGTGATGAGGGGTGCGATCAGCATCGCCCCGATCACCACGGCCGTCGAGTCCGAGAGCACACCCGACGCGGAGATCGCCGACGCGAACAGCATCATCAGGAAGAAGCGTCCGAGTCGGGCCGGCGCGTCCGCACCCTCGAAGAAGACGGTCCGAAGCACGGCGTCGCGACTCTCGGTCGCCTGGCTCTTGCCGTCGATCCACCGAATCAGGATCGGCCGGTTCCGGCGGCTCCGTGGGGCCACGTGGGCATAGCCGCTCCGGACGGCGATCCCGACCGCGCCGCTCGCGACGGCCAGCAGCGCGACGATCACGATGACCGGCTCGAAGAGCGCGTCGAACGCGACGGCCGAGACCGCTCCGCCGACGATCAACGCGAGACCCGCGGCGACCGGCGGACCGACGTGTCGTCTCGGCCCACTCTCGGTGACCAACAGACGGAGACCCCCGATGATCATCACGACGCCGACGATCCACCCGATCGGCAGCATCCACCGCTGCGGGTCGATCGACAACAGGACACCGGCCATCGACACGCCGATCAGCAGACTCGCGAGACGCACCCGGTCCGCCGCATGCCTGCCCCACGTCACCGCGATCCAGATCGATCCGACGACGAGCAGGGCTCCGATGCAGCGGCCGAGGATCGGACTCACCTGATCAGGTGACAGCACCGCGAGCAGCACCACTGCGACCGCGACGACCACGAGCGCGATCCAGCCGGTGAGCCGGTATCGAGAGACCCTCGCGAGCAGCGCACCCGTCAGATCCGGGGCATCCGTGGGATCGCGTGCGTCGGGCGAGGCATCGGCGGTGATGTCAGTCTGCTCGCCCGCGGAGCCCTCGCGACGACGCTTCTCCTCGTCGCTGAGGATCGACGCCTGCATCGGGTCATCCGACGTGTCGGGATCGGGCTCATCGACGCCCTCGCGATCCGCCACGACCCGATGATGCCACGCGCGATTCGTCGGGGCCGCGACCCTCTCGCGCCTGCGTGCCAGGATCGACACGTGAACCCGATCGAGATCCGCCCTGCGACACCGGCGGACGCGGACGCCGTCGCGGCCTACCACGCCCGCTGCTTCGCCACCACGTACGCCCCGCAGCTGCGCGCCGGCGGGTTCGAGGCTCCTGACCCGGAGGGCACCAGGCAACAACTCCACGAGTGGTTCGGGTCCCGATCCGAGATCGAGACGCGGGTGGCGGTCGTGAATGGTGCACCGATCGGTCATGTTCCGGTCAGCGGCCACCAGCTCGTCCACCTGTTCGTCGAGCCGGACCACCAGGGCATGGGCCTCGGCCGGCAGCTGCTCGCGCAGGGTGAGGCGATGATCGCCGCCGGCGGCCACTCGAGCTTCGAGTTGCACGCCAGGGTCGACAATCTCGCGGCGATCTCCTTCTACGAGGCGGCGGGGTGGATCCGCACCGACCGTCTGATCCACACCGTCGAGCACGGCATCGGGTACGACGAGCACGTCCTGTTCAAGTACCGCCCGTAGCGCTTGCCCGGTTCCCGGCCCGGCGCCGGGTCGACGGGTGGGGTTCCCCGTAGGATCGTGCACTGGTTGGAGCTGACGTGAACGGTGACGCAATCGATCTGTACTGGATTCCGCTGGGCGCCGGAGCCGGTGGTGCGTTCGTGCGCTGGAGCGGCCGGACCTACGAGGCCGTAGCTGCGCGAGTGGCCGGGCGGCTGCGCTGCGACCTGTACCACTCTGCGATGATCGTCACGGTCGACGGTACGCGGACGGCGATCGAGATGGCCCCGGTCTGGACCAAGCGTGGAGAGCGCGGCGTCGTGGCCGAGGGCCCCGTGGGCGCCCCGCTGTTGGGTCGGTCGAGGCTGTTCCGGTACGAGGTCCGCCGCTGGACGGGAGGATCGATTCCCGACGCTGCCGCGGCGGTCGACGGACCGCTCACGATCTCAACTCGGTCCGAGGTCGCTCGCCAGGTCGTCGAGCTCGTGCCCGACGTCCCGACCCTCGTCTGGGGACGCGACGAACTCCGGACGGGCGACATGTGGAACTCGAATTCGTTGGTGTCCTGGTTGCTCGTCCAGGCCGGCGTGGACCTCGCCGGCATCGGGCCGCCGCGAGGAGGTCGTGCGCCCGGCTGGGACGCAGGCGTGATCGCTGCGAGCAGACCGTCCGGCTGATCCGGGCGACGCGCAAGACTCGGCGGCTCGACTCCCGGAGCGCTCCGAGTGATGTGTCGTTCCGGTGACGGGTCGTGTGCTCCCGGCAAACGGTGTCCACGACGGCTCGCACTAGCGTTCGTCGACGTGGACGTGAGCTACGAACTGGTCGGGATCCCGGTCGACGGTGGGCGTGTGACCGTGGGCAGGTGGGGCGACAGCGAACGTGTCGTCCTGGCCTCCCACGGCATCACCGCGAACCACCTGTCGTGGCAGCGGGTCGGCGAGCTCGTCGTCGAGCGAACTGACGGTGCGGTCTCGTTGGCCGCGATCGACCACCGTGGTCGCGCCGGCAGCGCGACGGTGAGCGGGCCCTTCGGACTGGCCGCCCACGCCGACGACCTCATCGCGATCCTCGACCATCTCGGACTCGACTCGGCGCCGCTGGTCGGCCATTCGATGGGCGGGTTCGTGGTCGCCCTCGCCGCCGAGCGTCATCCGAGCCGGGTGGAGCGTCTGGTGCTCGTCGACGGCGGCCTGCCATTTCCGCTCGATCTCCCGGCCGACGCCGACGTCGAGGCCGTGGTGCACTCGGTGATCGGTCCGGCACTCGAACGCCTCGACCAGCGGTGGCCCGACGTCGAGGCCTACGTGCAGTTCTTCGCCGACCATCCGGCCTTCCAGCCGCCCAACGCATGGCCGCCCGCGGCCGAGGCCTACGTCCGGTACGACGCGGTCGCCACTCCCGAAGGCCACATCCGGTCGAGCGTGGTCAAAGAGGCCGTGCTCGTCGACGGCGGCGCCGCGATCGTCGACCCCGAGGCATCCTCGGCGATCGAGCGGATCGACGCCCCGACCACACTGCTGTGGGCACCCCGCGGGATCCTCGACCAGTCGCCCGGGCTGTACGGCACCGCCGACATCGCCCGCTTCGTCGCCGATCTCGAGCATCTCACGGCCCACCTCGTCGACGACGTGAACCACTACACGATCGTCGCGGGCGAATCCGGCGCTTCGGCGATCGCCGACGCCGTGGTCACCGCGATCAACCCGGGTTGATGTGGCGCCGGCTCCCCACCACCAACGCCCAGGCACCGATGCCGAGCGCCACCGTTCCGAGCGTGGTCGCCACCACCTTGACCGGCGGCCGTTCGAGGAGGTAGAAGTCGCGGAACGGCTCGATCGTCAGCACCAGGGCGAAGGCCGCCAGCATGGCCAGCAGCAGGCCGAGGTCGAGGCGGTCGATCGGCCGCATCAACATGGTGAGGATCCAGAACCCGAACAGCACGAGCGCCAGCGTCGACGCCGAGCGCGACTGCTCCAACGTCGCGCCGCCGAAGTCGGAGCGCGCCAGCCAGTAGGCGACCAACGTCACCGAGCCGGTGACCACACCGGCCGGCACGGCGAACCGGAGCACCCGTTCGAGATAGCCCGGTCGGCACGGTGCATCTGCGCTGCGGAAGCTGAGGGCGAACGCGGGGATGCCGATCGTGAGTTCGGACACGAGGCTCATCTGTCGGGGCAGGAACGGGAAGACGGACCCGGACATGCCGATCGCCAGGGCGAACAGCGCGGCGTACACCGTCTTGGTGAGAAACAGTGCCGACACACGTTCCATGTTGTAGATCACCCGACGCCCCTCACCCACCACGTTGGGCATGCGATCGAATCTGCCGTCGAGCAACACCAACTGGGACACCGCCTTGGTGGCCGGCGTGGCCGTGTCGACGGCGACCCCGATGTCGGCGCGCTTGAGCGCCGGGATGTCGTTCACGCCGTCGCCGGTCATCGCGACCCGCTCGCCCGCCCGCTGCAGCGACTCGACGATGGCTCGTTTCTGTTCGGGCAGCACGCGTCCGAAGACGACGCTCTCGGCCACCACGGCGTCGAGGACGTCCCGGTCGTCGATGTCGACCGTGCGCATGTCGACGCACCGGCCGGCACCCGGCAGCTCGATGTGCTCGGCGACGGCCGACACCGTCGCCGGATGGTCTCCGGAGATCACCTTGACGGTCACGCCCTGCTGTCGGAAGTAGGCCATCGTCTCGGCGGCGTCATCGCGGACCTGCTCCGACAGCGTGATCAACGAGCGCGGGGCGAGCCGCGGCGGGAGCGCCTGGTCAGCGAGATCACCGTCACCGGTCGCGAGGAGCACGACCCGTTGGGCTCGCAACGTCGCCCGTTCGATCAGCGCGTCGATCGGAGGACGTTGCTCCGGCTCGACGCGCTCGAGCAGGATCTCCGGGGCGCCGAGTACCCAGGTGCTGTCCTCGCCGCTCGACCGGAACGTCGCGCCGCTCCACTTGCGCGCCGACGAGAAGGGCACCACGCCGACCGCCGTCCAGGTCTCCGCACCCTCGACCGAGTCGGCGATCACGCGGAGCGTCCGGTTGGGGTTCGGGTCGGCGACGGCCAGCGATGCGAGGGCGCGACGCACGTCGCCGGCGCCGTCGCCCTCGCCGGCTTCGCCGAGTCGTTCCATCGAGTCGACCTGCATCGAACCCGTAGTGAGCGTGCCCGTCTTGTCGACGCAGAACATCGTGATGCGCGCCAGGCCCTCGACGGCGTGCAGCTCCTGGACGACGACGTGATCCTTCGACAACCGGATCACCGCCACCGCGAGCGCCATGCTGACGAGCAGGATCAGACCCTGCGGTACGAGCCCGATGACCCCCGCGACCGCCGAGATCAACGCGTCGTCCACCGAGTCGTTCGACCGGAGCTGGCTCCAGAGCAGCAGTGCACCGAGTGGCACGATCAACCAGCCGACGATGCGCAGCACCTGGTCGATGCCGGAACGCAACTCGGAGGTGGCCAGCTCGAACGCCTTCGCCTGCTCGACGAGGCGGTAGATCCCCGCGTCCTCGCCGACGCGGCGCGCGACGCCGACGGCGCCACCCGAGATCACGACGCTGCCCGAGAGCACCTCGTCGCCCGGCAACTTCACCACGGGGTCGGACTCTCCGGTCAACGCGGACTCGTCGACCTCGAGGCCGTCACCTCCGAGCATCTCCGCGTCGACGGCGACCTGGTCGCCGGCCCCGAACTCGATCAGGTCGTCGAGCACGACCTGGTCGGGAGGCACCTCGAACGACCGGCTGTCGCGACGTACGGTCACGACCGGTGACACCAGCAACCGCACGCGGTCGAGCGTTCGCTTCGCCCGCACCTCCTGCACGATGCCGATCGAGGTGTTGGCCACCACGACCAGCGCGAAGAGCGCATCCGGGAGTTCGCCCACGGAGAGCACGACCACCGCCATGATCGACAGGATCAGGTTGAACCGCGTGAGGACGTTCGCACGGATGATCCCCGAATACGTTCGCGACGTCTGGCTGGGCTGCGAGTTCACCTGGCCGAGAGCGACCCGTTCGTCGACCTCGGCGGCCGAGAGACCACGGAGTTCGCTCGCAGCGTCGGTTGCGGTCACTCAGCAGGATCCGTGTCGTTCGAATCGTCTGTGTCGGCGTCGTCGGCCGCGTCGTCGGCCGCCGGGACGACCACGACGGGGCACTGCGCGTGCGTCAGTGCGTGGTGCAGCGGCTGGGCCACATGACGGTTCCCCCGACCCCAGCTGCGATGCTGACCGATGACGAGGAGCGAGGCGTGCTCGCTCTCGTCGACCAACTGCGTCGCGGGCAGCCCCTGCAGCGCCTCGGTCGCGATCGAGATGTCGCTCGAGGTCACGGCTTGCGCACGGCGGGCGAACTCGGCAAGGTCTTCCTGCGTCCACTCGTCACGAACCGACGGGTCGATGTAGTAGGCCACGAACGACAGCCAGCCGTCGACCTGGAACACGGGCCCCTCACCGGTCGCGGCGCACGATGGCGAGCGCCTTGGCCCCGTCCTCGGCTCGAGCCGCCGACCAACACACCGCAGCATCGGTGGCCGGACCGTGACCCACTCCGACCACGATCGGGCCGTCGGGCACGCCCGGGCCGAGCGGGTCGGGCACCACCACCAGCGGACACGGAAGATCGGCCATCAGGTCCCGCAGGGTCGAACCGACCCGCTTCGGCATGCCGAGCGCCGACATGTGCGTGCCGAGCACGATGGCGTCGGCCTCGTGTGCGAGCGCTGCGTCACGAAGCGCGTCCGACGCCGAACCGGCGACCGCCTGGACGGTCACCGAGCCCACTCGATCGCGCACCGATGCCTGGCTCACGCGGTCGAGCTCGTGTTCGAGCATGAACAGATCGTCGATGCTGCCGGGCTTCGGCCGGTGGTCGGCGAGCTCCGGTGTCGGCGTGGTGGCCACGAGCACGTACAACTCGCCACCAGCTCCGACCTGGTCGGACGCCCACTGCAGGGCTCCCAACGACGACGGCGATCCGTCGACACCGACCACGAGGATCCTCATGGTTCCAGTATGTCCCGAACGGTGGAGTCTCACGAGGGCCGGTCGTCACAGCCCGTGCAGACGTCGTGGTGGTCAGCGGCGGCGCCGCACCCGATGTTGATCGCGTGCGTCACTGATCAGGCGGATCATCTCGTCGCGCACCACGTTCAGCTCGTGGCCGAAGTCGCCCGCCCCAGCGGTCGCGACGAGCGTCGGGAGTCGTTCGATGTTCGCCTCCAGCGTGAGGTGTTGGCTCGCGGTGCCCCGTTCCTTGATGTACAGGTCCAAACGCACCGTGCCGGGCTCGAACGAGCGAAGTCGCGTGTCGAGTTTCGCCCAGTGTTCGATCAGGGAGTCCCGCTCGAACATCCCGAGCTGGCCGTGGATTCGCAGGCACTCTTCAACGGTGGCGTGGGCAGCGGACATCGACTCTCCTCTTCGTCGGGGCCTCGGCAGGCCGTGGTCGAACCCGTCATCTCAGATCATCGAACCGTGTCCGACCGACGGTCACCAGGGCCGAACGTCCACGATCCGGCTCCGAGCCGACTCGGCATCACGGCGCACCGCTCGTCGCACACCATCACGAACGACGGAACCGCGCACCGACCCGGGTCGACCATCGCCGTCCCGCACGACGGAGCCGGGCACGGCGCCCCTCCAGCGCATCGAGCTGCTGTTGGTGTGACGGCTCGAGGGGGCCACCCGGCTCGACGCCCGGCACGTCGTCGAAGGACGGCCAGCCGGTCTTGCGATGCTCGGGCACCTCGCGCGTCGCCTTGTCGAAGATCGCCACACTGTCGTAGACGTGCACGCCGTTCAGCGTGTGCGTCCACTCGTTCGGTGCGAACCCGTCTTCTTCGGAGTGGAACGCGTGCAGGTCGTGGATCCGTTCCGCGATCCACGACATGAACGTGCTCTCGACGTGCCGTCCGCCCTGGTAGGCGGCCCAATAGTTGCTGTGCAGGTCTTCCACGATGTAGATCGATGATTCGGGCAGCGTCGGCCACAGTGCCTCGATGCTCACGATCTGATGGACGGGCAGATGGCTGCCGTCGTCGATCACGATGTCGAACGGCCCGTGTTCGGCGGCGACCCGGCGGAGGAACTCGGCGTCGCCCTGGTCGCCGATCTCGATGTGGATCCCGTCACCAGCCAGCTCGGCGACGCGCGGTGCCACGTCGACCCCGACGATCGTCGAGCCCGACCCGAAGTAGTCGCGCCACATCTGCAGTGAACCACCGTGCGACACACCGATCTCGAGCAGCCGGACGTCACGACCGCGGTACGGCTCCAGATGCGATTCGTAGATGGGGAAGTAGTGCAGCCACTTGTGGATCATGCGCCCGTCGTTGCGATCGAAGTAGCGACGGAGACGTCCTCGCGACCGTGGTACACGCACGCGCCGGATCCTAGCGCCGCGCCCGTCGGCGCCGCTCGGCACGGAAACGGAGCGACAGCGTCGGGCGAGCCGCGAACGTCACCGGGAAATTGCGGGGACCGCGGACCTGGCCGCCCGCCCACGTCACGGCGTCCGGATCCTCGAGCTCGAACTCGGGGAGCATCGCCAGGAGTCGCACGCTAGCCATCGGTGACGGACCACGGTTGGTCGGGCGGGAGCACCCGTGCGGCCACGCCGAGCGCACGTGCGCGCTCGACGTTGGGAGCCTGGTCGTCGACGAAGCACACCGAGTCGGTCCGTGTGAGTGCGACGACCTCGTCGAACGCCACCGGGGACGGCTTGGCGGCGCCGAGTCGGTCGGACACCAGCACGCGCTCGAATCGATCGGACAGCCCGAATCGCTCGAGACGGGGATGCAACCAGCTGCTCCGGTGGTTGGACAGCAGCCACATCCGACCGCAGGAGCCGAGCACCGATCGGAACAGTGGGCCGGGCGCGAACCTCGACTCGAGGTCGGCACGCAGCTCATCCGGATCGAATCCGGGCGCCAGCGCCGCCCACAACTCGGGTTCGCGGAGCCGGCCCTCCCAGAACGGCACTCGCAGCTCTCGTCGCCACCGGCCGAGCAGCTCGGGACCGCCCTCGCCGGACCGCTCACCGACGTCGACGACGAAGTCACGGAAGGGTTTGTTGAACACCACGCCGTGGACATCGAGGACGAGCACCTCGAACTCGGTTTCCAGCTCGGTGAACCAGACCGGTGTCGCGCCATCGGCCCCTGACGGGATCATCCTCACGCGCCGACGACCTCCTGGGCGGCGGTCGCGGCGGAGGGCGATCTCGTCGACGATGTCCTGGGTCAGTTCGGTCGCTTCGTGCACGCCGACGATCCGGACGTCGGCCGCATGCGCCTGCTCGATCAGATGCGCCTGGATCGAACGGAGCGTCGGGAAGCGATCGAGGTACCGGTCGCCACCCCGGAGCGGTTCGGTCCGAGACCTGGATCGCAGGTGATCGCTGTGGCGAGACTCGTCGATCATCACCAGGCGTTCGACCACGACCGGCTCGGCCGGATGAGTCGCGAGTTCCCGCGTGATCGCGCCCGGGGTGAGGTTGACCCCCTCCAGGATCATCGAACGGTGTTCGGACGCCAGCCTGGACGCCACCGCTCCGGTCGCCTTCACCACGGCCGAGCACTGACGATCGAATCCCGCGAACGCCGACGGGCCGTGATCGTCGATCACGTCGAAGGTCGATCCGTGAAGCTCCGGCAGCACGGTCTCGGGCACGACGACGCGCAGCACCTCGCGGATTGCGTCGGTCGTGATCACCCGCGTGATGTCGAGTCGCACCGCCAGCCGTGTCGCGAGGGTGCTCTTGCCCGAACCGGGAGCGCCGCCGAGCACCACCACGATCGGTCGGCCCGACCGCTTGGCCCGTCTCCATGCCAGCCAGCGCTCGGAGACATCGCTCCCCTCGCCCTCGTCCTGCATCACCACGAGGGCGAGATCGAGGAGTTCTCGAGCGTCGACGTCACGGCGGCCGTGGCGCAGGAGTCGACTCTGGATGAGCGAGGCCAGGCGATAGGCCTCCTCGGTGTGGACACCGGTGGCCAGCAGACTCGTTGCCATGATGCCCCGCGAGTACGGCAGCCGGGCGCCACTGCGGTCGTGGACGATGATGCTCGGGTCATCGGCGCGGAGATCGGCGGGCATGTTCACACTCCTCGTTCAGCGGCGCCGGACGGCACCATGCACAGTACGTGAAAGGCATATTATAACGTGTATGTCGTTCGGTTGGTTTCGAGCCGCGTCGACCACCGTTCGGGAGCCTGGCGCCGCACGGCCACGCCGACACGAGATCGCCCGAATAGCCTCGGACCATGACGAAGCCGGCACCGCCCGTCGCCACGACCTCCGACCTCGACACCGCCGTCGCCGCCGCCCACGACCTGTACCGCTCGCGACGTCCGGTGAGCGCCGCCGCCGACGAGCGTGCACGGCGCGTGCTACCGGGCGGCAACACCCGGTCGGTCCTCGACTTCGAGCCGTTCGCATTCCGGGTCGCGTCGGCGGCCGGCGCAGAGCTCGTCGACGTCGACGGCCATCGCTACGTCGACTTCTGCGGCAACTACACGGCCGGCCTGCTCGGCCACTCCCCCGCTCCGGTTCGGGCTGCCGTGACCGAGGCCCTCGATCGCGGCTGGACCTTGGGAGCGATGCACGAGGCCGAGATCGAGTTGGCCGAACTGGTGTGTGCACGGTTCCCGTCGATCGAGCAGGTGCGCTTCACGAATTCGGGCACGGAAGCCAACCTCATGGCGATCGGAACCGCGTTGCACCACACCGGCCGTCGCGGCGTCGGCGTCTTCGACCACGCCTACCACGGCGGCGTGCTGGGTTTCGGCGACGTCGACGGTCCGCATCACCCGCTCAACGTGCCGCATCGATTCCGCGTCGCGCCGTTCGACGACGTCGATGCCCTCGACGCGCTCTTCGCACGCAGGGGCGACGACGAAGTCGGCTGCGTGCTGGTCGAACCGGTTCAAGGGTCTGGGGGTTGTCGACCGGCGAGCCTCGACTTCCTGCGCGCGCTCCGTCGTCGCTGTGACGAGGCGGGGGCGCTCCTGATCTTCGACGAGGTGATGACCTCCCGCCTCGCGCCAGGTGGGGCTCAGGAACGCTTCGACATCGCGCCTGACCTGACCACCCTCGGCAAGTACCTCGGCGGTGGCCTGAGCTTCGGCGCGTTCGGCGGGCGGCGCGACGTGCTCGCCGCGTTCGACGGGCGGGCCGGCGGAACGCTGACCCAAGCCGGCACGTTCAACAACAACATCGCGTCGATGTCCGCCGCCGTCGCGACGCTGCGCCACGAGCTGCCGCCCGAACGAATTCGGAAGGTCAACGAGCGGGGCGACCGCCTCCGTGACGACCTCGGGATCGTGTTCGATCGAGCCGACGCCGGCATGTGGGTGACCGGCATGGGCTCGATGATGAGCATCCACACGAGCGATGACCGCCTGCTCGACCTGCTCTTCCACCATCTCCTCGACGACGGCATCTACGTCGCCCGGCGCGGCTTCATCGCCCTGTCGATCGAGATCGGTGACGACGAGTGTGAACGTCTCGTCGCGTCCACCCGCCGGTGGGTCGAGCGACGCGCTGGCGCGCCACCCCGGGGTACACCAACATAGGGGGATGGGTTCCGATTCGACCGACGCGACGGCCGACGCGCTCTCGGCACGCGAGTGCTGGGAGCGGCTGCGAGCCGAGCCCTACGGCCGGCTGGCGGTGATCGGGCCGGACGGACCGGTCATCTACCCGATCAACGCGGTCGTCGACCACGCCACGATCGTGTTCCGCACCACGGAGGGATCCAAGGTCGACGCCATCCGCGCCGATCCCCGCGTTGCGTTCGAGGTCGACGGCTGGAGCCCGGAGGACGGCACGGCCTGGAGCGTCGGTGTGACCGGATCGGCCCACGAGATCGTGCAGATGATCGAGGGGGCGAGCGCGATGGAACTCGACGTCACGCCGTGGCAGGCCGGACCCAAGCCGATCTTCATCCGCGTGACGCCCGAATCGGTCACCGGGCAGAGCTTCCGCCGCATCGATCGCCGCGACACCGCCGGCGACACCACCTGATGCCGCCACGCGGCGCACCGAACGGTCGGGCCGTCCGACCCTGGTCGGCACGCCTGCCGTCGAGTTGAATGGTGCCATGAACGCTGGAGACGACACCGTGCATCTGAGCGAGAGCGAGTGTTGGTCACTCCTCGAGAGCCACTCGGTCGCTCGCCTGGCGGTCGACATCGGTGGGCAGCCCGACATCTTCCCGATCAACTATCTCGTCGACGGGAAGACGATCGTGTTCCGGTCGGCGGCCGGCACCAAGCTCGCCGGCGCCGTACTCAGCCGACACGTCGCGATCGAGATCGACGGGCTCGACGACGATCGCTCGGTGTGGAGCGTCGTGGTCAAGGGGATGGCCCGCGAGATCGAGGGCATGACAGAGCGGTGGGCCGCCGACGACCTGCCCCTCTACCCCTGGATCGCCTCCGAGAAGCCGAACTTCGTGCGGATCGAACCACGACTCACCACGGGTCGCCGCTTCCACGTCGTCGAGGGTGCCCCTGGCTCGTCCGGCGAGGCAGCCGGAGCGACCGGCATCAGCGCCGCGACCCCCGAACACCATCCCGGCGCACCGAAGATGCGGCCGGACTAGGCCGCGCGCCGACCACGATCGCCGGTGACCTCGAAACCGATGCACCCAACCAGCGACCCCTCGGGCGTGCTCGACCACATCGGTCCGGGCACGCAGCTCATCGTTCCGCTCGCGAACGGAGAGCCGACAGCGACCATGGACGCGATCGAAGCGCACGCCGGCGACCTCACGGACGTCCGCGTGCACCAGATGCATGCGATCCACGACCGCCCGTACCTCCGCGGCGAGTTCGGGGACCGGCTGAAACACATCTCGTACTTCCTGTCGCACGTGACCCGGCCACAGTTCGCGAAGGGGCACGTCGGTCTCGTGCCGGCCCACTTCTCCGAGGTCTACGGGATCATGAGATCCCGAACCGAGGACCCGCTCGTCCTCGCCGCCGCCTCACCGCCCGATCAGCACGGGTACTTCTCGCTCGGGGTCTCCGCGGACTACACGTCGAGCTTCATCGGCCGGGCGCGATTCTTCCTCGAGGTCACCGACGACATGCCGCGCACGTTCGGGCGGAATCAGCTCCACGTCACCCAGGTCGTCGGTTGGTGTCGGTCGGACCGACCGCTCGTGTCGGTACCGCCGGCGACGTCGTCCGACATCGATCGCGCGATCGCCGGATACATCGCCGAACGGGTGCCCGACGAGTCGACGATCCAGACCGGTATCGGGGCGATCCCGAACGCCATCATGTCGGCACTGCAGGACCATCGAGACCTCGGCGTGCACACCGAACTGCTCTCCGACGGCGTGGTCGACCTCATCGAACGAGGGGTCGTCAACGGTGTCCGCAAGGAACTCAACCGCACCAAGGCGGTGGGCACGTTCGCGCTCGGTACCGACCGGCTGCACGACTTCCTCGCCGACAATCCGGCCGTCGAGCTCTGGCCCGTGCGGTACGTCAACAACCCGGCGATCATCGGGCGTGAACGCAACTTCATCTCGATCAATGCCACGCTCTCGGTCGACTTCCTGGGCCAGTGCGCGTCCGAGACGATCGACGGTCGGTACTACTCGTCGTCGGGCGGCCAGAACGACTTCGCCCGCGGCGCCATGAACTCGCCGGGTGGACAGGGGTTCGTCGTGCTCCACTCGACCACGAGTTCCGGTCAGAGCCGGATCGTGCCGCGCCTCGCACCTGGCGATGTGGTGACCACGCCCAAGAACACGGTCGACAAGGTCGTGACCGAGTACGGCGTCGCCGAACTCCGCGGTCGTTCGGTTCGGGAACGAACGCGAGCACTGATCTCGGTGGCGCACCCCGATCACCGCAGTGAGCTCTCCGAACAGGCACACCGGATGGGATACATCTGACCCGACGGCGATGACCAGTGGCCGTCGCTAGTACGGAACGCTCCACGACAGCAGTGCACCGGCCGGCACCGCTGCGCCGAGTCTGCACGTGCCACCCAGGGCCGCCGCACGCGCCTCGAGGTTGACGAGGCCGTTCCCGCTGGCGGGCTGACCCACGAGATCGGGGGGCCCGATGCCGTCGTCGCGAACCCGCATCGTCACCCGATCGCCCTCGACGGCGATCGTCACGTCGACGGCAGACGCCTTGGCGTGCCTCGCCACGTTGCCGAGCGCTTCGCGCATCGAGGCCACCATCTCCGCACACGTCTCGTCGCTCATCACCGACTCGACCGGTCCGACCAACCGGAGCGCCGGTGTGAATCCGAGCAGTCGACTCGCCTGCGCGACGACGTCGGCGAGATCCTGACCGAGCGCGCCGCGCTGACCGCTGGTCCCCAACGTGAACACGATCGTGCGCACCTCACCGATGATGCGGTCGATCTCGTCGATCACCGTCTCGAGTGCGTCCCCGGTGGCCCGGTCGGCGCCGGCGCCGATGGCCTGGACGGTGAGGCCGGTCCCGTACAGGCGCTGGAGCACCACGTCGTGAAGGTCACGGCCGATTCGTTCGCGCTCCTCGAGGAGCGCGAGTTGCTGGTTCGCGGCCGCCAACCGACGCTGGCTCCGGCGGCGTTCGGTGACGTCCCGGACGGCCGCGACGACGTAGACACCGTCCTCGTCGAAGGGGCTGAGGGCCACCTCGACGGGAAGATCGGACCCGTCGGCCCGACGCAGCGCCAGTTCGAGTCCCGACCCCATGGGGCGTTGGGAGGGGGCCTCGAAGAACGACCCTCGCAGCCGGGCATGCCGGCCTCCGACGGCCTCCGGGACGAGCTCGTCGACGTTCCGGCCCACCAGCGGCTCGTCGCCACCCGCCATGTCCTCGATCGAGCGATTGGCGTAGACGATCGACCCGTCGGACGACACGACCAGCACCCCGTCGGGCGAGAACTCCACGGCGTGGAGCGCCCAGCGGCTGGCCGACATCGGGAGCTCGTCGGTGGTCACGCCGAAACGGTAGCTCACGGACGTGCCGAAACCCCTCGGGGACCAAGGTCCCTTGCATCATCACGACCAAAGCTGCTCGACTGCTCGTATGGGGCCACCGATCACCGTGTTTCTGATGGACGACCACGAGGTCGTTCGCCAAGGCGTCCGGGCGCTGCTCGAGTCGACCGGGGAGATCGAGGTGGTCGGCGAGGCGGCCAACGCCACCGATGCCCTCGCTCGCATCCCGGCCGTCCGTCCCGATGTCGCCGTGCTCGACGTTCGGGTCCCCGACGGGAACGGCATCGAGGTGTGCCGTGACGTTCGGAGCGCCCACGGCACGCAGTGTCTGATCCTCACCTCGTTCAGCGACGACGAGGCGCTCTTCGAGGCGATCATGGCCGGGGCCTCCGGCTACGTGCTCAAGCAGGTGCGCGGCACCGAGTTGATCTCGGCCGTCAAGCGGGTCGCAGCCGGCGAGTCGCTGCTCGACCCTGCGATCACCGGACGTGTGCTGCAACGGCTCCGCGAGCCGACCCCGGTCGACGACCGGCTCAGTTCACTCACGCCGCAGGAGCGACGGATCCTGCACTTGATCGCCGACGGCATGACGAATCGCCAGATCGCGGGCGAGATGTTCCTCGCCGAGAAGACGATCAAGAACTACGTGTCGAACCTGCTCGCCAAGCTGGGCATGCAACGTCGCACCGAAGCCGCCGTGTTCGCCACCAAGCTCGAACTGTCGGGACAGACGATCGACCCCGACGAGTGATCGGTGCGCCGGACCCACCGGCGCGACGACCCGAGCGCCCGGCAGCCACCGTCGTGCACTCAGCGGATCACTGGATGATCGCCACCGGCGAGTGGCTGTGCGCCGCGGTCTCGGCGCTGGTCGATCCCAGGAGGAGTTCGGAGAATCCGCCGCGCCCACGCCGCCCGACGACGACCAGATCGGCTGTCTGCGATGCCTCGATCAACGCGAAGCCGCCCGTGCCCCGGGCCGCCTCGGCGGTGACCGTGACACCATCGGGCGGATCACCCGCCGACTCGACGACCCGTTCGGCGATCTCGAGGGCCGAGGCGTCCATGGAGGAGAGATCGGTGCTCGCCGGGTGGTACATCCCCACGGCGAGTGGCGGCAGGAACCAGGCGTGCACGGCGACGACCCGTTCGACACCGGGCAGGCCGTAGGCCCACCGGAGGGCGCGCACCGACGGGCTGTCGTCGGGCTCGTCGAAGTCGTCGACACCGACCACGACGTGGCGGGGAGCGCCGAGGCGTTCACCCCGGACGACCACGACGGGTTGCTCGGCGTGGTGCACGACGTAGTTGGCGGTGGATCCCAGCATGAGCGACAGGCGGCTGTTCCCGCGATGGCCCACCACGACGAGATCGGCCTGCGTGCCTTCGGCGACGAGTGCCCTCCCGGCATGACCACGTCGGGCCACGGGCACCAGACGGTCGTCGCCGGCACGCTCGACCAGTTCGGAGAGCGCCTGCTTCGACATCTGTTCGATCTCGTCGATGTCGACCGCGACGACCATGTCGTACCCGGTCACCAGTGGGATGTCCCAGGCGTGGACCACCACGATGCGATCGTCGGGTCCGGCGACGGCTCGCGCCCAGGTGAGCGCGTGGTCGGACTCCTTGCTGGCGTCGACGCCGACGACGATCGTCCCACACCCCACGCTGTCACGCTCGGCCATCGGAACTCCTCTCCCGATCGCCCCGGATCGGAATGCCACCAGGACGAATCGTACCGGTCATCCTGAAGTCATCCTGCCGCGGGCCGCGGCGCAGCCGGGAGGGCCGAAAGACCGTTTCGACGCGACCGGACCGCGACCTCGGACGCGGACGAGGTCCCTCGTTGACGTGGGCCGCCGCCGCAGCGAGAGTGGAGATGCCGACCAGCGAGGACCGGACCGTGGCAAACGTCAGCATCCGACAACTCACCAAACGATTCGACGCCGAGGACGTCGTGCGTGGCATCGACCTCGAGATCGACGACGGCGAGTTCCTGGTCGTCGTCGGTCCGTCGGGATGCGGCAAGACGTCGGTGCTGCGCATGGTGGCGGGCCTCGAGGAGATCACGTCCGGGTCGGTGCTGATCGACGGTGTCCCGGTCGCGCAGGTGCCGCGGGAGTCGCTGACGCTCGGCATGGTCTTCCAGGATCCGACCCTGTACCCGTTCATGACCGTCGAGCAGAACATCGGATTCCCGCTCCGGATGGCGGGCGAGCCCCGCCGGACCGTGCGGCGCGAGGTCGCCGCCACCGCCGAGATGCTGGGGCTCACCCCGATGTTGCGGCGTCTCCCGAGCAAGCTCTCGGGCGGCCAACGACAGCGCGGTCGCGATGGCACGGGCGCTCATCCGGCGGCCGGCGCTGTTGCTCATGGACGAGCCGATGTCGAACCTCGACGCGAAGCTGCGCACCGAGTTGCGGGCCACGATCGCCCGGCTCCGACACGAACTCGGCGTGACGACGCTGTACGTCACGCACGACCAGATCGAGGCGATGGCGCTCGGAGATCGCATCGCCGTGATGCGCCACGGTGAGGTCGTCCAGCTCGGCACCCCCGACCAGGTGTATCGACGACCCGTCGATGCGTTCGTCGCCACGTTCATCGGGTCGCCGGCGATGAACCTCTTCGCCGGAACCATCACGTCCGACCAGGGCGAACCGGCGCTCGGCATCGGCTCCGCAGTGCTGCCACTCGGCCGGGGCCACTGCGAATCCCTCGCCGGCTGCGCCGGCGAGAACGTGATCGCCGGCATCCGTCCGCAATCGTTCCGGTTCACCGGCGACGGTGCCGTCGTCGACGTCGAACGGATGCAGCTGCTCGCCCACCGGTTCGAGATCAGCGCAACGCTCGACGCGGCCGAGGCTCGAGTGACCGACCGAGGCGTCGAGGTCGGGAACCGACCGAGCCACCTGACGATCGACCTCCCGGTCGACGACGAACTCGACTGGGAACTCTGGCGACCGTCCCACCTCGTGGTGGACCCCGCCGACATCCACCTGTTCGATCCGGTCACCGGCGTCTCGCTGCTGCGACAGCCGTCGGCAGCGGCGCTGGGCTGACGGCCACCCGACCGGGGCCGGAGTCAGGTCTCGGTGGCGACCTCGGGTTCGGAGGGTCCGCCGCCGCGACGGCGGTAGGCCCAGATCCCCGCCGCAGCGAAGATGATCCCACCGAACAACCCGAACCAGGGAGCGTTGTCGACCGACGGGACGAACTGGAGCAGCCATCCCTGCACTTCGATGGCGGCGTCGATCACGGGATCATCGGCGTTTCCGCTGCCGTTGAAGAGCCGCACCTCGTACCAGCCGTAGTAGGCGACGTACGCACCGGCGATCAACAACAACACCCCGGCCACCTTGTTCATGATCGGGAGCAGCGATCGGAACTTGGCGACGAGGCCGTCCTTCGCGAGCGCCACTGCCAGCGTGAGGACGCCGACCACGATGCCCATGCCCAGGCCGTACAGCACGAACACCATCACGCCCGACAGATAGCTCTCGTTCCGGAAGGTGGTGGACGTCACCGCCAGGAACGGGCCGATCGTGCACGACAAGGACGCGACGGCGTACGACACCCCGAACAGGTACATCGAGAACAACGTGCCGTCGGCGCCGCCCTTGTTCAGCTTGGGGATGTTGATCACGAGCTGCCGGCCCATGAGCAGGTAGATGCCGAGCCCGATCAAGCCGATGCCGATGACGATCGTGGCCCAGGGCAGGTACTCCTCGACGCCCTCCAGCACCTTGGTGATCACGGCGCCGAAGAGCCCGAAGACCGTGACGAAGCCGGCGGTGAGCACGGCCGAGACCTTGAGCGCCTTGCCGATCGCGGCCGCCTTGTTCCACCCGCGTCGTCGTCGTCGAGGCCGATGAACGCGGACAGGTAGGCCGGCAGGAGTGCGAACCCGCACGGGTTCACGGTCGCCGCCATGCCGGCGGTCAGAGCGAGGGCGAAAGGTCCACTGAACACGTTGGGAGAACACGCTACGCCGCGACCTCCATTCCGCATGGTCGGGGTCCCGAAACATCTCGCGAACACGTCGAGTCCGCCGGCGATCGGGTCCGATCCGGAAGATCGGCCGCGCGCGGCGGGTTTCCCACCTATGTTCCGCCCACTCCCGCTCGCGGCCGCGGGCATCTTCGTCCTCAGCGCCTGCGGCGCCACCGACGAACCGGCCGCGGCCCCGCCCCTCGACCAGCCCGCCACCGAGTCGACCGAGACCGCGACCGGAACCGAGACCGCGACCGACGACGAGGCGCCGCCGCCGGCCGATCGAGGGGTCCCGTCCGACGGCAAGCCGTTCCGGCTCGACGCGGTGGAGCCCTCACCGACGAACGTCACGGCGAGCGGGCTCGAGATCCATCGGAACCAGAGCAACCCGGACGACCTGCCCGACCCTCTGGTCGACTTCGGCGAGGTGCGCAGCGGCGGCCCACCGCCCGACGGCATCCCGCCGGTCGACAGCCCCACGTTCCTGCCGCGTGGGCGACGTCGACTTCCTGGCCGACAACGAGCCGGTGCTCACGCTCGAGATCGACGGCGATACCCGCGCCTATCCCGTGCAGATCATGACGTGGCACGAAATCGTGAACGACACCGTCGGCGGCGTGCCGGTCACCGTGTCGTACTGCCCACTCTGCAACTCGGCGGTGGCCTTCGACCGGCGGTTGGGCGATCGGGTGCTCGACTTCGGGACCTCGGGACTGCTCTACAACTCCGCGCTCGTCATGTACGACCGCCAGACCGAGTCACTCTGGAGCCACTTCACGGGCGAGGCGATCATCGGCGAGCTGACCGGCGAGGATCTCCAGCTCTTCCCGCTCTCGACCGTGTCGTGGGCGACGTTCCGCGATGCCAACCCCGACGGCGTCGTGCTGAGCCGCGACACGGGATTCGACCGCGACTACGGCCAGAACCCATACCCGGGCTACGACAACGTCGACGGCGTCCCGTTCCTCTTCCAGGGCGAGGTCGACGGCCGATACACGGCACTCACGCGTATCGTCGGGATCGAATCGGGCGAGGCTGCCGTCGGCATCCCGCTGGACGACCTCCGCGCTGCCCAGGTGATCGAGGGCGAGATCGACGGCCGACCCCTGGTGGCACTCTGGGCGGCCGGCACCTCATCGGCACTGCAGAACTCCACGATCTCGGAAGGTGTCGACGTGGGAGCGACCGGGGTGTTCGTCCCCGAGGCGAACGGCGAAGCGCTCTCGTTCACCGCGACGGGCGAGGGCACGTTCACCGACGACCGGACCGGGTCGACGTGGAACATCCTCGGTGAGGCCGTCGACGGCGAACTGAACGGTGAACGACTCGACCCCTACGTGCACGTCGATACGTTCTGGTTCGCATGGTCGACGTTCCGAACCGACACCGAGGTGCTCACGGGTTGAGTTCGACCCCCGTTCGCGACGTCCTGCTGCCCGGCTCCGACCGCACGGCGTTGATCCAGGTCATCGTCGTGATCGCCGCCACCGTGGCGATCACCTACCTCGTGCGGCGTGAACGATCACTGATGCTGCTCAGCATCGGCGTCGGCATGTGCGTGCTCGGGTTGATGGCGCTCCGCACTCTGCACTGACGGGCACGATTCAGCCGGCCATCGCCTCCACCGTGGCCGCGAGCACGTCGGGGCTGGTGGCCAGGTTGATCCGCGCGTGTCCACGGCCTTGCGGACCGAACTGAGGACCGGGACTGAGCTCGACCCCCCGCTCGCGGAACGTCTCGGCCGGGTCCTCCCCGAGCTCGAGTGCCCGGCAGTCGAGCCATGCGAGGTAGGTCGCCGACGGGGGCTCGTACACGACACCCGGGAGATGACGGTCGAGCAGCTCGGAGAGCGCGTGCCGGTTCTCGTCGACGACACCCAGCACGGCGTCGAGCCAGGCGTCGCCGTCGGTCCACGCCGCGACCGTGGCCGTGACGGCCATCACGTTCGGTGCGCCCAGATAGTGACCGGGGAGCGACTCGAGCGCCTGCTGCATCGCGGCGCTACCGGCATGCAGCACGGCCCATCGCAGCCCGGCGAGGTTGAACGCCTTCGATGCCGACGTCACGGTGACCGTCCGGGCGGACACGTCGGCGCCGAGCGACTCGAAGGGGATGTGCGAGTGTCCGGGCATCACCAGATCGGAGTGGATCTCGTCGGAGATCACGGTCAGGTCGAACCGCTCGGCGATCTCCGCGATCCGCTCGAGCTCGGCCCGTTCGAACACGTGCCCGAGCGGGTTGTGCGGGTGACAAAGAATCCAGACGGTCGCCGGCTCGTCGGCGAGCCGGCGTTCGAGATCGTCGTAGTCGAAGGCATCGCCGTCACGGACGACGGCAACGAGGCGGCGCTCCATCTCGTCGATCGTGTCGATGAACGGGTGGTACGAGGGCATGTGCAGGACCACGCCGTCGCCCGGCGCCGACAGATGGTGGACCGAACTGCGCATGCCCTGGATCACGTCGATCATGTCGTGCACCCGCTCGGGGTTCGGTTCCCAACCGAAACGTTCGCTCATCCGGGGGCAGAACAGGAGGGCGGCCGGCGATGATGCAAACGGTCCGCCCCAGTTCGGGTAGCCGAACTCGTTGCCGTCGAGGACGGCTTGCAGCGCCTCGACGATCGCTGGGGCGACCGGGAAGTCCATGTCGGCCACCCATGAGGAGAACCGGGCCTCGCGGGCACCCCACTTCGCGCCGCGCTTGGCGCGCAACTGCTCGACGTCGAGCGTCCGCAACCCGAACTCGTCCGTCGTCGAGCTGTCGCTCGTGTCACTCGTCGTGTCGCGGTCCTTCTGTCGTGCTTCGTGTCGTGCTTCGTGATGTCGGTCATGGGATGACCACCAGCTTTCCCGATGCGCGCCGCTCGGCCAGGTCCCGGAGCGCATCGACGGTTCGATCGAGTGGATAGGCCGTGGGTTCGACCGGACGCAACCGTCCGATGGAGATCTGATGCACGAGTTCGTTCAGCAGTGCGGCGTTCTCCGCGGGCTGCCGCGTCGACCAGCCGCCCCAGTCGACCCCGGTCACCCGGCGGTTCCGGAGCAACACGTGGTTCAGCGGGAGGGACGGGATGCCCGCGACGAACCCGACCACGAGGTACTGGCCACCGGTCGCGAGACACCGCAGCCAGGTCTCGGCCCGATCGCCACCGACGGGGTCGTACACGTGGTCGACGCCGTCCTTGCCGTCGGCAGCCATCAGCTCACGGATGTCGGTCGTGATCGACTCGCTGTTCACGTCGAACGCGACCTCGGCACCTCGGTCGAGCGCGAGCCGCCGCTTCTCCTCGGTCGATGCCGCGGCGATCACGCGCATCCGCATCGATGCGGCGACGTCGACGGCCGCGAGACCGACGCCGCTCCCGGCCCCGATGACCAGCAGCGAGTCGTCGCGTTCGGCCCCGGCACGGTGCCGGAGTGCGAATGCCGCTGTCAGGTAGCTCTGCACGAACGTCGCAGCCTGGCCGTCGGTGATCCCGTCGGGAACGATCGTGACGATGTGCGCCGGCACGACGACCTCCTCGGCGAAGCCGCCGCCGCCCGAGAGCGCCAGGACCCGGGCACCGACGGAGAGATGTGGTGCATCCCGGGCGACGTCGTCGGCGAGATCGATGATGCGACCGACGAATTCGAAGCCCGGTACGAAGGGGATCGGCGTCTTCACCTGGTAACGCCCACCGACGATCAGGTGGTCGACGTAGTTCACGCCGGCCGCCAGGACCTGCAGCCGCACGGTGCCCGGACGGAGCTCGGGCGACGGCACCTCAGCGAGCACGAGGTCGTCGAAGGGCCCGTACCGTTCGCACAGAACCGCCCGCATCACCGATCCTCGCCGCGCCGCGGGTGTTTCGCCGACGGCAGCCCCGAACACATCGACGGCACCGGCGTCATCGTCATACGAGCAACCTAGGACATGTCTGCGACTCGCACCCGACCCTGCCCGTCTACCTTGGGGGATGTGCCCCACCCGCTCACGACCATCACGCTGGCGGGTCGCCACGTGCAACTCGAACCGCTGTCGTTCGAGCACGTCGCGGCACTGGCCGCCGCCGCAGACGTCGACCGGAGCAGCTTCGGTCTCACCTGGGTGCCCGACAGCACCGAAGCGATGCACACGTACGTCGAGGGTCTGCTTCGCGACCACGCCGCGGCTCGGGTGCTGCCGTTCGCGCAGCGGCGGCTGGACACGGGTGAGGTCGTGGGCTGCACCCGATATCTCGACCCCCACTGGTGGCGGGGCCGTCCGGAACCCGACGAGGTCGAGATCGGCGGTACCTGGCTGGGCGCGGCCGCGCAGCGCACGGCGGTCAACACGGAGGCGAAGTACCTGCTGCTCCGGCACGCGTTCGAGGTGCTCGGCGTGTGGCGGGTCGCCATCTGCACCGACGCACGCAACCAGCGAAGTCGGGATGCGATCGAGCGCATCGGCGGCTCGTTCGAAGGTGTCCTGCGCAACCACCGCCTGGTGGCCGATGCCGACGGGCCGGCACCGCGCCAGACCGCGGTGTACTCGGTCATCGACGCCGAGTGGCCCGGTGTGAAGCGGGCCCTCGAGGCGAGGATCGACGGCCGATGAACGCGCTCGTGGTGATCGCACATCCGTGTTCGGACAGCTTCTGCCACGCCGCGGCACGACGCGCCGTCGACGGGCTGCGGGCGGCCGGCCACGACGTCGACATCATCGATCTCTACGGCGAACGGTTCCGGGCGGCGATGTCGTGTGAAGAGCGGATCGCCTACGACACCGACGTACCCGATCCTCGACCCACAGGTCGGCGATCACGCGGCGCGCCTGCAGCGGGCCGAGATCGTGGTGTTCGTGTACCCCACCTGGTGGAGCGGTCTTCCGGCGATCCTGAAGGGCTGGCTGGAGCGGGTGATGGTGCCGGGCGTCGGCTTCACGTTCGACGAGTCGAGCGGAAAGGTCAGGCCCGGGCTCGGGCACGTGAGGCGGTTGGTCGGGATCAGTACCTACGGGTCGCCCCGCACGGCCGTACGTCTCGTCAACGACAACGGCCGACGAATTCTCACCCGCGCCCTGCGCATGTCGTGCGGGTTCCGGGCGCGAACGACGTGGCTGGCGCTGTACGGGATGGACACCTCCACACCGGCCGACCGCACCGCATTCCTCACCCGTGTCGAGCAGAAGGCGGCGACACTCTGATGCGAGCGCTCGTCGTGTACTGCCACCCCAACCCGGAGTCGCTGGTGGCAGCCGCCCGCGACCGGGCGATCGCAGGGCTGGAGGCCGGCAGGGCACGAGGTGCGGTTGACCGACCTGTACGCCGATGGCTTCGACCCGACGATGACCGCGACCGAACGAATGACGCACAAGGAGCCGGGCGTCACCGACGACCTCTGGCACTACGCCGACGACCTGGCATGGGCCGAGGCGCTGGTGCTCGTCTATCCGACGTGGTGGAGTGGGCAGCCGGCGATGCTCAAGGGCTGGATCGACCGTGTCTGGGTCGCCGGCGTCGCCTGGAAGATGGAGGACGGCGATGCGACGCCGACCCCGCTCCTGCGCGACGTCCGGCGCATCGTGGTCGTGACCACCCACGGGTCGTCGAAGCTGATCAACGCGTTGGAGGGCGAGAGCGGCAAGCGAACCGTCACCCGATCGATCCGCGCGATGTGCTCGCGCCGGACCCGAACCACGTGGTGCGCGTTGTACGGCATCGACACGACCGACGAGGCGAGGCGAGTGGCCTTCCTCGACCGCGTCGAGCGCACCTTGACCCGCCTCTGACCCCCGCCCGGCCGAGCGAGGGGTCGCGTCAGATCGGCGCGTCCGGGAGCTCGGTGAGGAAGCGCCGGAGTCGGTCGCGGATCGGCCTCGTGCGTCGAGTCTGACAGGTGCCGAACCGGTCACGTCGCCGAGGCGTCGGACACGGCGGCGGCGATCTCCGCGGCGACACGGGCGTTGTTCTCGGCGAGCGAGAGGTTGGCGGGCACGCTTCGGCCGTCGGTCGCCTCGCCGATCCGGCCGAGCACGAACGGTGTGATCGCTGCGCCCGAGATCCCCGCGGCGTCGCAGTCGGCCAGGGCGTCGGCGAGCACACGGTCGAGTTCGATCGGGTCGAGTTCGGAGGACTCGGGGATCGGTACACCGACGAGGACGCCCGAACGCTCCCGCGTCCCGTTGGCCAGGATCGCGGCGACCTCACCGGCCGACTCGACTCGATGCGGCACCGGCAGGCCCGACGACCTGGTGTAGAACGCCGGGAAGTCGTCGTGCTGCCAGCCGAGTACGGGGACGCCGACCGTCTCCAGGTACTCCAGCGTGCGGGGCAGGTCGAGGAAGGCCTTGGCCCCGGCACAGACGGTGACGACCCGGTGGTGTGCGAGTGCGTCGAGGTCGGCGCTGATGTCGCCCGTGGCCTCGGCACCGCGGTGGACGCCGCCGATGCCACCGGTGGCGAAGACCGACACGCCGGCTGTCGCTGCGAGCGCCACCGACGCCGACACCGTGGTGGCGCCGAACTCCCAGCGTTGCGCCACCGCGACCGGCAGGTCGCGCTCGGCCGCCTTGTGGGCCGGACCGAGGATCCGCTCGTGCTCGCTCGGATCGAGCCCGACCCTGGCGACGCCGTCGAGCACCGCCGTGACCGCCGGGACCGCACCGGCGGCACGGATGACGTTCATGCAGCGGTCGAGCGCCTCGGCGTTCGCGGGCGAGGGAAGCCCGAGGTGCGAGAAGATCGTCGACTCGAGCGCCACGACGGGGCGACCGTCGGACAGTGCGTCGGCGACCTCGGCGGAACGACTCGGAGCGATCACCCCGCCAGTCTGCCAGCGGTCAGTCGCGAACGAATCGGGTGACGCACTCGACGTGATGCGTGTGCGGGAAGAGGTCGAGGATCTCGGTGCCGTCGTGGCGGTAGCCGTGACGGCTCAACAGGTCGACATCGCGGGCCATGGCGACCGGGTCGCAGCTCACGAGCACGAGCACGTCCGGATCGGCGGCCACCATCGCCGCCGTTCCCGGCCGGCCGAGGCCCGAGCGGGCCGGGTCGGCGATCGCGACGTCGATGGTGAGGCCCGCTTCCGGCCGCCACCGGCTCATCTCGCAACGTTCGATGCGAGCGTTGCGTCCGTCGAGGTTCACGCGGCAGTCCTCGACGGCTGCGCGTGACGTCTCGACCGTGATCACCTTGGCGGCGGGCGGGGCGCACGCCACGGCGAACAGCCCGACGCCTGCGTAGGCATCGAGCACGACCGGTGCCGTTGCGAGCTCCGGTGCGGCCCGACCGACGGCCTCGATCAGCAGGCCGGCCGCCGCCGGCCCACTCTGGAAGAAGGCACCGGCCGACACGCGGTAGTCGTGACCGGCCACCCGTTCGGTCAGGAACGCGTTCGGCCCGGCGTACACCGAACGTGGCAGGCCGTGCACGTCGCCCCGGCGGCGATCCCAGCGTGCGGTGATCTGGCCGGTCGCCGCCGACACGCGAAGGGACACCTCCAGCTCCGGGGTGATCCGGAGGTCGTCGATGAGCGGGCGGAGCACCGGATGGGCGACGAGACAGCCGCTCGCCGACACGGTGTCGTGTGAGCGGTCGGCGCGGAATGCGGACCGACCGTCGGGCCCGCCGATGACGCGGATCGTCGTGCGGTAGCCCTCGGATGGCACCGCCCGTCCGATCGTGAGCTGCGGATCGTCGAGGCGGCCAGTGCGGCGAAGTGCGTCGCGGACGATCTCGGCCTTGGCGTCGAGCTGGGCGGGCACCGCCAGGTGCTGCCAGTCGCAACCGCCACAACCTTCCCGGCGCCGCGCACACGGCGGCTCGACGCGATCGGGGGACGGCTCGTGGACCACGCGCACGATCCCGCGCGACCACTCGCCCTTCTGCTCGATGATGTCCAACGACACGTCGTCGCCCGGCAGGCCGCCGCGCACGAACACGACGCGACCCTCGGGGTCGTGGCCCAGCGCCTCCCCACCGGCGACGAATCGCTGTGGCGTGGTGCGAACGTGTCGGGAACTCGTCGTCGGCCACGCAGCGAGGCTACCGATCGGCGGTCGTCCACCCGCAGGCCGCCGAGAACCCGTCGGTGCGCGAGAGTGGAGGCATGGAGCCGACCGAGTGGTACTGGGACCTCGAGAAGGGCAGGGCCGTGCCCGCAGCCGAACGAGGGCCGGGCGACCACATGCTCGGGCCGTATGCCACCAAGGGGGAGGCCCAGAACTGGAAGGCGACGTCGGAGGCACGCAACGAGGCCTGGGACGAAGCCGACGAGGAATGGGAGCACCGCGGCGAGCGCTCCGACGAGGAGGAGTGACGTGGCCAACCCGAACGACAACCGACGTGAACTGATCGAGGGCCGGCCGGCACTCGTCGTGATCGACATCCAGGCATCCACGTTCGTTCATCAGGACGTGCGGGCGATCGACCACATGCCCGACTATGCCGAGCGCATGGCGAAGGCCAAGGTGGCGATCGATGCCGCACGCGAGCAGGGCATCCCGGTGATCTTCATCCAGGAGGTCCACCGGCCCGACCTGATCGACTTCGGTCGCGAGCTCGACGGCGACGAGGACATCCATTGCCTCGAGGACCACCCCAACACGACGATCGCAGCCGACCAGACCGGCTTCCTCCCGACCGACATCCACATCCGCAAACGTCGCTACTCCGCGTTCTTCGGTACCGACTTCGAGATCATGCTCCGAGGTCTGGGCGTCGACACGCTGCTGCTGTGCGGCGGGTTGACCGACGTGTGCGTGCACTACACGTTCGTCGACGGGCACCAGCACGACTACTTCTGCCGTGTGATCGAGGACTGCGTGGCAGGGTCCAGCGAGGAGGCGCACGAGGCCTCGCTCCGGGCGATGGAGTACCTGCAGAGCGGTGCCCGCCGGAGCCTCGACGAGGTCGTGGCCGCGTTGCGCTCGTACGACCCCGGCACCAGCCGCGCGCACGCCCGGGCGCGCGTCTAGGTTCGCGGGTCGTGGCCCGACCGATCCAGATCGCCCCGTCCGTCCTCCCCGCCGACTTCTCGAAGCTCGGCCAAGAGGTCGCCGCACTCGAGGCGGCCGGTGTCGACCTGGTCCAGTGGGACGTGATGGACGGGCAGTTCGTGCCCAACCTCACGTTCGGCCCCGACGTGATCGCGTCGGCCCGGGCCCACTGCACCGTGCCGTTCGAGGCCCACCTGATGGTGCTGACGCCCGATGTGATGGCCCAGCAGTACGTCGACGCGGGCTGTTCCCGGCTGATCGTGCACGCCGAGGCCTGCACGCATCTGCACCGAACCCTCGGCAACATCAACTCGATGGGCGCACGCGGCGCCGTGGCCCTGAACCCGGCGACCCCGGCGTCGGCGATCGAGCACGTGCTCGACCTCGTCGATCTGGTGCTCGTGATGACGGTCAACCCCGGCTTCGGTGGTCAGGCCTACATCCCCACGATGGAGCCGAAGATCGCTCGGATCCGGGCGATGATCGACGCCGCCGGTCTGGCGGACGACGTCGATCTCGAGGTCGACGGCGGCATCGGCCCGGCCACGATCCAGAGAGCCGCGGCAGCCGGCGCCAACGTGCTGATCGCGGGCAGCGCCCTGTATCGCGACCCCGCGGGCCTGGAACACGCCGTGACCGAGCTCCGGGGGCTCGCCGAAGCCGCCGTCGCCTGACTCCCGTCGCTCGAGTACCCGCGGCCCCGAGCCGGGCGGGCGACCGACGTAGGGTCGCGGCGTGCCCCTGCCACGAGTGGTCGCCCGGTTCAACCGGCGCTACACGAACCGGTTCATCGAGCCGATCGTGCGTCGGTCGGCGGGCTTCGCCTCGGTCCACCATGTCGGACGCCGATCGGGCAGCGAGTTCCGGACCCCGGTGAACGTGTTCGACCTCGACGGTGACCTGATCGTCGCGCTCACGTACGGCGCCTCGGCCGACTGGGTGCAGAACGTGCTCGCCGGCGACGCCCACGTCGTGCGGCGAGGCGCAACGATGGAGATCGTCGAGGTCGTGGTGGTCGGGCGCGAGACGGCGTGGCCGGCGCTGCCGTGGTTCGTCCGGGGTGCGTTGCGCGTGCTCCGGGTCCGGGAGTTCGCCAGGCTTCGGACTGCGCCGGGCACGGCCGCGACGACGGGCCCCTGAGGAGGAGTCCCGGCCACCCCCGATCAGCGGACGGTGGCACCGGCGGCGACGAGGTCGGCGATCCGGTCGGCGAAGTCGGCATCGATCGGTTCCCCGGTGAGGAGGAGTCGGAGCCAGATCGGGCCTACCACCGCCTCGATGATCAAGTTGGCGTCGGTTCCGTCCGGGAGTTCTCCTCGCTCGATCGCTCGATCGACGATCACCTCCGACCTGGCCAGCCGCTCGGACCAGAACGAGTGGAGCTCGGCCATCAGCTCGTCGGATCCGGTGGACGCCGCGACGATCGACCGACTGCGCAGCGATCCTCCCTCGGAACCGATGTTGGCGACGACGTTGCGCCCGAGGACCTGCAGATCGCCGAGCAGCGACCCGGTGTCGGGCATGGGTACGGCCTGTTCGGCGTTCCGGCGGACCGCGTCGGCCACGAGCCCGGCCTTCGAGGACCATCGGCGGTACACGGTCGTCTTGTGCACGCCCGCCTCGGCCGCCACGTCCTCGATGCTCAGTTGTTCGTAGCCGACGGTGTTCAACAGGGTGGCGGTGGCCGCGAGCACGTCGGACCGCACCCTGGCCGCCCGGCCGCCCGGCCGCTGCTCACCGACGCGAACCGGCCCGTTCGATGCGATCCCGTCCCTTTCGTGCTGTGACATGCGTCAACCTTATCGCATCACCTGTTGCGTTTGTGGGATCGATCTGCCATGATGAACGTAACGCAACATACGTTGCGATACGCCCACATCACAGGAGACGTCATGCAGCATCAACTCCACACCGCGATCGAGATCGACGCCCCACCCGCCGAGGTGTGGGCCGTGCTCACCGACCTGGACACCTACGCCGACTGGAACCCCTTCATCGTCTCTGCTGCGGGCACCGTCGCCGTCGGCGAGCGGCTGGTCAACCGACTCTCGCCTCCCGGCGGGAAGGCGATGACGTTCAAGCCGACGGTGACCGACGTGGTCGAACACCAGACGTTCGAGTGGCTCGGACGCCTGTTGGTACCTGGGGTCTTCGACGGGCGGCACCGCTTCGAGCTGGTGCCGACCGAGTCGGGCGGCACCCGACTCACACACACCGAACACTTCCGAGGCGTGCTCGTGCGCTTCATGCGCTCATCGCTCGACGCCCAGACCCTCGCCGGGTTCGAGGCGATGAACGAGGCGCTCAAGGTTCGCGCCGAGCAGGTCGTCAGGAACGGGTCGTGAACCCACCACCGATGGCCGGCTGGAACCTCGGCCTGAGGTTCGGCCTCGAAGTCGTGTCGCTCGTCGCCCTCGGTGCGGCCGCATGGAAGTTGGCGCCGGATTCGTGGCGCTGGCTCGCCGTCGGAGTCGCCCCCCTCGTCGCTGCGGCTCTGTGGACCACGTTCAACGTCGTCGGCGACCCCAGCCGATCGGGCGACGCTCCGGTGGAGGTCGCCGGCACGGTCCGGTTGGCACTCGAACTGACGATCCTCGGCGTCGGCGTGATCGCACTGGCCGTCGCCGGCCGCAGCGACCTGGCAGGCGTCGCCGGGGTCGCGATCGGACTCCACTACGTCACGTCGTGGAACCGGGTGCAGTGGCTGGTCGAGTCGTGACGATCCGGAGACCCACGCTGACGAACCGAGGTTCCGGGCCGATGCGCTCGAAGCGCTGCCACACCCCGTCGCCATGATGGGGGCGTGAACCGGGCCGACACCTGCACGGCGTTCGATCGACGGACCCGCACCGAGCGCGTCCACTGCGTACGATCGCCATCGTGAGCCTCCGCTGCACCGCCGTCCGTGCCGACGAGGCCCTCGCTGCGTTGGCCGAGTCCGTACGCGACGCCAAGGGCGACGATCCGCTGATGCCGGTCACGGTCATCGTGCCGACGAACGCGGTCGGCGTCACCGCTCGCCGGTGGCTCGGGGCGCACGGAGGCGTCGCGGCGATCGAGCTGGTCACGCCCGCTCGGCTCGCGGAACGGATCGCCGGTGCCGAGCTCGCGGCGGCGGGCCGGCTCCCGGTCTCCACGCCGCTGATCGACCTGATGGTCCGCGAGGTGCTTCGCGCGGCGCCCGGCGACTACGCACTCGTCGCCGAGCACCCATCGACGGTGACCAGCCTGCGCGACCTGCATCGCGAGGTGCGCCTCGCCGGGCCCGGCGCCGGGCCGCTCCTGCGTGGTTCGTCCAGGCGAGGCGGCGAGGCAGCTCGGGTCGGTTCGATGGTGGCCGAGCGGTTGACCGCCGACTGGTTCGACGAGGCCGACCTGCTCACGCTCGCGATCGAACGCATCCGCGACGGCGCCGAACTGTTCGACCGTGCGGTCGCGTTGCTGCCCCGGCCCGACCTCGGGCTCGCGACCGATCTGTTCGCGGCGATCGGCGACCGGGCCGACCTCCGGGTCCTCGTCGAGTGGACCGGGGTGACCGCCGTCGACGCCGAGGTGTCCGCGTTCGCCGACGCACTCGGCTGCCCGATCGACGCGCCCGACGGTGCCCCGGTGCGGCCACCGGCCGACACGGTCATCGTCTCCACCACCGACGCCGACGAGGAGGTCCGGCACGCCGTCCGCAGGGTCGTCGACGCCGCGAGGTCCGGGACCTCGTTCGCCCGGGTGGCGATCGTCTGGCCGACCGATCGGCCATACGCCCGTCTCGCCGAGCACCACCTCGATGCAGCCGGCGTGCCGTGGAACGGCCGCCCCGGCACGCTCGTGACCGAGCGTCTCGTGCCCCGGTTCCTGCTCGACCTGCTCCAGATCGATCGCCGTGGTCTGCGGCGCAACGACCTCTTCGATCTGCTCGCCGATCTCCCGCTCCGCGGCCCGACCGGTGAACGGATCTCGGTGGGGCGCTGGGAGCGCGTCGCGCGTGCCGCCGGGGTGAGCCGAGGCGATCAGTGGGAACCCCGGCTCACCGCGGCTCGCGACGCGATACCGAGCGCGGCCCGAGCCACGCGAGCGCGACGCGGAAGCCGCCGATCAACTCGCAGCGTTCGTGGCCGATCTGCGGCGCGACCTGGGAGCGCCCGGGCGAGCACGCAGCTGGGCGGCGTGGGCCGAGTGGTGCGAGCGCCAGGTGCAGCGGCGGCTCGGCACGTCGGTGCTCGATCAGCTCGACGAGGCCGAACGGCTGGCATCCGACCACGCGAGCAGGGTGCTCGACCGGCTCCGCCACCTCGACTCGGTCGGCCGCCCCGTGACGCGGCACGAGTTCAGGGCGGCGTTCGCGGCCGAATTCGACGCCGCGCCCGGCCGGCTCGGACGCCTCGGTGACGGCGTCACGATCGGCTCGATCGCCGGCACCGTCGGCCTCGACGCCGACCTGACCATCGTGCTCGGCGCCGCCGAGGGCCTCCTGCCGCCGGCGCCGTTGATCGACCCGCTGGTCGGCGAACACGATCGCCGAGCAGCCGGTCTGGCCGACTCCGAGCATCGCACCCACCGCGTACACCGAAGCCTCCTGGCCCACCTGGCGACCTCGAACCACACCGTGATCAGCGTGCCGCGTGGCGACCTCCGCGCGACGACCGAGCGGCTGCCGTCGCGGTGGATCGCCGAGCACCTCACCGGAGCATCGACGGCGACCGTCCCCAGCCATCACGCGGGGCTCGTCGGCACCGAGTTCCCCGCCACGGCGGCCGAACACCGCCTCCGCGGCCGGATCATCGCAGCCACCCATTCGGTCGACGAGCTCGGGCGGGCCTGTCTCGGCGATGCAGCGGCAACTCGGGGGCTCGCCCTTCGTGCGGCTCGCCGTCGAGACGTCATCACCGAGTACGACGGCGATCTCAGCGGCGTCGAGATCGACCACTTCGACCGGCCGATGTCCGCCTCGCAGATCGAGGCGTGGCCATCCTGTCCCCACGCCTACTTCGTCCGCCATCTCCTCGGTGTGAAGCCCGTCGACGACCCGAACGACGAGGTCGCGCTCTCCCCCATCGAACGCGGCAACGTCGTCCACGAGACCCTCGACCGGTTCCACCGCCAGGTCGTGGCCGGCGAGCTCGAACAACCGGGCCCGGCGGGCTGGACCCCCGACCACGTGGTCGCACTCGAGTCGCTGTTCGACGACGTCGCCGACGAGTTCGAACGATCGGGCCGAACCGGTCGCGCCGCTCATTGGTTTCTCGACCGCCGGTCGGTTCGTGCCGACCTCCTCAACTGGTTCGTCCGCGACGGCCGGACCGCCGCAGCCCGCGGTGCTCGCGTCGTCCACTCCGAGCTGAGATTCGGTTGGGACGACTCCGTCACGCTCCCGTTGCCCGACGGGCGATCGCTGGCTGTCGCCGGCTTCGTCGACCGCATCGATCAACGCCCGAACGGCGATCTCATCGTGATGGACCACAAGAGCGGGAAAGCCACCAAGTTCGCGAACATCGACGCAGACGACCCCACCGAGGGCCGGACGCGTTTCCAGCTCCCGATCTACGCCGCCGCCGCACTCGCCCGGCACGGAGAACGACCCGACGACTCCCACACGATGGTGCTCGCCGAATACGACTTCTTCGGGCCTGGCGACTACGCGCGCTACGGCTACACCTTCGACCGTGACGTGTGGCGGCAGGTCACCGACGATCTCGGTGACGTGGTCGCCGGGATCGAGTCCGGCCTGTACCCGGCGGTGACCGAACCGCCCAAGTACCAACACGTCATCGACTGTCACTACTGCCAGCCCGACGGGCTCGGCGTCGACGAGCGCTACGCCGAATGGGACCACAAGCAGCGAGACCCTCGTCTCGCCCGCTGGTTCGGGCCCGACGACGCAGCCGAGGACCCGTCATGAGCGGCGTCGAGCTTCCGTTCGACCTCCCGCTCGATCAGCCGGCACGCGAGCGCATCGCCACCGACCTCCGGTCCAACCTCTTCATCGAGGCCGGCGCCGGTGCGGGCAAGACCGCGAGTCTCGTCTCGCGCATCGTGGCGCTGGTTCGCGACGGCGTCGACATCGGATCGATCGCCGCCATCACGTTCACCGAGAAGGCGGCGGCCGAACTGCGCCACCGCGTGCGAGCGGCGCTCGTCGACGCGGGCCTCGCCGACCACGCCGCAGGCCTCGACCACGCCCCGATCGGCACGCTCCACGCCTTCGCTCGCCGCCTCCTCAACGACTTCCCGGTCGCAGCCGGGCTCCCGCCGGGCTTCACCGTGCTCGACGAGCTCGAGAGCCATCTCGCGTTCGAGGAGCGCTGGGAGTCGCTGCTCGATCGCATCCTCGACGACCCCGACCCGCCGGGCGGGGTCGCCGAGGGCGGCAGCGGGTTGATCGAGCTCTGTCAGCTCGACGGGTTCAACCTCCACCGGGGCGGGCGCCGGGTCGCGACGAGCTTCCACGACAACTGGGACCTCGTCGAGACCCGCGTCGACCGATCCGATCCGCCGGCCTGGCAACTCGACGACCGCGAGTTCCTCGCGCAGGTGCTCGACCTGTGCGACACCCCCTGCCCACCCGAGGACGGCCAGGCCGAACGTCTCGACGAGCTTCGTGTGCTCGCCGAGACCGCGCTCGCCGATGACCGCCTCGGCGGGCGTGTCGCGCAACTGGACCAGCTCGAAGACCGACTCCGCAAGACGAAGCGCACCGGCGCCAAGAAGAACTGGCAGCAGCTCAGCTTCGATCCCGGCGACCTCGACGCGCCTCCGCGAGGCACAAGCCGAACTGGCCGACGCCGCCGTCGAGTTGCTCGACCGGGTCCGCGCCCGACGCGTCCGAGTGCTCGGCACGATCATGGGCCGCTGGGTGCTCGACGGCGCCCTCGAGCGCGCGGCGTCCGGCACGATCGAGTTCCACGACCTCCTGGTGCTCGCCCGGCGGCTCATCGCCTCCGAGCCGGCGGTTCGCCGCGTGCTCCACGACCGCTATCGGCGCATTCTGCTCGACGAGTTCCAGGACACCGACCCGATCCAGCTCGAGATCGCGGTGCGGTTCGCCGCCGATCCCGACGATCCGGCCCAGGCCACCGACTGGACTGCACTCCAGCCCCTCGCCGGCCGCCTGTTCATCGTGGGCGACCCGAAACAGTCGATCTACCGCTTCCGCCGTGCCGACATCGCCCAGTACCTCCGCGCCGCCGACCAGATCGGCGCCGCCCGCGAGCAGCTGACGGCCAACTTCCGATCGTCGCGACCGGTGCTCGACTGGGTCAACGGCGTGTTCGACCAGGTCATCGACGAGCGCCACGACGTCCAGCCGCCGTACCAGCGTCTGTCCCCCAACCGTCGCCATCACCTCGACCACGGCTCGGTCACCGTGTTCGGCATCGGCGAGCACGACGATCTCGGGTCGCGCAAGGCCGACGAGATCCGGCGTCGCGAAGCCGCCGACGCCGCCGACGCGGTCGCAACGGCGCTCACCGAGCGGTGGCAGGTCACCGATCGCGACGAGCTCCGGCCGTGTCGCCCCGGTGACATCACCGTGCTGCTGCCGGCGCGCACCTCGCTCCCGGCACTCGAGCTGGCACTTCGCGAACGTGAGCTCCCGTACCGCGCCGAGAACAGCTCGGTCGTCTACACCACGACCGAGATCCGCCACCTGATGCTGGCGTTGCGGGCGGCGGCCGATCCCACCGACGAGCTGGCGCTGCTGGCCACGCTGCGCACGCCGCTCTACGGCTGCAGTGACGTCGAACTGTACGAATGGCGCCGTGCCGGTGGTCGGTGGTCGATCTGGTGGCAGCCCACCGACGACACACCACCCGACCTGGTCGGCCACCCGGTCGGCGAAGCGCTGCAGCACCTGGGTGGCCTCGCACGACGGGCCAGCCGAGTCGGTCCCGCCGACCTGTTCGACGACGCTCGTCGACGATCGCCGCATGCTCGACGTCGCCCTCGATCATCCCGACGCCGCGCGATGTCTGGCGGCGGGTCCGCTACGTCATCGACCAGGCACGCGCCTGGAGCGACGCGGGCGGCCACGGGCTCCGGCGCTATCTGGCGTGGGTCCAGCTGCTCGCCAGCGAGAGCCGCAACGCCGACACGATCCTGCCCGAGCACGACGACGATGCCGTGCGCATCATGACGGTGCACGCCGCCAAGGGTCTCGAGTTCCCGATCACCGTGCTGTCGGGCATGACGACCAGGCCGATCACGGCGTACTCCAACTCGGTGGTGTGGCACGACGACACCTGGACGATCTCCAACGCCAAGAGCCCCGACCCGATCTTCGAGGACTTCAAACCGATCGACGAGCAGATGAGCGATGCCGAACGACGGCGTCTGCTCTACGTCGCGTGTACCCGCGCGGTCGACCACCTCGTCGTCTCGCTGCACCGCTACCCGGGAGACGACGGCACCGCGGCGAACTCCGTGAGCGGGGCGCTCCTGTTCGGCGCCGGCGCAGCGCACGGCAACGGCGCCCGGGTACTCGAACCGGTCGTCGGATCGTTCGAGCGTCCACAGCACGGCCACGAGGCTCCCGCGTGGTCCGATCACGACGAGTGGGACGGCGAGCGGCGGCGGGCCTTCGCCGCGGCGCGACGGCGGCCGACCGTGAGCGCCACGTACCTGGCGGGCGAGGCCGACACCGACCCGGGGCTCGACAAGGGAGCCGTCGACCTCGACCTGCCGCCCTGGCAGCGCGGCCGCTACGGCACCGCCGTCGGACGCGCCGTCGCACGCGGTGCTGCAGTACGCCGACTTCGCCACCGGCGCCAACATCGATGCCGAGGCGGCGGCGCAGTGTGCGGCCGAGGGCATCGTCGGCATGAACGACACCGTGGCGACGTTGGCTCGCTCCGCGCTGGCGGCACCGATCGTGCAACGAGCGACCGGTCTGCGCCATCACCGCGAGCTGTTCGTGGCCGCGCAGGTCGACGGGCGAACCGTCGAGGGGTACATCGACCTGTTCGTCGAGTCGCCCGACGGCGGCATCATCGTCGACTACAAGACCGATCAGTGGCCCGACGACGGCGAGCGGGACCAACGCATCGGCCGGTACCGGCGCCAGCTGGCGGTGTACGGCGTGGTGCTCGAGCGAATCCTGCGAGCGTCCGGTGACGGGGGCGTTGCTGGTTCGCTGCCGCCCCGACGGGCCGGCGGAGGAGATCGCCATCGACGACTGGCGGGCGGCAGTCGACGAGGCGCGTGCGCTGACCACGTCCACCCCCTGACGATCCGACCTCGGCGCGCCGGCGTGCCGTCAGCTGTAGCGACGACGACCCGAGTCGACCACGCTGCGATACAGACCCGACAGACTCAGACGGAACGTCGCGAGCAGGAAGATGGCGCCGAACGCCACGGCGAACGGCAGGAGCAGTGCAGTGACGATGCGGACGCGTGCGTCGAGAAACGGCTGGATCACGCCGGCCTCGACCGGTGTGCCGTCGAGATACAGCGTCCGCATCGGATCTTCGTACACCGGGCAGTTCACATCGGTCTCGGAGACACCGATGACCTCGTCACCACCGAAGTTCTCGATCGGCTCCGACACGCGCGAGACCAGCAGACCGAGGTCCGGATCGACGACAGCCGCGACCAGATACGTCGCTCCGTCGTCGAGGTACTGGGCGTCGAGGCCGAACCGCACGTCGATCCGGTCGTCGAGCGCGAACGGGTCGGGCCGCCCACTCCGGATCTGCTCGATCTCGAAGCGGATCGTGCGATAGTCCCGCTCGACGACCTCGCCGACGAACACGATGTGCGGCAGTTGGGGCGCAGTGCAGCCCGTCGGCACCGGGATCAGTGGCAGCGCCGGCGGCGGCCCGTCGGTGGTCTCGCCGCCGGCGACATCGCCGGTGACGTCCTCGGGCACCGTGTCACCCGGAACGGAGTCGTCCGGCTGGGCATGTGCGAGCATCGGACCGACGAAGATCGCGGTCAGACCGATCGCCCCGGCTGTCAAGCTTCGCCGCACGCGGTCGAGCGTACCGCCGGCTCCGAGGCGCGTCCGCGACAGCCTGGTCCGAGCTCGCAAGGAAGCGACGCCCGACCGCCGCCCAGCGAACACGCACCATCCGGCCACTGCCGATCAGCGACGGCGCCCACGCGTATCGGTCAGCCGACGGATCGACCTCGCCGATGGCCAATTCGCTCCAGTGGATCAATTCTTCGCAGATTCAGCGGCGCTCGACTGTTCAGAAGATTTCCAGCAACGACGCATGCTTCGCGGTCACCGGACAGGCGGAGGAGAGATTTTTCCTGGCGAGTCAGCTGGGAGTCAGGTACTGTCGTTCACGGCGGTACTCGCTGGGGGCGAAGACCGTTTGGGCGGAACCCCCTGGGGAGGTTGATAACGATGCTTCGATGGCTCATCGGTGTGGGTCTGCGTGCCCGCATCGCCATGTTGGTGCTGGCCCTGTTGGCGATTCTGGTCGGCATCGGCCAACTCAGATCGTCGAACGTCGACGTGTTTCCCGAGTTCGACCCGCCGCTCGTCGAGGTCCAGACCGAAGCTCTCGGCCTGTCGGCGACCGAAGTCGAGTCGTTGATCACCGTGCCGCTCGAGGCCGATCTGCTGAACGGCGTCGCCTGGCTGGCCGACATGCGCTCGCAATCGGTGGCCGGACTCTCGTCGATCGTCATGGAGTTCGAACCGGGCACCGACCCGATTCGGGCCCGCCAGATGGTTCAGGAACGACTGACGCAGGCGCACGCGCTCCCGAACGTGTCGAAGCCCCCGGTGATGCTCCAGCCGCTCTCATCCAACAGCCGCGTGATGATGGTCGGCCTGTCGTCCGACGAGCTGTCGCCGGTCGACCTCGGAGTGCTCGCTCGCTGGAACGTCAAGCCGCGGCTGCTGGGTGTATCCGGCGTGGCCAACGTCTCGATCTGGGGTCACCGGGACCGACAGCTGCAGGTGCTCGTCGACCCCGCCGAGCTCAACGCCGCCGGAGTCACCCTCAGCGAGGTCGTGGAGACCACCGGTGAGGCCCTCTGGGTATCCCCTCTGACCTACCTCGAGTCGTCGAAGCCGGGCACCGGCGGATGGATCGACACGCCCAACCAACGCCTCGGCATCCGGCACGTGTTGCCGATCACCTCGCCGGCCGACCTGGGCAAGGTGCCGATCGTCAACCATTCGGACCTGGTGATCGGCGACGTCGCTTCCGTGGGCGAGGGCAACCAGCAGCTGATCGGCGACGCCGTCGTCGAGGGTGAACCTGGCCTCCTGCTCGTGATCGAGCGCTATCCGGGAGCCGACCCGACAGCCGTCACCGACGAGGTCGAAGGCACATTGGACACGATGCGCGCCGGCCTGTTGGGTGTCGACATCGACACCGAGGTGTTCCGCCCGGCGAGCTATGTGTCCTCCATGGCCGACAACCTCTCGCTGGTGTTCACCGTCGGGTTCGCGTTGGCACTGATCGCCTTTGCCCTCTTCGTCCGGAATTGGCGCGCCACCGTCGTCGGTCTCGTGGGGATCCTCACCAGCATCAGCGTCGCCCTGATCGTCCTCGATTGGCGCGGGGAGTCACTGAACCTGCTCACGATCGGCGGGATCGTGATCGCACTCGGCGTCATCATCGATGACGTCGTGTCCGACACGTTCGCGATGCGCAGAGGCTTCGAGCAGAGCGTCGACTCCAGTCAGGCCGATTCTGCTCGTGCGACAGTGTTCTTTGCTGCGCTCGACACCGGCCGGACCGCCTTCGCGGCGGTGCTCGTGCTGCTGCTGGCAATCCTGCCGGTCTTCGTTCTCGGAGGGTTGACCGGTGCCTTCTTCTCGCCGCTCGCGACCTCGTACACGATCGCCATCGTCGCGTCGTTCGCCGTGGCGCTGTTGGTCACTCCGGGCCTGACGCTCTTGTTGCACGGCCGCAGCTCGACACCCGGGCCGTCGCCACTCTCGCGACCGGCGACTTCGATGTACGACCGGGTCACCGGGATCGCCGGCGGGATCGGCACGACTGCGGTGCTGGCCGTTGCGGGCGTCATGGCTGTGGCCACCGTCGCCACCCTGTGGTTGATGGACACCGACTTCACGCCGACGTTCCAGCAGGACAGCTCGGTGGTTCGGTGGGAGGCAGCGCCGGGCACTTCGCCGTCGGTCATGCTCGCGACGATCGACGACGTCTCCCGCGATCTCGGAGCAATCGACGGTGTCAGCGGCGTCAGCGCCCACATCGGCCGCGCCGAGACTGGTGACCTGGCGGTGAGCATCAACAGCGCCGAGTTGTGGATCCGGTTCGACGATGGTGCCGATCGGGGTGCCTCGCTCGATGCGATCGAGCAAGCGGTCGACGGGCTGCCCGGCTCGGTCGAGGTCGACCAGACGTTCGTGCCCGAGCGTCTCGACGAGGCCCTCAACGGCCCCGATGCCGATCTCACGGTTCGGGTCTACGGTGTCGAACACGACGAGCTCGACACCAAGGCGACAGAGATCGCCGGGGTCGTCGATGTGGTCGACGGCGTGTCGGCCACATCGATCGAAGAGCGAACGCTCGAGCCGCAGCTCGTCGTCGAGGTCGACCTCGCGAAAGCCGAGCAGTACGGCATCCTTCCTGGCAGCGTCCGGCGGCAGGCGACGACGCTCGTCTCCGGCCTCCAGGTGGGCAGTCTGTTCGAGGAGCAGAAGGTCTTCGACGTGGTGGTGTGGGCCGAGCCGGCGCTGCGGGACGAGACCGACGACTTCGTCGGGTTGCTGATCGACCTGCCCGACGGTTCCCAGGTGGCGTTGAACGAGCTGGCCTCGATCGACACGGTCGATGCGCCGCTCAGCATCCAGCGCGACGCCGTCTCGCGCTACGTCGACGTCGACGTGGCCGTCTCCGGGAGCGGATCAGCCGCAGTCGCCGACGACATTCGATCCGCCATCCGGGACGAGGTGGCGTTCCCGCAGGAGTATCGGGCCGAGGTCCTCGACCCGGCCGCCGACGAATCGACCGGGTGGCGGCTGTGGCTCCTCCTGGCTGCGGTGCTCGTGGGGATCTACCTCGTCATCCAAGCGGCGTTCAACGGCTGGCGATTGGCTTTCGGCATCATGGCGTCGACGCTCTCGGCGTTGTTCGGCGCGGTGATCGGCGCCGTCGTCACCGACGGAGCGATCACGATGCCGGTCCTGTTCGGACTGGCGGCGGTGTTCGGCCTCGCCGTGCGGTACAGCATGGGCGTCGTCGATCGAGCCAGAACCCTGGAGCTCGACACGGTTGACGGCGATGCCGATCTGATCCACCAAGCAGTACGCCAGCAGACGCCGGCCATCGTGACCACGACGCTGATGGTGGCGCTGTTCCTGGTGCCGTCGCTGTTGATGGGGAATCAGCCCGGTTTGGAACTCCTCCGGCCGATGACCGTCGTCGTGCTGTTCGGCCTGGTGACGCTGCTGCTCAGCACGATGATCGTCGTCCCCGCCGTCTACATCCGGTTCCGTCCACCCGCAGAACCCGATGATCCGATCGACCGCAGGGTCTCCGACCGGCCGATCGACCAGCCCGGCGCTGCGCAGGAACGGGCCGATGAGACGGTCGACGGCGGCCATCCCGCCGCGGTCGCAGCACGGGATGCCGATCATGCGCCGCAGTGACCGCCGCCGCGGCGACCGGGTGTCGGTCGCCGCAGTCGCCGGACTGGTCGCCGTGTCCGCGGTTGCGGTGAGCGGTTGCGGTGGCGACGCCGTCGCCGAACCGATCGAACCGTACGAGCTGACGCCGATCGACGAGGAGCTGAATCTGGTCCGACTCACCCCCAAGGCTTCCGAGCGCCTCCGCATGGCGGTGTCTCCCGTCACGGAACAGACGCTCGACGGCCGACCACGACTCGTCGTGCCGTACGCCGCATTGGTCTACGACACCGCCGGCGAGACGTGGGTCTACGTTCGGAACGAATCGCTGACCTACCACCGATCGACGGTGTCGGTCGATCGCATCGAAGACGAACTCGTGTACCTGTTCGAGGGGCCCGCTCCAGGTACGGAGGTGGCCGTCACCTCGGTCGCCGAGCTCTACGGCGCGGACACGGGGGTCGGCAGATGAACGAACTCCGCTCCCTCGTCGTGGCCAGCATCCGCTTCCGCTACGTGGTGGTGTTCCTGGCGCTCATGACCCTGATCCTCGGTGCAATCCAGGTCGGCCGCATGCCGGTCGACGTCTTCCCCGAGTTCGCTCCGCCCCAAGTCGAGGTCCAGACGCCGGCGCTCGGTCTGTCGGCCGAAGAGGTCGAGTCCTCTGATCACCGCTCCGATGGAAGAGTCGTTCGCGGGCCTTCCGGGACTGGACACGATGCGATCGAAGTCGGTGGAGCAGCTGTCGTCGATCAAGCTGATCTTCGCCCGTGACACCGATCTCATGGAAGCCCGCCAATCGGTGCAGGAACGGCTCTCGCTCGTCGTCCCCACGCTGCCGACGTGGGCCGCACCCCCCAACGTGATGCCGCCGCTCTCCTCGACCGCACGAACGGTCAAGATCGGAATCAGCAGCGACACCTTGTCGACCGTCGATCTGTCGATGATCACCTACTGGACCATCCGCGAACGGCTGCTGCGGGTGCCCGGGGTTGCCAACGTGGCGATCTGGGGCGAGCGCATCGACATCCCGACGATGCTGGTCGACCCGGTCAAGCTGGCCGAGCACGGCGTGACGTCGTCTCAGGTGATGCGAGTGATGTCCGACACGCTGGATTCGGGCTTGGTCCCGTATTCCGAGGGTTCGATCATCGGCACGGGCGGATTCCTCGACACCGCCGACACGCGACTCCCGGTCAACTACGTGAGCTCGGTCAGCGATGCCGACACGCTCGCGCGAGTTCCACTCGATGGCCAGACCAACGCCGACGGAGAGCAGCTGCGACTGGGCGACGTCGGCACCGTGGCTCACGACACCTGGCCCATGATCGGTGACGCCGTCGTCAACGGCGGCGAGGGTCTGTTGCTCATCATCGAGAAGTTTCCGTGGGCGAACACGGTCGAGGTGACCGATGGCGTCGAGCAAGCGATGACCCAGATGGCGCCCGGGCTACCCGAACTCGACTACGACACGACCATCTTCCGCCCTGCGACGTTCGTCGAGATCTCGCTCGAGAACCTGACCAAGGCGATCCTCATCGGGGCTGCACTCGTGGTGCTCGTGCTGCTGTTGTTCCTGTTCGAATGGCGCACGGCGCTCATCAGCGCCACGATCATCCCGCTCTCGTTGATGACGACCTTGCTCATCATGCCCCTGTTCGGCGCCAGCGTCTCCACCATCAACGTGATGGTCCTCGCGGGGTTGGTCATCGCTGTCGGGGCCGTGGTCGACGACGCGATCGTCGACGTGGAGAACATCGTGCGCCGACTCCGAGAGCAGCGCGCGAGCGGCGTCCACGTGCCGACGTCGAAGGTCATCATCGACGCCTCGGTGGAGGTTCGAAACGCCATCATCTACGCGTCGATGATCGAGGCCGTTGCGCTGATGCCGGTGTTCTTCCTGGAGGGACTCTCGGGCGCATTCTTCCAACCGCTCGCCCGCGCCTATGTCATCGCCGTGTTGGTCTCGGGTTTTGTTGCGATGACCGTGACTCCCGCGCTGAGCTACATCCTGCTTCGTCGGGCGCCACTGCAGGGGCGCCGCTCACCGATCATCGGCCCACTCCATCGAGGCTACGCTGCGGCGCTGCGCCCCGTGGTCGCCCGACCGATGATGGCGGTCGTCGCGTTCGTCGTGCTCGCAGCCGGCGGCTCTGGCGACCTATCCGCGTCTCGGCCAGGAGTTGCTCCCCGACTTCAAGGAGCGTGACTTCCTGATGCACTGGCTGGGCAAGCCGGGTACGTCTCATCCAGAGATGGTCCGGATCTCCCAGCTCGCCTGTCAGGAACTGATGACGATCGAGGGGGTCAACAACTGTGGTTCCCACATCGGTCAGGCGGTACTGATGGACGAGGTCTACGGGATCTACTTCGGCGAGAACTGGGTCAGCGTCGACCCGTCGGTCGACTACGAGGAGACGCTCGGCGAGATCCAGGCGACCGTCGACGGCTACCCCGGGCTGTACCGCGACGTCCAGACCTACCTCAAGGAGCGGATTCGAGAAGTCCTGACCGGGTCGAGCCACCCGATCGTGATCCGCATCTACGGCGAGGACCTCGACGTGCTCAGAGCGAAGGCGTCCGAGATCGAGGAGAAGCTGCTGGCCGAGCGCGGCCTCACGGACGTTCACACCGAGTTCCTGGTCGACGTGCCGCAAGTCGACATCCAGGTCGACCTCGACCGCGCCCGCGAGTACGGGATCAAGCCGGGCGATGTGCGACGCCAGGCCGGGTACCTGATCGCCGGCGAGGAGGTGGGCGACATTCACACGGCCAACCGGACGTACGACGTGAACATCTGGAGCGCACACGAGAACCGTGACAGCATGACGGACATCTACGAGCTGCCGATCGAGACGCCGGCAGGGGATCGGGTCGCCCTCCAGGACATCGCATCGGTGAGCATCGTGCCGACGGCCAACGCCGTCAATCGGGAGAATCTGGCCAGACGGATCCACATCGAAGCCGAGCTGGACGGTGTCGACCTGTCGACGGCGATCGACGCAGTCGAGGATGTCCTGGACGAGACCGAGTTCCCGATCGGCTACTACCCGGAGCTGCTCGGTGAGTTCGCAGAGCGCCAGGCCGCTTCGAACAACCTGCTCCGAGTGTCGCTGTTCGCCGCAGTAGCGATCTTCGTGCTGCTCTACATGTCGTACAGCAGCGTGCGGCTGGCCGCCCTGTCGTTCTTCGCCCTCTCGGCCGCGCTGGTGGGTGGGGTCGTGGCGGCATGGATGTCCGGTGGCGTGCTGTCGCTCGGCTCGCTGGTCGGCTTCCTCACGATCCTGGGGATCGCTGCCCGAAACGGGATCATGTTGATCAACCACTACCAGCACCTGCAGAAAGAGGAGGGAATGCCGTTCGGGGTCGACCTGGTCCTCCGCGGGGCGCAGGAGCGGGTGGCTCCGATCCTGATGACTGCCCTGACGACCGGTCTCGCCCTGGTTCCGTTGGTGATGTCTGGCAATCTTCCCGGTCACGAGATCGAGTACCCGATGGCCATCGTGATCCTCGGTGGGCTGATGACCTCGACACTGGTGAACCTGTTCATCGTTCCAGCCATGTACCTGGTGGTGGGCGGCCGTCAGCGCAGCGGCGATTCGGTCACGTTGGAGTCAACACCGGCCTGATCGGGCGCGAAGCACTCGCGTGGCGATACCAGCCCGCAACGATCGGTGCCGGTCGGCTGAGACCAGATCGAAACGCCCGCCCCGGCCACGATGCGGAAGTCCTGCAGCGGTGATCGCGATACTGGTCGGCGTGGGATACAGCCCCTACCGCAAGTTCAAGGCCCGGACGGGCGACTACGTGATGGTCGTCGCCGCCGGCCTCGTCGGTGTCGGGCTCGTTGCCTGGGCGTTCTTCGCCTGATCAGAACGCCGACACGAGGTGCTCGAGCCGGACACCGTCGATCGCGATCACGTCGAACCGAACGCGGTCGACGACCCGCTCGGTCGAGCGCAACCAGCTCTCGGCGAGCCGGCGGATCTGCTCCTGCTTCCGGACATCGACGGCGGAGGCGGCTCCGCCGAACGAACCTTGCCGTCTGGCCTTCACCTCGCAGAACACGACGGCGTCACCGGTCGCGGCCACGATGTCGAGTTCGCCGAGCACGGCGCGCTCGGGTGAGCGCCAGTTGCGGTCGAGGATCTCGTACCCGGCGCGAGCGCAGGTGTCGGCAGGCTCGATCCTCGCCCCACCGGCCGCGGGCACGTTTCGACTGGTCGGATCGGGCAACCACGGGCGCGGACCTCCGAGATCGTGAGATGTCGGGGTCGTGCGACCCGATTGGAGTCAGCGGCTCAGAATTCGCGCTTCTCGCGGACCTTGGCGGCCTTGCCGACCCGGTCGCGGAGGTAGTACAGCTTGGCGCGACGAACGTCACCACGCTTGGTGACCTCGATCTTCTGCACCGTGGGAGCGTGCACCGGGAAGGTGCGCTCGACGCCGACGCCGTAGCTCAGCTTGCGCACGGTGTAGGTCTCCTGGAGGCCACTGCCCTGACGGCGGATCACGTTGCCCTGGAACACCTGCACGCGCTCCTTGCCGCCCTCGACGACGCGGACGTGCACCTTCAGTTCGTCACCCGGGGCGAAGTCGGGGATGTCGTCGCGCAGCGAATCGTTGTCGATGAGGTCGGTCGTCTTCATGGCGTCTCTCTCAGAAAAGGGCCCCTCGTCAGTGTCGAGGGTCAGACCCTCGGGGGCGGATCAAGGATACGGGACGGGTGGGAACTCTTCCAACAGCGCGCGCTCATCATCTGTGATGCCGCCGCGGGCCTCGATCAGGTCGGGTCGGGCGGCGATCGTGCGATGGAGCGCCTGGGCCCGACGCCACCGGTCGACACGGCCGTGGTCGCCGCTGCGGAGCACCTCGGGGACGTCCCAGCCGCGGTAGCTCGCCGGCCTCGTGAACTGTGGCTCCTCGAGGAGGCCGGACTCGCCGAAGCTCTCCGACACCGGGCTGTCGGCGTTGCCCATCGCCCCCGGGAGCAGCCGCGTGACGGCCTCGATGACCAGGCAGGCGGCGACCTCTCCTCCGTTCAGGACGACGTCTCCGACGCTCAGTTCGCCGTCGACGAGGTGTTGACGGACCCGGTGATCGACCCCCTCGTAGCGGCCGGAGAGCAGACTGAAGCCGTCGCCGGTCGCGAGCTCGGCGGCCATCGACTGATCGAACGTGCGACCGCCGGGTCCGAGCAGCAGCAGCGGTCGAGGAGGCGCGGCCGCCTCGACCGCGTCGAACAGCGGCTCGGGCTTCATGAGCATGCCTGCCCCGCCGCCGAACGGCGCATCGTCGACGGTGCCGTGGAGATCGGAGGTCTGATCCCGCGGATCGTGCAGACGGAGGTCGAGCAGCCCGACTCGCTCGTGCTCGACCCAGCAGGCTGTCGGAGCAGAAGCCCTCGATCATGCCGGGGAACAGGGTGAAGACGTCGATGCGCAACGGGCGGGCCTCAGTCGTTCAGCTCGAAGAGGCCGTCGGGCGGTTCGATCGTGACGACCGGGACGCCGCCCGACACGTCGACGGAGGTCACGAACGTGACCGGTACGAGTGCGCCGGAGTCGAGTTCGAGGAGGTCGGCGGCCGGGTTGGCGAGCACCGCCGTGCAGCGGCCCCGATCGATGCCGTTCGCCTCGATCACGGACGCACCGATGAGACGATGGACCCAGAGCTCGTCGGGATCCTCGATCGGCTCGGCGAACACCTTGGTGCCCGAGTAGGTCTCGGCCTCGGTGCGGTCGGCGATGGCGTCGAGGTGGACCCGCCACTTGCCGCTCGAGTTCGACGAGGCGGTGACGGTCATCCAGCGGTCTCGCACCCAGAGCCGTGACCCGACGGCCGCCCGTTCGACGCGATCGGTCGACAAGACGAAGAACACGTCACCGCGAATCCCGTGCGCACGCCCGATGTGCCCCACCTCCAGCAACCCGTCCGGTACGCGCATCCCCACCAACCCTATTCGCCGCTCCGACTCAGCCAACCGAGCCGTCGCACATCTTCCACGGCCTGCTCGGAGTCAGATCGTGCGAGCGCATGGCGCGGACCACCCGAGTCGGCGTCGGGCCGGAGAGCGGTGGTCCGGAACGCCCTCGATCGTGCGATCCGGCCCCGAGTCTCAATCCAAGAATTCGATGTCGAGCTCGACACCGTCTTTCGCGGCAGCTGCTCGCGTGACGGTTCGGATGCTCGCTGCGGTACGGCCGCGACGACCGATCACGCGACCGAGGTCGCCGTCGCCGACGCGTACGTCGAGGCGGTGCTTGCCCTCATCGGTGACCTCGTCGACCTTGACCGAGTCCGGGTCGTCGACGATGGACTTGACGATGTGCTCGAGGACCGCGACGGCGGTCGGTGCCGACTCGCTCACTTCTCGCCCTCGAACTGTTCCATGGCACCCGACACGGTGAGCAGCTTGGCCACTCGCTCGGTCGGCTGTGCGCCTTCCTTCAACCACTTGACGGCCTTGTCGTTGTCGACGGTGAGCGCCGACGGATCCTGACGGGGGTCGTAGTGGCCGAGGATCTCGATGAAGCGGCCGTCGCGCGGCGACCGGGCGTCGGCCGCGACGATGCGATATTGCGGCTGCTTCTTCTTGCCGATGCGGGTGAGGCGCAGCTTGACTGCCATGTGTTCAGACTCCTGGATGCAACTAGAGAACCACGAAATGTTAGCGGCGCCGACCCCGATTCCGAACGCCGCCGGTCACCGCGGCTCCGGCAGCCGGCCATCGACGTCCGCAACCGACGGCGCGATCAGCGTTGGGCCCCGGGCAGGCCGGGCATCCCGCCCTGGTTGCCCATCATCTGCTCGAGCTCGCTCATGTCGGGCATGCCGCCGCCCATGCCGGGCAGCCCGGGCATGCCGCCGCGCTTCTTGCCCTTCTTGCCGCCGCCCATGCCCATCTTCTTCATCATCTTCTGCATGTCGTTGAACTGCTTGACGAGCCGGCTGACGTCGCCCGACTCGGTGCCCGACCCCTTGGCGATCCGCGCCCGGCGGCTGCCGTTGATCAGCTGCGGGCGGGCCCGTTCCTCGGGGGTCATCGACCGGATGATCGCCTCGATCGGCTTCAGGTCGTCGTCGTCGATCTTGGCGTCCTTCAGTTCCTTCGGCATGCCCGGCATCATGCCGAGGATGCCCGAGAGCGGACCCATCTTCTTGATGGCCTGCATCTGCTCGAGGAAGTCGTCGAGCGTGAACTGACCCTCCATCATGCGAGTTGCGGCCTGCTCGGCCTGGTCGGCCTCGAAGGCCTGCTCGGCCTGCTCGATCAGGGTCATCATGTCGCCCATGCCGAGGATCCGGCCCGCCATACGGTCGGGATGGAACTGCTCGAAGGCATCGAGCTTCTCCCCCGTGGACGCGAACGCGATCGGCCGGCCGATGACCTCCTTCACCGACAGCGCCGCACCACCGCGTGCGTCACCGTCGAGCTTGGACAGGATCACGCCGTCGATCTGGAGCGTCTCGTGGAACGCGTCGGCGGTCTGCACCGCGTCCTGACCCGTCATCGCGTCGATGACGAGGAACGTGTAGTCGGGTGACACGGCGCCGGAGATCAGGCGCACCTGCTCCATCATCTCGGTGTCGATCGACAGACGGCCGGCGGTGTCGACGATCACCACGTCGCGGCCCAGGCGTTTGGCTTCCTCGACGCCCTCGAATGCGGTGAGCACCGGGTCCTCGGGGTCGGAGAACACGGGCACGTCGACCTGGCCACCGAGCGTGCGGAGCTGCTCGACCGCAGCCGGGCGCTGCAGGTCGGCCCCGACGAGCAACGGCTGGCGACCCTGCGACTTGAACCACTGCGCCAACTTGCCGGTGGCCGTGGTCTTGCCGGAGCCCTGGAGGCCGGCCATCAGAATGACCGTCGGCGGCTTGGACGCGTACTTGATCGTCAGCGTCTCGCCGCCGAGGATGCGAGTCAGCTCGTCGTTGACCGCCTTGACGACCTGCTGGCCGGGGTCGAGCGCCTGCGAACGAGTGGCACCGATGGCGTGCTCACGGATGCGGTTGCACACGGAGCGGACGACCGTGACGTTGACGTCGGCCTCGAGGAGTGCCGAGCGGATCTCCTTCATCACCTCGTCGACGTCGGCCTCGGTGAGCCGACCCTTGCTGCGGAGGCGCTTGACGATCCCGTCGAGACGGTTGGAAAGATTGTCGAACATCAGGCCGACCAGGCTACCCGCCACTCCCAGGCACTCGTGGAGTGCCTCAGCACTCCCAGCGGTACGTCAACTCCTCGCGGACGAGCCAGGCGGTCAGGTCACCGCTGTCGGACACGAAGTAGGCGACGTCATCGGACCAGACGACCAGCGTGCCGATGTCGTCGCCGGGCCCGGGCGGCGCGACACGTGGGGCGAACCCCTGCACCCTGACGCGCTCGGGGACGTTCTCCCGGTAGCCGTTGACCGCACGGTCGTAGATCTCCGGGTACTCGGACTGCTGGACCTGATACCAGACGACGCCGTCGAGTTCGAGCTGCTCGTTGCCGCAGGCCGGATAGAAGTCGACGCCCTCGTGCACCTCGACGATCGTCGCCTCCGGCGTCGCGTTCCCCGACTCGGGATCGTTCTCCACGAACGTGTCGATCACGACCTCGGTGCCGTCACGGGTCTCGACTGCCACGTTCACACGTCCGACCACCAGATCGTCGGTCACGTCGAGGAACTCACCGTCCTGCCAGGCGACACGGACCGGGCCGTAGCCCAGTGCGGCAACCTGCCGTTCGAACTCGGGGAGCGGCGACCCGAGGTGGTCGGCGATCAGTGCCGAACCGGTCGCGTACATCGAGCCGCCGACGGCAGCGAGGGGCGCAACACGAGGAGCGACGGCCGTCGTCGACGTGGACGGGGCCGGCGTGTCAGCGGGGCCGGCAACGCCGCCGTCGGACCCACACGCCGTGAACACGAGGACGGTGGCCGCGAGCACGACCAGCCGCACGTCGGGCACGATCAGCCGATCCCGTCGACGGCGACCACGCGATCGGCCCTCGACGGCGACGTTGACGCGGGTCTCCGAGTAGTCGGCGGTGACCGCCAGCGGTTCGCCGTCCTCCATGACGACGCGGGTGGTCGTAGCCGAGCGCCGTCGCCTCGGCGGCGAACTCCTCGATCGACAACCCGACGAATTCGTCGAACAGCTCCAGCGCTGCCTCCGGGTCGACGCCGGGTTCGATCACCTCGGGAGCGTCGGGCGGCGGTGCCGGCAGGGGCTCCGGTGCCGGTTCGGGCAGCGGGGTGTCGATGACGGGCGGCTCGACCTGGATCAGGAACTCGTCGGCGACCGCCGGCACGACGTGCCAGCCACCCTCGGTGTCGATGAAGCGATACGCGGGCAGCAGCCAGGCGGCCCCCTCGGCGTCCGATGCCCACCACAGGTCGGCCTGCACGTCGACGAGCGTGATCACGACCGGCTCGCCGTCGGGCACGGGCTCGACCGGCATCGGCTCGACCGGTTCTTCGATCGACCGGTTCCTCGGCGACCGGTTCTCGGCGACGGGCTCGATCGGCTCGACGGGCTCGACGGGCTCGTCTCCGGTCATCGGCGGTTCGCCCGGGTCACCGGCGACCGCATCGCCCTCGACGGTCACCGCTTCGGCCACACCGACGGTCGGCAGCGCAGGTTCGGCGATCGCGATGCCGCCACCGGCAGCAAGCCCGCCGAAGAACCCGTCCGACAGCCGGGCGACCGCCGTGTCGACATCGACGAGCGGGTACGGACCGACGGGTTCGCGCCGGCGCGAGCGTGCCGCCCGCGAATTGCAGCACTCCGTCTCCACCGAACCCGAAACTCCAGGCCCGCACCGGCGCCCGGGGATCGGTGCGATCGGACGCCTCGACACTGGTGAACCGCTCGTCCGCGAACGACTCGAACGTCACGCTCGACACGTCGACACCGAGCGCTTCGAGCAACTCGCCGGCGCGCTGCTCGGCCTCGTCGGCCGAGGGAACGCCGGACGGGGCCTCCGGCTCCGGGCAGTCGCTGCTCTCGTTGCCGTCGGAATCGACCGACACCGCGCACGGCTCCGACACGGCTCGCTCCCACGGCGCGTTGTAGTTCCAGTTCTGCTGGCCGTCGTCGGCGACCCAGATGCTCGAACCCGAGCCGTCGTCGGGACCGACGCGCCAGTTCACGCCGTACGCCGTCGTCGAACGGAACGGGCTCACCGCTCGACACCGAACACGCCGGCCAGCCGAGCGACCTGCTCGACGCTGACCGTCGGTTCGCTCGGCGTCGAACACGTAGCCGATGTCGTTGGTGGGCAGCTCCGGCAGGGCCGTCGCCGACCACGTACTCGACGATTCCACGGGGCGATCCGCATATCGCTCGTGGCGATCTCGCCGCCACCCGAGCCGGAGCCGACTCCACGGAGGTTCCGGTGTCGGCGCCGATCGAGCCACCGCTCACGACCTCGATCGGTGTCGGCGCCCGAAGGATCCCGTCGTCGGCCGATGTCGCGGTGGGTCGTCGGCCGAACGGCCGAACTCATCGTCGGCGTCCGCACGCACGAAGCACCAGGATCGCCGGCCGCGGCAAGCGCTGCTCGGGACGTCGTACGCCGTGTCATGCCCATTGGACGTTCCCGGCGCCGTGTTCGGTTCCCGAGATTCGGCGGATTCAGTCGCGGTCGAACAGCGCCGACGACGAACTCGTCCGGGTCGAACGGGATCAGGTCGCCGACCTGCTCGCCGAGCCCGACGAGCTTGACCGGGATGCCCATCTCGGTCTCGATCGCGAACACGATGCCGCCCTTGGCCGAGCCGTCGAGCTTGGTCAGCACCACGCCCGTGACGTCGGTGGCCTCGCGGAACTCCCGGGCCTGCGCCAAGCCGTTCTGCCCGGTCGTGGCGTCGATCACCAGCAGCGTCTCGGTGACGGTGCCGGCGCCCTTCTCGGCGACCCGGCGGACCTTCTTCAGCTCCTCCATCAGGTTGGTCTTGGTGTGCAGCCGGCCGGCCGTGTCGGCGAGCACGAGGTCGAGCTGCTTGGACGCGGCCCGCTCGACGCCGTCGAAGATCACCGACGACGGGTCGCCGCCCTCGGCCCCGCGGACGAACTCGGCGTCCGATCGCTCGGCCCAGGTGCCGAGCTGCTCGGCGGCGGCGGCCCGGAACGTGTCGCCCGCAGCGAGCAGCACGGATGCGGCCGGCTTCGGTCTGTTGCCGGGCGACCTTGCCGATCGTGGTCGTCTTGCCGACACCGTTCACCCCGACGAACATCCACACGTTGGGCGCGCCGGGCTCGAACTCGTCGAACCGCAGCGATCGGTCGGAACCGTCCAGGCGGGCGACCATGTCGGCCTGGCAGGGCGTCGAGCAGCTGCCGCCGGCTCGTCGATCTCGCCGCTCTTGACCCGCGCCTTGAGGTCGTCGAGCAGCGCGTCGGTCACACCGAGCCCGACGTCGGCGCGGAGCAGCGCTTCTTCGAGTTCGTCCCAGGTCTCGTCGGTGATCGACGAGCGGCCGAGCACCCCGGCGAACGCACCCGTGAACGCCGACCGAGCCTTGGTCAGCCGGTCGCGCAGCGACGCCGGCGCGACGGCTTCGCGGCGCGGTTTCCACCGGCGCCTCGGCCTCGACCGGACGCTCGACGACCAACGTGTCGCCCTCGGCGTCGGGTGCCGGACCGGACAGGCGGTGCGGGCTGTTCGACGCCCTGCGTCTGACGCCGGTTGAGCAGGAGGACCCCGAGACCGAACACCGTGACGGCGACGGCCAGGATCAGAAAAATCCAGTACCACTCCATGGCCGTCGAACGCTATCGCCAGGGGACGGGGTCGGGGAGCGACCGGGCGTGCGGCCCGCTCAGTCGACCTCGATCGCCGCGCCGACGAAGTGACCCTGCACGTAGTCCACGCCGAGCTCGCGTGCCCGATCGAGTGCGTCGCCGTCCGTCACGAACGGCACCGCGACCTCGACACCCATGTCGCGCGCCGACCGGATCGTGCTGCGCAGGAGGACGGAGTCGGCGACGTCTCCCCCAGCCTGCCGCATCGCGCTCGAGGGAAGCTTGACACGTTGCGCTCCGATCGTCTCGACCAGGCGCAAGCCCTGATGACACAACCAGAAGTTGTCGACACAGAAGCCGACGCCGATGTCATGGGCCTCGTGGGCGAACTCGAGCACGTCGGCCAGCGCATCGGCCACGATCCCTTCGTCGACCGCCAGCAGCAGGCGCGACGGGTCGACCCCCCGTTCCTCCACCTCCGTCCGGATGACTCTGATCGTTTCGGGGTCCCTGATCGACGCGAGCGACAGGTTGACCTCGATCTCTGCGGCTTCGTCGACCGCGAGGAATCCGCATCCCTTCCCGATCACCCAGTGGTCGATGTGCGAGGCGCAGCCCAGGCGCTGGGCGAAGCGTTCGAATCGCGGCATGCTCACCCTGACCCCACCCGGGAGCAACAACCTGACGAGGAACTCGTAGCGATGCAGGTCGGTGGGGCCGGCGACCGGGTTGATCGGCTCGCCGACGACGAGGAAGAGGTCACGCGCGAGCGCCTCCTCGATCTCTTGGTACCAGCGTTCGGAGGCCGAGCCCGTCGTCGACCCGGTGGCCGTCCGAGTCTGGATCACGAAGCGTTCGGGCACTTGCGCGGCCGCCTGCGCTGCCTGCTCCGCGGCGGTCAGCAGATCGTAGGGATCCGCATCGCGCCCTTCGACGAAGATCGCTCCCAGCCGACAGGAGATCGGGTCCGTCTCGCCGCGCAGCGTGACCGCCTGCAGGGCTCGCTGGACCGACTCCACTGTTCGCTTGGTCTCCTGGCGGCTCGTCACGGGCGCCACGCCGGCGAAGACGTCGCCGTGAAGGCGACCCACGGCACCATCGAGCGGCATCGCGGCCCGCATCGTCACGCCGACCTTCTCCAAGAGCCGGTCGGCAGCCCGGATCCCGAGGCGGTCGTTGATCTGGCGGAATCCATCGATGTCGACGCAGATCACGGCGAACCCGGCACCGGACTGCCGACTGCCGAGCGTCGTGTGTTCGACCTCCGCGGCGATCCCCTTCTGACTCAACAGGCCGGTCACGCGGTCGTACGCCCGGCTCTCGGCCTCGCTCCGCCGCTCAGCGGTCTGGTCGACGGTCTGCACGAGCAGTGCCGGAGACCCCTTCGCCGAGACCTTCGTCAGTTGCGTGCGGTGCCACCGGACCTCGCCGCCCGGTGTGACGATGCGGTGGTCGACTGCTGCCGGGCGCCCCTCGAGTGCGCGCGCTGCGAACCGGTTCACGAGATCGTGGTCGTCGCGGTGAAGCTGATCAAGCGGCGATCCACCCACCATGTCGGCCTCGATCACCCCGTGCAACCGGGCCAGCGATCGGTTCACCCTGGTCCAGCACCCGTCGGGACCGATCAGGCCCATGCCGATCGGCGACGTGGCGAAGACCCGATCGATCTGGCTTGCGAGCAGTCGTACGGAGTCCTCGGCGGTCATCCGGTCGGTGACATCCGTGATCTGTACGAGCGCCGCCCGTTCGGTGTCCGGCCACGGGATCGAGCAGACCTGGGTCAACCCGTGTCGGAGACTGCCATCCGAACGGCGGTAGTCGAGCACCTCGGGCTCGGTTTCCTCGAGAAACGGCGGCACGAGCCGGGCAGAGAGCTGTTCCGACAACTGCCGCTCGGCCAGCGCGATCCAATCCATCGACCGCACCTCCTCCTCGGGCACGCCGAAGAGCTGCGAGAGCGCTGGATTCGCATCCCGGAATTGACCGCGCGCGTCGACGACGAGCAGGGCGACGGGCGATCGATCGAAGGCAGTCCGGAATCGTGCCGCCTCGTCACTGACCGCGACCTGGGACGAGACCTCGTCGGTGATGTCACGGAATCGACAGATCGATGCGACGAGCCGTCGATCCGCGTCGTGCACCACCCGGGTGTCCCCCGTCATCAAGCGGTGCTCGCCCGAACGCAACACGACCTGGTACGTCCAGTCATCGACGTCTCGGCCCGACGCGACGGCCAACGTGTACGGATGCAGCTGGAGTGGAACCTTGGAGCCGCGCTGGTCGTGGTACTCGCACATCGGTGCGTCGGGGGTACGACCGATGACGTCATCGGCGCGCAGCCCGAGCATGGCGAGTGCGCGTTCGCTGCAGCGAACGACGGTGCCCGACGGCCGGCGGACGATGATGCCGTCGGTCGTCATCGCCATCAGTCCATCCGCGACGACTTCCAACTCGTCGCCGCGCATCGTCCCGTCGTTCACGAACACATCGGTCATGTCGATCCTCTTGCTCGGAGGCTGGAGGTGCCCCGTCAGATCGCTTTCGGTCACTCGCTGGCCCGGCTTGAGCGGTTCACGTCGAGAGATCGGCCCCGACGCTGCGCGGGAGCGGACCCTGACGCCGTTATCCGCGGCCGATGGCCAGACTGGCCTTCTCGGTGACGACCTTCGAGGAGCCACCGGGCTGCATCGACACGCCGAGCAGCGAGTCGCCGGCCTCCATCGTGCGCTTCTGGTGCGACACGATCAGCAGCTGTGCGTCCTTGCGGAACTCTGCGATCAGGCCGAGGAACCGGTGGAGGTTGACGTCGTCGAGCGCCGCTTCGACCTCGTCCATCACGTAGAACGGCGACGGGCGACTGCGGAACACGGCGAACAGGAAGGCGAGTGCCGTGAGACTGCGCTCGCCGCCGGACAGCAGCGAGAGCTTCTTCACGTTCTTGCCGCTCGGCTTGGCCTCGATCTCGATGCCGGTGTCGAGCAGGTCGTCGGGTGAGGTCAACTTGAGATTGCCCGCTCCCCCGGGGAACAGCGTGCCGAACAGCGACGTGAAGTTCATGCTGACGTCGGCGAACGCGCCGGCGAACACGTTCTGGATCTCCTGATCGACCGCCTTGATGACTCGGCTGAGGTCTCGGCGTGTCGAGCGGACGTCCTCGAGTTGCTCCTCCAGGAACGTGTGGCGCTGCTGGAGTTCGTTGAACTCCTCGAGAGCGAGCGGATTGATGGGGCCGAGGAGGCGGAGCTCACGATCGAGTTCACGTACCCGGCCGGCCGCCGTGGCCCCCTCGGGGAGTTCGGGTTGCTCGGCCTGCTCCGCGCGCTCGGGTTCGATGTCGAGGTCGCGACGAAGTGTTTCGATCGCCGTTTCGAGCCGGAGCTTCGCTTCGGCCTCCTCGATCTCGGCACGATGTGACTTCTGGCGCGTCTCGTCGAGCGTGTGCTCGGCCTCGCTCCGGGATTTCCGCGCCTGATCGAGTTGCGCGGTGAGGCCGCGGACCTCGTCGCTCTGCCGACGCCGCTGCTCGGCCAAGTCGTCGTGTTCGACCTCGATCACCTCGCGATGCCGATACACCAGCTCGGACAGACGCTCGACGGCTGTGAGCGACCGCTGGATCTGTTCACGACGACCCGCTGCCTGGGCTCGCGCTTGTTGATCGGCGTCGAGCCGACGCTCGTTCTCGGTGATCCGGGACTCGAGAAACTGGCGGCGCTCGTGGAGACCGGCGTTGCGCACCTCGAGTTCGCGCCGCCGACCCGCCAGCGCCGCCGCCCGGGCCTCGAGCTCGGCTCGCGCTTCGCCGCGGGCCTTCGCGGCCTCTGTTTCGGCCTGCTCGTCGGCGTCGAGCGACGGGAGCACGGCCTCGAGCTCGGCGACGCGCACCGTCTCCTGCTCGATGTGCGCCGCCAGTTCGGCTGCCGACCGGTCGAGGCCCTCGAGCTCGGCCTGCAACTCGCGACGCTGACCGAGCGCCCGCGACAATCCCTCGGACGCCGCGGTGAAACGTGCGTCGTTCTGATCGAGCTGCCGAGTGAGGCTCCGTTCTTCGTCACGTGTGCGGTCGAGCTCGGCCCGAGCCGCAGCCAGGGCCGCCTCGGCAGCGACGAACTGTTCCGAGGCGGCCTCGGCCTGCTCGGCAGCGTCGGTGAGAGCGGAAGCCGTGGCACCGCCGGATGCTGCGCCGATCCGCCAGCCGGTCGCCGCGAAACGATCGCCCTCACCGGTCACGACGACGGCGTCGGGGTACGCCAACGCTGCATCGACGGCAGCGTCGATGGTGTCGACCCGGACGGCGCGCCCGACGAGGGCCTCGAGCAGACCGGACAGATCCGTGCCCGCCGACCTCACGTGCGGCAGCACCGCGTCGCCGACCGGCGGCGCCGCAGCGTGTCCCGGGGCGACACCGGCGGCCAGGACGGCGCCGGTGGTGTCGGAGTCGTGAAGTGCTCGCAACGCTCGCTGTGCCGACGCGGACCCGTCGACGACGACCGCCGTGAGTGCCTCACCGAGCGCCGCCTCGACCGCGTCCTGCCATCCTGCGTCGATATCGACGAGGTCGAGCAGCGTGCCGAGCACTCCGTCGACGTCCGCGAGCCGCTCCGCGCCCGCGCGCTCCCGGGCGGCGTCGAGCGCCAACTGAAGCGCCTCGACCCGCGCCGCGCCACGTGACGCCCGCTCGGACGCCTCATGACGTTCCGCCGTGCACCGATCGAACGCTGCCTCGGCCGCGAGCCGGGCCTGTTCGGCCGCCTCGATGCTGCCGACGAGTGGCGTCTCGACCGACTCGGCGTCGGCGCAATCGGTTCGAAGGCGTTCGGACTCGTCGGCCAGCTGATCGAGCCTCGCCCGGAGTTCGTCGCCGCGGGACGTCACCCGTCGCAGGTCACTCTCGTTCCGTTGCAGGCCCGATCGGACGGAGCGCAGCTCACCGCGTACCTCAGCTGCTGCGCTGGCCGCCTTGGCACCACCATCGTCGGCGACCAGCGCCTCGGTGACCCGCCCGCGTTCGAGCCGGAACGTCTCCTCGTCGGCCGCCAGTGCCTCCTCGTCGGGTGCCACCTGTTCGAGGGCGGCGAGCACCTCGTCGAGTTCGGCGCGGAAGCGGGCGCCGTCGGCTTCGAGATTGGCGACGACGCCTGCATCGATGAGCTGACCGTGATCACGTTCGAGCGACCGCTTGCGTTCGGCCAGGATGCCGGCGAGCCCCCGTGCGCGCTCGCGCAGTTGTTCGACCTGCATCAGGCGGTCGCCGAGGTCGCTCGCACCCCGCGCGGACAAGTCGGACTCGAGCGACATGATCTCGGTGTCGAGCTCGGCCAGCTGTGCCTTCAGCTCGCCGTCGATGCGAACTGCCTCGATCCGGTCGGAGGCGATCGACTCGAGCTTGCGCCGCAGCGTGGTGATCTCGCGACCGGCCACGAAGACCTTGAGCGCGTGCAGCTCGACGACCAGCTCCTCGTGGCGTCGCGCCGCCTCGGCTTGCCGTTCGAGTGGGCGCAGCTGGCGCCGCACCTCGCGCAGCAGGTCCTGCAGACGGAGGAGGTTGGCCTCGGTGGCATCGAGACGCCGCTCGGCCTTCTCCTTGCGCTTGCGGTACTTGAGGACCCCGGCTGCCTCTTCGATGATGCCACGCCGATCCTCCGGACGGGCGTTGAGCACCGCATCGATCTGGCCCTGGCTGACGATCACGTGTTGTTGGCGACCGACACCGGCGTCGGACAGCAGCTCCTGGATGTCGAGCAGGCGGCACGGCACGCCGTTGATGGCGTACTCGCTGTCGCCGCTGCGGAAGAGGATGCGGGTGATCGTGACCTCGTTGAACTCGACGGGCAACAGGCCGGTCGAGTTGTCGAGGGTCAGGCTGACCTCGGCCCGGCCGAGCGCCGGCCGCCTGTCGGTGCCGGCGAAGATGACGTCGTCCATCTTCTGCGAACGCACCGACTTCGGTGCCTGCGCACCGAGTACCCAGGCGATCGCATCGACCACGTTCGACTTGCCGGAACCGTTCGGTCCGACCACGACGGTCACGCCCTGTTCGAGGGCCATGACGGTCGAGTCGGCGAAGGACTTGAAGCCCTTGAGGGTGAGGCTCTTCAGGAACACGGTGGCCCAGAAACTACACCGCTGCAACCAAGAACAGCACATCAATCCAGACGCCCTGAGCCGCGACCACCATTCGATCGAGACCGCTCCACCGACGCCGGCACCAACGAGTCGCGTCCGTGGTTGCCGAGCGGGGATCGGATTTCGTCCTCGCAAGGCGCGACGAGCCCGAGCTGACTCCGGTCGGCGAGCGGCGAGGCGGAACGCCGCCAGGGCGGAATCCGGCCCCGCTCAGGTCAGCGTTGGCAGCGGGGGCAGTAGTGGGTGGACCGCTGGGCCGACACCGTGCGGCGGATCCACCCGACCCCGCACGTCGGGCAGCGCTCACCCGCCCGGCCGTACACGGCGTGGTCGTCCTGGTACGACCCGCCCTCGCCGAGCAGGTCGACGTATTGCGCGTCGCCCAGGGTGGAGCCGCCGGCTTCGATCGCACGCGTCAGGATCTCGTGGATCGCTCCGTGGAGACGGCGCTCCGCCGCGGTCGGCAACTCGTCGGACAGGCGATCCGGGCGTAGACGCGCGGCGTGCAGGATCTCGTCGGCGTAGATGTTGCCGATGCCGGCGATCGCGTGTTGGTCGAGCAGGAGCGGCTTGAGCAGCCGTCTACGAGTTCGCAGCAACGACCGGAGCTCGCGCAGCGACAATCCGTCGCTGATCGGGTCGGGGCCGAGGCGGGCGAGTTCGGGGAGCTCCACCTCGACGTTCGTCGGGTCGAACACGACCACCTCACCGAAGGTGCGGGGGTCGACGAACCAGAGTTCGTTCCCGTCGTCGAGATGTGCGACGACATGCGTGTGTGGCGGACGATCCGTCCCGGCCGGGGCCACGAGCACCTGGCCACTCATCCGAAGATGGATCATGAGTTCGTCGCCGGAATCGAGGGGGAGGAGCAGGTACTTCCCGCGTCGGTGCGCCGCCGTGATCGTGGTGCCGGTCAGCCCGTCGATCACCGCCCGCCTGGACGTCCTGCGGACGGTTCGCTCCCGGCCGACCTCGACTCGTTCGACACGGCGCCCCACCGCGAACCGGTCGAGCCCGCGGCGAACCGTCTCGACCTCCGGCAGCTCGGGCACGGCGCCGCTCAACCACTCAGTTCTGCTTGCGCGGCGAGCGTTGCGAACGCCATGCTCGCCGCCGCCTGTTCGGCGGCCTTCTTCGAAGGACCTTCCCCCTCGCCGAGCAGTTCGTCGGCGACGAGCACACTCGCGAAGAACCGCTTGTCGTGATCGGGCCCGGTGGATCGGATCCGGTACTCGGGTGTCGGCCGTCCGGTCTGCGCGAGACGCTCCTGGAGCGCCGACTTGTAGTCGAGCGTGTCCAGGCTGTCGACGGCAACATCGAGCATCGGGGTGAACAGCCGTTGCACCAGCTCGAACGCCGCCTCGGACCCGCCGTCGAGGTACACGGCCCCGAGCACCGCCTCCATCGCATCGGACAGAATCGACACCTTGCGACGGCCACCCGCCGCATCCTCACCTCGGCCGAGCAGCAGATGCGCACCGAGGTCGAGGCCCTCTGCGACCTCGGCGAGGGCTCGAGCGTTGACCACGCTCTTGCGCAGATCGGTCAAGGCACCCTCGGCCAGATCCGCGTACCGCGCGGTAGGCGAGGTCGGCGATGACCCAGCCGAGCACGGCGTCGCCCAGGAACTCCAGGCGCTCGTTGCTGTGCTCCTCGCCCGACTCGGCCACCCACGACCGATGGCTGAGTGCCCGGCGGAGCAGTTCGGGCCGGACGAACTCGTGCCCCAGCCGCTGCTCCAGCGCGCCGGGGGTCACCCTCAGCTGCCCGTGCGCTCGTGCACGTAGTCGACGGCGTCACGAACCGTCTTGAGATCTTCGAGGTCCTCGTCCTCGATCCGGAAACCGACGGTGCGGTCGCTGAGCTCCTCCTCGAGCGACTCGACGAGTTCGATCAGCGCGAGCGAGTCGGCTTCGAGGTCATCGGTGAACGACTGCCCCTCGCTGATGGTCGCCGGGTCGATCTCGAGGATGTCGGCCAGCCGGTCGCGGACGATCTCGAAGATCTCGTCGCGCTCGATCGGACCTTGATTCACGTGGGTTTCTGCAGGCACGGAGACGATTGTACCGCTCCGGCGTTTGCCTGTCGTGGGAGCGCCGCGTGAGACTGTGGCCGTGCGCGACCAACCCATCTCCACCGTCATGACGTCGGCGATCGTCTCGATCGACCTCGACCAGCCCCTGTCGGAGGCCTACATCGCCCTCCGGGGTGCCTCGTACCACCACATCCCGGTGCTCGACGGCGGGCAGCCGGTCGGCATGCTCTCGTCGACTGACATCTTGCGCCTCGTCTACGACATCGACGGATCGAGCGACAAGATGCTCACCTCGATGCTCGACCACCAGTTCACGATCGACGACGCGATGAGCAGCGACCTCACCACGCTGCCGGAGACGGCGACCGTGCGCGACGCTGCTGCTGCGCTGTCCGACGGATCACGACACTCGGTGCTCGTGATCGGCGTCGACGGTTCGCTCGCCGGCATCGTCACCACGACCGACCTGGTGCGCTACCTCCGCGACCTCTGACGTGCCGGGCGGCGCCGGCGCGGTCGTCTTCGACCTCTTCCACACGCTCGTCCTCCAGTTGCAGGGATCGTCCTACCTCGAACGCGAGACGACGCCGATCGACCTCACCGAGCTGGTCGAACGCCACGTGGCGACCCCGGGGATCGAGCTGACCGTCGATCAGCGAGCGGAGGTCGACCGGGTCTTCGGTCTCGGCAAGGACGAGGCACTGCGGGAGCTGCTCGCAGCGCTGGTCGACCTGGTCGAGCACCTGGCCGCGCGGGCGGCGGTGGGGGTGCCAGCTCGGCATCAACCTCGTCGACGCGACCTACGTCGGCAACGGAGCGAGCGACGAGCAACGACGACGAGCGGAGCAGGCAGATGTCTCGGTCGACTCGACCGACCACCTGGTGCTCTTCGTCGTCGTCTCGCGGAAGAGGGCCTCAGTCTCGGTCTCGTTGCTGCTCGATGACGCCCGACCACGTGACCCGCGCGCCCTCGTGACCGGTTCGCACCATCCACACGGAGGAGAACACCGCGAGGAGGGCGACGATCCAGGCCAGCGCCGGCACGACGAGGCGCGTCGCGACGGCGCCTCGGTCCTCAGTCGGAACCTCTGTGGCGGCGTTGCCCTCGGGGACGTGGCGCTCGGTCACGACGAGGGCCACGAGCGCGACGAGCCACAGGGCCATGAGGTTCCGCGTGGTCGCCGCCAGGGATTCGTGGTCGCTGACGTCGACGAGGCCGTCGAGCAGGTCGTCGAAAGCCTCGCCGGACGCCATTGCCACGAGAACGGAGACGAAGACCGCGACCAGCGCTGCGACGAGCCACCACCCGAAACGACGGCGCCATCTCGCCCGAGCCACCACGATCACCGTCGTGAGCGCCAGCAGCGGTTGCAGCACGACGGGAGCGTGCACAGCGAGCGTGTGGGTCGGCAGGTCGAAGATCGACTCCATCACGGCCTCCGGTCTCGCGTGATCTCGGTCAGCCCGTGACCGTGACGCTCAAGACCTGGCCGGCCGCGGCGTGGCTGTTCGGGCCGACGGCGATGTTGCAGAGCAGCACGTAGTCGCCCGGCTCGACTTCCCACGTCGCCGACATCGTCTGGCCCGGCTCGAACCGCTCGATGCGACCGATCAAGTCCTCCGGTGCGATGGCGTCCTCGTCGACGGCGCCGTTGGCCAGCAGCGGGAGCGTGTCGTAGCTCTCACCCCTCACCAGCACCAGTTCGTGCGGGAACTCGCCGTCGTTGCTCACGTCGAAGGTGACGGTGCCACCGGCGAACTCGGTCGGTGCGACGATCTCCCACTCGATCATCGAGACCTCGACGACGTTTCCCGCCGGCGGGTCGGTCGCCGGCGGGTCGGTCGCTGCGGCGGCGGTCGCCGGCGGTTCGGTCGCCGGCGGGTCGGTGGCCGGCGGATCGGTGGCCGGCGGGTCGGTGGCCGGCGGGTCGGTCGCCGCGGCGGCGGTCGTCGCCGCGGTGACCTCGGCCTGGTCGGAGTCGTCGTCGCCGCCGCATGCGCTGAGGAGCAATGCGGCAGCCAGGGTGGCGGTGATGGCACGGTTCATGAGGCGCAAGGTAGTTTCGATTCAAACTAGATTCCAGTCACCCCCCGGGTAGGTTGGTGCTGTGGCGGGCGAACCACGATGGTTGACGGCCGACGAGTCGGCGATGTGGCTGCCGTACGTCGTCAGCTCGATGCACCTCTTCTCGAAGCTCGACGACGAGCTGAAGGCCGAGTTCGACATCACGCATCTCGACTACGGCATCCTGAGTCAGCTGAGCTTCCGGCACGACGCCCGGCTCCGCATGGCCCAGCTGGCGGACCGCTTCGGCGTCACGCGCAGCCACATGACCTACCGCGTCGGCCGCCTCGAGCGGCTCGGCCTGGTCGAGCGGTGCTCGGTCGACACCGACGGTCGTGGGGTGGCGGCGACGCTGACCGACGACGGTCGGCGACTCCTCGATCGGGCGGCACCGCGGCACGTCGAGACCGTCCGTCGACTGTTTGTCGATCGGATCCCGCCCGAGCACCGGGTCACGTTGGCCGACGTGTTCGGCCGGTTGGCCGCCGAGCAGGCGCACGAGAGCTGAGTCGGACCACCCGACCGGCGGCGCAGCTCGGCGGGCGAGGCGCGGTCGCGGCGCTCAGGCCTCGGCCGGACGGATGGCCCTCGGTGATCTCGCCGACCACGTCGGCTTCGACCATCTCGCGGGCGACCTGGATGGCATTGACGATCGCACGCTCGCTCGACGATCCGTGAGAGATGATGCACACGCCGTCGACGCCGAGCAGCATCGCGCCGCCGTACGTCTCGGGATCGAGCATCTCGTAGAGCGGCAGCAGCGCCGGCATCAGGGCGTCGGCGTGCGGGCGGTAGGCCGGGTCGGAGTCGAACGCCCCGAGCAGCGCGTTCACGATGGAACTTGAGACCACCCTCGAGCGTCTTCAGCACGACGTTGCCGGTGAAGCCGTCGGTCACGATGACGTCGGCGGCGTCCGACATCACGTCGCGGCCCTCGACGTTGCCGACGAAGTTCGATGTCGCCATGCTCGGCGGCCTCGACGAGCAGCGGGTACGCCTCCTTGCGGAGCGTGTCGCCCTTGCCGGGCTCCTCGCCGATCGACAGCAGACCGACCTTCGGCGACGTCGAGCCCGAAGCGGTGACGGGAGAAGATCGAACCCATCTGGCGCGAACTGCACCAGCAGTTCGGGTTGGACCTCGGCGTTCGCGCCGGCGTCGAGCAGCACCGTGGGCGGGCCGTCGGGCACCGGGATGATCGTGGCGATCGCCGGACGCTTGACCCCCTTGATCCGCCCCATGCGCAACAGCGCCGACGCCATCGTGGCGCCGGTGTTGCCGGCGGAGATCATGGCCGATGCCTCGCCGTCACGCACGGCCTCGGCGGCACGCACGAGGGTGGAGTCCTTCTTGCGGCGGACGGCCTTGCCGCCGTCTTCGTCCATCTCGATGACTTCGGACGCGTCGATCAGTGGCAGATCACCGATGTCGACTCGATCGCCCAGGTCGGGCGGGCCGACGAGGACGACGGGCGTGCCGGATGCAGCGGCGGCACGGGCTCCGGCGACGATCGCGTCGGGGGCGTGATCGCCACCCATTGCGTCGACCGCAACGGGCAACATGTGCAGCGACGTACTCCGGGTCAGCCGACGTCGATGACGACGCGGCCCTTGTAGGTGCCGCAGGACGGGCACACCACGTGCGGCAGCTTGGCGTTGCCGCACCGGGGGCACAGGCTGCGGGCGGGAGCGTCGAGCTTCCAGGCGGACGCCCGGGTGCTGCGGCTCTTCGACTTCGACTTCTTCTTCTTGGGAACAGCCACGATGGGACTCCAGCTATCGAGCAGATCAAAACGAGTTCGTGCGATCGCACGAACGGCTGCGCCAGACTATCGGCGCTTCACCGCAGAACGAACGTCGTCGCGAGCCAGTTGGATCGGGGCGCGAGCCCGGGGCTGATCGTGTTCCTCGGACTCCCGAACGCGGGGATCGGCAACGAGCCGAGCCACGAGCCGGTGGACGCTCGGACCCGACAGGCCCTCGGCCGACCGCATCGTCACGACGTCCCCCTCGCTCGCCGGTAGCGCCCGCCGGCATCACTCGTCGAGGTGGAGGTCGTCGAGGGCGGCCCAGCGTTCGTCGCGGACGGACGTGTCGCACTCGCAGTGCGACTCGTTGCGGTCGGCGCCGCACACGGGGCAGATGCCGGCGCAGTCGTCGCGGCACAGCGGCCCGTCGGGCAGTTCGATCAGCACGTACTCGCGAACGGCGGGTGCCAGGTCGATCTGGTCACCCTCGATCGCGATACGCGTCGCTCGTCGACCGACCTCGTCCTGGTAGACCTCGTCGACGTCGACGACGGCGGTGCCGGTCGACGTCGGTCGAGGCACCGACGGCAAGCCGTCGACCACGGGATCGAGATGTCGTCCCGACACGACGACGCCGTCGATGTTCGACACGGCGTCGAGATCGACCGTCGACCGGACCGGTGATCCGACGGTCGGGGACGCCCGAGGTCGGCGGCATCGATCGATGCGTCGATCGACCGGGTCGATCCCGGGACGCGCAGCAACTCCCGGGCGTTGACACGCAGAAGGTGCAGCGGATTCGGTGCCATCGCCGCGATCAGCGGTCCTGGTCGAAGAACCCCTTGGTGGGGTCGTCGGTCTCCTCGAGATCCTCCATCGACAGCGCCTCGGCCGCATTGCCGATCGACAGCTTCTGCCGGCCGGCACCGACCGTCTTGGAGAGCTTGTCGAGCAGGATCTCGAAGCTCGCCAGACGCTGGTCGAGGAAGTCCTCGGTCTCGAGCTTGAGGCGGCGGGCAGTCGGACTCGGCCGTCTCGACCACCTGGCGGGCACGCGTCTCGGCGGCGCGCACGACCTCGGTGCGCTGCACCATGCGTTCGGCCTGCACCCGCGCCGCCTCGAGCATCTCGTTCGCCTCGCGACGGGTCTTGTTCACGAACTCCTGGCGCTCCTTGAGCATCCACCGAGCCTGCCGCAGCTCGTCGGGCATGCTGGCGAGCGCCCGATCGAGCAACTCGACGACCTCGTCACGATCGATCCGCGGCGACGACGACAGCGGCATCGTGGGCGCGTTGGCCACGATGTCGATCGCCCGCCGGAGCCACGTCTCGGCATCGCCGACGTACCCCGTGCCCTGTTCGGGGTCGGCGAAGTCGTCGTCGATCTCGTCGTAGACGTCGGGTTCGTCGTAGTGGTCGTCGTATCGGTCGTCGTATGTCATGTTGATGTCAGTACCTCGCTCATTCGGAGGGTTGTGCGAATCTATCGGCGAGAGCCGCCGCAACGGGGGCAGCGACGAGATGTTCGATGTGCTCGCCCCGCGGACGCGATCTCGCGGATGAACCGGCTCGACACGAAGCCGAAGTCGGCCCGGCATGGCAGGAACACGGTCCGGATGCCGGTCACGGAATGGTTCATGTGCGCCATCTGCTGTTCGATGTCGTAGTCGGCGGCGGTGCGCAGCCCCTTGACGATGAAGTCGGCACCCACGTCGGACGCGGCCTGCACCGCGAGGTTGCCGAACGCGCGGACCGTCACGGTCGGGCGGCCCGCCAGACTCGCCTCGGCGAGCGCGACCCGTTCGTCGGCCGAGAACAGCCCCGACGGCTTGTCGAAGTTGACCAGCACGCCGACCACGACATCGCCGAACAGCTCCACCGCTTGATCGACGACGTCGACGTGACCGAGGTGGAGCGGGTCGAAACTGCCGGGTATCAACACCGTTGCCATGGGTGTGAACACGCTACTTGCGTTGATCGGCGTCGGCGACGATGCCGCCGTCGCGTTCGAAGAACGTCACCCAGGAGCGCCCGTACCGCTTCGAGCGTCGGATCGTCCAGCCGGCGACCCCGGCCAGTTCCCGGCCTGACTCGGCGACGACGAAGGGGCCCGGCGCCACGGCGAGCAGTTCGTCCCACCGATCGAAGCCGTACGGAGGATCGGCGAGCACGAGGTCGGCCTCGAGGCCGGCCGCGAACACGAGGGCGTCGCCGGCCGCGACTCGCGACCGCTCCCCGAGGTCGAGAGCGCCGAGATTGTCACGCAGCGTGCGCAGCGCGGACCGGTCACGCTCGACGAACGTGCAGTGGGCCGCACCGCGCGACAACGCCTCGATCCCGAGCGCACCGCTGCCGGCATACAGGTCGACCACCAGGGCATCGCGCACCAGATCGAGGCTTCCGAGCGCGTTGAACGTGGCCTCACGCACCTTGTCGGTGGTGGGCCTCGTGTCGGTACCGGGAGGGCCCTCGATCCGGCGTCCACGGAGCTCGCCTGCCACCACACGCATGCCGCCAGGCTACGGGTGCCGGCCGCACGGGCATACTGGTGCGGTGCTCGAACCGTCCCCACAGATCACCTGCATCGATTGCGGGGGCCGGTGCTTCCTGCTCACGCCACCGCGAGAGGACGGGGTGTGGGTCGACGGCGACGCCGTCGCCTACCGGTGCGAGGACTGTCTCGATCGATGGGATCTCGTGCTCGAAGACGATGACGACGCCGCCCGCGGCGACGAACCGCACGTCTGAGCGGCGTCGACTCGCTAACGCGATTCCTCGCGGATTCGCTTCTTCGTCGCGGCCCAACCGCAGATCGGACACGCGGCGAGGTCGTGGCGCAGCGCCGGGCAGTACTCGCGGCCGAAGAAGATGATCTGGAGGTGGCGGTCGTTCCACGTCTCGCGTGGGAACACCGCCTTGAGGTCACGCTCGGTGCGTTCGACCGTGGTGCCGTTCGACAGGCCCCAGCGGGCGGCGAGCCGGTGGATGTGGGTGTCGACGGGGAAGGCCGGCACGCCGAACGCCTGTGACATCACCACGCCGGCGGTCTTGTGACCGACGCCTGCGAGCGACTCGAGGAACTCCCAGTCGCCGATCACCTCTCCCCCGGCGTCGACGATCTGGTTCGCGGCAGTCCACAGGTTCCTGGCCTTGGTGGGCGCGAGCCCCACCTCACGGATCAGTTCGAGGATGTCGTCGGGGTCGAGGGCCGCCATCGTCTCGGGCGTCGGTGCCACCGCGAACAGGGCGGGAGTGACCTGGTTGACCTTCTTGTCGGTGGTCTGAGCGGACAGCGCCACCGCGACCAGCAACGTGTACGGGTCGGTGTGGTCGAGCGGGATCGGCGTCTCGGGATAGATCTCGTCGAGGATCTGCCCGATTCGTTCCGCCTTCTCCGCACGTCGCACGCGTCGGACGCTACCCGGGAGCGGTCGCCTGCCGACATCCACGGCTCTGCCAAACTGGGCCCGAGTTCGATCGGGGGATCAGATGTCGATGATTCGAAGTCGCTGGGCGGCCATCGGAGCAGCCGTGGCCATCGCGATGGGCGCAGGAGGCGTGGGGCTCGTCGACGCCACCGTCTCGTCCGGCGTGCGTACGGTGTTCGTGCCGATCGAGCCGTGTCGGATCATGGACACACGCCCGGAGTTCCAGGTCGGTCCCCGCAGCACGCCGATCGGCGCCGGCCAGACGCACACCGTGTCGGCACACGGCACGAACGGCGACTGTTCGATCCCGAACGACGCGACGGCGCTGGTGCTCAACGTCACGGCCGTCGGGGCGACGGCTCCGACCTTCCTGACGATCTGGGGCGACGGCAGCCGGCCGACGGCCTCGAGTCTCAACCCGTCGCCGGGTCAGCCCCCGGTCCCGAACGCCGTCACGACCGACCTCACCGACGCGGCCGGGCAGTTCAAGGTGTTCAACCTGCAGGGATCGGTCGACGTGCTGGCCGATGTCGTGGGCTACTACGCCGACCACGACCACGACGACCGGTACTACCGGAAGGAGGTCATCGACTTGCGGGCGCCACAGGTCAACACGATCACGGTCGGCAGCGCAGCGTTCACGGCGACCGACAGCGACCTGGCCGTCATCAAGTCCACCAGCTCCCCGGACGCCGGCGCCTACGTCGTCGCCGGGTCGGGAGGCGTCGACCACCTGGTCGCGCCGCTCGTGCTTCCGAACGGTGTCGCCGTGACGGAGATCACGGTGCATCACTTCGACGACTCGGGCACCGCGAACCTGCAGTTCGGGCTGCGGTGCGAGCGACTGGACACTCCGGGCAGGTCAGCAGCAGGGCGTCGGCGTGGTCGAGCAGTACCGTCGGGTGGGGCACGGTGCAGATGACGAGCCTGCCCGAGGTGATCGACACCGCCGAATGCGCCTACTTCCTCGAGGTGATCGCCGATTGGGATGCACTCGACGCTCCCGAGGACCTGCGCATCTTGGCGTTCGAGATCTCCTACCAGACGGCCGGCTGACGCAGCGCCCGCGGAACTCGGTCGACACCCGACCGATCGAGTGACAGGATCGGGGCGTCGAGAGGAGCGCGAAATGTCGAAGATTCGTACACGGTGGGCAGCGATCGGAGCTGCGGTCGCCATCACACTCGGAGCGGGCGGGGTGGGTCTCGTCAGGGCGACCCAACCCGAGGGCGCATCGACGTTGGTGTCGATCACGCCGTGCCGTGTGATCGACACTCGACCGGCCTTCAACGTCGGCCCGAAGGCGTCACCGCTCGGCCCCGGTGAGACGCACTCGGTCTCGGCCCATGGTGACAACGGCGACTGCACCGGCATCCCCGCCGACGCGGTCGCGTTGTCGATGAACGTGACGGCCGTCGACGCAACTGCGCCGACCTTCCTGACCATCTGGGCGACCGGTGAGAGCCAACCGACCACGTCGAGTCTCAATCCGGCTCCGGGGCAGCCACCCACCCCCAACGCCGTCACGACGAACCTCAGCGGAAGCGGTGAGTTCGACATCTTCAACCTCGACGGCAACGTGCACGTCCTGGCCGACATCAACGGCTACTACGTCGACCACCACCACGACGACCGGTACTTCGGTTTCGGCCACACGTTACGTTCGGCCGACGTGTCAGGTGGTGCAACGAGTTCCTCGGGCGTGGTGTCCTTCCCGGACATCGACTCACCGACCATGTCCATCTCGTTCGGCCTGCCCCCGGGCCGGATCGACGGGCGCCCCATCCTGGTGCAGATCCCCTTCCGGGGACCGCCGAACTGCACGTTCGTACTCTCCGCCGTCGGGGTGGCCGGACCGTTCGACGATTCGGACCGGTTCCTCAACACTGGCTGGACGGTCGTCGACTCCCCCGACGGCAGCGTGAATCTCGGCCCCGTGCCCGCGGGCGCCAACCAGTCAGCCGTGATCGTCACGCTCAGCAACAACTCGGCCGATCGGCTCGGCGCCGGCACATCCGTCGAGATGAACCTCCGACGTGTGGCGAACAGCCTGAACGACACCTGCGCTGGAACGGTTCGTGCTCGAGGCGGCTACTCGGTCGAGTACTGACCGCGGCGTCAGCTCTTGGCGAGGAAGTCCTCGTCCTCCTCGGTGAACAGCAGGTCGAGTTCGTCCCGAAGGACCGGGTGATCCGCCAGTTCCGGGTCGGCGTCGACGATCTCGAACGCCGCCTCACGGGCGAGGCCGACCAGCTCACGGTCGCGACGCAGCGACGCCAGCTTCAGATCGCTGCGGCCCTTCTGGGCCGTCGACATGAGGGTGCCCTCGCCGCGCAGATCGAGATCGACCTCGGCCAGCTCGAAGCCGTCGGTCGAGGCCACCAGCGCCTCGACCCGCGGGTTGCCGGCGTCGTGCTCCTGCGTGACGAGCCAGCACGTCGAGGCGTGCTCACCCCGGCCGACCCGACCCCGCAACTGGTGCAGCTGAGCGATCCCGAAGCGGTCGGCGTCGAGGATCACCATCATGGTCGCGTTCGGCACGTCGACGCCGACCTCGATCACGGTGGTGGCGACGAGCACGTCGAGCCGCCCCGATCGGAACAGATCCATCGTCATCTGCTTCTCGGCCGGCGTGAGCCGACCGTGCAGCAGGCCGATGCGCAGCCCCTCCAACTCGTCGTGCAGCAACCGCTGATACGTCTCCTCGGCCGAGGCGACCTCGAGCTTCTCGCTCTCGTCGATCAGCGGACAGACGACGTAGGCCTGCCGCCCCTCCCCCACCTCGTGGCGGACGTCGTTCCAGACCTCGGTCTCGAGCAGCGGGCCGTTCGCCCACTTGGTCACGATCGGTGTGCGACCCGGCGGGAGCTCGTCGAGCACGCTCACGTCGAGGTCGCCGTACACCGTCATGGCCGCCGTGCGAGGGATCGGAGTGGCCGTCATCACCAGCACGTCGGGCACGTGACCGGACGACTTGTCACGGAGCGCTGCACGCTGCTCGACACCGAACCGGTGCTGCTCGTCGACCACCACCGCACCGAGGCTCGCGAACTCGACACCTTCCTGGATCAGCGCGTGGGTGCCGATCGCGATGTCGATCGACCCGTCGGCGAGGCCGGCGAGCACCTCCTTCCGCTCGGTGCCGGTGACTCGGTTCGTCAGCAGCTCGACCCGCAACGGGCGATCACCGAACAGGTTCCCGGGGTCGGGCACCGACAGGTCGCCGAGCAGCTCACGGACGCCCGCAGCATGTTGCTCGGCGAGCACCTCGGTCGGGGCCATCGAGCGCGCCCTGGTGCCCACCCTGGACCGCGTCGAGCAGCGATCGAGATCGCCACCACCGTCTTGCCGGCACCGACGTCGCCCTGCAGCAGTCGATGCATCGGGTTGCGGCGACGCGAGATCGGCCTCGATCTCGGCGATCGTCCGCACCTGCGCTGCCGTGAGTGGGTACGGCAGCGCATCGTGGAACCGCCGCACGAGCTCGCCGCCGATCTCGTGCGACGAACCCCTACGACGACCGTTCGAGCTCCCGTTTGCGGATCACCAGCGAGAGCTGCACTCGGAGCAGCTCGTCGAACGCCAGCCGTCGGCGCGCCTGCTCCTTCTCGCGGATCGACTCGGGGCCGTGGATCGACCAGAGCGCCGGCCCCCGTTCGATGAGCGACAACCGCTGTCGGACCTCGCTCGGGCACCGGGTCGGCGATGCCTCGGTCGCTCGACCGGCGAAGTGCCTCCTCGATCCATCCGGCGAGCTCCCACGTGTTGAGCTGCGCCTTCTCGCTCTGCGGGTAGATCGGCACGATCTTGCCCGTGCGATCGCCGATCAGGTCGACGATCGGGTTCGCCATCTGCAGCCCACCGCGGTACGTGTCGGCCTTGCCGAACAGCGCGACCTGCAGGCCCTCCTTGAGCTGGCGTTCGCGCCACGGCTGGTTGAAGAAGACCAGGTCGAGGCGCCCCGATCCATCACCGACGTTGACGTTGACCATCGTCCGGCGGTTGCGTGTCGTGCGCTTGGTGACCGACCGCACCGTCACGAGCACGAGTGCTTCCTCGCCCGGCACCAGGTCGGCGATCCGCGCCTCGTTCGTGCGGTCGACCCAGCGCCGTGGGGTACGTCGTGACGAGATCGAGCACGTTGAAGATGTCGAACGCGGCGAGCGACGCCCGCTTCTTGTCGCCGACGCCCTTCAGCTGGCCGACGTCGATCGCGTGCCAGTCGCGGAGGGTGATCGGCGGACGGTCGCTCACGCTGCCGGGTTACTCGACGCCGAAGAGGTACGGGTAGAGCGGTTGACCGCCCGCGTGGACCTCGAGCTGGACATCGGCGTGATCGTCGACGAGCCATGCCTCGAGCGCGGCGGTGGTCGCCTCGTCGGCGTCGCTGCCGGTGATCACCGTGAGCAGTTCGCCGTCGTCGGTCGAGCAGGTGTTCGAACAGCTTCCTCGCGGCGTCTCGACCGATGCCTCGACGACGACGATCCCGTCGCCCTTGGCGATGCCCATCCAGTCACCGGTCGAGATCGCGCCGACGTCGGTCTTCGAGTCCCGGACCGCCTGCGTGATCTCCCCCGTGGCAACCGTCTCGGTCGTCTCCACCATCTCGGCGGCGTTCTCGTCGGCCGACGCCTCGGGGTCGTACACCACGAGCGCGGCGAGCGCCTCTGGCATCGTGCGAGTCGGCACGACGACGACGTGTTTCGTGGTCAGTGCATCCAGCTGCTCGGCGACCGGGATGATGTTCTTGTTGTTCGGCAGGACGATCACCTCGTCGGCATTCACGTGCTCGACGATGTCGAGCAGCTCGGCCGTCGACGGATTGAGTGTCTGCCCGCCCGTGACGATGCCCTGCACGCCGAGGTTGGCGAACAGTTCGGCGAGCCCGTCACCGCTGCACACGGCGACCGACGGCGGTGGTGACGCGCGGCAGACCGGCACCGGCTCGGATCGGCACGTGTCGACCGATCATCGCCGCTTCGCGATGGGCGTGTTCCTCCGCGACCTCCTCGAACAGGTCGGTCACCCGGATCTGCTTCGGGCGTCCGTCGAGCTCGAGCGCCACCTCGATCGCGGCACCGATGTCGTTGGTGTGCACGTGGCAGTTCCAGAGCCCGTCGCCGCCCACGACCACGATCGAGTCACCGATCGCTCCCCACCCCTGCTTGAAGTCGTCGATACGATCGTCGACGAGGTCGAGGAAGTACATCACCTCGTAGCGTTGCTCGCTGACGTCGAGTTCGCCCTCGACCCCCGACTCGCGACGCGCCACTGCCTCGAACTGTGCCTCGGACAGTCCGTGTGCGTAATCGTCGTCCCCATCGGGCTCGGGCAGCGGCTGACCGTCGATGACGTACAACGCCGAGTCGAGGAACAACAGGTAGCCGGCGCCACCGGCGTCGACCACACCGGCGTCTTTCAGCACGGGCAGCAGCTCGGGCGTGTTGTCGAGCGCCCGCTTGCCGGCGTCACGTGCCGCCCGCAGCGTGTCGACGAGCGAGTCGTCCGAGGCCGAGGCGGCCGTGGCTGCCTCGGCGCTCTCGCGCACCACCGTGAGGATCGTGCCCTCGATCGGTTTCAGGACCGCCTGGTACGCGCCGGCCGACGCAGCCGTGAGCGCCTCGGCGAACTTCTGGCCCGTGGTCTCGGCGTGCCCTCGCAACGTGGAGGCCAAGCCGCGCAGGATCTGGCTGAGGATGACACCACTGTTGCCACGGGCGCCCATGAGCGATCCATGGCTGATCGCGTCGCAGGTCGCTTCGAGATCGCCGGCGTCGGTGCCGTCCATCTCGGCGACCACCGCATCGAGCGTTCGGGCCATGTTGGTCCCGGTGTCGCCGTCGGGGACCGGGTAGACGTTCAGCAGGTTCAGACCACCCGCATGGTCACGCACGGTGTCGCGGTAGGTCGTGACGACATCGCGGAGCGCGTGGACATCGAGCCGTTCGAGCGTGGGCACCCGACCAGGCTAACGCTGACGCTCCCATCTAGCCCGCTCCGTCGGCGTCGTGTCTGCCGTGCATCTCGACACGCGTCGGAGGGAGCGCCCGCACGGGCGCTCCCTCCGACGGATTCAGGTGATGTCGATCACGAACTCGGGTGAGAATGCCCCGCCGACAAGCCACCGCCTCCGGCGAACGTGCCCTGGGGGCCGTCGAAGACGACATCGGCGGGCGTGATTCCCTTCGGCTCGATCCCGGGCACACCGTTCACCGCTTCGGTCGTCGACGCGAGGTTGTAGACGGCGTAGGCGACAGCGTCGATGTTCACGTCGAGCGCCTCCGCGCTCACGTTGTCGATCGTGTCACAGGCGAGGTGGTAGCACGGGTCGAACTGGTCGCCGGCGGTGCCGCCCCAGATCGCCTCCTGCTCCGGGGTCTTGAGGACCTCGGCACCGGTGAACAGTCCGCTCGCCGGGATGCCGAGCAGGATGAAGACCTGATAGTCGGACCGCCCCGAGAACTCCGTGTCCTCGTATGGAATGCCCTCGATCGAGTAGTACGCCTCGAACAGATCCTCGAGCGCGTCCGAGCCCGGCGGCACGGGAACCGGAGCGGGGAACGTCGACTGGTCGGCGTCGTAGACGCCGTAGATGAAGTTCGGCGACGCGATCATGTCGAAGTTGATGTACGACGAGATCCGAGCGATCTCCTCCGGCGGTCCGTTGAGCAGACCGAAGTCAGCGTTGGTGAAGTACTCGAACGACCCGATCAGACCCGACTCCTCGGCGCCCCACCACGCGAAGCGCAAGGTGTTCTGCGGCGTGTACTTCTTGTTCTTGCCGAGCACCTCCGCGATCTCGAGGAGGGCAGCCGAGCCGCTGCCGTTGTCCTGGATGCCGGGCCCATCGAGCACGGAGTCGAGGTGCGCACCGGCCATGACGACGTTGTCGTCGTTGGCGCCGGTCAATTCGCCGACGACGTTCTCGGTGACGGTCTCCTCGATCAAACCCTCGGCCGACATGTCGACGGCGGCCTCGGTGCCGATGAGGGCCACACCATCGTCGTAGGAGACGTCGAGGACCGGGATGCTGACCACCGGGCCGCCCAAGGTGCCGTTGATGATGCCGAGGCGCCCCTCGGTGTTGCCCTGGTTGAAGATGATCACACCTTCGGCCCCAGCGTCCTCGGCGTTGGCCGCCTTGGCCGAGAAGTTGCAGGCTCCCCGCTGGACGAGGGCGATGTCGGCGGGACCGGTGAACAGAGCGTCGTCGAAGTCGGTGCGTTCGCAGCCGGACGTCGACGAGTTGCCGAGTCCGAGGTCGACGTCGACCGGCACGACGTTGCCGCCCAGCACCTCACCGTTGCCCGAGTACTCGAACGTCTGGGTCTCGACCGGTGCTCCGCCGACCGTCAACGAGGCGCCGATCTCGGTGTACTGGAAGAAGCTGAACTCCTGACGCTCGACACTCCAGCCGGCGTCGTTGAGCACGTCGGCGACATAGTCCACCGACGCGTCGTATCCGAGCGTTCCCGAGGCCCGAGTGCCACCGCTGGCATCGGCGAACGACTGGAACACGGCCAGGTGGTCGAACGCGCCGTCGGCGTCGACACACGCCAGGAACTTCTTGATCTGATTGATGTTGCGGTTCTCGCACCCATTCTTGGACGGTGCGGCAGCCGCAGTGGCCGGTAGCACCGCACCCGTGACCAGGAGTGCGAACGCCGTGATGACACGACGACCTCGTTGACCGTGCTTCATGTGAATCTGTACCCCCATGTTGAGCAGCGCCGTGGATCACGACGCTGAGTTGGACCCCCGCCCCGGTCGACACCCTAGACCAGGATTCGAACGGCTCGGCACGGTGCTGTCCGCCGACCGTCGACGAACCGATTCCACCGGCCCGGCCGGCCGGAGCGCTACGGTGGTCGTCGACCGCAGCGGTGGCCATCGGCTGCGGCGAGCACCGCCCGAGACGACGCCGCGTGCCTCGGTTGCTAGTGGGAAGGACGAACTCGATGTCACGACGGAACGCGATCTGGCTGGTAGCGATCGTGGCCGTCGGTGTCGTGGTGGGGTGGATCGCCGGTGTGGTGTGGGGCCTCGTCGCCGGTGGAACCGTGCTCGTGGTCAGTGAGGTGGTCGAACGTGTCGCCCGCATGCGTCGTCGCGCGGAGAAGCACGCGGCCGACGCATCCGACGGCGTGGGCTGACGCGCTCCGGACCGAGCGGCTCCCCACGGGCGGACCTAGGGTGGCTCGTCCCCGATCCCACGGGACGTGAACGAGAACGAGACACCATGAGCGCGAACCACGCCGACCCCAGCCCCGACACCGCGGAGGCTGGAGCCCTTTCGAACGACGAGCCGAACGACGCCACCGACCACGTCGTCACGTTCGCCGACCTCGACCTGCGAGCGGAACTCCTCGGCGCCCTCGATGATCTCGGCTACGAGGAGCCCACGCCGATCCAGCGCGAGGCGATCCCGCCCTGCTCGCCGGTCGCGACCTGCTCGGCCAGGCGGCGACCGGCACCGGCAAGACCGCGGCGTTCGCGCTGCCGGTCCTCGACCGGCTCGAGTCGACGCGCGGCCGCGGCACCGCACCGACGGCGCTCGTGCTCGTTCCGACCCGTGAGCTCGCGATGCAGGTCAGCGAGGCGATCTTCAAGTACGGCCGTCACCTGGGCGTGAAGGTCGTCCCGATCTACGGCGGCCAGCCGATCCACCGTCAGCTCCAAGCAGCTCGACCGCGGCGTCGACGTCGTCGTCGCCACGCCGGGCCGGGCCATCGACCACATCGGCCGCGGATCGCTTCCGCTCGACGACGTCCGGATCGTCGTCCTCGACGAAGCCGACGAGATGCTCGACATGGGCTTCGCCGACGACATCGAGACGATCCTCGCAGCGACCCCCGACGAGCGCCAGACGGTGCTGTTCTCGGCCACCATGCCGGCACGGATCGACGCCATCGCCAAGCGCTACCAGCGCGACCCGGTCCGGATCCGGATCGGTGCGGCCGAGCGGCCAGCCCGGCAGCGACGCTGATCCGCCAGACGCGCCTACGTCGTGCAGCGCGCGCACAAGGCCGCCGCCCTCGGCCGCATCCTCGACGTCGAGGCACCGATCGCCGACGATCGTCTTCTGCCGGACCCGCGGCGAGGTCGACGAGCTGACCGTGACGATGAACGGACGCGGCTACCGGGCCGAGGCGCTCCACGGCGGCATGGACCAGAAGCAGCGCGACCGGGTCATGGGGCGGCTGCGCGACGGCACCGCCGAACTGCTGATCGCCACCGACGTCGCGGCCCGCGGCCTCGACATCGACACCCTCACCCATGTCGTCAACTACGACGTGCCGTCGGCGCCCGAGAGCTACGTGCACCGCATCGGCCGCGTCGGCCGAGCGGGCCGCGAGGGCGTGGCGATCACGCTGGCCGAGCCGCGCGAACAGCGCCTGCTCGGCAACATCGAACGGCTCACGAAGCAACAGATCAGCATCGAGACGGTGCCGACCGTCGCCGACCTGCGCGAGCGACGCATGGCGACGACGTCGGAAGCGATCCGGAGCGCCCTCGCCGACGACGATCTCGACGATCTCGCCGAGATCGTCGACACACTGGCGGACGACCACGAGATGCGCCGGATCGCGCTCGCGGCGGTCAAGTTGGCGCACGAGAGCGCCGCCGACGACGACGACGTGGAGATCCCCGACGCCCGACGCTTCGATCGCCGCGACACGAAACGCGACAAGGGCCGCCACCGCGACCGTGGCAAGCCCGGCCATCGCGGTGCGCCGGGCTCGCTCGACGACCGCGGCCGCGACAACGCCGAACCGACGGGGTACGTGTACGTGGCGATGGGCCGGTCGGCCGGTCTGCGACCGGGCGACCTGGTCGGAGCGTTCGCCAACGAGGCCGGGCTCGAGGGCCGCCAGATCGGTCCGATCCGGATCGCGGACCACTACAGCGTGGTCGGCGTCCCCGAACGTGACGCCGAGCGAGTGATCGGGACCATGAACGGCGCGACGATCCGCGGCAAGTCGACGAAGGTTCGGCGCTTCACCCAGTGACGCGCCCTGCGGCTGACACGTTCGAGCTCGATCGGGCCGGTTGGTGTCGAACGATTCGCTGTTAGCCTGCGATGGCTGTGTGGACGGGTGACGTCCACGAACGTCTTTCAGGAGAACTCAGATGGCATCGGTTTGTGAAGTGTGTGGCAAGGGCCCGTCCTGGGGCATGTCGGTGTCGCACTCGCACCGCCGCACGAAGCGGCGCTGGAACCCCAACATCCAGCGGGTTCGCACGCAGGTGAAGGGTGCCACGAAGCGGGTCAACGTGTGCACGAGCTGCATCAAGGCCGGCAAGATCGTCAAGGCCGGCTGATGCAGGGCGTCGTCAAGGCGTACGACCCGCACTCGGGTCTCGGCGTCGTCATGTGCGACACCGATCTCGCCGACTACGACCTCGCCGGCGACGCGCTGGAAGGTTCGCTGTTCCGGATGCTCCGTCAGGGCCAGCGGGTCGTCTTCGATCTCGACGATGCCGGCCGGGCGACCCACCTGCGCCTCGGCTCCGAGATCGACATGGGTACCCCCGGCACACACTGAACCGTCTCGATCACGTCCGGCCCACCGGTCGCGATCCGTTGCCGAACCGGCGACGACCCGACGCCTTCTGCAAACGCTTTCAGCGTTGGTTGTCGGGTGAACTATCTGTTTTTCAGATCTTCACATCTGCACAAACTCATGCCTGACCGGCCGTTTGGAGGTGTTCCGCCACCCCGCGCGTTTGCCACACTGGCCGAAGACTCCTGACCAGAGAGGCGAGACGATGGCTGGAACCACGACGAACCGACGGCTCGAGCAGTGGGTCGACGACTGGGCAGCCGTGCTCCAGCCCGACCAGATCTACTGGTGCGACGGCAGCGCCGACGAGTACGACCGGCTGGCGGGCGAACTCGTGGCGTCGGGCACCTTCACCAAGCTCGACGAGGCGAGGCGGCCCAACAGCTACTGGGCCCACTCCGATCCGGGCGACGTCGCCCGCGTCGAGGGCCGCACGTTCATCTGCGCCGCCACCGAGGAAGAGGCCGGCCCGAACAACAACTGGCGTGAGCCGTCGGAGATGCGGGCCGAACTGACCGAGCTGTACACCGGCGCCATGTCCGGCCGCACGATGTACGTCGTGCCGTTCTCGATGGGCCCGCTCGGATCACCGATCGCGCACATCGGCGTGCAGCTGACCGACTCGGCGTACGTGGCCACCAATATGCGGATCATGACCCGCATGGGTCAGGGTGCGCTCGACGTGCTCGCCGACGGCGACTGGGTCCGCTGCGTGCACTCCGTCGGCGCGCCGCTCGCCGACGGCCAGGCCGACGTGCCCTGGCCGTGCGACGCCGACAACAAGTACATCGTGCACTTCCCGGAGGACCGCGAGATCTGGTCGTACGGTTCGGGCTACGGCGGCAACGCCCTGCTCGGCAAGAAGTGCTTCGCTCTCCGCATCGCTTCCGTGATGGCCCGCGACGACGGCTGGCTCGCTGAGCACATGCTGATCCTCAAGCTGACGAACCCCGAGGGTGAGACGAAGTACATCGCCGCGGCGTTCCCGTCCGCGTGCGGCAAGACCAACCTGGCGATGCTCGTACCGACGATCCCCGGCTGGACGGCAGAGACGGTCGGTGACGACATCTGCTGGATGAAGTTCGGCGACGATGGTCGCCTCTACGCCATCAACCCGGAGGCCGGCTTCTTCGGCGTGGCGCCCGGCACGAGTCACGAGACCAACCACAACGCGATGGAGACGCTCCACGCGAACTGCATCTACACCAACACCGCGTTGACCGACGACGGCGACGTCTGGTGGGAGGAGATGTCCGACACTCCCCCGGCGGCCGCCACCGACTGGCGTGGCAACCCGTGGACCCCGGCCTCCGACACCCCTGCCGCCCACCCGAACGCACGGTTCACCGCTCCTGCGTCGCAGTGCCCGTCGATCGCCGACGAATGGGAGGACCCGAAGGGCGTCCCGATCTCCGCGATCATGTTCGGCGGTCGCCGCCGCACCACCGTGCCGCTGGTGACCGAGGCGTTCGACTGGGAGCACGGCGTGTTCCTCGGTTCGATCATGGCGTCCGAGAAGACGGCCGCCGCGGAGGGCACCAAGGGCGAGCTGCGCTTCGACCCGATGGCCATGCTGCCGTTCTGCGGCTACCACTACGCCGACTACTTCTCCCACTGGCTCACGATGGGCAAGGCGACCGACCCGAACAACCTGCCGAAGATCTTCTTCGTGAACTGGTTCCGCCGCGACGAGGACGGGCGGTTCCTGTGGCCCGGCTTCGGCGAGAACAGCCGCGTGCTGAAGTGGGTCTTCGAACGACTCGACGGTGACGGCGAGGTCGTCGACACGGCGATCGGCCGCCTGCCCACCGACGGCGCCCTCGACGTCGACGGACTCGACATCGACCCAGCCGATCTCGAGACGCTGCTCGCGGTCGACACCGACGGCTGGCGCGAGGCGATCCCGCAGATCCGCGAACACTACGCCTCGTTCGGCGAGAAGCTGCCGGCCCAGCTCCAGATGGCCGTCGACACCCTCGAAGCCAAACTCGGCTGAGCGCGAGACGCCGCCATGAACACGCCGGAGCCGATGGTCACGGCGTCCGGCGAGCTGGGTCAGCCGAGGTAGAGGTTGCGCAGGCCGAGCCCCATCACGAACCAGCTGCCGAACCCGTAGAGCAGCAGCTCCTTGCCCTTGAGGAACGGGCTGCTTCGATAGCTGTACATGATGCCGACGGCGATGATCGCCGAGAAGCCGTAGAGCGCGTGCATGTCGTCCAGTTCGACGCCCTCGCGATTGGAGAGCAGTGCCCCGATGACGGCCTGGGAGAACGCCGTCAATTGCGCCACGATCACGAACACCCACATCCCGCGGCTCCGCAGCGGCTCGAACCGGAACGCCGCGAGACACCAGAGCCCGGCGACGGCGTTCATCCCGATGAGCACCCACGCGTTGATCGTGTGCGCGTCGAACAGCCCGTCCATCGCCGTGACGCCTGCGCTACTCGCCGCAGCCGTAGCCACCGAACACGACGGTCACCACGTCCTCGGGCTCGACCCCCGTGATCAGGCCGTAGAAGTCGTCGCTGACGTAGAAGTTCGGTGGGATGTTGATGTCCTGCTCACCGGGGTTCACCGCCGCCTCCGGGAAGTCGGCGAGCAGATCCACCACGCGGCTGCCGAGCGTGGTGCCTCCCGGCGTCCGCAGCCCGGCGGGCTCGTCGCCCAGTTCGCCGACGCGCCCGTACTCGTACCCCATGAAGTGTCGCCGGCCGTCGGCGACGTCGGAGAAGTCGCTGAACAACAGTGAGAGCACACCCCAGTCGACGCGTCGCGCCACCGTGCCGTCGCAGACGGCGAACGTGAACGGGTCGACCCAGCCGGTGTCGCCCGTGTTGCCTCCGAGGATCGACGTCACGTACTCGACCACGCCGTCGGGAGCGGCACCGAACTTGGCGGAACCGATGCCGTCGTCACGCAACACGAGCTCCTGCACGGACAGCGGTTCGGTGGTCGTGGTCGTCGGGGGCACGGTGGTCGTGGTGGTCGGCGGCTGCGTGCTGTCCGGCGTGGTCTCGACCGGATCGGTCACCGGCGTGGTGGTCGCCGGCACCGTGGTGGTGGTGGTGGTGGTCGTCGGCGGCACCGTCTCGGCATCGGTGATCGGCGAGGTGGTCTCGACCGGATCGGTCGTGCTCGCGACGTCGTCGTCACCACCCGAACACGACGCGACGAGGAGGGACGCGGCGATCAGTGCCGCGATGCTCGGGCGCGAGGGCATGAGGGACATTGTGGTTGACGATGACGCAGAATGTGCGCATCCACCGACCGCCCGACTGCTCGGTCAGTCGAACATCCAGCCGAGGCGGGGGCCCGATCCGTCGGCTTCGCGGTCGTGCTCGATGAACCACTCGCGACCGAACGCCTGGGCGAAGAGTTCCGTCGGCATCTGCAGGAAGAAGCTCTGATCGCTGACCTGGCTGCGATGGGCGGCGATGGCAGCACGTTTCCGCTCGACGAACGGCGACACGTCGACGCCGAGCGTCAGCTCCGATTCCGGCGTCCCCATGGGGTTGCCGTCGTCCATCGGCGCGTCGGGGTCGAACTCCTCGCCGTGGTCATCGGTCGGACCGAAGTCGTCGGCCCCCATCTCCTTGGCCATCTCGATGCCACGCCGCATCTCGTCGCGGTTCATCGTCGCCTCGAGCACCCGCATCGTCGGCATCCGCTCGGCGACGAGCTCGGCGGCGCGGACACCGACTCGGTGCACCTTGATGTGGTCGGGGTGCCCGTAGCCGCCGTGCCAGTCGTAGATCGTCAACACGTCGACCTGTTCGTCGAGCAGTATCGCTGCGAGGCGGACGGCCGCCTCGTCGGTGTCGGCCTGCCAGAACGAACCGTCGTGGTCGTTGGCGTCCCAACCGTTCATCCCCGAGTCGGTGAACCCGAGGAACTCGACCCGGTCGATGCCGAGCGCCGCCGCAGAGACCGCCGTCTCGGTCCGCCGACGGTCGGCGAGCGACTCGTCGGACCCGAGGTCGTCGGGCACCTCACCGTGGGCGCCGTCGGTCGCGACCACCAGGACCACTCGATGGCCCTCGGCGTTGGCGCGGGCCATCGACCCGCCGGTCGCTATCGCCTCGTCATCGGGATGCGCGTGGAAGCAGAGCAGTGTTCCCATCGGCACGAGTGTGCCAGCTCTCGCTCGGAACCGAACGCCGACCGGCCCGCGAGGTCGTGGATCAGCCGGTTCGCGTCACCCGCGCAGCGGATCGACTCGACCGGTCGGAACGAACGGGCACCGGTGCGTCGAAGAGCGGGATCCCCCGATCCGAGGCCGACACCGTCGGCCGCGGGCACGACGCTCAGCCGGCCTGTTTCACGGCGCCGGATTCGACCAGCTCGTCGATGCGAGACGAGTCGACGCCCCAGTCACGCAGGACCTCGAGGGTGTGCTGGCCGTCGTGGGCGGGCGGGCGGTCGATCACCGGTGCGGTCCGGCTGAATCGTGGCGCCGGCGCCGGCTGGGTCAGACCGTCCACCTCGACGAATGTGCCCCGCTCGATGTTGTGCGGGTGCTGCGTCGCTTCGTCCATCCGGAGCACCGGGGCGAAACAGACATCGGTGTGCTCCATGATCTCGCACCACTCGTCGCGCGTCTTCGTCAGGAACAGCTCGCCGAGGCGCCGTTTGAGTTCGGGCCACCCGTCGCGGTTCATCTGCGCAGCGAAATCGGGGTCGTCGGTGAGGCCCGTGAGCCGCATCAGCTCGGCGTAGAACTGCGGCTCGATCGAGCCGATCGACACGTACTCGCCGTCGGCACACTCGTACACGTCGTAGAAGTGGGCGCCGGTGTCGAGCAGGTTGACGCCGCGCTGCGACTGGTCGTGCAGGCCGGACTGGCTCATCGTCCAGAACATGGTCATCAGCGTCGCCGTCCCGTCGACCATCGCCGTGTCGACGACCTGCCCCTCGCCGCTTCGGCTCGCCTCGAGCAGCGCACACACCACACCGAAGGCGAGAAACATGCCGCCCCCTCCGAAGTCGCCGACCATGTTCATCGGCGGGGTCGGCGGCTGGCCGGCTCGGCCGAAGTGCGCCAATGCGCCGGCGAGCGCGATGTAGTTGATGTCGTGGCCGGCAGCCTGCGCGTAGCGGGCCGTCCTGGCCCCAGCCGGTCATGCGCCCGAAGACGAGCCGCGGGTTGCGGGCGAGACACTCGTCGGGACCGACCCCGAGACGTTCCATCACACCCGGGCGGAACCCCTCGATCAGGGCATCGGCCCGCTCGACGAGGTCGAGCAGCGTGGCCACACCCTCGGGGTGCTTGAGGTCGATCGCGATGTTGCGACGGTTGCGGCGGAGGATGTCGGGATGCGGGGTGTCGGGCGCCGGCCCACGCACCGCGCCCGCGCGTTCGACCCGGATCACCTCGGCGCCCATGTCGGCGAGCAACATCGCGGCGAACGGTCCCGGACCGATCCCCGCGATCTCGATGATGCGGAAGCCGGTGAGCGGCCCGCTCACGAGGCGACCTCGACCGCCGAACCCGCGTGAACGGTGTCGCCGTGGGCCACGATGGCGCCCGTGATCAGCGGCCAGAGCGGCCCGGGCAGATCGTGGCCCATGTCGGCCAGTTCGAGCAGGTGGGCGCCCGGCACGAGCTCGGCGGTCCGACGACCACCCGACGGCGTGATCAGCGTGTCGTCGAGGCCGTGGATGACGAGCGTCGGGGCCGCGACGTCGGCCAACCGCTCCGAGCGGTCGCCGCTCGCGTAGATCGCGGCCAGCTGGCGGAGCGCGCCCTCGGGGTAGAACGATCGGTCGAACGACCGGCCGGCCATCTCCGCGGTGAGGCCGGCGTCGAAGTACCGCCGCGACGCCCACACCTTGAAGTCGGCGGAGCGAGCGATCGCACCCTCGCGGGTCGGCATCGGTGGGGTCAGCAACACCTGAATGGCCTCGGCGGTCGGCGCCCCGTATGCCTGGTCACCGACCGTCGACATGATCGACGTCAGGCTGAGCAACCGGTCCGGGTGCTCGATCGCCATCGTCTGCACGATCATGCCGCCCATCGAGGCCCCGACGACGTGGGCCTGGTCGATCCCGAGGTGGTCGAGCAGGCCGATCCCATCGGCCGCCATGTCGGACAAGGTGTACGGCACCGAGTCCTCCGGGATGGGCGGCGGCTGCGATCCGGTGAGCACCGCCGCCAACGCCGAGGTCAGATCGACCATCTGCCCGTCGAACTTGGTCGACAGGCCGCAGTCACGGTTGTCGAACCGGATCACGAACCGGCCCCGCTCCGCGAACTGCCGGCAGAACTGCTCGTCCCAGGCGATCATCTGCGCGGTGAACCCCATCACGAGGAGGAGGGCGGGGTCGTCGGCCGAGCCGAACGTGTCGTACTCCAGCTCGATGCCGGAGGCCAGTGTTGCTCTACTCATCGCACGAGTGTGACACGCAGCACGCGCGGATCGGTAACGGATCGATCAGCCGTCGAGCAGGCGCCGCTTCTGCTTCTCGAACTCCTCGGGAGTGAGGGTGCCGCGTTCGAGCAGGCCCTCCAGCTTCTCCAGCTGGGTCGGCACATCGGTCATCGTGGCGGCCGGCGCCTTGAAGCGGCGCCCTTCGTTGACCTCCATCTGGGCGTGGATCAGATTCCGCACGTGGCCGGGTCGGCGGATGTCGGAGAACCGCTGCTGGCCGTCGACGGCTCCCGATTCGATCAGCAGGTCACCGGCGCCGAGCATGCGCTCGAAGAGGCCCTGGCTGAAGTGCACGTTGTTGACCCGTTCGAGCGGGATCTCGATGCCGCTCCTGGCGACGACGCCACTGCGGTAGATGATGCGATCGCTGGTGATCACGAAGTTCGTGTTCGCCCACTTCGCGTAGCGAGTGGCGAGCCAAAGAGCGCTGAACACGATCAGCCCGATCGCGATGTAGCTGACGACCTCCTCGTCACGACCGTCGAGGTAGACGCGGGTGAGGATGCCGAAGATGATCGACGCCACGAGCAGCATCACCGGCCTCGAGAAGTACCACCAGTGGGGGTGCAGGTCGAGGGCCACCGTCTCGTAATCATTCAGCAGCGTCCTCGGATACGGCATGAGATCAACAGTACCGTGACGCCGTGGATCCGAACGCCGTGTTGGCCGACCTCGACGCCGACCAGCGGCGTGCGGTCACGACCGAATCGCAGCTCGTCGCGGTGATCGCCGGCGCCGGTTCGGGGAAGACGCGGGTACTCACCCGGCGCGTCGCGTACCGGGTCGCCACGGGCACGGCCGATGCCGCCCACACGGTGGTGTTGACGTTCACGCGCGAGGCAGCCGGAGAGCTCAGACGTCGACTCCCCCGTCTCGGTCTCACCGAGCGCGTGACCGCCGGAACGTTCCATTCGGTCGCACAACAGCTGCTCCGCCAGCGATGGATCGACCTCGACGAGCAACCGCGCACGATCATCGCCGATCGCAAGCGCCTCGTCCGCGACGTCATGGGCACGGCAGGTCTCGACGACCTCGTCGCCGAACTCGACTGGGCATCGGCTCGGGGCGTCGACGCGGCCGGGTACGACGCAGCGGTCCGTCGGGGGGTGCGCCGTCCGCCGGTCGACGCCCAGCGCGTCACCGAGGCGATGGCTGCGTACCGGAGGGAGAAGCGTCAGCGCGGTGTCGTGGACCTCGACGATCTCCTCCTGCTCACCATCGAAGCGTTGGAGACGGATGCCGACTTCGCCGCGGCGACACGGTGGCGGTACCGCCACCTCCTCGTCGACGAGGCACAGGACCTCAACCCCCTCCAGCATCGACTCGTCGAACTGCTTCGCCAGGGCGTCGACGATCTCTTCCTGGTCGGCGACCCGGCCCAGGCCATCTACAGTTTCAACGGCTCCGACCCCACGATCCTCCGCGAGGTTGCCGACCGTTTCCCCGGAGTCGAGGTGGTGCGGCTCCCCGTCAACCATCGCTGCACTCCCCAGATCGTCGACGTCGGTGCCCGTGCGCTCCGCGGCGGCGACCAGGCCGACGACGTCCGGTCGGCCCGCCCCGACGGCGCCATGGTCGACATCGTCCGTCACGACGACGAGACGGACGAAGCCTCATGGGTCGCGTCTTCCATCGCCCGGCTCGACCCGACGCTCGCCCGTACGAGCCGGGTGGCGGTGCTCGCACGAACCCACGCCGTGCTCCGACCGGTTCGCGACGCGTTGGCGGCGCGTGGCGTACCGGTCCGGCGCCTCGTCGACGGTCCCGGCTCGCCGATCACACCGCTGTTGGCCGCGGCCGCTCACATGAAGGACGGCGATCTGCTGCGCAAATGGGCGCACGACCTCCGGGAACAGGCCGAGAACGAGGACGATCCGGCGCTCGAGGTGTCGGCTGCGGCGCTGGCGTTCCTCCGCGACCAGCCGACCGGTGACGGGCTCGCGTTCCGAACGTGGATCAACACGAACGACCCCTTCGGCCGCCACGAGCCGGGTGTCGAACTCCAGACGTTCCACGCGGCCAAGGGTCGCGAGTGGCACACGGTCCACCTGGTCGGTTGCGAGACGAGTCTCGTGCCACATCGGTCGGCGACCACGCAGACGGCGAAGGCGGAAGAGGCCCGGCTGCTGTACGTGGCGCTCACCCGCGCGACCGACCGGCTCACGGTCAACTGGGCCGAACGCCGAAGCGGCTACCAGCGGAAGCCGACGCCGTTCCTCGACGGGTTCGTGAGCGAGGAGCCGCCGCTGCTGCCGCCGCCCGAGTCGCTCGTCGCCATGAGCCGGTCGACTCGGTCGGTCACGCTGGAACGACTCCAAGAGTGGCGCGCCGCCACCGCACGCGCCGCCGGGATCCTGCCCGACGCCGTGTGCACCGATCGGGCGCTCGCGCTGATCGCCGAACACCGGCCGGCGTCGGCCGAGGAACTCGACGAGCTCACCGGCCTCGGCGCGCTGACGTCACGCCGACTCTTCGACCGCATCGACAGCGCCCTCCACGAGGCGCCGACCACGAACGGCTAGTTGAGCTCGTCGGTGAGGTCGACCATCACGGGTGCGTGGTCGCTCGGGCTCTTGCCCTTGCGGGCGTTGCGGTCGATCGAGCTCCATTCGCAACGCTCGGCCACGCTCGCCGAACCCAGCACCAGGTCGATGCGGAGCCCGCGGCCCTGGTGGAAGTCGCCGGCCCGATAGTCCCACCACGAGTAGACCCGATCGGCATCGGGGTGCTGCTGTCGGAACAGGTCGGTGAGACCCCAGTTCTCGAGCGCCGCCAGGCGCTCGCGTTCGGGCTGACTGACATGGGTGGCGTTCTGAAACCTGGCCATGTCGTACACGTCACGATCCTCGGGCGCGATGTTGAAGTCGCCGGTGACGATGACGTCGGCTGACGGGTCGGTCTCGCGGCCGAGGTGGTCGAGCAGACGGTCGAGCCAGCTCAGCTTGTACGTGTAGTGGTCGTCGTCGAGCGAACGGCCGTTGGGTACATAGCAGCACGAAACCCGCACCCCGCCACAGGTCGCGGTGATGATCCGCGCGTCGGGGTCGGGGTCGATGCCGTCCGCGAAGTTCGTGACCACGTCGTCGAGGCCGACCTTCGAGATGATGGCCACGCCGTTCCACTGTCCCTGCCCGTAGTGCGCCGTCTCGTACCCGAGCGCCTCGAAGGTGAGCGCGGGGAACGCGTCGTCGGCGAGTTTGGTCTCCTGCATGCACACGACGTCGGGTTGCACCTCGGCGACCCATGCCTCGACCCGCTCGAGCCGCGCGCGGAGCGAGTTCACGTTCCACGTGACCACCCGCATCAGGTATCGGCCCGCTTCGCCGGCGACCTCTTGGCCGGCGCCCTCTTCGCAGCGGTCGTCTTCGCCGGGGTCTTCTTCGCGGCCGACCTGGTCGCTGCAGCCTTCTTCGCCGGGCTCTTCTTCGTGGCCGACCTGGTCGCTGCAGCCTTCTTCGCCGGGCTCTTCCTGGCAGCGCTCTTCTCGGTGACCGCCTTCTTCGCCGGCGCCTTCTTCGCCGGCGCTCTTCTTCGCCGGCGCTCTTCTTGGCAGTCGCCTTCTTCGCCGGCGCCTTCTTGGCAGTCGCCTTCTTCGCCGGCGCCTTCCTGGCGGCCGCCTTCTTCGCCGGGCTCTTCCTGGCGGGAGCCGGCTGCTCGGGCTCCGACGCCGTCGCGGCGGCGACCGAGCTCGGCAGCCATGTGCGGCATCGCGGCGTCGATGCTGCGCCGCTCGGGCGTGAAGCCGACGACCACGAGTGCCACGGCTTCGCCGACCTTCAATACGGACCGTGCGCTCCGGGGAGTCGGATCGTCCATCAGCCGGAGTGGGATGTAGATCAAGACGTCGCCGGTCCGCGCGTAGGCGCCGTGCGATGCGTAGCTCTCGACCTGGGCGGTGCAGCTGGTACCGACCGGATGCCGTTCGACGAACTCGAGGAAGGGCATCAGCTCGTTGACGTGATCCTTGCTGGAATCCTTGCTGGAACTGGGCGCCGCGGCGACATCGTCGGTCGTCTGCTTCGCGGCTCGCTCGGAGCGCCGACCCCGCTTGCGTCCGGACTCGGCCGCCGGCTCCGCAGCCGGCGTGTCCTCTTCGGCCGCCGTCCGCTTGGCGCGCACACGCCGATTCGCTTGCTGTTTCGCATCCGTCCTGTCGCCTCCTTGGCCTCCTTGACGGCACGCCGGCTCTTGGGACCGCGGACGGGGGTGCGATCGACGAACACCCAGCCGACATGTGGCACCGGCTTCCCGCCGACCAAACGGCCCTCGTCGAACAGCCAGTCGTAGTCGCCGTGGAACTCCTGGAAGGAGTCGTTCGACAACACGCCGGCGCCCGCTTTGTTGGCGATCGACAACACGAACGCGTCACCGCGGCCGATCGCTCCCGCCGGAGGCGTGACCAGTTCGTTGTTGGCGACCGCCTCGTCGAACGCCTTGGTCTCCTTCTTCGCGATGCGGTGACCGAACGTGGCGTCGACCACCACCGTGACGGTCGTGTCCGCGGTGTTCGTCGATGAAGGCCAGCACGGCTTCGTTGAGCTGTTCCAGGCTCGGCTGGGATCGACCTTCCGTGGCGATGTTCGAGCCATCGACCACGAAGAGGTTGGGTGTCGTTGCTTTCGGCATGTGTCCAGTCGTCTCGGTTCGTGCCTCGCGTCGGAGCGGAGCTTCGTCACATCGTAGGGTGCCCGACCATGCCCGGCACGGAGACCACCACATCGTTCCGTGCCGTGTTCTGGGACTTCGGCGGCGTCATCCTCTCCAGCCCCTTCGACGCGTTCAACGAATACGAGCGACGAAACGGGTTGCCGGTCGACTTCATCCGCGCCGTCAACTCCACGCGACCCGACACCAATGCATGGGCCCTGATCGAACGCCAGGAGGTCGACGCGGACACGTTCGACGAGTTGTTCGCGAGCGAGTCCGAGGCGCTCGGTCACCGGATCCCCGGGCATGACGTCTTGGCCATGTTGAGTGGAGCGGTCCGACCCGAGATGGTGACGGCGCTCGACCGGGTGATCGAAGCAGGCCTCGTCACGGCGTGTCTGACCAACAACGTACGAAGCGACCAGAGGCGGCCCGAGGTCGACGCGGTGATGGCGCGATTCGACCACGTCGTCGAGTCCAGCAAGGTGGGCTGCCGCAAGCCCGAACGACGCTTCTACGAGCTGGCCTGTGAGATGGCGGGCGTTCCCGCCGAAACATGCGTCTTCCTCGACGACCTCGGCATCAACCTGAAGCCGGCGCGCTCGATGGGGATGACGACCATCAAGGTGCTCGGAGCGAACCAGGCGATCGGCGACCTCGAGACCGTGCTCGGCCTCTCGCTGCGCTGAGCCCGGCCGACGACCACGACCCGACGTGTAACAGAACCGTCATATGTGCTAGACCCGCGTTGTGTCCGCACCGAACCCCGGAGGGGCGAGCCCCAGGAGGCCAAATCCACATGTCTGGTGATCATCAACCCCGAGCCGTCACACGATCCCGGAAACGGCTGGCGATCGTCAGTGCGGCCGCGGTCGCACTCGCGAGCGCGGTCGCCGCACAGGCGACACCCGTGACCGCGGCACCCGGCGACTCGGTGCAGATCCTGTCGTTCAACGACTACCACGGCCATGTCGAAGCCGGAACGCCCGGATCGATCGACGGCTCAGCGGCGGGCGGTGGCGAGTTCCTCTCGGCCAAGCTCGCAGAGCTCCGCGACGACAGCACCGCCGATGCCTCCTTCACGGTCGCGGCCGGCGACCTGATCGGTGGATCTCCGTTCTTCTCGGGCCTGTTCCACGACGAGCCGTCGGTCGAGACGCTCAACGAGATGGGGCTCGACATCTCCGGCGTCGGCAACCACGAGTTCGACGAGGGTGTGACCGAGCTGCTTCGCATGCAGAACGGCGGATGTCACCCCGTCGACGGCTGCTACTTCACCGACTACGACCCGAACACCCCCGGCGACCAGGAATACGGAGGCGCCGACTTCCAGTGGCTCGCCGCCAACGTCACCGAGGACGGCGTCGTCGATCCCGGGACCGGCCGGCTCGAGACGCCGCTGCCGGAGTACGAGATCCGCGACGTCGACGGCACGCCGGTCGCATTCATCGGCATGACGCTGGAGGGCACCGACTCGCTCGTGGCCGCCTCCGGTGTCGCCGGGTACACGTTCCAGGACGAGGTCGACACGGCCAATGCGCTGATCCCCGACATCAAGGCCGACGGCGCCGAGGCGATCATCGTCCTCCTCCACGAGGGTGGCATTCCCAACCCCTTCGCGATCAACGGTTGTGCCGGTGTATCCGGGCCGATCGTCGCGATCAACGACGGGCTCGACGCAGAGGTCGACGCCATCGTCTCGGGTCATACGCACCAGCCGTACACCTGCTCGTTCGACGACCCTGACGGAAACCCGCGCCCGGTGACCAGCGCCTACTCGTTCGGCCGGGTCGTCACGGAGATCAACTTCGAGCTCGATGCCCAAGGTGACGTCGATCGCAGCACGGTCACGGCCGTGAACCACGAGGTGCTCCAGGACGATCTGACCGCCGACCCGGCGATCACCGCGATCCTCGACAAGTGGGCGCCACTCGCCGAAGCGATCGGCAACGACCCCGTCGGGACCATCACCGAAACCATCACGCGTGGCGGTGACCCGACCGGCAGCGACCGCGGCGTCGAATCGGCGGCCGGCAACATGGTCGCCGATGCGCAACTGGCCGCGACCGAGGGCCTCGGCGCGCGAGATCGCGTTCATGAACCCGGGCGGCGTCCGCAGCGACCTCGAATTCCCGGAGTCGCTCCGCCGGCGAGGGCGACGGCGTCGTCACATTCGGCGAGGCCTTCACGTTCCAGCCGTTCAACAACACGATGTTCGTGCTCCCCATGACGGGCGAACAGATCCAATCGGTGCTCGAGGAGCAGTGCCAGCCAGGTGACGAAAGCCGCCCGGTGCTCCACCTCGGAGTCTCCGACGGGTTCACCTACGACCTGAACATCACCCAGCAGGCCGGCGTGTGCACCGGGGTCGAGGTGACGAACATCGAAGCTCGGCGGCACACCGCTCGACATGGGCGCCACGTACCAGGTGGCCGTCAACAACTTCCTGGCCGACGGCGGCGACAACTTCGGCACGTTCGCCGAGGTCGACCCGCTCGACCGCGTGCCCGGTCCGCAGGACATCGACGCGCTCACCGACTACCTCGGCGCGAACTCACCCGTGGCGCCGCCCCCGACCGATCGCGTCAACGAGATCGGCACGACGCTGCCGACACCGATCAAGTCGCTGACGCCGGCCCGCTTGCTGGAAACCCGCATCGGGCCCGACAACACGACGGTGGACGGTCTGTTCGAAGGTGACGGTCGACTGGCCGCCGGTGGAACCGTCGAGCTCGTCGTCGCCGGCCGTGGCGGCGTCGCCGATGATGCATCGGCCGTGGTCCTCAACCTCGGCGCGATCCTGCCCGACTCCGACGGGTTCCTGACCGTCTACCCGTGCGGGGAGGAGCAACCGCTCGCCTCCAACGTCAACTACTACGCCGGGGACGTGGTCTCCAACGCCGTCCTCGCCAAGATCGGTGACGACGGCAAGGTGTGCATCTACACGCTGGCGGAGGTCGATCTCATCGCCGACGTGAACAGCGAGGTCGCAGCCGACGGCTCACCGACACCCGTGTCGCCCGCCCGCATCCTCGAAACCCGCGACGTACCGGGGTACGACACCGTCGACGGTCTCTTCGAGGCCGAGGGCCGCCTCGCCGCCGGCGAGACGCTCGAACTCGTCGTCGCCGGTCGGGGCGGCGTGCCGGACGACGCCAAGGCGGTGCTCATGAACCTCGGGGCCGTGCTGCCGAGCGGCCCGGGCTTCCTCACGGTGTTCCCGTGCGGTGACGATCAGCCGCTGGCGTCCAGCGTCAACTACGACGGCAGCGACGTCGTCTCGAACACGATGCTGGCCAAGATCGGTGACGACGGCAAGGTGTGCATCTACACCCTCGTCGAGACCGACCTGATCGCCGACGTCAATGGCTTCGTTCCCGTCGACGGTTCACCTGATCCGCTGGTTCCGGCGCGGCTGCTCGAGACGCGGGTCGGCGAGAAGACCGTCGATGGTCAGTTCCAGGCCGAGGGCCGCGTCGGCCGCCGGCTCCACGACCGAGCTGCTCGTCGCCGGGCGTGGTGGGGTCCCCGCAGACGCCTCCACCGTCGTGCTGAACGTCGCCTCGATCCTGCCGCCGAGTCCCGGCTTCCTCACGGTCTTCCCGTGCGGGGAGGATCAACCGCTGGCGTCGAGCGTCAACTACGACGGCGCCGACGTGATCTCGAACTCCGTGATCGCGAAGATCGGCGAGGACGGCAAGGTGTGCATCTACACCCTCGTCGAGACCGACATCATCGCCGACGTCAACGGCGCGTCGTCCGATCCGGTGCCATTCCGGGAGAGCTGAGTCCACTGCGCTCCTGAACGGGACGGCCGGCGCCAACTGGGTGGCGCCGGCCGTTTCGCGTCCCCGTCCCGGAGAGCGCCGTCTCACATCTCGATCGTCTCGCTGACCGAGATCGATCCTCCTCCTCCTCCGAGCACCGGGCATCCCTTCGCCATCGCCACCGCGGCGTCGAGGTTGTCTGCGTTCACGATCGAATAGCCGGTCAGACGGGCCGCATTGCCGTCGGTCACCGACCCGTCCGACGCGACGGATCGCGTGGCCCCGAACGGGTTGCCGCCGTCGACGACCGCATCCCCCAGCCCGCCGAACCATGCGCCCCAGGCCTGCATGACCTCTTCGATCGCCGCCGGATCGCTCGGCATCTCACCGTCACCGTGGTAGCTGAACACGTACTTGGTCATGGAACTCTCCTCTGTGTGGTTGTACTGACGAAGAGGAGACGAACGGCCGGAATCGCAATCGACAGCCGGCGAGGGAATTCCTCGCAGCGTCGAGCGGCGTGAACCGGAGTGGTCGGCGATCAGAGATCGACGAATGTGCGATCCATGAGCGACTCGAGCTCTTGGTCGTGCACGGCCTTCGAGCCCGTTGCCGGACTCCCCGATTCGTAGCGGGCGACGTGGCGAAGGTCGTAGCCGAGGTCCTTGACCCGCCACGTGTGATGCTCGATGAAGTTCCAGGCGCCCATGTTCTCGGGTTCCTCCTGCAACCACCGCAGTTCCTTCGCGTTCGGGTAGCGCTCCTGCACGATGCGCAGCATCTCGGTCGTGGGCAGCGGATACAGCTGCTCGATGCGCACGATCGCGACCGGCGCACCCCGTTCGTCGCGTGCAGCCATCGCGTCCCAGGCCACCTTGCCCGAGCAGAACACGACTCGCTGGATCGCGCTCGGATCGCGCACGGCGGGGTCGTCGAGCACCTCCTGGAACGAGCCCGTCGAGAGCTCGTCGACGTGCGAGCGCGTCTGCTTCATGCGCAGGCCCTGCTTCGGTGTGAACAGCACCAAGGGAGTGTGCCGCTCACTGTGCACCTGCCTGCGGAGCAGATGGAAGTACTGCGCCGCGGTGGTGGCGTTGCAGACCTGCATGTTGTCCTCGGCGGCGAGCGTGAGGAAACGTTCGATGCGCGCCGACGAGTGCTCGGGACCCTGGCCCTCGTAGCCGTGCGGCAGCAGCAGGACGAGCCCGTTGCGCTGGTCCCACTTGTCCTCTGCTGCGACGAGGTACTGGTCGATGATGATCTGGGCGCCGTTGATGAAGTCGCCGAACTGCGCCTCCCACATCACGAGCGCCTCGGGGTTCGCGTGGGCGTAGCCGTACTCGTACCCGAGCGCGGCGTACTCGCTCAACAGCGAGTCGTACACCCAGAAGTTCGCGGATGAACCCTCCAAGCCGCTCAACGGGATCCAGGGGACGCCCGTCTCGAAGTCGACCATCGCGGCGTGCCGCTGGCTGAACGTGCCGCGTCGCGAGTCCTCGCCGGCGAGACGGACGGGATGACCCTCGAGGATGAGCGATCCGATCGCGAGCGCCTCGGCCGTCGCCCAGTCGACATCGTGCTCCGACTCGAACTGGGCACTGCGCTGCTCGAACTGCCGAGCGAGCTTCGGGTGCGGCGTGAACCCGTCCGGGTACGCGGTGAGTTGACGGAAGATCCGCTCCAGCGTGCTCCGGCTGACGCCGGTGGGGATGTGGGGCAGCACACCGATCGGTTTCGGGGGCGGAGGAACCCGGTGGACCTCGGCGCCCTTCGAGCGTGTCTCCTCCAGGGCGACCTGCAACTTGCTCTGGAAGTCGCTCAGGGCCTGCTCGGCCTCGTCGACGGTGATGTCACCACGCTTGACGAGCGTCTCGACGTAGAGCTTGCGGACGCTGCGGCGCTCGGAGATCGCCTTGTACATCAGCGGCTGCGTGTAGCTCGGGTCGTCCCCCTCGTTGTGACCGTGCCGGCGGTAGCAGACCATGTCGATGACGACGTCCTTGTGGAACTTCTGGCGGTACTCCCAGGCCAGCGCGGCGACCCGCACACAGGCCTCCGGGTCGTCACCGTTGACGTGGAAGATCGGCGCCTGGACCGTCTTGGCGACGTCGGAGCAGTACAGCGAGGAGCGGCTCATCTCGGGCGCGGTGGTGAAGCCGATCTGATTGTTGATGATCAGGTGGATCGTGCCGCCCACGCGGTAGCCGGCGATGTCGCTCATCGCCAGGCACTCGGCCACGATGCCCTGCCCGGCGAACGCGGCATCACCGTGGATCAGCAGCGGGAGCACCGAGAACGCACCGGCCGGTTCGATCTGATCCTGCCGAGCGCGGACGATGCCCATCACGATCGGGTCGACGGTCTCGAGGTGGCTCGGGTTCGCAGCCAGCTCGACGGGGATGTCGGCGCCCGACGGGCTCTCGTACTTGCCGGTCTGGCCCAGGTGGTACTTCACGTCGCCGGAACCCTGCACCGTGTTGGGGTCGACGTGGCCTTCGAACTCGGAGAAGATCGCCTCGTAGTTCTTCCCCATGATGTTGGACAGCACGTTCAGCCGACCGCGGTGTGCCATGCCGACCACGGCGCCGTCGAGGCCCTCGTCGGCGGCGCCGGACAGGATCTCGTCGAGGATCGGGATGGCCGACTCGGCGCCCTCGATCCCGAAGCGCTTGGTGCCGACGTACTTGGTCGCGAGGAACTTCTCGAAGGCCTCGGCCGCGTTCACCCGCTCGAGGATGCGGTCCTTCTGCTCCTTGGTGAAGTCGGCCTTCTTCACCTCGACGTGTTCCTGGATCCACCTCTGCTCTTCGGTGTTCTGGATGTGCATGTACTCGACACCGATCGTGCGGCAGTACGCGTCGCGCAGCACGCCGAGCAGGTCGCCGAGGGTCAGCTTGGTGGTGCCACCCACGCCGTCGGTCAGGAATTCACGGTCCAGGTCCCAGATCGTCAGCCCGTAGGTGGCCGGATCGAGCTCGATCGGCATCACGGGCTGTTTCCAGTGGAGGGGGTCGAGATCTGCGATCAGATGGCCGCGCACACGGTGGACGCGGATCAGCTTGGCGACCGCCATCTGCTTGGCGAGCATCGCCTCTTCGCGGTCGAGCGGGTTGATGTCGGGTCGCCACTTGACCGCCTCGTACGGCATGTCGAGATCGGTGAAGATGTCCTCGTAGAAGCCGTGCTCACCCAGCAGCAGCTCGTGCATCCGCTTCAGGAACAAGCCCGACTCGGCGCCCTGGATGATGCGGTGGTCGTACGTGGACGTGACCGTGACGACCTTGGACACGCCCATCGCCGAGAGATTTCGCCGGTCCGCACCTTCGAACTCGGCCGGATAGTCGATGCTGCCGACGCCGACGATCACGCCCTGCCCGGGCATCAGCCGCGGCACCGACTGCACGGTGCCGATGGTGCCCGGATTCGTGAGCGTGACGTTCGCCCCCGCGTAGTCATCGATGGTCAGCTTGTTGTTCCTGACCTTCCGGATGATCTCCTCGTAGGCCGCGAGGAACCCGTGGAAGTCGAGCTGATCGGCGCCCTTGAGTACCGGCACGATCAGGCTGCGCGTGCCGTCACCGTTGTCGACGTCGACCGCGAGGCCCATGTTGACGTGATCGTTGCGGACCAGACGCGGCTTGCCGTCGTCGCCGGCGAGAAAGCCATTCCTCATGTTCGGCACCGTCTCGGCGATCGCCCGCACGATCGCGTAGCCGATCAGGTGCGTGAAACTCACCTTGCCGAGGCCCGACCGTGCGCGATACCCGTTGATCACCTTGCGGTTGACCTCGAGCAGCTTCGCCGGGACGTTGCGGAAGCTCGTGGCGGTCGGCACCTCGAGGCTGGCCGACATGTTCCGCACGATCACCGCGCCGACGCCCTTGATGATCTCGCCGGGCTGCTCGTCGTCGGGCTGCGGCGGCTTGCCCGCGGCGACCGGTGTCGTCGTGCTCGGGGCCGGTGTCGTCGTGCTCGGGGCCGATGGGGCTGGGCCGGCGGGCGGTGCGTCCGGCGAGGTCGACGGGGCCGGAGGTGTCAGCGCCGGGGCCGGCGCCGCAGCGTCGCGGTGCGCCGGAGCATTGACCGATCGGTAGTCCTCGAAGAACTCCTGCCAGGACTCACCCACCGACGACGGGTCGGATCGGTACTGCTCGTACATCTCCTCGACCAGCCAGGAGTTGGCCCCGAAGCCCGAGCCGGTGGAATCTGATGCAACCATCGCGCCCGATGGTACCTGCCCGGCTCATGGTCCACCCGAAACCGGCCCACCGCAGCCCTCATCTGGCAGCATGGTCCAATGCAGGGAAGCGACGATCGCGGATCCGAGGGCGAACTCCCCGGCCCTCCCGACGGCGCGCAGCCGGTTGCTCCCGTGTTCGCTCCCGAAGCGTCGCCGGAACCCGTGCCCCACGCCGCGCCCTCACCCGAGCTTCCCCGTTCCGAATCGTCGGAACGACCCACGCCGACCGGACGCGAACCCTCCCGCGGTGTGACCGCGACGACCCCACCGCCGACCGATTCGGCCGCAGCCGGCGCAGGTCGTGAGGTGCCGTACCGCACCGACCGGGATCGCCGTCGCAGCGTCAACCGCCTCGCCAATCCGTGGTATCGACGGCTGGCCCGAGGCCTGATCGGCATGGCGTTCCTCGCGGCAGGTGCGTTCGCGCTGTATTTCGGAGCGCAGTTCGTCCGCGACTTCCTCGACCGAGACCAGCTCCCGGAGGAAGCGGCCGAGGTCCCGACGGTTCGTTCGACCACGATCGAGATCCGTTCGACGACGCCCGCACCGGTGCTCGACGGCACGCTCGTGCTCGACACCGTGACCGGATCGTTCGAGTTCGTGGGACGCGGAACCGGATCTCAGGCGGGGATGCAGGTGGTCAGCCCCGACGGCGTCACCACCTATGTCCGTCGCGACGGAACTGCGTGGCAGGAGGCGCCGGCAGGCGACCGACTCGCGGCCGATGTGCTCCTCGCCGTCGAGTACCTCCGCGACGACGACAGCGCCGACGACATCCTCACGCGTCCGCTGCGACGCAACTACGTCGATCTCATCGAGCGCACGGAGATCGGCGAGGGCGACGAAGCGGTCTACGAGTACGAGATGCGGTTCGACACCGCCGCGTTCCAGGAGAACTTCCCGCTCGAGTACGGGGACTTCGAGGACCGGGCGATTCCCGGGGTCGCTCCGGTGCGCGGCCTGCTGATCACGATCACGGTCGACGGAGAGCAGGTGCTGGTTCGGGTCGACGATGCCAACACGAACTGGTCGTGGCAGCGGCTCTCGTACTCGGATCAGGCGTTCGTCCCGATCGATCCCTCGGTCGCGTCAGTCATGGAGTCGGTCGAGGTCGACGGCTGATCAGATTCGTTCGAGCGCACCCTCGGCGAACAGGGGCGTGATCCCGAACCGTTCGATGTCGGCATCCATCTCGATGTCCGACGGCAGGGCGAGGTCGCCCTCGCCGGCGGCGATCACGAGCGGCAGGAGCCGGGCGTCGCTCGTGGTGTTGAGGAACAGGTCGTCGTTGGCCAGCACGAACCGCACGGCATGCGCGATCGCCTCCGGATCGGTCAGCGGCTCGTACCAGCTGAACCTTCGCTGGCCGGGATCTTGCCAGCGCCCCTTGGAGACCGCCTTGATCGTCTGAGCGGCGACGTTCCGTTCGCGGCACAACGTGCGGAGAGCGTCGACGTCGGCGCGATACGCCTCGCCCGACCAGGAGCGCGTGGTTGTACGGGAACAGCACACTGTCGAAGTCGAACGCCTCGAGACTCCGCACGAGCATGCTCGGAATCCGAAGGCCGTGGCCGGTCACACCGATGAAGCGGACGAGCCCTTCGTCGCGCGCCGCGACCAGGGCGGCGACGACACCGTCGGGCGCGAAGGCGGTGTCCCACTCGTCGGGCTCGACGAGGTTGTGCAGTTGGACGAGGTCGACCTGATCGACCCCCATCCGATCGAGCGACCGCTCGAGTTCGGCCCTCGCTGCGCTCCCCTGTCGCTCACCCGTCTTGGTGGCGAGGAAGAACCGGTCGCGATTCGACGCGAGGAACGGTGCCAATCGAAGCTCCGACTCGCCGTACGACGCCGCGGTGTCGATGTGGTTGATGCCGGCCGCATCGACGAGCTCGAGCGTGGCATCGGCACGCGCCTGGCTCATCGCCCCGAGTGCCGCGGCACCGAAGATGATGCGGGTCGACTCGTGACCCGTCCGGCCGAACGATGATCGAGGCAGCACGCCAGGAACGTAGCAGGTCCATCGGGCCCCGCCGACACGTCGATCCGGACCGCGGGCATTTCGCGTACACCCGCATTTCTTGACACGTTCTTTACATTTCGGGTACCATCGATGACGTGACCACCGGCCGGCCCCGTGTCGATGAGGCCGTCGCGCCATCGGCGGCGGCGCCGAACCACGGCGCCACCAGGAGTCGGGCCGTGCCCGGCCGCCATGTCGATCCGGCCCCCACGACAGCCCAGCTCATCCGCCGCACCGACGCTTCGATCGCACGACCGACGTACGCGGCGCTCGGCGTGGCGCTGCATCACTTCACCGATGTGCTCACGGAGGCGATCGAACCGATCGTCCTGCATCGTGCGACCACCGTGCTCACCAAGCAGGTGTGCCAGATCCTCGACGATCACGATGACGACGTCCTCGACGACGTCCGACGCCTCGTCACGGACCCGGACCGAGTCGCGCTGCCCGACGGGCGTCCCGCCGCCGAGCTGTGCGACCAGGCGTGGGAGCGTGTGCGCGCCGTCGCCCTGCAGCGGGCGACCGCGTCCTGCGAGGGCGCAGACGAATTCGGCCACGACGCGATCATCAATCTCGCCGCGGTGCGCGGCGTCGGAGCGGTCACGCCCTGGTGGGGCACGCCGATGTGGCGGCAACGGGTCGAGCTCATGCCCGCCGATGCGATCTCGTCCCGCGACCGCGAACTGCTCCTCGCCGAACCGGAGCGGGCCGACGACGATCTCGTGTCGATGGTGTTGAACGACACGCTGCCGCCATCTCGGCGCCGGCCGACCACCCCGGCGTCGACCGCGCCGGTGTCAGCGGAGATCGAGGGCGACGCCGGGGCTACCACCACCCGTGCGAGCGCCGCCCTGGCGAGCTGACCGACCGCAGCCCGAATACGCCCCTCGGTGTCTCCGTCATGCTCTGATGCCGGCTCGGGCGGCGTTCACGAGATAGGCACCCGACAACGCCACCGCACTTCCCAGCACCGCGATCGGTGCCACCGACTCGCCGCGGAACGCGAGACCGAGGAAGAGTGCGACCCCGGGAATGATGTACGTCGTCGAGGAGGCCCGCGTGCTGCCGTAGCTGCCGGCATTCGAGCCCATCAGGACGAAGGCGAGCCCGGTGCCCAGTGCACCGAGCACGACCACGGCCACCGCACTGCGCCACGCGAACGACGAGTCACCGACGCCGACGAATGCCGAGCGGGCTGGTGAGCAGGAGTGCGACGCCGAGCGCCCGTACCATCACCGGCAACGAACCGAACTGCCGCTGCATCGGCCCGGCGAGGTTCAGCGCGACGCCGTAGCACGAGATCGCGCCGATGATCATGAGCACCCCGGCGGCGCTGGAGCCACCGTCGGACCATGTCGGCAGTGCGGTGAGCACGATACCGGCGAGCCCGATCGTCAACCCGACGAACTGCCGGCCCGGCGGGAACGCACGGGCGATGAGCGCGGCCACGAGCGCGGTCATCAGCGGTGTACCTCCGTTGATCATGCCGGTGACCGACGACGAGACCCGCTCCTGTGCGAGCGAGAACAGGCTGAGCGGCAGCGCCATCCAGATGATGCCGAGCACCACGATCCGAGGCCACGCGGCCCTCGGCACCGGAACCCGCGCAGCGGGCACCAGCATCAGCGCCGCGCAGCCGAAGACGATGCGCAGCCAGGTGACGAGGTACGGCGAGAACGCGTCGAGTCCCTCGGCGATGAGGAAGAAGCTCGATCCCCAGATGAGCCCGGGAAGCGCGAGGGCGACCCAGTCCCGAGCCTGGAGCTCGACGTCTTCGGGTGCCGTCGCGGCGACGGATGCCCAGGAACGCATGACGGACCGGACGCTACGGCAGGAACGCGGTGACGCGCCGGAGGGTTTCGGACATCTGGTTCGTCGACCATGATGACGCCATGAGCAGCGGCGCAACCGGCGATCGTCCCGGCTTCCGAACCCGCGCCGTCCACGCCGGCGGCCGACCCGATCCGTCGACGGGCGCCCGCGCCGTGCCGATCTACCAGACGTCGTCGTACGTGTTCGGCGACAGCGACGAGGCCGCCGACCTGTTCGCCCTCCAGACCTATGGCCACATCTACAGCAGGATCTCCAACCCCACCGTGGCGGCGTTCGAGGAGCGGTTGGCGTCGCTCGAAGGCGGCATCGGCGCGATCGGCACGTCGAGCGGGCAGTCGGCGGAGTTCCTCACGCTCGCCGCGCTCGCGGGTCATGGCGACCACATCGTGGCCAGTGCACAGCTGTACGGCGGCACCCGCACCCTGATGGAGGTGACCCTGGCCCGCTTCGGCGTCGACACGACGTTCCTCGCCGAGCCCGAACCCGACGCGGTGGCTGCCGCGATCACCCCGTCGACGAAGGCGATCTACGTCGAGACGATCGCCAACCCGAGCGGCATGATCCCCGACCTCGCCGGGCTCTCCGACATGGCCGGCGCCCACGATCTACCGCTCGTCGTCGACTCGACGATGGCGACGCCCTATCTCTGCCGGCCGATCGAGCACGGTGCCGACATCGTGCTGCACTCGGTGACCAAGTTCATCGGCGGTCACGGCACGTCGCTCGGCGGGGCGATCGTCGAATCGGGCCGGTTCCCGTGGGACAGCGGTCGGTTCCCGCTGATGACCGAGCCCATGCCGGCCTACGGCGGGCTCACCTGGTGGGGGAACTTCGGCGAGTACGGCTTCCTCACCCGGGTCCGTTCCGAGCAGCTGCGCGACATCGGCGCGACCATGACACCGTTCAATGCGTTCCTGTTCCTGATGGGTCTCGAGACGCTCGCGCTCCGGATGCGCCAACATGCCGAGAACGCCCGTGCCGTCGCGCAGTTCCTGCACGCAGCACCCGCTGGTCGACTGGGTCACGTACAGCGGCCTTCCCGACTCACCCTGGTTCGAGCGAAGCCAGCGGTACCTGCCGGAGGGCCCGGGCGCCGTGTTCGCGTTCGGGGTGCACGGTGGCCGACAGAACGGGGCGAAGTTCATCGAGTCGCTCCGGCTGGCATCGCATCTGGCGAACATCGGCGATGCACGCACCCTGGTGATCCATCCTGCTTCCACGACCCACCAGCAGCTGTCCGACGACGGGCTGGCCGCCGGGGGTGTCTCGGCCGACCTGGTACGCATCTCGGTCGGGATCGAAGACGTCGACGACATCTGCGACGACCTCGATCAGGCGCTCGTCGCCAGCCAGGACGGTGCGTGATGGCCCTGCTGGAGCGAGCGTCGGAGCGGCTGACGTTGATGCAGGCCACCACGTCGGTGGCGATCGTGGGGATGTCGCCGAATCCGGCCCGAGCGAGCCACTTCGTCGCGACCTACCTGGCGGGCAGGACCGACTGGCAGCTGTACTTCGTCAATCCACGCGAAACGGAGATCCTCGGCCAACCGGTCTACCCGGCGCTCGACGACGTCCCCGACACGGTCGACCTGGTCGACGTGTTCCGCCGAACCGACGATCTGCCGAGCGTGGTCGACGAGCGCGATCGGTGCCGGTGCCGGCGCCGTGTGGTTCCAGCTCGGCCTCGAGCACGACCTCGCATCGATGACCGCCGTCGAGGCGGGGCTCGACGTCGTGCAGAACCGGTGCCTCAAGATCGAGCACGCGAGGTTCGCCGGCGGCCTCCACACGGCCGGCTTCGACACCGGCGTCATCGACAGCCGCCGCACGCGCCTGATCTGACCCCGCGTTCAGTCGTCGATCTCGCGACGACGGATCTCGATCAGTCTGTGCACGAGCTCCGGGGGCAACGGTTCGTCGACCGGGAACCGCAGCGTGCCCTTCGACGTGTCGTAGCCGGCGATCTCGTCGCCGAGCTCCGGGAGCACGGAGTCGCTGTGCGGGTAGAAGCCACAGTGGTGCGCAAAGCCTGCGAAACCGGCGATCACCGAACCGCCGAGGCGGAATCCCGGGACGCCGTACGACATGCACTCCTCGGACTCTGGAGCGAGCGTGCGAATCGTGCTCCTGAGCGTCTCGAGCGTCGAGCGCTGCGGCTCACCGAGCCCGGCGAGGTACTCGTCGACGTTGCGAGCGGCCATCGCTCAGTGGTCGCCGGGGGCCATGTAGAACCAGATCGGCTGTTTGACGTCGGCGTCGCGCATCGCTGCCCGGGCGCCCAGCACGCACCGTGCCCGTCTCGGTGTGGTCGAGGAACCAGCGGGTACCCGCCCAGGCGTCGGGCACATGATCGGTCAGTCCCAGGGCTGCGGTCTCGTAGTAGCCGCGGATGTCCTGACAGACGCGTGCCGGGATGCCGGGGATGCCGGCTTCCTTCCATGGGGTGCCCGTCTGCGACCCGGATCAGCGCCTCGATCGCGTCGGTCGACGTCGTCGGCGTCGACCACCCGGCCCGCACCCATACGGTTGCCGAACTGCTCGACGGCGCGGTCGTAGGCGGGGCGCAGGCCGCGGGCCTCGTCGATCGCCGGGTGCAGATCGGGGTCGTGGCGGGGCGGCAGCGGGCAGGCGAGTCCACGCCGGTGCCGTCGTCGACGATCGACTCGGGGAACTCGGCGAAGACCGGTCCGTCGGATTCGAGCAGCTCGAACGCGGCGGCGATCACCCGGTGCTGGAACTCGGCGTCGCCCGGCTTGCCGAGAGGCCGGCCGAGCGGGAAGTCACACCACAGGCCGCGTGGCGGCGCCGTGTGCTCGATCTGCTTGCGCATCGAGCCGAGCGCCACGGTGGCGATCCCGGCGGCTTCGAAGACGTGGGCGAGCGTACTCACGGTACGCGTGCACAGCGGTCAAACGGGTGTGAACAGGGCGATGTCGACGCCCTGCTCCCTGAGCCAACGGGCTCCGGCCGGGCCGGTGTCCATCCGGATCGTGCTGAGATCGAACTGGTTGCCGGCGTACGCCATGTGCACGTCGGACACTCGACCGATCACCCCTCGGGAGGCGAGCTCGTCGAGCCGGTCGAGCGGGAAGACCGTGTTCATGTCGTAGCCGAACCCGATCGCGTCGAAGTTCGGGCTCCAGTGGCCGGTCACGTAGTCGCGCCGGCTGCCGTCGAGCACCCGATACCCGGTGTCGCCGGGAGTGAAGTCGTCCTGGTCGGGATGGTGCAGCGACGCGGTCGTGACGATCGCCACCGTCGCCTCGGCGAGCGGTGGTGGCGTCGTGAACGCCGTGGTCTCGAACACCGGCGTCTCGATGTCGTCGGTCATCGCCTTCATGTCGCGGTCGGCCATGGCCGGACGCTATCGACGACCGCCCGGCCACCTCCTGCCGGAGGCCACCTGCCAAGCTGGTCACCGTGGGGAAGCATCCGCACCGGAGGTACGAGGTCCTCGATTCGTTCGAGCGGTTCTCACAGGTCGACGACGTCTTCTCGCGGTCGCGCTGGGACCCCGAGGTGCAGTCCGAGGCGTCCGATCGCTTCTACTCCACGTACCGGCGCCCGCTGACCGACTGGCGGGCGGCCCCGGGCTTCACCCAGCACGACTACGCGCTGCGGAACGCTGCGTGGCATGTCACCGACGTGTTCGCCGAGATGTACGAAGACGACGACCGGCGCGACGGGTTCCTCGATCCGCTGTCGATGTTGCGCGACGGTGCCGAGGAGCAGATCACGTTCGAGTCGCCGGAGGCGGCCTCGGGTGACGTCAAGCACGTGGCCAAGGTGGTCGGTGCCGACCTGGTCGGCATCGCTCCCTACGACGATCGCTGGGTGTACACCGACCGGTTCTCGGTCGAGACCGGCGGCGCCAAGCCGAACGACCTACCCGACGACCTCTCACATGTGATCGTGATCGGCCAGTCGATGGACCACGACCTCACTCGCACGGCGCCGTCGGCGCTCGCCGGAACGGCGACCGGGCTCGGCTACTCGCTCGACTCGGTGGTGCTGCTGACGATCGCCCAGTACATCCGCAATCTCGGCTACCAGGCGATCCCCTCGATGAACGACACCGCGCTGGCCATTCCCTACGCCCTCGAGGCCGGGCTCGGCGAATACGGCCGGCACGGCCTGCTGATCACCCCCGAATTCGGCCCGCGTCTCCGGCTCGGGAAGATCTTCACCGACATGCCGCTGCAGCGCGATCACCCGCGCTCGTCCGGCGTGGAGCGGTTCTGCGACGGATGCCGACGCTGCACCGACGCCTGCCCGGCCAAGGCGATTCCGGGTGGCAAGCCGTCGACCGAGCGCCACAACCGGTCCAACCTCGTCGGCGTCCGCAAATGGTCGGTCGACGGCGAGAAGTGCTTCAAGTACTGGGCAAAGGTCAACACCGACTGTTCGGTCTGCATCCGCGTGTGCCCGTACAACCGCGACTACTCCAAGCCCGCGAACCGGTGGTGGGCGAAGCTGGCCGCACGATCACCGAAGCTCGCGCTCCGACTCGCCGACCGACAGGAACACGGCAAGCGACTGCTCCCCAAGCACTGGTGGCCGGACGATGGCGCATCGTCACCGCCTCCGGCATAGCGGACCCGTATCCGATACGAACCCGTCACGTTCGCCGGGCGCGCTCGGCGAGATCGACCATGGCCGTCGAGCCTGTGACACACGATGGGAATCGGCTTCATCGGTGTGACACAGTTGTCCGAGCCACACCGAGGAGGTCGTCCATGTTGAAAGGCAAGTCGGGTCCGGTCGTCGAGACGACCGCGGGTCCGGTGCGCGGCCGGTTCCGCCGGAAGCACACGATCGAGCTGTTCGCCGGTATCCCGTACGCCGCCCCACCCGTCGGTGACCTCCGCTGGCGGCCGCCGCAGCCACCGACGCCCTGGAGTGAGCCGCTGACGTGCAAGAAGCCCGGCGCGATGGCGTACCAGCGGGCGACGTCGATGGACGACATCGTCCACGAACTGGTCACCGGCCTCGGCCTGTCGACGTCGCGTCAGCGCACGCTCGCGACCGCGCTCAGGTTGATGCCGAGAAACGAGAACGAGGACTGCCTCACGCTGAACGTCCGCGCACCGTCCGGCGCCAGCGACCTGCCGGTGATGGTGTGGATCCACGGCGGCGACCACACCGACGGTTTCAGCGGCGACCCGATCTACCACTCGAGCGACGCCCTGCCGGCCCGAGGCTGTGTGCTCGTCACGATCAACTACCGGCTCGGACTGTTCGGGTTCCTCGCCCATCCCGACCTGTCGGCGGAGTCACCCGACGGCGTCTCCGGCAACTACGGCCTGCTCGACCAGATCGCCGCGCTTGGAGTGGGTGCGCGACAACATCGCGGCGTTCGGCGGCGACCCGGAGCGGATCACCATCTTCGGCGAGTCGGCCGGTGGCGAGGCGGTGCTCAACCTGATGACGGCGCCGTCGGCGCAGGGACTGTTCCACCGCGCGATCGCGCAGAGCCCGAGCGACCAGGGGCGCTGGCTCCACCTCCGACGACCGGTACTCGAATTCGAACCCGCCGAGACGGCCGGTACCCGATTCGCCGGGGTCGCCGTCGGTGACCAGGACGGTCAGCTCGATCGGCTCCGGGCCGCGCCCGCCGACGAGCTGATGACGCTCTACCGCGAACGCAACGACCTCGGGCGGTACTTCTACCCCGCGGTCGACGGACACGTGCTGCCGACGACGCCGATGTCGGCGTTCTCCCTCCAGGCCCAGTCCCCGGTGCCGCTCCTCATCGGGTACAACGCCGACGAGGGCACGCTGATCGCCCCCTTCTGCCACCCGGCCGGCGCCGAATTCGAGTTCGACGACCCCACGCCCGACGAGGTGCGCGTCACGTTCGTTCGCTCGCACGGTTCGGAGGACGCCGCCACGCGGCTGCTCGAGGCCTACCCCGGGCTCGTGGACGGCGAACGACGGGCCAAGATCGATCACCTCGGCGACCACATGTTCGGCGTGCACGTCGACCATGCGTGTCGCCGGCACGCCGAAGCGGGCCACCCGGTGTGGCGATACCACTTCCGTGCACTGCCACCGTTGCCCGGCCAGACGCTGGGCGCGTTCCACGCCGCCGAGCTGTTCCACGTGTTCGGGTCGAAGGTGCCGTTGCTCCCCGTCGCCGACGACGCGCACCTGCTGACGCAGGCGATGGGCGACCGTTGGTTCGCGTTCGCCGCAACCGGGTCGCCCGACTTCCCGGGCCGTGAGCACTGGCCCCGGTACCACCCCGACCAACCCGAGCAGATGGTGTTCGACCGCCCGCACTCAGGGGTGCAGCCGTGCCCGGCCGAGCCAGGGCTCGACCTCATGCGCGAACGGATCGAGTACCTGACGGCAACGACCACGGGGACGGCTGCCGGGGCGGCCGACGAAGGCTCCCCGACCCGCTGACCGATCTGCGAGAGTGGCATCGTGCTGGCACTGACCGACCACGAGATCGAGTGCTTCCGACGTGACGGCGCGACCGTGCTGCCCCAGCTGCTGTCCGACGAGTGGATCGACGCGTTGCGCAACGGAGTGGAGTACAACCGGACGAACCCGAGCGCGTGGTCGCACTGGTACACGAACCCCGACGAATCGATCGGCTTCTGGACCGACTACGTCACCTGGCGCGACGTACCCGAGTACCGGCGAATCGTGTTCGACAGCGGCCTGGCCGACGTCGCCGCGAAGCTGATGGGATCGGAGACCGCGCGGTTCTTCCACGAGCACGTGTTGGTGAAGGAGCCCGGTGCCTCCGAGCGGACCCCCTGGCACCACGATCAGCCCTACTACTCCGTCGACGGCGACCAGAACGTGAGCATGTGGATCGCGCTCGACCCGGTGCCGCAGGACCGGGCGATGCGGTTCCTCGCCGGCTCACACCGCTGGAACCGCTGGTTCATCCCACGCAAGTTCATCGACCACACGCCCTACGCACCCGAGAGCGACCGCTACGAGTTGCTGCCCGACATCGACGCGCTCGATCGCGGACGATCCCGAGACACAACGGGTCGTGTCGTTCGACACCGTGCCGGGCGACGTGATCGTGTTCCACTACCGCACGCTGCACGATGCGCCCGGCAATGCCTCGGCGACCGATCGACGTCGCGCGGTCAGCCTGCGCTGGGTCGGCGACGATGCCGCGCTGGGCCGAGCGTCCGTGGCAGGTGTCGCCACCGTTCGAGCCGGACGGATTGCGCGTCGGTGAACGGCTCGACGACACACGCTTCCCCGTGATCAGCCGCTGAGCGCCGACCCGTCAGCGGTCGGTGTGCAGCGCCTGCACCTTCTTCGGAGCGAGCAGGAAGAAGCTCTCGGTGATCGAGCTTTCGAGGTCGGCGACGGGCAGCGGGTCGTCCGGGTCGAACTCGATCTTCTGCCATCCGTCGGCCGATTTCAGCCGCAGCGTGCAGCACCCTGGCTTCTCGCCGAGGAACAGGAAGTTCTTGCCACCTGCGCTGAACGCGCGGTTCGACGCACGACGAGCCCTCGCTCGTCTGCGGAAACGTCATCGCATGAGCGCGGATCGCCTCCGAGATCGGATACTCGAACTCCGGTGCGGATTCCATGACCAAGGTCTAGCGGAACGATTCGAGGTGTTCGAACAGCAGCACCCCGTCGGCCGTCGACTCGATGATGTGCCCCTCTCCGGGGAACACGGTCAATTCCACGTCGCCGCCCACCGACACGGCCAGGTCGGTCGTGCGTTCGGCTGCCTCCACCCACGACGTGTCGTCCTCGCCCACGAGCAAGCGCAGCGGAATGTCAGCGAGGTCGACCAGCGAATCCTGGTCGGCCTCGGATCGGGCGAATCCGGGGAACGTGACCACCGAGCCGACGCGATCCGGGTTCTCCGCCGCATAGCGGAACGCACTGATACCACCGTTGCTGACACCGGTCACGTGTGGCACCCCACCTTCGGGCGACACCCAGGTCTCGACCCAGTCGAGGAACCCGGGCAGGAGGTGTTCGCTCCCGTCGAAGAAGAGCACACCATCGGGCGCCGCGGGGCTCACGACCACCCAACCGAGCCGCCGGGCCTCGGCGGCGAAGGTGTTGTCGACGAGCCGCCGTGTGAGTCCCAGGTCCTGCCCACCGGGCGGCACCGCGGTCCGACGCTGAGGGCCCGTTCACCGACCGGTACCGTCGGGCGCATGTACAAGCCTCCGCTGCCGGACGGGTTCGTCGCGGTCGTCAAGCGTGACTGCGAGACCTGCCAGACCGTCGTCCCGGCCTTGCGCGAGCTCGACGCCGCCGCCGAACTGAGGGTCTACACCCAGGACGACCCCGCCTTCCCGGGCGATCCGACGGCGACGTACGACCAGGACCTGGCCGTCAGCTGGCACCACGAGATCGAGACGGTGCCGACGTTGATCCGGGTCGTCGACGGTGCCGAGACGGATCGGATCGTCGGCTGGCTGCAGACCGAGTGGCGCGAGTTCACCGGGATCGACACCCTCGGGGAGGGATTGCCGGCCATGCGACCGGGATGTGGATCCAAGAGCGTCGACCCCGATCTCGTCGACGAGCTGGCAGTTCGCCACGGCGGCAGCGTGCTGCGATCGCGTCGCATCGAGGTGGCCGATGCCGAGGACGACATCGAGATGATGTTCACGCGGGGCTGGTCCGACGGGCTGCCCGTCGTGCCGCCGACCGAGGAGCGTGTCGTCAAGATGCTCACGGGCACCACGCGGGCACCCGACGAGATCGTGGCGACCGTGCCGCCCGATCTGGTCGACGCGTCGGTCGAGAAGGTCGCGATCGCGGCCGTGATGGCCGGGTGCCTGCCCGAGTACCTCCCCTGGGTCCTGACCGCCGTCGAAGCCGTGTGCAACGACGAGTTCAACATGCACGGGCTGCTCGCCACCACGATGCCGGTCGGTCCGGTCGTGGTGTGCAGCGGGCCGGGCACGCGCAAGATCGGGATGAACTCCGGCATCAACGCGATGGGGCAGGGCAACCGCGCGAACTCGAGTATCGGCAGGGCACTCCAACTGGTCATCCGGAACGTCGGTGGCGGGCGCCCGGGAGAGGTCGACCGCGCGGCCCACGGCAACCCGGGCAAGCTGAGCTTCTGCTTCGCCGAGGCCGACCACGAGTCGCCGTACGGCACGCTGGCCGGCCAGCGGGGACTCGACGACGACATCGACGCGGTCACGGTGTTCGCCGGCGAGGGCCCGCGCGGCATCGTCGATCAGCTGTCGCGCACACCGGAGAGCCTCGCCAACTCGATGGCCCACCAGCTCCAGGCGATCCACCACCACAAGCTGGTGCGGGCGTTCGACGCGATCCTCGTCATGGGTCCGGAACACGCGCGGGTGTTCACCGAAGCCGGCTGGGATCGCGATCGCATCATCTTCGAGTTGCACCTCCGTCTCACCACGCCGCTCGACGAGCTCGTCCGTGGCGCCGGCGAGATCGACGAGGGCATCCCGCTCCAGTCGGCGGGCGCGTTCCTCGCTCCCGAAACGACCGACGCCCCGATCTCGCTGCCGAAGTTCCAGCCGGACGGGCTCATGCTCGCCTACGCAGGTGGCGGGGCAGGTCTGTTCTCGATGATCATCCCCGGCTGGGTGAATGGTGACACCGGCTCGAAGCCGGTCACACGCACGGTGCAATACTGAACGCGGAGGTACCCATGACAGCTCGAACGATCCTCGATCCGACCGGCGAACGATCGGTCGCCGAACGGGCCCGGTTGGCCCGGCCGTCGTCGCTCGACGGCCTGACGGTCGGACTGCTCGACATCTCGAAGCCACGCGGCGACATCTTCCTCGACCGGATCGAGGAGCGGCTCACGGGCATCGGCGCCAACGTCAAGCGGTACCGCAAGCCCACGTTCGCCAAGCCGGCCCCGGTCGACCTCCGCCACGAGATCGCCACCGAGTGCCAGGTGGTGATCGAAGCGCTTGCCGATTGAGGCAGCTGCACGTCGTGCAGTGTGCACGACATCAGCGACCTCGAGATCCGTGGCCTGCCCGGGGTGTTCGTGGCGTCCGAGGAGTTCGTCACCGCCGCCGAGTCGCAGTCCAAGTCGTTGGGCTACTCGGCGATGGCCAGGGTGTTCACTCCCCATCCGATCCAGGACCGGACCGACGACGAGATGATCGCCTACGCCGACGCAGCCTTCGACCGGATCGTGAGCCAGATCACCTCCGGCTGACGCTCAGCAGTCGATCGCAGCCCGCAACCTGTGTCGTGGCCACGATGCCAGGGCCTCAATCGGGGAGACGAACGGTCGACCGATCCGTCCGACAGAGGCCCTCCGCGGTCAGGTCGGTGACCAAACGGTCCGCGACCTCCGGCTCCCGCTGCATCACGGTCGCGACGTCGACGCGGTCGACCGGGCCGTGCGTGAGCGCGTTCAGCAGCCTGCCCCGCGCCTGCCGATCGCTCCCCTCGAATCGTCCCTGCTTGCCGCTGACCCCGGCCGAGCCGACCGCCGGGTCCGTGCGGTCGCTCCCCCGCCAGGCGCACCGGTGACCGAGTGGGCAGTCGTCGCACGACGGGCTCGTCGGGCGACACAGCGTGGCGCCGAGATCCATCAGGCACTGGTTCCAGGTCCACGCGTCACCGACGGCCAGGGCCTCGTCGGCCATCGCCTGTACCCGCTTCGGTGTGAGGCGTTCCCCGGCGATCCGTGCGTAGACGCGGGCGATGTTCGTGTCGACGACGGCGACATCGAGTTCGAAGGCGAACGCCATGACGGCCCGAGCGGTGTACGGACCGACGCCGGGCAACGCCAGCAGACCGTCGAGCTCGCGCGGGAACGCTCCGGCTCGTGGCCACCACGCGAGCGGTGGCGTGGAGGTTCCGGGCCCGGCGCGGATACCCGAGCCCCTGCCACTCGCGGAGCACGTCACCGAGCGGGGCTGCAGCGCACGCTTCCGGCGGTCGGGAACCGTCCCAGGAATGCCTCCCACCGCGGGATCACCCGCGTGACCTGTGTCTGCTGCAGCATGACCTCGCTGACGAGCACCGCCCACGGGTCTCGAGTTCGGCGCCACGGGAGGTCGCGCAGCCGGGGCGCACCCCACGACAGTACGGCCCCGGTGAGGTCGTTCACGTGCGGCGATTGCGGCGCCAGCGGTTGAAACGCTCCTGCTGCCGCTGGATCGGGGTCGCCGGTCGCCGAATCAGTTCACCGGTGTCGTCGCGGGTCGGGAACCGGAGCTGGAAGTCGATCTTCGACTCGCCTCGCCGTGTCTCCTCCTCGGCCAGATCGCGCAGGCGGATGAGCCGGTCGCGGCGTTCGATCGACCACGGCCCGACACGCGCAGCGAGAGGTACAGCACGCCACCCAGCAGGATCGGGAAGAAGAACTGGGCGAAGCGGTACGCGGCGACGCCCAACGTCGCCAGCCGCGCCGGTGCGCCGAACCCGGTCAGCATCGCGACGTAGCCGGCATCGACGTAGCCGAGCCCGCCCGGCGTGATGGGGATCGCGGCCATCACGTTTGCGATGCCGAACGCGATGATGAGTGCGTCGACGTCCATCGTGACGTTGAAGGCGCGCAGGAACACCCACAGGGATGCCGCGTCGAACAGCCAGTTCAGGGCGGCCCAGAACACGACACGCCCGAGGAGCCGCTTGTCGGAGACGAGCTGGTCGAGTCGTTCGGCCACCCGACGCAGCACGGCGGCGGCCTTGTCGTCGTCGACCCGGAGCTTGCGAGCCAGCCAACGGATCACGCGTTCCGATCGTCCCTGGCCCTCCATCAGGCCGAACACGAGGGCACCGGCGAGACCCATGACGATGACACCGGCGAGCGCCGCCGACCCGTAGATCGCGTTCACGCCGCGGATCGGGATCGACACGATCAGCGCCACCCACAAGATCATGTTGAGCACCACGGCCGACCCGAGCCCGACCGTGGCGAGGGCGAACCCCGCGTCGGGCCCGGAAACGCCCGACAGCGTCATGAGGCGGTAGCCGAGCGCCGAGCTCGCAGCACTGCCACCCGGCACGATGCTCGACAACGCCCGGGTGCTCATCTGGATCCGGAACAGACGCCAGAGCGACAGCGACTCACCGGCGTCGCCGAGTGCGGCTCTCATGAGCGGCGCGTAGCACCAGAGCGCGATCAGCTCGAGGCCGAGGCCGACCGCCAGCAGGGCCGGCTGCACCCGCCCGAGTTCGGACCATGCGTTGGTGAACCGCGGGATCAACGGGATCACGAAGTAGTAGACCGCAGCGGCGAACGCGATCAGCTTCAACGTGAAGCGGAACGTGCCGCGGCTGCCGGCTGCGTTCGGTCGCCGAACGTTCCGGGAGCGCGTCCGCCACGATGACGCGTTGGCGTACGGGCTCGGCACCCGGGGCGGTGGAGGATTCGGTCATCGGTACGGCGCCCGCAGAAACGGCGACGTGGACAAGCCTATGCGCTGACCGGAACCGCGGCGATCAACCCGTCGAGCTGTTCGACCAGGTGGCGTCGCACCCCAGAGTCGGTCTTGCCGAGATGCACGACGGTGAGCTCGCGATCCGGGACGACGACCGTGAACTGACCCTCGTAGCCGTGAGCGGCCATCGAACCGGGATACTGCGGCCACATCCACCACTGACGGCCGTAGTCGAATCCGTGTTCGAGGTCATCGGTCGGGTCGTGGGCGACGAACGTCCGGCCGTGGGCGGCCCACCCCACGGGCAGGATCCGGTCGCCGGCTTCGGTGACGCCGTCGTTGCGGTACAACTCACCGAAGCGTGCGAAGTCGCGGGCGGTTGCGTACACGAACGACGAACCGACGAACGTGCCGACACCGTCGAACTTCGGGACGGCCGACGCCATGCCGGTGGGCTCGAAGAGCCGTTCGGCCAGGAACCGCTCCATTCCCTCGCGTCCACCACCGACGATGTCACCGACGATCCGGGCGATGATGTTGGTCGTCCCCGACGAGTAGTTCCACGCCGTGCCGGGTGGATGGGCGAGCGGAAGCGCCGCCGCGAACCCCGCGTGATCCGTTGCGCCCTCACCGAACAGCATCGCGATGCAGTGCGACACCTCGCCGTCGACGTAGTCCTCGACGAACTCGAGTCCCGGCCGCATCTCCAGCAGATCGATGATCCGGATGTCGGCCTTCGGGGTGCCGCTCCACTGCTCGATCGGGGCCGGTGCCTCGAGATCGATTCGGTCGTCGACCACCAGGAGCCCGACGGCGGCGTGGGTGATCGATTTCGCCATGCTCCACGAGATCAGCGTGGAGTCGGCGTCGAGGTCCTCGGCCGGCCCGAAGTCGGTCGCGGGCTGGGTTCCGTACCGCTCGGCGACGACCGACCCGCGGTGCACCACGACCATGGCGAGCGAGATGCCCTGCCCCGCCGGCCGCTCGAAGACGCGGTCGACCCGGCTCTGCAACGTCACGCCCGCAAGCTATACGGTCCCTCCATGAGCCTTCGGATCGACCGTTCCGTGATCGCCACCGGCCCGAACGGTGCGGTCGCGCACCGCGACCTCATCGATCACAGTGCCCGCTTCGAGCGACATCTCCACCGGGTCGGCGACGGCGTCTGGTGCCGGGTCGGCGGCGGCCTGTCGAACATCACGTTCATCGATGCACCCGACGGGCTGATCGTCGTCGACAGCGGTGAGTGCCGCGAGGAGGCCGACGACGCGCTGGCGGCGCTGCGCCAGGTCTGCGACCGACCGCTGGCCGCCATGATCTGGAGCCACTACCACTACGTCCACGGCACGGCCGCCTACCTCGACGACGCCGGCTCGGACGGCGACGACTTCCCGATCTGGGCGCATGTCGACGGTCCACGATTGCTCGCGGAGATGGGCGCCGAAGTCGGCCCGACCCGCACCGCGGGGCTCGTCGGCCAGTTCGGTCTCGCGTTGCCGACCGATGGGCCGGACTCGATGCCGAACGTCGGGCTCGGCCCCTGGTTCAAGGACCCGAACCTTCCGACGACGACCCCCGGCTACGTGCCGCCGAACCGAACCGTCGACGCCCCGACCGATCTCATCATCGCCGGGGAACGCGTCGTGCTCACGCCGGTGCCGTCGGACAGCGACGACACGCTCGTGATCTGGCTTCCCGACCGCGGCGTCTGCATCAACAACCACCTGTGGCCGGCGCTGTTCAACATCTATCCGCTGCGGGGAGAGGCCTACCGTGACCCCACCGTGCTGCTCGAGGCGTTCGACACGATGCTCGACCACGCACCCGACGTGCTCGTCGGGGTGCACGGGCCCCCGATCGAGGGCGCCGAGAACGCCCGCCGCGCGCTCCTCGACGCCCGCGACTCGATCCAGTTCCTCTGGGATCAGACGGTTCGGCACGTCAACGCCGGCCGGACCCTCGGCGAGATCGTCGAGCGGGTGCAACTCCCCGTACGTTTCCGCTCGGCGTACTACACCACCGAGTTCTACGGCATGGCACAGCACCACGTACGACAGATCCACGGTGGCGTGCGTGGCTGGTTCGACGGCGACGCCGCCGGTCTGTTCCCACTGCCGGAGCACGTGGAGGCGGAGCGGATCGTGACCGGATTCGGTGGCCGTGACGTCGTGCTGACTCAGGCACGCGAAGCGCTCGATGCCGACGAGGCATCGTGGTCGGCCCAGCTGACCACCTACCTGCTGCTGCTCGACGCGGACGACGCCGACGCACGCGAGCTGAAGGCCTCGGCGTTGCGGTTGATCGCGCAGTCGGTGACGTCCGCCAACGTCCGCTCGTGGTGCCTCACGCAGGCGAGGGAGCTGGAGGGCTCCGCCGACCTCGGCAGATTCCGCACCCACCACACGTCGGCCCGACGGGTGCTCGCCGCCGCGCCCGAGGTGTACGTGCACGCCCTGCGAGTGCAGCTCGAACCGGATCGCGCCGACTTCGAGACCGGCGTCCAGTGGCGGTTCCGTGATTCGGAGACCGATGTGTCACTGCGCATCCGGCACGGCGTCGCCGTCCCCGGCCGCAGCGACGACGATCGCGACGTGGAGCTCGCGCTCGACCTGCCCACGTGGGCACGGCTGTACGGCGGCGATGTCACGGCGAACGAAGCCGGGGCTGCCGGCGACCTGGTGATCACCGGCGACCGCTCGTTGCTGACCCGGTACTTCGGGGCGTTCGACCAACCGCACCTCGTCCACGCCTTCGAGACATGAACACGCCGTCGGCGGGCGACGTCGAGCTCGACTCGGGCCCGGGCAGGATCGTGCTGGCCACCGTCGTGCTCGGGTCCGCCGTCGCCATGCTCACCGCGACCGTCGTCAACGTGGCGCTCCCGACGCTGGCGAACGATCTCGACGCGAGCTCGGCGGAGCAGAAGTGGATCATCAACGCCTACACGTTGACGCTGGCCGCGCTCATTCTGATCGGGGGATCACTCGGCGACCGGTGGGGCCGGGTGCGGGTCTACCGAGTCGGGGTCGTCTGGTTCGCAGTGGCATCAGCGCTGTGCGCGGTGTCGTGGGACACGACGTCGCTCATCGTGTTCCGGCTCCTCCAAGGCGTGGGAGGCGCGTTGCTCACACCCGGGAGCCTGGCGATCATCCAGGCGACGCTGCGTCCCGACGACCGAGGGCGCGGTGTCGGCATGTGGTCGGGCATCGGCGGCGTGGCCGGCGCGATCGGTCCGCTGGTGGGCGGTTTGCTGGTCGAAGTGTCGTGGCGCTGGGTGTTCGTCGTGAACCTCCCCGTGGCCGCGGCGGCGTTCGGCCTCTCGTTCTGGGTCCCCGAGACACGCGACGAGTCTGCCGACGACAGCGCTCTCGACCTCGGCGGAGCAGTCCTCACGGCCTTGCTGCTCGGCGCCGCGTCGTACGCGTTGATCGAAGGGCCGGAGTCCGATCTGTCCGGTTTCGAGGTGGCCTGCATCGTCGTCGCAGTCGCGTCGGCCGCTGCGCTGTGGTGGGTCGAACGCGGCCGCGACCACGCGATGCTGCCGCTCGACCTGTTCGCCGACCGGGTGTTCGCGGCGGCCAACGCAGTGACGTTCACGATCTACGGCGGGATGGCGGTGCTGTTCTTCCTGCTCTCCGTCCAACTGCAGGTCACCGCCGGCTGGTCGCCACTGGAAGCCGGCACCGCGTTGCTCCCCGTGACGGCGTCGATGCTGCTGTTGTCGGCGCGGGCGGGTGAGCTGGCGAGTCGAATCGGGCCGCGGCTGCCGCTGACGGTCGGTTCGATGGTCGTCGCGCTGGGTATGGCGTTGATGACACGCGTCGGCGTCGATGCGTCGTTCTGGCGCGATGTGCTGCCCGCGGTGACGGTGTTCGGGCTCGGGCTCTCGCTGATCGTCGCACCGGTCACCTCGACGGCGCTCAACGCAGTGCCCGACGAACGCGCCGGCGCCGCATCGGGCGTCAACAACGCCGTCGCCCGTACGGCCGGCCTGTTCGCGGTCGCGGCGATCCCGGGCTTCGTCGGGCTCACGGGCGATGCGCTCAGTGACCCCGTTCAGCTCGACGCCGGCTTCGGCCAGGCGATGATCGTCGCCGCAGCGATCGTCGCGCTGGCCGGTGTGCTCGCGTTCGTGCTCCTGCCGAGCGACCCCGAGCTCTGCGCCGACAGGGCCGGCTTCCGGCAGGCGGCCTGTCCGGTGACCGGTGACGCGTCGGTGGCCGGTACGGCAGCGGAGGTGTGACCCTCAACCGCGATCGGTGGGCTGCACCTGGCGCGACCGGGTCGGTCCGCATCTCCACGACGTGCAGCGTGCCGGTGAACTCGAACGCGCCGTGGTAGTGCGTCGTCGTCGACCGGCGGCCCCCACGCTCGACCGACCGACAACCCCTCCTGCACCATCGAGTAGCCGCGCGGCGCCGACCGGACGTCGTCGAGCGATGCCGCGAGCCGATCGTCGACGAACAGACGCACGTCGCCGACACCGGGCGCGCTCGGCTCCCACTCGTAGCGCACCGCCAGCTCCTGGCCGACCGGGAGCTCGTCGGTCGACAGCTCGGCGAGCGACAGCTTGAGGTTGTTGTTGAGGTACGTGAGCCGCCGGTCGCGAACGAACAGCGCCCAGCCGGCGAGGCTGCCGCCGTGCGACACGAGCAGGCCGTCGTCGTCGGCGGTCGTCGAGCCGGAACCGGACCGTGAACGAGTGCGGACAGTTGAGGATGATCGGCAGCGACGGGTTCGGGATCGGGCTCGTGCCCGGGTAGTACCGGTAGACGTCGCGGTCCTCGCTCGCCGTCGGCCGGGTCGGGTCGATGAAACGGTCGCGCCCTCGATCGTCGAGCGGCAGCACGTTGTGGCGGCGTGCCTCGTCCCACCACAGCTCGATCAGCTCGGCGAGCTTCTCGGGCTGTTCGTCGGCCAGGTCCCAGGCCTGCGTGTAGTCGGTGCGCTGGTCGTAGAGCTCCCAACGGTCGTCGTTCCAGTCGGTGCCGGGCTTGTGCCACGTGACCGCCATCCAGCCCTCGTGGTAGATCGCCCGGCTCCCGAGCATCTCGTAGTACTGCGTCGTCTTGACGTCGGGCGCAGCGCCGTCGGCGATCGTCGGAGCGAAGCTGTGCCCCTCGATCGGCATCTGCTCGACGCCGTTCACGACCGTCGGCACCGGCAGGCCGGCGAGCTCGAGCAGCGTCGGGTACACGTCGACGACGTGGTGGTACTGCGTGCGCAGCGCCCCGGGATCGGCGATGCCGGCGGGCCAGTGCACGACCAGCGGGTCGGTGTTGCCGCCGCGGTGGGTGTCGCGCTTGCATCGCCGGAACGGTGCGTTGCCGGCCATCGCCCAGCCGATCGGGTAGTGCGGGTCGGTGGTCGGTCCGCCGAGCTCGTCGATGAACGGCAACTGCTCGTCGACCGACTCCGGCATCGAGGTTGCGGAACCGCTCGGTGTTGGTGGCGCCGTGCAACATGCCCTCCTGGCTGGCGCCGTTGTCGCTCAGCACCATCACGATCGTGTCGTCGAGCACGTCGAGGTCGCCAGCGCGGCCATCAGCCGACCGATCTGGGCGTCGGTGTGGTCGACCATGCCGGCGAACACCTCCATCTGCCGGGCGTGCAGCCGGCGGGCGTCGTCGGACAGCTCGTCCCACGGCTTCACGCCGGGGTTGCGCGGCGGCAGCTCGTTGTCGGCGGGCACGATCCCCAGCTCCTGCTGCCGTTCGAACGTCTCCCGGCGCACGACGTCCCAGCCGTGGTCGAACCGCCCGCGGTAGCGTTCGATGTACTCCGCCGGGGCGTGGAACGGGCAGTGCACCGCACCGAACGGCACGTAGGTGAAGAACGGTCGGCCCGACGAGACCTGCTGCTGGTCGCGGATCATCCCGATCGCCTGGTCGACGAGGTCCTCGCTCAGGTGATAGCCGTCGTGGTCGGGTGTCGGTGATGCGGTGGTTGTCCGACGTCAGGATCGGATGCCACTGATCGGTCTCGCCGGGCAGGAATCCGTAGAAGCGCTCGAACCCCAGCCCGAGCGGCCAGTGGTCGAACGGACCGGCCGCCGTGGCCTCGGCCGTCGGCGTGAGATGCCACTTCCCGGTGCAGTACGTGGAGTAGCCGTTGAGCCGCAGCACCTCGGCGATCGACGCTGCCGACCTCGGCAGGAACGAGTCGTAGCCCGGGAACCCGGTCGCCATCTCGGCGATCGTGGCGAAGCCGACCGAGTGGTGGTTGCGGCCGGTGAGCAGCGCTGCCCGGCTCGGCGAGCACAGCGCGGTCGTGTGGAAGTTGGTGTAGCGCAGCCCGCTCGCCGCGAGTTCGCCGATGTGCGGGGCATCGATCGGACCGCCGAACGCCGAGAGCTGTCCGAAGCCGAGGTCGTCGAACATGATCACGACGATGTTCGGCGCCTTCTGCCGGCGGGCGGACGGCGTCGGGCCAGTCGGGAGTCGCCTCCTGGTAGGTCGCCGCGATCTCACCGCGGAAGGGGGTGCGAACGCTGCGGCAGGACGTCGGGCGGCTGGTCGATCACGAGCCCGACGGTACGCCACGTTCGGGGCGGCCCGCTCAGTCGAGTGCGATCAACGCCACGCCGAGCAGCGCGGCGACGAGTCCGGCGATCTGGCGGCCGGTGAGCTGCTGCTGGAGGAAGATCCAGGCGAGGCCGACCGCCACCGCCGGATACATCGAGCCGGCAACGATCACCGGGGCGAGTCGGCCCTCGCTGCCCGCCGTACACCGTCGCGGCGACACCGCTCGCGCCGAGCACCCCGGCCGCGACGCTCCATCGGACGGATGCGAAGTCGGCGAACGGTCGCCGGCCCGAGGCCAGACCGAAGCCGACGGCGAGCACGAACGCCGCGAGCCGCTGCGATGCCACGGGCCACGTGCCCGACTCCTCGGACGTCGACACCGCGATCAGGAACATCGCCGCGAACGCGACCCCGGCGACCGCGCCGAGCATGACGCCGGCGCGAACGTGGTCGGCGCCGACCGTCGACCGGGGATTCCACGACGTCAGGACGAGCGCGGTCACGCCGACGACCACCCCGAGCCAACCGAGGGAGCCCGGCGCCTCGCCGCGCCCCGCCTCGACCAGCACCGGGACCACCGTCGAGACGACGGCTGCGACCGGGGCGGCGACGCCGATGGTCGAGCGGGCGTATCCGAGCCACAACGTGGTGAGTGCGACGGCGGCGGCGATACCGGACAGCGCGCCGAGCCACAGGTCGCGGGCCGTCGGCGCGCCGAGCAGCGGCGAGTAGACGGCGACGGCGACCGCGCCCCCGAGGAAGGCCGCCGTGGTCGTCTGGAGCGCCGTGGTGCGGCCGGCGGTGCGCGCGCCGAGGAAGTCGGAGGAACCGATGAGGAGCGCCGCGAGCAGGCCGAACAGGACGGGCATCGGTCCGACGAGTCAGCCGCACCGTGAAGCGGTCACGGCTCGACGCGGTCGAGGTACGTCGGGTTGGCCACGGCCAGCTTGTCGCGGACGCTCGCCCAGACCAGCGCACGAACCTCGTCTGCCCGGTCGTCGAGTGCGCCCGACCGGATCGCGATGGCCAGCGCGGCGTCGTCGCTCACGCCGAGCTGCTCGAGTCGGGACCGGTGGGCCTGCTCCTGCGCGGGGCCGAGCGCCAGCTCACGCTCGACGATCGCAAGCATGTTCGCCGCGACACGAGCGTGGAACGCGTTCGGTTCGATGTCCCGGTCGACTTGGCTCCTTCGGATCCACTCCCCGACTGCCTCGACCAGCTCGGACGCGGTCGGGCGATCGTGCGGCGCGGTCACCAGCGTCCCTCCAGCGCCAGGAAGAGGTCGTGTTCGTTCTCGCAGACCCGGCGCCCGATCGCCGCCAGTTCGTGGCTCCGGGTCGATCCCGTGAGGTGACGCTGCGCCTGGGTGATGCACATCACGCCCCACCGGAGGATCCCGAACACCTCCCACCAGCGAAGGTCGTCGGTGGAGAACGCCGTTCCGGCCTCGGCGTTGTAGGCGTCGAGGAGTTGCTCACGGGTGCCGACGCCGGCGGCCGGGAGTATCGAACCGAACCGCCACGCCGGAACGCAGGCCCACCCGATGTCCTGCAGGGGGTGGCCGAGGTGAGCGAGCTCCCAGTCGATCACCGCGGCAAGACCGTCGCCGTCGACGATCACGTTGCCGAGCCGGAGGTCGCCGTGCACGATGCACCGCTCGCCGCCGACGGGACGATGTTGGTCGAGCCACCGGAGCGCCAGCTCGAACGCCGGATGCGGCTCCCCACACTCGTCGAGCTGGTCTCGGTAGAGCTCGAGTTCGTCGGCCTGCTCGAGCCCGGGTGCGTCGGCCGGCGCAACGGCGTGCAACCGCGCCATCGCCTGCCCCATCTGCGGTGCAAGTCGCTCACGGGCACGTGCGAACTCCTCGTCGCGCAACAGTCGACGAGCGATCGTCTCACCGTCGACGAACGAGGTGACGAGCGTGACCACACCGTCCGGCGCCTCCACACACGCCAGCACGCGAGGAGCCGGTACGCCGCCCGCTTCGGCGGCGAGCAACACGGTGGCCTCGGTCCGCATGTCGCGTTCGGATTCGGGCTGTTGCCGCTGTGCGATCACGCGTCGACCGTCGACGGTCGCACGCCAGGTCTGACGCGACGCTCCCCCGGTCAAGCGGACGAGGTCGGTGACCTCGGATGCGGACAACGCATCCGTGAGCGTCTGTTCGACGAGCTCCCGGTCCGACGGCGTCATCCCGTCAGACTCGCGGGTCAGCAGCCGGCTGCACGCACCGAGGGGTACGGGTTCACCGGCACGCCGCCTCCGGGGCGGATCTCGAAGTGCAGGTGCGGGGTTCCGGTCGCGTTCCCCGTGTCTCCGACGTAGCCGATGACCTGGCCCTGCTCGACGCGGCCCGGCAGCCCCTCGTAGGCGACGAGGTGGGCGTAGTAGTAGCGGTTCCCGTTGTCGCCGAGGAGTGAGATCGTGATCCCGCCGAGGCGGTTGCTGCGGTGCGCCACGCTGCCCGAGACGATCGCCTGGAGCGGCGTGCCCGTCGGTGCGAGCATGTCGACGCCCTGGTGGCGCCGGCCGCCGCTGCGGGGTGCGCCCCAGGTGTTGCCGTACGCGGAGCCCCCGACGATCGGGCAGATCATCACGTCGACGAACCCGTCACCGGTCGGCGCGGGGGTTGGTGCCGGCTCCGCCGCCTCCGGTCCGGCCGCCGGCCTCCCCGCCGCTGGCGCCGACGCGGCCGGTGGTGGTTCCATCGGACGACGCAGCCGAGACCACGGCGCCGGAGCCTGCGTTGGCGGCGGCGACGCGAGCCGACTCGGCCTGTCGGCGCTGGAGTTCGGCGAGCTGGCGGGCTTCTTCACGTTCCTTCGCCGCCGAGCGCGATCGCGACCGCCTCGATCTGGAGACGCTGGGCCTCGATCTCGCGCAGTCGGACGACCTCGTCCTCGGCCTCGGCCTGGAGCTGCTGCAACTCTTCCTGCTGGCGGATCACCGCACGCTCGGACTCCTCGAGTTCGATCTGCTTCTCGTCGAGCGCGTCCCGGGCGGCGTCGTAGTCGTCGAGCGTGGTGGCGCCGGATTCGGCGACGACGTTGGCCAACACATCGCCGTGCAGCTGCTCGGTCGGCCCGCGCAGGTCGGTCAGCACCGGGATCCCGGAGGCGCCACTGGACACGAACCGACTCACGGCGACGTACTCGACCGCCAGTCGCAGCTCCTCGACGGTGTCCGCGAGGTCCTCCAACTCGAGGACGAGTCGTTCCTGTTCCAGCTCGAGCAGTTGAAGTCGGGATTCGGCGGCGAAGAAGTCTTCGGCGGCCTGGTTGGCCCGGTCGCGGGCGTCGGCGATCTCCTGCGCCGCACGCTCGGCGGCGTCCTCGTCGGTCTGCGCTCCTGCGGGCGCGGCGGCACCGACGATGAGCACGACGCTCGCAGTGAGCGACAGGAGTCGGCGAAATGGCGGTTTCATCGCGGTGGGCAGCGTATCTGTCGTGGTGGTTGGGGTACGGTCAATCTCGGCTGACGCAGGCGGAGCTCACTACAGCACACATGTCCATCGGCACTCCATCGCTCGAACTGGAATCGATCGTGTTCGAACGCGACGGAAAGCGGATTCTCGACGACATCACGATGCGCGTGCGGAACGACCGACGATGGCTGGTGCTCGGTGCCAACGGGAGCGGCAAGACATCGCTCCTGCGCATCGCCGCGATGTACGAACATCCGTCCTCGGGAACGGTGCAGCGTGCTCGGCGAGACGCTCGGGCGGACCGACGTGCGACAGCTGCGGCGACGGGTCGGTTACGCCTCGGCAGCGCTCGCGAGTCAGTTCCGGCCGGCGCTCGCGGCGTGCGATGTCGTCGTGACGGCCAAGTACGCCGCCCTCGAACCGTGGTGGCATCAGTACACCGACGCCGACCGCGCACAGGCCTTCGCCTGCCTCGAACGCATGGGCGTCGGAGGGCTCGGCCACCGATCCCTCGGCACCCTGTCCTCGGGAGAGCAGCAACGGGTGCTGCTCGCACGGACGCTGATGAACGACCCCGAGGTCGTCCTGCTCGACGAACCGTCGGCCCGGCTCGATCTCGGAGGGCGTGAGCAACTGGTGGGTGCGTTGGCCGAACTGGCGGCGCAGCCGGGCGGCCCCCCGTTCGTGTTGGTCACGCATCATGTCGACGAGGTGCCCGACGGTGTCACCGATGCACTCTTGCTGCGGGACGGTTGCGTCGTGTCACAGGGCCCGATCGACGAGGCGCTGACGGCGGCGACGCTGAGCGAGTGCTTCCGGATGGACCTCGCGCTGGAGCGTCGACCCGACGGCCGGCTCAGTGCGTGGGCGCGGCGTTGACGAGCGCTGCGAGACCGTCACGACCCTTCGCGACCTCGTCGGCGAGCACACGATCGAGCACCCCGCCGGTCCACAGCGAACCGTCGTAGGTGAGGTGCATCGTCACGAGCGTCGACGAGTCGGCTTCGGCGTCGAGTTCGACACGAAGTGACCACCTGGCGTGCTGTCGACCGTCGATCTCCGAACGCTCGAACTCGACCTGCCGGTCCGGTTCGTGCACGCTCCGCACCATCCGGAGGCGCTTCGATCGGGCGAACGGGCCCACGTGTGCCCGGATCTCGACCGACCAGGCGGGCGGTTCGCTGTCGGGCTCGCGCACCGCGATGTGGACGAGACCGAGCCACGACGGATACACGTCGAGCTCGGCGACGTGCGGGAACACACGACCGGGAGGCGCTGCGACCACCACCGATTCGGTCGTGCGCAGCCCCATCGGTCTCAGGACGTGCGCCGGTCTGCGCCACGGAAGGCGCGGGACAGCAGCGGACTCGACACCTCGAGCAGACCGTCGAGGTCGTCGTCGTGGTCGAACGACGGCTCCCAGGGCGCCTCGGGCTCGCGGACGTCGACGCCGCCGGTGACGACGTCCGCTTGGACGTCGTCGGCGTCCTCGAACTCCCCGAGGCCCGCAATGTCGGGCGATCGATCTCGCCCGTACCGTCGATCACCAGCTGTTCGGCCGGTTCGGAGGGGGCCGTCCGCCGCGACCGCTTCAGCGCGCGGCGCGGCGGAGTCACCCGACTCGAACCGCCCGGCCATGAACAGGCGCGGCACGTCCTCGCGCCGATCGTCGAGGGTCCAGCCCCGCGGCACGCTCATCGCATCGGCATGCCGGCCACACAGCACGTTCCGGTCGTCCGACGGTGCCGCCGAGATCGGAGCGATCCAGAACAGCAGGTCCTCCGGGATCATGCCGTACTCCGCCGCCCCCCTGTTGGAGCACCCCGGGCGTTCGCACAGCTTGGACACGACACGAACCTACTCCGACCACCATGCCGGCGGGCGCTCCGCCCCGTCGCGACCACTACGGTTGGCAATGCGACGGGGGCGCGCAGGAGTTCTCACTGCGGCGCTGACGGCATCGGCCACGATCGCAGTGCCGCCAGCAGCGGACGCCAGACCGCGGCGCCCCGGGTGCAGATCAACGAACTGCACGACCACCCGATCGACGACAACCCGCTTCGCCGGCGCCACGTCGATCCGCCCGCCATCCGTCGGGATGAGGATCGCCAAGTTGGCGGCCTCTCGACCATCCCCCTTGACCATCCCATGCCCGTCACGATCGGTTCCGTAGGGTGATTTCGTGGGCGCGCATGATGACCGCTCGGCATACGAGCTGCGACGACTGTTGGTCGCGCTTGCGGTTGCCGCCGCAGTGGTGGTGATGCTGGAACTGCGTACGTCACACCCAGACGCCACGTCGTTCTCGTCGCCCGTCGAGGCCGCGACGGACGAAACGCAGCCCGTCGAACCGACGACGCTGACCGTTGCGCTGACGGGGGAGATTCTTCCGCACCCGTCGGTGGTGGAGCACGCCCGCCGGTTCGGCGCGTCGAGCGGTCAGGCCTTCGATTTCACGCCCGTCTTCTCGGACCTGAGCCCACTGCTCGCCGCCGCCGACCTGGCGATCTGCCATCTCGAAGTGCCAGTGGCGCCGCCGCGGACGTCGTTGAGCGGTTATCCGTCGTTCGGCATACCCGCCGAGATCGGGGCGGGCATCGGGAGCACGCAATGGGACCGCTGCTCGACGGCGTCCAACCACGTGAACGACAAGGGAACCGCAGGCATCCGGGCCACGCTCGACGCGCTCGACGGCGCGCTGGTCGGACACAGCGGGACCGCTCGCACCCCAGAGGAGGCTGCCGCGCCTTCGATCACTGACGTGGCCGGCGTTCCGATTGCACACCTCGCCTACACATGGGGCTTCAACGGGACACCACCGGCGGAGCCGTGGATGGCCGACGTGCTCGATCCCGACCGCATCCTGACCGACGCACGCGAAGCAAGAGCAACCGGCGCGGCGCTCGTGATCGTGAGTCTGCATTGGGGAAACGAGTACGACACATCCGGCAGCGCCGACCAGCGGGCGCTCGCCGACCGGCTCTTGGCATCGCCGGACGTCGACCTGATCGTCGGCCACGGACCTCACGTTCTGCAACCGATCGAGACGTTCCACGGCAAATATGCCCTGCTGAGCGTCGGGAACCTCGTCGCGAACCAGGGCAGGGAGAGGCCGTCCACCTACGACGGCGTGATCGCCGAGGTCACGTTCTCGACAGCGGACGACGGACAATTCCACGCGAGCGCGCCGGTGGTGCACCCGACCTGGTACGACCGAGACGCCGGCCGCGTGCGCCTCGTGAACGCGGCGTTCAACGACCCGGCACTGGCTGGTCTGCAGTCAGCGCTGGCTGCCAGCGCCACACGCACCGCTGCGGTGCTCGGCCCCTACGTCGACTCGGGGTGACCGCATCGACCTCGCCCAACCGGTCGATCCACCGCCCTTGCGTGCTCACGACGAGAACCCAACCTCGTTGCTCGCCCGGGTCGATTCCACGCCGCGTGCTGCGGCGACGTCGACGGCGAGCTTGCCGACAGTGCGACCGCTCTCGATTCGATCGTAACCCGCCCGCACATCACCCGTGATGACGGTCTCACTCAGACGCGAGCGGACCAAGCCGTCGTCGACAAGTGCTGCCAGGCCCGTATCAGCGGCGCAGCTCACTCGCGTCCGCGATTCCCGAGCACGCGGTATCGGCCGATATCGCATGCTGACGGCGTCTGAGAGGGCGGGATATCGAGCGGCGAATTGCGGCTGTGGTCGTTGGTCCCTGGTAACTCGCGCTCGGGTGAGGGAAGGTAGGAGGATGAGGTATCGCCCTGCGCGAGTTGGCTCGCGCGTGAGCGGTGTGGCAACTCCGTTGTCCACCGTGATCAAGTTCGCCGATGGATGTTCCGAGTGGAGCGTTGCGTCGTGGCGTTGAACCGGGGAGTCGCGATCGTGGGGTTGGGGGCGGTCTCGGGGTACGGCTGGGGTGTCGATTCCCTGTGGAGCGGGTTGCTGTCGGGCAAGTCGGCAGGGCGTCCTATCGTGTTCGACGATTTCGATGGGCTTGCCGCGATGGTGCCGGAGGGTGGCAACGAAGAGGATTCGGTCACCCTGTTCGGTCGGGCCCTGTACGGGTCGGGGCGAGAGGCGCTGAGCGACGCCGAGGATCGTGGTTGGCGCCCTGGGGTTCGGGTCGGGTTGATCTTGTGCTCGTCGCTCGGAGAGGTGCAGGGGTGGCGCGAGCTGTACCTCGAGCATGGTGGTCGCTGCCGACGCCGTCACTACCTGCAGTTGTTGCCGTCGACGGCGCCGTCGATGCTGATGGCCGAGTACGGGTTCACGGGTCCATCGATGAACGTGGGTGCGGCGTGCGCGTCGGGCGTACTGGGTCTGATCCTGGCGCGGCAGTGGGTGGCGAGCGGGTTCGCCACCGACGTCGTGGTGAGCGGTACCGATCTGTCGGTCACCGCCGAGAATGCCTGGGGCATGGACGCGCTCGACGTGCTGGCGACCGACGGCGCGCCCGAGCAGGCCTGTCGCCCCTTCCAAGAGGGCAGCCAGGGCTTTCTGCCCGGCGAGGCGTCTGCGGCGCTGGTCGTCACCGGCCAGCAGGACGTCGACGGATACGTCGACGTGACCGGTGGCGGGTTCACCCACGACTCGTTCCACCCGATCGCCATCAAACCCGACGGGTTGCAGGTGGCGGCCGCGTGGTCGCAGGCGATGTCTGATGCCGAGGTCGAACCGGACGACGTCGCGTACGTCAACGCCCACGGCAGCGGCACCTTCCTCAACGACACCGTGGAGGCGGGAGTCGCCGATGCGCTGTTCCCGGCGAGCACGAAGTTGTACTCGACCAAGATGCTCACCGGCCACGGACTCGGCGCCGGCGGGGCCCTGGAGACGCTGATCGCCGCGCTGACGTACGAACGCGGGCGAGATCCCGGCGCCGGCACTGGTCGCAACCGCCCACCCCCGCGTGCTCGACGGCATCACGCCGCGAGCACCAGGTCCCACCCTGAAGTCGTCGATCGGCATGGGCGGCTACAACGCCGCAATCGTCCTCGACCAACCCGACCACTGAGCGACCGGCGCTGCGGCGCCGCGAGCCGAACAGATTGCCGCTTCTCGCGGCAGCGGCCGAAAGGAGCACCGATGCTCGACTGGACCGACGAACAGAAGATGTTGCGCGACGCGATCCGCTCCTACGTCGACAACGAGATCGTCCCGCTGCGTGACGAACTCGAGCACGGCGACCTCCCTCCGTACGAGGTCCTCCGCAAGACTGTTCACCACGTTCGGCATCGACGAGATGGCGCGAGACGGCTTCAACAAGCGACTCGAACGACGTCTCGCCCGCGCAGACATCGTCCGAACCTCGATCGTCATCGCAAGCTTCGTCGGGCTTCGACCCGGCGTTGATGCTGATCCTGCTCATCGAGCTCTCCCGACACTGCCCTGGCATGGTCACCGCACTCGGCGTCTCGGTCGGCCTCACGGCGTCGGCGATCGACAACCGGGGCACGCCGGCACAACGTGAGCGGTGGGTGCCCGACCTGCTCACCCTCGATCGCATCGGGGCGTGGGCGCTGACCGAACCCGGTTCGGGCTCGGACGCCTTCGGCGCCATGCGGGCCAGTGCCCGCCGCGACGGCGACGACTACATCCTCAACGGGTCGAAGACGTTCATCACCAACGGCCCGTACGCCGACACCATCGTCTTCATCTGCAAGCTCGACGAGGGCAACCCGATCGACGAACGCAAGATCGTCTCGTTCGTCCTCGACCGTGGCATGCCGGGTCTCGAGCAGTCCCGCCCGCTCCGCAAGATGGGCATGCACTCCTCGCCGACGGGCGAGATCTTCGTCTCCGATCTCCGAGCCGGACGTGACCGATTGATCGGCGAAGACCGAGGACTCGCCGACCGACGCCCGGGACGGCGCCAAGGGCACCTTCGCCACCGAACGGGCCGGCGTTGCGGCGATGTCACTGGGCATCATCGAACGATGCCTGTCGCTGTGCGTCGACTACGCCAACGACCGCGTCCAGTTCGGACGCCCGATCGGTCAGTTCCAACTCATCCAGGACAAGCTCGCCCGGATGGAGATCGCCCGCCTGAACGTGTCGAACCTCGTGTTCCGCTACATCGAGGCGATCAACGAGCAAGCAGGCCGCTCAGCCTCGCCGAGGCCTCGGCGATGAAGCTGTACTCCGCCCGCGCCGCCACCGAGGTCGCGATGGATGCCGTGCAGCTGTTCGGAGGCAACGGCTACATGGCCGAATTCGGGCTGGAACAGCTCGCACGCGACGCCAAAGCGCTCCAGATCTACGGCGGCACCGACGAGCTACAGATCATCCACATCGCTCGGGACTTGCTCAGCTCGAAACCAGCGAACCGCTGAATCCGGTCGACGCACGTCAAGAGCGACGCCCTGTCGATCGACCGTTGGGGGTAGCGGCGCCCATCGAGCAGTGCCTTGTCCATCCACCGCGGAGATGCCCGTTGCACGATCCTCTCTGTACGCGGATTCGGCAGGTGTCCATGGCGGCGGCCCCGTTCGGTGTTGCCCCCTGTGACGGACCCCATGCCCATCGGACCGGGAAACCTCAGATGTTTGCGCGACTTCCAGTGCCGCTGCATCGTGTTCTTGCCGACATCACGGAGCGCACGCGACGTACGCGGCGACCTGACTACCGTTCGGCGTTGACGACGGTTGCCGCGGCGTTGACGTCGGCGATCGTGTTGTAGACGTAGAACGAGAAACGGAGACGGCCGTCGCGGGGAGCGTGGGCGATACCGGCGGCGCGGAGCGCATCGGTGGCGTCGCTGGCAACGCTGACGATCGCGGAGTTCGACGGCTCGAGGCCGACCCGCTCACGAAAGTCGTTGGCGAGACCGACGCTGTGTCGACCGATCGTGGCTGTGCCGAGTTCGGCGAGCATCTCCAACGTCGGGGCGGCAGCGGCGAACGAGAACCATGGCGGCGAGACGTCGAATCGGCGAGCGTCGGGTGCGAGTCGAAGCGGCGAACCGTAGATCGATGTCCACGGGTGGTCGCCCGCGTACCAACCAGCGCTGCGTGGGTGAAGCCACTCATCGCCCGCCGTACTGACGGTCATGAACGCGGCCCCACGAGGCGAGCACAACCACTTGTATCCGTGGCAGACGGTGACGTCGAACCGGTCGGCATCGAACTCAGCCCACGCTGCGGACTGGGTCGCATCGAGGAACGTGCGGGCGCCCGCTCGGTCGGCGGCATCGGCGAGAGCGGTGAGGTCGACGAGGGTGCCGTTGCTCGATTGGGCGGAGCTCACGGCGACCAGGTCGACGTCGTCGGTGATCGAATCGATCAGGGTGTCGAGCGGTACGAGGCGGACAGTGATATCGGGGTCAGCGAGGAACGGGAACAACACCGACGTGAAGTCGCCCTCAGCGCACAACACGATGCTGCCCGCTGGAGTCGAACCGGCGACGAGGCCTGCGACCACCGACGCCTGGCTTGCGATCGCGACACGGGATGGATCGGTGTTGGCCAACGTGGCGTAAGCAGTGCGGCAACGGTCGACGTCGGCGTCAAAGGAGGGCGCGTCCAACGTGCCGGTCTGCCACTCGGCGATGCGCCGCTGCAGCACCTCGAGCGATGCGCGGGTCGGGAGCCCGACCGTCGCCGTGTTGAGGTACCCGGGCACCAACTCGAATCGTTCAGCCGCCCACTGCTCCATGACCTCCCGTTCCGGCATGCCTTCATCATGGCTGGCTGAAACGTCGTGATCATCGCTGGTTGACATGCTCGGAGCATTCGCGCCCGCGTCACCCGCTGCCGCCGAACGTGACGTGAGGGCGGCGACCTCGTCGCTCCCGCGGCCGGGTATCGCCAACCTCGCGTCTCGGCCGCCGGCACGATGTCGCGCTCGGCGGTCGCGGGTGCGACGGCGGACAACCAGCCGGACTCAGCCGAGCCGCATCTGCGTGCCACGGTCGTACCTCAGTCGAGGAGATCGCACGCGGACCCGACGCGGACCGGAACGAGAACGAGGCACCTCTCGGCGCCTCGCAACTCGTCTACCAGGGTCTTTGTGGTGGGCGATATTGGACTCGAACCAACGACCCCTGCCGTGTGAAGGCAGTGCTCTAGCCATCTGAGCTAATCGCCCTTGCGGACACCGGAGGCTAGCAGTGCACCGGCCCGATCGCTCGGTCAACCGGAGCGTGCCGAGCCCGTGACCGGCTGGCCGCCGAACGGGACCGCCACACACAGGAAACGGCCGTCGAACGACGCCCACAGCTCGGGCGTCGGCGCGATCGGCAGCAGCCCGTAGTCGTCCGACGCCACGACATCGGCCCGCCGACAGGCGAGTTCGACGGCGGCGAACAGCTCGTCGTCGGGCGGGTACGGGTCGTCACCCTCGTTGAGCGATCCGGCGAACACGACTTCGGCGAGGTGGGGCTCCTCGCAGTCGATCAGGTCGACCTCGGCGACGGTGTCGTCGGACCCGTCTGCCGGCAGGTCGAAGCAGTCGCCGACCTCGAGCTCGACGAGCGGGGTGCTGCCGCTCGAACCTGCCACGACGGCGATCACGGCGACGCCGAGCACGACGACCGCCAGGGCGACGGCGACGACCGCGGCAACCCACCCACGCATCAGTCGACCTCGATGCAGACCTTGCCGAGCCCGAGCCGATCTCGGAATGTGCCGAGGCCGATCGGGCACGTCCCGTCGGTCGGTATCACCAACTCCACGACCGTGTCGTCGAGCCCCGTGCAGGCGATCTCGCGAACGTCGAGGTTGGGCTCGATCATGACGCACGAACCCGCCCGGAGGATCCCGTCGGGGGGTTCGTCGGACGGTGCGTCGTTGAACGCCGCCGCGAACAGGATCACCGCCGATCCGACGACGGCCATCACCAGCATCATCTTCCACGGCACCCGCGCCGGCCCGGCGGGCATGAGCCGCGACGGTGGTGCGGGTGGCGGGAACGGCCCGCTGTCGACCGAGGGCTCGGAGGGCCCAGTGCGGCCGCCGGTCGGGGCGGCGCTGCCGTGGACGCCGATCGTTCGGTCGTACTCGAGGCGTCGACGGGGGTCGCTCAACACGCGGTAGGCCTCGTTGACGTCGGACATCGCGTCGAGCCGGCGACCCGTCGAGCTCGCCCGGTCGGGATGGTGGAGCCGCGCCCGGTCGTGGTAGGCGGCACGGATCCGCTCGGCCGGCGCATCGGGTTCGACCCCGAGGATCTCGTAGTGCGTGGCGATGGCGCCAGCGTACGGCCGGTCCGGCCCCGAAAAACAAGCCGTGGCCGGAGGTCAACGCCTGTTGGCGCAACCCCCGGCCACGTGCGTCACACGGGTTCCCGCGGACAGACGGGACCACAACCGCTGCCCACACCGTGGTCGCTTGTCGATCAGACTAGAGACTGCCCGAACCAGAAGCGGGCGAAGTCTGTCAAAACTTCGTCAGTAGCCCGCGCGGACGTCGACGAGGCCCAGGAGGTCGTGTCCGGCGGCGAATCTCGACACGTTCTGGCGCACGCGTCGGGCCAGGAGCGGGTTCGCCATCTCGCGCGTCGTGCCCGTGTGCGGCGTGATGACACAGTTCTCGAGCGTCCACAGCGGGTGACCGCCGGGCAGTGGTTCCGGTTCGGTGACCTCGAGACCGGCACCGCCGATCACCCCGCGGCGAAGCGCGTCGACGAGATCGTCGGTGACGATGTGCCGGCCGCGCGCCACGTTGACGATCCAGGCGTGCGACTCCATCAGCCCGAGTTCGTCGGCTCCGATGAGCCCCTCGGTGTCGGGTGTGAGAGCCAGAGCCAAGACCACGAGGTCCGCTCCCGGAAGGGCGTCGGCGAGCCGGTCGGAGCCGAGCACGTCGTCGACGCCGTCCATGTGCTGCACCGTCGAACGGACGACCGTGATGTGGCAGCCGAACGGCTGAAGCAGGCGGATCAGCGACTCGGCGATGCCTCCGCCCCCCACGATCGTGACCCGGGCACCCAGCAGGTTGATGCCACGCTGCTCGGTCCAGTTGGTGGCCGCCGCGTAGGTGTGGATGCTGCGGAGTCCGGCGAGGCCGAGCGCGAGCGCGATCTCCGCGACCGGGTCGGCGTACACGCCCTTCCCGCAGGTCCAGGTGTGTTCGTGGTCGAGCAGGTCGACGAACGTCTCGATGCCGGCCCAGGGCAGTTGGACCCAGGTGGCGTCGGGCGCCTCCCCGATCGCCGTCGCGAGCCCTCCGGCATCCGAGACGTCGGCCCACACGATCGCCTCGGCGTCACCGAGTTCGACGACCTCTCCACCGCCGTCGTCGACGGCGGCGATCAGCCAGTCGGGAGCGGGCTCCGGGCCCACCGCGATACGGGGAGTCTTCCCGGGCGACACGTCAGCCGTCGAGGTTGACCATCACGTGCTTGATGCGCGTGTAGTCGTCGAGCGAGTACGCGGACAGATCCTTTCCGTAGCCCGACTTCTTGAAGCCACCGTGCGGCATCTCCGACACGAACGGGATGTGCGTGTTGATCCACACGCACCCGAAGTCGAGCGCCTTGGCCATGCGCATGGCGCGGCCGACGTCGCGGGTCCACACGCTCGAGGCCAACCCGTATTCGACCGCGTTGGCCCACTCGATCGCCTGCGCCTCGGTCGTCGAACTCCTGGACCGTGATCACCGGGCCGAAGATCTCCTTCGAGCTCATCTCGTCACCCTGCCGGAGCCCGGAGACGACCGTCGGTTCGAAGAAGTAGCCGGCGTCACCGATCCGGTTGCCTCCGGTGGCGACCGAGGCGTGTGCCGGCACCCGATCGATGAAGCCACTCACATGTGCGAGCTGGTTGGCGTTGTTGACCGGGCCGAACAGCACGTCCGTGGCGTCGGGCCCGCCGACGCCCGTGCCCTCGGCCTGCTCGGTGAGCGCCGCGACGAAGTCGGCCGCGACGCCCTCGGCGACGAGCACGCGCGTCGCGGCGGTGCAGTCCTGACCGGCGTTGAAGTAGCCCGCCACCGCGATGTCCTCGGCGGCCTTCGCGATGTCGGCATCGTCGAACACCACGACGGGCGCCTTGCCACCGAGCTCGAGGTGCACTCGCTTGAGCGTCTTGGAGGCCGCTTCGGCCACCTGCATCCCCGCTCGCACCGAACCGGTCACCGACACCATCGCCGGGATCTCGTGTTCGACCATGGCGCGACCGGTGTCGCGGTCGCCACAGACCACGTTGAACACACCCGGCGGCATGAACTCGGCGGCGATCTCGGCGAGCAGACCGGTGGTCGCCGGGGTCGTGTCGCTCGGCTTGAGCACGATCGTGTTCCCGGCCGCGAGCGCGGGTGCGAACTTCCAGACCGCCATCATCATCGGGTAGTTCCACGGCGCCACCTGGGCGCAGACACCGACCGGCTCGCGCCGGATGATCGAGGTCATGCCGGTCATGTACTCGCCCGCCGCCTTGCCTTCCAGGTGTCGGGCGGCGCCGGCGAAGAAGCGCACGTTGTCGACGGACGGGCCCATCTCCTCGTCGCGATGCACCTCGAAGGGCTTGCCGGTGTTCTCACACTCGAGACGCATGATCTCGTCGCCGCGGGCCTCCATCGCGTCGGCCATCTTGAGCAGAGCGTTGGAGCGGTCGGCCGGGGTCGTGTTGCTCCACGCGGGGAACGCCGCCTCGGCGGCGGCCATCGCCGCATCCACGTCGGCGGCCCGCGAGAGCGCTGCCGTCGCGTACGCCTCACCGGTGGTCGGGTCGATGACATCGGTGGTGGCACCGTCCGCCGCGTCCACCCACGCACCGTTGACGAAATTCCGGAACGTCCTCATGTCGGACAGGTGTATCAGACGACCGAGCCGACGGCGAGTGTGACCGCGGTCCGGTCGACCAGGAGCCCGATCCGACGTGACATTCTCCTGACGACGCGTCCACAGGAGGGAACGGGCATGCAGCAGACACTCGCTGCGGCGGACGACGGCGCCTCAGCGATCGGATCCGGCATCGCGATCATCGCCGTCCTCTGGGTGGTGTTCGTCATCATCGGGTGGTGGAAGATCTTCGACAAGGCGGACGAGGCAGGCTGGAAGTCCCTCATCCCGATCTACAACATGTACACGATGCTGCGCATCGTCGGCCGTCCCGGATGGATGGTGCTCGGGTTCCTCGTGCCGTTCGTCAATGTGATCCTGTACATCATCGTGATGGGTGACCTCGCCAAGAGCTTCGGCCGGGGCATCGGCACGGTGCTCGGGTTGATCTTCTTCAGTCCGGTGTTCGCGATGATCCTCGGCTTCGGCAGGGCCACCTACGTCGGGCCCTGGGCCGAGATGAACCAACGCTACCGATCCGTCCGGACCGAACGTCGCAGCGGCCGGCCCTCACTCGGTCCGCAACCACGCGCAGGGGAGCGTTCGTCTCCGTTCCACCGTCGCGGTCGCGCCGTCGCTCAATCCGCAACGACGCGCAGGAGCATCTTGGTCTCGGTGCGGCTGACACCGGCACCGGCACGGAGCCACCTCACGAACGCATCGAGGCCGTCGGCGCCGTGACACTCGACGATCACCGAGTAGTCGGCCGTGCCGGTCACGTACGCCGCGAACGCGACCTCGTCGCGCTGGGCGAGCCCGGCCTCGAAGTCGTCGATGTTCACGCCGGCGCCGAGGCTGACGTCGATCACCGCCCGAACGGTACGACCCAGCGCCGCCGGATCGACCCGGACGGTGTAGCCCTCGATGAGCCCGTCGCGCTCCATTCGCCGCACACGATCAGCGGCCGACGTCGGCGACAGGTGGACCGCCTCACCCAGCTCGCGCCAGCTGATTCGTGCGTCCTGTTCCAGGATGCCCAGGATTCGGAGGTCGATCTCATCCGGTCCGCTCGAAACCAGTGCCATGCCACGATTCTGCCACGTACCTCACTCACATTCGGCGTGCCAGCCGTGAGACACTGGCCGGATGAGCGCACCCGTCATCACCACGGTCGGAGTCCCTCGCGAGGTCAAGACGGCCGAGCACCGAGTCGCCATGACGCCCGACGGCGTCCGCGAGCTCGAACGTCGGGGCATCGACGTGTTCGTCGAGACCGGCGCCGGTGAGGGCGCATCCATCTCCGACGACGACTACGTGGCGGCGGGTGCCGACATCGTGCCCACCGCCGCCGACGCCTGGTCACAGCAGATGGTCGTCAAGGTGAAGGAGCCGAAGGAAGAGGAGTTCGGCTTCCTCCGTTCCGATCTCACGCTGTTCACCTACCTCCATCTGGCCGCGTACCCCGGCGTGGCGCAGGCACTCCTCGACGCCGGCACGACGGCGATCGCCTACGAGACGGTGGAGACCGACGACGGCGCGCTCCCGCTCCTCGCCCCGATGAGCGAGGTGGCCGGCCGGCTCGCGCCGCAGATGGGCGCCCACTGCCTCGAACGCCACAACGGCGGTCGCGGCGTGCTCATGGGCGGCGCTCCGGGCGTCCGGCCCGGCGAGGGTGGTCGTGCTCGGCGCCGGCAACGTCGGCTGGAACGCGGCCTGGATCGCCGCCGGCATGGAGGCCGAGGTCGTGCTGATCGACAAGAACCTCGATCGGCTCCGCTACGTCGACCAGATCCATCGCGGCCGGATCTCGACGCTCGCCTCCAACCGCGGAGCGATCGAACGGTCGGTGCTCGAGGCCGACCTGGTCATCGGCGCCGTGCTCGTCGCCGGCGGCCGGGCCCCGGTCGTGGTCGACGAGCAGATGGTCCAGGCCATGAAGCCGCGCGCGGTCATCGTCGACGTCGCCGTCGACCAGGGTGGGTGCGTCGAGACCGTCCGCGAGACCACCCACGACGACCCGACGTACGAGACTGCACGGGGTCCTGCACTACGCCGTCGGCAACATGCCGGGCGCCGTCCCCCACACCTCCACGTACGCGCTGACCAACGCCACGCTGCCCTACATCACCGACGTCGCCGTCCACGGAGCCGGAGGTGCCGCCCGACGCGACCCGGCGCTCGCGCACGGTGTCAACACCCATGCCGGACAGGTCACGAACGGTCCCGTCGCCGAGTTCCTCGGCGTCGACATGGTCGACCCCGTCGACGCGCTCGCCTGACGCCGCGGCTAGCCTCGGGCGCTCATGCGAACCACGTTGCAGGCGTTGTTGGAGTCGGGCCATCCGCTCCTCGCAGACGGCGCGACCGGGACCAACTTCATGGGCATGGGCCTCGGCCCGGGTGAACCGCCGGAACTCTGGAACGTCGACGCACCCGACAAGGTCCGGTCACTGCACCAGCAGTTCGTCGACGCCGGCGCCGACATCATCTTGACGAACACCTTCGGCTGCAACCGGTACCGCCTCGCGCTCCACGACGCCGAGGACCGCGCCGCCGAGATCGCCCGGCACGCGGCCGAGATCGCCGGCGAGGTGGCAGCACGGGCCGATCGCGCGGTGGTCGTCGCCGGTTCGATCGGCCCGACCGGCGAGTTGATCGAACCGCTCGGATCGATGACCGAAGCCGAGGCCCAGGCCGCTTTCGCCGAGGAGGTCGACGGTCTGAAGGCGGGTGGAGCCGACGTCGCGTGGATCGAGACGAAGTCGGCGGCGCAGGAGATGCGCGCTGCCGCCCGCGCGGCGATCGAGGCCGGGATGCCCTACACGGTCACCGCGTCGTTCGACACGGCCGGACGGACGATGATGGGCCTCCGACCGCCCGAGCTGGTCGACGTCTTCGCGGAACTGCCCGTCCCGCCGCTCGCGATCGGCGCGAACTGTGGCGTGGGCGCGTCCGATCTCCTCGTGGCGATCCAGCAGATGCGACGTGACGGCCTGACACTCATCGCGAAGAGCAACTGCGGCATCCCGCAGTTCAAGGGCGCCGAGATCGAGTACACCGGCAATCCCGAACTGATGGGCGAGTACAGCACACTCGCGATCGACTCGGGCGCGCAGATCGTCGGTGGGTGCTGCGGCACCTCGCCGGCTCATCTCGCCGAGATGCGACGCAAGATCGACCGCCACGAGCGAGGCGATGCGCCCGCCCTCGACCGAATCGTCGAGGCGGTCGGCCCGCTCACGAACGCAGTGTCGGGGGACGCCGCGACCGCCCCACAGCCGGCTCGGCGACGCCGGCGCCGCGACTGACCCTGTGCTCCGACCGCTGATCTAGCCTGGCCGGATGGCCACCCCGGCGACCGACCTCGACATCCCGGATCTCACCTGGCTCGACGACCCCGGCATCAGCGTCGACGCCCGTCGTGACGCCCACGCCGCGGCAGCTGACCAGTCGTGGATCGCTCGCAACATGTTCGGGTTCTCGATCCTCCACTACGACGACGTCGTCGCGATGCTGCGCGACAAACGATGGCACAGCGCGTCCGGGAAGATCATCGAGATATCGGGAGTCGACGACCCCGAGTGGCTCGAACGGTCCCGCCGGCGACCGTCGATCCTGTCCGCCGAGGGCGACGAACACACCCGGCTCCGACGGGTGGCCGGCCCGGCGTTCTCTCCACGCCACGCCGACGCGCTGCGGCCGTTCATGCGCGACGTCGTGAACGGCCTCGTCGACCGGTTCGCGACCACGGGTCGCGCTGACATCGCGACCGACTTCTGTGAGCCGTATCCGATCCCCATCATCTGCGAGCTGTTCGGCGCGCCCCAGGAGGACCTGCAGCTGTTCTCCGACTGGGCGACCGACATCTTCCGGATCTTCAACGGCAACCTCGCCGAGGACAAGGAACGGATCATCACTGCGCAGAACGAGCTCGACGCCTACGTCGGTGACCTGATCGAACGACGGCGGAGCACGCCGAGCGACGATCTCGTCTCGGCGATGATCGAGGCCGAGTCCGACGGCGATCGCCTCTCGCACAGCGAGCTCGTGATGATGTGCGAAGCCGTGCTGATGGCCGGCACCGACACCACGCGGAATCAGCTCGGGTGCTCGATCTCACTGTTCGCGCAGCATCCCGAGCAGTGGCAGCTGCTCGCCGAGCAGCCCGAACTCGCGCCGCGAGCGGTCGAGGAGACGATGCGGTTCATGGGCACCGTCCGCGGCACGGCGCGTTTCGCGAGCGAGGACATCGAGTACCGCGACACCTTCTTTCCGAAGGGTTCGTTCATCGCGCCGTCGTTGGCACAGGCGAACCGCGATGCGTCGGTGTTCGAGGAGCCCACCGTGTTCGACATCACTCGCGAGCCGTCGAACCGTCCGCAACTGACGTTCGGATCGGGCATCCACTACTGCCTGGGTGCAGCGCTCGCCCGCGCGGAGCAGCAGGAGGCGCTCACGATCCTGTCGAAGCGCCTGCCCGACCTCGAGCTCGATGGGGAGATCGCCTGGAAGCCGGCGACGGTCGGCATCTTCGGCCCCGAGCATCTCCCGATCCGCTTCACCCCCACCGACCGTCCGGAACGGGCTGTGTCAGACCCGTGACGATCAGTCGTCGCGATCGGGGCGGCGGCGTTGGCGCTTCGTCTCGCTGCGGCGCTTCTTCGACTCGACACGGCGACGCTGCGATCCCTTCGTCGGCCTGGTCGGCCGCCGCGTGCGCTGGACGTGCAGTGCCGACTGGAGGCGGGCCACCAGCCGTTCCTCGGCCAGAGCCCGGTTCCGCAGCTGACTCCGCTCGTCGTCGACCACCACCCGGATCTCGTCACCGAGGCGCTCCACGACGCGGTCCCGCTGGGCCGGGCTGAACGCCGATGACGACGCGAGGTCGAGGCGAAGCTCCACTCGGGTGGCTGCCTTGTTGGCGTGCTGGCCGCCGGGCCCCCCGGACGCGCTGAACGACCACTCGATCTCGTGGCGCGGGATCCGCACGGCGTTCGTGACGACGAGGTCGTCGGACATCCGCCCAGGATGCCACGCCCACGCGGCGATGACATTCGGGCGCAGAATCCGGACGGACGGCACTGGTGCCGACGCGACACCGGGCGGACGATGGCGCCATGAGACGGTGCTGTCTCACCCTGCTCGTCGCCATGTTCGCCGTCGTCGCGGGACTCTGGCTCGGCGACACCGACGTGGCTGCAGCACCCACCCCGGACGATCCGGTCGGCGAGGTCGAGCTCGTGGTGTTCCACGGGGACGGCTGCCCCCATTGCGCGAGCATGCTCGAGTTCCTCGATGAACTCGTCGAGCGGATCGACGGGCTCGTCGTGACCGAGTACGAGGTCTGGCACGACCCGGCGAACCAGCGGATCTTCATCGACACACTCGCGTCGCTCGGCGAGCAGCCGCAGGCCGTTCCGACGGTGGTGCTGGGCGAGCAGGTGTACGTCGGCTACTCGCAGGCGATGGCGCGTCAGATCGAGAGCGCCGTGAACAGTGTGCTCGCCGGCGAAACGCCGGAGTCGCTCTCGGAGGTCGACGTGCCCTTCGTCGGCGGCGTCGACGTCGGCTCACGCTCGATGGTCGGCGCGACCGTGCTCATCGCGTTCGTCGACGGATTCAACCCGTGCTCGTTGTGGGTGTTGTCGATGCTCATGGCGCTCGTCGTGCACAGCGGATCGCGCACGCGGGTCTTCGCGGTCGGTTCGCTCTTCCTGCTGGTGACCTCGCTGCTGTACGGGCTGTACATGCTCGGCGCCTACTCGACGTTGAGCGTGGTGGGGCGTTCCGGCTGGATCCGGGCGGCGGTGGCGATCGTCGCCGGAACCTTCGGGGTGCTCCACCTGAAGGAACACTGGACGACCAGAGGGCCGTCGGTGACGATCGCAGCCGGTTCCAAGCCGGGCCTCTTCCGCCGGATGCGACGGCTCGCCGACACGGACCGCTCGCTGCCCGCCACACTCGGAGGGACCGTGGTGCTCGCCACCGGCGTGTCGCTCCTGGAGACGCCGTGCACCGCCGGCCTGCCACTGCTCTGGACCGATCTGCTCGCGGATCGTGGCGTTCCCCCAACCGGTGCCGCCGCGTTGTTCGCGCTGTACCTGGCGGTCTTCTTGCTCGACGAGCTGGCCGTCTTCGGCGTGGTCGTCCTCACCATGCGGGCAGCGAAGATGCAGGAGCGGCACGGGCAACTGCTGCAGCTGGCCGGCGGGGTGCTCATGCTGACGCTGGCGGTGACGATGGTCGTCGTCCCGCACCTGATGGAGTCGGTCGCCGGGATGCTGTCGGTCTTCGGCGCCGCGGCCGCAGTCTGCGCTGCCACCATCGCAGCCGAGCGCTACTGGGACCGTCGCTGTGCACCCGGGTCGCCGCGCGGCCGTGGTCCCGCCCCGCATGCGTCGTGACCCGTCAAGTCGTCGGTCGTCGCGCCGGGATGCCACGCTGACGGCATGGGAGATCTCAAACTCGGCCTGTCCACCGGCTACTGGTCGTCGGGGCCACCCTCGGGTGCGCTCGACGCGATCAAGGAGGCCGACCGGCTCGGCTTCGATTCCTGCTGGACGGCGGAGGCCTACGGCAGCGACTGCCTCACGCCCCTCGCCTGGTGGGGCGCGCACACCGAGAACATCAAGTTGGGCACGTCGATCGCGCAGATGTCGGCCCGCACGCCGGCGGCCACGGCGATGTCGGCGATCACGATCGATCATCTCTCGGGTGGCCGCTTCATCCTCGGCCTCGGCGCATCGGGCCCGCAGGTGGTCGAGGGCTGGTACGGCGAGCCCTACCCGCGCCCGCTGGAACGAACCCGTGAGTACGTCGAGATCGTGCGTGAGATCCTGCGCCGCGAGGGTCCGGTCGAGTTCCACGGCAACCACTACGACATGCCGTACACCGGAGATGACGGCGCCGGGCTGGGCAAGGCACTCAAGTCGACCGTGCACCCGCTCCGCGACGACATCCCGATCTACCTCGCCGCCGAGGGACCGAAGAACGTCTCGCTGTCGGCCGAGATCGCCGACGGCTGGCTCCCGCTGTTCTTCTCGCCGAAGGAAGACCGTTGGTACCGCGACCGGCTGCAGATCGGCTTCGACGCCAGTGGCGAGGAGGGCAAGGCCGACCGGTTCGAGGTCGCCTCGATGTTGACGGTCATCCCGGGTGACGACGCCGAGCAGTGCGCCGACCTGATGCGGCCGATGGTGGCGCTCTACGCAGGCGGTATGGGTGCCAAGGGCGCCAACTTCCACTTCGACGTGTTCGCTCGCATGGGCTGGGAGGGCGTGGCCACCGAGATCCAGGAGTTGTACCTGCAGGGAAAGAAGCAGGAAGCCGCCGCGCTGATCCCCCTCGAGATGGTCGAAGACGTCGCCCTCGTCGGGCCGCCGGACAAGATCCGGGACGACCTGGCGAAGTGGAAGGAAACCTGCCTCACCACGGTGCTCCTCAACGGGCGCGCCGACCAGTTGGAGATGCTCGCGGAACTGATCAACGGGTAGTCCGCGTGAGACAACGTTCCGGGGTGTCCTCAATCGGCACTTACACGGGTGATCCGCCACCTGGGTTGATGTCCCGAGGATGCTTCCTCGGGTTCCAGTCCCTCAGCAGGAAGGTGAGCGGTGATGTGGACACCGGTGTTCGAGTGCGTTGTTCGTCCAGATGGCGAGCGGGTGTATCGGGTTGGCCATGAGCTGGTCGATGAGTTCTTGGAGTTCGTGTCGGGTCGATCCCGGCCGAGCACGGTCCGGGCGTACGCGCATGATCTGAAGATCTTCTTCGGTGTGGTTCGCAAGGATCCGGTCGAGGTCACGCCAGCGGACGTGTTGGCGTTCGTGGTCGCGCAGAACCGGCCCCGAGATGGCGCTGGCAACGTGGTGCGGATCTCTGATGGCCGCGCCGGGTTGTCGGCATCGACGATCAAGCGGCGACTGGCTGCGGTGTCGAGCCTGTATGGCTATCTGGTCGCTCGGGGTGACGTCGGTGTGGCGTCGAACCCGGTGCCTCGAGGACTGCCGACCCGCAAGAGCCGCCATCGCGGCGGGCGCGGGCTGCCGTTGGATCGTGGTGTGCGCCGGTTGCCGAGGATCTTGGATCCCGGCGAGGTCGAAGCGTTGATGGGGGCGTTGCGCATGAGCCGGAACCGGGCGATGGTGCAAGCGATGGTGCTTGGTGGGCTGCGCCGCTGTGAGGTCCTCGGGCTGCGCTTGGAGGATCTCCGGCTCGGCGAATGGCGGGTCTTCATCGCGGATGGCAAGGGTGGTCATCAGCGGCTGGTGCGATCACCGGACGCGTCATGGACGCGCGGCTCAACGGCGACCGTCCCGCCGGTCTCGGCGACGACGCCCGCTGGATTGCTGCGGCGACGGGCCGAGAAGCGCACCCTGACTCTCGGTTACCGGTCATGTCGTAACGACCTGACAGCTCGAGCAGCCCTGACGGGAGCTGTCCCGTAACGCCGGGTCCTGGCACGTGGGGCCCAACAACTCGTGCTAGACGATGGAGATGTTCCGACGGAGATCTACGCAAGGCTCGGATTCACCCCCTGACGTGTACGACGGCCTTCGCACGGCGGCGCTTGAGGTCACAGAAGCGACGGTCGGCACGACACCGCCCGCGCACCCTGACGTCCTCGGGGTTGTCGTCGACATCCCAAGTGAAGGTGGTGTCGCCTCTGTCGTCGCCATGGCCGATGGCACGACGAGCATGTACACGAGCACTGGCGGTGGCACCATCGGTGCAGGATCCCACCAGTCCGTCGCGGCCGCGACTCACGAGCTGCTCGCCACGCTCCAACGCCTCCTCGAGATGTTCCCACCAGATGACCGCGTTGACCTGCCACCGGCCGACTTGGTCCATATCACGCTGGTCACGGCTGCCGGTCGCCGGCGAGCGAGCGTCCCGGCGGCCGCCTTCTGGGGCGACGAGCCGAGCACGGTGATCGAACTCATTGCTGCCATTCACGACGTGATCTCCGCCATTCGAGGGATCGAGCCCGCTTGACGGCGGGTATCCCTGAACGCCTACTCGCGGACACGATGAGGGTGCCACCAAACGCCGGCTCGAGGTCGAGGTACAGGTGTCTTCTGCCGCCTACTCGCGGACGGTCGTGGCGTTGCCGAACGCCGACCCCCGTGCCCGATCGGGTTGGGTTGGAAGCACTCGAGGCTCCGCATCGTGCGAGTTCGGTAGCAGCCGCCCGATGATCGTCGGCGATTCCTCGCTCTGGTGCGAAATCGATCGGGTTGAAATGCTGCCGCAGACTGTCACGAGGTTGTCGGGGTGGAGGTTCGGGTCCGTACCCTCTGCGACATGCGAGTCTTCTTCACTGGTGGCAGCGGCAAGGCGGGTCGGCATGCGATCCGGCATCTCGTCGAGGAGGGACACCGGGTCGTCAACGGAGACCTGGTGGCGCTCGGACACCCGGGCGTCGCCGACCTTCGCATCGATCTGACCGATGCCGGACAGGTCTTCAACGCTCTTTGTGCGTACGCGGGCTTCGACGAGCTCGAGCCCGGTACCGGTGTCCCGAGCTACGACGCCGTCGTCCACTTCGCCGCGATCCCGTCGATCCTGGTTCGGCCCGACAACGAGACGTTCCGGGTCAACACGCTCAGCACGTACAACGTCATCGACGCTGCGGTGAAGTTGGGGATCCGCAAGGTGATCTTCGCGAGCTCCGAGACGACGTACGGGATCTGTTTCGCTGACGGCGAGGTCCGGCCCGAGTACGTGCCGATCGATGAGGAGCACCCGACGGTCCCCCACGACAGCTACGCGATGTCGAAGGTCGTCAACGAGGCAACGGCGCGATCGTTCCAGGCGCGGACCGGTATCGACATCTACGGGTTGCGCATCAACAACGTGATCGAACCGCACGAGTACGAGACCGAGTTCCCGGCGTTCGTCGCCGACCCAGGTCTGCGGCGCCGCAACATCTTTGCCTACATCGACGCTCGCGACCTGGGCCATATGGTTGACTGCTGCCTGCGCACCGATGGCCTCGGCTACGAGGTCTTCAACGTCTCGAACGACGACATGTCGGTGGGGATCACCAGCGACGAGGTGTACGAACGCTTCTACGCCGGTGTGCCGCGTCGTCGCGAGATGGGTCGTGATGCGACGTTCTATGCCAACGACAAGGCCAAACGGCTCGTCGGATTCGCTCCGCGTCACTCATGGCGCGACGAACTCAGCGACCGCTGACCCACGCCGAAGACGCAGGTCGAGCGGTGCGCGTCCCGAAAGCCCACCTTGTCGCCCGGAGACCGTGGCGAGCTGGACCACCGGCTGGATCGACACGATCCGGTGCGCCACCATCTCACCCGAAGCGCCTGTCGAACCGGCCCCCGCGGTGCCCCACAACGCCGGCTGGGTGACGCAGGTTTCCGATCAGACGAGGCCAGCGCGGTTGGGCGTAGTCAGGTCGCCGCAGCGTGATGAGGCGGCGGTCAGCGCGCCCGACGAAACGCAGCGAGTACGCCGCCCAGCCAGTTGATCGAATCGAGCATGATCGGGTCGACGCACAATTGAACGTGCGCGGCGCCGGCGGCTTCGAACCCGCGGAGTTGTTCGGCCAGATCGTCCGGCGTTCCGGTGAGCGGTTCGACGACTGCCTCACCGACGTAGTCACCCATGAGTCGACCCGCGCCACCTTCGAGACGGATATGCACCGCAGCTGTTGCATCGACATCGTCGACGGATCGACCAGCAGCCTGAATCAGCCGATCAACCCGAGCCTTCTCGCGGGCGAAGCCTGCCACGGTGTTGCCGTACTGGCTCCACCACATGTTCCATGCATCGACGTGTGGAAGTGTGATGTCGAGCATTCGATCCCCGATCGATCCGACCATCAGTGGCGGTCCACCGGGCCTGGGCGACCGCGGGTGCAGCACACATTGATCGGCGTCGTAGAAGTTTCCGTGATAGTCGATCTCGCCGTCGGCGAGCAATGTCCGGATGATCGTGAACGCCTCCTCGAATCGGCTGACGCGCTTGTCGTAGGCGAAACCGAATGCGTCATACTCGCGCTGGCTCCATCCCGCACCGAGACCGACGATCAGACGACCCTGTGAAATGGCGTCAACCGTTGCAGCTTGTTTGGCCAACATCGCCGGGGCGTGAAAACTTGTCGAGGCAACCAGCGGACCGAGTTCGATCGTGGTGGTTGCCTGAGCGATGGCAGCAAGGGTGGTCCATGCTTCCCACGGCCCACGCGCACCCACTGCGAGGTCGTAGATGAGGTGGTCGCCGTACCATACGGAATCGAAACCAACCACCTCCGCTGCCTGCGCCATCTCGATCAGTTCGGGGAACGGAACCTCCCACTCCACTTCGGGGAGCTGCACGCCGATCTTCATTCGCGGTGTCGAGTTCGAAGCCATCTCGAGCACCGTAACCACTCAGTCCGTACACCGGAATTGACCGCCCACGAGTCAGCGGATGGCGCCAGTCGCGACTCGTTGTCGAGTCGTGCTTCGAGTTCGGCAATGCATTCGCGTCTCCCTCATCGAGGCGGCCGACGCGACGTGATATCGAGAGCCGCTCGAACTTCCGTCCTTGGCGCGCCTCGCGGATTTCGTCGACGCAAGATGGCTGGGCGGCGACCAGTACGCCGACCATTCCTCGAACAACTCGTCGTAGCCGCCGTCGAAACGTTCGGGCAGCGGCGCCAAGCCGCGAAGGCTGCCCCCCAACGCCGGATCGAAGCGCATCCAGGCAGCGGAACGCTGACGCGGATCAGGGTGTCGAATCGTCATCCGACGGTCAGCCGTCTGGATCGGCTGGCGCCGTCACCGACGCCGAGCTGGCGGGGTGCGTCGATGTCCGATCAGTTCGAATCGAGCGGGCCCTCAGACCGCGGCGATGACCTTGATCTCGATCATCAGCTCGGGCATCACGAGCCCCGACACCTGCAACATGGTCTGGCTCACCTTCGGATCACCACCGTACGCCTCCGCCCGGACCGCCCACAGCGCCTCGATGTTCTCCATCGCTGCGCCCACATCGGTGACGAACAACGTCTCGTCCACGATGTCTCCCATACCGGCACCCCAACTTCTCCAAGGTGGCCGCGACGTGGACGTAGGCCTGTCGTGCTTGGGCGACGAGATCGCCGGGAGCGACGACTTCTCCTTGGTCGTCGATACTGACCTGGCCCGACAGCGTGATCAGACTTCCCACCCTGACGCCGTCGGGAATGAACTGGGCGAACGGCCCTTCCTGAACGACGGTCTTCTTGGCTTCCATGATTCCCCGATTCTGACGAGAGTGCTCCGCCAACAACCTGCCACCCTCCCGGCCGGAGAACAAGGGCTCTGCGAGAACGCTCCCCTGTCTCTGACCGCTGCCGGCTCAAGGGCCACGGATGGGACGCCCCAGATCTCCTACACGTCGGCGCGGGCCGGGTGTCACCAAACGCTGCCGATTGCAGCGTGATCCGATGTTCCCGAGATCGCTTTCCCGGTGGCGCACTGGCGAGATCTGTTGGCGCGCCACGGTGCCCCTCTACCCGGTGGACCCCCCATCGGGGGCCGTTGCGCCGTCCAGAGCGCGTGCACGACGAGGCCGGTCAGGGGGTGATCTGGGTGCCGCGTATGGTGTTGTCGGAAGACCGAACACTCACAGAAGGAGGCATGACATGTTGCTGTGCACCACGTGGAAAGCGCGACCGCTCTCGCCCGAGCAGACGAACCGCATGATGGACACCTGGGGAAAGATCGAGGCCGACACGGCCGAACGACCAGGACTTGAGAGGCTGTGCTGGTACCTGTACGCCGACGGTTCCGGCGGTTTCACCGTCTCGGAGGCATCAGACGAAGCGGTCGCCAGCGCCTTCGGCCTCGAGACGGCACTCGCTCTCGGCGAGTTTCTCGAGCTCGACACGCGGATCGTCCACGACATGGACTCTGCAATGCCCGCCATCACGGCCGCGGTTGCACGCATGAACGGGTAGTTCTGACGAGCGGGTGTTGGCCGCACGCTCTTTCGTGCGCAATGTGAGAGATCGTGCTGGCAGTCGCTCGCGGCGGTGAATCATGGACGGTTGCTGCACCCGGCTCGGTCAACCCCAACAAAGCAGGTTCGCGAGCGGCACCGCGTCCCAGAACGTGAACCTCCACAACCCAGCAGGGTGTCCCGGCAGGGTGTCCCGAAACGCCTACACGGAGGCGCGCCTCGAGGTGTCCCGGAACGCCGGGACGGTGCCATGTCGCAGTGCAGACTGTCGGTGTGTCAGCCGACTGCATCTTCTGCCGGATCGTCTCCGGTGAAACGCCCGCCCACGTGATCGCCGAGGATGATCTGACCGTGGCGTTCCTCGATCGGGGACAGGCCACCGAAGGCCACACTCTCGTGGTGCCGCGGGCGCACGCTTCGGACATCTGGGAGATCTCCGGCGGGACGCCACTGTACCGTCATGGTGATGGCGAAACGGATTGCCCACCTCGTCGACGAGTGCCTGAGCCCGGAGGGACTGAATCTCATCCAGTCGAACCGACCCGCCGGTTCTCGGACACGGACGCGCCCCGGTCGAGCGCCGGCGCCGGGAATGCGCTCGCCGGCGAGCGGCTGCCCCCTGGATGTGGTGAGCTCCGCGACCGCGAGACTGGTCCCGACCGATCACGTGCGCGGACGTGACGGGTTCCGTGCCGCGAGACACGTAGCGAGAGGAAGCGCCCGATGAGCAGCCCACCGACCCATTCGACCGCCTCGCCGTCGGAGGTGGGCGCTGTCAGAGCCGTCGCCCTCGACTACATCGAGGGCTGGTACGCAGCCGATGCCGAGCGGATGGAACCCTCGCTCCACGACGATCTGGTGAAACGCACGCCGTTCCGCGACGAGTCGACGGCCGGACTGCGGATCGTCTCCAAGGATCGTATGGTCGAACTGACGTCGACCGGAGGCGGTCGCGACGTGACCGACCCGGCGATCGAGGTGTATGTCGACGACGTGTCCGACGACATCGCCAGCGCCCGAACCGTCTGCGCCGACTTCGTGGACTACCTGCACCTGGTGAACACACCGAACGGCTGGAAGATCGCCGACATCGTCTTCCGCAGTATCGACTGACCTGACCGCACGGAACGTCGATCTCCGATCCGGACTCCACCCGCTCGCATCGGCACCTCGGGGCTCGACGCGGCACCCGACGGGCGCGGGTGGCGGTCATGGAGGGCTCGTTCAGTCGCCTCGGCATTTGATGCCGCGGCATGTGCCAACCGAGTATCACCCAGCGGTGGACGCGTTCCTCACCGGCTCGGCGTCGACACGGCCCGAGATCAGAGCCGCTGTCCGGACGGGACGGTCAGTCACCCGAGCACGCCGCGCATGTGGGCGAGGGCCTCTTGGACGGTCAATTCCGCCCCGGCCCGACGTTGTTCATCGAGGGCGGGGTCCGCAACTTCGGCGAGGCGGTCGCGGGCGTCGCCGACCAGCTCGCCGAAGTGCGGAGCGTCGAGCAGTTCGGTCCGCTCCATGAACCCGAGGATGCGCGCCGCGTCCGGAAGACGATCGACCACGAGCATCAGCGCGATGAACTCGATACAGGCCATCTCCGAGACGTAGACGTTGTCCGTCTCGATCAGCTCGTCGATGTGCTTGCGCAGAATGCGTGACGCACGCTCGGTGTCGCCTCGCCGCAGCGCCGACCTGGCTCGCATCGGCGCGTGACCGGTGTCGGTGCGTTCCGGGAGATCGAGCTCGGCCGCCTCCTCGAAGATCCGCTCTGCGTCGTCGTGGCGGCCCTGCAGCAGCGCCGAGAAGCCCAGCATCGACAGCGCCATGTTGAGCCCCGACGGCGGCCCGGTCACCCGGAACCGCTCCCCCAGCGAGGTGACCAACTCGTCCATCTCGACGAGGCGGCCGGTCAGGATCATCGATCCGCCGATGCCGGCCATCTCGATCATGCCGGCGAGGTACTCGTCGCCCTGCCGGTGCAACTCGGCGACGACCTCGTGTGCGGCGGCCTCGATCGCCTCGTTGTCCTGGCCGACGAATCCGCGGGCGTAGCGGAGGAACGGAGAATCGGGCTCGCCGTGCCGGTCCAGCAGGGCCTGATAGCCCTCCGGGTTCTTGTTGCGCTGGTATCGGCGGGCGGCCCACATCAGCCCGAAGATCAGGAGCTCGTCATCGTCGGGTGGCGTGATGTCGAGGATCCGTTCGACCCAGTCGCCGATCTCGTTCTGGTTGCGGACGAAGATCTCGGGCGCCACCGGCGCGACGAGCGCTCGGGCGAGATGCCGGTCGCCGGTGACGCACGCCCAGTCGACGGCCGCGCGAAGGTTGGGCCACAGCTCGCCGAGCCGCGCATGCCCTTCCATCTCGCCCCAGGTCGTCAACAACGCGCTGATGCGGGTCACCTCGTCGAGGCACCACCTCGCGTGGCGCTCGCCGAACGTGTCGATGTGGCCGAGTTCGGCGAGCAGCTCGGCGCCGAACTGGCGCATCGTCTCGAGCAGGCGGAATCGGCGGCCGAACGGGCCGGATTCGACGACCAGCATCGACCGGTCGACGAGGTCACCGAGCAGCCGATCGATGTCGAGCAGGTCGAGGTCGTCGTCGGCGGCGACCTGCTCGACCGCCGCGAGATCGAACGGGCCGGCGAAGATCGAGAGCCGGCGGAACAACGCCCGTTCGGGGGCCGACAGCAGTTCGTACGACCACTGGATGGTGGCGCGCAAGGTGCGGTGCCGTTCGACACCGCCGCGGCGCCCACCGGTGAGGAGGCGGAGGCGATCGTCGAGCCGGTCGACGAGGTCGGCGGGCGTCAGGCTGCGGATACGGGCGGCGGCGAGCTCGATCGCCAGGGGCACGCCGTCGAGCCGCCGGCAGATCTCCTCGACGTCGCCGCGGTTCGCGACGGGGTCGAAGGAGCGGTCAGCGGCGAGGGCCCGCTCGTCGAACAGCTCGACGGCCGGGCCGGCCGGGTCGAGCGGGGTGACGGCGATGAGCTGCTCCCCCGCCAGCCCGAGGCCTTCGCGAGACGTGGCGAGCACACGCACGTCGGCGCACCGTTCGACCACGGCGGCGACCAGGTCGGCGGCACCGTCGATCACGTGCTCGCAGTTGTCGAGCACGAGGAACGTCTGGCGCTCCTCGAGCGCGGTGACGATCGAGTCGGTCAGCGAGCGGGCCGGGCTCTCCGACACCTCGAGCACCTCGGCGACGGCGCGGGGCACCTCGGAGGGTGACGTGATGCCGGCGAGCTCGATCATCCACGCGCCGTCGGGCAGGTACGCCTGCGACATCCGGGCTGCGGCCACCGCCAGGCGGGTCTTGCCGATCCCTCCGGGGCCGATCAACGTGACGACCTGGTGTTCGGCGAAGGCGTCGCGCAATGCGGCCAGGTCGTCCTCGCGGCCGATCAGGCGGCCGAGTCGGCGGGGCACGTTGCCACGGCGGTTGTCCTCGGTGCGCAGTGGCGGGTGTTCGCCCCGGCCGAGCTGGAGGATGTGGTGATCGGTGACGAGGCCGTTGAGGCGGAACGTGCCGAGGTCGACGAGGTCGCCGCCGTCGAGCAGGGCCGCGGTCACGCCCGAGACGAGGGTCTGGCCACCGTGGCCGGCGGCGGAGATGCGCGACGCGACGTTGACGGCAGGGCCGAAGTAGTCGCCCCCTCGTTCCTCCGCCTCTCCCGTGTGGAGACCGATCCGCAAGCGGATCCGGGTGTCCGCGGGCCAGGGTTCGTCGAGTACCGCGGCTTGCACACCGTTCGCCCACGCAACGGCGTCACTGACCCGGTTGAAGGCGACGCCGAACGAGTCGCCACCGGTCGCGAACACGTACCCGTCGTAGTTCGTGACGGCCTCCCGGACGAGTTCGTCGTGCCGGGCGATCGCCTCCGACATGGCGTGGCGGTGCGTCGCCCACAGGCGGGTCGCACCCTCGACATCGGAGAAGCCGAAGGTCACGGTGCCGGTCGGCAGGGTCGCGGCGGGTGATGGCCTGCTGACGCCGAGTTGGTGGTCCTGGCCGAGGATCAGCGTCTCGAGTTCGCGCAGACGCGGGCCGGGTTCGACGCCGAGGTGATCGACCAGGTGCTCGCGGGCCGTGCGGTAGGCGGCGAGCGCGTCGGCCTGGCGACCGACCCGGTAGAGCGCCGTCATCAGGAGCGCCCAGAGCCCTTCGCGGAACGGATGGTTCGCGGTCAGTTCGGTCAACGAGCCGATGGTCGCGGCGGCGTCGAACTCGACGCGGCGCTCGAGGTCGAGCTCGACGGCGCCGAGCCACTGCTCGATCAGCCCGTCGGCGGTGGAGGTGAGGCCGGGCGCGTCGAGCCCGGCGAGGGGAACGCCCGCCCATTCAGCGAGGGCGGCGTCGTGGTCGCCTGCGGCGAGGTGGTGCTGGAAGCGCACGACGTCGACCGAGTCGGGCGCGAGTTCGAGGCGGTAGGCGGCGCCGACCCGCTCGATCGAGTCGGGCCCGAGACCCTTGCGGAGCCGGGTGACGTACGACTGGAGCGTCTTGTCGGCGGTGCGCGGCGGCTCGTCGCCCCACACGACGTCGATCAGGCGGGACACCGGCACGGCCGAGCCGGGTGACAGGGCGAGCACGGCCAAGACCGCCTGGCACTTGGCGGGGCCGACGTCGACCGGACGGCCGTCGTCGGTGGCGGCGGTGACGCCACCGAAGAGTCGGATCTGCACGCTGGTCCCCTCCCCCACTGCACTCGGCTGCTGTTCGTCGGCGACGGCGCTCATGTCGCACATCGTGCGCCCGGCCGGTCGACAGCCGGTTGTGTCCCGGTTGAGCCCCTGGTCAGCGACTCAACCGGGAGCCTACCGAACCTCCCGTGCGGCCCGACCCCCATGCCGCACCATGCAGAGCGAAGACGTACCGCTGAAGGAGAAATCACCCATGTCACACGCTCTCTACCGACTCGGACGGTTCGCCGCCCGCCGCCCGTGGACCGTCATCGGAGCCTGGCTCGCTGGTCGCGGTCGTCGTCGATCGCGGCCGTCGGCGAGCTTCGGCCGCGAGCTCGAGGACTCCTTCGAGGTGCCGGGGCTCGACTCGCAGAGCGCCGTCGACCTGCTGTCGGACGCGCAGTCCGATCAGGCCGGCCTGACCGCCCAGGTCGTCGTCACGCCCGCTCGAGGACGGCGCCACGTTCTTCGACTCGCCGGATGCCCGGGCTGCGCTCGCCGACGTGCAGAGCCGCCGTCGCGGCGCTCCCGCAACGTGATCGGCACGAGCGATCCGGCCGGCGCGCTCGCCGCCGGGCCCGAGGCCGCGGCGTCGAGCGGGTCGGTCTCGCGCCGACGGTCGGGTCGCGCTGGTCCGCGTCCAGTACCCGGTGATCGAGGAGCTCGACGCCGGCCGACCTCGACGAACCTCAAGGAGCTCGTCGCCGACGCTCGAGCGACGGACTCGCCGCTCCAGATCGAGATGGGTGGCGACCTGTTCTTCGCCTTCGAGGAGCCGGGCAGAGGCGTCGGCGAGATGATCGGCCTGATCGCCGCGGTCGTCATCCTGCTGCTCGCGTTCGGTTCGCTCATCGCGATGGGGCTGCCGATCGGCATGGCGCTGTTCGGGCTCGCCCTCGGCATCAGCTCGATGTCGCTGATCACCTACCTCGATCGACATCCCGAGCTGGGCGCCGCAGATGGCCAGCATGATCGGCCTCGGTGTCGGCATCGACTACGCGCTGTTCCTCGTCACCCGCCACCGCGAGTTCCTCGCCGACGGGCATGACCGTCGAGGAGTCGGTCGGGTCGGGCCGTCGCCACCGCCGGCCAGGCCGTGATCTTCGCCGGCGGCACCGTCGTGATCGCGATCCTCGGGCTCGGCCGTCGCCGGTGTGCCGTTCATGACCGCCGCCGGTGTCGCCACGTCGGTCATCGTGCTGATCATGGTGGTCGCCTCGATCACCCTGCTGCCGGCGTTCCTCGGGCTGGCCGGGCACTGGATCAATCGGCTCGGCATCCATCGGCCGCCACGGCATCGGCTGGCGACGCGGTCGGCGCCGGTTGGCAGCGGTGGGGCCGCCACGTCGCCGGCCACGCCTGGCCGTACGCGATCGGTGTCACGCGTGCTGCTGCTCGCGCTGACCGCCCCGGTGCTCGCGCTGCGGCTCGGGTTCCCCGACGAGGGCACGCTGCCCGAGTCGCGCACCGAGCGGCGCGCCTACGACCTGGTCGCCGAGGGCTTCGGGCCCGGGCATCAACGGCCCGCTCGTGATCGCCGTCGACATCTCCGAGGATCGCGACCGTCGGTCGAGCCGCTGCTGCGGCAGCGATCGCTGCCGACGCGGGGATCGCCGCGGTCGCGCCCGCCGACGTCGACGCCGACGCCGGCGTCGCGACGCTCGTCGCGTTCCCGACCACGTCGCCGCAGGACGACGCGACGCTCGACACCATCGAACGGCTCCGCGCCGACGTCTTCCCCGACGGTGCTGGCCGACAGCCCGGCCACCGCCCACGTCGGCGGCCAGACCGCCAGCTTCGCCGACATCGGCGACCGGGTCAGCCGACCGGCTGCCGCTGGTTCATCGCCGCGGTCATCGTGCTGTCGTTCCTGCTGCTGATGCTGGTGTTCCGCTCGGTCCTCGTGCCGCTCAAGGCCGCGCTGCTGAACCTGCTCAGCATCGGCGCCGCCTACGGCGTGCTGGTCATGGTGTTCCAGTGGGGCTGGGGCAAGGAGCTGATCGGGCTCGAGTCGACCGTGCCGATCGTGTCGTTCATCCCGATGTTCATGTTCGCCATCCTGTTCGGGCTGTCGATGGACTACGAGGTGTTCCTGCTGTCGCGGGTGCGTGAGGAGTACCTCGCCACCGGCGACAACGACGCGTCGGTGATCCACGGCATCGCCAGCACCGCCCGGGTGATCACCTCGGCGGCGCTGATCATGATCTCGGTGTTCCTCGGCTTCGTGCTCGGCGACGACCCGATCGATCAAGATGATGGGCCTCGGCCTGGCCACGGCGATCTTCGTCGACGCCACCATCGTCCGGATGGTGCTCGTGCCGGCCACGATGAAGCTGATGGGCGACGCCAACTGGTGGATCCCGGGCTGGCTCGACCGCCTGCTGCCGACCGATCGACATCGACGGCGAGGCCGGCCTCCCCGAGCCCGAGATGGAGGGCGCTGTCGGTGGCGGCGCCGTCGAGGATGGTGGCGACGATCGTTCGGAGCCCGACGCCGGAGTTCGTTCCCGAGTTCGCCCCCGAAGGAGCGTTGGCGTGACGTCGATGCTCGAAGGGCCGAGGAGGTCGTCATGAAGAGGTGTCTGAAGCGTGTCGTCAGGGTTGCCGGGCTCGCCGTGGTCGCGGTGGTGACGGTCGGCGCGGTCTTCATCGTGGGCATGCGCACGAAGCACCCGAAGGTGCTGAGGGCGGTGCGCTACTTCAACCGTGAGGTGTTCAACCCGGATCAGATGAAGACGGCCGGCACCCCGGGCGCATTCGCCTCGATCGTCGAGCATGTCGGCCGGACGTCTGGTACCGAGTACCGGACCCCGGTCGGCGTGACGCCGACCGACGACGGCGTCGCGATCGCGTTGCCGTTCGGCGTCCGGGCCGACTGGTTGAAGAACGTGCTCGCCGCGGGGAGTGCGACGATCGTCCACGAGGGCGAGACGTTCGGGGTCGACAGCCCGGAGGTCGTCCCGATCGACGAGGCCGCCGAGTGCTTCTCCGAGCAGGCACGCCATGTGCACGAACTTCTCGACGTCGAGCACGTCCTGCGAGTTCATCGAACTGGGTCCTGACGGTCGCGGAGCCGACCTGCCCGGCGATCGTCGGTGCGGCATCGGTGGTCGGACCGACGTGATCCCGACGATCGATCGTCTCATGCCCTGGAGGCGCCATCAGGACTCGTCCTCGCCCGGATCACCCACGACACCCACGTCCAGTACGCGAACAGATGCCGAGTGAGTGCGCTGTGCCGGCGAGGCGATCGGGCGGTGATGCGATGACGAGCGGACCTCGCTTCGGGGCCCGAGCAACACTCGGGGCTTGCCGAACGACAGCGTCACCGGGTGGCCGGACTGCCGGGCTCGCGTGCCGGTGCGAGGACACGGGTGCGGCAGTGCGAGGACCTCCGCCTCTGTCCACACGCCGACGGCGTGAACGACGATGAGTGAAGCAGGCGGTGAACGTCGACGAGGCGACACCGAGGTGGAATCGCGCCCACGTGTCGTCGCGCCGACGTCGCACTGCGGTCATCGAAGGAGGGCCGGGATGATTCAGCGCACGATCAATGTCCCGCCGGAGCACCTGTTCCCGCCGGATGAGTGGAGGCTCCTCGAGCGGCGGTGGACACGCGACTTCACCGCCCGAGCCGAAACCGCGCTGGCGTTGTCCAATGGCTACCTCGGCGTGAGGGGCTGTCCGGACGAGGGACGGCCCGTGCTCGAGCCGGGCACGTTCATCAACGGGTTCCACGAGACGTGGCCGATCATCCATGCCGAAGAGGCGTACGGGCTGGCGCGAGTCGGGCAGACGATCGTCAACGTCCCCGACATCACGACGATCGAGCTCTACGTCGACGACGAACCGCTCTACGTCCCGACGGCCCGGATGCCCGAGTATCTCCGCGCCCTCGACATGCGCAACGGCGTCCTCACGCGTGACCTGCTGTGGTCGACACCCTCCGGCAAGCACGTGCGCGTGCGCAGCACCCGGCTGGTGTCGTTCGAACACCGCCACGTGATCGCCGTGTCGTACGAGGTGACGATGGACCGGCCGGCGCCGGTCATCATCCGTTCGCGTGTCATCAATCGCGCCAATCCCGACGGCCCCGACGGCGACGACGTGCAGGGCGACCCGCGCCTCGGGACGCGACTCGGGCGACGAGTGCTCGACCCGCACCTCGTCTCCCAGGAGGGCGAGCGGCTCGTGCTCGGGTACCGAACGCTCGAGAGCGGGATGACGCTCGCCCTGGCCGTCGATCACGTGCTCGATGTCGCCGGCCCGCATCAGATCTCGACCGACGCCGACCCCGACGCGTCGGAGTTCGTGCTGGCCGTCGACGCCGAACCCGACGTGCCGATCCGCATGGTGAAGTACGGCGTGTACCAGAACTCCCGCAGCGTCGCCGTGGAGGAGCTCGCCCGACGTGCGCGGCACACCCTCGACCGGGTCACCGCGGCGGGGTTCGACGATCTGCTGGCCGCCCAACGAGCATGCCTCGACCGGTTCTGGGACCGTGCCGACGTGACGCTCGAGGACACCGAGCGCCACCCGGTCCGGATGCAGCAAGCGGTCCGCTGGAACGTCTTCCAGCTCGCCCAGGCATCGTGGCGGGCGGAGGGTGCGGGCATCCCGGCCAAGGGCCTGACCGGCGACGCGTACGACGGCCACTACTTCTGGGACACGGAGACCTGGGTGCTCCCGTTCCTCGCGTACACCCAGCCGCGCATCGCGCGGAACCTGCTGCGCTTCCGCCACAGCATGCTGCCGAGCGCCCGGGCGCGGGCGCGCGAGCTCGATCTCAGCGGCGCCATGTTCCCGTGGCGAACGATCCGCGGCGACGAGGCCTCGGCCTATTTCATGGCCGGTACGGCGCAGTACCACCTCAACGCCGACATCGCGTATGCGATCCGGCGCTACATCGACATCCGTGGCGACACCGGGTTCACCTCCGAGACCGGTGCCGAGATCCTCGTCGAGACCGCACGCATGTGGGTCGATCTCGGGTTCTACGGCGACGACGGGTGCTTCCACATCCACGGCGTGACGGGACCGGACGAGTACACGACGATGGTCGACGACAACGCCTACACGAACCTGATGGCGCGCCTCAACCTCAACTACGCGGCGTCGACGATGCGGCGCCTCGAAGCCGAGCAGCCCGACGTCCACGCCGGCCTCGTCGCCGAGCTCCGGCTCGGCCCGAAGGAGCGGGAGGGTTGGGAGCACGCCGCCGAGCACATGTACGTGCCCTACGACCCCGAGCGCGGCATCACCCCGCAGGACGCCACGTTCCTCACGCACGAACCCTGGGACATCGACGGCACGCCGCCCGAGCGATTCCCGCTCCTGCTGCACTACCACCCGCTGACGATCTACCAACGCCAGGTGCTCAAGCAGGCCGACGTCGTGATGGCGATGTTCCTGCTCGGCAACGAGTTCACCCTCGAAGAGAAGCGCCGCAACTTCGAGTACTACGACCCGCTCACCACCGGCGATTCGTCGTTGTCGGCCAGCATCCAGGCCATCGTCGCATCGGAGATCGGCGACGAGGAGGCGGCTTGCCGTTACGTCGACTTCGCACTCCTGATGGACCTCGCCGACGTCGCGGGCAACGTCTCGCACGGGGTGCACATCGCGTCGGCGGCGGGCGGCTGGATGGGCCTCGTCTTCGGGTTCGGCGGCGTCCACGATTTCGACGGAGAGCTCTCGATCGACCCGCGGCTCCCGGCCCGGTTCCGGTCGCTCGGGTTCTCCCTGCGCTTCCACGACCGCCAGCTACGCGTCTCGCTCGGCCACGACGTCGAGACGTACGCGTTGACCGAGGGCGACCCGCTCGAGGTCGCGATCCGGGGCGAACACCACACGCTCACGGCCGACGCACCGCTCGAGCTGAAGCCACCGGCGACGGGCTGACCGGCGAGCAGTTCCACGCCGGCGGCGCGAGGTAGGCCGCGGGCGGCACCCAGGTCGTCTCGAGGTGGGTGTTGCCCACGCCGCGAGCGCGACCGCATGTCGCTCACCGGGTTCCGGTCGAGGTCCCGCCGGCGGCCACCACCGCAGCAATCGTGGTGAACACGGAGCCGGCCCGAGCGCGCATCATCGAGTACCTCCTTCACGTTCAACTCCGTGAGCGAGTTGGTCGGTGGAGACAACGGGCTTGGGCTCGCGCTCGACGTAGTCTCGGTGACGAGGCCGAGGACATGCCACACCGCAGCGCGATCTGCCCCATCGGCGGGACGACGGAGGGCCCACATGGCGTGGGCTGACACCGTGATGGCAGGGCTCGACGCGCGGGCGAGCGTCTTGCCGACAGTGTTGGGCGACGTCCAGGTTGGGCGGGAGGGTCGGGGACCACCCGTGCTGGTGATGCACGGCGGGCCGGGCGGGTTCGACCAGGGGCTCGCGTGGTGTCGACATCTGCGAGACGGTGGTGGTGAGGTCCTGGCGGTGTCCCGCCCGGGGTACCTGAGAACGCCGCTGCAGTCGGGCCCGACACCCGCCGATCAGGCTGATCTGTGCGCCGCGATGCTCGACGAGATCGGCATCGAGCGGACCACGGTCCTGGGGTTCTCGACCGGCGGGCCATCCGCCGTGCAGTTCGCGGCTCGGCATCCCGACCGCACGCGTTCGCTCCTGCTCGACGCGGCGGTGCTGCTGCCCTTCGAACCCCCGATCGGCCGGCTCAGGCAGGCGACGTTCGAGTCGAGCCCGATCGTCTGGCTGAGCTACCAGCTCGCGCACCGAAAGCCGGAGCTGATGGCGTCGATGATGATCGGCGGCGTCGCCCGAGGGCTGGGTCAGGACCAGCGGCGGGAGGCGGTGGAATGGATCAACTCCGACCCTGAGCGGATGCACAACGTCCGGGAGCAATGGACGTCGATCGCGCCGCGCAAGTACCGGCAGACGGGCTGGGCCAACGACAAGGCCAACGAGGCCGACCTCGCTCCCCTCCCGTTCGCAGACATCACCGCGCCGACCCTGATCGCCCACGGCGCGAGCGATGCGATCGTGCCGATCGAGCATGCCATCAGCGCCTCAGAGCGCATCGCGGGAGCCGAGCTGCTGATCGTCGAGGAGGGCCACCACTTGCTCTCGATGAGCCGTCACTACGGGCCGGTCGCCGACCGTCAGCTCGTCCTCGCGCTCAGGTGACGGCCGCGACGACGCCTCGGTGATCCGTGGAATCGCCGGCACGGCCCGGGTGATCACGTCGGCGGCGCTGATCATGATCTCGGTGTTCCTCGGCTTCGTGCTGGGCGACGACGCGGTGATCGAGATGATGGGCCTCGGCCTGGCGAGGGCAGTCTCCGTCGACGCCACGATCGTCCGGATGCTGCTCGTGCCGAAATGCCCGAACGACATCCACTCGTCGACGGCGGCGGCCCGCTGCTGCGACCACGACGTCACGCCGGGGCGCTGAGTAGCGGCCGCAGGGTACTGCCGTGTCGACACGGCATGCCCGCACCGTGTCGTACGGTTGCCTGACTCGTCGCTTTCAAAGGGTGGAGGCCGGTGACGGGAGTTGGCATGCTCGAGGACGACGGATGCGAGGCGTTCGAATCGTTCTTCGCACGCGTCGAGCCCCGTCTGCGGCAGTCGCTCTGTGCGGTCGTGGGTAGCCAGGCAGGTCGAGATGCAGCGGTGGATGCGCTGGCGCACGCCTGGGAACACTGGGGTCGGGTCCGTGCGATGGACAATCCAGCCGGCTACCTGTACGTGGTCGGCCGGGACCGCGCTCGCCGTGGGTTCCGTCGGTCAGGGCCACCCGTGCTGCTCCCGGTCGACACGGACCGGTCGCCATGGGTGGAACCCGATCTGCCGGCTGCGTTGGCGGCGTTGCCGGAGCAGCAGCGCGTGGTGGTGATGTTGTTGCACTGCTCCCAGTGGACGATGAGTGAAGTGGCCGAATTGCTGGACGTCTCCAAGTCGACGGTCCAGACCCACGCCGAGCGGGGAATGACACAGCTGCGCGAGCGGATGGGGGTGACGTTGTGAACCGGGATCTGACGCAACAGCTCGCCGAGTACGGCCGTCAGCACGACGACGCCGTGGAGGCCGTCACCCTGACCGACGTCATCGGGGAACGCACGCATCGACGGGCCCTGGTGGCCCGGAACGTCGCCCCGGTCGCCAACGGAAGGGAGATCATGATGGTCGATACCGCGACGACACCCCAACGGTCGAAGCGGGCGAGGCAGCTGTGGATGCTCGGTGGAGCAGCCGCGGCCGTCGTGGCGCTGACGGTCGGCGGAATCGCTGTCCTGCGCGCCGACGGCGACGACCCGGATGATGTCCTTTCGACCTCTGTGACCACGGCAACCACGGCGACCACGGCGGCCGGCCGGCCCACGGTCGACGAGCCTCCACCGACGACGTCGGGTTCGACCTCGGCCCCGACCGATGCGACGCAGTCGCCGGTCGCGCCAGAGCTTGCAGCACCCGTCGCCGTCGTCCCACAGGATGCTCTCGGTGAGGCCGTCGACGGTGTCGTCCGCCCGACCGTCGAGACACCCCTCCCGGACTTCGACGCCGTGGAGCTCGCTGACTCCGGGGATGCTCCGCGCATGCTCACCTCGGTCGATGACCTCCCCACCTCGCGCGCGCCTCGACTTCCTCTGGGAGCCGGGTCCGTGCGACGAAGACGGCTGCTTCCGTGACGCACACTTCCGAGCTGCCGATGGGTCGGACCTCGGTGCCCCCTGGGTGGCCGGCGAACCGTTCCACATCCGCCACGGCTTCGTGAACGACAGCGGTTCGCCGCTCGGGCAGGGGTTCGATCTGGCGGTCTACGCGTACTCGATGTCGTTCGAAGGTGGGACCCGAGAGGCACCGGATTCGACTCGTCGATACACCGCGGACTCCGTGGTCCTCGGTGAGACCGATGCCTGCGGACCGACGTACTCGTCGCAGACCGGCACCGTCACGTGCGAGTGGTACGTGCACGACTTCCCGGACGGTCTCCCGGAGGGACGTTGGGCGCTCTGGGCCGTGTGGGAGGCACCGTGTCTGGCGTGGATCGACCTGGGCAGAACGGAGAGCTGTACCGACCCTGACGAGGTGATGTCGTTCTTCTCGTCCGGTGTCGACTCGCCGTTCGTCGGCCGGTCGGTCGGCGGCAGCGGTGAGCCGACCGTCACCGAGGTCGGTGACTGGACACGCATCGACGGCGCCGACGTGTTCGAGGTGGTCAGCGACGGCAACGTGTTCTTCGGGACCGACGGCGGGTCGCTCCTGCGTTCCGACGACGGCATCACCTGGGAGGAGCACACCGAGTTCGGCGAGCCGAACCTGCCCGTTGAATCGCTCTTCGAGTCCCACGGGACGAACTTCGACAGCGGGCCGACGGCAGCCATCCGCGACGGGCGTCTCGTCGGCGTGGAGGATCTGCGCGGCACCTCGGTCATCGTCCAGATCGTCGACTCCGACGGCACGCAGAGCACCCAGGTCGTTCCGGTGGAGATTCCGGTCGCCTACGAGCCGTTCCATCGGGAGCTGAACCCCGGCGTGCACCTCCTCGACGACGGCAGCATCGTGATCACCGCCAGCTACAGCGCAGACGCAGGCTTGGTCGAAGCGACGGGTCGGTCCAGGGCGGAACTCGGGCTCGACCTGTTCTATCCCATGCCACGATCGATCGTCGTCGCCTCCACCGACGGCGTCACGTGGAACCAGCAGGAGTCGCCGCCGGCCCAGGTGCTGTCCGCCGCCACCGCGACCGGCGGCCTGGTCGCGCGCATCGGACCCGTCCACGTCGGCCACGCCGAGCGAGTCGTCTCCTTCTCCGCCGACGGGGCGACGTGGGAGCCCGTCGTCGACCCGGACACAGGTCTGGCACTGCGAGGTGGTGGCCCCATCCTGTCCACGAACAACCGAGCGTTCCTGATGGATCCCGAGCGGTCCAGGATCTTGGAGATCGCAAACGGCGAGGCCAGGATGATCGCCGGCCCGGGTGCCGCCCAGGAGCCACTCGAGCTGTTCGAGCGCTTCCACTTCGGCCGGCTGACCGCAGGTGGTGCCGGCCTGGCCTACGTCGTGGCGGTCGACGAGGAGATGCGGGTTCCGGCGCCGGACGGCACCGGCATCCGGTACTCGCGTGACAGCGGCGAGACGTGGGAGTTCGACGCCTTTCCCGCCGAGCTCACCACGGGCTATCCGGGTGGGCTTGCCGTCGGGGCGGAACAGATCGTTCTCGTCCACCATGGCACCAGCGACGGCCCGACGCTGTGGGTGCGCAACTTCCCCGGCGGCTGATCAACCCGCGCCGCCAACGAGTTGACGTCGGGCACACCGGGGTCGCCGAAGAACCGAACGTCGCCCGACACGAAGTGGGCTGACGGATGCCGCTGACAACGCCGATGTCGACGGACCGAATCGCACGATCCCGTACCGGGCACCGGCGACTCGTGAGCTGAGTTGCGGGCTGCGGTATGGGCGGGAAGACGACCTCGACGGTTGGCCGCCTCGAGCAGCATCCGGCGCGGTCCCGACAGTGCTTCTGCCCCTGGCCGCGAACGGCGCCGACGCGCACGATCGAGGCAAAGAGGTGAACTTCCGTGCTCGAGTCGTTGGCTGTCGTGCTCATCGTCGTCGCCGTGGCGCCGGCGTTGCTGATCACCCGCGATGTGTGCCGGCGCCACCCGGTCACGGGACCGCTCGTGCTGGCCGGGATCGCACTCGGGATCGCCGTCATCTCCTGGGCGGCTGTCCCGGAGTGCGACTTCTCCCCCTGTTACTCGGGCCTCGGACAGGCCGCGCTCGCCATCTTGGTGTTCTCGGTGCATCTCGGGTTGTTCGGTCTGTTCGTGATCGTCGCCCTCGCACAGTCCGTGCGCCGCGCCTTGCGCACGGAGCCACCAGACGCCGAGCGTGGTCAGGACGAGACCACTCGGAGGACCCGCTCGATCGAATCCAATTGATCGAGGACTCGGCGTTGGTGATCCGAGGTGTGATCGATGGTGTCGGAGGGCCGACGCGAACCCCCACCGGCGCCGTGGGGGATGTTGCCGACGCCCGTCGCCGTGGATCCCATCGGGTCGTTCCTCATTGCTCAGCCCGTGACAGGGAGCCGCCTTCGGAGTAGACCAGCGATATGGCCAGGGGGCACACCGTGCTGTTCAGTGCCGACATCCTCGCGGGGGTCGTGCGTGACCTCGCACGGTCGATCGACCGTGACCTGGCGGGCAGCCGGTTGGTCGTCGATCACCGTGCTCAAGGGTGCGGTCATGTTCTCGTGTGACCTGGTCCGGGCGATGGAGACCGAGACCGAGATGGCGTTCGTGTCGGCGTCGTCGTACTCGGGCGGGTTCACGCCCGGCGAGACACTGCATCTCCACACCGGACATCGAACTCGATGTCGCCGGCCGCGACGTGTTGATCGTCGACGACATCATCGACACCGGCAGAACACTCAGCGAGCTGGCCGACCTGCTGCGAGCACAGCGGCCGACGCAGCATCTCGACGGTGGCGCTGATCAACAAGACCAGCCGACGGGCCGCCGACGCCGACCCCACCTACTCCGGTCTCGACATCGACGACGAGTTCATCTACGGCTACGGCCTGGACTGGGACGAGCGCTACCGAGACCTCCCGTTCATCGCCCTCGCCAATCCGTGACGGCCGACGACTTCCCGCCCGGGTGGGACCGAAGAATCGGTCCGCTTCTTCGATCTGTGACTCGGCGAACACGGCGATGCCGCGATCGGACAGCAACTGTGCGGTGACGCCCATCCCGGGAATCGTGCCACCGGTGAAGCCGCCGTCGTAGACGTAGGTGGTGCCACACGATGGGCTGCCATCGGTCAACACGGCGGCGACGCAACCCGACGCGACGGCGCGCTCGACCGCGAGCTCGGCGCCGGTGACGAACATTTCGGTCACGTCGGTTCCGTTGTCCTCGAGCACCGCTCCGCGCCGCTCGCAGCACGACCGATGCGACCGGCCCGACGATCTCCGCGGGCGGTCGTGGCACCGGGAACCCGGCGGCCAGCTCGGGGCAGAACGACACGAGTCGACCCTCGTTCGTCCAACGATCCCAGATCGCCGACTCCACCTCGACGTTGGTCTCGTTGAAGCGGATCGGGCGACCGTTGAGACAACCGCTGACCAGGATCTTCCTCATGGCCGTCACGCTCGTTCCGTCGATGTCGCCGGGTTGGTCGCGTGCGCGAACGTGCTCGTCGACGGCACGTTCAGTTCCCCGCCCGACCCGACGTGGTCGGCGAGCAGGGCGCTCATGAGGTCGATGAGCTCGGCGCGTCGTTCGGGGCCGAACTCATCGATCGCCGATCCGGACGGCAGAGCCGAGAGTTGACCGCCGACCGCTGCCCGGACGTCGGGATGGGTCGCCGTTCGCTCGTGTACCTCGACCTGGATCCGCTCGAAACCGGCCAGGACGAGCAGCGCCTCGACCTCTGCGGGATCACCCAGATCGCAGACGACCTTCATGCCGTCACCGGTTTCGCCGCCGACGACTCGGCCGACCGCCGTGGACAACGCGGCCGGCCACGGATTGCTCTCGATGTCGCCCCAGACGGCCACCGCGACACGCCCTCCCGGTGCGAGCACACGGCGAACCTCCGTGAGTGCCGCGCGCCGATCCGGGAAGAACTGGAGTCCGTGGTGGCAACACACGCGATCGATACCGGCGCTCTCGAACGGCAACCGCGACGCGTCGGACTCGTGCCACGTGACCCGGCTGTCGTCGACGGTCGTGCTCGCGTAGCCGATCATGGCCGGGTCGACGTCGACGCCGTGGATGCGGCCCGTTTCACCGAGGCGACCCACGAGGTGGCGCACCATGAGCCCACTGCCGCACGCCAGATCGACGATGCGCGACGACGGCAGCGGTGCCACGAGGTCGGCCATCGGCTCCGCCCAGTGTTCGAACAACCAGGGAACGAGCTCCCGGTCGTAGGCAGCCACGGAGGGATCCGCCTCGTGCTCTCCGAACACCACCATCGGCACCACCTCCATCGGCCAAGGAGAATTGTCTCACGTCGTCGCACATCGCGCCGCGGGAGATGTCGAGACGCACGATCGTGCCCGCAGATCCGCGCACCGCTCCGGGCCCGCCCGTCGATTCGCTGCCCTCGCAGAATTCGTCGATCGCGTCGGTCGCACTGAGGCAGGAGACGTCGCGGAGACCAGCCGGCGAGGAGGAACTCATCCTCCGATTCGTCGGTGCCGTCCTGCCGGATTCTGCCGAACGACCGTCACCGTTCGGCTCGAGCACACCCCACCGGCTGTCGCGGTCGATCGACTGTTCGAGGAAGACGAAGCATCGGCAGACGGTGACGTACTCCCATCGGGCAGCGAAGGACGACCCTCTGGCCTCGACCGAGAGTGCAGACTTCTTGAGGTCGAGGTTGTCGATCGAACACATGTTCGATAATCTGATCACATGTCCCGGTCGACCGACCCCGTCACCGCACTGACGGCGCTGACCGCGGTCGACGTGTCGGCGTGCGACGTGACCGGGGCGATCGATCTCGCCCAGCGGTCGAAGCTGGTGCGCGGATGGCTCGACCGATTCGACGCCGGCCTCGCGACCCATCTCAACGCGCGGTACGAAGAGGGTGAGGGCGCCCCGGCCGCCGACGTCCTCGTCCGCAACGAGGGCATCTCGGCCGCCGAGGCCCGCCGGCGCGAACGGCGCGCCAAGGCCCTCGACGACGCGCCGTCGTTCGGCGACGCACTCGCCACCGGCACGGTCACCGCCGAGCACGCCGATGCCCTCGCCAACGCCACGGCCAAGCTCGACGACGCCGTGAAGGGCGCCTTCTTCGACCGCGAGGAGTCCCTGCTCGACGAGGCGAGCCGGCTCACGCCCGAGAAGTTCGGCCGTCACTGCCGTGACCTGGTCGATCGCATCACCAAGGACCAGGGCATCGAGCGGGCAGAGCGTCAGCGCCGCCAGACCACATTGAGCCGGTCGATCGACCCGGTCACCGGCATGTTCCGCCTGCGGGGCGAGTTCGATCCCGAGCTCGGCACCAAGATCTGGACGGCACTCGACGCCGAGATCGGTGCCGTGGTCGCCGAGGGCGGCGACCGTGCCGCCGACCGCAACCACGTGGCCGCGGTCGCGCTCGGCAACCTCGTCGCCGGCGGCCACCGGGCCGTGCGGCCGACGCAGGCCGAGATCAGCGTGCTCATCGACCTGCCCACCATCCAGCACGGGTTGCACGAGGCCAGCGTGTGCGAGACGAGCGGCGGCGTGCCGATTCCACCCGCGACCGCTCGCCGGCTCGCCTGCGACGCCAAGATCATCCCGGTCGTGCTCGGCGGCGACGGCTGCGCCCTCGATGTGGGCCGCGACCGGCGCCACGCCAACCGGGCCCAACGACGTGCGCTCCGAGCGATGTACCGCACCTGCGCGTTCGACGGCTGCGACGTCGGGTTCGATCGCTGCGAGATCCACCACCTGATCGAATGGGAACTCGGCGGGCTGACCGATCTCGCCGACCTGCTCCCGCTGTGCAGCCGTCATCACCACGTGGTCCACGAAGGTGGATGGGGGCTCACCCTCGCCACCGACCGGACGCTGACGATCACCCGACCCGATGGCGAACTGTTCGCGGTCTGCGATCCCGACGTCGCAGAGACGACCGGCGGGCGCGGCGGGCGCGGCCGGCGCGGCCGACCGCCCGACACCGGCCGACGACGACCACCCGACCATGCCGAGCCCTTGCCCCTCGCGTCCTGAGGGGCGGCTCAGCCGCGCCCGCGACGTCACCGCTGAGCAGTCGGCCGCCGGACGCAGAACCTCGGGATCGGCCCCGACGTGTCGGGCAGCAAGACGCTCGTCGAACCCGCCAACGGTTGAACGAACGGGCCGCGCACTACGTTGTGCGGCCGTGGACGAAGCCGCCATCGAGACGTGGTTCATGCGGCGGGGGCTGCCCCATGCCGCGCCGAACTTCACCGCCACGGCCGACGTGTGGACACGCGCCTGGCCGTTCCTCGTCGTCGTGCTGTTCCTCGAGACGTTCACGATCTTCGACGACGACGTCGCCGGCTGGAACCAGGCGCTGCGATTGATGATCGGCGTCGCGATCACCGTTGCTGCCTTCGCCCTGTTCAATCGGATCCGCGGGTGGGACTGGTTCGGCCTCCCCGACCGGATCGGGGCCGTCGAACTCGCCTTCTTCGTGTTCGCTCCCGTGATCATCTCGATCCTCGTCGTCGGCGTCGACGCCACGCGCGTCACCACGCTGATCGCGGTGAACCTCGTCATCCTCGGCCTCTCCTACGTCGTCATCTCCTACGGGCTCCTGCCGGCGATGAGAGTCGGTCTGCTGCAGGCCGTCGGCCAGCTCCGCACGGTCGTGCAGCTCGTCGCGCGGCAGCCTGCCGATGCTGCTCATCATCACCGCCTTCATCTTCCTCAACGCCGAGATGTGGCAGGTCGCCAGCGAACTCCCCAACAGCTACCTCGTGCTGATCCTCATCGGGTTCTTCACGATGGCGGTCGGGTTCCTGCTGCTCCAGGTGCCACGCGAGACCGACCAATTGGCCCGGTTCGCGTCCTGGGACGAATGCGTCGGGATCGCCCGGCGTTCCGGAGCCCCGATGGACGTGACCGCCGACGACCTGACCGGCGTGCCGCCGCCGCCCGACCTCCCTCGAGTCGAACGCGCCAACGTAGCCGTGGCGCTGACGATCTCGCAGACCGTGCAGGCGACCCTCGTCGGCATCATCACCGCGACGTTCTACCTGGCGTTCGGGCTCCTGGCCGTGCGCCGCGAGACGCTGACGCAGTGGACCACCAACGATTCGATCGAACCCATCGCGACGCTCGACTTCCTCGGCTCCCAGATCATCGTCACGCGGGAGCACTTCGCGGTCGCCGCGTTCGTGGGTGCGTTCTCGCTCTTGCAGTTCGCCGTGTCGAGCGTGATCGATTCGAGCTACCGCGACCAGTTCCACGACGAAGTCGCCCGAGACGTCCGCGAGGTGCTCGCGGTGCGTGCGATCTCACACAAGCTGTTCGGCACGGCTGCCTCGTAGGCGCCAGCCGCGTGCCGGTGCGACGGCACGCCGGCATGTGGTTCGTCGCGACTGTCGGGGCTGCCGGGGCTGCCGGCCGCAGGTCAGCCGGCCTTGCCGTCGATGAACGCAATGCCGTACGTGAGCAGTGCGCAGAACACCACCGTGCCGACGCACAGCCAGACCAGCAGCTTGGTCTTGGCGATGCCGACGCCGCGCCCCACGCCCGCCGCCACCGTGCCACCCACGAGCGGAACGCCGAGCACACCGAGCCCGGGAGCTCCGTAGCGGTCGGCGATCGCCTGTGCGCGAGCGCTCGCTCCGGAAGGTTCGTCCTCGTCTCCATCGGTGGCGACGGGCTCGGCGACCCCACGGAATCGCCGGATGTAACCGATCACGGCATCCATCATCAGCACGATGAAGACGATGCCGACCAGACTGCCGACGCTCGAGGCCAGGAAGATCGTCTCGGTGTCGACGTTGGTGGCCGACGCGCCTCCGATGGCGATCGTGTTGTTGAGCATGCTCGCGACGGCGATGGTGAGGAATTCCACGCTCTGAGTGTACGTACCGGCGGCACGAGATCTGGGACGTGTCACCCAGCCGATGCCGCACGGGCCAGGGTTGCGTCAGCTGCGGTCCTGCCAGGTGCAGATGCAAGCTTCGTTGCCGTCGGCGTCGGCGAGGATCCAGAACGCCTTCGCCCGTGCGTCGCTGACGAGCGTGCCGCCGGCCGCGATCGCCGCGGCGATGCGCTGCTCGGCGACGTCGTGAGGCACCGAGATGTCGAGGTGGAATCGGTTGCGGTCGGTTCGCGGCTCGTCCATCTGCTGGAACCAGATCGGCCACCCCTCACGTCGCAGGTCGGCGAGCGAGCCGTCCCCGGCGATCCGGTAGTCGAGCACCGCTGCCCAGAACGGCCGGATGCGGTCGACGTCCATCGTGTCGATGGCGAGTTCGGTCACCTGAACGCCCGAGCTGTCGGCATCGGCACCTGCCGCGAGCGCGAGGCGTGAGATCTCACGGGCGAGGTCGACATCGAGCGTCGTCAGCCCACCCGTGGCGTGCGTCATGATGGTCACGCTGACCGTTCCCGGGTAGCGGACGTCGATGTCGGGGTGGTGGACGAGCCGCTCCGCTGCCTCGGTGATCGCGACCACGAGTTCGGCGGCGGCCGGATACGAGCCGGCCGCGAACGTGCCATGGATCGCCCCCAGTGCGACCCGCCAGTCGTCCAGGCCCCCGAGCGCGGCGAACTCGTCGGCGGTGACGGACGTGTACTCCATTCGCTCAGTTGATCAGTCGCAGCAGCTGTCGCGCCACCCGCAGCCCGAACACTTGAAGTGGGCGTGCTCGGGGAAGAGGTCGCCGCCACACAGCGGGCACTCGGGGTAGGTGCCCAGCGTCGATCGGCAACTCCCGGTGGTGTCGCCGGCGGTCGACGTCGTCGGGATGTCGGGAATCGGTGCGTGTGACATGGGACCACCACGATCGCGCGAACGACTCACCTCCGGCGCGGACCCCGCCGATATTCTTGACCGGCGGGTCAAGACCCGACGCACCCTGCCGCACCCGACCGCCCGTCGCCCCCGACCGAGCCCGACCGCAGACACCGATGACGACGACACCCACGGCCACGACGCCCGAGACGCCGCTCCCCCACCCGCACACCCCGGGCACCGCCCGCGCCGCTCTCGCCTACCCGAAGTTCCGGATCCTGTTCTTCGGCATGGCGCTGTCGAGCATCGGCACGTGGATGCAGAACTTCACGCTGCCGGCCTACATCGACGGCCGCACGGGGTCGGCGTCGCTGGTGGGTCTGCTGATCTTCGTGCAGCTCGGCCCGCTGCTGTTCCTGTCGATTCCGTCGGGCATTCTCGCCGACCGCTTCGACCGAACCCGTCTCGTCATCGGCATGCAGTCGGTGATGATGGTGATGAGCATCGTGCTCGCGGTACTCGTGGCCCGCGACGCGGCGCTCTGGACGATCTTCGCGGCACAGCTCGCGATCGGCATCGCCAACACGATCAACGCGCCGGCCTTCAGTGCCAGCATCCCGATGCTCGTCGATCGACGCGACCTCTCGGGCGCGATCAGCCTCAACTCGGCGATGATCAACGGCACCCGGATCGCCGGCCCCGCTCTGGCCGCGCTGCTGGCTGCGCTGGGCATGTCGCTCTCGCAGCTCTTCCTGGTGAACGCTGCGACCTACCTGTTCCTGATCGTCCCGCTCGCGCTGAAGGTGCGTCTGCCGATGCCGACCGGTTCGCTCCCCGATCGAGGGTGGCGCAAGCTCGGCGCCGGCTTCCGGATCGTGCGTGAGCGCGCCGTGCTCCTGCGCACGATCTCGACGATGTTCCTGTTCTCGCTGCTCTGCCTGCCGTACGTCGGTCTGTTCCCGTCGGTCGCCCGATTGAACTTCGGACTCGACCCCGAGGGCGGCGAGTACAAGATGCTCTACATCGTGTGGGGCCTCGGCGCGTTCTTCGGTGCTCTCGCCGTCGGAACGTGGCTGGCGCGGCGCGATACGCGCCGCCTCATCCCGCTCGGCCTGCTGACGTTCGCCGGCGCGCTCGGCACGTTTGCGCTGCTCGACTCGTGGGTGCTCGCACTCCCGATCGCCGGGGCACTCGGGTTCACCTATTTCATGACGGCGACCGCGCTCGCCAGCGTCATGCAGAACAACCTCGCCGACCCCGAGCGGGGCTCCACGATGCCGCTGTGGTTCATGGCCTTCGGCGGCACGGTGCCGATCGGCAACCTGATCTTCGGGCCGGTGATGGACGCGGTCGGCGCCCGCTGGGTGCTGGCCTTCGGGGCGGTGTGCGCCGTCGGTCTCGCCTGGTGGGGCGACCTCAAGCGCCTCGACGAGGACGACTTCCTCGCGGCCGACGAGGGCGGCGAGCCGTTCCGCCCCGTCAACGCCAACCGCCTGTTCTGATCAGGCCCCGAGCAGCTGCGTCGCCCAGCGCTCGAGCCCGGCGGCCCGGCTCGCCTTGACGAGCACTGCGTCGCCCTCGCCGAGCGGGCCGAGTGCGGCAATCGGGTCGTCGGCCGGCGCCACGCCGTACAGATCGGTGCCGACGGCGACCACGTCGATGCCGCGTTCGATCGCATCGGCCATCACCCGCCGGTGACCTGCTGCCGGGTCGTCGAGTTCGGCCATCAGACCCAGCACTGCGACCCGCCGCGTCGCTCGGATCGCAGCCAGCGCGTCGAGCGCCGCGCGCATCGAGTCGGGATTCGCGTTGTAGGCGTCGTTGACGACGACGGCTCCCGACGCCGTTCGGTCGAGCTGCATGCGCATGCCGGAGACCGTCGCCTCGGCGAGCGCGGCGAGCGCGCCGTCGATCCCGCCCGTGACGACACCGGCGACGGCGACGGCGGCGGCCGCATTCGCCGCCATGTGGGCACCGCTGACCGAGAGCTGGACGTCGCCGGCACCCCACGGTGTCTCGAACGAGATCCGCGGACGGGCGAGGTCGTCGAGCGTGACGTCGGCGAGGCGCACGTCGCCGGCACGCCCGTACGTCACGACCGAGCCGGCGACCGATGATCGCATCGCGGCCACGCGCTCGTCGTCGGCGTTCAGCACCGCCGTACCGTCGTCCGGCAGCGTCTCGACCAACTCGCGCTTCGCCATCGCCACACCCTCGATGCCGCCGACACGCTCGGTGTGAGATGCAGCCACGGCCGTGACGACACCGATCGTCGGTCGCGCCGTACGACAGAGACGGGCGATCTCACCGAAGCCCCGCATGCCCATCTCGACGACGAGCACCTCCGCGTCGTCGGGCGTGCCGAGGATCGTCACCGGCAGCCCCTGCTCGTTGTTGAAGCTGCGCTCGTTCGCGGTCACACGATGCGTTGCGCCGAGCGCCGCCGCCGTGAGGTCCTTGGTGCTCGTCTTGCCGACGCTGCCGGTCACCCCGACGACCGGGATGTCGAGGAGCGTTCGCGCCCACGCGGCCAGCATCATCAGTGCCTCGGCCGTGTCCAGGACCTCGATCGACGTCCCGTCGACCGCAGGTTCCTCCGTGGTGAGATACGCAACCGCGCCCGCGGCGACCGCGGCGTCGATGTAGTCGTGGCCGTCGCGCTCCGCCACGATCGGCACGAACAGCTCGCCCGGGCGGGTACTCCGCGAGTCGAACGAGGCGCCGTCGATCTCGACGTCGGGTCCGGCCAGACGGCCACCCGTCGCGTCGGCCACCTGGGATGCCAGCAACCTCATGTCGTGGAACGGTACCGTCGCGACGTGAGCAGTGAGCGCATCAACCTCGTCGTGCTGTTCGGCGGGCAGTCCGCCGAACACGACGTGAGCCGCACGACCGCGACGCACGTGCTCGCGGCGGCCGATCCCGCCAAGTACCGGGTGACCCCGATCGGCATCTCGACCGACGGCGAGTGGGCGCTCGCCACCGAAGCCGTCGCCGCACTGCAGCGCGGCCCCGAGGCGCTCCCGCCGCAACTCGACCCGAGCGGGGATCGGTTGTCACCGACCACGATGCTCGGTGAGGCCGCCGACAGCCCGGAACGGACGGTGGTCCTGCCGCTGCTGCACGGTCCGATGGGCGAGGACGGCACCGTGCAGGGCCTCCTCGAGCTCGCCAACGTCGCCTACGTCGGCTCCGGCGTGCTCGGGTCGGCCGTGGCGATGGACAAGGCGATGGCGAAGCGTGTGCTGACCGCAGCCGGCATCGCTCAGGGGCGCTACCGCGCGTTCGCCGAGCACGAGATCACGCCAGGCCTGCCCGACGACCTCGTGGCCGAGTTCGGACTGCCCTGCTTCGTCAAGCCGGCGAACATGGGCTCGTCGGTCGGCGTCAGCAAGGCCCACTCGATCGACGAGCTCCGTGACGCGATCGACTACGCGCTCACCTACGACGAGTGGATCGTGGTCGAGGAGGCGATCGACGGCCGTGAGATCGAGATCGCGGTGCTCGGCAACGAGCAGCCCGTTCGTCTCGCTGCCCGGCGAGATCGTGCCCGGCGACGAGTTCTACAGCTACGACGACAAGTACATCAACGACGCCAGCACCGGCATCATCCCGGCGCCGATCGGCCAGGAGCGCACCGCCGAGATCCAGGCCCTGGCGCTCGACGTCTACCGGGCACTCCGCTGCGACGGCCTGGCCCGCTGCGACTTCTTCCTCGAAGAGCGTGGTCCGGCGCGTGGCTTCCTCTGCAACGAGGTCAACACGATGCCCGGCTTCACGCCGATCTCGATGTTTCCCAAGATGCTGATCGCCAGCGGGATGACCTACGGCGACATCATCGACCGGCTCGTCGAACTCGCCGTCGAACGGCACCAGCGCCGGCGCCGCAACACGAAACACTGAACACCGCACCGAGCACGGGCGCCGACCGCTGCCTACGCTCGTCGCATGAGCGAACGGCGACGGATCAGCCAGGGAAGCACCTTCGAGGAGCAGGTCGGGTACTCACGTGCGGTCGTCGACGGCCGATGGGTGTTCGTGGCCGGCACGACCGGGTTCGACTACTCGACGATGACGATCTCCGACGACGTCGTCGAGCAGGTCGACCAGGCGTTGGCGAACATCGCCGACGCACTCGATCGTGCCGGCTCCTCACCGGACGACGTCGTGCGGGTCACCTACCTCGTGCCGAACCCCGACGACTTCGAGTCGGCATGGCCGTCGCTCCGCAGGTTCTTCGCCACCGCGAAACCGGCCGCGACGATGATGGTCGTCGGACTGCAGGAGCCACGCATGAAGATCGAGATCGAAGTGACCGCACTGAAGCCGGAGCAGCCATGACCGCTGCAGGACACGACCGCTTGAACGAGATCGGCGTCCTGAAGCGCCGCGAGATCGAGGCGCGCATCGTCGCGCCGCTGCTCGAACGTCTGGCACACGAATACGGCGATGGCGTGTTCGACGTGGCGCGCGACGTGATCGTCGCCGTCGCACGTGAACAGGGCGCAGCCCTGGCCGAGCAGGTCGGCGACGACTCGCTGCCCGCGTTCGCCCGCGGTCTCGGCGCGTGGTCGGCCGACGGTGCGCTCGAGACCGAGGTCGTCGAGCTGGACGACGATTCGTTCGCGTTCGACGTGACCCGGTGCCGCTACGCCGAGATGTACCGCTCGCTGGGCCTCGAGGAACTCGGCGCGACGATGTCGTGCAACCGCGACGGCGCCCTGATCGAGGGCTTCAACCCGAACGTCGAGTTCGCCCGGACGCAGACCATCATGGGCGGCGCCGATCGCTGCGACTTCCGATTCACCCTCCGGGACACACCGGTCGACGTCCGCGACGCCTGACCGCCTCAGCGAACTCGGAGACGTCCGCTCCGCCGCAGCAGGGTCTCCCACGGCGAACGACGGACCGCGAACGGAGTCACGCGTCGCACGAGGGCTCCCTTGAACGGGCCCGACGTCGCGGCGACGCACTCCGCCACTGCGAGCATCAGCCCACCGGGATCGTCCGGGCGGTGCCGGTGCTCGGTCGTCGTCGACAGGTCCCACGCGTGCAGGTGCCACTCGGCGGCGGCGACACCCAGATGCAGTCCGACCGTGACCGTGCCGAAGGGGAAGGCGTACGGCAGATCGAGGTGCTCGTCGGCTCGGTCGAGGTAGTCGGTGGCGGACCGGCGGAACTCGGCGACCGCCTCGTCGGGCGTCAGATGCTGCCGCTCCTCGAGCGCCGCCGCCGTGTAGGCGTCGATCTGTTCACCGGGAAACGGTCGCGACTCGTCGCGGTCGATCGCGCGGTCGAGCCAGTCGTGGTACCAGCCGGCGACCGAGACGAGATGGCGCATCGTGTCCGCGGCCGACCACGACCCGCACGCGGGCGCCGACCACTGGCCGGACGTCAGCTCGGCGGTCCGAGCGATCACCGCATCGACACCTTCGGTGTACGAGCTCGCCACGTCCTCGGCATCCACCCGACGCAGCGTGCCACGTTCGACCGGAGATGCGCCAGCGTCGATCAGGCACGCAGCGACGACACGGCACCGGCCGCCAGAGCCAGGCAGAGCGGGCCGTAGAAGCGGCGGTCGCGCACCACGAATTCCGACGACGGCTCCCACGGCACGAGCGCCGAGGTCCTCCCGAGCAGTCCCGTCATCCCCCGGAGGCCGAGCACCGCGGCGACGGTCGCCACGCCGGCGCGCGGTACCGATCTCGGCCACGGCCCGACGTCGATCACGAGGGTCGACGCCGCTCCCAGCAGCCCCGCGACGGCGTAGCACTGGCGCGGCGGAGGAACCGAGTGGGTCCCCGCGATCAGATCGGCGAGCTCCTTCCGATCGCGCGCCGGAAACGACGCGCCGGCACCCCAGGCCAGGTGGAGTCCGGCCAACGCAGCGAGGGCGACCGAGGTCGGGGCCGCGATTCTGCGGGTCACGAGACCGCGTTGCGCTCGTGGGCCTGTGCGACGACCGACCCGAACGTCGCCGCGGCCGCGTGCAAGGGCTCGGGGCTGCGGAGCGTGCGGCTGACCACGAACGACCCTTCGACCGTTGCGACGAACACGAGTGCGAGTTCTCGCGCTTCGCCGACCGCGAGTCCGGAGGCGATCAGGAACTCGGTGGCGGCGCCCACCCAGCTGTCGAACGCCGCGCCTGCCGCTGTCCGGAGCGGATCGTTCGTGCTGGCGACCTCGCGGGCGATCGTGCCGATCGGACAGGGGTCGATGTAGTCGTTGTCGACGAGAACCTCCGCGGCTCCGTGAAAGAAGTCCACGAACGCCGACGGCACGTCGTCGGCAGCGTCGGCAATCAGTTCGAACAGCTGTCGGTATGCCGCCGCCGTCTCCTCGATCACGACCACCGTGAGCTCGTCCTTGCCGCCCGGGAAGAAGTGGTAGATCGACCCGGTCGTGGCCCCGGCGACCTGGGAGATCTGACTCACGGACGTGCCGTGGTAGCCGTGGATCCGGAACAGCTCGTTCGTCGCCGTCACGATGCGCGCACGCGTTTCCGACATCGCTTCAGTATAGAACGATCGTTCTAGACAGCCGGAGGACCGGAGACTAGAATGAACGTTCTAAACACAGGAAGGTCCACCCATGTACAAGGCAGCCATCAGGGCGCTTCTGCGCTCCAGCATCCGCAGGCTCAACGAGGGCGACCTGTCGATGCTGCTCAAGTTGGCACATCGCGACTTCGAGCTCGCATTTCCGGGCGACAACTCCTGGGCGACGATGTTCCGTCCGACCGAACGTGGCCGGCAGCGATTCGTGACACATCGGGGCATGTGCGAGGGGACCGCGTTCGGCAAGCGGTTCGTCGACGAAGGAATTCAGTTCGAGATCGAGGACATCCTCGTCAACGGACCACCGTGGAATCTCCGAGTCGCCCTCCGGGTCCACGGCTTCGTGCCGTCCGCCGACGGCGGGCCCGATGAGTACAACAACCGGGCGGTCGCATTCCTCGAGATCAGATGGGGCAAGTTGATGAGCTGGGAGGACTACGAGGACACCGAGCGCGTCGCAGCGTGGGATCGTTCGCGAGGCGCGATCGACACGGTCCCGACCGGCTGAACCAGCGACTCGTCCGGGTCAGACCGGCGCCAGTGCGGCGTGGAGGAATCGGCGGAGCTCGTCGCGGAGGTGCCGCAGCCCCGGCAGAGTGGGTCGCCAGCCGACCGCCCGCAGCGCTTCGGGCTCGGTGGCGATCCCGGTCACCGTCGCGTACGCGAGCGACACGACCAGGCCCGGGTCACCACGCCTGAGGCGGCCCTTGTCCATCTCGAGCGCCAGGTATTCCACGCACCGGTCGACGAGCGGTTGGACGTGGTGCCGCAGACGATCGGCCTGGGCCTCGGGCAGGCGGTTGACTTCCCGGACCAGGCCGAGCAACGCCGGCCGTCGAACGGCCGGGCGGAACGCAGCGCGGACCACGGCGTCGATTCGTTCGAGCGGATCGTCGGTCGCCGAGCGCACGGCGGCGTCGATCACGACCACGAGCTCCGCCGCGACCGTTTCGAGCACCACATCGATCAGCGCGTCCTTCGACGGAAACCAGTACAGCACCGTCTGCTTGCGAACGCCGACCTCGCGGGCGATCTCATCCAGCGACACGGCGTCGACGCCGCGTACGCCGAACTGATCGATCGCCGCATCGAGGATGCGTTGTCGGGTCGGGATCTCGGCCATCTCACCTCACCGTTGAACCGGTGTCTACCATTTGGTAGACATATCCATTGTGATCGCAGAATCCCTCGCCGGCAAGCGCGTCGCCATCACGGGGTCGACCGGCTTCGTCGGCACGGCCCTGGTCGAGCGGCTGTTGCGCTGCGTCCCCGACTGCCAGCTCATCCTCCTCGTCCGTGACGGCCGGCGCACACCGGCACCGCGGCGGGTCGAGAAGGAACTCCTGAAGAACGACGCCTTCGACCGGTTGCGCGAGACCCACGAGGCACCCGACGCGATCGAGACCTTCGCCGAGATGACCGCCCGCCGCATCCTTACCGTGGCCGGCGACGTCAGCACGGACGGACTCGGGTTGAACGACGAGCATCGCGCCATCTGGGCGACCGCCGACGTGATCATCCACTCGGCAGCCACCGTGTCGTTCGACTCGCCGCTCGACCGGGCGGTCGAGATCAACCTGCTCGGCCCCACCCGGATCGCCCAGCTCTGCCACGAGCTCGGTGTCACGCCGCACCTCGTCGCAGTCAGCACGTGCTACGTCGCAGGGAATCGGCGCGGCAATGCACCGGAAGAGCTCGTCAGCGAGGGTCCGTTCGACATCGGCCTGAGCTGGCAGGACGAGGTCGCCGCAGCACGGAGGCTGAAGGGCGACACCGAGGCGCTGAGCCGCCAACCCGAACACCTCGCGAGGTTCCGCAAGGAGGCGCGCGCCGAGCTCGGAGCCGCCGGCGCGCCGGCCCTGGCCGCCAAGACCGAGCAGCTCCGCCAGCGGTGGGTCAAAGACGAGCTCGTTCGGGCCGGCATCGCCCGCGCGGGCAGCCTCGGGTGGCCCGACGCATACGCGTACACGAAGGCGCTCGGCGAGCAGGCGCTCACCGACTCGAAGGGTGACGTTCCCGTCTCGATCGTCCGCCCCTCGATCATCGAATCGGCGTGGGCCGAGCCGCGACCCGGCTGGATCCGCGGGTTCCGCATGGCCGAGCCGGTGATCATCTCCTACGCCCGCGGCCTGCTCAAGGAGTTCCCCGGCGTCCCCGAGGGCACGGTCGACGTCATCCCGGTCGACATCGTGGTCGCCGCGATCATCGGCGTCGCCGCCGCCGGCCCCGAGCGGGCCCCGGCCATCGCCCAGGTCGCTTCGGGCGGCGTCAACCCGCTCAAGTACCGGGCGATGATCGACTGGATCAGCGGCTGGTTCACCGAACACCCGCTGTACGACCCGGCGGGTCAACCGATCCTCGTGCCCGAGTGGAACTTCCCGGGCCGGGGCAGGGTCGAGCGCCAGCTCAATCGCGCCATGGCCGTGCTCACGCGCACCGAGCAGGTGCTCAACGCGCTCCCGCTCCGCGGCCGCCAGGCCGAGTTCACCGCCGCGCTCGACGACAAGCGGACCGAGATCGAGACCGCGAAGCAGTATGTCGAGCTCTACGGGCTCTACACCGAGTGCGAGGCCATCTACCAGGTCGATCATCTGCTCGCGCTGTGGGAGACGCTCGACGACACCGATCGAGCGGCGTTCAACTTCGACCCCCGCGTGGTCGACTGGGAGCGATACGTCACCCAGGTCCATCTGCCCTCGATCGTGCAGCACGCACGCGTCAAGACCACGCCCGGCAAGTCTCGGAGCACCGACCGCCCCACCAGGCTGCGTCGCCAGGTGCTCGACCCCAAGCGGCACGTGGTGGCGTTCGACCTCGAGAACACGCTGATCGCGTCGAACGTCGTCGAGAGCTACTCGTTCCTGGCCACCCGCCGGCTCAACGGCCCCGAGCGAGCCCGCTATGCGGTGCGCACACTGACCGAAGCACCCGGGTTGCTGCGCATGGATCGCCGCGACCGAACCGACTTCCTCCGGCACTTCTACCGGCGGTACGAGGATGCACCGGTCGAGCAGATCGAGGCCGACGCCCGGGCGATGACCCACCAACTCATCCTCACGAAGTGCTTCCCCGAGGGCCTGCGCAGGGTGCGCGAACACCGTGCACTCGGTCATCGCACCGTGTTGATCACCGGGGCGCTCGACTTCGCGGTCGAGAACCTGCGTCCGCTGTTCGACGAGATCTTCGCCGCCGAGATGAGCGTCCGGCCCGACGGCACGTACTCCGGCGAGATGAGCACGGTGCCACCGACCGGCGAGGCACGTGCCCAGCTCCTCGCCGACTACTGCGACGCCGAAGGCTTCCAGCTCTCCGAGTGCGTCGCGTACGCCGACTCGTCGTCCGACCTGCCGTTGTTCGAGGCCGTCGGATTCCCGGTGGCCGTCAACCCCGAGACGCGTCTGGCCAACATCGCTCGCAAGCGTGGCTGGCTGGTCGAGAACTGGTCGAAGGCCAAGGGCGCCCCACAACCGTTGCTCCCGATGGGTGACATGCTCACCGAGCACGAGCGCCGCCGGGTGTTCCGATGAGGGCGCTGCAGATCCGGCGATCGGCCGGCCGGTTCGGCATGGCGCGGGTCGCGTCGGCGGTGGCGCCGGCCACGGCCGCCCGTCTCGGCCCGTTGGAGCTCCGCACGTACGACGACCCCGAGTACCCCGGAGACGGATGGCATCGGGTGAACACCCGCCTCGCGGGCATCTGCGGTTCCGACCTGTCGCTGGTCGAAGGCCACGCATCGATGTACTTCGAGGAGTACGTCAGCTTCCCGTTCACCCCCGGGCACGAGGTCGTCGGTGAACTCGACGACGGCCAGCGGGTGATTCTCGAACCCGTGATCGGCCACGAGGCGCGCGGCCATCGGCCGCCGTTCGAGGGTGCCGCACCCGGCGACGGCGACGACTATGCCCACCTCGCCACCGCGTCGGTGGACGGCATGATCGAACCCGGCATCCAGACCGGCTTCTGCTGCTCGACCGGTGGCGGCTGGGCCCCGTGGTTCTGGGCCCACGAATCACAACTGCACCGGATTCCCGACGATCTCCCCGACGAGCGGGCGGTGCTCGTCGAACCACTCGCCGGTGGCGTCCACGCCGCGCTGATGGCGTGGCCGACCGTCGCCGACGTCGACTGCCCGGTCGTCGCCGTGCTCGGCGCCGGCACCATGGGCCTCGCGGCGATCGCCGGCCTGCGTCGCTACGTCCCGGGCGTACGAATCGTGGTGGGCGCCCGCTACCCGCACCAGATGGCGCTCGCCAAGGCGATCGGTGCCGACGTCGTGGTCGAATCCACGAAACTCGACCGGGCGGTGCGTCGCGAGACCGGCGGCCATCTGATCGGCAACATGTTGTCGTCCGGAGCGCACGTCACCATCGACGCCGTCGGCACGAGCACCTCGATCTCCGACAGCGTCCGGATCACGCGACCACGGGGTCGCGTGGTGCTGCTGGGCATGCCGGCCGAGGTGCGGCTCGACCTCACCGGCCTCTGGCATCGCGAGACCGAGCTCAAGGGTGCCTACACCTACGGCACCGAGACGATGCCCGACGGCACGACCGCCCGCACCTTCGACCTCGCGATCGACACCGCCGGTCACTACGAAGCCGAGCGTCTGCTCTCGGCCACCTACCACCTCGACGATCACGTCGACGCGCTCGCCCACGCCGCTGCGGCCGGCCGCCGCGGCGCCGTCAAGATCGCCTTCGACATGAGGAGCACGTCCCGATGAACGTCCCCGACCCACGTCACGACTCGGGTCTGCCCCCGAACGTCACGCCGAGCACCGGACCGGCGGTGCGCTGACATGCCTCGTCCCGGATTCGTCCTCGACGTCGACCGCTCGACGCCGCCCATCCTGTTCTGGCGAGGTGAGAACTTCAGCCTCGAGCGACTCCCCGCCGATCGCAGTCGGGTGATCTACCCGGCCGAGCCGCTGCCCGGGCTCGCCGACGTCGACGGCGAGATCCGCGACGCGTTGCTGAACCCGATCGACATGGACCCGCTGCCGGCGTTGCTCGAGCCCGACATGAAGCTGACGATCTGCTTCGACGACGCCAGCTTGACCCTGCCCAAGATGCGGCGGCCCGACAATCGACAGCGGATCATCGAGGCGGTGCTCGACCTGGCTGCCGCTGCCGGCGTCGACGACATCCACCTGATCGCCGCCCTCGGCCTCCACCGGCGGATGCACGACTACGAACTCCGCCACGTGCTCGGCGACCGGATCTTCGACGCGTTCCACCCCCGCGGCATGCTCTCCAGCACGACGCCGAGGACTACGACAATCTTGCGGTGATCGGCGAGACCGACCAGGGCGAGGTGGTCGAGATCAACAAGCGGGTCGCCGACTCCGACCTCGTGGTCTACGCGAACGTGAACCAGGTCGCCATGGACGGCGGTTGGAAGTCGATCACGACCGGCGTCGCCTCGTACCGCTGCCTGAGCTTCCACCACAACGCCCACACGCTGCAGAACACGCGAAGCCTGATGGACCGTCACCACAGCGACCTCCACAAGAGCGTGTGGCGGATGGGCAAGGTACTGCAGGACCACGGCCCGACGATCTTCACGGTCGAGACCACCATCAACAACGAGGCGTTCCCGTCGCCGTTCGAGTTCCTGAGCAAGCGCGAGTGGGAGTGGACGGCGCGCGACCGGGCCCTCTACCTCGCCACGACGAAGTCGCTCAACCGCACCCCGACCCGTGTGGCACGCAAGATCTTCCACGGCATCGAAGCCCCCTACGCGGTCACGAGCGTGCAGGCGGGGTTCACGCCGTCGGTCCACGAGCGCACGCTCGAGCACGTCCACGCGCAGCACCTCGTTCCGGTCGAGGGGCAGACCGACATCCTCACGCTCGGGGTGCCCGTTCATCAGCCCCTACAACCCCGAGGGCGTCATGAACCCGATCCTCGTGATGTGCATGGGGCTCGGCTACATGTTCAACATGTACCGCGGCAAGCCGCTGGTGCGCGAGGGCGGCGTCGTGATCATGACCCACCCGACGTACCGCGAGTTCAACCCGGTCCATCACCCGAGCTACATCGACTTCTTCGACGAGGTGCTCGCCGACACCACCGACCCCGTCGTGATGGGCGAGAAATGGGAGCAGAAGTACGCGGAGGACGAGTGGTACCGGCACCTCTACCGCACCGGCAACGCGTACCACGGTGTGCACCCGTTCTACGCCTGGTACTGGGGTGCGCACGGCCAGCAGTGGGCCGGCAAGGTCATCATCGTCGGCGGCGACCCGCCGACCGTTCGCCGGCTCGGCTTCACACCCGCCAGCACGATGGACGACGCGTTCGAGATCGCCAGCGACGTCGTCGGCCGCTCCCCGACCATCTCCCACCTGCACCTGCCCAGCGTGCTCGTCGCCGACGTGGCGTGAACCATGTCGGCCGCTGATCGCTACCTCCGCTCGGGCCAACGAGCCGTCGGCAAGGTCGAACGCGCCGTGCAGCAGCGCCGCGCGACCGCTTCGGTCGTACGGCTTCCCGTACCGCGCACCGAACGTTCCGCAAGGGCGTCGAGGTGCCCGTCGAGCCGTCCAGGCTCGGCGCCAACTACGACACCGAGTGGGCTCGTGCGTCCGCTCGCCCGCGCCGCCCGCGGCGTGATCACCGAGGGACCGATGCGGCTCGCTGGTCGCCGGGCATCGCCAACCCGGAGGTCACCGGGCTCGACCGGCTCGCCGACCTGACCCGGCTCGACGATCCGCCGCCGGTGATCTTCGCTCCGAACCACCACAGCCACGTCGACACCGCGCTGATGATCCGGTCGATCCCGATGTGCTGGCGCCGCGAGCTGGTGGTCGCCGCCGCGGCCGACTACTTCTTCGACAAGCAGTGGAAGGCGACGCTGTCGGCCCTCTCGCTCAACGCCATCCCGATCGACCGCGAAGTCACCGGTCGCAAGTCGAGCGACATGTTCCGCGACCTCGTGGCCGACGGCCACAGCCTGCTGATCTATCCGGAGGGCGGGCGCTCGCCGGACGGCTGGGGTCAGGAGTTCAAGGGCGGCGCCGCCTACCTGTCGTCGCGCACCGGCGCAGCCGGTCGTGCCGGTCTTCATCGACGGCACCGGGGCGATCTTCGGCAAGGGCATGAAGCGGCCGAAGCCCGGCCAGCACGAAGGTGATCTTCGGTGCGCCGTGCAGCCGACCGCGGACGAGAACACCCGTCGGTTCAACGCCCGCATCGAGGCCGCCGTCACGCGCCTCGGCGACGAGGCGATCACCGACTACTGGACGGCGACCCGACGGGCTGCATCGGGGACGAACCCGAAGCTCACCGGACCGGAGTTCAACGGCTGGCGCCGACAGTGGGAGCTCAGCGAGCGCCGCAAGCTCGGTGCCGCCGGGCTCCGGCGGCGCCAGAAGCGGCGCTGGCCCGACCTCGGCTGACCGGCCGGGACGTCAGCAGCTGCCGTTCGGGCGGGATCTGGAGCGTCGCCCCGATGAGGAACGAGTCCATCACGCCGACCCGGGTTCGCGGCCCGCAACTCGTCGACGGTGATGTCGTACTTGCTGGCGACGCGACTCGGGTTCTCGCCCTGCACGATCGTGTGGGTGCACCCGTCGCCGGTCGACTCGTCCTCGCTCGACGAGTCATCGCCGCCGGTGTCGTCGGTGGGGGCTGCGCTCGCCGAGCCGGAACCCGGGATCTTCGCGCCGGGCGGGATCTTGACCGGGTCACCGACCACCAGGAAGTGGTTGAGACCATCGGACCAGCTGTTGTAGTTGACCAGCTGCTCCATGGTGATGTCGTGGATCGTTGCGATTCGTGAGATCGAATCGCCCCGCTGGATCGTGTACGTCTGCTCGACCGGCGAGATCCCGCTGGCCGCGATCTCCTCGGCGGAGATCGTGGTCGTGGTGGTCGTGGTGGCCGGGGGAAGCTCGACGAAACTCGTGGGTTGGATGCGAGCCATCGTCGCCTGCGCGCCGGTCGCGCGTCGTGCCACCGCAGCCGGCGGCCATCAGCAACGGACCGACGCCGAAGGCGGCCAAGATGACGGCGCGCGGCGTGATCTGCATGTCTCCCAGCGTACGCCGAATTCGAACGTTGTCGGCGGCACCCGTCGCAGATCACATCAGCGGTCGTTCGGTGGGTGCGATCGGCGCCGGCAGTTTGGTCTCGCCCATGAGGTATCGATCGGCGCCGGCGGCGGCCGACCGCCCTTCGGCGATCGCCCACACGATGAGGCTCTGACCGCGACCCATGTCACCGGCGACGAAGACACCGGGCACGTTGCTCATGTACTCGTCGTCGCGCGCGACGTTGCCGCGGTCGTCGAGCTCGACGCCGAGCTGGTCGAGCCACGAGCCCTGCTCGGGCCCGACGAACCCCATCGCCAGGAACACGTAGTCGGCCGGCAGCTCGCGGTCGGTGCCCTCGATCTTGCGGAAGCGGCCGTCGACCATCTCGACCTCGTGGATCGACAGCGCTCGGACGTTGCCGTCACCGTCGTCGAGGAACTCGCTCGGTGTTCACCGAGTAGATCCGCTCGCCACCCTCGTCGTGCGCCGACGTGACCTTGTAGACGAACGCGAACTGCGGCCACGGATTGCCGTCCGGCACGCTCTTCCGGCGGCCGCGGCATGATCTCGAGCTGCGTGACCGAAGCGGCGCCCTGGCGGTGCGCCGTACCGAGACAGTCGGCGCCGGTGTCGCCACCACCGATGATGACGACGTGCTTGCCGTTCACGTCGATCGGCGAGCTGCTCGATGTCGCCGAGCTGCACCCGGTTCGCGAGCGGCAGGTACTCCATCGCCTGGTGGATGTTGGTCGAGCTCGCGGCCCGGCACCGGCAGATCACGCCACTGCGGTCGCACCGCACGCCAGCACGATCGCGTCGTACGACGCGTAGAGCACGTTGATGTCGACGTTCTCACCGACGACGGCGTTGGTGCGGAACTCGGTGCCCTCGGCCGACATCTGCTCGAGGCGGCGATCGATGTGCCGCTTCTCCATCTTGAACTCGGGGATGCCGTAGCGCAGCAGACCACCGATGCGGTCGGCGCGCTCGAGCACGACCACCTCGTGGCCGGCGCGGGTCAGCTGCTGCGCGGCGGCGAGCCCGGCCGGACCGGAACCGATCACCGCGACGCGCTTGCCGGTCTTGACCGACGGCACCTGCGGGATCGACCCAGCCCTCGTCGAAGGCCTTGTCGATGATCTCGACCTCGACCTGCTTGATCGTGACGGGCGGCTGGTTGATGCCGAGCACGCACGCCGACTCGCACGGCGCCGGGCACAGCCGACCGGTGAACTCGGGGAAGTTGTTGGTGGCGTGCAGCCGGTCGATCGCGTCGCGCCAGTGGTCGCGGTAGACGAGGTCGTTCCAGTCGGGGATCAGGTTGCCGAGCGGGCAGCCGTTGTTGCAGAACGGGATGCCGCAGTCCATGCAACGACCGGCCTGCAGTCCGGAGCTTGTCCTCCGGGAAGTCCTCGTAGACCTCCTTCCAGTCCCTCGAGGCGCACCGGCACGGGCCGGTACGCGCGGCAGCTCGCGGTCCCACTTCAGAAATCCGGTCGTCTCACCCATCTCGATGCTCCCTCCGTCCACGGCCATCCGCTCATCACTTCGCCGATTCCATCACCTTGGCGACCGTCTCGTCCTCGCGAGAGCCCGAGCCGCCTCGGCCTCGGCCATCACGGTGAGCACCCGCTTGTAGTCGGTGGGCATCACCTTGCGGAACTTGCTGACCTCGACGTTCCAGGCGTTGAGCATGCGCTCGGCGACCGCCGAATCCGTGTGGTCGAGGTGTTGCGTCGAGTGTCGCCTTCAGGAACTCGCGGTCGGCCGCGTCGAGCTGCTCGACCTCGACCATCTCGTAGTTGACCTTGCGGTCGAAGTCGCCGTCGCCGGTCGTAGACGTAGGCGATGCCGCCCGACATGCCGGCGCCGAAGTTGCGGCCCGGTCGGGCCGAGCACGACGACGCGGCCGCCGGTCATGTACTCGCACCCGTGGTCGCCGACGCCCTCGACGACAGCCGTGCGCACCCGAGTTGCGCACGCAGAAGCGCTCGCCGACGACGCCGCGCAGGTAGATCTCGCCGCCGGTGGCGCCGTAGCCGATCACGTTGCCGGCGATGACCTGGTCTTCGGCGACGAACGGCGACGACTCGGGCGGCCGGACGATCAACGTCCCGCCCGACAGGCCCTTGCCGACGTAGTCGTTGGTGTCGCCGTCGAGCCGCATCGTGATGCCCCTCGGGCACGAAGGCGCCGAAGCTCTGGCCGGCCGAGCCCGTGAAGCTCGATGTGGATCGTGTCGTCGGGCAGGCCGTCGCCCTTCCATCGCCTTGGTGACCTCGTGCCCGAGCAGGGTGCCGACCGTGCGGTTGACGTTGCGGATCGGCAGATCGATCTCGACGGGTGTGGCCGTCGTCGATCGCCGGCTGGGCCTGAGCCGGATCAGCTCCTGGTCGAGCGCCTCGTCGAGGCCGTGATCCTGCTCGACCGTCTGATGGAACGCCTGGCTCGTACGGGTTGTCGACGATCTGGCAGGATCGGGCGATGTCGAGCCCGCTCGCCTTCCAGTGGTTGACGGCCGGTTGCACGTCGAGCGCTCCGACGTGGCCGATCATCTCGTCCATCGTGCGGAACCCGAGCTCGGCCATGTACTCGCGGATCTCCTCGGCGATGAACTCGAAGAAGTTCACGACGAACTCGGGCTTGCCGGTGAAGCGCTTCCGCAGCTCGGGGTTCTGGGTGGCGACGCCGACCGGGCACGTGTCGAGGTGGCAGACGCGCATCATCACGCAGCCCGACACGACCAGCGGCGCGGTGGCGAACCCGAACTCCTCGGCGCCGAGCAGCGCGGCGATCACGACGTCGCGGCCGGTCTTCAGCTGGCCGTCGGCCTGCACGACGATGCGGTCGCGCAGACCGTTCAGGATCAGCGTCTGCTGCGTCTCGGCCAGGCCGAGCTCCCACGGGCCGCCGGCGTGCTTGAGCGAGGTCAGCGGCGACGCGCCGGTGCCGCCGTCGTGGCCGGAGATCAGCACCACGTCGGCCTTCGCCTTCGAGACACCCGCGGCGACCGTGCCGACGCCGATCTCGGCGACCAGCTTGACGTGGATGCGTGCCTCGGGGTTGGCGTTCTTCAGGTCGTGGATCAGCTGCTTGAGATCCTCGATCGAGTAGATGTCGTGGTGCGGCGGCGGGCTGATCAGCCCGACGCCGGGCGTCGAGTGGCGCGTCTTGGCGATCCACGGGTACACCTTGTGGCCGGGGAGCTGGCCGCCCTCGCCGGGCTTGGCGCCCTGGGCCATCTTGATCTGGATGTCGTCGGAGTTGGTCAGGTACTCGCTGGTGACGCCGAAGCGGCCGGAGGCGACCTGCTTGATCGACGAGCGGCGGCGTCGGGTCGTAGAGCCGCTCGGGATCCTCGCCGCCCTCGCCGGTGTTCGACTTCGCGCCGAGCTGGTTCATCGCGATCGCCAGCGTCTCGTGCGCCTCGGCGGAGATCGAGCCGTACGACATCGCGCCGGTCGAGAACCGCTTGACGATCTCGCTCACCGGTTCGACCTCGTCGATCGGAACCGGCGGCCGGCTCGAGTCGAACTTGAACAGACCGCGCAGGGTGGCGAGGTTCGTCGACTGGTCGTCGACCCGGCTCGTGTACTCCTTGAAGATGTCGTAGCGCTTGGCGCGGGTGGCGTGCTGCAGCTTGAACACCGTCTCGGGGTTGAACAGGTGGTACTCACCTTCGCGCCGCCACTGGTACTCGCCGCCGAGTTCGAGCTTGCGGTGCGCGCGTTCCTCGGGGCGGCGCGGGTTGGCGACCGAGTGGCGCATCTGGATCGCCCTCGCGATCTCGTCGAGCCCGATGCCACCGAGGCGGCTGACCGTGCCGGTGAAGTACTTGTCGACCAGCTCGTCGCCGAGACCGATCGCCTCGAAGATCTGGGCGCCGGTGTACGACGCGACGGTCGACACGCCCATCTTCGACATGACCTTCAGCACGCCCTTGCCACACGCCTTGATGTAGTTCTTGATCGCCACGTTGCGGGTCGATCCCGCCAGGCCGTGCAGGCCCTCCGAGATCAGGTCCTCGATCGACTCGAACGCCAGATAGGGGTTGATCGCCCCGGCGCCGTAGCCGATCAGCAGCGCCATGTGGTGCACCTCGCGGGCGTCACCGCACTCGACGACGAGCCCGACCTGCGTGCGCTGCTTGGTGCGGACCAGGTGATGGTGCACCGCCGACGTGAGCAGCAGCGACGGGATCGGCGCCTCGACCGAGTCCGCGTTGCGATCGCTGAGCACGATCACCCGGGCCCCGCGCTCGATCGCGGACGGAGACCTCCTCGAAGATCGCGTCGAGTGACGTCGCGCAGCGACTCCGCCGCCACCGGCGACGCGATACAGACCCTTCACGACGTGCGCCGCGAGGCCGGGGAACTGTCCGTCGTCGTTGGCGTGGATGATCTTCGCGAGCTCGTCGTTGTCGATGATCGGGAACGGCAGCGCGAGCTGCCGGCAGCTCTCGGGACTCGGATCGAGCAGGTTGCGCCTCGGGGCCGATCGTCGACGACACCGCGGTGACGACCTCCTCGCGGATCGCGTCGAGCGGCGGGTTGGTGACCTGCGCGAACAGCTGCGAGAAGTAGTCGAACAGCAGCCGGGGCCGATCGGACAGCACCGCGATCGGCGTGTCGGTGCCCATCGAGCCGAGCGGCTCCTTGCCGCTCGCGCCATCGGGGCGATGATCAGCTTCAGCTCCTCGTGCGTGTAGCCGAACATCTGCTGGCGACGCAGCACGCTGTCGTGGCTGAACACCACGTGCTCGCGGGCGGGCAGATCGGCGAGCTCGACCATGCCGTCGGTCGAGCCACTCGTCGTACGGGTGCTCGGCGGCGAGCTGCTTCTTGATCTCCTCGTCGTCGATGATGCGCCCTTCGCGGGTGTCGATCAGGAACATCTTGCCGGGCTGCAGCCGGCCCTTGCTGACGACCTTCGCCGGGTCGATGTCGATCACGCCGACCTCCGACGCCATGACCACCAGATCGTCGTCGGTCACCCAGTACCGGCTCGGCCGCAGGCCGTTGCGGTCGAGCACGGCGCCGATCACCTCGCCGTCGGTGAACGTGACGCTCGCCGGGCCGTCCCACGGCTCCATCACGCTGGCGTGGAACTGGTAGAACGCGCGCCGGTCGGCGTCCATCTCGTCGTTGTTCTCCCACGCCTCCGGGATCATCATCAGCACCGCGTGGTGCAGCGGACGACCCGCCGAGGTGCAGCAGTTCGAGCGCCTCGTCGAAGCGTGCGGTGTCGGAGGCGCCCGGCGTGCAGATCGGGAACGCCTGCTCGAGCCCCGGCAGGTGTTCGCTCGCTGCCAGCGCCTCGCGGGCACGCATCCAGTTCTGGTTGCCCTGCACGGTGTTGATCTCGCCGTTGTGGGCGACGAACCGGTACGGATGTGCGAGCGGCCACGACGGGAACGTGTTGGTCGAGAAGCGCGAGTGCACCAGCAGCAACGCGCTCTCGATGCGGGGATCGGTCAGGTCACCGAAGAACTGGCCGAGCTGCGGCGTGGTGAGCATGCCCTTGTAGACGATCGTGCGAGCCGACAGCGACGCGAAGTACATCTCCTCGTCGCCGCGAAGCTCGTGCTCGACCCGCTTGCGCGCCACGTACGTACGGCGGTCGAGCGCGACGCCGCTCTCGCCGCTCGGGCGACGAGATCGAACGATCTGCCGGAAGCTCGGCATGGCGGCGCGTGCCGTCTTGCCGAGGCACTCGGGGTCGATCGGCACGCTCGCGCCAGCCGAGCACGGCGAGCCCTTCCTCGGCCATGATCGCCTCGATGCGGGCGATCACCTTCTCGCGCACGGCCTCGATCGGCCGGCAGGAACGCCAGGCCGGTGGCGTAGGCGCCGGCGGCCGGCAGGTCGAAGTCGACGGTGTCGCGCAGCAGACGGTCCGGCACCTGGATGAGGATGCCGGCGCCGTCGCCGGTGTCCGGCTCGGCGCCGGTGGCACCGCGGTGTTCGAGGTTCGTGAGTGCGAGCAGCCCGGTGCGCACCAGTTCGTTCGAACGTTCGCCCTTCATGTGGGCGACGAACGACACGCCGCAGGCGTCGTGTTCGAAACGCGGGTCGTACAGGCCCGTGGGGCCGGGGGTCGTCAACATCGATACTCCACGTCAGTCGGGGTTTGGCTTGATGGGAGTCGGGACGACGTTGGCCCGAGGACGATCAGTCTACGTGGTCGGCAGGACGAATCGGAAAGTGACGCCGATCGGCGACCGATCAGTCGACGAAGTCGGGTGCCCGCTTCTCCATGTTCGACATGATCGCCTCGACCTGGTTCTTGGTGCCGATCTGTTCCCCGATCAGGCGCCGTTCGAGCTCGAACTGCTCGGCAGCGTCGCGGGTGAACAGGTTGTTGAACGCTGCCTTGGAGCCCTGCACCGCGCCGGGGCTGCGGGCGGCGATCTCCCGTGCCAGCGCCATCGCGTCCTCGTACGGGTGGTCGCTGAGCCTCGTGCAGAGGCCGAGATCGAACGCCTCGCGCCCGTCGACCATGCGCGCGGTGTAGGTGAGTTCGCGTGCGATGTCGCTGCGAACGAGCCGGCTGAGCATGAACGTGCCCGTCATGTCGGGAACGAGACCCCAGTGCACCTCGCGCACCGACCACGTGGTGTCGGGATGGGCGATCCGGATGTCGGCGCCCATCGCGATCTGGAACCCGCCGCCGAGCGCGTGGCCGTGGACCGCGGCGATCACCGGCACCGGCGAGCTCCTGCCACACCCAGCAGATCTGCTGGCCGCGGTGCGTGATCCGGCCGTCGGGGATGTCGCCCGGGTTGCCCTGGCTGTCGCGTTCGCCGTCGCCCGCCATGCCCGAGAACATCGCGAAATCGAGCCCGGCGCAGAACGACTCACCCTCACCGGAGAGCACGACGACCCGGAGGCCCGGCGTGTGCTTCAGTTCCTCACCGACCGCCTCGATGGCGGCGAACTGCGCTCCGTCGAGCGCGTTGCGCTTGTCGGCACGGTTGAAGCGGACGTCGGCGATGCCGTCGGCGATGGACACGGTGACACGGTCGGACATGCCGCGAGTTTCGCAGGTCAGCGCAGTCGGGCACGCAGCGTGTACGTGCACGGCAGCCGCTCCGCCCGCTCGCGCAGACGGAACTCGCCACCGCCGATCCATTCCATCGCCGGACCGAGCGGATTCCACGGCACGGTCGCGTGTTCCTCGAACAAGGTGATGTCCATGCCCGCCGACCAGAGCGCGTTGAAGATCTCGGCGAGCCCGTGGTTGAAGGACACGACGTCGGGTGCGGCGACCGGGCCCGCCTGTTCGGTGTAGGTCTCGGTCTCGGAGAAGTGGACGCCATCGGTCTCGAAGTACGGAAACGCGAGCACCACCAGCTCGTCGGGCCTCGGGTCGTCGAGGGCCCAGAGCACCGGATGTCCCTCTCGGATGAACAGCTCACCGCCCGGTCGGAGCAGCCTGACCACGGTCTCGGCCCACCGTGTGACCGACGGCAGCCAGCACAGCGCGCCGATGCCCGTGTAGACGAGGTCGAAGCGATGCGTCCCCAGCACGTCGGGCGCGTCGTACACATCGGCCTCCACGTACTCGACGTGAGGGCCACCCTCCGCCGACACCCGCCGGGCGTGGGCGAGGGCGGAGGCGCTGAAGTCGAGCCCGGTCACGTTCGCGCCGAGCCGGGCGAGCGAGAGCGAGTCGTTGCCCAGATGGCACTGCAGGTGCACCACGTCGAGCCCGGTGACATCGCCGAGTCGCTCACGGTCGAATTCGACGATCTCGCTGAGCAGGCCCGGCTCGGCGATGTAGCGATCCAGCCGGTACTCGTCGCTCGCTGCGTGCACCGGCACGCGGGACTCCCAGTTGGCGTGGTTGATCGCTCGATAGTCGGGCGGCCCGGATGACGTCGTCATGGACATCATCGTCACACATCGTCCGGCCGGATCGGAACGATGTTCACGACGGTGCCAAGATCACGGCATGCGCCTCAACCTCTCCGCCGACGAAGTCCTCGCCACCACCCGCTCGGTCCGCAAGCGGCTCGACTTCGATCGACCGGTCGAACGCGACGTCGTGATGGAATGCCTCGAGCTCGCGCTGCAGGCGCCGACCGGGTCCAACAGCCAGGGGTGGCAGTGGGTCTTCGTCGACGACCAGGCCAAGAAGGACCGGCTCGCCCAGATCTACCGCGACAACTTCGAGCTCTACCGCAAATTGCCGCGCGCCCGGTACGACGAGGGCGACACCCGGGCCGACCGGATGGACGCCGTCGTCGACTCGGCCGGCTACCTCGCCGACCACTTCGAGAAGTCACCGATCATGATGATCCCGTGCATCCAGGGCCGCGCCGACGGCGGCGCCGGCGGCGCCGCCACGGGTGCCGGCATGTGGGGATCGATCCTGCCGGCCGTGTGGAGCATGATGCTCGCGCTGCGTGAACGCGGCATCGGTTCGGCCTGGACGACGATCCATCTGATCGGCGACGGCGAGCGGGAGGCGGCCGAGTTGCTGGGCATCCCGTACGACACGCACACGCAGGCCGGCCTCTTCCCCATCGCATACACCAAGGGCACCGACTTCAAGCCGGCCAAGCGGCTGCCGGCGGCCGAGGTGTCCCACTGGGACCACTGGTGAGCGCGTCGGCCGACGACGTCTCACCATCCGGGTTCGCGTACCGGTTCGCATGGGGCGTCGACGGTCTGCTCGCGCTCGCTGCCGATCTGCGACGTGATCGTGGTGATCGATGTCCTGCGGTTCACGTCGGCCGTCAGCGTCGCCGTCGATGCGGGCGCCACCGTCTTCCCGTTCCGCTGGAAGGACGACCGCGCCGCGTCGTGCGCAGCCGAGCGCCACGCACAGCTCGCCGGTCTGCGTGAGGACGGCGGGCCGTCGCTGTCGCCGACCGACCTGATCCGGGTGCCACCCTCGACGCGAATCGTGCTGCCGTCACCCAATGGTTCGACGATCTCGCTCGCGGCCGCGGAGCACGGCCTGCCCTTCGTGCTCGCCGGTTCGCTGCGTAACGCCACGGCCACGGCCCGACGAGCCCTGGCCCTCTCCCGCGACGGCGCGATCGGTGTGATCGCGGCGGGCGAACGATGGAACGACGCGTCCGGCCCGTTGCGACCGGCGCTCGAAGACCTCCTCGGCGCGGGCGCGGTCCTGGCCGCGCTCGACCCGTCCGCCGCCGTTGCCGGCCCGAGGTGCTCGCCCGAAGCCGCCGCCGCGGATCGGCCTTCGTCGACGCGACGTCGTCGTTGACGGAGACGTTGGTGTCGTGTGTCTCCGGTCGCGAGCTCGTCGCCAGGGGTTGGCTCGACGATGTCGAGACCAGCGCCCGTCTCGACGTGTCGGACGCAGGCCCAGCTGGTCGACGATGCGTTCGAGGCCGCCTGACCCTGCCGTCAGTCGGCCTCGGTCGGTGTCGCACCGAGCGCCTGCGGATCGGCGTCCCACGCCCATCCGCGGCCGGTGACCCGCTCGATCAGCTGGTCGATCGGTTCGGCCGGCGCGAACAGGTATCCCTGCAGGTGGTCGACGCCCATGTCGCGCAGGGCGAGCGCCTCGTCGACGGTCTCGACGCCCTCGGCGACGGTCCGCAGGTCGTACGCCTGCGCCACACCGATCACGGCCGCCAGCACTGCGTGCCCCGACGGCGTGCCGACCTGGCTGACGAGTTCGCGGTCGATCTTCAGCAGGTCGGCGGGCACCTGATGCAGCATCGCCAACGACGAGAACCCGGTCCCGAAGTCGTCGACCGCCAGTTGCACGCCGAAGCTGCGCACCCGGTGCAGCCGGTCACGGGTGGCCTCGGTGTCGTCGATCATGTGCTGCTCGGTCATCTCCAGACAGATCGGAGGCACGGCGCCTCGCTCGACCCGGAGCTGTTCGAGCTCAGCGAACAAATGGTCGGACCTGACCTGCACCGGTGACACGTTGATCGAGACGGCGCACGGTTCTCCGCGCGCGGCCACGATCGCCTCGCGGCCGTCGATCGCCTGCCGGAGCATCTCCGAGCCGAGCTCGTCGATGAGGCCCAGTTCTTCGGCGAGCGGGATGAACTCGTTCGGCGCGACCCACGATTCGGGGTCGATCTCCCACCGCGCGAGCGCCTCCATCCCGACGAAGCTCCAGTCCGCCGCCCGAACCACCGGCTGGAACCATGCCCACACGTTGCCGTAGCGGATGCCGTCACCGAGCCGCTGTTCCAGCTGCATCCGCCGCCGGACCAGCTCGCGGTCGGACGTCCGGAACCGGCGCCATCGGCCACGACCGGCTCGTTTCGCCTCGTACATGGCGGTATCCGCGTCGCGGAGGACCTCGGTCGGTGTGCGCTGGTCGTCCACGATCACCGCTCCGATGCTGGCGCTGAGATGCCAGTTGCGTCCGCCGATCATGATGGGCCGGGCGAACGCATCGAGGCAGCGCTGCGCGAACACGTCGCAGTCGATGTCGGACGAGTTCGCGATCGCGACGAACTCATCGCCGCCGAATCGGCCGACGAGACCGTCGGGGCCCACGGCCTTCGTGAGACGATCGGCCGCCTCACGGATCAGGAGGTCTCCTGCGTCGTGACCCAATGCGTCGTTGACGACCTTGAGGCGGTCCAGATCGATGAAACAGACCGCACGGCCGTACTCGTGACGTTCGAACAGCTGCCTCAACGCCGCCGACACGACCCGGCGATTCGGCGTGCCGGTCAGCGGGTCGATCTCCGCATCGTGGATCAGCCGCTCGCGGGTCTCGGCGTGGTCGACGGCGATCGTGATCAGACGTCCCGCGAGCCGGAGCACGGTCCAGTCCTCGTCGCGGGGGTGGAGTGCCGCCGGGCCGTACAGCTCGATGCACCCGCGCAGCGGGGCACCACGGTCGGAGCGGATCGGCACCGACCACGCGCACCCGGCACCGTCGGGGGCGATCTGCTTGAGCGCCGCCCACTCCGGTTCGTCGAGATCGACGGAGACGATGATCTCCTCCTCGCTGAGCGCGTTGCACCACGGCGATTCGGCGGTGAGGAGCGTGGCACCGATCGCGTCGACGGTCTCGGCGTCGATCGAGGTCGACGTCGCCGCGACGAGCTCCCCGTCGTCGATCAGGAAGGCCGCGGCCCGGAACCCGGGCAGGGCGAGTTCGGCGAAGCCGAGTACCTCCTGCACGGCGAGCTCGAGCGAACTGCCGAGCGCGATCTGACGGATGATCTCTGCCTGGCGGCCGAGCAGCTGCGCCGAACGGCGCCGGTCCTGCGGGTCGGCCAGATGCAGCAGCACGGCACCGACGCGCTCGTCGTCGAGCCGGTTGTCGGCGACGACGTCGACCTCCAGGGTCTCAGCGCCATTGCTGATCCGGAACTCGAGCGCCTGGTGGTAGCCGTGGCGAGCACCCACCCCGCCGAACGATTCGACGGCCTGTCCGGCGTCGGCCTCGTGCACGAAGTCGAGGAACGACCGATCGAGCATCTCGTCGATGCGCAGGCCCAGGACCCCGTCGAACTCGTCGCTGACGTACAGAATCGTGCCGACCGGGTCGATCGCCACCACTCCCGTGTAGCCGGGCAGGCGATGCGGCTCGATCAGATCCGCGGTCAGGCGCGTGCCGGTCGAAGAGCTCACCGCGGCGTTATCGGCAGGTGTCGGCCGGAGCTTGAGAAATTCTTGAACGAAGATCTTCCGGTTCCCCATCAGTCGACCAACCGGAGGCCGGCCGGGGTGATCGAGGGCTCGTCGTGGGGCAGGTCGACCACGAACTCGGTGCGGTGGGCAGGGAAGAAGTGTTCGCTCACGAGCACTGGTCTACCCGACAGATCGGTGGTGATGCGCTGGCATTTCAGCAGCGGGGCGCCGACGGGTACCGCGAGCAACTCGGCGAGCTCGGGCTCGGCGGAGTCGGCACCGATCGTCTGGGTGGCGCCCCGGAGCTCGACATCGAGCAATTCGTAGAACGGCGACCGTTCGACGTCGTCCATCGAGAGCTTCTGCCCGATCGCGGCCGGGCACCACACCGTGACGACGGCGAACGGCTCGCCGTCGGCCAGGTTCACCCGTTTGACGCGAAGCACCCGGTTCGAGCCGAGCAGCTTGCGGACGTGCGGCGGTGGCGCCTCGAACTGGAACTCGATCACCTGTCGTGCGGCATCGCGTCCACTCGTCTCGAGCTGTGACTCGATCGTGCCCAGGCGCTCGAGGCTCTGCCGCACCGGTTCGGTCGACACGAACCAGCCGAACCCCTGCCGGGCAGCGATCAGTCCGTCGTCGCGCACCAACTCGAGGGCGCGCCGAATGGTCACCCGGCTCGCGGAGAACTCGGCCGACAGCTCGGACTCGCTCGGGAGCAGCGAACCCGGCGCGGCGTCACTGACCCGCCGGCGTAGCTCGTCGGCGATCTCCTGGTATCGAATCCGCCTCACGGATCGTGCCGTTCGGCTGCGTCGGCGTCGTACCTTCGTCGTGACTCGATGAGTTCGATGCGGTTGCCGAACGGGTCGTCGAGGTGACAGCGGTCGAGGCCGGGGATCTCGTCGCTCCAACGCACGTCGAGGCCGGCACGCTCGACGAACCCCACGAGACCGTCGACCAGCAGCCCCGGGTGCGCCTTGCGAGCCGGCACGAAGTCGGCCTCGACCCCGACATGGATCTCGGTCGGACCGGCCTGGAACCAGGCACCACCCCGAGCTGCGAGCAGCGGGGGCTTCGGGATCTCGGTCATGCCCAGGACCCCGGCGTAGAAGGCTCGCGCGCGTGCTCCTCGGCACCGACCGGAATCGCGATCTGGACGTGATCGAGACCGCGCCACACCGGGTCGTCCGTCTGCGGTGCAGCATGCGGTGGAGGCTTTGCCGGTTCCATGAACTTGTATTATAGTTGTCTACATGACCGTGACTGCAGACACCCCCGTCGAACTCGTCGAGTCCGTGTACGCGACCCTGCCCGACAACGTGCAGCTCGGGCGCGAGCGGCTCGGTCGCCCGCTGACCCTCGCCGAGAAGATCCTCGTCAACCACCTCGTCGACCCGGCCGGCCAGGAGATGGAACGCGGCGCCAGCTACGCGGATTTCAACCCCGATCGGGTCGCGATGCAGGACGCGACCGCACAGATGGCGCTCCTCCAGTTCATGACCGCCGGTCTCCCCGAGGTCGCCGTTCCGTCGACCGTGCACTGCGATCACCTGATCCAGGCCAAGGTCGGCGCCCAGATCGACCTCGGCGTGGCGGTCGACACCAACAAGGAGGTCTACGACTTCCTCCGCAGCGTCTCGGCCAGGTACTCGATCGGCTTCTGGGGCCCCGGGTCGGGCATCATCCACCAAGTCGTGCTCGAGAACTACGCGTTCCCCGGCGGGATGATGATCGGCACCGACAGCCACACCCCCAACGCAGGCGGTCTCGGCATGGTCGCCATCGGCGTCGGCGGCGCGGACGCCGTCGACGTCATGACCGGCTTCCCGTGGAACGTCCGCTGGCCGAAGGTGATCGGGGTCGAGCTCACCGGCACGCTCAGCGACTGGTCGAGCCCGAAAGACGTCATCCTCGAGGTGGCCCGCCAGCTCACGGTCAAAGGTGGCACGGGTGCGATCGTCGAGTATCACGGCCCCGGGGCCGACACGATCTCGGCCACCGGCAAGGCGACGATCTGCAACATGGGCGCCGAGATCGGCGCCACGACCTCGCTGTTCGGCTACGACCACAACATGGCGATGTACCTGAAGGCGACCGGCCGCGAGGCGATCGCCGACGCCGCCGACCACGTGGCCGACGATCTGCGGCCCGACGACGGCGCGGTCTACGACCAGCTGATCGAGATCGATCTGGACGATCTGAAGCCGCTGCTCAACGGCCCGCACACCCCGGACCTGGCGCATCGCACCGGTGCCGACGGGGTCGGCGCCGCCGCCCGGGAGCACGGCTGGCCCCTCGAGCCGTCGGCTGCGCTGATCGGATCGTGCACCAACTCGTCGTACGAGGACATCACCCGCGCGGCGTCGATCGCCCGCCAGGCGGCGGCAGCAGGGCTCACCGCGCAGGTGCCGCTGCTGATCACCCCCGGCTCCGAGCAGACCCGCGCCACGATCGAGCGCGACGGACTCCTGGCCGATCTCGAGGCCGTCGGCGCCACGGTGCTCGCGAACGCGTGTGGGCCGTGCATCGGCCAATGGAGCCGGCCGGAGGCGGTCACCGGCCAGACGAACACGATCGTCACCTCCTTCAACCGGAACTTCCCGAAACGCAACGACGGTTCCGCCAACACGCTCGCCTTCGTCACCTCTCCCGACACCGTGATGGCGATCGCACTCGGCGGGCGGCTCGACTTCGACCCCACGACCGACACCATCGCCGCTCCCGACGGCACGGAGGTCCGCCTCGACGCACCCGTCGGCCAGGTCCTGCCCGACGCCGGGTACGACCCGGGCTCGGACACCTTCACCGCGCCACCCGCCGACGGCAGCTCGGTCGACGTCGTCGTCTCGCCCGACAGCGACCGCCTGCAGGTGCTGGAGCCGTTTCCGGCGTGGGACGGCGACGACTACGTCGGGCTCCCCGTGCTGGTGAAGGCACAGGGCAAGTTCACCACCGACCACATCTCGATGGCGGGGCCGTGGCTCAAGTACCGGGGCCACCTCGAGAACATCTCGGGCAACCTCTACCTCGGCGCCGTCAACGCCTTCACGAACGACGGCGACGACTACGAGGTCGGCTTCGGCAAGAACCAGCTCACCGGCGAGACGCAGACGTTCCCCGAGATCGCCAAGGCGTATCACGAGGCCGGTCAACCGTGGGTCGTGATCGGCGACGAGAACATGGGTGAGGGGTCCAGCCGCGAGCACGCGGCCATGGAGCCACGGTTCCGCCTCGGCCTGGTCGCGATCGCCCGCAGCTTCGCCCGCATCCACGAGACGAACCTCAAGAAGCAGGGCATGTTGCCGATGACGTTCGCCGACCCGGCCACCTACGACCTGATCGGCGAGGACGACCGCATCAACGTCACCGGCCTCCCGCCGGTGCCCGGCGAGCCGATCGACTGCCAGATCGTGAAGCCCGACGGCACCACCATCGACTTCCAGGGCGTGCACACGTTCAGCCCCGAGCAGGTCGAGTGGTTCCGGGCCGGTTCGGCGCTCAACGTCGTCCGCCGCATGCTCGCCGACGACTGATCACCCCCACGCGCTGCGTTCGCGACCCGGCTCGTGCTCAGCGCCGTCGAATCTCGGCGCGGTCGTACTGTGGCTCGTTCGCGAGATCTTCGAGCCGGCGGATGCCGTCGTCGTCCTGGAACCGCATCGAGGTCCACGACCAGGTGCGGTCGCCGATCCACGAGTTCGCCATCCGCCACAGGCCGATACCGGCGACGACCAGTAGGCCGGCTGCCGCCGCGTCGATCCACCAGTGGTTGGCGGTCGCGATGATCGACAGCGTCATCAGGGTCGGGTGGACCAGAATCAACCATCGCCAGCTCGTGTCGAGGACGCTGATGACGGCGATCGCCACGATCATCGCCCACGCGAAGTGCAGCGACGGCATCGCCGCGATCTGGTTGGCGGCACCGTCGAGCGGGTTCTCCGGGTAGATCACCGGACCCCACCGGGCCATCGTGTCGACGAAGCCGTCCATCATCCGGGGCGGGGCGAGCGGGAACAGCAGATGGATGATCAGCCCGGTGAACGTCGAGAACGCCATCAGGTTGCGGAACGCTCGATACGCGTTCGGAGTGCCGCAGGTACAGCCACAGCAGCAGCCCGATCGCGGCGGGGAAGTGGAACCAGACGTAGTAGTGGTTCAGGAGTTTGATCAGCGCCGGGTGGTCGAGCAGGAACGCCTGGAGGTCGTCCTCGAACGGCAGGCCGAGCCAGCTCTCGAAGCGAATGATGTCACGGGCGTTGGCGAACGCAGCCCGGAGGTCGGTCTTGTTCGAGGCTCGGATCGTCCGATAGGTCATCAGCAGTGCGGCGACGATGCCGATCTCGATGAGCATCTGGGCGCCGTAGCGGCTCCGCCACCAGGCCGCGACGGGACGGGACCTGCCATCGCCCCCGGTACTCACAGCCATACCCATCAGAAGACCCTCACCTGTCAACGTTACTCTCGTAACAACATCGACATACAGCAGATTTCTTCCGAAACGTGGTGCCAGGAGTCACAATGCCCGAGAATTCAAGTAACAACGAGGTTATTTCGACTCCGTCTGCGCTCACTGACCCGCCCCGAACGGCCGGCGAACGCGAGATGTTGCTGTCATATCTCGATTTCTACCGTGCGGTCCTCCACCGGAAGTGCGCCGGCCTGGGCCCCGAGCAGCTTCGCACGACCGTCGCGTCGTCGTCGCTGACACTCGGGCGGCTGCTCCGCCACATGGCGATGGTCGAGGACTTCTGGTTCGGCGACGTGCTCCACGATCGCGAGCCGGCGGCCGAGTGGGCCGGCGCCGACTGGGAGGGCCACCCCGACTGGGAGATGGACACCGCCGCCGACTTCTCCCCCGCCGAACTCGGGCGGCAGTTCGACGATGCCGTCGCCCGCAGTCGCGCCGCGATCGCCGATGTCGCACTCGACGAGCTCGCCGCCCGGCCGGGCCGCCACGGCCCGACGAACCTGCGCTGGATCCTCGTGCACATGATCGAGGAGTACGCCCGGCACTGCGGCCACGCCGACCTCATCCGCGAAGCCGTCGACGGCAGCACCGGCGACTGAAGCCGACGTGCGACAGGTCACGACCGCCAACCCGGGATTCTGCTCGCCACGAGGGAACGAAACCGACCCGCCAGACGTCTGGTCGGTGTGACGATGACCGAGCCACCTGTCGATGATCCGGTTGCCGCCGCGACCGACACGGTGCCGACCACCGAGACCTTCGACAGATTCTGCACCCTCGAGGGCGAACGGCTCGCCAAGGCCCTGGCGTTGGCCCTCGACAACCGCGAGCTCGGCCGCGACGCGGCGGCCGAGGCGATGGCACGGGCGTGGGAGCGATGGTCCACCGTCAGCGAGTACGACAACACCGCCGGCTGGTGCTATCGCGTCGGGCTCAACTGGGGCCGGTCACGACTTCGCCGGAGGCGGCGCGAGGTCACCACGGCGTTCCCGCCCGACGCCCCCCACGACGACCCCGGCGTCGACGACAGCATGACGACGGCGTTGGCGAAGCTGTCGACCGACCACCGCGCGGTGATCGTCGGTCGGTTCTACCTCGATTGGTCCGAAGCCGACCTCGCGACCGCACTCGCGATCCCCACGGGCACGGCCAAGAGCCGCCTCAGCCGTGCCCTCGCACAACTCGAACAACATCTGGGAGCCGACGATGTCTGATCCGAACCCCGAATCCACGACCGACCGGGTGCGCGACGCCCTGTCCCGCGCCGCCGACGACCTCACCCTCGACGCTGCGTCACCTGCGGACGCAGCGCACCGCGGCACGCGCCGTCGACGTCGCCGGCGCACGGCGTTCGCCGGCACGGCGGCCGTCGTCGCGGTCGTGGCCGTCGGCGCCGTCGTGGGCACACGCGACCGTGGCGACGACACCATCGAGCTGTCCACGCCGGACACGAGCGAGCCGACGACCACGACCGAGCCCGCCAGCCCCGGCTCGACGACGCCGCCCACCACGGCGCCGATCACCACACCGCCGACGCTCGCACCCGCGGTCACCGTCGACGCTCCGGCCGTTGCGGTCGACGCCGGCCTCGGTCCGAACGATCAGGTCACGCAGCTGCTGCCGTGGGGCGATGGCTTCCTGAGCATGGCGTTCCGGTACGAACCGCAACCGCTCCCGCCGCTCGACGACGAGATCACCGCCCTCTTCCCGGACGAGGTGAGCGCGCTGTTCCCCGATGGCACGCCACCGACGATCGACGAGGCCATCGAGGTGCTCGACGAGGCGGGGCTGCTCGACGAGGTCAGTGAGATCCTCGCCGCGCACCCCGAGGTCTCCGATGCCATCTCCATCGGCGAACCGCCACCGCCCGTCGTGATGGCGAGCTACACCGTCGACGGCGCCGAGTGGACGACCACCGAGCTCACCCTCCCGACGCCCTACCCGGGGCAATTCACCGTCAGCGACGACCGGCTGATCATGTGGTCGAGCGATCCGGTCGGCGCGCCGGAGGAGTTCTCCGGTCCTCGGGAGTTGACGATCGCAGCGACCACCGACCTCGAGACCTGGCAGACGACGACGATCGCGCTCGACGTCGAGCCGCCCGAGTCGCCCGCCGTGAGGAACGACGTCTTCGTCAACTCGCTCGCCGTCGTCGGCGACCGATGGCTGGCCCTGGTCGCACGCCACGCGTGGGTCGACTACGAGTCGTTGCTCCCCGACGACGTCCGCTCCGAACTCCAGACCAGCAGCGGTGGCTACGGGATCAACCCGATGGCGGATCGTCTCGAGATCGAGGTGTTCACCGAGAACGGCACCGCGACCGTCGAGTACTCGTTCACGTGGGCGGAGCTCGGCCTCGAGGGGCAGCCGCAAGAGGGCCCCGGCGACGGTGACACCTCGATGCTGACCGGTGTCTTCGGCGGCGACCACGAGGAGGTGCGCTCGCCGGGGACGACCGGCTTCGGCACCGTCGCATCGCTCGGTGACCGGTTCGTGCTGGTCGGGGACAACGCCCTCGGGAACACCGCCCAGGTGAGCACCGACGGCCGAACGTGGACCGAGCTCGAGGGGCTCCCCGACGGCGGCTTCTGGCAGACGGTGGTACCGGTCTCGGGCGGCCACCTGTTCGTGGGCGACGGTCCGTCCGGTCCGTTCGCGTCGCTGCGGCTCAATGACGGCACGTTCACCGACGCTGCGATGCCCGAACTCTCCGACCGCTACGGCATCTGGAACCAGTCCGGCTCGGCGGCGTGGATCGTCGAGGTCGGCGAGCCCCCGCAGCCCGACTGGGAGCCGTTCGAGATCGTCGTCGAACACGACGGCTTCGTGCTCACGCTCCTCGAGGCCCCTGACGGCTCCGTCTACACCTTGGCCGACGCGACGACCGGAGACGTCGTCCGGTCGGGTGACCTCGGCGGCGCCGACGGCGCCTTCCCGGACCCATCGTTCGAGTACGACATGGGGGTGAGCCCGCCGGCGATCGTCATCTCGGACGACGACGGCGTCGAGATCGTCCGCATTCCCGGTGAGGTCTTCGACGAGGCGGTCCAGGCTGCCGTCGAGACGAACGAACCCGACCGGACCGTCGCGGTCGAGGCGGAATTCGACGACTGGCGGCCCGATCTCTGGATGATCGCGACCGGCGACGGGGTCGACTGGCTCACCGTCGACCTCGAGGCGCCGGATCCCGACACGGGGTTCTGGCCCGTTGGCGCAGCGGTCAACAACGGGTCGGTGCTCTACCAGAGCGCCGACGGCTGGGTCCTCGAACCGCTCCCGAGCTGACGGTCCGCCGCTCGCTCGATCGGGTCGGTCAGTCGGTGCCGGGACGGCGCTCGTTCTCCTTGTCCGGGTCACCCTGGTACCCGGGCGGATACGTGGCAGCCAGGTCCTCGGGCGTCGGCTCCCGCCGGACCCGCGCCTCGGGTGGCAGCAGCGCCGAGATCGCCTTCATGATCCGCTTGGTGTCCTTGTCGACGCTCTTGCCCTTGATCTCGACCGGATCCCCGACGGTCGCCAGCACCGTGGGGGCGTCGGTGACGTTGAACAGCTTCGGCACCCGCGACGAGCGGGGCCACACGAGTTCGGTGCCCCACAACCCGACGGGCACCACGGTGGCACCCGTCATCTGCGCCAGCCGTGCGGCACCCCACCGGCCCTGCAGCTTCGGGTCGAAGAACGCCGGGCCGCGCGGGATCGTGCCCTCGGGCATGATCGCCACCATCTCGCCGGCGTTCGACGCGTCGGCAGCGGCCTTGCAGCGGCTCGTCCGAGCCGGTGCCCCGGTCGACACGGATCCCGCCCATGGCCGTGGCGAGCGGTCCGACGACCGGGACGTCGAACACCTCCTTCTTGCCGAGCGAGCGAACGGCACGCCCGGTCTTGGCGACCACCATCGAGATCACCATCGGATCGAAGTACGACCGGTGGTTGGCGACCAGGATGACGGGTCCCTCGGCAGGGATCTTGTCGGCGTGACGGATCCGGATGTCGGCGTACGGCACCATCGACGGCCGCGAGAACGTCAGCGCGAGCTTCTGCAACTCCATGCCGAGCACGGGGACCTTGCGCACGCCCGGCGCCACGTCGAGCTCGATCGTCGGCCAGCGGCGGGCCGCTGCCATGAACACCATCCGCGGGTCGGGGTTGACCACCACGGGGTGGCCGACGGCTGCGAGCAGCGGCGTGTCGTAGACGCTGTCGGAGTAGGCGTAGCTGGCGGCGAGATCGACATCGTGCTCGTCGGCCCACTCGCGCACCGCGGCGAGTTTGCCGGTCGACCACACGAACGGCCCGACGAGCGTCGCCGTTGTAGGTGTCGTCGTCGTCTTCGACGCCGTACCGGGTCGCCACGACGCCGTCGAGCCCGAGCCGATCCGCGAACGGCTTGACGAGATCGTACGGCGTCGTCGTCGCGAGCACGATCGGACGACCCTCGTCGCGATGCATCGCGAACACCGACTCGGCGAACGGCTGCACCATGTCGACCAACCGGTCGGCGACACTGTCGGCGGCCTCCTGGAACGTCGCCCGTGACCGACCCTTGGCGAACGTGGCCGCCTGACGCGCCAGCGCCATCGACGGCAGCGTCTCCCCGACCGTGTTGAAGAGTTGGTACAGCAACTTCTCGCCGGGGATCGTCCGGCTGACCAGACCGGCGGCCCGCATCGCGTCGGAGAACACCTCGCCGCTGGCGCCCCGGAGCAGCGTGCGGTCGAGGTCGAAGAACGCGGCACCGGCCGATCCCGAGCCAGATGTCTCGTCGGAGGTGTGCTCGTCTCGGCTGTCCGGTCGTTTGGCCACGGGGGAAGGCTACGGCACGGCCGGCGAGCGACAAACACGCCGGAAAACGGGAGACGCCCCGATGGGGGATCGGGGCGTCTCAACCTGGAAACTCCTTCGGTGGGGGACCGATTCAGTGGAGTCTCCTCGAAGCGGAACATGGGGGGTGTTCTCGCGTCGTTCTGGTTGTGAAAGTATGCACGTACGTTCGCGCATCTGACAAGTAGAACTCAGCGATATCCCATATCTGTTTTTCTGATACCATCGGCGCCATGGACGTCCGACAGCTGGCCGCCATCGTCGCCGTCGCCGATCACGGCACCTTCTCGGCCGCCGCACGGGCGCTGTACACCGTGCAGTCCAACGTCTCGGGCCACGTCGCCAAGCTCGAACGCGAACTCGGCGTCACCCTGGTCGATCGTGCCCACGGCGGCCTCACCGACGAGGGCGTCCGTGTCGTCGAACGAGCCCGCCGCGTGCTCCACGAGATCGACGACATCTCGGCCGACATCGCCTCGCTCGACGCCGACGTGTCGGGCGACGCCCGCATCGGGGTGATCGGCACCACCGCCCGATGGCTGATGCCGCAACTGCTCGGTGCCGTCGCCGAACGCCATCCCCGGGTCCATCCGATCGTCAGCGAGGGCAGCACGACCACGATCGTGCCCGGGGTGCTGTCCGGGCAACTCAACGCCGCCATCATCCACCTCCCGGTCGACGACCCCGAACTCATCGTCGAGCCGCTGTTCGCCGAGGACCTGATCCTGCTCGTCCACGGCTCCCACGACCTCGCCGACCGCGACGACGATGTCGCTGCGCGAACTCGAAGACGTGCCGCTGCTGCTCCCGCCCAAGGGCGCGGCGCTCCGACGGGTGCTCGACCGGGCGGCCGGCAGCGTCGACGTGTCGCTTCGCGCCCAGGCCGAGATCGACGGGGTCCGGCTGCTGGCGTCGCTGGCGTTCGACGGGTACGGGGCGGCGATCGTGCCGGCCACCGCGGCGCCCAAACAGATCGACGGTGCGCTTCAAACGAGTCATGGTGCCGGAACTCCCCCGCCGCGTCGTCGCATGGGTCCGTCGGCGCCGTCCGGGGCCGAGCGCAGCGACCAACGCCGTGGCGACGATCCTGAGCGAAGTGGTGCGCTCCCACGCCGACGACCAGCCGGGCGTCCACCTCACCACCGACACGTTCCCGCTCCACCGCAGCGTCTGAACTACCGCAGCGTCTGAACCGAGGTCCACCGTCTAAGGTCCGGCTCGATGTCGGTCGACGAAGTGAACCTCGCTACCGGCGTGCCCGGTCCCATCTCCGCCAGGGTGCGGGTGCTCGGTGACCGACGGGTCTCCTGGCTCGAGTTCGATGCCGTCGACCCCGCAGCGCCACTCACCCAGGCAATGACCCAGACGTGGGAGACGCGCCGCGCGTGCACCGCGCTCGAGGAACGTCTCCCGTTCGTGATGGTCATCAACTCAGCCGGGCGCCGACATCCGCGAGGGCATCGCCGCCCTCGACGGCTGGGGTCGGGTCGCTCGCGCACTCACCCGCTGCTCGGGCAACGTGCCGACGTTCGCGATCGTCGACGGGCCGGCCGTCTCGGGCCCCGCCCTCCTGCTCGGTCTCGTCGACTTCACGGTCATGACGCACGACGGCCTACGCGTTCGTCAACGGCCCGGTGATGGTTCGCCAGATCACCGGGATCGACGTCTCGAAGGACGAACTCGGCAGCGCCTCGTCGATGGAGAAGCACGGCGGGTTGTCGATTGCCGTCGTCGCCGACCGGGCGACGCGGCGCCGAGATGGTCGAGCACCTGCTCGAGTACCTCCCGAACCACTCCGACGAGCCACCACCGCTACGTGCCCGACCACCGACCCGATCGACCGACCGTGCCCCGAAGCGGGCGAGCTGATCCCCGAGTCCTCCACCGGCAGCTACGACGTCCGGCAGGTCGCCGAGGCGATCGTCGACGAGGACTCGTTGCTTCGAGCTGCGCGGCCGGTGGGCCGGCAACGTCGTCACCGCGTTCGCCACCGTCGCCGGCCAGCCCGTCGGCATCGTCGCCAACCAGCCGATGAACCTCGCCGGCACGCTCGACATCCCGGCATCGCAGAAGGCGGCACGATTCGTCGCGTTCTGCGACGCGTTCAACCTGCCGATCATCACGCTGGTCGACACGCCGGGCTTCTACCCGGGCAAGGACCTCGAGTGGCGCGGCATGATCCGCCACGGCGCCCAGCTCGTCTACGCGTACGGCCGAGCGACCGTGCCCCGCGTCTGCGTGATCCTGCGCAAGAGCTACGGCGGTGCGTTCATCGTGATGGACTCCAAGACGATGGGCAACGACGTGTGTCTCGCCTGGCCATGGGCGGAACTCGCGGTGATGGGAGCGGGCCAGGCCGCCGCAATCCTCCAGCGGCGCGCCACCGACGAGGAGCGTGCCGCGTTCGAGGCCGACTACGCCGACCGGCTGCTGAACCCGTACGTGGCAGCCGAGCGCGGCTATGTCGACGCCGTGATCGACCCCGCCGACACACGTCGCGAACTCGGGGCCGCGCTCGCGATGCTCGCCAACAAACGCGAGGTACTCCCCCGCCGCAAGCACGGCAACACGCCCCTGTAACGGTGCTGCGCACGGGTTCGGCCTTCGGCTCGAACCTGCCGAGCTGCGGTGCTCGTACCTGCGCTCCTCGCCTGCTCGACCCACCCGACGCGACACCACCGACCGACGGGCCGGCTCCTCCTCCGAGCTCCCACGCTCCGCTCCGCTTCACGGGTCGCCCACCGCACGCACCTGTCGCGGTGCTGCGCACGGGTTCGGCCTTCGTTCCAGATCGGTGCTGCGCACGGGTTCGGCCTTCGGCTCGAACCTGCCGAGCTGCGGTGCCCTCCGCCTCCCGAGCTCACCGTCTCCGCTCGTCGCCCGCCGCACGCCCCTGTCGCGGTGCTGCGTCCGGGTTCGGGCTTCGGTTCAGGGGCCGGTTCGGCATTGACCAGTCAACCCTGTCGGCTCTCGTTGAAGGTGGTGGACCCCCGAACGGTACATTGGCTCGCTGGGGAGCAAGCCCCTGTCCCATTCGAGCGTGACACGAAGGAAGCAACGTGGCCGACACCATCACCATCACCGACGACCGCACCGGGAAGACGGTCACCGTCCCGATCGAGGGTGGGGTGTTCCCATCCAGTGCCCTTCGTGAACTCGACCCGTCGCTGTTCATGTACGACCCCGCCTACATGTCGACGGCGGCGTGCAAGTCGGAGATCACGTACCTCGACGGCGCGAACGGCGTGCTTCGCTATCGCGGCTACCCGATCGAGCAGCTCGCCGAGAAGTCGACCTACCTCGAGGTCGCGTACCTCCTGATCCACGGCGACCTCCCCACCGCCGAGCAGCTGGCGGCCTGGACGCACGAGATCACCACGCACACGTTCATCCACGAGAACATGCGCAAGCGCTTCGTCGACGGATTCCACTACGACGCGCACCCGATGGGCATGTTCGTGTCGTCGGTGGCGGCGCTCGGTACGTTCTACGACGGCGCCAAGGACATCGACGACGCCGACAGCCGACAGCGACAGATCGTCCGGCTGATCGCCAAGTCGCCGACGCTGGCGGCGATGGCGTACCGCTTCTCGGTCGGGCTGCCGTTCAACTACCCCGACAACGACCTGACGTATCCCGGCGAACTTCCTCAACATGATGTGGAAGATCGGACCCGACTACGAAGTCGACCCGCGGCTCGAGCGTGCGATGGACGTGCTGTTCATCCTTCACGCCGACCACGAACAGAACTGCGGTACCACGGCGATGCGTGTCGTCGGGTCGAGCCAGACCGACCCGTACACCTCGGCCGCGGCCGCCGCGAGTGCGCTCTACGGACCGCTGCACGGCGGCGCCAACGAGGCCGTCGTCCGCATGCTCGCCGAGATCGGGTCGAAGGACAACGTGCCGGCGTTCATCGACTCGGTGAAGAACGGCGAAGGGCCGGCTGATGGGGTTCGGCCACCGGGTCTACAAGAACTACGACCCCCGCGCCACCATCATCAAGAAGGCCGCCTACGACGTCTTCGACGTCGTCGGCAAGAACCCGCTGCTCGACATCGCGCTCGCGCTCGAAGAGGTGGCGCTCGAGGATCCGTACTTCGTCGATCGACAGCTGTACCCGAACGTCGACTTCTACTCCGGCCTGATCTACCAGGCACTCGGCTTCCCGGTCGACATGTTCACGGTGCTGTTCGCGATCCCGCGCACCTCGGGGTGGCTGGCGCACTGGCAGGAATTGCTCGAGCGATCCCGAGCAGAAGATCTCGCGGCCCCGTCAGTGGTACGCCGGCGCCGACGAACGCGACTACGTCGCGATCGACGCCCGCTGACGCCGGCGCCGCACGCGCGGCTCAGAAGCAGCGGTCGATGAGTCGGCGCGCGGCCTCGAGTGTGGCTGCCGCAGCGGGCCCCGACGACCACACGTCCGCCCTCGGCCGCTGGTCCGCGCCGCTGTGACCTGTCGGGCGCACCCCACCCGCCGTGGTCGCACGGACCGTCGTCACCGGAGGCACCGGCGGCACACCCACCGCCACCACCGGCTCCAACACACCCGGCTCGGACACCGACGACACCGGAGGCACCGGCGGCACACCCACCGCCACCACCGGCTCCAACACACCCGGCTCGGACACCGACGACACCGGAGGCACCGGCGGCACACCCACCGCCACCACCGGCTCCAACACACCCGGCTCGGACACCGACGACACCGGAGGCACCGGCGGCACACCCACCGCCACCACCGGCTCCAACACACCCGGCTCGGACACCGACGACACCGGAGGCACCGGCGGCACACCCACCCCACCGGCTCCAACACACCCGGCTCGGACACCGACGACACCGGAGGCACCGGCGGCACACCCACCGCCACCACCGGCTCCAACACACCCGGCTCGGGTGCCGTCGACTCACCGGGATCGGCCGGCACGGTCGTGGCCGGTGCGGTCGTGGCCGGCGCGCCGGAGGGTTCGTCGGCGTGGACGGTCACCGCAGGAAGCGACGTGGCGACGACGGCCGACGTGATGGCGATCACCCGGTGCGACGGTCGCCGGAGCTGCATGCCGACCAGGGTACGTACCCCGGGTGGCCCGAGATCAGGGTTCCGTCAACGACACCCGGTCGAATCCGTCAAGAGTTCCTGAGCGACCGCACGAGCTGTCACTCCCGAGGTCGACTCGACCACCGGGAGTGACATCACCGTGCGACGGGTCAGCCGACCCGGATGTTGTCCCAGTGCCAGGTGTACCCGACCGGATCGTTGTCCTTGTCGGGGGTGTAGTTGTGGTCCTTGAACACGACCTCGAACTGCTCGGGGAACGAGCCGGCAATCGTCCAGCTCCGGCCGGCGGCCGGATAGTCGACCGTGATCGTGCCGTTCATGTTGTCGGTCATCGTGAACGTGCGCCGTGTCGCCTTGGAGCCGCACGCTTCGGGATCGGCGGTGAAGAAGCCGCACGGGTTGTCGCCGGGCTGACGCTCGACGCGATCGCCGACGAGCTGGAACTCGTCCCAGGGGCCCGTTCCGAACATGGCGGTGCCGTCCACGTACTCGTCGAGACCGCAGGGATCGACGGCGATCGACGGATGGCAGACGATCTTGTTGGTGCCGGCGGGGATGACGGCGACCTCCCACCACTGCCGGTTGCCCAGGTCGGTCATGTTGACGTCCCAGGAGACCACGTTCGACTCGGATCGGTTGAAGGTCTGATCCGGGGTGAACCAGGCGATCGAGTAGCCGCTCGTGTCGCCGACGCTCGTCATGAGGTGATCTCGGCACAGGTAGAACGACTCGTCGGGCTGATCACGGTGAATCGTCCGCGACGAGGTCGGCGGCCCGCAGGACAGGTCGTGATCGCCGGGCCACGAGGTCACGTTGACCACGTCGTCGTCCCGGTGGTACACGCCCGTCTGGAACCGCTCGAGGCCGGAGTTGCCGGCGAAGTCCTCGAAGAACGTCCCACCCTGGCCCGGTGGCGGCGTCGTGACCGGCGGCGGCACCGTGGTCGGCGCCGGCGCCTGCGTGGTGACCGGTGTCGTCGGCGCAGGTGCCTGTGTGGTCTCCGGGGTCGTGGGTGCCGGGGGCTGCGTGGTCGGCGTCGTCGGAGCCGGCGGGATGGTCACGACCGCCGGAAGGGTGGTCGAGGTGCCACCGTCACCGTCGGGCTGCGCCGGCGGGAACCACTCCTGCTCCCAGGTGCGGTTGGAGAGCGTGTCGTTGAACCGATCGATGTACCCGATGGCGGCATCGGTGTACCAGCGACCCGAGAACCACACACCGAGACAACCGTCGGCGTCTCCGGCGGCGTAGTCGCCGCGACCCTCGACGGTGTTCAGCCAGCTCGAAGCCACCTTCGTAGCACGTCCGCCAGACGGCGTACGTGTAGTCGAGGTTGTAGGCGCTGGACTCGATCGCGTTGCCGTTGTCGAACGCCGTCTGGTGGTAGAGCCAGCGGACCTGACCGAGACCGATCGACTCGGGGCACTCGCCGCCGTGGTGGCGATCACCGTTGTACTGCGGCGGGTAGTTGCCGATCGGGATCGCGGGGATGCAGGCGTCGGGGTTCGTCGTGAAGTCACCCATCGCGTCCTGCTTCCAGAACGACTCGTTGACGATCTGGGCGCGGACCACGTCCTCGTCGATGCCCCACTTGCACGCGGTCCACTGGATGATCTCGTCGGTGGTGCCGGTGAAGTCGCCGGTCACCCGCGGGTACGCGGTGTTCGAACCGTTCCCCGGAGTGGAGTTGGCGGCGGCGTTCTCGGGGCGGTTCTCGCGTCATCGAGCGGACATGCGACGCACAGGCGGCGTCGGACGGCAGCGCGGCGCCGACCGGGAGCAGTTCGAACCGGCCGTCGCTGCCACCGGGAACGGTGGGCGGCGGTCGTCGGGTCCGTCGGCGGTGGCGTCGGCGGCGTGGTGGTGATCGGCGGCAGCGTCGTGGTCGTGATGTCGGAACACGCCGTCGCCGGGTCCTGGCCGTGCGGCACGTAGAGCCGGTTGCGGCGACCGTCACGAGCGGCGTAGCCCCACTTGCAGCTGTCGGCCGGCGTGCAGTCGTCGAGGTCGAGCCCCTGAGGGGTCACCGTGCGGTACATCCGTGTGCCCCGCTTGTTGTACTCGTCCCAGCATCCCGTGTCCGCCGATGCGCCCCAAGAGACTGCGGCGGTGAGGATGACGGGCGTCACGATGGCCAGCGAGAGCCCGATTCCAAGTGATCGCTTCATGTCGGTTCCTTTGTGTCGTCTCGAAGCGCCCGCATGGAGAACGCTGTGATTCTTGCCCTCTATCGCCGGTCAATCCGTGCATCTTGAAGCGAGTTGACACACAAATGACACATATGGAGAACCCTTGAGAAGACCTCCGATCGATGCGGGAACCACCTCGATCCCGGCCTACGATCGGCACTCGATGGACTTCGATTGGACCGATGACCAGGTCGTTCTCCGCGAGCAGGCGCGCGAGGTCGCAGCCGTCGGCGGTCGAGCGGTTCGGGCGACACAACGACTCGTGGATCAACGGATTCTCGAAGGAGTTCGCGATCGAGATGGCCGAGCTCGGCTGGATCGGTCTGACCTGGCCGACCGAGTTCGGCGGTGGCGGGCGGCCCGCCGATCGACCGCCTGATCATCGGCGAGGAACTGATCGCCGCCGGCGCCCCGATCGCGGCGATGTGGTTCGCCGACCGGCAGATGGGGCCGTCGCTGATCGCGTACGGACGCGCCCGACCAGCAGGAGGCGTTCCTGCCCGGCATGCTGTCCGGCGAGACGACCTGGTGCATCGGCATGTCGGAACCGGACGCCGGCAGCGACCTCGCCGGCCTCACGACACAGGCCGTCCGCGACGGCGACGAGTACGTCATCAACGGCCAGAAGATCTGGACGAGCTTCGGCGCTCGTCGCCGACTACTGCTACGTGATCTGCCGCACGAGCACCGAGGGCCCGCCGCACCGCGGCATCAGCGAGATCATCGTGCCGATGGACACCCCCGGCATCGAGACCCGCCCGATCAAGGACATGACGACCAACCAGCACTTCTCCGAGGTGTTCTTCACCGACGTGCGGGTGCCGGTCACCAACCTCGTCGGCGTCGAGGGCAACGCGTTCAAGCAGACGATGACGCAGCTCGAGCACGAGCGGGGTGGCATCGATCGGCTCGGTCAGCAATCAGGCGTTGTTCCGGCTCGCGGTCGATCGAGCCGACACCTCCGATCCGCTGATCCGCCAGGAGATCGCTGCGATCGAGACCGGCTACCGGCTGGGTCGCATCCTGGTCACCCGCGAGGTGCTCAAGCAGGCCCCGACGGGGCTTCTCGGCGGCGACCAAGTGCTTCTGCACCGAACACGAGTGGCGCGTCGCCGAGTTCGTCGCACGCGTCTTCGGTGCCGAGGCGACCGTGTGGAACGACATCGTGCACGGCCTGCTGTACGCACCGGGCTACACGATCATGGGCGGCACGTCGAACATCATGCGCAACATCCTCGGTGAGCGAGTGCTCGGCCTGCCCCGCGAACCACGCTGAGCCTCACGAGCCGACCGTGATGCACGCCACGGCCAGACCGGCGACCACCATCCCCGCCAGCTGCCACCGTGTCGCGCGTTCGCCATCGAGGACCGTCGCGAGCGCGACCGTGCTCGCCGGATAGAGCGCCACGAGGACGGCGACCACCGACAACAGACCGCGGCGGGTCGCGAGCAGGTACAAACCGTTCGCGAGACCGATCATCAGGCCGATCGCCAACCCGGGCAGCAACACCTCTCGATCCGACACGTGGAGTGGCCCGCGCTGAACGGGCCACCAGCAACGCCGCCAGCAGCAACGGAGTCGCACCGATTCGCCCGGTGAGGAGAGGCCACAGCCCGCTGTCACCCGTACGCGAGTAGGCCACGAACAGCATGCCGAAGCCCGCTCCGGCCAGGGCCGCCAAGACGACGATTGCCGGAGCGACGGCCACGTTGCCGACGCCGACGATCCCGTCGACGGCGCCACTGACGAGCGCGACGGCCGTCAGCGCGAACACGATGCCCACGCCGGCCAGGACGCCGGGGCGTTCTCCGAGGACCAGGCCGGCGACGACCGGGACGGCGGCGGCCACGACGCCGGTCACCGGCGCGACCACGGTCATGTTCCCCTTCGAGAGCGACACGTAGAGGCCCAACACACCCAAGCTGCCCGCGATGCCGCCCACGATCCCCCACCACAGCGCCCGTCCCGACGGACCCGTGGCCTCGACGACGGGGACGACGGCGAGCATGACGCACAACATCGCGAGTTCGGCGACGAATGCGATCACGATCGGCGACCGGCGACGACTCGCACGCCCACCGACGTAGTCGGACACCCCGTAGACGAGCCCTGAGCCCAACGCCAACAGGATCCCCACGCCGCAGGTGTAGCAGGCCGACCCGACGCGGCTGACAGCCGGACGAACGTCACCAAGTCGTCACGAACCAGCGGGAACCCGTCCCCGGACGTGGGCGTCAGACCCGTCATGAAGCGCAGCAACGTGAACAAGACAGTGGCCGCCTTGGCGGCCGCCGGAGTGCTCCTGGCCGGGTGTGGCGGGAACGACGACGGGACGGAGGACACGACCGAGGAGGGAATCTTCGACGACGCCGACGACCGCGACGAGGCCGGCCGCAGCGGCCGACCCACCGACACCGTGCAGACTCGCGAGCAGGGTGATCCCGGCGACGCCGAGGGCGGGCTGGTGGACTCTGGTTCCGTCGGGTCGGAGGAGACCGCCGAGGAGCCGGTCGACGCGATCGGCGACGATCTGGCGGAATCCGCGATCCCCGCCCAGGCGGGTGGCGCCGATGCCGAAGGCGGGTTGTTCGGCGCCGACGAACCGCCACCGGCAACCGACCGTCAGGAGGGCAACACGTTCGAGGACTACGGCTACCGCGACTTCGTCGACAGCCGCCGACGACCCGCTGTCGACGTTCGCCCTCGACGTCGACACCGGTTCGTACTCGGTCGCACGACGCTGGCTCGACGAGGGCGCGCTGCCCGACCGCGAGTCGGTCCGACCCGAGGAGTACGTCAACGCCTTCGACTACGACTACGACGACGCCCCGAGACGGGCTCGAGCTCACGATCGACGGTGGCCCGTCACCGTTCGACGACGACAACCTACCTCGTCCGGATCGGCGTGCAGGGCGAGATCGTCGACGACCGCGACCGGGGACCGGCCGCGCTGACGTTCGTGATCGACACGTCCGGATCGATGGACCGCGACGACCGACTCGGCCTGGTCAAGGAGTCGCTGACGATCCTCGTCGACGAACTCGACGACGACGACACCGTCGCGATCGTCACGTACGACGACCGTTCGGGCGTCGTGCTCGAGCCCACCGAGGTCGGCGACGCGACGACGATCCTCGACGCCATCGACCGATCTGCGGCCCGGGTGGCTCGACCAACCTCGAAGCCGGACTCCGGGAGGGCTATCGCGCTCGCTTCCGATGCCTTCCGGACGGACGGCATCAATCGTGTCGATCCTCGCCTCCGACGGTGTGGCCAACGTCGGCGTCACCGATCCCGACGAGCTCGCACGCGATGATCCGCAGCGACGCCGACCGGGGCATCAACCTCGTGACCGTCGGTTTCGGGATGGGCAACTTCAACGACGTCACGATGGAACAGCTCGCCGACCAGGGCGACGGCTTCTACGCCTACGTCGACACCGAGGACGAGGCCGAGCGGCTGTTCGAGGACGAACTCACGTCGACCCTGCTCACCATCGCCAAGGACGCCAAGATCCAGGTCGAGTTCGACGCCGACGTCGTCGACTCGTACCGCCTGATCGGGTTCGAGAACCGGGGCGTGCTCGACCGGGACTTCCGCAACGACGACGTCGACGCCGGCGAACTCGGTGCCGGCCACCAGGTGACGGCGATCTACGAGGTCGAGCTGCAGCGGGGCGTGTCGCCTCGACGACCGCGGCGACATCGGCGAGGTGTACCTGCGCTGGGAGGACCCCGACGGACGGTGACGTGATCGAGATCGACGAGGACATCGATCTGCGGGACCTCGAGGAGCGGTGGACCGACACCCGGGTCGACTTCCAGCTCGCCACGGTGGTCGCCGTCTTTGCCGAGATCCTGCGGGAGAACCCCCACGCCGGACTCGGCTACGAGGCGCTGCCCGATCTGCTCGAGGAGACCGAGCGGCTCGCCGACGACCTCGACGATCGGGACGTCGACGACCTCGTCGAGCTGATCGAGCGGGCGACCGAACTCGTCTGACGCCACGCCCCCTTCGGTTGGGTTGAGCGACCCGGTGAACGGGTAGGCCCGTGCCATGACCGGTTCGATCTCCAGATCCGATGCGCTCGTGATGTTCGGGCTCACCGGCGACCTCGGACGAAAGAAGCTGTTCCCGGCGATCTACGAACTCGCCGCCGCCGGCCGGCTGCCCGGCCCCGTGGTCGGAGTCGGGCGCTCCGACCACGCCGACGACGAGATCCGACGGCAGTTCCGCGACGCGCTCGCCGGACACGAACCCGCCGGCGGCGGCGACATCGACCCGTCGGTCGTCGATCGTGTCGATCTGACGTACGTCCGGGGCGACTCCACCGAAGAGGCCGTGTACGACGAGATCGCGGCTCGCCTCTCGGGCCACGACAGACCCCTCGTCTACGCCGCGCTGCCGCCCGACATCTTCGCGTCGGTCGCCGACGGCATCAGCCGCAGTGATCTCCCGGCGGCGACCCGCCTCGTGCTGGAGAAGCCGTTCGGCAACGGTGGTGAGACGGCGCTCGCGCTGCATCGCCGAATCACCGAAGCGGTGCCCGGGGAGCAGCTGTTCATCGTCGATCACTTCCTTGCCAAGGCCGCTATCGAGAACATCCTCGCCGTCCGCACCGTCAACCCCTTGGTGGACAACTCACTGTGCGCCGAGCGTGTCGAGGCGATCGAGATCACGATGCACGAGTCGGGGGGCGTCGACGGGCGAGGCTCGTTCTACGAAGGTGTCGGTGCGATGAGAGACGTCGTGCAGAACCACCTGATGGAGCTGCTGGCGATGGTCACCATGGAAGCGCCGTCCGACGAATCCGACGAGGCATTCCACGCCGCACGCGTGGAACTGCTCAGGGCCGTCCGCCCGGTTGCTGCGTCCGACGTCGTGCTCGGGCAGTATCGCCGGCTACCGCCTGCTCGACGACGTCGCCGACGACTCGACGGTCGAGACGTACGCGTCGCTCGCGCTCGCGATCGACAACGATCGGTGGCGCGGCGTCCCCATCACCATGCGCACCGGCAAGCGACTGGCCGAGGATCGCACGGATGTCGTGTTCCACCTCCGTTCCACCGCCGCGACGTCGACCACGCACGGAAACCGGATCAGGTTCTCGATCAAGCCCGACGCGTCCGTGGCATTCGACATCGACGTGATCGATCCCGACTCACACGAGACGAAGCCGACGACGGTGTACGCATGTGGGCCGGACGCGCACGGCCCGCTCGGCGACTACGCGGTGATGTTCGACAACGCCATGGACGGCGACACCCGGCACTTCGCCCAGATCGACGGGATCGTCGCCGCCTGGGGGATCATCGAACCGGTCCACTCCGCCGACCAGCGGTTGTACGAGTACGAACCGGGCTCGTACGGCCCGGACACGTCCCCACTCGACCCATGAGCCTCGATCTCGAGCGATACGGCGTCGTGGGTGACATGGCCACGCTCGGTGTCGTCGCCGATACCGGGTCGGTCGACTGGCTCTGCTGGCCCCGCTACGACTCGCCCTCCGTGTTCGGCCGCCTGCTCGACGCAGACGGCGGCCACTGGATGATCGAGCCGACCGCCGAGGTCTTCGCGCGCAAGCAGGTCTACCTGTCCGCCACCAACATCCTCGTGACGCGGCTGCACACCGACTCCGGAGTCATCGAGATCGAGGACCTCATGGCGGTGGACGCCCCGACGCGTTCACTCGTGCGACGCGTCCACGGGGTGCGCGGTCGGGTGGAGTTGCGCAGCATCGCTGTGTTCCGCCCCGACTACGGTCGGGCACGCGCCGCGATCGACGTGCACGGCGACGGGTTCGCCATCGACATCGGAGCCGAACAGTCGCTCGTGATGACCGGCTCGTGCGAGCTGCGAACGCAGGGCGACGACACCATCGGGGCGACGTTCGTGGTCGGCGAACGCGAGTCGGTCTGGTTCACGCTCGGTGCTTCGTCCCCGGCGAACGACGACGAACTCGAGGGCATCGTCGAGACGTCTCGGCGCCTCTGGCAGCGGTGGTCGGCCCGGAGCACGTATCGCGGCCGCTGGCGCGAAGAGGTCGAACGCTCGGCACTGACCCTCAAGCTGCTCACGTGCGCGACGACCGGAGGGTTGATCGCGGCCGGCACGACGAGCCTGCCCGAGGTGGTCGGCGGCGAACGCAACTGGGACTACCGGTACGTGTGGATCCGCGACGCGGCCTTCACGCTGTACGCCTTGCTCGAACTCGGCTACACCGACGAAGCCGACGCATTCACGGGCTGGCTCACCGATCGGATCGAGGCGTGCGCCGAGCGCTGCGACCAGTCGGACGGTCCGCCGCTGTCGCCCCTGTACGACCTCGACGGCGAGGACGACCTGGCCGAGACCGTGCTCGATCACTGGAGCGGCTACGCCGACAGTCGCCCGGTCCGCATCGGCAACGAGGCGAGCGGTCAGATGCAGCTCGACATCTACGGGGAGCTCGTCGACTCCATCTACATCGCCGACAAGCAGGGCGACGGCGTGAGCCTCGTCACGTGGAATCACGTCAGCACGATCGTCGAGTGGGTGGTCGAGCACTGGCAGACACCCGACGACGGGATGTGGGAGGCCCGCAGCGGACCGCAGCGATACACCTCGTCACTGCTGATGTGCTGGGTCGCCGTCGAGCGTGCGATCCGTATGGCTCGTCGACGTGGTCGGCCGGCCGACCTCGTCTCGTGGAGCCGCGCTCGCGACGAGATGCACCGCACACTCGTCGAGCGTGGGTTCAACCGGGACCTCGGCGCGTTCACCCAGACGCTCGACGGCGCCACGCTCGACGCGTCGATCCTGCTCGCGCCGCTCGTCAAATTCATCGCTCCCGACGATCCGATGTGGCTGAGCACGCTCGATGCGATCGACCGGACCCTGGCCCGGGGTCCGCTGGTCGACCGATACGACCACGATGAGAGCGCCGACGGGCTCGAGGGCGACGAAGGGTCGTTCACGATCTGCTCGTTCTGGTACGTCGAGGCCCTCAGCCGCGCCGGTCGGGTCGACGAGGCCCGCATGCACTTCGAACGGCTCCTGACCTACGCAACCCCCACCGGCCTCTTCAGCGAAGAGATCGGCCCACACGGTCGCCTGCTCGGCAACTTCCCGCAGGCGTTCACGCATCTGGCGCTGATCAGCGCCGCCACCAGCCTCGACGAGGCGCTGAACCGCAGAGAGGACATCCCGTGATGCAGCACGGTGTCACCGCAGTCGCCCCGATCTTGGCCGCGGAGACGGAGGACTGGATCCGGGCCGGCGTGATCATCGTCGCCGGGACCGTCGGCGCCATCGTCACCGCGTGGCTCGTCAAACGGCTCCTGCGCGGGCAGAGCCAGATGATCGCGTCGCTCCTCGCCCGAGTCCTCGGTGGCGTCGTGATGGTCGTCGGCGTCGTCTACGGCCTGAATTCGGTGGGCGTGGCGGTCGGGCCGCTGCTCGGCGCGCTCGGTGTCGCCGGATTCGCCGTGGCGTTCGCCCTCAAGGACATCCTCGCCAACATCTTGGCCGGCGTCCTGATCCAGATTCGTCGGCCGTTCGAGATCGGCCACCTCGTCAAGCTCGGCGACGGCAGCTACCTCGGCCGCATCGACGACGTCACGCTCAGGACCGTGGTGATGACGTCGGTCGGTGGCGAGCAGGTCATCATCCCGTGCTCGAAGGTCATCGACGGCACGATCGAGAACTGGTCGGCCAACAGATACCGGAGAGCCGACGTGGCCGTGGGAATCGACTACGACGCCGATGTCGACGAGGCGATCGACGTACTCACCAACGCGGTGACGAACACCGACGGTGCACTCGCCGACCGGGAGAACAAGGTCGTCATCGACGGGTTCGGCGGGAGCAGTGTCGACATCCGCCTGCTCGTCTGGCACGACCTCGAAGAGGTGCACTTCCTCGACTTCCGCCACCGGGTTGCGCGCGCGGCGAAGTACGCACTCGACGACGCCGGTATCGGCATCCCGTTCCCGATCCGCACACTCGACGTTCCGCCGGACTCACCCCTGGCCCGGATCGGCTCACCCCGGGACTGACGGTTCCGATTCGACGACGACCGGCTCATGGCCCGGCCGCATGGACGGATCGACTCTCGTGCCCACGGCGATCCGGTCGAGGTGGGACCGCAACGACTTGACCAACCCTCCCGAAGCGAGGCGCATCGTGTAGCACCAGCTCGATCCGCGGAACTCGGCAGCGACGATCTCCGCGGATCCGTGGGCTCCGCACGTGAACGTGAGGTCGTCGGGGCGGATCATCGCCAGCGCAGCACGGGGACCGGTGTGACCGATGCCGGCGATGCCGGATGCCGCCTCGCCCCATGGCAGGAAGCTCGCCTCACCCATGAAGGCGGCCACGAAGCGGCTCGTCGGCGAGTGGAACACGTCCTCGGGCGTGCCGAGCTGGACGATGCGGCCGGACTCCATGACCGCGACCCGATCGCCCACCGCCATCGCGTCGAGCTGGGTGTGGGTCACGAAGATCGCCGGCGTCCGCGTCGCACGGAGGATCGCCGCCACGTCGTCACGCACTCGCGAACGCAGGTTGGGATCGAGGCTGGCGAACGGTTCGTCGAGCAACAGGAGTGCCGGCCGCGGCGCGAGGGCGCGGGCGAGCGCGACCCGCTGCCGCTCACCACCCGAGAGCTCGTGCGGATACCGGTCGCCGTGGTCGGTCAGGCCGACGAGCTCGAGCATCTCGCGCACCCGTCCGGCGCGATCACCGTCGCGGACGCCGAAGCCGACGTTGTCGGCCACCGTCAAGTGTGGGAACAGCGCGTGTTCCTGGAAGACGAGCCCGACCCGGCGTTCCTCCGGCGGGGCCGGGCGTCGGCCGTCGTCGACGATGCGGCCGGCGAGCTCGATCGAGCCCGTCTCCGTCGGCTGCAGCCCGGCGATCATGCGCAACAGCGTCGACTTCCCGCACCCGCTCGGACCGACCAGTGCCAACAGCTCGTGATCGCCGAGCTCGAACGAGATGCCGTCGACGGCGACGGCATCGCCGAATCGCTTGGAGACGTCGGTGACGCGCAGCGCGGTCATGCCTGTCTCCGGTCGAGACGGCGCGAGAGCAGGAAGACGGGCACCAGCGCGACGACGATGATCGACAACGCCGGCAGCGCCGCCTGCTGGTACCGCGACTCGGACGCCAGGTTGTAGACCCAGACCGGCAGCGTGTCGAACCCGAACGGCCGGAGCAGCAGCACGATCGGCAGTTCCTTGAGCGCGTCGACGCCGACCAACACGGCAGCGGAGAACATCGACGCCTTGGCCAGTGGCAGGTGGACCCGCCACGCGGTCTCCATGGGCGGAGCGCCCAGCGTCCGCGCCGAGGCCGTCATCTCCTCGGGGACCTGACCGACCCCGGTCTCCACCGCACTCAGTCCGGGCGCCAAGAAGCGGACGGTATACGCGTAGACGAGCACCAGCAACGAACCGGTGGCGACGAAGCCGGGGAGCCCGAGGCCGATCGAACCGAGGGCCTGGTCGAGCGCGACCGTGGCGAGCAGCACGCCGATCCCGACGACCGGACCGGGCACCGCGTAGCCGACGGCGATCGCACGGCTCGCCAGCCGCGTGATGCGTGAGCCGCCGAACCGGCGTGCGTTGGCGACCACGAGTGCGACGACCGTGCAGATGACCACGGTGATCACGACCAGCTGCACGCTGTGCCAGAGATAGCCGGGGTACTCGTCGATCAGCGGCGTCCCCCGGTCGCTCGTCTGCTCCCGGATCGCCCACACGGTCAGCTGCACGACCGGCCCGATGAACGCGGCGAGCACCACGCCGCCGCACAGCCCCGCAGCGACGACGCCGCGCCAACCCGTCAGCGGCCGCCGTTCGATCCCTGCGGCCGCGCCGCCCGACTGACCGAACCGGGCCCGACCGCGGCCGACCCGCTCGAACGCGATCGCGAGCAGAGCGAACGCCAGCACGAGCGTGGCGAGTTCGCTCGCCGCGTCACGGTCGTAGGTACCGCGCCAGATACGGAACACCCCGACCGACACCGTGTCGACGCCGAAGTACTGCACGGTCGCGAAGTCGGTCAACGTCTCCATCATCACGACGGCGGCACCGGCGGCGATCGCCGGACGGACCAGAGGCAGCACGACCCGCCGGGCGGCCTCGGAGGGGGTGGCGCCGAGGGTGCGCGCCGCGTGATAGGCACCGGCCGCCTGATCCCGCAGCGCGGCGCGCGACAGGAGGTACACGTACGGGTACAGCACGAGCGTGAACGCGATGATCGCACCGCCGAGCGACTCGACGCTCGGGAACCAGGCATCGAGGCCGAACCAGGATCGCCAGGTGTCCTGGATCGGACCGGTGCGACCGAACGTCGACAGCGTGAGGAAGCCGAGGATGTAGCTCGGCATCGCGAACGGCAGGATCAGCATCCACCCGAAGGTGCGCCTGCCGGGGAACTCGTAGGCACTGACGAGCCACGCGAGGCCGGCGCCGAGCACGATCGTGCCGACCGCGACGCCGGCGAGCAGCAGCGCGGTGGTGACGAGCTCACCCGGGAGGCGGGTGTTCCACTGTTGCGACCAGACCTCGGAGTTGGGCCGCAGGATGCTGCTGGCCAGCATCGCCACCGGGATCACGACCGCCAATGCCGCGAGGACCGACGAGATCGACCACCCGGTCGTGCTCGACCGCCTCCACGAGGTGCTGCTCACGACCGATCAGCCGTACCCGGCTTCGTCCATCAACCGCACGGCTTCCGCGTTGAGGGCGCCGAAGGTGGCCGCATCGAGCGTGTCGCGCCGGAAGTCGGTGCCGAACTCGGAGGCGATCAGCGGTTCGGGTGGCACCGACGGATTCGCCGGATACTCGTGATTGGCCGACACGAGCACATCCTGGCCGTCGGTCGCCAGCCACTCGAGGAACAGCCGGGCCTCCTCGGGGTGGCTGGAGTGCTTGGTGACGCCGCCGCCCGACACGTTGACGTGGACGCCGGTGCCGTCGGGCTCGGCCCACACGAGCCCGACTGGGAAATCGGGGTCCTCGTCGAGCATGCGGCCGAGGTAGTAGTGGTTCGTGATGCCGACGTCGCACAGGCCGTCGGCGATCGACTCGAGGATCAACACGTCGTTGCCGAGGATCTCCGCATTGTCGGCCCAGCCGCGGACGATGCGCAGGGCCTCGTCCTCGCCGCGATTGGCGATCAGTGACGCCACGAGCGACTGCTGATACACGTTCGACGAGTTGCGCAGGCACACGCGACCGTCCCACTCGGGCTCCGCGAGCGCGTCGTAGGTCGTCGGCACGTCGGCGACGTCGAGCCGGTCGCTGTTGTAGACGATCGTGCGGGCCCGGATCGTGAGCCCGTACCAGTACCGGTCGGGGTCGCTGAGCTCGCCGGGCACGGCCGACTGCAGCACCTCGGAGTCCAACGGCTGGAACAGACCCTGTTCCGCAGCCGCGGCGAGGTTGCCGGCGTCGACGGTGATGTACGCGTCGGCGTCGGTGTCGGCGCCCTCGGCGGCGATCCGCTCGCGCAGTTCGCCGTCGTTCCCGGTGAGGAACTCGACCTCGATGCCCGTGTCGTCGGTGAACTGCTCGAAGGCCGCCTCGATGCCGTAGTGACGTCCGCTGTAGACCTGGAGCGTGTCGCCGTCCGAGCCCGAGCAGGCACCGGCGAGCAGCGCGACGCCCGCGGCGGCGGCTACGCCCTGCAGCAGGCGGTGACGAACGTTCACGCGAATCCTCGGATCGGGGTGGTGGTCGAGGTCGTGGTCGTGGTGGTGGTCGAGGTGGTGGTCGGGGTCGTGGTCGGAGTGGTGGTCGGCAAGCGCGGGCTTCGTTGCCGGTCGGGTTGACGGCGACCCTGACGCCACGTGTTCAGCAAGCCGAGCGATCGACCGGCGACGAACCACACGACGATGCCCGACGCGAGGGTGAGCACGTAGGCCACCTCGCGCACGAACACGCTGCGGAACAACGGCCAGATCGAGAAGTGCGAGACGTAGATCCACATGCTCGCCGCCGCGAGCACGCCGACCGGAGCCACCGACCACCTCGGCAGCGGCACCTGCCGAGCCCAGACCAGGGCGACGAGCAGCGCTGTGATCCGCCAGTCTCGCGCCGCGATCTGGAAGAAGCCCGGGATGACCGCGAGACAGACGAGCGTGGTCGTCAGCCGTTGCTGCCACGTGCCGCTCCGCTGGATCAGCCAGCCGAGTACGAAGAACCAGGCGACGCCGTGGGTCCGATACCGCAGGTTGTACCAGTCGCCCATGTGCGACCAGTCCATGCGCAGCACGAGCGCCACCGCGAGCACACCGAGAGGGAGCAGGTACACGAATCGACGCTCGAACCGTTGTACGGCCGGAATCGCGAGCAGCGCGGTCGCGATCAGGATCAGGTGCACGAACACCTCGACGAACCAGAAGTGCCAGTGGTCGCCGGCGTGGGAGGCCGGGCCGACGTAGTTGTTGACCAGCAGGAGCGTGCCGAGGCCGTACGAGCCGAACGCGAGCATGCCGACCGCGACCCACACCACGGTCGGCACCGCGGCCCGGGCGGCAGTGCGCAGCCCGGCCGTGACACGCTCGGCGGTGCCGTCCAGCGGCGCCATGAAGCGCGCCAGATTGAAGCCGGCGACGGCGAGCAGCACGTGGGCGCCGCCCGGCACGTGCCAGACCCGCATGTGCGTGGCCACGACGAGACAGATACCCAGCGCACGGAGCACCACGGTGGTGTCGACCCTCGCCAGGCGATGTCGCGGCGCGGCCGCCGCCCCGAGCGCCGACACGGGAACGAGGTGCCAATCCTGTGGAAGCCGACCGAGCTCGCGCTCGAGGCGGATCGAACACTCGACGTAGCTGAGCGAGTCGCCGCCGAGGGTCACGAAGGTGTCGTCCGGTCGGATGTCCGCACGACCGAGCACGGCGGCGAACACGCCGGCGGGATCAGCTGGCTGGGCAGCAACGCCGGGGTCGACCCCGGAGGAACCGGCCGGCCGCTCACCGGCTGCATCGAGCATCGCGCCACCGTCGACCTTGCCCGACGGCGTCCGCGGAATGGCCCGGTCGAACACGCTCACGCTTTGCGCGGGAAGCCCGGTCGTTGCGACGACCAACCGACCGACCGGCTCCGGATCGGCCCCGGGCGCGTACGCCACGATGCGGTCGTCGTCACCCGCCACTGCCACCTCGTCGACCAGCGGCGACCCCGCGACGGCTTCCTCGACCTGATCGAGGTCGATGCGCAGGCCGAAGGGCTTCACGAATCGGGAACGCCGACCGACGATCTCGTACACGCCGTCGGCTGCGTGGAAGCGCGCGAGATCGCCCGTGCGCAACTCGTCGAGCTCATGACCCAGCCCCAGGTCGGCGACGCACGAGGCGTATCCCATCATCACGTTGGGACCGCGGTAGACGATCTCGCCGACGTCGTCGGGTCGGTCGTCGACCGGGCGGAGTTCGATCGTGCCGCCGGGAATCGCTCGGCCCACGGAGCCGGGACATCGTGGTGCGAGGTCGGCCGGCAGGCAGGCGATGCGGGCGGTCGCCTCGGTCTGGCCGTACATCACGACGAAGTCGGCACCCCACGACGCAGCCCGCTCCGACCACCGACGCACAGCGGCCGGCTCGAGTCGGCCGCCGGCCTGGGTGAGCAGCCGCAGCGTCGGGGTGCTGACCAGTTCGGGGCCCGAACGCTCGAGCAGGTCGTAGGTGTGCGGCACCCCGGCCAGGTTGGTCACGCCGTGGTCGCGGAGTCGGTCGCGGAAGCACGGGTCGACGACCGAGGCGTCGCTCAGCACGATGCCGGCGCCGACCACGAGGTGCGAGTGCAACACCGACAGCCCGTAGCAGTAGTGCAGCGGCAGCGACGTGATCCCGCGATCTTCCTCGCACAGACCGAGCGCCTGTGCGATCGACTCGGCGTTGCTCACCAGGTTCCGATGCGACAACCGCACGAGCTTCGGACCCCCGGTGGATCCCGACGTGCTCATGAGGAGTGCGAGATCGGGGTGCAGCTCGGGGGCGTCGATGCCGGTCGGTTCGACGGTCAACGCATCGCGGCTGGCGTGCACCGACGCGCCCACGGGCCAGGCCGAGGCGAGCCGACCGGTGTGATCGCCGGCCAGGATGGGCACATGGCCTGCGTCGAGCAGCGAGAGGTAGGTCACGACGAACTCCGTCGAGCGGTCGCCCGACAGCGCCACGAGCGACCGAGTCGGCAGGTCCAAACGGTCGGTCCTCGTCCGGACGCGGTCATCGAGTTCGGCAGAGGTCAGCGGTCCGTCGGCGTCGATCAGCGAGACACGGGCCGGGTCCGCGGCGGACCGGAGCAAGGTGTCGGCCAACGTCGTCGCCGTCGAAGTCCCAACCACGACGGCATGTTAGGCGTACCTAACTCATATTCCCAACCATGCCGAACAGGTGGCTCAGGGCGGACCGCCGGTGGCGCCGATGTCGGCGAACAGGCCCGCCATGACCCCCAGCCCCGACCGGCAGGTCGACACCAGCACGTGCTCGTCGGGAGCGTGTTGCGAGCACGACGGATACGAGTGCGGAATCCAGATGGTGGGCAGTTCGAGGACGTCGGTGAACACGTGGTTCGGCACCGAACCGCCGATCGACGGCAGGACCGCGGGCCGCCCGTCCATGGTCGTCGCCATCGAGTCGCGCACGAACACCGCCCACGGGTGGTCGGGCTCGGTGCGCCGGGCCGGGAACGCGCCGGCATTGCCCGGCGGAGGCGGCTCCACCCGCACCCGCTCGAAGCCACGGGCATCGAGATGCCGGCGCAGCGCGGGAGCGACGATGTCGGGATCGGTGCCGGCCACCATCCGCAGCTGACAGTGCGCGACGGCTCGCGGCGGGATGGCGTTCACGACCTTCGACGGGTCGCCCGTCACGAACGCCAGCACGTTGAAGGTGTTCGCCGCGAACACCCGCTGTGGCGGGCTGAGACCGGGCTGCCCCCACCACGTGTCGATCTGCGGTCCCTCGGCCCCGCCGTCGACCTCGACGTCGTCGAGGCAGGCGCGGACCGCGTCCGACATCGGCACCGCCACCAGCTCGTCGACGAGCAACTCGCCGGTCGGGCCGACGATCGTCGCCAACGCGTTCGCGAGGATCAGGCCGGGGTCGGCGATCAACCCGCCCCAGTTGCCCGAGTGATGGGCACCGTCGCGGAGATCGACGACGAGATCGACGTTCACCGCGCCGCGACAGCCGAGCGACATCGTCGGCCGATCGGGTCGCACCCGCGGGCCGTCCGACGCGATCAACACGTCGGCGGCGAACAGCTCGGCATGGTCGCGCACGAGCTGTTCGAGGCCGGCCGACCCGGCCTCCTCCCCCATCTCGATCAGGTACTTGGCGTTGAAGCCGAGTTCGCCGCCGTTCGCGGCCGTTGCGGCAGCGAACGCCAACATGTTGATGGTGTGCTGCGCCTTGTTGTCGGCGGTGCCCCGACCGTAGAGCCGGTCACCCTCACGTGCGAGCCGCCAGGGGCCGTCGCCGCAGGTCCACCTGTCGTCCTGGCCGACGATCACGTCGCCGTGCCCGTAGCTCAACACCGTCGGCAGTTCGTCACCCTCGTGACGCTCTGCCAGCAATGCGGGCGGCGCTCCGGCGACCGGGTTCTCGATCGAGCGGGTCGACCACCCGAGCGCGTCGAACGAGGGAATCAGCTCGGCGTCGAGATAGCGCCGGAGTTCGGGCAGCGAGTCGGGGAGCAACTGACTCTCGGTCCGGAACGCGACCCGGCGCGCCAGGGTCTCCTCGAACTCCCCCGAGTCGACGTACTGACGTGCGAGCTCGATCGCTCGCTCCCGAAGGGCGGTCACGACGGCGCTCCGACGGCGGCGGGCCGGGCGACGCCACCGATGGTCACTCGCTCACCCTCACGGGTCTCGGGCCAGTAGTCCCACACCGCGTAGTGCTGACACGCGAGGTTGTCCCAGAACGTGAGGCTGCCCGGCTCCCAGCGAACCCGGCACTGCGACGTCGGATCACCGGCGACGTGAGTGAAGAGGAGGTCGAGCTGGCGGTCGCTCTCGAGTTCGGTGAGCTGCTCGATCCGGGTGGTGAAGGCCCGATTGACGTACAGCAGAGGCACGCCCGTGACGGGGTGCTCGATCACGACCGGGTGCGAGTTGATCGGGTCGTCGATTCCGGCGTTCGGTTCGTAGCCGAACCTCGCGAGATCACGGCGCTGGTCGTGTACGGCCGTCAGCTCGAGCAGCATCGCCCGCAGCGGTGCCGACAACGTCTCGTAGGCGCGGTGCATGTCCGCGAACAGTGTGTCGCCGCCGTCGGGCGGCGCTTGGGTGAGCAGGAGCATCGAGCCGAGCGGCGGAACTTCGTTGCACGACAGGTCGGTGTGCCACAGGCCTCCATTGTTGAGCCGGCTCGTCTCGTCCGCGCGGACGACGAAGATCTCGGGATCGTCGACGTCGGGCCCACGACGCGACGGGTGCACGGCCAGCTCGCCGAACAACCGGCCGAACGCCTTGTGCCGGTCGGGGTCGAGGCGCTGGTCACGGAACACGAGCACGCGGTGCTCGGTGAAGGCGGCTCGGATCGAGGCGACGACGTTCGGGTCGTCCAGGTCGGCGGCCAGGTCGACGCCGCTCACCTCGGCGCCGATCACCGGCGTCAGCCGTCGGACATCGAGCGTCATGGGCCGGACTGTACTTGCGACCGGGTCAGGCCGTCTCGGCGATCGGCAGCTCGCGAGTGCGCTTGACGCGCTTCATCGCGACCTGCGAGGTCAGCGTCTGTACGTGCGGGAGACCGGCCAGCACGTCGATGTAGAACGACTCGAACGTCTGGGCGTCGATCGTGACGACACGGAGCAGATAGTCGGGTTGACCCATCATCCGGTCGACCTCGGTGATCTCGGCGATCGAGGACACGGCCGCCTCGAAGTCGAGCATCGACTCCCGGGTGACCGACCGGAGCGTCACCCACACGAGCGGCTGGTAGTCGCACGCCACGGCCGATTCGTCGAGCTGCGCGGCGTACCCCCGGATCACTCCGGCCGCCTCCAACGCCCGAACGCGACGCAGGCAGGGCGACGGGCTGAGACCGACCCGATCGGCCAACTCGTTGTTCGCAATGCGGCCGTCCCGTTGAAGATGGTAGAGAATTGCTCGGTCGATGTCGTCCACGCAATCAGATGCTACGTGGTCGCGGCGAACGACTCGACAACGCCAGCGCATTCCATCGCCGCATGGCCAGAATGTCGGACATGGCTCCCTTCGAACCGACCTACGACGTCGTCTGGCCGAAGTCACCGCGAGGTGTCGGGCACCGACCGCTCGCCGACCGGCTGCCCGACCTCGACGGTGCACGAATCGCGTTCCTGTGGGATCACGTGTTCCGCGGTGACGAGATCTTCCCGGCGTTGGCCGACGAACTCACCGCCCGCGTTCCCACCTGCGAGATCGTGGGCTACGACGAGTTCGGCAACACGCACGGCGGCGACGAGGCCGAGGTCGTCGCCGCACTGCCCGACGCGCTCGCGCAGCGGCACATCGATGCGGTGGTGTCGGGAATGGGGTGTTGAGGCAGCTGCACGCCCGCCGTGATGCGGGCATCCATCGCCGCCGAATCCGCCGGCATCCCCTCGGTGTCGCTCGTCTGCGAGGGCTTCGTCGGGCAGGCGTCCGCGACCGGGCGCGGGCTCGGCTTCGACGGCCTCCCACTGGCAGTGATGCCGGGCCACGTCGATGCCCAGCCGATCGACGTCATGCTCGCCAACCTGCGCTCGGGCGCGGTCGACCAGGTGATCGACGGCCTGACGCGCACGGTCGCGGCGGACGTGACGGGCGCAACCGACGCCGAACCGAACGCACTCGACATCGCGGTGTCGGGGTCGCTCGACGAGGTCCATCGCGCCTTCGCCGAGCGGGCGTGGTCGGACGGGCTCCCGATCGTGCCACCGACGCGCGAACGTGTCGAGGCGTTCCTCGAGGCGTCGGGTCACGATTCGTGGAAGCGGCTCGGCACGGCGACGACGACCGGCCGTGACGTCACGATCTGGTCGATCGCGGTCAACGGGGTGATGGCCGGGTGCCGGGCGGAGCTCCTCCCGGTACTCATCGCCATCGCCGAGATCCTCGTCGACCCCCGCTACGGCGCCGAGCACTCCGGCAACACGACCGGCGCCGATGCGCTCATCGTCCTCGACGGTCCCTGCGCAGCGGAACTCGGGTTCCGGTCGGGTCAGGGGGCACTCCGGGACGGAGACCTCGCCAACACCAGCGTCGGACGCTGGCTCAGGCTCTACCTGCGCAACGTGTTCGGGTTCACGCCCGACGAACACGACAAGGCGACGTTCGGCAACACGTTCCGCGTCGTGCTCGCCGAGGACCGCGCTGCGCTCGTCGACGTCGGCTGGCCCGCCGTGAGCGGCGACTTCGGCTTCGGCATCGACGACGACGTCGTCACGATGGTCCGGATGAACAGCGGTGCGATCATCGGCAGCGTCTTCGGATCGAGCCCGGACGAGATCGTGCCGTACCTCGCGGACGGTCTCGCTCGCATCGCCGGATGGGACCTGACCCACGTGTTCGGGCTCGGACTGGGCCAGTTCCGTCCGCTGCTCGTGCTCTCGCCGATCCTGGCCCGCACGTTCTCGGCAGCGGGATGGACTCGGGACGATGTCAAACGGGCCATGTTCGAGCACGCCCGCATCCCGGCCTGGCGGTTCGAGAAGCTGATCGGCGAATGGAGCAACCTCACCCCCGGCCGCCGCACGCTCCTGGAACTCGCGAACCAGGGCCATGTGCCCGCCGTGTTCGCCGAATCCGACGACCCGGACCGGCCGGTGCCGATCGTCGACGACCCGTCCAAGATCGTGATCGCCGTCGCCGGGGATCCGGACCGCACGAACGCCTACGTGTTCGCCAACGACGGGCCGCACGGAGACTGGACCGCCAAGCCGGTCGATCGCAGCCGCTCCGACGATCTCGTGTGCCGGATCTGAGCGCAACTGCCTCCCGACTCACGGGACCAACGACTCTGCCGCCGGGCTCGGTATGCGGTCATGCTCGTCGAAGCAGTCCCTGCGTGTGAGGAGCATCGACGATGACGACAAGATGGGTGTATCGATTCGACGAGGTCGACGAGGCCCAGACGGCCCTGAACGGCGACTGGGACCGAGTCCGCGGTCTGCTCGGCGGCAAGGGCGCCAACCTCGGCGACATGACACGCATCGGGGTACCGGTGCCGCCCGGCTTCACCGTGACCTCGGCGGCGTGCAACGCGTACTCGAGCGCAGGTGGGCGACTGCCCGATGGCGTGTGGGACCAGGTGCTCGAGGCGATGACCAACATCGAGACGCAGACGGGTAAGACCTTCGGCGACCCCGACAATCCCCTGCTCGTCGCGTGCCGGTCGGGAGCCAAATTCTCGATGCCGGGCATGATGGACACGGTGCTCGACATCGGGCTCAACGACGATGTCGTCGAGGGGATGATCCGCGCGACCGGCAACGAACACTTCGTACTCGACTCGTACCGCCGGTTGATCCAGATGTTCGGATCGGTGGTGCTCGGCGTGGCCGACGAGCACTTCGAGACCGTGTTGACGGCCAGTCGCGACCGGGCGGGCGTTGACGAAGACTCCGCGCTTGAGCGGCGACGATCTCCGAGAGGTCATCGACGGGTTCAAGGCCGTGGTCGAGCGCCGGAGCTCGGTACCGTTCCCGATGGACCCGCAGGACCAGTTGCGGGCATCGATTCGGGCCGTGTTCGAGAGCTGGGACGGCAAGCGCGCCAAGGACTACCGGCAGGCGGCCGGTATCGCCAACGATCTCGGCACCGCGGTGAACATCGTGGCCATGGTGTTCGGCAACTACGGCGACGACTCCGCGACCGGCGTGGCCATGTCGCGGAACGCCACGACCGGTGAACCCGGCCTCGAGGGCGACTTCCTCGTGAACGCCCAGGGCGAAGACGTCGTCGCCGGCATCCGCCAGACCCGTCGGATCGCCGAACTCGCCGACGTCATGCCCGACATCAGCGCCGAGTTCACCGACATCGCCCACCGGCTCGAGACCCACTACCGCGACATGCAGGACATGGAGTTCACCGTCGAGCGCGGCAAGCTCTGGATCCTGCAGACGCGCGACGGGAAACGCACCGCTCCCGCAGCGGTCAGAATCGCTCACGACCTGGTCGGCGACGGCATCATCACCCGCGAGGAAGCCGTCGCACGGATCACACCCGACCACATCGAGTCGCTGTTGCACCCGCAGTTCGACACGGCTGCCAAGGCGGCCGCCACCCACATCGCCACCGGCTTGAACGTGTCGCCCGGCGCAGCCGTCGGCCAGATCGCCTTCGATCCCGATCTCGCCGTCCAATGGGCCGAGGACGGCCGCGACGTGATCCTCGTGCGGGCCGAGACCAAGCCCGACGACGTCCACGGCATGCTCGCCGCGGTCGGCATCCTCACGTCGAGCGGTGGTCGAACGAGCCACGCCGCACTCGTCGCTCGGCAGTTCGGTCGGCCCGCGGTCGTCGGCGCATCGGAGCTCGAGATCAACCTCGGCGCACGGCTCGTCGTGGTCGGCGACCGCCAACTCGTCGAAGGCGACTGGGTCTCGCTCGACGGGACGACCGGCGAGGTGTTCGCCGGTCGCGGTCGACACGATGGCGCCCGACCTCGACGACCCGGCCCTGTCCGCATTGCTGGGGTGGGCCGACGAGATCAGGTCGCTCGGCGTGCGGGCGAACGCCGACGAGGGCAGTGATGCCGAGCGCGCCCGCCGCCTCGGCGCCGAGGGCATCGGGCTGTGCCGCACCGAGCACATGTTCTTCGGTGTCGACCGCCTCCCCGTCGTGCAACGGATGATCACCGCGCCGACCGAATCGCTGGCGCAACGCGGCCGTCGCCGAACTGCTCCCGTTCCAGCGCCACGACTTCGCCGATCTCTTCCGCGCGATGGACGGGCTGCCGGTGGTGATCCGCCTGCTCGACCCGCCGTTGCACGAGTTCCTGCCCGACCGCGACGAGTTGCAGACGCGAGATCGCCGACCTCCGGATCCGTCTCCGGTCGGCACCGGATCTGTCGACGATGGAGGACCTGCTCGAGCAGCTGGAAGCAGCCCGGGTGACGCTGGCGCAGGTCGACAGCCGGCGCGAGGCGAATCCGATGCTCGGACTCCGCGGGGTTCGGCTGGGGATGCAGTATCCCGAGATCACCCGCATCCAGACCCGCGGCGATCTACGAGGCCGCCGCCGAGGTGGCGGCCGAGGGCGTCGATGCGCAGCCCGAGGTGATGGTCCCGCTCGTGTGCGACCCCGCCGAGTTGGCCGATCAACGGGCCGTGATCGAGGCCGAGGCTGCTGACGTGCTCGCAGAACGCGACCTGGAGATTCCGGTCGTGATCGGCACGATGATCGAGGTGCCACGCGCCGCCCTCGTGGCCGACGACATCGCCGCCATCGCCGACTTCTTCTCGTTCGGCACGAACGACCTCACCCAGACGACGTTCGGGATGAGCCGCGACGATGCGGAGACGAGCTTCCTGGGCGACTACCTGGCCAACGGAGTCTTCGCCACGAACCCGTTCGCGACGCTCGACGCGAAGGGCGTGGGCCGGCTGATCGAGACGGCACTCACGCACGGCCGCGCGAAGAAGCCACGGCTCATCGCGGGCGTGTGTGGCGAGCACGGCGGCGATCCGGCATCGATCGCGCTCTGCAACGAGTACGGCTTGACCTACGTGAGCTGCTCACCGTTCCGAGTGCCGGTCGCCCGGCTCGCAGCGGCGCATGCCGAACTCGCATCGCGCTCCGTCGAGATCGCCTGACCTCACCCGGCGTCGCCCGACGGCACCTCACCGGACGACACCTGGGCGAAGTGCCGGAGGAACGCGTCGAACTGTTGGCGCTTGTCGAACTCGTCGCACATCATCTGTCGCCCTGCGGCCGCCATCCGGCCTCGGGCATCGTGGTCGGACCCGAGGCGCTGGATTCCCGCGGCGATCGCAGCGACGTCGCCCGGATCGACCAGGAGTCCGGTGACGCCGTCGACGACGACCTCGGGCGTCCCGGCGAGCCGGCTCGACAACGCGGGCACGCCCATCGCCAATGCCTCGAGCAGCACGTTCGGCAGTCCCTCCTTGTGTGTGCTCGGGAGCGCGAGGAGGTCGATCACCTCGAAGACGTACACCGGTTCGGTGGTGAACGGGAAGAACGTGACGTGACGCTCCAGACCGAGCTCGGCGACTCGTCCGCGAAGCAGTCGCTTCGTCGGGGCCGTCGCCCACGAACAGCAGATGGACGTCGGGGAGCACCTCGCGAACCCGTGCGAGCGCGTCGAGCAGCAGGACCTGTCCCTTGCGCTCCTCGAACGAGCCGACACAGCCGATCACGGGTCGCCGCTCCGTCGCGGAGCGGGATATCGGCGCCTGGCCTCCTCGGCGCGGCTCGGGTCCGGCGTGAACGTCTCGATGTCGGTGCCCTGGTAGATCAGACTCACCCGATCGGCGGGCAGCCCGTACGTGTCGATGAGGTATCGCCGGGTGAAGTCGGTGATGGAGATGACGTGGGACCGGATGTCGAACGGGGGTGCGTAGAACTCGGCGCGGTACTCGGGCACGATCGTGCCCGTCTTCGGCTCCAGCACCGTGTCGAGACCTGCGTCGGCGATGCATTCCGCAGCGAAGAGCGAGCAATGGAAGCCGTTCGCGTGGCGGATGCACCGTGCAGACGGCCACGTCGGCGCCATCGAGCGCACCGGTCCAGATCTCCCGATGTCGTGCGTCCCGCCCCGTGACGTCGACGTGGTCGTAGGTGACCACCCGGGCGTCGGTCGATGCCGTGTCGACGGCGTTGAAGCCGTCGGCTGCGGTGAGCACCGTGACATCGTGGCCGGCGGCGAGGAACGCACGAACCGCCTCCGACACCCAGATCTGGGTCCCGCCGTGCAGCTGGGTGTCCTCGATGAAGCAGATGTGCATCAGTATCCTCCGATGGTCGGATCGAGTCGGGCGAGCACGTCCTCGACCGATGCCTGCAGTGCCGTCATCGAGTAGCGATGAAGCACCGCCTCACGGTTGTGCCTGCTCCGCTCCGCCTGACTCGACGGATCGAGCAGCACCGCGGTCACTCGCTCCATGAGTTCGCCGTCGACGGCGCCGGGCGACGTCTCGTCGGGGAAGAGCTCGAAGTCGACCCGGTCCTCGTCGGGGAGGCGTTCCCCGACGACCTCACCGAACACGGCGTCGGGTTCGTAGCGGCTGCAGATGATCGGCACGCCGGCCGCCGACGCCTCCACGATCGGGAGCCCCCGGCCCTCGGTCTGGCTCGGGAACACGACGAGATCGGCGAGTTGGTAGATGTCGACGATGTCCATGTCCTCGGCGAGCGTCGGATGACTCTGCCACCCGGCCGAGAGCGCCAGGAAGACACGCTCGCCGATCTCGGCCGGCAGGCCGTCGACGACCTCGCAGTAGGCCTCGACCACGCGCTCGAGGCAGTCCTGGTGTTCGATCGGCACCGGACCCGTGATCTGCAACGTGAGGGTCATGCGAGCCGCGTCGCTCGAACGCTGCTCGGAACGGACGATGCTGCAGGAGCGCGCCGATCAGCTCCCAGTCCTTCCAGATCCGTTTGCGTGCGACGATGCGCGTCGGCTGCAGCAGCACGAGGGCGTCGGGCGACGTCATGTCGAGCGTCCGGTCGGTACCGCAGCCGAGCACGACGGGCCGCTGATCGTCCATCCAGCTCGTCGATGTCGAACTCCACGACCGGCCTCGCCCCGACGGCGGGCGTTCCGCCCAGCACGCGGCTCATCGCGCTCCGGCATCGGGCCCTGACCTCAGCGGTGCGGTCCCGGAAGAACTCGGGGGCGAGACCGGTGCCGATCGTGAAGACCCGGTCAGGCGGGAAGTGGAAGCGGTCGATCAGGCGGCGACTCTGGAGCGTGTTGATGTCGACCTGGGCCCACCGTCGGCCGTTCCAGGGAAAGACCCGCTGGAAGAACGCGAAGAACTCCTCGTTGTCGTGATTCCGGAAGAAGTGATCGCGCGGCCCCGGCTCCTCCCCGGGGTTTCGCTTGCAGCCCGCCATGCCTCCCTCCCAGTAGAAGTCGTGGTTGTTGTTCACGACGGGCAGCCCGGTGGCCTCCGCGACGAGCACCAGCGCGAGTCCGAACGCCACGTTGCCCGGATTCGAGTTCGTATTCACGGTGAAGAGCAGCCCGATGCCGTGTTCGTCGAGGTAGGCGACCAATCGTTCTCCGAGGTCGAGCGCCTGGTTCCACATCTCGCCCGCGAGGTCGCTCGACGCCTGGCTGTTGGACGGGAGGTCCTCGTAGAACAGGCGGTGGAACCAGGTTCCCCCGTCCCACTTGTCCCAGCCGTCGGCGCCGTCGAGCACGAAGCGGTGCCAGCGGGGGTCGAGCACCGCATCCGCCTTGTCACCGAAGTTGCCGGCCACGCAGTGGATCGGGATGCCCGGCGACATCTGTTCGAAGCAACGTGCGTACTTCGCGATCTCCATCGAGACGCCGTCGATGTCATAGGCGAACGTCACGAACGCGACCCCGTCGGCGACGGAGTGACCCGTGACCTCGTCGTCGGGGTACCGACGACGGGCGAGTTCGTCGAGCACGGCGCTGATGTGCTCGCCGTGCTCGATGTCGTAGGACTTCAGCTGGGAGAACCGCATGTCAACCTCTGGATTCGCAATCGGTCGCGGCTGCGAGCAGCGCACGGAACTCGTCGTGGAGACCTGACGCCAGGACCTCCAGGTCGGGCAACACCTCGCGGTCGGCCGTCAGACCGAAGAACAGCTGGTCGTCATAGGAGATCACCGCCATCGTGAGGCCTTCGTGATCGATCACCTCGACGTACGGATACGTGCGGAGCACCCGAGCCCCCTGGAGATAGAGCGGAACCGGAGGTCCGGGCACGTTGGTGACGACCAGGTTCATCGGGATCGACTGGCTGACGAACCGCGTCAGCACCCCCGCCAGCGAGGGCACCACGTCGGCGAACTCGACGAAGCGTTGCGCGCCGGCCATCAGCCCGTCGTCCGCCTTCAAGCGGCTCGTCTCGTCTCGCAGTCGGTCGAGCCGGGCGAGCGGCTCGGCCTCGTCGACCGGCAGTTCGACGATGATCAGCGAGATCAGATTGCCGAGTGTGTCACCGTGCTCCTCGTCGGTCCGTTTCGACACCGGCACCATCGCCTTGATCACACGATCGTCGACGCCGTGGCCGTGCTCGATCAGGAAGCGCCGGATCGAGCCCGTGCACGCTGCGAGCACGACGTCGTTGACCGTGGCGCCCGTGCGACTGCGAATGCTCCGCACCAGATCGAGCGGCACGTCGGCGTGCTCCCATCGACGGTGGGGTGTGACCTCACGGTTCCATGGTGCGCGCGGCGGTTGGTCCGAGAACTTCAGTGCCGTCCGGACCACGTCGGTCGTCGCCTCGATGGTCGCGCGTGGGTCGCGAGCCGCTCCGACGGCGGCCCGGGTCAGATGGAACGGCGCCGCGAGCTGACGGCGCACGCCGTCGACGAACAGCTCGCTGTCACTCGGAGCCGGTCGCGGCGACCAGGCGGGCGGGTCGGGATCCGGCGGTGGAGTCGGCTCGAGGTCGACGAGCGCGAGCGCGAGATCGACGTTGGCGATGCCGTCCCCGAGCGCGTGGTGGGTCTTGACGATCAGCCCGACGTCGCCGGACTCCAACCCGTCGACGAACCACATCTCCCAGAGCGGACGGCGACGATCGAGCGGCAACGATTGCAGCCGGCCCATGAGGGTCGAGAGCCGACGCGTCGTCGCCGGGCCGTGCGAGCGCCGTCACGCGGAGGTGGTACTCGAGGTCGAAGTGGTCGTCGTCCACCCACACGGGGCGCCCCTGACCCAACGGCACCTCCTTGATCCGCTGGCGAAGCTGCGGCACGCGGTGGAGCCGCCGGGCCACGTGGCCCGTCAGGCGCTCCACGTCGATGCGACCGGTCGTGTCGCGCAGTGGGGCGCCTTCGAGGATCGAGAGGGACCCCACGTGTTGAGGCTCGCGCTCCGTCTCGATCCTGAGGAACGATGCATCGGTCGCCGAGAGCGCCCCCGACCAACTCCTCGCCATGGGAAGCATCGTGCGCACGGAAGGCGTGGCGGCACCAGGGCCGGAAGTCGGACGTCCGGGGCGTCGCGTCGGACGTCCGATTTCCCCGATCCGTCGGCCTGCCGTCGCTACAGTTTCGGCCATCGTGGTCGATGGGAACGTATGAGAATCGGGATCGTGATCGGCCGCATCGGCGGCGTCGACGGCGTGGCGCTCGAGACGGAGAAGTGGGCAACCGTGCTCCGCCGCCTCGGGCACGAGGTCTTCATCCTCGCGGGTGAGCTCGAGGCCGAAGTTCCCGGTTCCACGGTGCTGCCCGAGCTCGCGTTCTCACACCCGGCGACATTGCGCGAGCAGGACGACGCGTTCTTCGTGCAGGACGCCGACGAACGTGAGTTCGTGGATCGCCTCCACCGGGACGCCGATCGGATCGGACACGACGTGCTCGCCTGGCTCACGTCCGAGCGCATCGACGTGCTGATCACGCAGAACTCGACGACGCTGCCGTGTCACCTCACGATGGGGATGGCCCTCAAGCGGGTGATCGAACTCACCGGCATCCCGACCATCGCCCACGACCACGACTTCCACTGGGAACGTGGCGACCGCTACGTCACCCGATACGCCGGGTGTCCGCGAGCATCATCGAAGAGTGCTTCCCGCCCGATCTGCCGAACCTGACCCACGTCGTGATCAACTCGTACTGCCGCGACTCGCTGCGTGAGCGCCACGGCATCGAGGCGCACGTCGTGCCCAACGTCATGGACTTCGACGCCGGATTCGGGCAGCCCGACGACTTCAACCGCCGGATCTCCGACGAACTGGGATTCGCGCCGAACGACATCGTGCTGTTCCAGATGACCAGGGTCGTGCGCCGCAAGGGCATCGAGACCGCGATCGAACTCGTCGAACGACTCGACGATCCGCGCGTGAAGCTCGTCGTCACCGGGCACGCGACCGACGACTACAACGGCGAGTACCTCGGCGAACTGCACCGACGCGCCGCCCGACTCCCCCGGCCCGAGCAGGTCCGGTTCGCCGCCGACCGCTTCGCGAACGTGAGGGTCGCCGAGAACGGCGCTCCCGGCAAGTTCTCGTTGTCCGACGGGTACGCCTTCGCACACGCCTGCACCTACTTCAGCCGGTACGAGGGCTTCGGCAACGCGTTCGTCGAGGCGCTCGCTGCGAGGGTTCCGATCTTCGTCAACAACTACGAGCCGGTCTACTGGCCCGACATCGGCTCCAAGGGTTTCAAGACGGTGCAGATCGAGAACAACGAACTGCACCGACCGGGCCGTCGAGGACGTCCGGGCCGTGCTGACCGACGCCGATCGCCGGGCCGACATCGCCGAGTTCAACCACGAGATCGGACGTCGACACTTCTCGTACGAGGTGCTCGGCCGCCAGCTCGATCGGCCTCCTGGCCGCCTGACCGGACCCCACCGGTCGACCCGCCCGAGCACCGGGACCTAAGCCCCTTGCGGCCGCGGACGCCTTTTCCTAGCGTGGATCGACGTATGGCTGAGACCTTCCACTGCTCGGGTTCGATCGGATGACGATGGTCACTGGCCACGTCGGAGGTGCCGGACTCGACACCGACACGCTGCTGATGATGCTCGACGCCCTCGGGGACTTCGTCGGACACGAACTCACGCCGCAACGGCAACTCGACCTCGATCACGACGACGTCTGCCCCGAGGACATCGTCCGGGCGATGAGCGACCCGAACCAACTGGGCGTCCAACTGGTCTTCGTCCCCGAGGCCTACGGCGGGATGGACGGCGGGGCGTTCGACTCGTACCGCGTCTGCGAGGTGATGGCCCGCCACGACATCGGCCTCGCGACCGCCGTGTTCGCCACCTTCCTCGGCAGCGACCCGATCCTCGTCGGCGCCACCGAGGAGCAGAAGCCAGCGCTGGCTGCGGGCGATCGCCGAGGACGGCATCGTGTTCGCCTACGGCGCGACCGAGCCCGACGCCGGCAGCGACCTGGGTGCGATGAAGACCACCGCCGCCCGGATCGAGGACGACGACGGCGTCGTCACCGGCTACCGGATCAACGGGCGCAAGCAGTGGATCTCCAACGGCTCGATCGCCGACATGATCACGATCCTCGCGCTCGGCGCCGGACGGTCCGTCGTGGTTCGTGGTCGCCAACGACACGCCCGGGTTCGCCGCCGCGCAGCCCCGAGGACAAGCACGGCATCCGCCTGTCCAACACGGCAGCGCTGTTCCTCGACGACGTCGAGGTGCCCGCCGACCACCTGATCGGCGGAGTCGAGGGCAAGGGCTCGTCCAGGCCCAGCAGGTGTTCGGCTACACCCGCATCATGGTCGCCGCCTTCGGTCTCGGCGGCGGCTGGGAGGCCCTCGACCGGGCGATCGCGTACTCGCTCGAGCGCAAGCAGGGCGGTGCACCGCTCGCCGAGAAGCAGGGCTTCACCCACAAGCTGATCGTGCCGCACGCCGTCCGGCTCGAAGCGGCCCGCAGCTACATCGAGGACACCGCCGAGAAGATCGACGACGGCCTCGGCGAGGACGGCGCGATGAACACCGAAGGCGCGATCGCCAAGCTGATGGCGACCGAGGCGGGCAACGCCGCCGCCGACGCCGCGATCCAGGCGCACGGCGGCTACGGCTACACCCGCGAGTACGTCGTCGAGAAGATCAAGCGCGACGTCCGGATCACCACCATCTACGAGGGCACCTCGGAGATCATGGAGATGACGATCGCCCGCGACCGCTGGCAGCACCACCTCAAGACCGGCGGCGCCTACTACCGGGATCGCGCTGCCGAACTGGCGCAGCTGCACCAGCGATCACCCCACCGTCGGCGCCGACGTCGCCGCGCTCGCGTCGCAGGCGCTCGCAGCCGTGCTCGAGGCGTGCCGGGCAGCCCGCCTGACCCGCAACCAGCACGTGCTGTTCCGGCTCGGCGAGCTGATCTGCCACGCCGAGTGCGCCGACGTGCTCGCCCGGCGGGCCGCTCGCACCCTGGACGGCGCGGCCCACGACAAGAGCCCCGATCGATTCGACGGCCCGACGCTCGCCGTCATGAGCCGCATCTTCGCCCGCGAAGCCGCGCAGAAGGTCGGCCAGGAGGGTGTCCGCTGGGTCGCCGGTGCGCTCGCACCCGACAGCGCGGACGTCGGCCCGATGCTGGCGACGATCCCGCACGACGCCATCCGGACCGCTCAGGCGGGTCTGGTCGCCGACATGGATCACGTCGCCGACGTGCTCTACGACCGCGCCTGACCCCACCCGCCCGCTCGCACCAATCAAGGAAGCCGTCACCATGACTGCCGTGTCCGACATCCCCTCCTCACCGATCGCCGTCGTCGGCCTCGGTGCCATCAAGCCCGGTGCTCCCGACGCGGCGACGTTCTGGAACAACCTGAAGTCGGGCACGTACTCGATCACCGACGTCCCACCGGAACGTTGGGACCCCGCGCTGTACTTCGACGAGGACCACTCGGTTCCCGACAAGACCTACTCCAAGATCGGCGGTTGGGTCCGCGAGTACCCGTGGGACCCGATCCGGTGGAAGCTCCCGGTGCCACCGAAGGTGGCCGACCAGATGGACGACGGCCAGCGGTGGGCGATCAGCGCGGCTCGTTCGGCGCTGATCGAGGCCGGCTGGCCCGACTGGAAGGTCGACACCGACAACGTCGCCGTGATCATCGGCAACGCGATCGGCGGCGAGAAGCACTATCAGACCAACATGCGCATCGAACTTCCCGAGGTGCTCCGCGATCTCGAGGCGTCGCCGAGCTTCGCCGCGCTCGACCCGGCGCAACGCGAGCACATCATCGACGAGACGCGCTCGCGCTTCCTCGCGCACTACAGCGACATCACCGAGGACACGATGCCCGGCGAGCTCGCCAACGTGATCGCCGGCCGCATCGCCAACCTGTTCAACTTCCGCGGGCCGAACTACACGACCGATGCCGCGTGCGCGAGCGGGCTCGCGGCGATGAGTTCGGCGGTCGAGGGGCTCGTCGACCACCGTTTCGACGCGGCGATCACCGGCGGCATCGACCACAACATGGGCGTCGCGGCCTTCGTGAAGTTCTGCAAGATCGGAGCGCTGTCGGCGACGGGCACTCGGCCGTTCGACGCGGGCGCCGACGGCTTCGTGATGGGTGAGGGCGCTTCGCTGTTCGTGCTCAAGCGTCTCGAGGACGCCGAGCGGGACGGCGACACGATCTACGCGGTGATCCTCGGCATCGCCGGCTCGAGCGACGGCAAGGGAAAGGGCATCACGGCCCCCAATCCGATCGGGCAGCAGCTCGCGGTCAAGCGGGCGTGGGACGTCGCCGGTGAGGATCCGGCGACCGCCTCGGCCGTCGAGGCGCACGGCACGTCGACACGCGTCGGCGACGCCGTCGAGCTCGCCAGCCTCACCGAGGTCTTCGGTGGCGCCGGGGCCGACCGCCACCAGGTGGCCCTCGGTTCGGTCAAGTCGAACATCGGTCACCTCAAGGCCGCGGCCGGCACGGCCGGCATGTTCAAGATGGTGAAGAGCCTCCACGAGAAGGTCCTCACACCGAGCCTCAACTTCCGCGACCCGAACCCGAACGTCGATTGGGACACCTCACCGTTCATGGTCAACACCGAGCTGCGTGAGTGGCCCACGCCCGCGGCCGGCATCCGCCGCGGCGGCGTGAGCGCCTTCGGCTTCGGCGGCACGAACTTCCACGTCGTGATGGAAGAGCACGTGCCCGGCCGCCACAAGCCGCGCCCGAAGGTGTTCGCCGGCGCTGCGATTCCCGCCGCGGCACCGACGGAGGCGAGCGCGACGTCCGCTCCGGCGACCGGGTCGGTCCACTTCGCCGAGGACCCGACCAAGGCGCCGCTGCGCGGCGCACTGGTGCTCGGCGGGACCGACGACGCCGACCTCCTCGCGAAGATCCAGCAGGTCCGCGATGCAGCGGCGGCGGGCACGACGCCGCCGAACGTGCGCCCCGAACCCGCCGTCGGCAAGGCTGCGGTCCGGATCGCCGTCGACTACGCCGACGCTGCCGATCTCGCCGGCAAGCTCGACAAGGCGATCAAGGGTCTCCAGACCGGCAACGAGGCCGTGTTCCGGATGCTGCGCCAGCAGGGAGTGTTCGTCGGACGTGGGCCGGCCCCGAAAGCGGCCTTCCTCTACACCGGGCAGGGATCGCAGTACGTCAACATGATGAAGGGCCTCCGCGACGCCGAATCGCTCGTCGCCGACACGTTCGACAAGGCCGACGAGGTCATGACCCCGCTGCTCGGACGGCCGCTCAGCAGCTACATCTTCGTCGACGGCGACGACCCCGCCGCCGTCAAGCAGCTCGAGAGCGAACTCCTTCAGACCGAGATCACCCAGCCGGCGGTCCTCGCCACCGACACGAGCATCCACAAGATGCTCGCGGCGTACGGCATGCATCCCGACATGGTGATGGGCCACAGCCTCGGCGAGTACGGCGCGCTCGTCGCGGCCGGTTCGCTCACGTTCGAGGCCGCCCTCGAAGCGGTCAGCGCTCGCGGCAAGGAGATGGCATCGCTCGAGGTTCCCGACAAGGGTGCGATGGCTGCCGTCTTCGGTCCGATGACCGAGATCCAGCGCATCGTCGATGCGACCGACGGCTACGTCGTCGTCGCCAACATCAACTCCAACAACCAGGCGGTGGTCGGTGGCGCGACCGACGCGGTCATGCGAGCGATCGAGCAGTTCGCCGCAGCGGGGATGCAGGCCGTCCGGATCCCGGTCAGCCATGCCTTCCACACGTCGATCGTCGCCCCGGCGTCGGTGCCCCTGATCGCGTCGCTCCAACGACTCGACGTCAAGCCTCCGAGGATCCCGATCATCGCCAACGTCAGCGGCGACTTCTACCCGACCGACGCGACGAGCGACACGATGCTCGACGTGCTCGGCAAGCAGGTCGCGTCGCCGGTGCAGTTCGTCAAGGGTCTCAACACCCTCTACGACGCCGGTGCTCGCGTCTTCGTGGAGGTCGGCCCGAAGCGGGCGCTGCACGGTTTCGTCGAAGACGTGCTCGGCGACCGCGACGGCGTGCTCGCGCTCTTCACCAACCACCCGAAGTTCCCCGACGTCGTCGCGCTCAACCAGGCGCTCTGCGGACTGTGGGCCTCGGGCATCGGCTTCGACGAGCCCGATCCCAGCGCAGCCGGACCGATTGCGACCGCCCGCCCGACCAGCGTCCCCGCAGCATCGAACGGTGCGCCGGACGACCGCATCATGCAGCTCGGCCGGCTCTTCGCCGGCGTGATCGAGGAGGGCCTGCGGATCTACGGGGTCGACGAGCCCGCCACGCCGCCGACCCCGGAACCCGCTCCGGCCGCACCGGCACCCGAACCGGAACCGGCCGCCGAGGAGCCGGTGGTGATCACCGGCGCCGCACTGGGTCTCCCCGGCGTCGATCGCGTGTTCGACGACGAGAACATCGCCCGGATCCTGGGCGGCCAGCAATTCATCGACCAATCTGCCCAACGAGGTCCGGGAGCGCATGGCCGACATGCACATCACCCGTGTGGTCAAGGATGCGGGTCGGCGGCGGCAGCTTCGAGACGATCGACGATCCGGCCGATGTCATCAAGCTCGCCGGCCGGCACGCACCGTTCGACGTCGTCGAGGAGTTCGGGGTCGAGGCGAGTCGTGACGAGGCGCTCGACACGACGACTCGCCTGGCGATCGCCGTCGGACTCGACGCGATGCGCGACGCCGGCATCCCGCTGGTGATGCGGTACAAGACCACGACGCTCGGCACCGAGTTCCCCGACCGCTGGGGGCTGCCCGACGAGTTGCGCGACGACACCGGCGTCATGTTCGCGAGCGCGTTCCCCGGGTACGACCGCTTCGCCGAGGATCTCGAGAGGTTCGCAACCGACAAGGCTCGGCGCGACCATCTGCTCGCCCTCGAAGGCGTCCGCAGTTCGATGAACGGCGACGAGCCGATCGCCGGCGAGGTCGATCGCCTGATCGCCTCACTTCGCGCCGAGATCGAGGCGAACCCGTATCAGTTCGATCGGCGGTTCCTGTTCCGCGTGCTGTCGATGGGACACTCGCAGTTCGCCGAGCTCATCGGCGCCCGGGGCCCCAACACGCAGGTCAACGCGGCGTGTGCGTCGACGACGCAGGCGGTCGCCCTCGCCGAGGACTGGATCCGCGCGGGCCGCTGCCGGCGTGTGATCGTCGTGTCGGCCGACGACGCGACGAGCGACGACCTGATGCCGTGGGTCGGCAGCGGGTTCCTGGCGAGTGGTGCCGCCGCGACCGACGAGCACGTCGAGGACGCCGCGACCCCGTTCGATCGTCGGCGCCACGGGATGATCGTCGGCATGGGCGCCGCGGCGCTCGTCGTCGAGACGGCCGACGCCGCGCGCGAAGCGCGGCCTCCAGCCGATCTGCGAGGTGCTCGCTGCGGTCACGGCGAACTCGGCGTTCCACGGCACGCGACTCGACGTCGAGCACATCGGCGCCGTCATGGAGGCGCTCGTGTCGCAGGCCGAGGGCCGAGGTCGTCGACCGCTCGGCGATCGCCGTCGTCGACGATGTTCGTCTCCCACGAGACCTACACGCCCGCACGCGGCGGCAGCGCAGCCGCCGAGATCAACGCGCTCCGCGACCACGTTCGGTGACGCCGCCGACCGGGTCGTGATCACCAACACCAAGGGCTTCACCGGGCACGCGATGGGCGCCGGCATCGAGGACGTCGTCGCGGTCAAGGCACTCGAGACCGGCATCGTCCCGCCGGTGCCGAACTACCGCGAACCCGACCCCGACCTCGGCACGCTCAACCTGTCGAACGGTGGGCAGCAGCCGGTGCGCTACGCGCTGCGCCTCGCGGCCGGCTTCGGCTCGCAGATCGCGATGGCGCTGCTGCGCTGGACGCCGATGCCCGACGGGCAGCGCCGCGGACCCGATCAGCTCGGCTACTCGTACCGCATCGTCGATCCGCCGGCGTGGCAGCGCTGGCTCGATCGGCTCGCCGGCCGCGACGGCGCCATCGTCGAGGTCGACCATCGTCGGCTCCGCATCGTCGACACCGGCTGCGCCCGAGCGTGCCGGTCACGTCTCGCCGTGCCGGTGCCGTACGCGAGCCGCCTCGGACGGGTCGATGCGACGGTGGCGGCGGCTCCGACCGCTGCCCCTCCCTCGCCTGCTGCCCCCGCCCCAGCTGCGCCGACACCGGCTGCTCCGAGCCCTACGCCGGCACCGGTTGCCGCCGCGCCGAGCGTGGACGAGGTGCTCGCCGCGGTGACGGCGATCGTCGCCGAGATGACCGGATACCCGGCCGACCTCCTCGACCCCGACCTCGACCTCGAAGCCGACCTCGGCGTCGACACCGTCAAACAAGCCGAGGTGTTCGCCGCAGTCCGCGAGCACTACGACGTCGAACGCGACGACAACCTCCAACTCCGCGACTTCCCCACCCTCCGCCACGTCGCCGACTGGGTCCGCGACAAAGCGGGACTGCCCGAGCGCGGTCGCAGCGACGCCGACGGCAGCCAGCTCCGTCGGCACCCATCGCGGCACCGATCACGGCACCCGATGCCGACGAGGTGCTCGCCGCAGGTGACGGCGATCGTCGCCGAGATGACCGGCTACCCGGCCGACCTGCTCGACCCGACCTCGACCTCGAAGCCGACCTCGGCGTCGACACCGTCAAACAAGCCGAGGTCTTCGCCGCAGTCCGCGAGCACTACGACGTCGAACGCGACGACAACCTCCAACTCCGCGACTTCCCCACCCTCCGCCACGTCGCCGACTGGGTCCGCGACAAAGCCGGCCTCCCGAACCCGCCACCGCAGCGACCGCAGCCGACCGCACGCCGCAGCCGCAGCCGCACCCGCCGCCGCCGCACCGGCGGCGGCCACACCGTCGACCGACGAGGTGCTGGCCGCGGTGACCGCGGTCGTCGCCGAGATGACCGGCTACCCCGCCGACCTGCTCGAACCCGACCTCGACCTCGAAGCCGACCTCGGCGTCGACACCGTCAAACAAGCCGAAGTCTTCGCCGCCGTCCGCGAACACTACGACGTCGAACGCGACGACAACCTCCAACTCCGCGACTTCCCCACCCTCAACCACGTCGCCGACTGGGTCCGCGACAAAGCCGGCCTCCCCGCACCCACCACCGCAGCCGCAGCAGCACCCGCCGCAGCCACAGCCAGCACGCGGCACCCGCGCCGCGCCGGCCGCACCGGTCGACCGACGAGGTGCTGGCCGCGGTGACCGAGGTCGTCGCCGAGATGACCGGCTACCCCGCCGACCTCCTCGAACCCGACCTCGACCTCGAAGCCGACCTCGGCGTCGACACCGTCAAACAAGCCGAAGTCTTCGCCGCCGTCCGCGAACACTACGACGTCGAACGCGACGACAACCTCCAACTCCGCGACTTCCCCACCCTCCACCACGTCGCCGACTGGGTCCGCGACAAGGCCGGCCTCCCCGAACCAACCGCGAGGCTGCAGGCACGGCACCCGCCCAGGCCACAACCGCAGCACGCGGCATCCGCACCGCCTGGTGCTCCAGCGGTCGACGAGGTGCTGGCCGCGGTGACCGGGTCGTCGCCGAGATGACCGGCTACCCCGCCGACCTGCTCGAACCCGACCTCGACCTCGAAGCCGACCTCGGCGTCGACACCGTCAAACAAGCCGAAGTCTTCGCCGCCGTCCGCGAACACTACGACGTCGAACGCGACGACAACCTCCAACTCCGCGACTTCCCCACCCTCCACCACGTCGCCGCCTGGGTCCGCGACCGCGCCGGCCTCGACGGGACACCACCGACCAGCCGCCACCGCGGCCCCGGTCTGCAGCCGCCGGTCCCGGAGGCGCCGGTCGTCGTCCACGGCGACCTCGACGCCGTCGACGCGCTGCCCCGCCGGGTCCCGGTGCCGTCGCTGCGACCCGGCACCGACCGCGTGCCTCCCGACCGGCGTCGACCTCGACGGCGCCCGCGTCGTCGTCATGCTCGACGAAGGCGGCATCGGCGAGGCCCTCGTCAAGCAGCTCGACGAAGGCCGGTGCGATCACGCTCGCGCTGGCGCCCGGCATCGGCACCGACGATCTGCTCGGCCGAGGTCGGCGCCTGGCACGACGAGGCCCCGATCACCGGGGTCTACTGGCTTCCGGCGCTCGACGACGACGGCGACCTCGCGGACTACGACCTCGAACGCTGGCGGGAGGCGCTGCGGCGGCGCGTCAAGACCCTCTACGCGACGATGCGCCACCTCTACGACGCGAGTCCCTTCCTGGTGTCGGCCACCCGCCTCGGCGGCTACCACGGGTACGACGGTGCAGGCGCGACCAACCCGCTCGGTGGTCCGGTCGTCGGATTCACCAAGTCGTACAAGAAGGAGCGGCCCGACGCCCTCGTGAAGGCGGTCGACCTCGCGGAGAGCCGCAAGACGAAGGCGATCGCGGAGCAACTTGATCGACGAGACGCTGCACGACCCCGGATGTGTCGAGATCGGGCGCGTCGACGATCGACGCTTCGGTGTGGCGTTCGTCGAGTCGCCGTTCCCCGAGCGTGATGACGGGTCGACCGGCACCGCGCTCGGGTCCCGACTCGGTGTTCCTCGTCACCGGCGCCGCCGGCAGCATCGTGTCGGCGATCACCGCCGACCTCGCTGCCGCCTCGGGCGGCACGTTCCACCTGCTCGACCTCACGCCGCTCCCCGATCGGGACGACCCCGACCTCGAGGCCTTCCGCGAGGACCGCGACGGCCTCAAGGTCACCATCGCAGAGCGGATGAAGGCGGCCGGCGAACATCCGACACCGGTCGCGATCGAGCGGGAGCTCGCTCGCTTCGAACGCCTCGACGCGGCGCTCACCGCGATGCAGGTCGGTCGAGGCTGCGGGCGGCACGGTCCACTACCACTCGGTCGACCTCACCGATGCCGATGCCGTCGCGCAGGTGATGTCGAACGTCCGCGAGCTCAGCGGACGGATCGACGTGCTGCTCCACGCCGCCGGTCTGGAGATCAGCCGGAACCTGCCCGGACAAGGAACCCCGCGAGTACGACCTCGTCTTCGACGTCAAGAGCGACGGCTGGTTCAACGTGTTCCACGCCGCCCAGGACATGCCGATCGGCGCAGCCGTCGTCTTCTCGTCGGTTGCCGGGCGATTCGGCAATCAGGGACAGACCGACTACTCCGCGGCCAACGATCTGCTCTGCAAGACGACGAGCAGCTTCCGACGGTCGCGTCCGGAGACCCGCGGCCTCGCGCTCGACTGGACGGCCTGGGGCGGGATCGGCATGGCCACACGCGGTTCGATCCCCAAGATCATGGAGATGGCCGGCGTGCAGATGCTCCCGCCGGAGGCCGGAGTCGCCTGGATTCGACGCGAGCTCACGTCCGGCACCACCGACGGCGAGGTGATCGTCGCCGGCACGCTCGGGATGATGGCGGCGAATACGACGATCGAGGTGGTGTCGACGCCGGGAAACTGTTCGACGACACGCGGCCGCGGGACCGATGGTCGGTGACGTGCGGATGAGCGTGCACGACGGCGTCGTCGTCGAGACCACGCTCGACCCGACCCGTCAGCCGTTCCTGAACGACCACCGGATCGACGGCACGCCGGTGTTGCCCGGCGTCATGGGGATGGAAGCGTTCGCCGAGACCGCTCGGCTCCTCGTCCCGGATCACCATGTCCTGGCGGTCGAGGACGTCGCCTTCGCCGCTCCGTTGAAGTTCTACCGCGACGAACCGCGCACGTTGTCCGTCCGGGCGGTCGTTCGCCCGGACGGCGACGAGCTCGTCGCCGAGTGCGAGCTGTCCGCCGAACGCCTGCTGCCGGGCAGTGACGTGCCACAGCGAACGGTTCACTTCACCGGTCGCGTGCGGCTCGGCCTGACGGCTCCGGAGCAGGAGACGATCGACCCCGTGCCGGACGCGGCCGGGCCCACGTTGGACGCCGACCGTGTCTACTCGTTCTACTTCCACGGGCCGGCGTACCAGGTCGTTCGTTCGGCGTGGAGTGGCGGCGAGGTCTCGGTCGCCGAATTCGCCGACGACCTCCCGCCCAACCACGATCCGGACGATCTGCCCCTGGTCACCGCGCCTCGGCTCGTCGAGCACTGCTTCCAGACGGCCGGCCTCTGGCAGGCCGGCCGCGAGGACCGGCTCGCGCTCCCGATGCAGGTGGGCAGTGCACGGGTGGTGGCCGATCCGGCATCGTTCGACGGCCCCGTCCACGCGCGTGCCAGCGAGATCGAGCCTGGCGTGTTCGACTGCGTCGTGACCGCTGTCGACGGCACGGTCCTCGTACGCCTCGACGGGTACCGGACCATCCCGCTACCGGCGCCGATCCCGGACGACGTCGCCGCCGACCTCCATTCGGCGTTTCGAGTCTGACGACGAGATGAGCGATCAGGGGGCGAACGACATGGGGCATCACGACGGGCAGGCGCCGCCCGACATCCGCCGTCTCGGCATCGTCGACCGCGGCGAATCGGCGGTTCGGGTCCTCCACGCCGTCGTCGGGTTGAACGCAGCGGGTGACGCACCCGACGTCACGACGGTGTTGTTCCACGGCGCGCCCACCGACCCGACACCATGGGACGGCCGAGAAGCGGACGAGGTTCGCCACGTCGCCACCGATCTGCGACCCACCGAACTCGTGGAGGCGCTCGAGCAGGCACAGATCGACACGCTCTGGCTTGGCGAACGATCGGACGGCGACCGCGGCGACGTCGTCGCCGCGTGCGAAGCTGCCGGCATCACCGTCGTCGGACCCGACGCCGCGACGATCCGCCGGCTGGCCGACCCGGATCGGCTGCGCGAGCTGCCGGGTGGTGACGTCCGGCTCGACCCCGAGCGGTCCACGCGGCGGATCGAGGTCGACGTCCTCGCCGACGACCACGGCACGGTGTGGCTGCTCGACACCCGGGTGAGCTTCAGCCGCGCCGGCAAGCCGCTGCTCGCCGAGGCGCCGTGCACCACCATCGGCGACGAGGTCTGCGCCCGGTTGCGCGACGCCGCCGTCGACGTCGTCCGAGCCGTCGGCTACCAGGGAGCCGCCACCGTCGTCTACCAGTCGGACGGTGTCGACCTGGCGTTGACCGACGTCGACTGCGTCGCCTCACCCGTTCACGCAACCACCGAGGAGCGAACCGGCGCGAGCATCATCGGGTGGCGGCTCCGCATCGAACGCGGTGAACGGCTCCCGACCGAGCCACCTCCCGACGACGGCGTGGCCGTCGAAGCCCGACTCCTCGCGGAGGACCCCGACGCAGGCTTCGACGTCGCGGCGGGTCGTCTGACGCTGCTCTCGTTCCCCGTCGGAACCGGCGTGCGCATCGACGCCAACCGGCGGGTCGGTGACATGGTCGATCACGACGATCCGCTCATCGCCGTGTTCACGGCATGGGGCCCCGACCGCAACGTGGCACTCGAACGTGTTCGGCGAGCCCTCGCGCGGAGCGCCATCGTGGTCGACGGCGGGACGACGAATCGCACGTTCCTCCTGCAGCTGCTCGGCGACGATGCGTTCACCGGCGGCACCGCCGACGACGCGTGGTTGGAAGGGTTGGCCGACGACCGTCGTCGACCCGAACCGCAACCCGTCGCCCTCCTCGCGGCTGCCGCCGCGGCCTACGAGGACGACCGCGGGCATGCACAGGAGGCCTTCTACGGATCGGCCGAGCGCGGACGCCCGCAACAACCTGCCCGGGTCGGTCGTGGCATCGAGCTCGGCTACTGCGGCACCACCTACCGGCTCGACGTCGACCGCGTCGGCCCACAGCGATACTCGATCCGCAGCGGATCCGACATCGCCGACATCACCGTCGACGAGCTGGACGACTTCGAGCGTCGCATCACGTGCGGCGGACGACGGCACCGGCTCGTGGTCACGCCGACGGAGAACGGATTCCGCATCGAGCTCGATGCCGACACGCACACGATCGAGCGCGAAGACGGCGTGGCGCTTCGAGCCGCTTCACCGGCGCTCGTGGTGAACGCGCTCGTGTCGCCGGGCGACACGGTCGCGGCCGGAGACCCGGTCGTCGTCCTCGAGTCGATGAAGATGGAGACCACCGTCAGGGCACCCGTCGCCGGTGTCGTGGTCTCGGTCTCGGTCATGCCGAACGCCCAGATCGAACGAGGCGCCCCGCTCGTCCGGCTGCGCTCCCACGCCGACACGTCCGCGGCCGACGACACCGCCGCGACCGCGCTCGACATGACCGGGCTCGAGGCCCGGATCGACCCCACCCGCAAGCCCTGCGACCAGGTGTACGTGCCGCTCGGCGACTACCTGCTCGGCTACGACCTGTCGCCGAAGGCGCTCCGCAGACTGCTCACGAAGCAACGGCGACTCGCGGAAATCGCCGCTCCCGACGATCCCGCGCTGCTCGAGTGCGAGGACGGTCTGCTCGACATCTATGCCGAGCTCGGTGCGCTCTACCGACCTCAGACCGAGGCCGAACTCGACGAATCGGCACCCACGGAACACACCCAGGAGTTCCTCCTGTCGTTCCTGCAGTGGCTCGACCCAGATCTCGCCGGCCTCCCCGAGGGGTACCGAACGCGCCTCGAACGGGCCCTCGGTCGCTACGGGGTCGACGGCCTCGGCCGCACGGCGGCGTTGGAGTCGGCGCTGATGTGGCTGTTCCGCTCCTTCGGGCGGCTCGGTGAGCTGAGTCCGGTCGTGATCGCCGTTCTCGAACGCCGACTGACGCATCGTCGCGCGCTCGCGGGACGGACCGACCTGGGCATGCGGGCTCGTCTCGACCGCCTGGCGGCAGCCACCCAGGGCCGCCAGCAGGCCATCGCCGATCTCGCCCGCGACCTGCGGTTCCACGCCTTCGACGAGCCGCCGATGGAGGCATCCACCGCCGCCCTGGTCGACGAGATGGCCGGGCACATCGCCCACCTGGCCGAACACCCCGACGACGCCGAACGAGGGTCTCGCATCGACCGCCTCGTCTGGTGCCCCGTTCCGCTCCGGGGACTCGTCCTCGACGCGTGGCGCCCCGGTGACGATGCCGCGTCGGACGCCGTCCGCCGGGTGGTGCTCGAAGTCCACATCCGACGCTTCTATCGCATCTGTGATTTCGGGCCGATCGTGTTCCACGAACACGACGGATCACTCACCGCGACCACGACCTATCGGGACGGTGACACCGACGTGGCCGTCCTCGTGGGCTACCTGCCCGTCGACTCGCTGGCGGCCTGGTCGGCGACGGTGGCGCCGGTACTGGCATCGTTCGACGCCGACACCGACGTGATCGTCGACGTCGTGACCTGGAACGACGGGGCGAGCCGAGACATCGCCACGACGGCCGAGGACGTGGCCGAATCGGCCGACGAATGCCGATTCGGTCGGCGGGTCCGACGGCTCGACGTGACCGTCAGTCCGATGACCGGTGCGTCGGACGAGCGTTCGAAGTCCCAGCACGTCACGTTCCACCAGGACGAGGACGGCGCCTTCGTCGAGGATGCGCTGTTCCGCAACCTGCACCCGATGCTCGCCGAACGTCTCGAGCTCTGGCGCCTGTCGAACTTCGACCTCGTCCGGCGGCCCTCCCCCGAGGACGTGTACGTGTTCGACGGTGTGGCGAAGGAGAACCCGCGCGACCACCGGCTGTTCGCGCTCGGTGAGGTCCGGGACCTGATGTCGGCCGAGGACCCGGTGACCGGCGAGCGGACCTATCCGCGTCTCGAGCGGGTCGGCCTCCTCGCCTTCGCCGCGATGCGATCCGAGCTCGCCGGGTACACGCCCCGCGACCGCCCGGTGGCGAACCGGCTGGTGCTCGACGTCCGTGCCCCGTGGACGTTGACCATGGAGGAGACCGAACAGCTCGCGCACCGCTTCGCGCCCATGGCTGGACGGGTCGGCCTCGAAAAGGTCGTCCTCAAGATTCGCCTCCCCGACGACAGCGCTCCCGACGGGAGCCGCAACGCCGTGCTCCACATCGAGCAGGCCGGACATCAGATCCTGGTCCGAGAGGATCGGGCGGGCGACCAGCCCGTGCGGCCGCTCGGCACCTACCAGCAGAAGATCCTCACCGCCGCACGTTTCGGCTCGCCCTATCCCCACGAAATCGTCCGGTTGTTCACCGAGCGCCCGCCGCTCGACGGTCTGCCGGCCGACTCGTTCCAGGAGCTCGAGCTCGACGCCGACGACCAGCTGGTGCCGGTGCACCGGGAGCCGGGCACCAACACCGCCCATCTCGTGGTCGGCATCATGACGAACCACAGCGAGGTCGTCCCCGAGGGGATGCGCCGGGTGAGCATCCTGTCCGACCCGACCCAGGGCCTCGGCAACCTGGCCGAGCCCGAATGCCGGCGGATCAACGCGGCGCTCGCGTACGCGCTCGAGCACCGGCTTCCCGTCGAGTGGTTCGCGGTGTCGAGCGGCGCGCTGATCGCCATGGACTCGGGCACGGAGAACATGGACTGGATCGCACTCACGCTTCGGCGGCTGATCGAGTTCACCCAGGCCGGCGGCGAGATCAACATCGTCGTCACCGGGATCAACGTCGGTGGCCAGCCCTACTGGAACGCCGAGGCCACGATGCTCACCCACACCAAGGGCATCCTCGTGATGACCCCGGCGTCGGCGATGGTGCTCACCGGCAAGCAGGCGCTCGACTTCTCGGGAGCGGTCAGTGCCGACGACAACTTCGGCATCGGCGGCTACCACCGGGTGATGGGTCCGAACGGCCAGGCGCAGTACTGGGCACCCTCGTTCCCCGAGGCCTGTGCACTGCTGCTCCGCCACTACGATCTCACCTACGTCGTGCCCGGCGAACGGTTCCCGCGGCGACGACCGACGTCGGACCCGGCCGAGCGCGACGTCCGCTCGAGTCCCCACGCCGAGCTGGCCTCGTCACCGTTCCGCACGGTCGGAGACGTGTTCTCGGCCGAGCTCAACGCCGAGCGCAAGCAACCGTTCGACATGCGGTCGGTGATGCGCGCGGTGGCCGACGTCGATTCCGAGCCGCTCGAGCGCTGGAAGGACCTCAGCGACGGCGACACGTCGATCGTGTGGGACACGACGATCGGCGGGTGGCCGGTCTGCCTGCTCGGGATCGAGTCGCACACGGTCGGACGCAAGGGCTTCGTGCCCGCCGACGGCCCACCCGCGTGGACGTCGGGCACACTTTTCCCGCACTCGTCCCGCAAGACGGCACGGTCCATCAACGCCGCGAGCGGGAACCGCCCGCTCGTGGTGCTCGCCAATCTCTCCGGCTTCGACGGTTCGCCGGAATCTATGCGGCGCCGGCAGCTCGAGTTCGGCGCCGAGATCGGACGCTCCGTCACCAACTTCGACGGTCCGATCGTGTTCGTCGTGGTGTCGCGGTACCACGGCGGGGCGTTCGTGGTGTTCTCGAAGGCGCTCAACGAGTCGATGGAGATCGCAGCGGTCGAGGGATCGTACGCGTCGGTGATCGGTGGTGCGCCGGCGGCCGCCACCGTGTTCGCACGCGACGTCAAGAAGCGAACCGAGGCCGATCACCGCGTCCGAAACGCCCGCGAGGCCGTTGCCGACGCGGACGGCGCCGAGGCCACGAGACTGCGCAGCGCGTTGGCGTCGATCACCCAGGAGGTGCGGTCCGAGAAGCTCGGCGAGGTCGCCGGCGAGTTCGACTCGATCCACACCATCGAGCGGGCGCTGCGGGTCGGCTCGGTCGACCGGATCATCGCCGCCGACGATCTCCGGCCGTACGTGATCGACGCGCTCGACCGCGGTATCGCTCGCTACGCCTGAACCGTCAGGTGATCGGCGACTCCAGCCACGAATGGTGCGGCGTCGCACGGTCGAGATCGGCGCTCGCCGGGAGGAGCTCCGGCGGATCGGTCGGCTCGGCGAACGCGATCGTGAGGAGGAAGACACCGGCGCGACGCCACCACCCGGGCATCGGGCCGTTGCTTCCGGTCACGGTCATCGCCGACCAGCCGTCGACCTCCCGCCTGCCGTGGAGATCGACGTCGACGGTACGGGTGTCGACCCGGAGGCCGACCTGCTGCACCTTCAGCGCCGCCTCCTTCGCCGACCAGATCAGATTCGCGAGCTCGCCGTGGTGCTCCGGCGGCCGGTCACGGACGAACGCCTGCTCGGCAGGGGTGAAGTAGTCGTCGACGAATGCGGTCGATCGGGGCTCGACCACCTCGAGGTCGATACCGACGGTGCCCGCCGCCATCGTGCCCGGCGACCCGACGAGACACACCGCCCATCCCGAGCGATCGCTCATCGACACGTCCACGGGGGCCGGTTGCCCATCGACGTGGACCGCGGGTGCACCGCTCGGTCGATGGCGGATCTCGATCCGGCGCAGCGACGGCCGCGAGTCGTCGACATCGAGCACGGCGGCGACCGCCCGCTTCGACGTCCACCGACGCGTGAGGTACTCGTTGCGCCGCTTGGTGAACCGGATCGACTCGACGTGCGCGACCTCCCGAGGCGACAACCACTCGGTCGTCGACGGCACATCGCGCTCGCCCTGTGCCAACCACCTCATGACATCAGTGTGCCATTCCACCCCCGTGGCCGGGTCTTCGCCGACGCGACCGTGCTCAGTACGGTTGGCACCCACGACGAAGGGACACTGCGTGGGAACACGACTCGACAATGCGAAGGCGATCTACCTCGAGGCGATCCGCGACGGCGACGTCGATGCGATCCACCGGTACGCAGGCGACCGGTACACCCAGCACTCCACCCCGGTGAAGGACGGCCGCGAGGGCTTCATCGAGTTCTTCGACGACTTCATCCGGCGCAACCCGGTCCGCGACATCGAGATCGTGCGAGGGTTCGAGGACGGGCAGTACGTGTTCCTCCACGCCGTGCAACGCCTCAACGACGGCGAGTACCGCTACGTCACCGCGGACATCTTCGACACCGACGCCGACGGGAAGCTGATCGAGCACTGGGACATGATCGCCGAGATGACCGACGACACCGTCTCGGGTCACAGCCAGGTCGACGGCCCGACCGAGGTGACCGATCTCGACCGCACCGAGGAGAACAAGGCGCTCGTGATCGGCTTCCTACGCGACGTGCTCCAGGGCGGCGACATGGGGCGGCTCACCGACTACGTCTCGTCCGACACGTACATCCAGCACAATCCGCTCGTTGGTGACCGTCTCGACGGGCTGGCGGCATTCGCCGACCAGCTCGCCGCGATCGGGCAGTCGATGGTCTACGACGAGGTGCACCGGGTCATCGGGAGCGGCAACTTCGTCGCCTCGATGTCGAAGATGCGCCTCGGTGACACCGACATGGCCGTGATCGACCTGTTCCGCGTCGAGGACGGCCTGATCGTCGAACACTGGGACGTCATGGAGGAGATCACGCCCGAGGAGACCTGGGTCAACTCCGGCAAGTTCTGACGGCCTCCGGTCGAGCCGGTGTCGCTCAGTTCGTCCGGAGCGAGATCGGCCGTTGGTCGAAGTGGCGGCTCGTATAGGTGGCCAGATTGCCGATGTAGTTGGCCCGCTCGAACCCGGCGGGATCGGCCGCGGCCTCGCTGCGGACGGCGCCGCGCATCTGCTCGACCGACTCGTACTCGTGCTCGCTCATCCAGTCCCGAAGCTGAGCCTCGATGGTGGCGAGATGAGGTGCACCGTTGCGCAACACCGACGACGCGGTCATCGCCACGTCGGCGCCGACGAGGACGAGCTTGGCCACGTCGTACCCGCTGTGCACACCGGTCGTGCCGGCGATCGACATCGACAGGTACTGGCGCATGATGCCGGTCCAACGCAGCGGGAGCCGCAGTTCCTCCGGGGTGCTCAACGAGAGCCGGGATTCGACGCCGAGCGTCTCGAGGTCGAGGTCGGGCTGGTAGAAGCGGTTGAACATCACGATGCCGGCAGCTCCCGCCTCCTGAACGCCGACGAGGAACGATCCGAGCGACGAGTAGTACGGCGAGATCTTCACCGCGAGCGGTACGCCGAGCTCGCCGGCGAGCACGGCGATCAGCTCGAGCTGCTCCGACTCGAGTTCCGATCCCGACACCATCGGATCGGCGGCCACGGTGTACAGGTTGATCTCCACCGCGTCGGCGCCGGCGTCCTCGAGCAGACCCCCGTACCGCAGCCAACCCCCGACACTCGCTCCGTTCAGGCTCGCGATCACCGGCACGTCGACGGTGGCCTTGGCCGATCTCGACGAGCTCGAGGTAGCGATCGACGCCCGAGTTGTAGTCGTCGACGTCGGGGAAGAACGAGGTGGCCTCGCCGTAGCTGTCGGCGTTGATCGACATCAGCCGGTCGATCTCGTTCGCTTCGTGCTCGATCTGTTCTTCGAACAGTGACGGCAACACGATGGCACCGGCGCCGTAGCGTTCGAGTTCGGCGATCGTGTCGACCTCGCCGGTGAGCGGACTCGGTGAGGCGACGATCGGCGACCTGAGCGGGAGGCCGAGGTAGGTGCAGTGCAGATCGGTCATTCGGAATCAGCTCCCTCGGGCGGCCGGTCGGCGGGTGCGGTCAGCTCGACCTCGACGGCTTCGTCGTGGTGCCCGATGCTCGGCACGCGCCGTTCGACGTCGGCGAGCTGCTCGTAGTACCGCCAGCGCTCGTCGATGGCGTCCTCGCGCGAGGGCGAGCAGCATCTCCGACCGTTCGGGATCCGACCGAGCGAGCATGGCGTAGCGAGCCTCTTGCAGGGCGAACTCGCGCAGCGGCACGGTCGGGGCGGCCGAGTCGAGCTGGAAGGGGTGCTCGTGGTCGTCGCTGGTCGGCCGATACCGGTAGAGCGGCCAGTACCCGGCCTTGACGGCCTGCTTCTGCTGCGCCATCGAGGTGGTCATGTCGATGCCGTGCGCGATGCACGTCGAGTAGGCGATCACGAGCGACGGGCCCTCCCAGGCGTCGGCCTCCATGAGCGCCTTCACCGTCTGGATCTCGCTTCCGCCCAGGGCGATCTGAGCGACGTAGACGTTGCCGTACCGGCGGGCAACGGCACCGAGGTCCTTCTTGCCGGTGTTCTTGCCGGCCGTCGCGAACTTGGCGATCGCACCGAGCGGCGTGGCCTTGGATGCCTGCCCGCCGGTGTTCGAGTACACCTCGGTGTCGAGCACGAGCAGGTTGACGTTGCGGCCGCTCGACAGCACATGGTCGACGCCGCCGAAGCCGATGTCGTACGCCCAGCCGTCTCCGCCGACGATCCACGTGCTGGTGGCCGCGAGCTCGTCGGCGATCGAGTCGAGCCGCTGCGCCCGAGGGTCATCGACGCCCTCCAGCCTGGTTCGAAGGGCCGCGATGCGATCGTGCTGCTCTGTGACACCGCTCTCGGTGGCGTGCACGTTGGCGAGCAGTTGTTCGGCCAGTTCACCACCGATCACGTCGGTCAGCTCGGCGACGAGCCGCTGAGCCTCGTCCTGATGGTGCTCGATGCCCAGGCGCATGCCGAGGCCGAACTCCGCATTGTCCTCGAAGAGCGAGTTCGACCATGCGGGCCCGTGACCGGCCGCGTTCTCCGACCACGGGGTCGTCGGCAGGTTGCCGCCGTAGATCGACGAGCACCCGGTCGCATTGGCGACGACGAGCCGTTCGCCGAACAGCTGAGTCATCAGTTTGAGATACGGCGTCTCGCCGCAGCCCGAACAGGCGCCGGAGAACTCGAACAGGGGCTCGAGCAGCTGTGAGTTCTTCACCGAGTCGTGCGTGACCGATGTTCGATCGAGCTCGGGGATGTCGAGGAAGAAGTCCCAGCGGGGTCGTTCGACGTCGCGGTGTTCCTCCGCGGGCCGCATGTTGATCGCCTTGCGCCGGATCTCCGTCTTGTCCTTGGCGGGGCACACCTCGACGCAGATCCCGCACCCCGTGCAGTCGTCGGGGGCGACCTGCACCGTGAGGAGGTGGTCGGTCAGTTCTCGGGACCGGAACGACTTGCTCAGGAACCCGTCGGGTGCGCCGTCGAGGGCATCGGCCGGGAAGGCCTTCATGCGGATCGTGGCGTGTGGGCACACGATGGCGCACTTGCCACAGTCGATACACAGATCAGGCTCCCAGATCGGCAGTTCGGGCGCGAGCTTGCGCTTCTCCAACTTCGTGGTGCCGGTCGGGAACGTGCCGTCGACCGGCATCGCCGAGACCGGCAGCAGGTCGCCCTGACCGGCGATCAGCGTGGTGGTGACCCGATCGACGAAGTCGGCGTCGGCGTGATCGGCTGCCTCGGCGAGAGTCGTCACCGGTGCGAGGTCGTCGGTTGCCGGCGTCTCGGTGGGCACCTCGAGCTCCTGCAGCTCGGCCAACGCTCGTGTCACCGCCTGCTGGTTGCGCTCGACGATCGTGCGGCCACGGCGTCCGTAGGTGTCGCTGATCGACTGGTTGATCGCCTCGGTCGCCTCGTCGAGCGGCACCATGTCGGTCAGCGCGAAGTAGCACGGCTGCATGACCGTGTTGATGCGACCGGGCATCTTGAGATCGGCTGCGATGCCGGCTGCGTCGACGGTGAACACGCGCAGACCCTTCTCGACGATCGCTCGCCGGGTTCGCTCGGGCAGGTTCGCCCACAGCTCGGCAGCGGGAAACGGGGCGTTCAACAGCAGGGTTCCACCGGGACGCGCCGTGGCGGTCACGTCGAACCGGTCGAGCAGCCCGAACTGGTGGCACGCGACGACATCGGCCTCGTCGACCAGGTAGGTCGAACGGATCGGGTCGGGCCCGAACCGCAGGTGCGACACCGTCATCGAACCCGACTTCTTCGAGTCGTACACGAAGTAGCCCTGGGCGAAGAGGTCGGTGTGCGATCCGACGATCTTCACCGTGGCCTTGTTCGCGCCGACCGTGCCGTCGCTCCCGAGCGCGTAGAACACCGCCGAACGATGCCCCGTGTCGACGGCGAACGATTCGTCGACCGAGAGACTGGAGTGGCTGACGTCGTCGTTGATGCCGACCGTGAACCGACGCTTGGGGGCGTTCGAGTTGAGCTCCCGGAAGACCGCGGCGACCATGGCGGGCGTGAACTCCTTGGACCCGAGGCCGTATCGCCCGCCGATCACGTCGACGTCGCGTCGCCCGGCGTCGAACAACGTGGTGACCACGTCCTGGAACAGCGGCTCGCCCACCGAACCCGGTTCCTTGTGCGGTCGAGCACGGCGATGCACGTCGCCGACTCGGGCAGTAGCGGCGATCAGCGAGTTCGGCCGTCGGGAACGGGCCGGAACAGCCGAACGGTCGACCACGCCCACGCGCTCACCGTCGGCGATGAGCCGGTCGACCGTCTCGCGGCAGGCACCGGCGCCCGACCCCATGATCACGACCACCCGTTCGGCATCCGCGGCGCCCGTGGTAGTCGACGAGCCCGTACCGACGACCGGTCGGCCGCGGCGAGACTCGTCGAACGCACGCCGGCGACCGCGTGCCGGACCGATGCGTGCGAACGGCGTCGGCGGCCTCGCGAGCCTGGAAGAACACGTCGGGGTTCTGCGCCGTGCCGCGAACGACCGGGCGCCGTCGGGCGCAGGCGCCGCAGCTTGTGCGCAGCGATGTCGTCGTCGCGTACCAGCTCGGCGAGCACGTCGTCGTCGATCAGCTCGATCCGGTTGATCTCGTGCGAGGTGCGGAACCCGTCGAAGAAGTGCACGAACGGCACCCGCGACCGCAGGGATGGCAGCATGCGACACGGCGGCGAAGTCGTGGGCCTCCTGCACCGAGCTGGCGCAGAGCATCGCGAAGCCGGTCTGCGAGCCGCCATGACGTCACTGTGGTCGCCGAAGATCGACAGCGCGTGGGTCGCCACCGCCCGCGCCGCGACGTGGATCACCGTCGGGCGTCAGCTCGCCGGCGATCTTGAACATGTTGGGCAGCATCAGCAGCAGGCCCTGCGACGCGGTGAAGGTGGTGGCCGAGTGCGCCGGTCTGGAGCGCCCCGTGGAGCACACCGGCGGCTCCGGCCTCCGACTGCATCTCGATCGACGTCGGGCACGCTCCCCCACCGATTCGGCTGGTCCGGCCGACGCCCAGGCATCGGCGAACTCTCCCATCGGCGAGGCGGGGGTGATCGGGTAGATCGCCACCACCTCGGACAGCGCATAGGCGACGCGCGCGGCGGCCTCGTTTCCATCCAGGCAGGCGGTGGGCATCGCTTCATCATGGCCACAGGACGAGACCCACTGCGATGGCCGAAAGTCCCGATCTTGGTTGTCGCGTGACCTTGGGCCCTGGTCCGGCGAGGTCGGGTCACCGAAGGTGGAACGATCACGTCGAGGAGGATCCGATGACCGCACCGTCCGAGCAAGCATCCGGGGGGCCCGTGTCCGGTGCGCTGTGCCTGCCGCAGCCGGCGGCCGACCAGTTCGCGTACCACGTGCGCATGTCCGCGGTGTTCGCTGTCGCCGGCCAGACCGAGGAGAGTGCGTCCGAGGCCGTGCTGGCGTGGGCGATCCTGATGTCGCAGTGGCCGGGGGCCGAAGCCAGTGCCGCGGAGATCGGGGCGGAACTGATCGACCAGCGCGTGGCGTCGCTGTCGGATCGTGCCCGCAGTTCGGCGCTCAACCGGGCGCGGGGGCTGGCGCTCGACATCGAAGCCCACTTCGTCATGGTCGGCCGACAGGAGGAAGCATCGATGTATGCCGATGTCGCGGACCAACTCGAGAACGCCGTCGACGCACTCGTGCCGAAGAGCTGACCCAGCCGCTCCGTCCGGACCGGACGTCGTGGCGTCCGCCCGATCGGCCCGATGACGCGCGAGGACGAGGCCGCCGCGCCCCGCCGGCGACGCTGGTGACTCGTCGGTGCCGCGGTACTCGGGGTCCTGGTCGTCACGGTCGCCGCAATGCTGATCTGGGCAGGATCGACGGCCGGCTCCGAGCGCAACTGCTGCTCGTTGCTCATCTGCTGCTCCTCACGCTCGATCGTCAGGCGACGAACGTAGGTCCGAACCGGCTGCCGGGCACCATCCTGGAAGCACTCGACGGGACCGCCCGATCACCCACGGTGCTTGGAGAGCCCACGGCGCCCGTGGGAAACTCCCGGAATGTCGGCCATCGATCTGGACCACTTCCGTCGCCGCCTGATCGGAGAACGCGAGCGCCTCGATCGGCAACTCGCTGACGTCGACCGCGAGCGCCACGCCGAGGGACCCATCGACGCACTCTCCGGTGACGCGGGTCAGGACACGGCTCGGGTGGACGCCGAGATGCATCTCGAATCCGACCTCACCGCGTCGTTGGCAGAGATCGACGCCGCGCTGCAGCGGATCGACGAAGGCACCTACGGCTTCGACGAGGACACGGGTGAGCCGATCAATCCGGAACGCCTCGACGCGATCCCGACGGCACGCCGCAACATCGGCTGACGACGGCGTCACGCCATACGGCACGGTCGGATCACGCTCACGGCCCGTCCACAGAGCTCGGCGACCATCGGTGCCCACGGGTTCCGACCCATCACGCGACGGGTCAGGTCGGCTGGCTCCTGAGCCAGAGGACGACCGCGCTGACTCGTCGGTCGACGCTTGCGTCAGGAGGGAGATCGAGCTTGGTCAAGATGTTGCTCACGTGGGTCTCGGCCGTGCGCTGATTGACGACGAGCTCCGCGGCGATTCGAGCATTGGTGTGGCCCTCGGCCATCAGCGAGAGCACCTGGCGCTCTCGCTCACTGAGCCGCTCCAACGGGCCCGGGTCGCGCGGCCGCTGCACGAGCCGGGTCACGACGTCCGGGTCGATCACCGTGCCACCGCCGACGACGCGCTCGAGGGCGTCGATGAACGTCTCGATCTCGGTCACCCGGTCCTTGAGGAGGTATCCCACGCCGGCGGCGCCCGCCTCGAGCAGTTCGACCGCATAGCGGGTCTCGATGTGCTGGGAGAGCACCAGGATCCCGGTGCCCGGCGTGTTCCGACGCACCTCGAGTGCCGCCTCGAGACCCTCGGTCTGGAAGTCGGGCGGCATCCGAACGTCGATGATGAGCGCATCGGCCTGGTGGCGGGCGACGGCCTCGACGACGCCGTCGGCGTCCGCGAACGTCGCCACCACGTCGATGCCCTCGTCCGCCAGGAGGCCGGCCAGCCCGTCGCGGATGAGCGCGGAGTCGTCGACGAGGATCACGCGGCACGGGATCTCCGCTTCCAGGGTCGTGCCGTCGATCCCCGAGCGGATGGCCAGCGAACCGCCCGCCGCGGCGACGCGATCGTCGAGCCCCTGCAACCCGGAACCGGGCGACATCGTCGCCCCGCCGCGACCGTCGTCGGCGATGTCGACCCGGGCCGAGCCGTTGCGCCGCTCGACCGCAACCGTGGCCGCAGAGGCGTCGGCGTGCTTGGCGATGTTGGTGAGCGCCTCGGCCACGACGAAGTAGACGGTCGTCGCCGCGTCGTCCGGGATCGGTTCGGGCGCGACATCGATGCGAACGGGGACCGGCGCCCGTTCGGCGAGGGCATCGAGCGCGGCGGTCGACCCGCGTTCGGCCAGCAGGGCCGGGTGCGAGCCTCTGGACACCGCCCGGATGTCCTCGATGATCTCGCGGACCTCCCGGCCGGCCTCGTCGAGGAGCTGGGTGCGCGTCGCATCGGCGGTACTTCCCGTCATCCTGCGTGCGCGCTGGAGGGTGAGGCCGAGCCCGACCAGACGCTGCTGCGCGCCATCGTGGAGATCGCGTTCGATGCGATGGCGTGCCGCGTCGCTCGCCTGGACGATCCGCGCCCGGGAGGCGGTGACGTCGTCGAGCTGTGCCAGTACCCGACGGTTGAGGCGGCCGACCTCGATCGCCATCCCGGCCGTGGCGGCGATCGAGGCCACGCGAGCCGGATGGATCTGCAACGCGGCATCGTGCACCAGCCCGCCGACGAGAGTGCCGTGTGATCGGATCAGCGTGAGGGTCCGCCCCGGGGGCAGCTGACCGGCGGTGATCGCGGCGCCCGTCTCGTCGATCAGGGTCTCGCCGTCGTCGGAGGTGACCAACTCGACCGATGCGTCTTCGAGCGCCCTGGCGATCGCCGACCGCAGCTCGCTGCCCTCGGCGTCGAGGTCGATGACCAGGTTGGCCAGCTCGGGATTGTCCCAGCGGGAGCTGACGAGGTCGAGAGCGATGGCGAACCCGACGGTGCCGAACGCCACCCAGCCGGCGGCGCGCAGCGACCCGCCGGCCCACGCGCCGTCACCGAACGCATGGTCGATCGCCGAACCGATGGCGGCGAGCGACCACAGCGTCGCCGCCGCGAGGACCACCCACTCGGGTGGCCGCCGCCAGCGGCTGAGGCTGCGGAGCCGCAGGATGCTCACCGTCGCCACCCCTGCGAACGTGAGCCCGACCAGCACGGCGGAGACGGCGAGCAAGGTGCGGTACGTCGATTCACTGTCGGCGAACCCCCCGACCACGGCCGGGTGACCGATCCGCGTCGCATCGTGGGTGAGTGGGGCGACGACGGCGACGGCGACAGCGGCCCCCGCTGCGGCCAGCAGCCACCGCCGGCCGACGCTGCGCGCACCACCGACCAGCAGCCACACGGCGACGGCGGCCGCGACGGCCGGGAGCGAACGCCCGATGGTGTACGCGACCGATGATCGGCTGAGGACGAGCACGGCGGACAGCGACACCATCGCCGCCGCCCACGACCCCCATGCGTGGCGGCGCTGGCCGTAGCGGTCGGCGGCGGCCCCTGCCGCGAGGAACAGCCAGGCGACCGTGAGCGACAGCGCCGTGGCCCAGCCCTTCAGCGGTGGAGGGAGCGGCCACGGATCGATCCCGAGGGTCTCCAGCCGAGCGTCATCGGCCAGGACCAGCAGCACGGAGAACGGCGTGCCTCGCTCGGTGACTGCGATCGCCCTCGTCATGTCCGGCTGGCGATCGGCCATGGCGACGAAGCGACGTCGTCCCTCCTCCTCGAGGACGACACGGTCACCTTCGTTCAGGATCTGCGCGCTGCCACCGGCCGCTTCGACGAGCGCCGGCAGCCACCGATCGGCGAGTTCGGCGTCGGTCCACGGGTCCTCTCCGTTCCACGCATCGAAGAGCCGGTTCAGGTGCTCGTCGAGCGGTGACGCCGACCGGTCGGGAAGCGGCTCCACGCGGACCAGGTCGGCGACGTCGAATCCGGGACGGTCACGAGACACCGGGGACACCACGTCGGGCGACCCGACGGTGGTGTTCCCGCCGGAGGCCCCACCCGCGACCCAACCGGCGGTAACGGATCCGCCGACGACACCACCAACCGAGCCACCGGCGACCGAGCCGCCCGTCGAGTCCGAGCAATCGATTGGTCTCGAACTCGTCGCCGTCACCATCGACGAGATCGGCGTGACCGCCGTCGCACCCCTCGGCTGGGACACCGCGCTCGACGGCACGTACGCAGGAACCGACGCCGCTCTGGAGTTCGGTGCCGAGCTCAACGAGAACGTCCCTGACCTCGAGGAGCTCGGTTTCGTGCCGGTCGGCCGGCACGTCGCCGGCGACCTCACCTGGAATCTGCATGCGCTCGACACCGGTGAGGTGTTCGTCGGCGTGGCCCTGACCGAGATCGGAGCCGTGACCTACAGCGTTGCCATCGAGGTCCCGTCCGAACGGGCCGACGAGTACTTCGAGTCGGTCGTCGTTCCGGCACTCGAAGCGTTCGAGGCCGGCGAGCTCCCCGAACCGACCGTCCCGACCTTGGCCGGTGGACCGCCGGAGGAAGCCGACCTCCGCGCCGATCTCGAAACGCTCGTTGCCGAGACCGGGCTGCCCGCAGTCGGCGTCGCCGTCTTCGACAGCGACGACATGCTCGAGTCCGCCGTCGCCGGAGTTCGACGGAGCGGTGACCCGACCCCCGTGGACGTGGACGACAGCTTCTCGATCGGGTCGAACGTCAAGGCGATGACCGCCACGCTCGTCGGCACGTTCGTCGACGACGGCGTGGTCACGTGGGACACGACGGTGGCCGAGGTGTTCGGGGACTCCCTCGGTGCGCTCGACGAGTCGATGGCCGCGGTCACCGTCCGCCAGTTGCTCACCCACACCTCCGGCCTGAGCGACGACGACGCGGTCTTCGTGGACGCCATTCTCGGCGAGAGCGAGGACGGTCGCCCGCTCATGGAGCAACGGATCGCGCTCGCCGAGCGTGCAGTCGGCCGTCCGCCGCGGCTTCCCGCCGGGGAGCATGCCTATTCGAACATCGGCTACACCACCGTGGGTGCCGTGCTCGAACGCCTCACCGGCGTCCCGTACGAGGAACTCCTCCAGACCCGCATCTTCGATGCGCTCGGCATGGACAGCTGCGGCTTCTACGCACCGGGCACCCCCGGCCGGGTCGACCAGCCGTGGGGACACCTCGTCGAAGAGAGCATCCGGCCCGTCGATCCGGGTCACACCGAGGCGGAGCTCGGCCACGCCATCGCTCCCGCAGGCACGGTGCACTGCAGCATGACGGACTGGGCACGGTTCCTGCAGTCGCAGCTGCGTGGCTTCCGGGGCAGCGACACCGAGATCGTCAGCGCCGACGTGTTCGACGCGCTGCGCACCGTCGCCCCGGACACCGACTATGCGCTCGGGGGGGTCTTCCCGCAGCCCGACGGATCGGAGCTGATCTGGCACAACGGCAGCAATCAGCGGTTCACGTCCGAGACGTGGCTCCTCCCGGAGGAGGGTCGCGGGTTGCTGATCGTCACCAACGTCGGGGTCGGTCTGGCCCTCGCTCCGATGCAGCAGCTGGCCGAGTCGATCTTCACCCGCAACGCCGACGAGGGTGCCAGAACGTCGTGACCCGGCACACGGTGGCCGTCCGGCTCACGCCCGCCGCCACGCTGACCGCCGTGGGTCCACCGGCGGTGGCGGCGTCATGGGCTCGAGGTGCTGTAACCCTGGTCGAGCCCGTCGGCGACGGGGTCGAGGAGCGTGGTCTCACCGAAGATCCCGGTCCAGCCGTCGACGACGGCGGACGGTGGCAGCACGGCGAGCGGTTCGGGCGAGTAGCCGGGGTGGCGTGGTGCGGTCGGCGGGTTCGTCACTGCGTTGTACGACATCATCAACATCGTCCTGGGCAATTCGGATTCGTTCGGACCCGAGCTGTGCAACGTGTTCGAGTGGAAGACGACGACGTCGCCCGACTCCAACTCACACAGTTCGACGGGATGTGCGTCGAGCACCGATTCGACGACGTCGGGGTCGGACCCTTGCGACCGGCCGATCGCGACCACGTCGATCATGCCCAACCGGTGAGAGCCACGCACGAGTCGCATGCAGCCGTTCGCCTCCTCGACCGGGCCGATCGCGACCACGATCGTGCACATGTCGGGTCGGGCGACACCGTCGTCGGCCCAGAAGGCGTAGTCCTGGTGCCAGTCCCACAGCGATGTGGTGTTCGGGCGCTTCCACGACAGCTTGGAGTGCCAGTGGTAGACCGGCTCGCCGGTCACCGCCGCCGCCAGGTCGACAAGTGGCTGCAGGCGCGGCACGACCCCGATGAAGTCGTCGCCGAGGTGGACCCACGCCGACAGCTCCTGACGCCCACCGCGACTGTCGGTCACGCCGAATGCACCCGGTGCGGCACCGTCCGACAATGCGGCGGCCAAGGGAGCGATGTCGTCGGTCGAGAACATCGACCGCACGTACGCATACCCGTCGTGGTCGTACTGCTCGACCACCCGGCGCAGTTCGTCGACATCGGGCACCCGCACACGGTCACGTTACCCAGGCCCGCCCCAACGCTGCCCGCCGGCCGACACCCGAGATGCCGCAACGCCGCGGTTGAATGCATCGTGGTTGCGTCATCGTCCGTGCACGGCAGGAGGCACGGGCGGCCCGGTCAATTCTCCAACACGGCCGAGCGCACGCGCTGCCTTGATAACAGCGTGCCACCGATCGAGACGGCGTACATCCGCATGACACCGCACGCTGCATCGGCTCCATTCGCAGTATTTCGCTGGATTCAACCGACTGGCATGGAGCGCGCTCTTGCGAGTACGGAGGCATCTACGCCTTCCGCCGCAGGAGCCAGAACGTCGCCGCGCTGGGCCTTCCCGAGCATCGCTCACCAGATCGGACGACGATTCGCATCGCATCGCCACCTGACGAGTTTGTCGTTGAGTGCGCAATGAACCTTTGCACAAATGTTCGGTATCATGCAAATATTCACTCACCCCTCATCGAATGACAGGGAGATGAGTCATGGCAAAGCAAGAGTTCGTCGCAACGCTCGAGAAGGCGTCGCCCGCCAAGCTCAAGCCGGTGAAGGGCAAGACCCTGAACCTCCGGCCACTGGTCGGCAGGTGGCGAAACTGCGACAAGCAGACCCGCGGCCTCGTGCGAGTCGACCTGAGCAGCCGAAACGGTGTGCTCAGGGTCCATCCGTTCGGCGCCTGTACTCCCACGCCGTGTGATTGGGGCACGGTCAGGGGTCAGGCCTACACCGAGAGTGTGGTCTCTCGGGACGCAGTGGCGTTCACGTCGAGGTTCAAGACGAGCTTCAGCGTCACGACCGTCACCGGTCATCTCTGCGACGGTTGTCTGGTCGTCGAGACGTTCACTCGATTCACCGACAAGAGCGGCCGCTGCCCCTACTACTCGCGCGCCTGCTTCTGCCGGAAGTAGCCCGGTCGTCAGGCGTTCGATCGGAGAACCACACCGGTGAACCCGCCTCGTGGTGGACCCGGCACGAGACAGACCCTCCCGATTGCCCCGATCCCACCGCATCGCACGCTCGGGTCACGGTCGCGGCGTCGATCCACCTCGCCGGCCAAGCCGCCCCGACGCCCTCGATCCGGGTGCGCATCGAACCCACCATGGCCTCCGGTCGCGTCCTTCGCTGAAGGCCGTTCGAATCCCACCCCGCGCACGCACTTCCACGGGCGTTCCGTCGTCGCGGTCGATCGAGGCGTGAGCGTGACCTTGTGCCCTGTGGCGCGTCGGTTCGTCGAACCTAGGTTGGAAGCATCGATCTACGAAAGTGATGTCGCCATGGTCTATGAGGAATCAATCGTGTTGTCGAAGCCGTTCGACGAGGTGCTCGAGGCGGTCAAGGCGGCGTTTGCAGCTGAGGGCTTCGGGACGCTCACGGAAATCGACATGCAGTCCACGCTGAAGGCGAAGGTGGGCAAGGAGATGGGCCGGTACGTGATCGTCGGTGCCTGCAACCCGCACCTTGCCAGCCGTGCGCTCGATGTCGTTCCGCAGATCGGCGTCCTCCTGCCGTGCAACGTCACGGTGCGCGAATCGAACGGCGCGGTCGTCGTCGAGGCCATGGATCCCGGGCTCATGGCCAAGTTGAGCGACATCGACATGATCGTCCCGATCGCCGACGAGGCGCGCGTGCTCATCGGCAACGCCCTCGGCCGCTTGACCGACCTGCAGTAGTGCGTCGCGGTCGCGGCCGGTGCTCGAGGCCGGCCGCGATCGATCGGCCGCCGACTGCGGATTCACATCGGCGAGCTGATCGGTCGGGGGCGCGGCCAACAGTCAGCGGTCGGCGGTGTCTCGATCGACGGCGTCGACGCGACGGAGGGGTAGCCGCTTCCACTCCGCGTCGAGTGCTTCGTCGTGTTCGAAGACCATGTCGATCGGCTGCTTGCCGTTGACGAGGCGAAGGTCCTGTCGGGTTCGTTCGAAGTGAAGTGCGCCGGCCGAGTAGGTGACGAGTGTGACGAACGAGCCGAGTTCCGACCCGCCGTGCGCAAGCGCGCCAGCCAGCTGGTGCACGTCGTGAGCCCCAATCGTCGACGTCATGCGCCTGCATGCACCGTGATGATCGGCGGCTCGATCGCCATCCCGGCACGACCTGCGGTCACGTCGACGGTCGCCACAGGATCACAGCAACCGGTGCCCGGGATGGGATTCGAACCCACACTCACCTTGCGGTGAAGGGGGGTTTAAGAGCAAGCTCGAACGTCCAGCCAGTCCCGCTCGTGCCAGAAAGCCCTGGTCACAGCCTTGCAGGCGTCCAGCGAGTCCCGTCAGAACGGTCGATTCCCATGCGTGCCAGAGATTCTTGTGCAGGAATCGTGCAGGACGGATATCTGTCCGACAACCATCAGCGGACCGAACCAGACCGGCACCACTTCGATCACCGCGTGCGCCGAACCAAGGTCGCACGTTATGGGCGATCCGGAGGCACACAGTCTGCCGGAACTCGGTCGGCGGTTCGCCGATGGGTGTCGGCATGGACCGACGCCAGAAGGTCGTCGCTGTCAAACATCGACGACGTGACGAGCAAGCTCGCCACCCCGCGACGGTGGCGACGACGAACAGCCAGCCGATCGGCTGTGCCGGGCTCTTCGAGTGCCTCACCGCGCACCTCCACGACGTCGAATTCCATCGTCCTCCGAGGGAGCTGCGTCAGGTAGTGGCAACGTCATCCCCATCGCGGGCTGCAGCCGGTCGCCGAGGTGATGGCCGGCTCTCCCGGACCGAGCCGACCACCGACTGCCTTCTGAGCGGCGACGGGCGGAACACTCGGCCTTCCTCGTGAGGTCTTGGGTCGATCTTGATCGTCTGTTGACATTGGCACGTCAGGCTCGCCCCGTGACCACGAACCCCGAACCTCCGACCGATCATCAACCCAGTACCCGAGACGAACCATCCGGGCCGATCATCCTCTACGCTGAGGACGACTCCATCCAGCGCACCGCGCTGACCCGAGTCCTCGAGAACGCAGGCTTCGTCGTCATCGCCGCCGAGACCGGCGCCGGTGCCATCGCCCTCGCCGAGCAGAACCGCCCGGATCTCGTCCTCCTGGATGCCGTCATGCCGCACCTCGGAGGCTTCGAGGCGATCGCGGCAATCAGGTCCAGGCCGGAACTCGCGACCACGCCGACGATCGTCATCAGCGGTCTCGAGGATGTCGACTCACGGGTGCAAGCGCTCGCGATCGGTGCCGATGACTTCATCATCAAGCCGGTGAACGGTGCGGAACTGGTCGCACGGGTCAGGGCCCAGTTGCGCACCACCGACGCCTGGCTCGGCCGCGTCGACGCGATGATCGGCAGCTTCCGCTCGATCAGGCGACACATCGGCGCCACAGCGCGGGTGACGGATCCCTCGCTCGCACCCGAAGCCCTGATCTCGCGATTCCCTCGGGAACTCGGCTGCAGCACGCTCGTGACGATCGAGCGGGACGGGCCGCGCTGCTGGGGCGCGGACTCGCCCTTGCCCGAGGATCTGGCCGTGATCGAGCGCGAACGACCCGCCGCCACCGCTGCGCCGATCGTCGTGCCGGTCAACGATCGGCGCGCCTGCCCGCTCTGCGGTCGGACGACGGACGGGAAGGTGATGGTGGCGTCTGCCGGAGCATGGGAGGGCGGGCATGCACTGCTGGTCGCCGGCTGCGCCGACCGGTTCGACCACGGACTGGCCGCGGTGATGGGCGAGGTCGCCGACGCATGCGACTTCGTGCTCCGTGAGCGGATGGGCGACTGGCAAGCCAATCTGGAGCGTGTCCGATGGCTCGAAGGGCTCATCGACGCCCAGGCGTTCACGATGGTCTACCAGCCGATCGTCGACCTGCAGTCCGGCCGCATCGTCGCCCACGAGGCATTGGCTCGATTCGACGACGGGACCTCACCCGTCGAGGCTCTGCGGATGGCCGACGCCTTGGGGCGCCGCGAGGAACTCGAGCTCCTCCTCCTCGAGGTCGCGCTCAAACAGGCGGACGCTCTCCACGAGGGCCTCCGCCTACACGTGAACATCGCGCCTTCGACTGCGCTTCACCCGGAGCTCGCGGATCTCGTCATCGACAGCCGACGACGCATCGTCCTCGAGATCACCGAGCACGCGCTCTTCAGCTCGGCGAACGCGAGCTCGCTCAGGGGCTCGATCCCGGCGTCGTGCCTGCTCGCAGCCGACGATGTCGGCGCCGGCTATGCCGGGCTGGCGCAGCTACTGGACTACCGCCCCGACATCGTGAAGATCGACCGCGGGGTCGTCGCCGGGATCGATCACGACCCGGCAGGACAAGCGCTCGTCGCCGGTCTCGTGCAGTTCGCACAGGCGACGCGGGGATTCGTGATCGCCGAGGGTGTCGAGCGCGCCGAAGAGTGGGTCACCGTGCGGGAACTCGGCGTCGACTTCGGCCAGGGATATCATTTCGCACGACCGATGAAGCTCGCTCGCGCCGCGGAGCTGTCGTACTGCGGACCAGCGGCTGCGACGCACGGGAAGCGTCAATCCCTCCGTCACCTCATCGCCAGGTGACCGGCGCCGATCAGGTTCGAACGACCGTCGGCAACGTGATCGTGATCGCGAACCTCTCCGAGTCGGCGTCGGTTCGGATGGTGCCGTCGACCCGTTCGATGATGAGCTCGGCCTCCGCGAACCGATCGTCGACCCCGGCGGACGAGCCCGGCGTCCTCGCCGGCCCGGCGTGGGGCATCGCGCCGCCGACGATGCGCACGTCGACACCGTCCTCGGTGCCGGTGAGCGTCACGACCAGCGCGCCCCGAGTGACATGTCGAACCATGTGGTCGAGTGCGGCGTCGAGCGCGGCTCGAGCGGCGGACCAGTCGACCGCCACGGAATCCGGCCCCGGCCCGACCTCGACGCTCAGCAACCGACCGGACCGCGCCGCCACCTGCTGCCATCCGTCGATCACGTCGTCGGCGACGTCGACGAGAGCTCGCGTCGTCTCGATGAGCTCCGGGGACCGAGCGGCGACCTCGGTCGCGACGCCGGTGATCGTGTCGAGGTGACGCCCAGCTTCGATGATGGGTTCGGTCGCCGGGTGGGCACCACACTTGTCGAGCTCGCGGAGAGCTGCTGCGGCTGACCGGGACACGAGCGTCATGCGTGTCCACTCCCGGTATTCCTCGATGCGCGTCTGCCGCTCGAGGTCGGCGGTTCGCCGGGTCACGCGCTGTTGAAGCTCGCTGTTCGCCTGCCACAGCTCGCGCATGCCGCGCTCGGCGATGATCTCGGCCTGCCGCCGTGCGCGTCGCTCCCGATCGAGGCGCAGCTGGAGACGCTCGACGACGTCGTCGGTCACGTCTCGAAGACCGCCAGGGTGCAGGACGCGTCGCCGCGTCGCTCGCACTCGACGTGTTCGACTTCGAGCTCACACCGGAACCATGTGCCCAGGCCACGCAGTAGCCCCTCGGCAAGCGCGCACAGTTGTCGACGAGACCGGTACACCACGCGCACTGAGCGATCCGCGAGCTCGACGACCTCGAAGGACGGCACCTCAACGCCCGGATAGATCTTCGCGACCTCGGGGTGGATGATGTCGTCGAGATGCTCGATGACCTCCGGCCAATTGTCGTACGCGGCCACGAGGTCGGGGTGACGCTCGGCGAGGCGCTCGAAGCCGTGACGACCGGCGAAGACGAGGACCTCGTCGTCGGAGAGCCGGGTCGAGTGCGCGAGTGCACCGACCAGTTGGCCGAGTTCGGCGTCCGGGTAGTTCCCGAGCGACGTGTAGACACCTTCGACACCCGACCGGTCGATCGCGTCGTCCCAGGTCGCCGGACCGAGCTGAGCGTCGACCACCTCGTGCACGACGTTGAACACCACACCCTTCATCGCGCGTCCTCCGGCGTCACAGGTCCTCCGTCCGTTCCCGTAGCAGCCATTCTGCCATGCGGTCGCGGGCGCTCGACGCGACCGCGGCGACATCGGCCTCCGACGTCCGGCCCTGCTCGACGTCGCGGCACACGTCAGCGAGCCGCGTCGCACCCAGCAGGTGTGCACTCGACTTCAGCGTGTGGGCCGCCCGTCTCGAGCTCTCCTCGTCGCCGGCCGCGAGTGCGGCGGTGATCGCCTCGACACGACCGTCGAGCTCCGCCAGGAACGTCTCGACCAGCTCGTCGACGATCGATCGATCGCCGAGTTCGACGCCGAGCTGCTCGAGTGCGTCCGGATCGAGATCCGGTTCGCGCGGGGTCGTCGGTCTCCCCGATCCGGCCATCGGGCTCGACGCGGGATGGATCCGCCGAACGGGCACACGCGAGTGCACCGGCGAGGTCTGCGAGTGAGGCCGGCTTGGCCAGGAAGTCGTTCATCCCCGCGGCCAGGAAGGCGTCGGCGTCGGCCCGGGACGCACTCGCCGAGAGACCGATGACGGGAAGCGATGCGTTCGCGTCCGATCGCTCGCGGATCTGACGGGTCGTCTCGATGCCGCTGATGCCCGGAAGCTGATGATCCATCAGGACCACGTCGATCGACGGGCCCGAATCGTCGTCCAGGAGCTCGATCGCCTCTTCGCCTGCGCCGACGACGATGGGCACCAGACCGAGTCGCGTCAACTGGCTCCGTGCGAGTTGCTGGTTCACCGGGTTGTCCTCCACAACGAGGATCCGGAGACCCGATGGCAGCTCCGCCGAGCGTTCGGCGACGACCGCGTCGCACGGTTCGAGATCGAGCCGGACGTCGAAGCGAGTCCCGCGTCCGACCTCGCTCGTCATCGTGAGCCGCCCGTCCATCGCCTGGACCAGGCGGTGGACGATCGACAATCCGAGTCCCGCACCGCGTTCGGCACCTCCGGTCGAGGCGACTTGGAAAGGTTCGAGCACGGTGTCGCGCTCGTCGGCGGGAATCCCGATGCCGGTGTCGATCACCGACAGGTTGAGCATCCCCTCGTCCGCACGCCGGACCACCAGTTCCACCGTGCCGGCACGCGTGAACTTCACCGTGTTGCCCACGAGGTTGCTGAGTAACTGCCGAAGGCGAGCGCCGTCGACGAGCACCCAGCCGGGCACGTCGCCTTCGACCCGAGCCGACACGGCGACGGCCTTGTCTGCGGCCGATGAGCGACCCACGGCGGCCACGTCGTTGAGGAGGGCCGACAGGTTGGTTGGCTCGGGGTCGAACACGATCTTGCCCGCATCGATGCGAGCGGCGTCGAGAAGGTCCTGCGTCACCTGGGTGAGCCCGGAGAGCTGCCGGCGAAGCGTCTCGGCGAGGTCGGCTGCTGCGGCTGGGAGGTCTTCCTCCGCGAGTAGCTCAGCCAGCCCCTGCACTGCGTGGAGCGGGTTGCGGAGCTCGTGACTCACGGTTGCGAGCAGGCGCGTCTGGGCGTCGGCGACGGCCTCCGCGGTGGTCAGCGCCGTTGCATCAATTCCGACAGTGTTCTCAGGTGCTCGGTGATGTTCCGCGTCGTGACGACGATCCCGGCGATGTCCGGATCGTCGAGATGGTTGGCGGCGACGGTGGCGAGGGTGGCCGGCGAGCCGTCTGCGGCCCGGACGTCGATCTCCGTCTCGATCACGGACGTCGGGTCGGCGAGCACTCGCTCGCGGATCTCGACCAGCCTGGCACGATCCTCCTCGACGACGAGGTCCAGAATCGAGCGGTTGTGCCAGAACTCGGGCGGATATCCGAGCGTCGGCACGGCACCGCCGCTGGTCTCCTGTACCTTGCCGTCGACGTCGACCACAGTCACCGTGTCGGTCGTGAACTCGAGGAGTCGCTGCGCACGGTTGGGTCGCACTGCAATGCGCTCGACGAGCGGCGTGATGGTCGCGACCAACATCGAGCAGGTGCCGTCGGGGTCTCGGATCGCACGGGCCGACAGTCGAGCGGTGAACTCCGAACCGTCCTGGCGAACGTAGACCTTGTCGGTCACGAACTCGTCGATGTCACCGCTCGACAGCTGGGTGAGGTACCCGCGGGTCCAGTCACGATCGGCGGCCCGGGTGATCCGTCCGACGTCGAGCTCGTCGAGCTCCTCGATCGAGTAGCCGAACAGGTCCGCGTACGCTCGATTGCAGCCGACCTGACGCCCCAGCGGATCGATCAGAGAGACCGGGATCGCCAGCTCCTCGAAGACCTGCTGGAACCGAATCGACGAACTGGGCACGAAGAGACATCATGCCGGACCGGCCGGGCAGGCCCACATCACTTCGTCTCGATGTCGCCTCCGACGCTCGGCCGCGTCGCGCACCGAGCGCACCGCGACCATCGAGGTCAGGAGCACGATCATGGCGGCGACCTGCGTCGTGGACCACCCAATCGGTGCCATTGGTGGCACCGAGCAGGAGGACGACGGTCTGCACCACGCCTGCGATCGCGATCACGGCCGGACCGGATCCGCCCGATCGCCAGGTCGGACACCGCGATCAGGTTGGCCAGCACGAAGAGGGTGGTCGCCAGCGCATACGGCCACAGGAGTCGAGCGCCATCCGCAGGTTCGTCACCGACCATCGTCCCGATGAGGGATCCGCCGAAGACGGCGGCTGCGAGCGTGAGGAGCCCGCCGACCGCGGCAGTTGCGGCGAGCGCTCGGCCGAGGAGGCCGGGCACGGGCTGCTTCGCGCTGCCGGAGACGAGCGACGGGAAGACGACCGTGATCACGGACCATGCTGCGATGAAGACCAGCCTCCCGATCAGGGCGACTGCCGCGTAGACGCCGGCGTCGTCCGGGAGTCGAGCGGCAACCACCCAGAGATCCCCGTTCGAGATGAGGACCTGGCCGAACAACAGCAGGACCGTCGCGCCGATCGCCGAGCGAGGCTGCCGGGCCGATGCGGCCCGCTGCGACGGAGCTGCGACGCGGGTCGGAGCGGAGAGGGCGCGCGCCGCCGCGAACGACCGGCGACCACGATCGACGCCGACATCGCGCCGAGCGCGGCCGACCACGCAGGCGCCGGTCACCGAGGCGGACGGTCGCCTCGACGGTGATCGACTCGCCAGACGCCCGAATCGGTGGGCCGCCTGCCGCGACTCGACGATCGACCGCGATCACGAAGTAGACCGGGACGCCGAGGGCCGAGGACGGCGATCGGGAGGGGTGATCCCATGTCGAGCCCATGGGCCACGACCGGAGCGACGGCGACGAGGAGGACGCACACGCCGGCGGCGAGCCAGAACGTAACCGCCGAAGAGGCGCCTCGAGGCCGGCCTCGCCGACGCCGGTGGTGGCCCACCGGGCGGCGTTCAACTGCAGCCCAACGCGACGGCTCCGAGCAGGAGCAGGCCGCTCACCACGAGCGCCGCATCGGCGAATTCGTCCGGTCCGAGGGCCCTCCCGAGGATGACGTTGTTCAGGTAGTTCGCCGCACTGGCGAGCGTCGTCGCGGCGCCGATGCCGATGCCGCCGCGCACGATCTCCCGACCAACGGGTTGTCCGGCATTGGGCGGGTCCACTCGATCTGCGGGTCCGGCGACCCGACGCCGACTCGACGAGAGCGGTCATCGCGTGGCCCGACGGACTTCCGCCACCGAGCCCCAGGCGCGCGACGGAGTCCGCAGCATCGGGACGATCCCGACCTGTTCGACGACCCGGCGGGCCGCGGGACTGCTCGGCGGGTGGATCGCGATGTCGATCGCAGCCCGCCGGGCACGCATCACCGGCGAACTGACAGCGGCGAGGCCGGCGACATCCAGTAGCGAGACGTCTGCGAGCTCGATCGACAGCGAGCGCGGCGCGGCGTCGACAGCGTCGTCGAGGACCTGGCGGACATCGGCTGCGCCGCGCACGGTCACCTCACCGGCGAGACGAACGACGGTGGCGCCGGCATCTCGGTGGTCGACCTGCGCAGTCCAGCGGGCGGGAGGCTCCGTGGATCGTCATCACGCCGCCTCCGCCAGTTCGGTGCCGACTGCGCCGACGAGCTGCGACGTGATGCGGTAGGCCACCGACCGCCCGACCACCTCGAGCGAGTGCTTGGAGCCGAGCTGAGCGATCGACTCGAGCGCAGCGAGATCGATGAAGTCGACCGACGAGCAGTCGACCACCAGGCGCGAGGCGCCCGACACGATCGTTGCGGCAACCCACCGCTCGAATGGGTCGATCTGGTGGACGTCGAAACGGGAGGGTGCGACGCACCGGTCGCTACCCTCGGGGAGTTCGTGAAGGTCAGCGCCTGCTTCACGCCGGCGGGTGGTCATCGACGTCGGTGTGGTCGACGGCCGGTCGCACGTGACGATCGAACCGGACGATGTCCTCGCGGCGGGCACGCCGGGCGCACGGGCTGCGAGGTCGATGAGTGTGGTCATGATTGGTCTCCAATAGATCCGCTTGTCGCAGCGGGTTCGCTGCTGACCACGATGCTGACGGCCTCGCCTCAAGTGGGATCGACGTGCCGATCAAGTTCTGCTTCAACCGGACCGAGCTGCAGACGGCACGAGAACGCGACGACGGGGAGGCCGCACGATCTCGTGCGACCTCCCCGTCGAACCCGGACGCAGGAACGTCAGGCGACGGCGACGTGCTCCAGGTGGAGGAGATGCCAGTCGACGACGTCGACCAGAGGAAGGGCTCCGGCCGCGGCGGCGTTCTGGCGGGCGATCTGTTCGCGACGACCGTCGTCGTCGAGCAGTCGGGCGATCGCTCCGGCCAGGCTCATCGCATCGTCGGGCTCGAAAACCTCACCGGAGAAGCCCTCCTCCTCGATCACGGCGAGGAAGTCACCGATCGCGGGCAGCACGACGGCCCGGCCAGAAACGACCCCGCCTGGTGCAGTGGTCCGGAACTCCCGGTCGTTCGCGGTGTAGGGGAACGCCACGATGCTGGACCCACGGAACACCGCCTCGACGTCCTCCTCTGCCACGTATCCGGTGAAGATCAGCCCCTGGAGATCGAGGTTCGCGTTTCCGAACCGACTCGAGGTAGTCGGGCGTGTTGGCGGCACTCGTGCCGGCGACCACCAACTGAAGGTCGCGATAGCCCGCTTCGAGCAGCAGGCGATAGGCGGCGACGAGCGAGTCGACACGCTTGTACGTTCCGAACTTGCCGAAGGCCAGGATCCGACGAGGCCCGGGTGTCAGCTCCACGTCATCGGTGACGGCATCGAAGGTGCCGTGCGGTGCGAGGTAGACGTTCCTGGCGCCGTAACGGCCCTCCAGGATGTCGACGTAGCCGGGGATCGTCACCGCCACCTGGTCGCGGCGAGCACGACTCTGGTCAGCGCTCCACCG
>CAWHCI010000013.1:0-153941 GCA_963827775.1 uncultured Acidimicrobiaceae bacterium | reverse complement strand
CGTTCTCCGGCGTGCTCTCGCGAACCGATCGTTACGACACCGGCAACCCGGTCGGCTTCCTCGAGGCCGCGATCGCCTTCGCGTTGAAGCACCCCGAGATGTCGGGCCCCCTGCGCGAGCACCTCGACACGCTCTGACCGGGACACGCGCTCGTCGCGCGCACCCGGCCTCGCCGGGTCGTCAGTCGCGACGCCGAACGTGTTCCGCGAGATCGAGCGGGATGCCGAACCGGTCCACCTCGAACACGATGGTGCCGGCGTCGTGCACGTACCTCCAGCGCCGGTCGCCGACCCGTTCGTAGCGCACGGGCGCAGTGACGACACCGAGCGTCTCGACATCGATGTGGAGGACCGACAGATCGGCGGCTTCGCCGACCGCCAGCGGAAGCCTCCGGATCGGCAGGGTGTGAACGAACGGGCTGCACGCGAGCACGATGTCGGTGCCGCCGTCGAGATCGGTGCGGTGTGCGCCGTTGACCTCACCCCACCGACCCTGGCCGTCGGTGCCGAGCCAGAGGTCGGCCTCCTCCAGATCCCGGAACAGGAGGAACTGGCTCACCTGCCACTGCGCGGTCATCCGGAGGACGTACTCGATGCGGTCCGCGCCGACCACGCCGATCGCAGTCCAGGCCTCGTTCTCCCAGCGCAGCGTGATCTGCTGCTCGTGGTCGCCCGACGACCATGTGGCCGTGAGGCCGTCGGCCGGGAGCGCCCGGTGACCGGTGACGTCGCTGGTCATGCGCTCAGTCTGCCGTGAGGCGTCGACGACCGATACCGTGCCGATCGTGACGCCACTCGAGGATGCCCAGTCGTTCGTGATCGGTGCCTGTGCGCCGCTGGCCGCCCGCGACGTCTCGTTCGTCGATGCCGAGGGCCTCGTGCTGGCCGCCGACGTCGTCGCCGCCGAACAGGTGCCGCCCTTCGACAACACCGCCGTCGACGGGTACGCCGTGCATGCCGCCGACACCGCCGGCCACCCGGTCGAGCTGCCGGTGGTCGACGAGGTCGCGGCGGGGGCTGCGAGCGTCCACGTGCTGCAGCCGGGTGAAGCGATCCGCATCATGACCGGAGCGCCGATGCCGGCAGGTGCCGATGCCGTGGTGATGGTCGAGGAAACCGACCGCCTCGCGGACGACCGGGTCCGGGTGAACGCGGCTGTCGAGGCGGGAACGGCCGTCCGGCGAGCCGGCGACGACGTGCAGCCGGGCGACCTGCTGTTCGCCGCCGGCACGGTGGTGACACCGGCCATCGTCGGTGTGCTCGCGAGCATCAATGCCGCGACCGTCTCCGTGTTCCCGCGGGCGAAGGTGGCGGTGCTGTCGACGGGCGACGAGCTGGTCGAGGACGGGCGTGAGCTGGCACCGGGTGAGATCCGCGAGAGCAACCGCAAGATGCTCTCGGGGCTGCTGCGCGACGCCGGCTGCGACGTCGTCGACATGGGCACCGTCCGCGACGACGAGGACGCGCTCGAGGTCGTGCTCCGCCAGGCGGCCGCCGACTGCGACGCGATCGTCAGCAGCGGCGGCGTGAGCATGGGTGACTACGACATCGTGAAGGCCGTACTCGGCCGCATCGCCGACATGACGTGGATGCAGATCGCGATCAAGCCGGCGAAGCCGTTCGCGTTCGGCACCATCGACGGCACCCCGATCTTCGGTCTGCCCGGCAACCCGGTGAGCTCGATCGTGAGCTTCGAGATGCTCGCCCGGCCCTCGCTGCGCCGCATGATGGGCCACCGGCGGCTCGCCCGCCCGAGCCTCGTCGCGATCACCGACGACGACCTGACCCGGCGACCCGACGGCAAGGTGCACCTGATCCGCGTGCTCGCCGAGTTCGAGGACGACGGTCGCTGTCACGTGCGCTCGGCGCGTGCCCAGGGCAGCCATCAGCTGGCCGCCACGGCGATGGCCAACGCGATCGCCGTCGTGCCCGACGGGGACGGCCTCCCTGCAGGGTCGGAGGTCGCGATCGTCATGTTGCAGGGGTGACACGTAGGCTGATGCGATGACCCAGCCCCGCGACCTGGTCGACCCGTACGGTCGCGTCGTGCGCGATCTGCGCATCTCGGTCACCGATCGATGCAACTTCCGTTGCACGTACTGCATGCCCGAGGAAGGCATGCAGTGGATGCCGCGCTCGGAGATCCTCACGTTCGAGGAGATCGAGCGGCTCGCGCGCATCTGTATCGACCACTACGGGTTCGACGGCATCCGGCTCACCGGCGGCGAGCCGACCATCCGGGCCAACATCACCTCGCTGGTCTCCAAGCTGGCGACGCTGGGCGTCGACGTGGCGATGACGACGAACGCCGGGACGCTGCGCAACATCGCCCGGCAACTGCGTGATGCCGGCCTCAGCCGCATCAACATCAGCCTCGACACGCTCGATCGCGAGAAGTTCGAACGGATGACCCGCCGTGACGAGCTCGACAACGTGCTGGCGGGCATCCAGGCGGCCAAGCGCGCCGGGTTCGACCCGGTGAAGATCAACACCGTCGTCGAGCGTGGCGTCAACGACGACGAGATCGTCGACCTCGCCCGCTTCGGCCGGGACGAGGGCGTCGAGGTGCGTTTCATCGAGTTCATGCCACTCGACGCCTCCGACGAGTGGCAGCGAGCGCAGGTGGTCGGCCAGGACGAGATCGTTGCCGCCATCGATGCCGAGTTCCCCCTCGAGCAGGTGCCGGCCCGTGGTGCGGCACCGGCGAACATGTGGCGGTACGCCGACGGCGCCGGTCACGTCGGTGTGATCCCGACCGTGACCAAGCCGTTCTGCGGCGACTGCGACCGCGTGCGACTCACCGCCGACGGCCAGTTCCGCACGTGTCTGTTCGCCACCGACGAGTTCGATCTGCGGGCCGCGCTGCGCGCCGGCGAGACCGACGACCAGATCGCCGATCGCATCGAACGCGCAGTGGGGACCAAGTGGGCCGGGCACCAGATCAACCAGGTGAACTTCGTCCGCCCGGCCCGCACGATGAGCCAGATCGGCGGCTGACCGGTGCGCCGCCGCGCGCTGGGTGTCGGTGTCGCCGCGGTGATGCTCTCGGCCGGTGTCGCCGTCGCCGCGATCACCTCCATCGACGAACCGGCCACCGTGTCCGAGCGGGCGGACCGGGTCGCCCGGGTGGGACCGTCCGTCGGCGGCTGCCGGGTGTTCCCGTCCGACAACGCATGGAACGACCGGATCGACACGGCACCGTTGCGGGCCGACTCCGACGCGATCATCGCCACGATCCAGTCGATCGGCGGCACGCGGCTCCATCCCGACTTCGGCGAGAACCCGAGGTACGGCATCCCGTACGTGGTCGTGGGACCGGATCAGGCGGAGGTGCCGATCGACTACCAGGCGTACGGCGACGAGAGCGATCCCGGTCCGTTTCCGATCCCCGTCGACGCCCCTGTCGAGGGCGGGCCCGGCGCGTCCGGGGACCGTCACGTACTCGTGGTGCGTTCCGGCACCTGCGAGCTGTTCGAGCTGTACCGGGCGTTCCGGGCGGGCGCCGGTTGGCAGGCCGACAGCGGCGCTCGTTTCGACCTGGCCTCGAACGCGCTCCGCCCGCTGGGATGGACGAGTGCCGATGCAGCCGGCTTGCCGATCCTGCCGGGTCTCGTGCGATACGACGAGGTGGCCCAGGGTTCGATCGACCACGCGATTCGCGTGACGTTCTCCCGAACACGGAACGCCTACATCCTGCCCGCCACGCACTTCGCATCGAGCCGGTCGGATCCCACGCTGCCACCGATGGGCCTACGCCTCCGCCTGAAGGCGTCGTTCGACCTCGAGTCGTTGTCGGGCCAGGCCCGCGTGATCGCCGAGGCGATGCAGCGGTACGGCCTGATCGTGGCCGACAACGGATCGAACTGGTTCTTCCAGGGGGCGCCGAGCCCCTTCTGGTCCGACGAGGAACTCGGTCAGCTGAAGTCGGTCAGCGGGGACTGGTTCGAGGTGGTCGACACGGGGCCGATCCGGCGGTGACCTCAGCGAGTACGGTGGTCGGTGCATGAGCGATCTCGAATTCACCCATCTCGACCCGATGGGTCACGCCCGCATGGTCGACGTCACGCCGAAGGATCCGACACACCGTCGGGCGGTCGCTCGGTGCAAGGTGTTCATGAAGCCCGAGACCACGGTCGCGATCGCGAATCGCGAGGTCAAGAAGGGCGATGTGCTGGCGGTGGCCCGCGTCGCCGGCATCCAGGCGGCGAAGCGCACGTCCGATCTCATTCCGCTGTGCCACCCGCTGCTGGTGGGCGCGGTGTCGGTGAGCTTCGACATCGGCGACGACCACGTGGCCGTCGAAGCGTTCGTCGACACCGTCGACCGGACCGGCGTCGAGATGGAGGCGCTGCACGCCTGCTCCACCGCCGCGCTGACGATCTACGACATGTGCAAGTCGGCCGACCGGGGCATGACCATCGGCGAGCTGGCACTCTGGGAGAAGACCGGTGGCCGTTCGGGCACGTACCGGCGGCTCGAGGAATGATCGTGCGTCTCGTGACGAATGCCACACCGGACGTTGCCGCGCGTGTTACAAATGTCGTAGAATCGTAATGAAACGTTGTTCTCGATCGGGAGTGGGCCTGCCGGGAGGAACAGCGGTCGTGAACCATCCGTCAACCCAAAGGAACGTGTAACACATGGGCGAACTCGTCCTCCTGGTCGTGGCAGCCGCTTGGGCGGCCGTCCTGATCCCACCGCTCCTCCGCTCTCGCATCGAGAATCGTCCCAACTCCTCGGTCACCGATTTCCGTCGCCAGCTCAACCGGCTGCAGAGCACCGTTCCGAACCGTGCGTCGGGCTCGATGCGCGGCGGTATGGCCCGTCCACTGGCCCAGTCGCCACTACACCGCCCCGCTGCCGCCGGCCGCCCGGGTATGCGCTCCGCCGAGCTCCGCCGTTCCGGCTCCCGCACTCATGGCGGCCGCGGCGCCACCGCGACCGCCACCGCTCCTCGCGAAGCTGCCCCCAGGCGCCGCTCACACGGCGATCCCACCGGTGGCACGCCCCGTCCGCAGCAGCACCGCCAGACCCACGTGACGCGCAGCGAGTCGGCGTCGAGCGACCAGACCCGCCGGCGCCGCTCGAACGTGCTGTTCATGCTCGTGCTGGCGTCGGGCAGCACACTGTTCCTCGCTGCGACCACGAAGGAAACGGCGATGCTCTACCTGTTCGCGGCGAGCTTCCTGGGCCTGTGCGGCTTCATGTACATGCTCGCCCAGGCCCGCCAGCGCGAGGCCGGTTCCTGGGGCAACGACTGGATGCAGACCGACACCCGCCACGACGCCCGTTACGGTCGCTGAGGCCGCCGACCGCCGGTACACTGCCCGGCGCACTACGGGGCTGTAGCTCAGTTGGCAGAGCGCGTCGTTCGCAATGACGAGGTCAGGGGTTCAATTCCCCTCAGCTCCACCATGTCCCTCGCATTGACATCCCGGACCGAGTGGTCCGGGATGTCGTCGTTCGTGACAGGCTTGGCGCATGACTGATGACACCAACTCGAACGACGCTGCGACATCGGCTGCGACCTCGGGGTCGGCGAGCGTTCGGATCTCGGCGCCTCCCGAGGCGGTGTTCGCGGCACTGACCGATCTGGACGTGCTGCCGACGTTCAGCCCGGAGAACCAGCGGTGTGAGTTCCTCGACGGGGCCACCGAGCTCTCGGTCGGTGCGACGTTCCGTGGCCACAACAAGGCCGGTGACTACGAGTGGCACGCCGACTGTGTCGTCACCGTGTTCGAGCCGAGTCGATCGTTCGCCTACGACGTGCCACCCGGGTTCGAGCTGACGACCACGTGGCGCTACGACATCGAACCCGATGGTGACGGGTGCGTCGTGACCGAGTCGTTCGACGCCCCGATGCTCGCCCGTCCCGACGTGTATCCGGGCCGGATCGAGGGCCGACGCGACAACCTCGAGAAGGGCTGCCGGATCACGATGGCGAAGCTCAAGGCGGCGCTCGAAGCCTGATGGCCGACGTCGTCGTCTTCCATCACGCCCAGGGGCTCACCGCCGGCGTGCACGAGTTCGCCGAACAGCTCGGCGCGGCCGGGCATCGAGTGATGGTCCCCGACCTGTTCGAGGGCGAGACGTTCGACTCGATCGACGAGGGGGTCGCCCATGCGCAGGCCCTGGGGTTCGACACGGTCATCGATCGCGGTGTCGCGGCGGCGTCCTCGCTCGACGGGCCGTTCTTCGTCGTCGGGTTCTCGCTCGGCGTGCTGCCCGCCCAGAACCTCGCCCAGACCCACCCGCGTGCCAGTGGCGCGGTGCTCTGCCACGCAGCGATCCCACTGGGCACGTTCGGCGACAGCTGGCCCGACGGTGTGACGCTGCAGCTCCACACCGCGGAGCGCGACGGCCTCGGCGACTACGACGACGCAGTCGCGCTCGCGGCCGCCGTCGAACACGCCGAGCTGTTCGTGTACGACACCGCGGCCCATCTCGTCGCCGACCCGAGCCTGCCCGACCACGACACCGACATCGCGGCACAGATCCTGTCCCGCACCCTCGCACTGCTCGCGGCGAGCTGACCGGCGCCACTCAGCCTGACAGGTAGTCGGCAAGCGCTACTGCGGTGCGCTCGCGGTACTCGGCGACGCGGCGGAGCTTGAGGTCCTCGTATCCGCGGATCACGTCGGGGAGCCCGGCGATCTCCACGGCCGCGGTGAGCCGGTCGGCGGACAGGGAGGCGTAGACGGTCGCCATCGTGGCCAGGAACTCGTCGGGGAGCGCGGCCTCGGTGCGGCGCATGCCGGTGCGGCCGAACGGGTCGAGGCGCGTGCCCCGCAGCCGCTTGCCACGCTGCAGGGCGGCGAACGCGGGCTTCGACCACGTGCCGAGCTCCATCTTCGAGTTCATGCCGAGTGCCTTGAGCATCGGTGGGTGCAGTTGCCAGCTGATCCTGGCATCCGGTCCGCCGACCGCGCGCGCCGCGTCCTCGCCCTCGGGGAGCAGGAGCAGGCGTGCCACCTCGTACTCGTCCTTGTACGCCATCAGCCGGTGGAGGCTGCGGGCGACCGTCTCGGTGAGGTCGGTCGAGTCAGCTGCGACCCGGCGCTCGTGATCGGCGGCGACCGCCACGGCGTCGAGGAATCGCTCGGCGTAGGCCGCGTCCTGGTAGCCGACGAGATCGGCGGCGAGCAACGAGATCACGTCGTGGAGCTCACCCGCTTCGGCGATGTTCCCGACCCGGCGGGCGATCGTGGCCGGCAGGTCGGGCACGGTGACGGTGGGCTCGTCGGAACCCGTACCCGGTTGCCCGGCGATCGCCTCCACGGCGGCAGCGTCGTGGGCCCAGCGTCGGCCCCAGTCGAAGGCGGCGAGGTTGGCGTCGACGGCGACACCGTTCAGCCCGATCGCCTCCTCGATCGACTCGACCGACACCGGCACCAGGCCGGCCTGCACCGCCACGCCGAGCAGCAAGACGTTGGCCTGGGCCGCGCTGCCGGTGAGTGCGGTGGCGAGCCGAGTCGCGTCGACGAATCGGTGCTCGGTGCCGGTGGCCGCGCCGAACCGCTGCGGCGATCGAGTCGTCGGGGTAGGCGATGTCGGGGTGCGAGATCATGCGCCCGGTCGGCGTGCGGTGCGACGACGCGACGACGGCGGTGCGGTCGGGGTCGGGCCGAGCCGATGGACGCTGTCGCTCGGCGGCGACCAGCGCGTCGAACCCGAGGATGAGGTCGGCCTCGCCGGCGCCGACGAGGTTCGACGAGCCGATCGCTGCCTCGCGTGAGCACGACGTCGCTGATCACCGGCCCGGCCTTCTGGCTCAGGCCGGTCTGATCGAGTCCGTGCACCTCCCAGCCGTCGAACATCGCGGCGGTCGACAGGATCTGGGCGACGGTGACGACGCCGGTGCCGCCGATCCCGGCGAGGCGGAGCCGGACACGCGATCGGCTCGACGATGGACGTGCGGATCGGGCACGGCCGTACCGCCGGCCGGTTCCGTCGGCGCCGTCGGTCGGTGGCCGGTGCCGACGTCGACCGTCATGAACGCCGGGCAGTCGCCCTGGAGGCAGCTGAGTAGTCGAAGTTGCACGATGCCTGGTCGATCGTCGTCTTGCGGCCGAGTGGTGTCTCGATCGGCTGCACCGACAGGCAGTTGCTGACGTCGCCGCAGTCGCCGCACCCCTCACAGATCCGATGGTTGATCACGACCCGCTTCGTGGGCATCGGTGAGCGTGCCGCGCTTGCGGGCGCGGCGCAGCTCGGCCGCGCAGAACTGATCGTGGATCAGCACGGTGACACCGGGCGTCGCGGCGAGGTCGTCCTGCACGGCGACGATCTCGTCCGATCGTGCACCTCGACCCCGTCGGGCAGGTCGACGCCGTCGTACCGATCGAGGTCCTCGGTGGTGATCGCGACCTTGCTCACGCCGTGGGCCAGGAGGATCGTCACCAGCTCGGGCACCGCGATCGGCGACGTCGAGTCCTGACCGCCGGTCATCGCGACCGTGCCGTTGTAGAGGATCTTGAACGTGATGTTCATCCCGGCGCCGATGCAGTACTGGAGCGCGAGCTGGGCCGAGTGGAAGAACGTGCCGTCGCCGTAGTTCTGGAAGATGTGCTCGGTCTCGACGAACGGCGCCATCCCGATCCACTGGGCGCCCTCGTTGCCCATGGCGGTGATGCCGATCGTCTCGCCCGACGCGGTCCTCGTCCATCAGCAGCGTCATGCCGTGGCAGCCGGTGCCGGCGCCGACGAGCGCGCCCTCGGGCACCTTGGTGCCCCAGTTGTGAGGGCAACCGGAGCAGAAGAACGGCGTGCGGTTGACGGTCAGCGGGATCAGCGACGGCCGCTGCTCGGGAGCGGCCTCGCGGAGCGAGCCGGTCGGCGAGACGAGCACCGAGCCGCTCGCGGAGCCCGGGCATCATCGCGTCGGCGTCGAGTCGGCCCCACGACTGCATGAGCGCGCTCGCCGTCCTCGTGCGTCTTGCCGACGACCTGCGGGTGGTGGCCGCGGCCGTACAGGGCGTCCTTGATCAGCCACTCGAGGGTCGGGTTCTTCTCCTCGACGACCACGATCTCGTCGAGCCCGCGGGCGAAGTGCCGCACGAGGTCGCGCGTCGAACGGCACCGGCATGCGCAGCTGCAGCAGCCGGATGCCCGCGGCCGCCAGGGAATCGTCGTCCGTCGAGAGCCGAGCCGGCGGAGCGCGTCGAGCATCTCGTAGTAGGTGAAGCCGGTGGCGACGAGGCCGATCCACGCGTCGCCTGGGTCGACGCTGACGCGGTTCAGCCGGTTCTCGACGCCGTACCGGTGCGCGAGTGGCAGCCGGACCTCGCGGAACTCGCGCTCGACGTCGAGCATGCGCTGACCCAGGAACTTCGCCGTCGGGTGGCTCACCCACCGCCGGCCGTCGATCTCGATCGTGGGCATCACCGGGTCGTCGTCGAGCACCGGGAGCGTGACCGTGCCCGACCCGTCGGCGACCGGCGTCACGATCTTCATCGACGACCACAGGCCCGACGCTCGCGACATGGCGACGGCGTGCAGGCCGAGCTCGATGCACTCGGCCATCGTTCCGGGGTAGAGGATCGGCATGTGCAGGTCGACGAGCGACGCGTCCGACGACGACGGCATCGTCGACGACTTGCAGGCCGGATCGTCGCCGACCAGCACGACCGCGCCGCCGTGTCGAGCTCGACCCGGCGAAGACGCCGTGCCGGAGTGCGTCGCCGGCGCGGTCGAGGCCGGGCGCCTTGCCGTACCAGATGCCGACCACGCCGTCGTAGGTGGCGTCGGGCCGGCCCTGGGCGAGCTGCGACCCCATGACCGACGTGGCGCCGAGCTCCTCGTTGACGGCGGGCTGGTGCACGATCGGCAGGTCGGGGACGACGTCGGACCGCACGGGCGACCTCCAGGTCGAACCCGCCGAGCGGTGAGCCGGGGTAGCCCGACAGGAACGCCGCGGTGTTCAGCCCGGCGGCCCGATCGCGCCGCAGCTGCTCGATCGGGATGCGAGCGAGCGCCTGGATGCCGGTCACGAACACGGTGCCGTCGTCACGGGTGTACCGGTCGGTCAGCGAGTACCGATCGCTGGTCGGCCGGTCGGTCGGAATGTCGGTCACGGAGCCTCCTGCACGAGCCCATCCCATCAAACCCCCACCATCGACGCAAACGATCGTGTCGATCCGGGTCGCGTGGAAGTTCTTCTTGCACCTGACGCGACGTGAGGTCGTACCGTCGATCACATGAGCGACGACCAGGCCCCGGTGTTCCGCAAGATCGGTGAGATCGCTGCCGCCACCGGCATGACGGTGCGCACGCTGCACTACTACGAGGAGATCGGCCTGATCACGCCGACGGGCCGCACCGATGCCGGCCATCGCCTGTACGGCGCGGACGCGCTCGAGCAGTTGTACCGCATCGCGTTCCTCCGTCAGCTCGCGCTGCCGCTCGACGGGGTGCGGGCGACGATCCGGAGCGAGGGCGCCGACGTGCGTTCGCTGATGGCCGATCATCTCGCCGCCGTCGACGAGCGGCTGGCGACCGAGCACCGGCTTCGCACGCGACTCGTCCACCTGCTCGACACGCTCGACACGGACCTCGAGCCCGAATCCGAGGGCACCGCCGGTGACCTCCTGAGTGTCCTGGAGGACATGGCCATGTTGGAAACCACCGTGAACCGTCGCATCTCGATCCTCGTGTACCGCGACATCGAAGCGGCCCACGACTACCTGATCCGGGTCTACGGCCTCGGGCCGGGCGAGATCACACGCGACCCGGACGGCAACGCCGTGCACGCCGAGATCCAAGCCGGCGACGGCGAGTTCTGGCTCCACGCGGAGTCACCGGAGTTCCGCCTGGCCGCTCCCATCTCATTGGGAGGCGCCAGTTCGACGATGGCCGTGATGGTCGACGACGTCGATGCCCACCACGCTCACGCCGTGTCGGAGGGTGCGGACATCCGCTACGAACCGGTCGACCAGCCGTACGGCTACCGCGAGTACAGCGCCGTCGACCCGGAAGGCCACCTCTGGAGCTTCATGAAGCGCCTGGACTGATGGCGCCGGTGCGGGCTCAGATGCCGGCCACGAGTGCGGCGACGGCGGCGAGACGGGGCTCGTTGCGGCGGTAGTAGGTCCAGCCCTTGCGGCGGGTGGCGATGACGAGGCCGGCATCGACGAGCACCTTCAGGTGACGGCTCGCCGCCGGCTGGCTCACGCCGAGCCTGTCGACGATGAACAGATTGCACGTGCCGTGCTCGATCGGGTCACCGTGCTCCTGGGTCGGGAAGTTGCCGATGGGGTCCTTCAGCCAGTCGAGGATTCGGAGGCGCCGCTCGCTCGCGAGCGCTTTCAGGGCCATTTCGAGGTCGTGGAGCGTCGCGGTGTCGGTCACAGCAACATAACTATCATGTTATCTCGCTATCTGCAAGGTCGGGGAACGGGCGCGATGACGAACGGCCCTGGAGAACGGGCGGTCGATCGACGATCGTGGAGACTGGCGCCGCCGCCGAAAGGAGTGACGCACGATGACCGACGTCTCCAGTCGTCTCGTTCTCACGATCGCGATCGTCGTGAGCGGCGTGGGCGCGCTCGACGCCTACATCGGTCGCAAATGGGACCTGGTGGCCGTGTTCCTGTTCCTGGCGCTCCTGCTGATCCTGCTCTGGCTGCGGCAGACGCGCCCACCGTGTGCCGGTGGATCTCCGACCGGATCTCGCTCGGCTCCTCGAGAACCAGTCGCAACGGAGCGGAGAACCCTTCGACGACCTCCTGGACCGTGCCGTCGCGGCCTACCAGCAGGGTCTCTTCCCGGACTCTGCCGAGCGCGAGTAGGCGACGGTGCTCCCGTCGTCTGCCGACGCCACTGCGACGTCCCAAGGCGGAGCGGAACGAACGATGTCGAGGCCCGTCGTCGCCCAGCTCGGCGCGGAGCGGCCCGATCCGGATGCGCTCGGTGGGAAGGGCGCAGCGCTCGGTCGGCTCGTCGAGGAGCGCTTCCCGGTTCCCCCGACGGCCGTCGTGACCGTCGAGGCGTATCGGGCAGTCGTCGAGGCGGCAGAGGTCCGAGCGCTCGTCGACGCCGTGATGTCGGGTGAGGCGACCCAGGCGGATCTCGTGGACGCCACGTTCCTCGACGCGCCGCTGGCACCCGACGTCGAACGTGCGATCGTCGAGGAGGCTCGCTCGGTCGGAGCCGGCGGACCCGTCGCCGTACGGTCCTCCGCGACCGTCGAGGATCTGCAGGGTTCGTCGTTCGCCGGGCAGTACCGCTCGCTCCTCGACGTCGACAGCTCCGATCCTTCGGAGGTGATGCGCGCGGTGCGTCTGGTGTGGGCGTCGCTGTGGCACCCGGCACCGGTCGCGTACCGGAGGGCCTTCGACATCGACGACGCCGACATCGCCATGGCCGTCGTCGTCATGCGGATGGTGCCGGCGACCACCGCCGGGGTCGTGTTCACGGCCGACCCGGGCGGCTCCGACGGGGCCCGCGTCGAGGCGGTCGAGGGGCTGGGCGACGCCCTGGTGTCCGGCGGGCGGACCCCCAGCGCCTGGGTGGTTCCGGCGAGTGCGGCCGGCCCGCCCGACATGCCGACCGCGGCCGCGCGGGCGCTCGATGTGTCGCTCGACGTCGCCGATCGGTTCGGTGTGCCTCAGGACGTGGAGTGGGCTGCCGTCGGCGACGAGATCCACGTGGTCCAGGCTCGGCCCATCACGGTGCTCGACGACGACGACGGCTTCGACACGCCGATCGACGAGCACGAACTGACCACCGCCGGCATCGTCGAGATGGTCCCCGGCGTGTTGCCGCCGCTGCGGTGGGACCTCAACCGGTTCCTGCTCGAGGAGGCGTTCCGCTCGGTGCTCGACTCGTTGGGCGTCATCAGTGGCTCCGAGGCGGAGATGCGTCCGCTCGTCCGGAGGGTCAGGGGACGCGCCGTCATCGACTTCGACCAGCTGCTCGAGATCACCTCCCGGATCCCCGGCGCCGCCGAGGATCTCGAGCGCCAGTACTTCGGGGAGCAGGAGCCCGAGCCGGGTACACCTCGGTCGTCCGGTGGGTCGAGTGGATCGGTGCGGGAACGGCGGCTGTCCCGTCTCGCGCGCGAATGGGGGACGGTCCGGGCCCGTCGACGCCTGATCGAACAGGCCGACATCTCGACGCGCGCCGTCCACGCGCTGCGCGGTCGCCGGCCATCGATCACCGAGATGACCGACCGCGATCTCCTCGCCTACTCGCACCGGCTCGTCGATCTGGCCTCCAGGGCGCTGACCGCGGAACTGGGGGTGGCCGCTGCTGCCGCCGCCGGCTACGCCCGGCTCGTCGGTGAACTCGATCGTCACCTCGGTCGCGACGAGGGCGAAGCCGCGGCCCAGGCCGTGATCGCCCGCAGCGGCATCAGCGCAGAGCGGGTCGCCGACTCCTCGGCAGGTGTGTTCGCCGGACCGATGTGGCGGGAGCTGGCGGCCGAACCACCGGTGTTCGACCCCGTCGATCCCGAGCTCGAGCGGGAGGCGTCCGCGGCGTTGCGGGAGCGACTGACGTCGCTGCCGGGCTGGACACGTCGTCGAGTCCTGACCGGACAGTTCGTCGACGTCCGGGCTCGTGTGATCCGACGCGTCGTCGCGGACTTGATCCAGCAGCTCCGACGTCGTGAGGCGACCAAGGCTGCCTTCCTCGAGCTGGGGGGCGAGGTCCGGAACATCCACCTCGAGCTCGGCCGGCGACTGGTCGATCGTGGTCGCCTGCAGCAGCCGACCGACGTCGAGTTGCTGGCCGCGGACGAGCTCGAGCGGGCGGTGTCCGGGGCTTCGACCGTCAGGCCCGACGATCTCCGCCGCCGCCGGAACTGGATCACCCGATACGAGTCCGAGGGCGAGCTGCCCGACCGATTCGTCGGTGTCCCCGACCGAGCGCCGGCGGCCCTCCCGGACGGCGATGTCCTCGATGGTTGGGCAGCCAGCCCCGGCCGCTACGAGGGCGTGGCTCGAGTGCTCACCAGCGCGCGAAACACGCTCGAACCCGGCGAGGTGCTCGTGGCCGCCGCGACCGACGCCTCGTGGTCGCCGCTCTTCGTCAAGGCCGGTGCCGTGGTGGTGGAGCGCGGCGGCCCGCTGTCGCATGCGGCGATCCTCGCCCGTGAGCTCGGAGTGCCCGCCGTGCTCAACGTCACGGGTGCGACCCGCCTGCTCGACGGGTGCACCGTGACCGTCGACGGCCGCCTCGGGGTCGTCGTCATCGAGCAACGCGCACTGGCCGACGGGCTCGACCCGACCGTGTGTGCGCGATGAGCGGCGATCGCCGGGTCGAGCTGACGCCGTGGCCGAAGGAGCGCATCGCGGACGATCCGTTCGAGGGCGCCGACGCCGATCGCCTGTTCGTGTTCGTTCCGGCGATCATGAGCGTCGGGCTGCTGTTCTCCATCGTGACGTTGTTGCGAGACGGTTTCCGCTGGAGCGGTCATCGGAGTCGCGAGCGCCGCACCGCCATCGCGGCCGAGTCCGTGGTGACCGATCTCGTCGGGGAACGGCGGCCCGACCCGAACCTGCTCGGAGTGCTGTCGCGCCCCTCCTACCTCGTCACGGCGATCACGCTCGTCGGGGCGATGATGTACGTGACGATCGGCTCGGTGGCGAACTTCGTCAACGAGGAGGGATATGTCCGTGACATCGGGTGGTTGCTGGCTCTCTCGCTCGGGCTCGCCGTCCTGCTCGGCTTCCTCGCCGCGGTCTCGCTCGCCGTGTACTGGTCGTGGCCGTTCCCGCCCGACTGGACCCTGGGTGCGCTGCGGACCGCCCCACTGACGGTCACACCTGGCCGAGAAGGCCTCGGCCCGACCTGGAGCCGCACGGCGTCGGTCCTCGCTGCGGTGATCGCCGCGGGCATCATGTCGTTGCTCGTCGGCGCCGCACCCCACGTCGCGGAGGCGTTCGACGAACCGGTCCTCGACTGGCTCGTCGAGACGCAGTGGCTCGACCGGCTCGGGGCGATCGACATGTTCGGGTCGACCATCGTGTCGATCGGGTTCGTGGTCCTGATCGGTCTGTCGGCGTTCCGGTGTCGGGTGATGGCTGCGATCTACCCCGTGGCCTTCATCGTGAGCGTGACGTTCGCCGAAGTGATTCGCGACGTCGTGGAACGACCGCGGCCGAATGGTCTCGGAGATCCCGAAGCCTTCCCGAGCGGCCACATGATCCAGGCCGTGTTCATCGCCGGACTGCTCCCCGTTCGCGATCTCGGTGCTCACGTCCGATCGCCGAGCCGTCGTGATCGGACGGTTCGTGCTGGCCGTCGCGGTGGTGGCGACCGGTCTCCGGCGGATCCACCTCATGGAGCACTGGCCCTTCGACATCGTCGGCGGGGTGATCTTCGGTCTCGCCGTCGTGCTCGCCGTCCAGTGGGCGCTGGAGCACCGAGGATGGCATCGTTCCTGTGCGACCTGCCCGTGGTCCGAGCGCCCGGGTGCCGCGCACTGGGGCGACACCCTCTTCGACATCCGGCCTCGGACCGCGCAGCGCTGCGGCCGGGTGGGCAGTGGCCTCGCACTCGTTGCCGCCGTGATGCTCGCCGTCGTCACGTTCACGATCGGGATCCCGGCCGACCCGGAGGGGGCGGGATTCGGGTCCGCCATCTCGGGTCCGGCGCAGATCTCGTTGGCCGTGCTGATGGGGATCGGTGGGCTCCTCGCGATGCGCTGGCGCGCCGTCGGAGCGTTCGTGATGGCATTCTCCGCCACCGGCCTCGGACTGTTCGCGTCGGTGGAGTACCAGCCCTGGATGGCGGTCGCCCTCGCCGCCGCCCTGATGGTTCCGGCCGTGATCACGTGGTTCGCGTGGCAGCCGCACGAGACGGTCGGGCGTGTGGCAACGCTGGCCATCGTCACCGTCACCCTGCTCACGGCCACCGGCGTGGGGAGCAGCGCTGTCTACGACCACTTCTTCGGTCCGACGCACCCGGAGTCCGTCGCCGAGGACCCCTCGTACGCCGAGGCGGAATGGCTGTGGCTCGGAGGTGTCGGCGCGGACGAGGGCACCGTCGTCGCCGGTGGTCTCGACGGCGGCGCAGACGTCGAGGTCCGCTACTGGCCGGCCGAGGGCGGATCCGCCCGGACGGTCGCCGCCGTGGTGGACGGCGACGGCATCGCCCGCTTCCGACTGGTCGGCCTGGAGCCGAACACGCGGTACGCCTACGTGGTCGACGAGCAGGGAGCCGAGGCCGACGAACCGGCGGACGGCGAGTTCTCCACTCCGGCACGAGGGCCCCACAGCTTCGTGGTGGTCGCCGGCTCGTGCGCTCGTTCGGGGTCGAACGGCGCCGTCTACGACGCGCTCGTCGCAGAGGGCGCGGACCTCTATCTGGCGCTCGGCGACCTCCACTACGCGAACCTCGAGTCCGACAGGCCGAGCGATCATCTCGCCCAGTACGGCCGCGCCCTGAGCCGACCCGGCCAGGCGGCACTCTTCAGTTCGACGCCGACTGCGTACGTCTGGGACGACCACGACTACGGCCCCAACGATGCCGACAGCAGGTCGCCGGCCCGCATCGCCGTGTCGACGGCGTATCGCCAGGGCGTCCCCCACTACGGCGTCGACCCGGACCCGGACGCTCCGATCGCCCAGGCGTTCACGATGGGTCGCGTGCGGTTCGTCCTGACCGACACCCGCTCCCAGCGCGACGACACCACGATGCTCGGGCAGGAACAGCTCGATTGGTTCGTCGACGAGGTGATCACCGCCTCACGAACGCACGCCTTGGTCGTGTGGGCGAACCCGACACCGTGGATCTCGTCGGATGGCGCAGACGACTGGTCGGGCTACGCCGAGGAGCGGCGCGCGATCGCCGACGCGTTGAGCCTTGCAGACGTCGACAACCTCCTGATGGTGAGCGGCGACGCGCACATGGTCGCCATCGACGACGGCACCAACAGTGCCTATGCGAGCGATGGTGGCGGCGGGTTCCCGGTCCTGCACGCCGCAGCACTCGATCGTCCGGGGTCGGTCAAGGGTGGCCCCTACTCCGAGGGCGCCTTTCCCGGTCCGGGTCAGTACGGGAAGATCGAGATCACGGACGACGGAGGTGCCACGATCGGCGTCCGCCTGAGTGGCAGCGACTGGGAGGGCACCGAGCTCGTCGACCTCGACCTGGAGTTCGACGTCCCGCCGAGCGCATCCCCGGCCGCCGCCGGAGGGTGAAACGTGTGGGATCCGCGAGCGGTGTGGTTCGCGGCGACGGGTTCCGGGCTCAGCGGAGTGGTGGATCCGACCCGGGCGTGACGTCCAACGGGACCGGCCGGTCGACCATCCCGCTGCCTCGCCCCAAGAATGGGGTCGTCGACGGCAGGCGCTGCGCCAGATGGAGCGCCGTGGCCACCACCGCGAGCCCCGCCACGACGTCGAGGACGAAGTGGTTTCCCGTGAAGACCACCGCGAATGCCAGGAGGCACGCCGGTACCAGCGCCAGTCCCCGCACAGCCCATCGACGACTGGCGGACGCGATGACCACGCCGGCCATGGCGGGCCATGCCACGTGGAAGCTCGGCACTGCCGCGTACTGATTGAGGGCCCAGGCCTGCTCGTCGATCACGCGCTGTTCCCGAAACGCCAACGTGTCGACGTATCCGTCGAGGAACCGCGGCGGCGAGACCGGGAACAGGCCCCAGATCGTCAGACCGATCAGTGCCGATATCAACAGCGCATTGCGCAAGAGCGAATACTTGGCTCGGTCCGTTCGCCAGAGCAGCCACAGCGCCAATCCGACCACCGGCCAGTAGGCGTATTGGTAGATCACATTCCAGAACGTCGTCCAGCCGTGCCGGTCGATCACCCAGTCCTGGGCGGCTCGCTCCCAGGCGATCCCGAGCCTCCGCTCGGCATCGAGGACCTGATAGGCGTTGGCCTTGGCGCGTTCCTCCGAGCCTTCCACTACCACTCGCAACAGGCTGTAGATCGTGTACGCCGCAATGATCAGCGCCACCTCCACTTGCCCCCGGCGTCCCGCGCGGCGCATCGAATCGATCACGCCGAGCACAGTACGACATGTTCGTGGGTGGCGGCTGCTTCGGGAACCTGGCGAACCACGCGCCACGAGCCCGGAGATCGTTGCGATGTTGCCCATCCGGATCGACCGTGGCGGTGCAGATCTCCGACGTCGTCGCATCGTACGAGGTATTGCCATCGTTTGTCTCCAGTACCCACCAGATGTGGTGCCTCGCGCGGACAGAAACCAGCGTTCGACATACCAGATGTAGTGGCAACTGGAGTTAAGCAGAGATGCAATACGTAGGTTCGATCGACGTGACAACGTCCCAGCTCAGAGTTCGTACGGATACTCGTCGGCCGACCATCGGCTCGGGCGATGGCGGCCACGAAATCATGCTCGTGCGTCGTCGACTTCGACGACCAATCGGGTGATCTTCCCGCCTGCGAACGTGTAGGTGTCGGTGCCCTGGCCGGGGTGGGCAGTGCCGGGGAGCGGCACTCCCAACGGGTGGTCGCGGTGTCGCCCCGGATGTCGATCGCGATGACGTCGAGCTCCATCTCGGGCAGCGGGGTCTCCCAGCCCGAACGAAGCCGAGCCCGAACCGCTTCGATGCCGACCGCCGGCTCGCCGGGTGACGTGAATGGCTCGATGTAGACGATGTCGTCGGCGAGCAGTGCGATCATGTCGGCCTCCGCGTCGGGCCCGCGGCGCATCGCTGCGTAGTAGCCGTCGATCAGTTCCTGCGTGCTCTCACTCATCTCGTCCCCGTTCGTTCCGAGTGGCCCGGTGCGCGTTCGAGGGTCGATGGTACGTTTCGACGGTGCCCGAACCCGGTCGTTCGCCGACGAATCGCGGATGTGTTGGACGCCGTGCGCAACCGACCACACGTACTCCCGGCGAGAGAGCTTGCCGCGCTCCAGGGCAGCGGCGTCGACGTGGGCATCGAGCGCACCGACGGCGAGACCGTCGTGGTCGTCGAGCCGCGCGCCGACGACCGGTTGGCGGCGCTGTCGCCACGCGAGCGCGAGGTCGTCACCCTCGCCGCGGCGGGCATGTCGAACCAGCAGATCGCGACCGCGCTGTTCGTGTCGCTCGCCACGGTGAAGGACCACATGCACTCCGTCCTCAAGACGACGGGCCTCGAATCGCGCACCCAGGTCGTCGCTGCCTGGTACGGCGGGCTGCCCGGCACCTCCGACACCACCACCAACACCACCGACACCAGCGACACGTCCGACGAACCCGCCGGATCCGACTAGTCCAACCCTTTCGACCAGCGCGGCGTCGCGATCGCCATCCACGGCTCACCTGCCATGAGCGGACCGACCCTCGCCAGGTACTCGGCGAACCAGGGCGCCTGGGCGTTGGCGCCCATCGACTCGGCATCCCGGTAGATCTCGAAGAGGTGGAACGTGTCGGCGTCGTGCAGGTCGTCGCACCAGACCACGATCTCCTGCGCGTCGTTCGCCACCGCTCGAGGCGCCATCATCTCGTCGTAGACCGCCCGGATCTCCTCGCGGCGGCCGGGCTGTGCGGTGCTGGTCACGATGACGGCGGAATCTCCCATGCCGACGACCGTACGGATGCCCGCCCGCCGGCACCATCCATCGAAAGTCGGGTTGTCCCCGAACTCAATCCTCGTCGTGGAGGTCGACTTCGCTGACGGCGATCAGCGCGGCGTTGACGATGCTGCCGGTGTCGATGCCGGCGATCTCGTGCAGGTCGGCGATCGTGCCCGACTCACCGAACCGGTCGACGCCGAGCGTGTACTGGCGGGTGCCGAGCGCCGAGCCGATCCAGGCCAGGCTGTGACTGGCCGCGTCGTGCACGCTGACGACCGGCCGTCGGCGCTCGTCGGCCGGGACCAGCCGATGCGAGGTGGCTCGGCGCCCGCACGCACCGCGCGGCGGATGCCGCGGCCCGTGCGAAGCCGGCTCGCCAGCTGCGGTACACCCGGTCGGGGCTGGTGAGGTGCACGACCGTGGCCTGCACGCCCTCGTCGTCGAGCTCGGCGGCCGCGGCCAGCGCCTCGGGCGCCATCACGCCGGTGGTCACGATGCGTGACGCCGGGTCGGCCGTCGCGGAGCGGCGTCGAGCAGCCGGTAGCCGCCGGCCAGCACCTGCGGCCGCAGCCGGTCCTCGCCGAGCCGCTCGAGCGCGGCGGCGAACGGCGCCTGGTCGATCGGACGGGTCGACAGCCGCAGGTAGCGTGCTCGTGCCGCCGGGCTGCGACAGCTGATCGAGCGCATCGCACAGCAGCCAGTCGACCTCGGTGGCGTAAGCCGGCTCGGCGTAGGTGAGGTTCGGCAGCTCGGCGCCGACCGACGCGGTGATGGTCGACTGGTGGGCGCCGCCCTCGGGGGCGAGGGTGACCCCGGCGGGCGTGCCGGCCACGACGAACCGGGCGTCGTTGTAGAGGCCGTAGATGAACGCATCGAGCCCGCGCAGCACGAACGGGTCGTACACGGTGCCGACGGGCAGCAGGTGCTGGTCGTGGTGCTCGTGGCCGAGCCCGAGCTGGCCGAGCAGCATGAACAGGTTCATCTCGCTGATGCCGAGCTCGATGTGCTGCCCGCTCGGCCCCGGTGCCCACTTCAGCAGGCGGTCGGCGCCGCCGTGGTCGTCGCGCTCGGTGGGCGAGTACACGCCGCGCTTGTTGATCAAGCCGCCGAGGTTGGTCGAGATCGACACGTCGGGCGCCGTGGTGACGATCCGGTCGCCGACGCCCTCGACGTCGGCGAGGCTGGCGAGCACCCGCCCGAACGCCTCCTGGGTCGACGTCGAGCCGGTGGTCGACGACCGATCGGGCGGCCGCGGGAACCGGCAGCGACCGGCCGCGGCGTCGGCGGCGCGTTGTTGATCGTCGCCGCCGACCTCGCGGCACAGCCGGCCCGGCTGCCGAGTCGGGGTCGAAGCGGTCCCACTCGGTTGCCTCGTCGAGCCCGAGCTCGAGCGCGGAACGCGTCGATCTGCTCGGGCGTCAGCAGCGCGGCGTGGTTCATCGGGTCGCCGGCGATCGGGAGCCCGCAGCCCTTGATCGTGTAGGCGAACACGACCGACGGTCGGTCGGTGACCGCGTCGCACTCGCGGAACGTGTCGAGCAGCAGGCCGAGGTCGTGACCGCCGAGGTCGGTCACCAGCGTGCTTGCAGCGCCGTCGTCGTCGAGGTCGGTCGACGAGCGCGGCGCACCGCCGGGTCGGCGCCCCGCGAGGAACTTCGTCGCGCACGTCGGCGCCGGTCGAGCGCGAACAGCGCCTGGTACGCCTCGTTCGGCATCGCGTCGATGTGCGCCTCGAGCGCGTCGCCGCCGGGTTCGGCGAACGCCGCCGTCAGCCGTCGCCCGTACTTCGCCTCGGCGACGTGCCAGCCGGCGTCGGCGAAGAACCGCTTCAGCCGCACGGCGGCGATGTCGGGGATCACCCGGTCGAGGCTCTGCCGGTTGAGGTCGACGACCATCGTGAAGTTGCCGAGCCCCTGGGTGGCCGGGTCGGCGATCGCCTCCCAGACGTTGCCCTCGTCGAGCTCGGCGTCGCCGACGAGCGCGATGAAGCGCGCGGCGCGGTTGCTCGCCGAAGTGCGAGTCGACGTAGCGGCGGGTCAGCGCCGAGAACAGCGGAGCGACGGCGCCGAGGCCGACCGAGCCGGTGGAGAAGTCGGACGACGTCGGGGTCCTTGGTGCGCGACGGGTAGGCCTGCAGGCCGCCGCGTTGACGCAGCGTCGTGAGGTACGAGCGGTCGAGCTCGCCGGTGAGGTACTTGATGGCGTGGTACACGGGCGAGGCATGCGGCTTGACCGCCACCTTGTCCGTCGCCGCCGATGTGCCCGAACCACAGCGCGGTCATGATCGACACCATCGACGCGCACGAGGCCTGGTGGCCGCCGACCTTGACGCTCGGTCTTCGGCGCGCCGGTTGGCGTGGTCGATGATGCGGGTCGCCAGCCACAGCACCCGCTGCTCGATCTGCTGGAGCACGTCGAGATCGGCGGTGTCCGGGGCCATCAGCGCAGCGACTCCCGGAACGCCTCCGCGTTGCGGACCCGGACATCGGCGTTGACGCGCTGGCGCTCGAGGATCTGTTCGAGTGTCTTGGCCGCCTGTTCGATCGGGTGTTCGGAGAAGAACGCCTGGGCCTGGGCCACGTCGGCAGGGCGGTCGAGCGTGCGGACGGTCTCGACGATCCGCGGGATCGTGTTCCGCGGGAACATGTCGTTGATCCGGGCCCAGTTGCGACGCACGAACTCCCACGCGTCACGCCCGTGGTGCAGGTTCCCGATCGCGGTCCGGAGGAGGAACGGTGCGTTCTGGGACTTCACCTCGCCGCTCATCGCCAGGCCGAGCGTTCGCTCCATGAGCTGCTCACCCTGGAACTCGGCCAGCAGATACAGGTGCCGCAGCTGCACCTGAGGTGTGGCACCGTGACGGTACTGGTCGAGCATGCGGTCGTAGTCGTCGCCGTCGCCGGTCGCGGCCACGACCGCCGTTGCGGCGGCGGCGAGCTCGGCGTCGACCGATTCCGGATCGGCCGTCCAGGATTCGTAGTACCCACGCGCATCGGCACGAACCTCGTCGTCGCCGCCCGTGACCGCGACCGTCGTGAGCAGCAGACCGCGCAGCTTGGCCGTGAGGTCGGGCTCGTCGTCGGCGGGCGCGCCGAGGTCGTCCAACACCGGCTTGCAGAGCGCGGTGACACGCGTTTCGAATGCATCGAGCGCGCGTGGCGTCACCGGTGAGCAGCCGCCTGAGCCCGCGCAGGCCGATCGCGATCGCCTGCCACACGCCGTAGTCACGCTCGGCTCCGAAGCGTTCCACGAGCTCGAGGTACTCGGTCGCGTCGAGCGACCGGGCGGTGACGGCACTCCAGGCATCGTCGACCAGGTTGTAGCGCTCGAGGGTGGTCATGTCACGGACGACCGAGGCGGTCAGGCGCCCCCGGAGCTCGTCGGAGTACGACACCCGGAAGAACCCGTGCCCGCCGGCGTTGACCACGACCGGGCCGTCGGCGAGCGGACGCCGGACCTCGTCGCCGTCGAGGAGCACCGTCGAGGTCACGGTGCCGTCGCGCAGGGCGATCGGAACGGCCCATCGCGACGTCGACACGTCGTCGGGATCGAAGGCGAATCGCCGTTGCGCCAGGACGAGTTCGTCGCCGTCGGCCCGCGCCTCGACGAGGGGGTACCCGGGCTGCCAGATCCACGAGTCCATGATGCGGCGCACCGGCTCACCCGACGTGTGCTCGATGGCATCCCACAGGTCGCTCGTCTCGGTGTTCCCGTAGGCGTGGGTGCGCAGGTAGTGGCTGACGCCCTCCCGAAAGCGTTCGGCGCCGAGGTACTGCTCGAGCATACGAAGCAGCGCACCACCCTTCTGGTAGGTGAGCACGTCGAACATGCCCTCGCAGTCGGCGGGGGAGTTGACCTCGTACTCGACGGGCCGTGTGGCCGACAGCGAGTCGGTCTCGAACGCAAGGCTGCGTTCGAGGCCGAACGACGTCCATCGCTCCCATTCCGGACGGAACGCGTCGCAGGCGGCGATCTCCATGAACGTCGCGAACGCCTCGTTCAGCCAGATGCCGTTCCACCAACCCATCGTGACGAGATCGCCGAACCACATGTGTGCGAGTTCGTGTGCGACCACGTCGGCCACCAGCTGGCGCTCGTTCTGGGTCGCGGTCGCCGGGTCGACGAGGAGGAGGTTCTCCCGGAACGTGATGCAGCCGAGGTTCTCCATCGCTCCGGCCGCGAAGTCGGGGAGTGCGACCAGATCGACCTTGTCGCTCGGGTACGGCACGTCGTAGTACGTCTGGAACCAGCGCAGGCAGAACGTCGCCACGTCGATGCCGAATCCCGTGAGGTGCTCCTTGCCCGGCACGTGCACGATCCTCACGGGAATGCCGTCGGCGTCGTGCCACGCGGTGGCGTCGAGCGGCCCGACGACGAACGCGACGAGGTACGAGCTCATCACCATCGTGTCGGCGAAGCGGACGGTTCGTTTCCCGTCGGCCTCGGTCTCCGAGACGATCGAACCGTTCGACACCGCCGTCATCTCGGGCCCGACCACCAGGGTGATGGCGAACACGGCCTTGAAGTCGGGTTCGTCCCAGCAGGGAAAGGCACGGCGACAGTCGGTCGACTGCATCTGCGTGGCCGCGACGACGCGCTCGATGCCCTCGGCGTCGCGATACGTGCTGCGGTAGAAGCCGCGGAGCTTGTCGTTGAGGATGCCGCGGAACGTGAGATGCAGCTCGTGGCCACCGGCACCGACCCCGCCACCTGGCCGCACGAACAGACGCTCGGTGTCGGTGTCGAGCTCGAACGGAGCCGCCTCCCCGTCGAACGAGCACGAGTCGATCTCGAGCTCGGTGGCGTTCAGGGCGAGCCGGTCGGTCGGTTCGGCCGTGTCGACGGTGACCCGCAGCGAGCCGACGAACGTGCCCGCGGCGAGGTCGGGCTCGAGCGTGACGTCGTATCGAATCGGGGACGTGTGTCGTGGCAGCCGATAGGGATCGAGGACATCGGTCGGGGTCGCGGTCACCACGCGGATGGTAGCGGCACGCGTGCGATGGTCGTCCGGCCGACTCAGATAGCGTTCCCGCCTGTGGACGGCGACCGGGTGCTGACGTCAGACGATGCGCGTTTCGACGTCGTCGGTATCGGAAACGCCCTCGTCGACGTCATCTCACACGCTCCCGACTCGTTCATCGACGAGCATCGACTCGTCAAGGGCGCCATGGACCTCGTCGACACCGACCGTGCGATGCAGCTGTACTCGGCACTCGGTTCGGCCGTGGAGATGAGCGGCGGATCGGCCGCCAACACCATGTGCGGCGTCGCCAGCTTCGGAGGGCGTGCCGCCTACATCGGCAAGGTGACCGACGACGATCTCGGGCTCGTCTTCGGCCACGATCTGCTCGCGGTCGGCGTACAGTTCCGCCCGGGTGGGAACCGCAACGAGGTGCCGACGGGCCGGTGCATCATCGTCGTCACGCCCGATGCCGAACGCACGATGAACACGTTCCTGGGGGCGTCCAGCCTGCTCCATGTCGGCGACATCGACGACGACGTGATCGCATCGGGCAGGTTGCTGTACATGGAGGGCTATCTCTTCGACCGTGACGAGGCGAAGGCAGCGTTCCGACACGCCGCGCGGGTGGCGCACGGGGCCGGCCGCATGGTGTCGCTCACGCTCTCCGACTCGTTCTGCGTCGACCGTCACCGCGACGACTTCCGGGCCCTGGTGTCCGACGAGGTCGACCTCCTGTTCGGCAACCAGGCCGAGATCATCTCGCTCTACGAGACCGAGACGTTCGACGAGGCGATCGTCGAACTCCGCCGGCACTGCCAACTCGCAGCGATCACGACCGGTGCGGACGGTTCGGTGATCGTCACGCCCGACGACGTCGTCGACGTCCGCGCCCAGTCGGTGCGACGGGTCGTCGACACCACGGGTGCGGGCGATCTCTACGCCGCCGGATTCATGTACGGCATCGCGAACGGTGCCCCGCTGACCGAATGCGGGCGGCTCGGCTCGATCGCCGCATCCGAGGTGATCTCCCACGTGGGTCCCCGCCCACTGGTCGAGCTGCGTACGCTGGTGGAGTGACGAACGACGACCTCTCGACCACCGTCCAGCGTTGGCTGACGGCCGAACCCGACGCCGACATCCGTGACGAGTTGCAGGCGTTGCTCGACGGCGATCCGAGCGAGTTGGAGGACCGTTTCCGTGGCCGGCTGCAGTTCGGGACCGCAGGTCTCCGAGCAGCCGTCGGTGCCGGGCCGCTGCGCATGAACCGGCTCGTCGTCCGGCAGGCGGCGGCCGGCCTCGCCAGGTACATCCTCGACACCGATCCCCGCGGCGCCGGGCGCGGCGTCGTGATCGGGTTCGATGCCCGTCGCAAGAGCGACGTGTTCGCGGCCGACACCGCTCGCGTGATGGCCGCCAACGGCATCAAGGCGATGCTGTTCGACCAGTACGTGCCGACACCCGTGCTCGCCTGGTCGATCACCGACTTCGACGCCGCTGCCGGCGTGGTCGTCACCGCCTCGCACAACCCGCCGGCCGACAACGGGTACAAGGTCTACCTGGCCGACGGCGCCCAGATCGTGCCCCCGCACGACGCAGGGATCGCTGCTCGCATCGACGAGGTCGACCCGACCGACGTCGCGCTGGCAGCGCCCGATCACGAGCTGATCTCGACGGTGGGCGACGAGGTCTTCGACAGGTACCTCGGCGGCGATCCCCTCGGTGCGGCGCCGGAGGGACGTGCCCGGTCCGACGGTCGCCTACACCGCGATGCACGGCGTCGGAGGCGCCACCGTCATGCGTGCGTTCGACGCCGCCGGGCTGCCCGCCCCGATCCCGGTCGAGGCGCAGTACCGGCCCGACGGCACGTTTCCCACCGTCTCGTTCCCGAACCCGGAGGAACCGGGTGCGATGGACCTGCTGATCGAGACGGCACGGACCGCCGGCGCCGATCTGGCGATCGCCAACGATCCCGACGCCGATCGTCTGGCTGCGGCCATCCCCCAGCCGGACGGTTCGTGGCGTCGGCTCGGTGGCGACGAGATCGGCTGGCTGTTCGCCGACTACCTGCTCGAACACGGTGACGGAGCGGATCGACTCGTCGTCACCACGCTGGTGTCGTCGGCCCTGCTCGGCAAGATCGCCGCCGCACACGGTGTGCACTCGGTCGAGACCTTCACGGGCTTCAAGTGGATCGCGCGCGAGGTACTCGACCGACCCCAACTCGACTTCGTGATGGGCTACGAACAGGCGCTCGGCTATCTCATCACGCAGCAGCCGCTCGACAAGGACGGCATCTCTGCGGCGGTGCTCTTCGCCGAGATGGCCGGTGCCGCCGCCGCCGACGGCCGCACGATGCAGCAGTGGCTGGACGATCTCGCTGCTCGATTCGGCCGACATGTGCTCGCGGATGCGTCGGTGCGGATGAGCCCCGAGGAGGCGGCGGCGAAGGTCACGGCGCTGCGGGCCGACCCTCCGGCTGCGATCGGTGGTCGTGACGTGCTGTCCACCGAGGAGTACCCCGAGGCGAACCTCCTTCGCTTCGAGCTCGACGGTGGTGTCCGCGTGCAGATCCGACCGAGCGGCACCGAGCCGAAGGTGAAGCTGTACGGCGAGGCCGTCGATGAGGACCCCGCTCCCTTCGTCGACGCACTCGCCGGCCTGCTGGCCTGAACGACGGTGGCCACGTTCGACATCGCGGTGGAGGATCCGCGGACGGCCGACATCGTCGAGTTGCTCGAGGCGCACCTCGCCCTGATGCGGCGCATCTCACCGCCGGGTCACGTCCACGCACTCGATCTCGGCGCTCTCACCGCACCGTCGATCACGTTCTTCGCGGCGCGACGTGACGATTCGTTGCTCGGCGTCGGGGCGCTCAAGTCGCTCGACCGCACCCGAGCGGAGATCAAATCGATGCACACGGCGGCGGCTGCTCGCGGGCAGGGCGTCGGCCGTCGTCTCGTCCGACACGTGATCGATCTCGCCGCGGGGCGCGGCGTCCGCTGGCTCGGCCTCGAGACGGGCAGCCAACCGGAGTTCGAGCCGGCGCGAGCGCTCTACCGCTCGTTCGGCTTCGAAGAGTGCGAGCCGTTCGACTCGTACACGGTGAACCCGTACAGCACTTGCATGGCACTCCGTCTGCCGACGCCGCTCACGAAACCGTGAGCACGGGTTCGTAGATCACGAAACGTGAGTTCGACCACACCTCGCGGTAGCCGGTGGTCTCGCTCGCGAGTTCGGCGGCGAGGTCGCTGTCGCGCTCGACCACCACGAGTGCGAGCGGCACGGAGGTCGGGATGGCTCGATAGTCGTCGACCTGTACCGCCCGTCGCCTCGTCTCGAGCGTCATCGCACGCGCCTTGGGGGCGGCGATGACGTCGCTCGGCCTGCTCAGGGTGTCGACCGCTTCGAACATCTCGATCGCGAGCGGGTGGGTCGGTCCCCACTCGATCGAACCGCTGTCGGCGATCGTCCTGGCATGGTCGACCCGGGTCCTGGCCTGGGCGACGTTGCCCAGCGCCAGCGCCGCGAGCACCACGGTGACCACGACCGTGGCGGTGTGTCGCCAAGGGGCCCGGCGGGCCGCCGTGGAGATCGCACCGGCACCGAGCAGCAGCAGGATCGGCGCAATCGAGCACACGTACCGGTTGATCGGGGACCGGAAGCTCCCGCCGATGAGCAGCGCACCGAACGCATACGCCACGAGGTGCAGATCGCGGCGGCGATACACGACGATCGCGAGCACGATGCCGGCGACTGCGGCGGTGAAGTAGGCGGCCACCGCGATCCAGCCGAGCGTCGAGTTGCCGAACACCTCGGGTGAACTCTGCCACGAGCGCTTCAGGCCGGACACCTCGGCGAGGTGCTCGACGTGGTCGCGGCGGAACTTCCAGACGTTCGTGACGCTGGTGCCCGAGTACCTGGGCACGAGCGTGCTCGGCAGGACGAGTTGGCCGATCCCGACGGTCAGCAGGGCGGCCATGTGCGGGAGCAACAACCGTACCGGCAGCGGCTGGTAGGGGGCGTCGGACCAGTTCCGCCACCGCGCGGCGACGAGCCCGGCGAGCTGCGCGGCCGCGATCGCGCCGACCATCGCGAGGCCCTCGCGTCGAACCGAGAACGTCGCGGCCGCGCCCATGCCGATGAGGGCGAGCGGCCACAGCGGGGCGTGGAGATCGACGAAGCCGTTGCGCGCGGCGACGCGGTCGATCGCGAGCAACACGACGCCGGTGACGGCCAGGAACGGCCACTCCGACTGGATCAACTCGGTCCAGCCGAGCAGCAGGGGTGTCATCGTCACTGCGACCACGCCAACCAGTGCGGGAACGCTGCCGAGACGCGGCTTCGCCAGCAGGAACCAGGCCCAGGCGAAGACGACCGCACACAGGACGGGCACGACGGCCAGCCGGTCGACGTCGGTGCCGAGGACCGCCACGAACGGCGACAGCAGGATCGGGAAGCCCCACGGGTAGAGCGGCGGGCTGAACGCCGCACCCCGTGACGATTCGACCGTGAACAGGTTGTCCGACGTGACCTGGCCCGGGTTGCCGTCGATCAGGCTCTGCGCCTGTCGGATGTAGAGCGCCCAGTCGTCGCCCCACCAGTGTCCGGCGCGATGCGACGCGAACATCACCGCGGCCATCGCCCCGAGCGTCAGGGCCAGCGCGGCCGACGTGACGAGTGACCTCCACTCGCGGCCGCCGCGATCGGCGGCCGCGTGGTCAGACACCGCTGCCGAACTGGCGGTCTCCGGCATCTCCGAGCCCGGGCACGATGTAGGCATTGTCGTCGAGGTGGTCGTCGATCGCCGCCGTGAACACGTGGAGATGGAGGCCCTCGTCGCGAAGCCGCTGCAGGCCCTCTGGGGCCGCGAGCGCGCAGACGACGGTGATCGGCCCGGGCGCGTTGCGCTCGACCAGCAGCTCGATCGTGCGCACGAGTGAGCCGCCGGTGGCGAGCATCGGGTCGATCACGATCACCGGCCGACCGGCGAGCGACTCGGGGAGCTTGTTCACGTACGGCTTGGGTTCGAACGTGTCCTCGTCACGTGAGATCCCGATGAACCCGACGTCGGCGATCGGCATGAGCTCCTGGGCCGCGTGCACGAACCCGAGCCCCGCTCGAAGGACGGGGACGACGACCGGTTGGACCGCCAGTCGATGGACCGGCGCCGTGGTGAGGGGCGTCTCGACGGTGCCCGCGACGGTGGGGAGCGACTTGGTCGCCTCGGCGAGCAGCAGGGTGCCGATGCGCTCGAGGTTGGGGCGGAACAGCGGGTTCGGCGTGTCTCGATCCCGAATCCGAGCCAGGGAATCGGCGACCAGCGGATGCTCGACGAGGGTGACGGTGACGCTCATGTCAGGTCGTCCGCGTGCGGGTCGCCGCGTCGGGTGCTCGACGAGGGTGACGGTCACGGTCATCAGAGTGCTCCCATCGAGTGCTCGGCGTTCAGGAGCGCGTAGCGAGGCTTGATCAGCCCGTTGATGATCCTGAGGCGTTCGGGGAAGGGTGCGAAGGCCGACTTCATCGAGTTGATCGTGATCCACTCCATGTCGGCGAGGCCCCAACCGAACGCGTCGTGCAGCTGCGCGAACTCCTTCGTCATCGAGGTGTCGCTCATGAGCCGGTTGTCGGTGTTGACGGTGATCCGGAACCGCAGGCGGCGGAGCATGCCGATCGGATGCTCGGCGATCGACGCCGCAGACACCGGTGTTGACGTTCGACGTCGGACACAGCTCGAGCGGGATGCGGCGGTCGCGCACGTAGGACGGCGAGGCGGACCGAGCTGCTCGTCGCCCGGGTCGCCGGTGATGTCGTCGACGATGCGGACGCCGTGGCCGAGGCGAGCGGCACCGCAGTACTGCAGCGCCTCCCAGATCGACGGCAGCCCGAAGGCCTCGCCGGCATGGATCGTGGCGTGGAAGTTCTCGCGCATCACGAGCTGGAACGCGTCGAGGTGCCGGGTCGGGGGGAACCCCTCCTCGGCGCCGGCGATGTCGAAACCGACCACGCCGCGGTCGCGGTGCTCGATCGCCAACCGGGCGATCTCCATGCTGTGCGCCGCGGTGCGCATCGCCGAGCAGATCGTGTGGATCGTGAGGTCGGTGTCGGCGGCGCCGCGCTCGAAGCCGGTGAGCACGGCGGCGAGCACCTCATCGAGCCTGAGCCCGGCTTCCATGTGCTGCTCGGGAGCGAATCGGACCTCGGCGTAGACGACGCCGTCGGCGGCCAGGTCGCTGAGCACACTCGAAGGCGACCCGCTCGATCGCATCGCGGTGCTGCATCACGCCGACGGTGTGCGCGAACGTCTCGAGGTAGAGCACGAGATCGCCCTGCTTGCGCGCCGCGGTTGAACCACTCGGTCAGCTCGGCGACGTCGGTCGTCGGAAGCTGGTCGTAGCCGTATTCGCTCGCGAGCTCGACGACCGTGGCCGGTCGGAGCCCTCCGTCGAGGTGATCGTGCAGCAGGACCTTGGGTGCGCGCTGGATCAGCTCGTTCATCATCCCGACACCGTATCGAGCCGGACCGCGGGACGGCCTGCACGGCGGTCCGCGACTGGGTCAGTGGCCGACGGTGACCTGGCCGCTGGTTCGGGTGTGGAGCCGCTCGGCGTGTTCGTTCATGCCGATCAACTCCGCATGGATCCCACGCTGCTCGAACTTCGACACCACGGTGTCGAGCGCGGCCACGGCGGACGTGTCCCAGATGCGGGCGTCGGTCAAGTCGATCTCGACCCGCTTCACCCGGACGGCGTCGTAGTCGAAGCTGTGCACGATGTCGTGGGTCGAGGCGAAGAACAGCTCGCCGGTCACCGCGTACAGCCGCTCGACGTTGTCGGGGTCGACGACGCTCGTGACCTTCACGAGGTCGCTCACGTGGCGTGCGAAGAACACCGCCGACAGCACGACGCCGGCCGCGACGCCGTACGCGAGGTTGTGGGTGATCACCACGATCGCCACCGTCGCGGCCATGATCACGGTCTCCGTGATCGGGTGCGGCCTTGATCGGCCGACGGCGTGATGCTGCGCCAGTCGAACGTGCCGACCGACACCATGATCATCACCGCGACGAGCGCCGCCATCGGGATCTGGGCGACGAGATCGCCGAGCGCCAGGATCAGCACCAGCAGGAACACGCCGGACGCGAGCGTCGACAGTCGAGTCCGGCCGCCGGAACGGTAGTTGATCATCGACTGTCCGATCATGGCGCAGCCGGCCATTCCACCGAGGAACCCGGTCGCCACGTTGGCGACACCCTGGCCGCGAGCCTCGGTGTTCTTGTCCGAGTCGGTGTCGGTGAGGTCGTCGAGCAGCTGTGCGGTCAGCAGCGACTCCAGCAGGCCGACGAGCGCAAGCGTGAACGCGACCGGGAAGATGATCGCCAGCGTTTCGAAGGCGAACGGCAGGTCGGGCAGTGCCACGAACGGCAGCGTGTCGGGCAGTTCGCCCATGTCACCGACCGTCGGCAGGTCGATGTTCCAGATCATCGCGGCGCCGGTGATCGCCACGATCGCCACGAGCGGCGACGGCACCGCGCTCGGTGATCCGGGGCAGGCCGTAGATGATGGCGAGGCCGACCAGCGATCGCGATGCCGTTGGCCAGCAGCCGGTCGCACCGGACGCGTCGTCGGTGAGCAGGATGTGGGGCACCTGGGCCAGGAAGATCAGGATCGCCAGCGCATTGACGAAGCCGATCATCACGGTTCGTGGGACGAACCGCATCAGCTCGCCGACGCCGAGGTAGCCGAGCCCGACCTGGAGGATGCCGGCGAGGATCGTGGCCGCGAAGAGGTACTCGATGCCGTACTCCTCGACGAGCGGGACCAGGACGAGCGCCATCGCGCCCGTGGCTGCCGAGATCATGCCCGGTCGTCCGCCGGAGAAGGAGATGATGATCGCGATCGAGAACGAGGCGTAGAGCCCGACCTTCGGATCGACGCCGGCGATGATCGAGAACGAGATCGCCTCGGGGATCAGGGCGAGGGCGACGACGAGGCCCGACAGGAGGTCGATGCGTGGGTTGCGAATCCACTGATCGCGCCGGAGGGCGCCGTGGGCGCGCGCAGCGGACAGCACGGAGAGGGAGGAAGACATCGGGACTTTCGAGGGAAGGGGAGGGGCGACGGTCGGTCTGGTGGTCATCGACGCCCAGCTCGACACCCTAAAGCGCGAGGAGGCGAACCGGCCGCGACACATGTCACACGCCATCGGTCGCCGACCGCGGCGCCGGGCCCTGCGGCCGGCCTCGAGGTGGTCGGCCGCCGACGTGGTCAGGAGGTGTGGTGGGTCAGTCCTTGATGTACGGCTGTCCGTCTGCGGCCGGCGGGCGAGCCCGACCGACCAACCCGGCGACGACGATGATCGTCACGATGTACGGAGCCATCGACAGGAACTCCGACGGGATCGGTGTGCCGAGGATGCCCAGCTTCTGCTGGAGCCCACGTGCGAAGCCGAAGACCAGCGCCGCTCCGAGCACACCGAAGGGGCGCCAGCGCCCGAAGATCATCGCTGCGAGACCGATGAAGCCGACGCCGGCGGTCATGTTCTCCTCGAACCGCCCGGTCGAGCCCAGGGTGAGTGCGGCCCCACCGAAGCCGGCGATCATGCCGGCGAGGATGACGTTGCGGTAGCGCGTGCGGTACACGTTGATACCGAGCGTGTCGGCTGCCTTCGGATGTTCGCCGACCGATCGTGACCTGAGGCCCCACCGGGTGTGGAACAGCCCGATGTGAATGAGCACGACCAGCAGGAACATGCCGTACAGGAAGATGTTGTTCTTGAAGAACATGTTCCCGATCACGGGGATGTCGGCGAGGATCGGGATGTCGATGGTCGGGAACCGGCTGGGCTCGTTGAACTCGGGGTTGGGTCCGAGCACCCGGGTGGCGAGGAACGAGGTGAGCCCGAGCGCGAAGATGTTGATCGCGACGCCGGCGATGATCTGATCGACCCGATACTTGATGACGAGCACCGCGAGCGCGCTCCGAGCAGGGCGCCGATCGCGATGGCTCCCAGCAGACCGACCCAGCGGCCTGCCGTCGAGCCGACGATCGTCGCGACGAACGCGGAGCCGAGCAATTGGCCCTCGATCCCGATGTTGATGACCGCCACTCGCTCGCACATCAGACCGGTCAGGCCGCCGGCGGTCACCGGGACCGACAGCACCACCATCGAGGTGAGCATGCCGACGAGGCTGAACGACTGTCCGGCGGCAGCCCATCCCAGGAACGCCAGGACGAACAGCACCATGGCGCCGCCGAGGACCACGTTGTCCCATCTGCCGAAGCCGCGGATGAGCTGGACGACGCCCAGGATCGCCAGGGTGAGGCTGACGACGATCGACATGATGCGGGGCTCGAACACCCAGTCGATCGGCTCGAAGCGGTCACGCGGGAAGCGCGAGTTTGAACGTGGCGTCCATCGAGGCGTCTTCGTCGAAGGCGAAGGCGAACATGACGAAGACGGCGACAGCGCGAAATAGACCCCGGTGAGGATGCGTCTGCGCTTCTGCTCCGGGGTGGCGCGGACTTGGGCCGCTTCGAGGGCGTGGTCGACAGTGCTCATGCCGACCACCCCGTCGTGATCTGCACGGTGTCCTCGTCGCGCGGCCCGAATGCGCCAGATCGACCGCACGAGCGCCGGGGCGGCGATGAAGACGATGATCAGCGCCTGGATCACCTCGACCAGGTCGATGGGGATTCGTTCGGCGCCCTGCATCTCACGACCGCCGGCGGTCAGTGCGCCGAACAGCAGCCCGGCCCAGACGACTCCGATGGGTTTGGACCGCCCGAGCAGGGCCAACGCGATGGCGTCGAAGCCGATGCCGCCACTGAACGCAGTGGTGCCCTCGTACGGGGGCAGTCCGAGGATCTGGTTGGCGCCGGCGAGGCCTGCGAGCGCACCGGACGTCGCCATCACCGCCACGGTCAGCCAGACGACGTTCATGCCGGCGTACTTGGCGGCATCCGGGTTGGCGCCGACGGTGCGGTACTGGAAGCCGATGCTCGTCCGGTACATCAGCCACTGGATGAACCCGGCGGCAGCGAGTGCGATCAGCAGGCCGATGGTGACGCGGTAGTCGCCACCGAACAGCCGCGGGAGCTGTGCCCCTTCGTTCACCGGTTTCGAGATCGGGTCGGAGCGACCCGTCTGCTGGAAGATCGAGGTCTTCAGCAGCCACTGCGCCAGGAACAGCGCGATGAAGTTGAGCATGATCGTGGTGATCACCTCGTGCGCGCCGGTCTTGGCCGCAGGAGCCCGGCGATCCCGGCCCAGAAGGCGCCGCCGACGATCGCACCCAAGAGGGTGACCGGCAGCAGGATGATCGCCGGGGCGTCGAACGTGAAGCCGAGGAAGAGCGCCGTCATACCGCCGATGACCATCTGGCCCTCGGCGCCGATGTTGAACAGTCCGGCCTGGAAGCCGACGGCGACGGCGAGACCGGCGAGGATCAACGGCGTCGCCGCGAACAGGGTCTCGGAGATCGCGTTCACCGAGCCGAGCGACCCGACGAACAGCGCCTTGTAGGCGCCGCCGACGACCTCGACCGTCTGCTGGAAGGCCTCGCCAGGGTCGTCTCCCCACAGTCGGAGGATGTCGACGTCGGTCACGGCGATGATCAGGCCACCGATCAGCAGTGCGGTGACGATGGCGAGGAACGGGACGAGCAGGGCATCCCGCATCCGGCCGCCCACGCCGGTGATCTGGTCCATGGTGGTGCGTTCGTTCATCGCTGCTCCTCGGCGTCGGGCACGGCGTCCGCCGCGGGCTGGGTCGCGTCGTCCGGCGGGGCAGGGTCGGCTGGGGTCTCGGGTGCCGTCGGAGATGTGTCCGTCTCGCCGCCGGAGCCCAACATGTGGAGGCCGACCTCGGCGTTCGTGACGGTCTTCGGGTCGAGCTCGGCCACGATCCGGCCGTCGAACATGACGAGCAGGCGATCGGACAGCGCCATCACCTCGTCGAGTTCCGACGACACGATCAACACGGCGGCACCGCCGTCGCGCTCTTCGACGATGCGGGAGTGGATGTATTCGATCGACCCGACGTCGATGCCGCGAGTCGGCTGCGAGGCGATGATGAGGTCGACGTCGCGGCTGAACTCGCGGGCCGCGATGACCTTCTGCTGGTTGCCGCCCGAGAGCGTCGACAGCTCGACGTCGACGCCGGGTGTGCGGATGTCGTACTGCTCGACCAGTTCCTCGGCGTGGTCGTGCGCGGCGACCCAGTCCATGACGATGCCACGCGAGTACGGCTCGTCGTAGTAGGCGTCGAGCACGACGTTCTCGCTCACGGTGAAGCCGAGCACGAGCCCGCTGCGCTGGCGGTCCTCGGGGACGTGGGCGATTCCTTCGCGGTGCATTTCGCGCGGCGACGCCGTCGTGAGATCCTTGCCCTTCACCCGCACGTGACCGGCCAGCGGTGTGCGCAGGCCGGTGATCGCCTCGACGAGCTCGGTCTGACCGTTGCCCTGCACGCCGGCGATCCCGACGATCTCGCCGGCGCGGATCTCGAACTCGACCCCCTTGACGGCCTGCTGGTTGCGGTCGTCGAGTACGACCAGCTCGTCGACGTGGAGCACGACCTCCGTGGGCTCGGCGGGTTCCTTCTGGACGACGAGGTCGACCGGACGGCCGACCATCAACGTGGCCAGCTCGTCTTCGTCGGTCTCGCTGGGAAGCACCTCCGCGACAGTGCGCCCCTGACGCATGACGACGATGCGATCGGCGATCGACAGGACCTCTTTCAGCTTGTGGGTGATGAAGACGATGCCCTTGCCGGCCCGCTTGAGCTCCTCGATGATCGCGAAGAGGTCGTCGACCTCCTGCGGCGTGAGCACGGCGGTCGGTTCGTCGAGCACGAGGAAGCGGGCGTCACGCTGGAGCACCTTGATGATCTCGACCCGCTGCTGGATGCCGATCGGCAGGTTCTCGACGAGGGCGGAGGGGTCGAGGTCGAATCCGTACTGCGCGGAGACCTCGCGAACCGCCTGCTCGGCCTGGCGCCGGTTGATGACGCCGAGCTGGTTCGTCGGCTCGTCGCCGAGGATCACGTTCTCGGCGACGGTGAACACCGGGATCAGCATGAAGTGCTGGTGCACCATGCCGATGCCGGCGGCGATCGACTCGGCGGGAGATCCGAGCGTGAGCGGCTCCCCGTCGATGAGGATCTCGCCCTCGTCGGCCGAATAGAGCCCGTAGAGCACGTTCATCAAGGTGCTCTTGCCGGCTCCGTTCTCGCCGAGCAGGGCGACCAACTCGCCTTCCTTGACGGTCAGGTCGACGGCATCGTTGGCCAGGACCCCCGGAAAGCGTTTGGTGATTCCCCGTAGTTCGAGCTGCACGCGTCTACCCCCTGCGACCGTGATCGTGGTTCGTCCGGCGAGGGGCGCACGCGCTGCGCCCCTCGCCGGACCGGATCAGCCGCTGACCGACTGTGAGCCGTCGATGATGGCGGCCCGGATTTCTTCGAGTTCGGCCTTCGTCTCGTCGCTGACGATCGAGTCGAAGTCGTGGAACTCCGAGATGTCGACGCCACCGTTGGAGAGGAAACCGCGCTGGACGCCGCCGGAGTGTGTCCCGGCAGCGGTCGCCGCGATCGACTCGGAGACGCCGACGGCCATCTTCTTCTCGACCGACGTCAACCAGAGATCGGCCAGCTCCGGAGCGCTGACGAACTGGTCGGTGTCGACGCCGATCAGGGCGCCGAAGACCTCGCCGGTGGCGCCCATGCCGATGTCCTGCATGGCGGCACCTGCGCCGAGGTTGATCTGGCCGCCGACGGGCATGATGACGTCGGCACCCTCGTCGAGCAGGCTCTGCGCCGTGGCCCGGGCGATGTCCAGGTCGGTGAAGTCACCGGTGAACAGACCCGTGTCGGGGTTGGCCGGATCCCAGCCGAGGACCTGCACGTCCGTGCCCTTCACCTCGTTGTGGTGCTGCACGCCCCAGTAGAAGCCGTCCATGAAGATCGAGACGGTCGGGAAGTTGGCGCCGCCGAACGTTCCGACGACTCCCGACTGGCTCACGGAGGCCGCCACGTAGCCGGCGAGGAACGCTGCTTCGTCGGTCTGGTAGGTGAGTTCCACGACGTTGTCGAACGTCACATCTTCGGGCGGATCGGCGCTGAAGTCGAAGAAGTCGACGTCGACGATCGTCCAGTCGATGTCCGGATCGGCCGGAGCGTTCTCCTGGGTGACGGCGTCGAGCGCGAAGCCGACGGTCACGATGTGCTCGCAGCCCTGGGACACCATCTGGTCGATGTTCGGCTGCCAGTCGGCCTCGACGTCACTCTCGAGGAAGAACGAATCGGGCTCGGGCATGGCGTTGCCGGCCTCGATGGCGTCGAGCACGCCCTGCCACGCCGTGGCGTTGAAGCTCTTGTCGTCGATGCCGGCGAGGTCGGTGACGAGGCACGTCTTGACGGGGTCGCCCGCCGCGGCGGGGGTCTCCTCGGCCGTCGACTCGGCGGTCTCCTCGGCCGTCGCTTCCGGCGCCTCGGTCGTCTCGGCACCGGAGGCGGCGGTTGTCGAAGTCGTCTCGTCGTCGTCGTCACCGCCGCAGGCCGCGAGGACCAGTGCTGTCGCGACACCTACTGCAAGCAGGCGTTTGCTCTTGATCATGTCTCCCCCTTCAATGGGACAAAGTTGTGTTCACGTGAACGGCGCCAATCTACCACGCGGCACGAGGCGCGCGAGCAAACCCCCACCGATCGGGACCTTGGTCCCGATGTTTGCCAGACTGACCGGATGGCACTGGTACGGACCGAGATTCGCGACGGCGTCGCGCTGTTGACCCTCGACAACCCCGACGAGCGCAACACGATGACCTCGCCGATGGTCGACGAGATCGTCGCCGCGGTCGACGCGTTCGAAGCCGACGAGTCGGTCGGGGCGATCGTCGTGACCGGAGCCGGTTCGGCGTTCTGTGCGGGCGCGAACCTCGGCAACCTGCAGGAGGCCACGCGCGAGAGCCTGGGCAAGGTGTACGAGGGGTTCCTGCGGATCGCCCGGAGCCCGCTGCCAACGCTCGCCGCGGTCAACGGTCCCGCCGTCGGTGCCGGCATGAACCTCGCGCTCGGCTGCGACGTGCGGATCGCGGCGCATCGGGCGCGCTTCGACACTCGGTTCCTCCAGATCGGCCTCCATCCCGGCGGCGGGCACACGTGGATGCAGCGACGGATCGTCGGTGAGCAGAACGCGATGGCCGCCGTCGTGTTCAGCCAGGTGCTCGACGGCCGAGAGGCCGAGCGGGTCGGGCTCGCGTACCGGGCGGTGCCCGACGACGAGTTGCTCGAGGCGGCGCACGAGTTCGCTCGCGGGGCGGCGACGGCGCCGCGGGAGTTGGCGATCATGGCGAAACAGACCATTCGCGACATGGCCGATGTCGACGATCATCCCGCCGCGGTCGCTCGCGAGTTCGAGCCTCAGCTCTGGACCGTGAAGCAGCCCTGGTTCGAGGAGCGGATCGCCGCGCTCAAGGCGAAGATCTCCAGTCGGGGTTCCTGACCGTCAAGATTCTTGAGGGCTGCGACCGCGCTCGGTGGCGTCTGACGTCGGGATCGTACGCAGGCCGGTCGACCGCTCGAATTCGCGCAGAACTGTTACCGAAGACCCTGGTCACCGAGCGTCCGCCGTGGGCTACTGTCTGGACAAGGGGAGAGCTACACCAACCACCAACAGGAGGTAGCCAATGAGCCAGCGTCACCGCACTGCAGAAGTGCCGTTGCCGCCGAAGCAGGAACTGCGTGCGCACGCCCACAGCGAGCGTCACCGGATCCACGTGGAGCTCAATCAGGTCGCACAGGAGGTGAGTGCGGGTCTCGACGCCGACGATCTGCACGAGCCCGGTGCCGCATGGAAGCCGATTCACCATCACGACTCCGAGGTCGCCAAGACCAAGGTCGCGAAGGCGAAGCGGAACCGTCGGCACTGGAAGACGAAGATGTGGAAGCGGCGCACGAAGATGCGCCAGGAGCGCGCCGAGGCCTTCCGCCTCGCCGGTGATCTCTAGCCCGACCCCTCGAACCGACGCGGGCCCCGGGCCCACCCGACGCTCAGCCGGTGATCCAGGCCGTGCGCAGCTCGTCGGCGCGCGCGGCCCATTCCTCGGCGGTGATCGCATAGCGCACGTGGTCCTCCCAGGTGCCGTTGATCTCGAGATACCGCTCGGCGACCCCTTCGCATCGAAGGCCGAGCTTGTCGACGACCCGGCGGCTGTTGGTGTTGCGCGGCACGATGCAGATCTCGAGCCGGTGCAGTTGGAGTTGCTCGAATGCGTAGGCGGCCACGACCACCACGGCCTCGGACGTGTACGCGTGGCCGGCTCGCGCCTGGTCGATCCAGTAGCCGATCGTGGCTCCCTGCAGGGCCCCGCGGGTGACGTTGTTGAGGTTGATCTCGCCGGCGAGTTGCTGGTCGACGAAGATCCCGAACGGGTAGGCGTGGTCGGACGTCCGCTCTCGATCACGCGCGGAGCACCTCGCCTCGAACGCCGGTCGCTCCCGAGTGGGGTCGGGAAGCGACGGGGACTTGAGCGGTTCCCAGGGAACGAGCCAGTCCTCGTTGCGGACCCTGACCTCCCGCCACGCGGCGAAATCGTGCGGAGCCAGTGGGCGCAGCATGATCCGCCTGCCGTAGAGCCGTGGCTGCGGCTGGCGGCGGAGCATCGAAGCAGGGTGGCGCACGGAGCCTCAGTCGCCCGTCGTGGTTCGCAGCGTGACGGCGTCGAGATGGAAATGTCGCATGCAGGCCTGCACGATGCAGCTCGTGGCGACGATGAACTCCACGTGCGCCGACGGTAGTCCGGGATTGTGGGCACGGTCGCGTTCGGCCTCGGTGGCGACCAGGCGGAACACTTCCTCGGCGGTGGTTCTCGTGTACTCGTGAGCGCCGTCGGGCACCGTGAATCCGGCTTCGAGGGAGGCGAGTGACGTGACCGTGGCCCCGGTGAACTCCCAGGTCCGGGCGGTGGCGACGCCGGGATCGTCGCGAACCAGGTCGTCCAGGTGGTCGTCGACGGTACCGAGCGCGTTCGTGAGCGAGTCGGGCTTCGGGGGGTCGGCGTCGCTGAGCCAACGGTTCGTCAGGTTGGCGTGTCCCCACGGGATCTCGTGCGCGACGTCGCCGTGACGGACGACGGTGGTCTCGGCTCCGATGTCGACGGTGCAGTGCGTGACGGCCGCGTCGGCGGCGAGAGCGTCTCGGGTGAGTTGCTCCTCGATCCAGCGGCCCACCGGATCGTCACCGCCGACCAGGTGCCAGGCCCAGTGGGCGTGGAGACACTTGACGCCGACTCGGGTTCCGCCCACTCCGCCGGTCGGCCGCGGGCCGGAGTGATCGTCGGGAACGGCCGCGTCACGTTCCGCTGCGTACCGTCGATGTGCGTCGACCAGCGCGTCGGGGTCGACCGCCGCTTCTGCGGCATCGACACCGCCCGCTGACTCGAGGCGGCCGATCCGGCGCGACTCGTCGGGCCCGACCAGCCAGTATCGGGTCGGCATCGGCGTGCCGTCGTCGAGGAGTGGTTCGTTGCGCAGCACGACCGGGTCGCCGGCGTCGTCGCGGACCACGACCTCGTACGCGCCGCGCGGGGTTCGGCCGAGCAGCTCGCTCACCCGCTCGTGGTCGCGGGCGCTCGGCGTCACCGCCGGCGACGGAGCAGCAGCAACAGCAGGAGCAGAACGACGATCGCCGGGACGGCACGCTTCGCGAGCGCCGGGCCGGCCATCCCGGCCAGGTCGACCGGCTCGGCCGCAGGCCCGTTGATCTTGCGGACCGCCGGTGCCTCGGGCTCTGCGGGTGCCTGGGCGGTCTCGTCGGCGCTCGACTCGGTCGAGGCGTCCCCGGCCGGTTCCTCGGCATCTCCGCTCTGTTCGTCGAGCATCGTGTTGAGGTTGTCGGCGAACTGGTCCATCAGCTTCTTGCTGACGTCGCCCATGATGCCTCGTCCGAACTGTGCGACCTTGCCGGTGATGTGGAGATCGGCCGTGACGGTGCACTTGGTGCTGGTGGGGGACAGCGCCTCGGCCACCGCGTGGATGTCGGCCTCGGCGTTGCCGCGACCGCCGGTGTCGCGCCCCTTGCCGTGCAGCTTGGCGGTGTGGGCTTCGTCGTCGCGTTCGACGAATCTCGCCTCGCCCTTGAACTGCGTCGCGACGGCACCGAGCTTCACCTTCACACGCCCGCGGTAGACCTCGCCCTCGACCTCTTCGAGTTGGGCGCCCGGCAGGCAGGGCGCGATCCGCTCGACATCGCAGATGATGGGCCAGGCCTCCTCGATGGGCCGGTTCACGGTGAATTCGTTCACGATTTGTTCTGCCATGACGCAAGGTCCTCCAAGGTGTCGATGTCGGCGGGCGACCCCGGGCAGGGTACCTCCTCGACGAGTTCGGGATGCAGGCGGATGACCGATCGTGCGCCTTCGTCGCCGGCCGTCGGGAGCAGCGGCCAGACCGAGCGGTGCAGTCGCACGGGGTTGCGTCGCGCCCCGCCGTACGTGGCGACGGCGATCGGCGACGCCGACGCGGCGACACGTCGCCAGGCGACCGGGTCGACGAACGGTTGGTCGGCCAGGCCGACGACGACCGCCTCGACGCCGAGACGTCGCGCGTCGGCGACGGCGAGTTGGAGCGATGTGGCCTGGCCGTCGGCCCAGCGGGCGTTGTGGATCCGGCGCGGCCGCTCGGCAGGTGCGCCGTCAGGGTGGTCGTGCCCGGCGACCGCGGCGAGGACCTCGGTGAGATCGGCCGCTCCCGTGACCACGACGACCGGTCCGATCCGGGCGTCGAGGGCGTGTCGGATCGCGGTGTCGCGCGACCCGCTCACCGTTGAGCGGGGCGAGGAGCTTGTGGTGCGGACCGCCGAAGCGGGAGCCGCCACCGGCTGCGAGGACGACGGCCAGCGTCGGGGCGGTCGGGGTGCTCATCGATAGCAGTATGCAGGATCCAGACACGTTCTTGAGTACAGCGATCGACCCGGCTTGCCGACCATTTCGATGTCGATTGTGACGAATAAGTTTCGAGAACTCCGTTTCGTTACGGTCGTATGACGCTAGATTCGAGATTTCGTTGCAGACAGTGTTGGGCTGACCGCACCGGAAGAGAGCCGAGAATGACTCGAGATCACCACCACAACTCATCGATTCGACGGCGCGCCCGTCGTGTCATCGCCTCGCTGGCCGTGATCGGCGGGGTCGCCGTCACCGGCGCCGCCGTCGGAGACACCGCCGGTGCTGCACCCGCCACGACGTCCACCGTGATCGCCGATGCGGCCGATCGAGCCGTCACCGCGCTGGAGCGGTGGCGACAGACACAGAACCCCGCCGAACTACGTGTGGTTCGTGCGGCACCGTGACCACGTGGCCTCGATGACCGAGAGCGACATCGACCTGGCCTCCGGCACGCTGCGCAACGAGTGGGCGCAGGTCGCCATCCCCAAGCAGCACGCGCTGCTCAATGCCGTCAGCCAGCTCGGCGTGCCCTACCGGTCGCTGACGTCGAAGCCCGGCGTCGGGTTCGACTGCTCCGGCCTGACGATCTGGGCGTTCGGTGAAGCCGGCGTCGAGCTCCCACGTATCAGCCGGGATCAGATCAACGATGCCGAAGGGGTCGATCGCGACGAGGCCGAGGCCGGCGATCTCGTCTACTACCCCGGTCACGTGTCGATCTATCTCGGCGCCGACACGATGGTGCATTCGCCGAACAGCGGCAACCACGTCGAGGTCAGGGCCCTGCCGGACCGGTCGCTCCGCTTCGGTGACGCCACGCCGGCGATCGGGCCGGTCGATGCCGCAACGGGCGTCGCCGCCGACTCACTGATGGATCGGGCCCTCGCCATCTCTGAGTGAGGGAGTCACCCGGCCGGTGCGCCGGGCGATGATCTCGGCACAGATCGACACCGCGGTCTCCTCCGGTGTGCGGGCGCCGATGTCGAGGCCGACGGGGGACATCAGACGATCGAGATCGTGCTCGCCGGTCACACCGGCCTCTTCGAGGCGTTCGATGCGACGGTCGTGCGTGGTCCGGCTGCCCATCACGCCGATGTAGCCGACGGTCGGTCGCCAGGGCCCCCTGCACGGCCGGCACGTCGAACTTCGGGATCGTGGGTGAGGATGCAGACGGCGTCGCGAGCGCCGAGCTCGCCGCCCCGTTCGTCGAACATGGGTGTCGGCCAGGTGACCCGGACCTCGTCGGCCATCGGGAACCGGCGCCGGGTCGCGAACACCTCGCGTGCGTCGCACACGGTGACGCGGTAGCCCGAGCACCTTCGCGACCTTGGCCAGCGCAGCCGTGAAGTCGACGGCACCGAAGATCCACATCTGGGGTGGCGGCGCCCAGCTCTCGACGAACACGCGGACGATCGGCGTGTCGACCAGGTCCTCGGGTGTCGTCTCGCCGGCAGGCCCGTAGTGGCGGACCCCTGACCGGCCGGCCTCGAGTTCGGCGAGTGCGTCACGATGGGCGACACGGTCGAGTTCGTCGTGGCCGAGTGAGCCGATCGGCTCGCGATCGGGTCGGACGAGCAGCTTGCCGCCGATGCCCGGCCCGTCGATCACGGTGACCAGGGCGACGGGTTCCTCGTCGCGGAGCGCCCGCCGAGAGCTCGGGGTAGATGCGCGGTGCTCACCAGTCGAGCTCTTCGACGAACAGCCGGATCGTGCCACCGCACGTCAGACCGACGGCGAACGCTTCGTCGTCGCTGTATCCGAACGTGATGACCCCGGCGTCCCGCTCGCCCTGGAGGATCGAGAGCGCCTCGCTGACGACGGCGCCCTCGACGCACCCACCGCTCACGCTGCCGACGACCTCGCCGACCTCGTTCACCGCCATTGCCGCGCCCGGATCGCGAGGTCCGGAGCCCTCGATGTCGACCACCCGGGCGATGGCCACCCGCTTCCCGTCGTGCTGCCAGCGGTCGATGTCGTCCAACAGATCCTTCATGGCTTCAGTCTGCCGACTCGGTGCGGCGTTCGGCGGCTCGAACCCGACGGATCGGTCACGGCTCGCTGATCTCGGCCGCGAGTCGTTCGATCGCATCGATCGAATGGCCCTCGACGAACGCGTCGACGTGGGGGAGCGCGGCAGCCATGCCGCGCGCGAGTGGCGCGTACCCCGGGGTGACCTTGAGCGGGTTCACCCAGATCACCTTGTGGGCGACTCGGTGGAGACGCTGCATCTGCTCGCCCAGCACCGCCGGATCGCCACGGTCCCAGCCGTCGGACAGGACGACCACGATCGCGCCGCGGGCCATGCCGCGCTGACCCCACTCGTCGTTGAACACGGCCGAGTCCGTCGCCGAGACGGGTGCCGCCGCCGAAGTCGGCCACCCGAGTCGCGGCCCGGCGGAGCGCCTCGTCGGGATCGCGTGACGAGAGCTCGCGCGTCAGGCGGGTCAGCCGGGTGCCGAGTGCGAACGCCTCGACCTTCTGGCGGCCGGCGACCGCGGCGTGCACGAATCTGATCAATGCCCGGGCGTACGGTTCCATCGACCCGCTGACGTCGAGCAGCAGCACGAGGCGCCGTTGGCGCGTGCTCGGGGTGAGATGGTGGCGTCGAACCGGCTCACCCCCGGCCCGCATCGCCGCCCGGACGGTCCGGCGGAGATCGGGTCGTTTCGTGCGGTTGGCACTGGTCGTGAGCCGCAACGACCGGCGGGGCGATCCCGACGAGACGCAGGCGGGACATGAGCTGTTGCGCCTCGACGAGCTCGTCGGCCGAGTAGTCGGCGAAGTCCTGGTTGCGCAACACCTCGGTCGCGCTGAACCGCAACTCGATCACGGGGTCGTCGGAGCCGGCGGCATCGTCGGGCCCGTCGTCGCCGTCGTCGAGGCTGTCGTCGTCGATGGCGAGCGTGAGCTCGATCGGCTCGTCCTCGATGACCTCGAGGTCGCCCGCCTCGACGTGTTCCCAGAACACGCCGGAACGCCCGGTCGAAGAGATCGTGGTCCTCGGGGCGACGCACGAGCGTCGTCGCGCCCGGCCCAGAACGTCTCGTCGCGGTCGTCGAGGCCGGTGCACGCCAAGGCCTCGGCGAAGGCGATCGTCGAGCTGGTCGGCACCGTCGAGACCGGCGCCCCGCAGCACCCGGCTGAACGCGACGGCGATCTCCCCGGCGTCGCGTGTCGTGGTCACCGGCTGCGCTCGACGGCCTGCTGCACGATGGCGGCCACGCCGTGCTGCTCGACGCGGTGATGGTCCTCCCGGTACTTCAGCACGGTGCCGAGCGTGGTGGCTGACGCTGTGCTCGTCGAGCGTCGTGACGCCGAGCTTGCCCGAGCGCGGTCGCCCAGTCGATCGTCTCGGCGACGCCGGGCGGCTTGTAGAGGTTGAGATCGCGCATCGCCTCGACCGCGGCCGCGACCTGCCGGGCGAGGCCCTCGGCGCACTCGGGCACGCGCAGCCGGACGATCGCGACCTCGCCGATCGAAGTCCGGGTGCTCGACCCAGTGGTACAGGCAACGTCGCTTGAGCGCGTCGTGCACGTCGCGGGTGCGGTTCGACGTGAGGACGACGAGTGGCGGCGTCGCAGCGCGGTACACGCCGAGCTCGGGCACGGTGATCTGGAAGTCGGACAGCACCTCGAGCAGGAACGCCTCGAACTCGTCGTCGGCGCGGTCGACCTCGTCGATCAGCAGCACCGGCGGCGGGCCGTCACCGTGCCCGATCGCCCGGAGCAGCGCTCGCTTGATCAGGAAGCGCTCCTGGTAGAGGTCGGCCTCGACGCTGTCGGACGACCGTCCGGCCGTCTCGCCGGTCGCCTCGGCGGCCCGCAGGTGCAGGAGCTGGCGGGCGTAGTCCCAGTCGTAGACGGCCTGAGCAGCGTCGATGCCCTCGTAGCACTGGAGACGGATCAGTTCGCCGCCGGTCCAGGCCGACAGCACCTTGGCGAGCTCGGTCTTGCCGACGCCGGCCTCGCCCTCGAGCAGCAGCGGTCGCCTGCAGCTCCAGCGCCAGGAAGACGGCGGTCGCGAGCCCGTCGTCGGGGAGGTAGCCGTGGTCGGTCAGCGCCTGGGAGACGGCCTCGGGGTTCACGTCCAGCGACGCTACCCGCGTGCCGGTCGTCCGGGACCATCCGATGTCGGTCGTCCGGCGATGGCGAGCCGAGCGTCGGGAACGACCGGCTGCTCAGCCGGCGGCCTCGGTCAGCGCACGCTTCACCAGCACCTTGGCGAGGTGCTTGCGGTAGTCGACACTTGCGTTGATGTCGCTCTGCGGGTCGGTCTCGGCGTTCGCGAGTTCGGCGGCGTCGTCGATCGACGCGCCGCCGGCGAGTGCGTTCGACACACTGGTGGCGAGGACCGGCACGGATGCCATGTTGACCAGGCCCACACCGGACCTGCCGTCGCCGCTCCAGGCCGCGACCCCGACGATCGCCCAGTCCTGGGCCCGGCGGTTGAACTTCTGGAAGCTCCAGCCGGCGCCGTTCATCTTCGGCACACGGATCTCGGTGAGCATCTCGTCGGGCTCGAGGGCGGAGGTCAGGAAGCCCTGGTAGAAGTCGTCGGCGGCGATCTCACGTGTGCCGTTCGCACCCTGGACGACGTACGTGGCGCCGAGTGCGAGCGTCGTCGCCGGCAGATCGGACGCCGGGTCGGCGTGGGCGATCGAACCGCCGATCGTGCCGCGATGTCGGACCTGCGGGTCGCCGACGTGGCTCGCGGCATGGGCGAGGAGCGGGACGTGTTGACGCAGGAGGTCGCTGTTCTCGACGTCCATGTGGCGGGTGAGTGCACCGATGGCCACGTGGTCGCCGCCGTCGTTGACGTAGGACAGATCGGAGACGCGCCCGATGTCGACCAGCACGGTCGGCTGAGCCAGGCGCAGCTTCATCAGCGGGAGCAGGCTGTGGCCGCCGGCGAGGAACTTGGCCTCGTCGCCGTGCTCGGAGATCAGGCTGATGGCCTCGTCGGCCGAACCGGCCCGGACGTAGTCGAATGCGGCGGGAATCACTGGGCACCTCCGGCGGCAGCGAGGACGGACTGAACGATGTTGTGGTAGCCGGTGCAACGGCAGAGGTTGCCCTCGAGCCCGATGCGGACCTCCTGCTCGGTCGGGTTCGGGTTCTCCAGGAGGAGGCTCGTCGCCGCCATGACCATGCCGGGGGTGCAGTAGCCGCACTGGAGGCCGTGGTTGTCCTGGAAGGCCTGCTGCATCGGGCTGAGCGTGCCGTCGGCGGCCGCCAGTCCCTCGATGGTCGTGATCTCCTGGCCGTCGGCCTGGACGGCGAGCACGGTGCAGCTCTTCACGGCCTCGCCGTTCATGTGGATGCTGCATGCACCGCACGACGACGTGTCGCAGCCGATGTTGGTGCCGGTCAGGCCGACGTGCTCGCGGACGTACTGCACGAGCAGCGTTCGCGGCTCGACGTCTCCCGTGTGCGTGACCCCGTTGACGGTGACGCTGATCTCCACTGTGACTCCCCTCGGTCTGAGACGTGGACGGTTGAGAACATCGACAGTACCCGGTCGGGCCGAGGCGTGCGGCATCCGGCGTGCCGCGGCGGGGAGTTGCTCACCTCCGCCGGAGGAACTGCTGCAGCAGCCGCTGGTGGTCGCGCTCGAAGCGGTCGTAGGTGCTGCGAAGTTCGGAGCTCGGCCAGTCGTCCGGGACCAGTTCGGCGGGCAGCAACGGGTCGCTCCGCAGGAACCGGACGACCGTCGCCGACAGGAGGAACAGCTCGGGGATCGAACGGACGTCCTCCCAGTCGCACTCGCTCCGGAGGCGGTGCATCTCGGCCAGGAGGCGACGCGCCTCGCACGTCGATCGCGTTCCGGTTCCACATCCGGTCGACCAACTGCTCGGCGCCGACGCCCTCGGCCCGGGCGGTCGTCGCGATCCAGTCCGGCTCGACCGTCGGCATCGGGAGGTTGGCCGGGCGCATCCAGATGTCGGGCCGGAGCTCGCCGAACCGGTGGTTGTCCATCGTCAGCCGGAAGCGCCGGCGTTCGGCGAGTCCGCGCTGGTCGTCGGCGGCCACCACCACGTGCCAGCGTCCATCCCATGGCTCCGGCGGCGGCCGACGACCGATGTCCTGGGCGTGCTGTCGGTCGAGCAGCCGCCGTGTCAGGCGGTACGAGCCGTCACGTGACGTGACCTCGCCGGCGACCACCGACCGCGACAGCGCCGTTCGCATCGTGCCGCCGGCGATGCCGAACAGCACGGCCAGGTCGACGAGTGCCCGCGCGGGCGTCTCCGGCGGGTGGCTGCCGAGCAGCACCGACAGTGCCAGTGACCGAGCGCTGAGCGGGCGCAGGTCCGACCCGTCCACATCACTGAACTTGCTCACAGTGATCACAGAACGTAACATGTCGGTATGGTGATGACGACCGATGCCGCGTCGGACGGCGTGGCGAGCGTCCGGCCCAACATGGTGCCGCCCGCCGAGTTGCTCCCCGACGTGTTGCCGACCGATCGGCTGAACGAGACGGGGAAGCCGACCCGGCCGCTGCGGGACGAGTTGCGTCGCATCCCGAACGCCCGCAACATGGTGGCCGTGCTGTCGACGCTGCTCCAGTCGTACGGCGTCGTGATCGCGGCAGCGGTGATCAACACCTGGTGGTCGTACCTCGTCGCGTTCGTGCTGATGGTCCGCGGTCACGTGTGCCTCAACATCCTGGGGCACGAGGCCGCGCACCGTCTCCTCTTCTCGAACCGAAGGGCGAACGACTGGGTCGGACGGTTCCTGGCCTACTCGTCGTACCAGGCGATGTTGGCGTACCGGCGGGCGCACTTCGCCCACCATCGTGACGAGATGGGGCCGGCGGAACCCGATGCGTCGCTGTACGCGGGCTATCCGATTCCGGCCGACTCGTGGCACCGGAAGCTGCGCCGTGATGCCGTCGGGATCAGCGCCTACAAGAACTTCAAGGTCCTGTTCGGGGCGATCCGACGCCGGAAGCCCGAGGCCCTGCAGATCGCTGCGCTGCATCTGGTCCTGATCGGCGCGGCGATCGCGCTCGACCGTCCGTGGGCGTACGTCGTGTGGATCCTCTCGTGGTCGACGCTCTGGCGAGTCTCCAATCGCCTGCGGGCGATCGCCGAGCACGGCGGCATGATCCGGTCCTCGGACCGGCGTGAGACCACCCACGTGATCCACCAGTCGCTGCTCGCCCGCTACTGGATGGTGCCGTACCACACCGGTTGGCACCTGGCGCACCACGTCGACATGGGTGTGCCGTGGCGCAATCTCCCGGCACTGCACGACGAGCTCGTCGCGAGCGGTTGGGTCACGCCCGACATCGAGTACCCGACGTATCGGGCGTTCTGGAAGGCGGCCTCGTCGGGAAGCGACGGGTCGGTCAGCGAACGCGCCGACGGCGTGAGCTTCCTGGCCTTCGACGACTGACGTCCGCGCACGTTCATCTCGGTTTCGTCAAGATCGGACCGGTCGGCTCGCCGCCGGATCGACGCAGCGGCACCGTCGGCGCCCGATGACCACGGACCGCGCGGAACCCCGCGACGATGCACCGCCGGACGGTGACGTCCCGCGTCTGCCAGACCCGCCTGCATCAGCGGCGCCGCTCTCGGTACGTCCGGACCGCCGGATGCCGACCGACCTGCCGCCGGCGGCAGGTCGGCCCGTCGACCCCGGACCGCCCGGATGGACGGCCGAGAGCATGCAGGCCGTGCACTGATCCTGGTCGGACTCGGCGTCGCGGTCGGCGTTGCGCTTCGCGATCCCGAACTCCCCACGTTCCTGACGGAACGCCCGTCCTACGGAGTGGTCGAGCTGCGTTTCGACGAGGTGGACGAGAACGGAGCGGCATCCGGAGGGACCCTGATCTCGGACGGTCGTCTGGAGAACATCGACTGGGACGTGGAGTCGGATCTCGCTGACTTCGAGCTCCGGAGGACGACCTCCGGGACGTTCCTCCGAACCGACGGAGCGTGGGTGCCGTTCGAGGAGGACGACGAGTTCCGAGCCGATCTGGATGCGATTGCGCTCCTCCCCGTGTTCGACGACGTCGTGCCGGCCGAGGCGCGGAGGTTCACGCGGGTGGTCGAGCTGGAGCCCGACGTGCTCGGCGGGCGCGATGTCACCCGGCTCGATCTGGTCATCGACGATCGGCGGTTCGAGTCGGCCGAGCGCGAGCGTTTCGCCGAGTGGGCCGGGTTCATGGGCGATCTCGAGCAGCCGGACGGGGCGAGGTCGCCCGGGGTCGGTGTGACGGTGTGGGTCTGCCCCGACGGCGTCGTCTGGCGATTCGACAGCGAGTCCGAGATCACGAGCTCGCGCTCGACCGCCGACGTGGTGCGCATCGGCGACGAGGACTTCACCGTCGAGCCGCCGCGGAACGTCGCACGGTGAGCTGCGCCGCGACGCCGAGGTGAGGTGACTCAGCCGAGGATCTCGGCGACGTCCCGCACGATCAGGAAGATCAGGAAGCCGATCACGGCCGTGCCGAGCACGGTGTAGTGCCACCGCTTCGAGTGGTCGGCCCGAAAGAACCGGCGGACGCTCATCACGATGGCGACGATCGCAACGACGCTGATCGCGAGGCCGATCCACGGTCCGACGCCGCTCGCCACGCCGATCGCCGGCAGCACGAACGGGAACACGATGTACATCAGGAGGCAGCGGAACGTGGCGACCAGGATCGACGTCTGGAACGCCTTCTGTGCGTCGGCGGCGCTCGCCTGCGGCCCGTCGACGGGGAGGCGGAGCACCTGACGCATGATGCGATCGGGCGTGGACCGTGGCGCCGCCAGTGGGGGCGGATCGCAGAGCGTGAACTCCTCGGGGTGCCCGGACTCGATCGGTGACGTGCTCATGGCTGGTGCAAACGGTACGGCTGGCGGACGAGGTCCGCAACATCGGCGGGGGAGTCGGCGAGCGCCACCGCGCCGGCCTTGATGAGCTCCTCGATCGAGCCGTAGCCCCAGGTGACGCCGATGCACGCGATGCCGTGGTGCATCGCTCCGAGCACGTCGTGGTCGCGGTCACCGATCATGATCACGTGGTCGCCGAGATCGGGGTCGGCCTGGATCTCGAGTTCGCGCAGCGCGTGGGCGATGACCTGGGCCTTCGTGCGCCGATCGGAGGTCAGCGACGCACCGGCGCGTACGTCGAAGCGGTCGCTGATCTCGAAGTAGTCGAGAATGGGGTGGGCCGTCTGCTCCGGCTTCGCCGTCGCGACCGAGAGCGACAGCCCCAGCCGGGCGAGCTCGTCGAGCATGTCGAGGATGCCGTCGTAGAGCGTGTTCTCGTACGCGCCGATCTCCTTGTAGCGCTCGCGATACCGGTTGACCACGCGCACCAGCGCATCGTCGGGGATCCCGATCGAGGGCAGACCGATCTCGAACGGTGGACCGATCACCGATCGGACCTCCTCCTCGGTCGGGATCGGGAATCCCTCCTGCTCGCACGCCCACTGCAGCGAGCGCAGGATCCCCGGCTCGGAGTCGGACAGCGTGCCGTCGAGATCGAGCAGGACGTGCGTCCGTGGTTCGGTCACCGGCACACCCTGACGAGCTCCTGGAGCGCCTCGGCGGTGCCGACGGCGACGATCACGTGGTGGGGATGCAGCACCATGTCGGGGTCGGGGTTGGTGGCGAACACCCCGTCGTCGCCTCGGAGGGCGAGCACCAGCACTCCGGCCTTCTGCCGGAAGTTGGCGTCGCGAAGCGTGGTCCCGGCGACGCGGCGAGTCCGGAGCGATCTCGACCTCGCGCATCCGGAAGTCCATCGAGCGCTCGTGCATCACGACGTCGACGAACTCGGCCACGTTCGGCTGGACGACGAACGATGCCATCCTCGCGGCCCCGAGCTCCTGTGGGTTGACCACGCGGTCGGCCCCGGCACGGCTGAGCTTGCCGACGCTGTCGTCCTGGCGGGCTCGGGCCACGATGAACAGGTCGGGGTTCATCTCCCGGCTCGAGAGCGTGACGAACAGGTTGTCGGCGTCGCCCTCCAGGGCCGCGACCAGCGCCCGGGCCCGCTCGATGCCGGCGGAGCGCAGCGTCTGGTCGAGCGTGGCGTCGCCGACGACCGTCGGCAGGTCGATGTCGTGGACGCCGCTCGTTCTGGCTGTCGATCACCACGACCTGCGTTCCGGCTCGCACGAGATCGCGGGCCGCTGCCCGGCCGACCCGGCCCCATCCGCACACGACCACGTGATCGTGCATCTCGGCGATCTCTCCTGTCCATTCTGCGCCTCCCGACGAACTCGCGGAGCTGACCCTCGACCACGACCTGCACGGTGAGGGTGAACGTGTACAGCACCGTGGCGACCCCGGTCACGATGATGAACATCGTGAAGAACTGCTCCTGCGGGGTGAAATTGTCCTCGAGGCCCCCGATCTCCCGGTAGCCGACCGTCGTGATCGAGATGACGGTCATGTACATCGCGTCGATCCAGGTCAGTCCGAACGCGCGGTAGCCGAGGGTCCCGATCACGGCGATCGTGACGACGGTGGCAATGGCCCACCGCAGCCGGCCGATCGTCGATGTCACGCCGAATACCGTAGTGGCCGCTCGCCGCTCGGACCCGGTTCCCGTCAGGTCAGGCCGTCGACGGCCAGCGCGTAGGTGAGCGCCCCGAAGCTCAGACCATCCGTGATCCGGCCGGATCGGAGCATCGTGCGCAGGTCGGCCGACCGCGACCCACTCGACCCGAGCGGCCTCGTTTCGGTCGACGGGTTCGCCGACGTGCACGGCGTCGGTCGACAGGTGGATGTGGAACGCCTGGTCGAGCAACCCGTTGGCCGGGTGGAACGTGCACAGGTGGCGGACCGTCGTGGGCTCCCACCCGGATTCCTCGCGGGCTTCGCGGACCGCCGCCTCGGCCGGGGACTCGCCGGGATCGACACCGCCTGCCGGAATCTCCCACCCCCACGTCTCGGTGATGAACCGGTGGCGGTACAGCATGAGGACGTGGGCGTCGGCGACGATGATCGTGCCGGCCGCCGGGCGGGGCATGCGCACCACGTGATGGTCGATCCTGCGTGCCGTCCGGCAGCACGACGTCGGCGAGACGGAGGCTGACCCAGTCGCTCGTGTAGAGCGACGACTCGCCGCGACGGAGCCATTCGCCCTCTGCGTGGTCGCGACATGGCGAGTGTTCAGGGCTGGGTCGGTGGCGGGTTGCGTCGCACCTCGGCGATGCCCGTCACCAACGAGTACGGCCAACCCGCCGGGCAGATCGGTCGGCACGTCCGGGCAGATCGAGGATCGACTGGCGGCGCTCACCTTCCTCGACCATGCCGAGTTCCTCGCGGGCGGCCTCGCGGACGCCGTCGTCGGTACGGAGCCGTTCGACCTCTGCCGCGCAGATCGGCGTTGACCTGCTCGAGCTGTGCGAGCTGTTCCTCTCGTTGTTCGAGGCGTTCGTCCTGGGCGAAGTACGTCTGCACCGGGAGCACGAACAGCGCCGCGGCGAGCGCCCCGGCGATGGCCAGGGCCACGACGGCGAGCAGGATCGTGCTCCGACGCTGTGTGGTGATGCGGCGATCGACGTGGATCGGGCGGGTGACGTCACCGAGGCGGGACCGGCCGTGATCGGACGCCCGGCGACCCTCGGGTCGCTCGATCGTGGAGGTGCCCTTCGCCGCTCACGGTGACCAGTGTGGCAGGTGCGACCCCGCCGATGGTGCCAGGTCGCGGCGCCCGTTCAGCGAGGCGCGAGGGCCGCCCGGCCGCGGAAGGCGGCGGCCTCGCCGAGCTCGGCTTCGATGCGCAGGAGCTGGTTGTACTTGGCGACGCGGTCGGAGCGGGCCGGGGCGCCGGTCTTGATCTGGCCGCAGTTGGTGGCGACCGCGAGATCGGCGATCGTCGCGTCCTCGGTCTCGCCCGAGCGGTGCGACATCACCGACGTGTAGCCGTGCGCGTGCGCCAGGTCGACGGTGTCGAGCGTCTCGGTCAGCGTGCCGATCTGGTTGACCTTGACGAGGATCGAGTTGGCGACCGCCTCGTCGATGCCGCGCTGCGAGCAGCGCGGCTGTTGGTGACGAAGAGGTCGTCGCCGACGAGTCTGGCAGCGGTCGCCGAGCGCTGCGGTGAGCGCCGCCCAGCCCGTCCCAGTCGTCCTCGTCCATGCCGTCCTCGATCGAGACGATCGGGTAGCGTGTCGACGATGCGCGGTCCAGTAGTCGGCCATCTCGTCGGCGGACGAGCGACCTTGCCCTCGCCGTCGAGGTGGTAGGCGCCGTCGCGGTAGATCTCGCTCGCGGCCGGGTCGAGCGCGATCGCGATGTCGTCGCCGGGCGTGAAGCCGGCCGCGCTCGATCGCCTCGCACCAGCAGCTTGATCGCCTCCTCGTTGGAGTCGAGGTCGGGGGCGAAGCCACCCTCGTCGCCGACCGCGGTCGCGAGGCCCTTGTCGTGCAGCACCCCCTTGAGCACGTGGTAGGTCTGCGTGCCCCAGCGCAGCGCCTCGCGAGAACGAGGGCGCGCCGACCGGCATGATCATGAACTCCTGGAAGTCGACGTTGTTGTCGGCGTGGACGCCGCCGTTGAGCACGTTCATCATCGGCACCGGCAGCACGTGGGCGTTGGTGCCGCCGACGTAGCGGTACAGCGGCAGCTCGAGCGTCGTCGGCGGCGGCCTTGGCCACGGCGAGGCAGGTGCCGAGGATCGCGTTGGCGCCGATCCGCGCCTTGTTGTCGGTGCCGTCGAGGTCGAGCAGCTCGCGGTCGACGCCGCGCTGGTCGAGGGCATCGAGCCCGCCGAGCGCGCCGGCGATCTCGTCGTTGACGAAGCCGACCGCGGTCTGCACGCCCTTGCCGCCGTAGCGGTCGCCGCCGTCGCGCAGCTCGACGGCCTCGTGCTCGCCGGTCGACGCGCCGGTCGGGACCGCGGCCGGCCCGATGGCGCCGGACGCGAGGACGACCTCGACCTCGACGGTGGGGTTGCCTCGCGAGTCGAGGATCTCGCGGCCGACGATGTGAACGATCTCACTCATGGTCGGACACCGTACCCGGAGCTTCGACACTCGCGAACAGCCCGTCGTGCGGTTCGGCGACGTCGGGGTCGTCGAGGCGGAGCTTCTCCGTGGGCGCCTCGGCCAGGACGGCGAGATAGTTGTCGAGCACGTCGAGCAGCGGCACTTCCTCACCGGTGCGCTCCGACTCGTACCAACGGTGTTCCAGCAACTGGTGGAAGATCTCGGCCGGCTGGAGCCGTTCGAACATCTCCTCGGGGATCGCACGCCATCACCGGTTCGAACACCCGGTCGAGCCACCGGACGGCGGCGACGTTGAGCGGAACCGGCCGGTCGGAGGTGCGCTGCAACCAGGCGCCGTAGCTCCGGATGTCCTGGAGCATTCGCCGGGCCTGGTTCTCGCCGGCGACGAGGCCGGTGAGATTGGCGAGTTGTTCGGCGTTGTAGCCGTGTTCGACCACCTTGGGGATGAAGCTGACGGAAACGTCGTCCTCGTTGGTCGTGACCTCCATCTCGTCGACGTCGAAGCCGAGCTCGTGGAGTCGCTCGAGCCGCCGCTGCATCGGGACCGCATCGCCGATCGGTGCCGTCGCTTCGGCGAGGAGTTCGGTCCAGAGCGCCCAGTAGCGATCCCCGATCGCGAGCGACACCTCGATCGGGTCGATGTCGTCGGCCAGCCGGCCGGCTGCCTGCAGGTCGAGCAGGCCGCCGGCGACGTTCTGGGTGGCGATGTCCAGGTCGAACGTGCGCTGGCCGTCGGTGAGCTGCTCGTGGCGTTCGGCGGTCTCCATGTCGATGATGTACGCCTGCAGCGCGCCGGCGTCGCGGCGGAACAGGGTGTTCGACAGCGAGCAATCGCCCCAGAAGAACCCGGCGAGGTGGATGCGCACGAGCAGCACCACGAGCGCATCGAGCAACCGCTCCCCGAGATACGGGATGCTGAGCCCGCGTCCCATGAGCAGCGTGCGGTAGGGCAGCGAGTAGTCGAGGTGGCGCGTGATGATCAGGCCCTCGCCCGACGGCCGCCCGGTGACGGCAGCGACGGCCTCGACCGTCGGCAGTCCGTCCTCGTCGAGTTCTCGCAGCAGCCGGTACTCGCGCAGTGCCAGTGCGTCCGGCAGCTCCTTGACGACGTACGAGACGTGCTCGAACTCGATCAACTTGACGACGTGGCGGTGCAGCCCGAGCACGTTGTGGACGTTCGGCATCGCCCAGGTCTCGAGCCGCTCGCGGTACGGGAGGTCGACGATCGCCTGGTGGTCGGCGGGGTGAGCCACGTGCACACGCATGGCCGCCAGTGTGGCAGCACGTCCCGCGATTCGGATGCGTTCCCGCCGGTGATCCGGCTTCGTCAGAAACTCCTCAAGGCCGGTGATCGGCGCGACGATGTGTTGGTGTGGGAGTGGACGCCATGACGACGCCTGAACTCGAGCCGCACGACAGCTCGACGCCTCGTCGCGCCGAAGCGCGGGCGACGATCACGAAGACGACGATCACCCCTGCGCCCGGCAACGAGCCGGCTCCCGAGGCACGGGACAAGCGTGGGATCTTCGACCGGATCGGCAAGCGTGGCACCACCGACGGCGAGAAGGAACTCGCTCCGCCCGAAGAGCCGTTCGCCGAGGGCGACAAGCTCAGGGTCGTGTTGGCCTTCATGCTGTCGGGCCTGGCACTGCTGACGATCGGCGGTGCCGTCCTCGTCCTGCTGCTGTGGCAGCAGGAACGGGCATCGGGTGTGTTGACCACACAGCTCGCTCGCACCTGGGAACTGTTCGATGCGTTGCGGATCGTCGAGCGCTGGTTGGCGTTCGCGGTGCTGCCTGTCGCCACGGCGTGGATCGCCGTCGCCGCGATCAACGTGCGCCGGGCCACGGGAATCCGCCGCAACCCCGTCATCGCCGCCGGCAGCCTGCCGTTCGGCGTGATCGGCGCGTGGTACATCGGCGGCGAGCTCGTGGCCGACGCCGACGACTGGGTCGGCCAGGCATCGGGGTTCGTGCTGCAGGCGGTGTTCCTCGCGGTCCCACTGCTCGCACTGCTCCGGCTCGCACAGGCTGCCGATGCCAGGAACCGCCCCCTGCGGGTGACCTACGTGGTCTCCCTCGTGTACCTGGCGCAGCTGCAGTTCCTCGGCGGGTTGTCGAACACCGATCAGTCGAGTCCGGCCGCCGAGTGGGGCCGTGTCGGCGCCTACCTCATCATCGGCGGATTGATCCAGGTGCTCGGCGCGCTGTCGGCCAATGAGGCGGCTCGCTCGATCGAGGAAGGCACCGAGAACCGGTTCCAGCTCCGCAATCGCTTCGGCGAGTCGCTGCTCGCCCAGGCTGCCCGCGGCTCGGCGACCTAGCTCGACTTGGCCTCGTCCCACAGCGAATCGAGCGTCACGAGGTCTGCGGATCCCACGTCGATCGAGCGTTCGCGTGCGAGCCGCTCGACGTGTTCGAACCGGCGTCGGAACTTCTGACTCGCGCGCCGGAGCGCCGACTCGGGATCGACGCCGAGATGCCGGGACACGTTCACGACGGCGAACAGCAGGTCACCGAGTTCGTCCGCGGTCGCCGCCGGGTCGGACGCGTCGACGGCCTCCACCAGTTCGGCGGTCTCCTCGGCGATCTTCGGGAGCGCTCCGTCGACGCCGGGCCAGTCGAACCCCACCTTCGCGGCCTTCTTCTGGACCTTGTGGGCGTAGGCGAGTGAGGGCAATGCGGTCGGGACGCCGTCGAACACGGACGTCCGCCCCTTCTCCGCCCGCTTGATCTCCTCCCAGTTCGCCAGCACCTCGCCGGTTCCCTCGACCCGGACCGTCTCGCCGTGCTCATCGGCGAACACGTGTGGGTGGCGGCGTACCAGCTTGTCGTGGATACCGGCGGTCACGTCGGCGATCGTGAATCGGCCCTGCTGTTCGGCGATCGTCGCGTGGAACTCGATCTGGTACAGCAGGTCGCCGAGTTCCTCGATCAGGAGTTCGTCGGAAGCCGGGTCGGACGGGTCGATCGCGTGGATGGCGTCGACGACCTCGTACGACTCCTCGATGAGGTACGGCACCAGGCTCTCGTGGGTCTGCTCGATGTCCCACGGGCACCGCTCGCGCAGGGTTCGGGCGAGTCGGTGGAACCGGACGTAACCGTGACCGACCGGAACGCCGAGCTCGGGTACGAACAGCGACGTGAGGTGGTCCGCGTCGATCGTGTGGTCCATTCGTCCCCACGTGGTCTCCACGATTCGTTCGTCGGCTGTTCCCAGCGCCTGGAGCAACGTGACGGGCGTGTCGTCGAGGTCACCGTCGGGATCGTCGACCGAGAGCTTGATGTCGGAGAGCACCCAGTTGGCGTGCGTGTGGGCGACGAGCAGCGGACCGGTCTGGCCGGCCGCCGCCGTGGCGAACTCGTGGCCGTCGACGAGGCGGACACCGGCCTCCACCGGGTCGAGGCCGAGGCGCGCCCACGCGACGTCGAGGAACGACATCGCCGGGAGCAACTCGACGTCGACACGATCGTCGTCGAGCAGCGTTCGCACCGACTTCTCGAGCACGAGCGGTGAGCCGGGCACCACGTAGAGCACTTCATCGTGGTCCCGGGCGGCGCTCACGAGCCGTTCGACGATCTCGGCGTACACGTCGTCGAACCGGTCGGCCGCCTCGTAGATCTCGTCGAACGACGTGGCATCGGGAACGAGGTGGGCCGACGGATGCCTCGCCGTTCGGAGGAACCGGTTCGCGGCACGATCGATCGTGGTGAGGGTCTCGGCCGTGACGTGCTGCTCGCCCCCCGGGCCGAGTCCGGCGACGACGACGCTGGAACGCACCGGTCAGCCGGCCGCGATGTCGTCTGGGATGACGAGCGGCGTGCCGAGCGGGATGATGTCGGCGGTCTGGGTCCACGAACCGATCGCCGGGTCGACGTAGATGTCGTAGCGCTCGTCGAACTGGCGCACGCGGAGCTGGAGGACCTCGGGCGCGCCCAGGCCGTCGAAGGAGACCTTCGTGATGACGTGGAAGCCGAACGACGACTCGACCGGCTCGCTGACCTCGTCGACGGCGAGCGGTCGTGCCCCGTCGACGAACTCGGGCACGAAGGTCGTTTCGAACTCCTCGGCGGTCTGGCATCCCAAGCGACCCCCGGCGGCTCCGGACTGTGGATCGATCGACAGCTCGGCGGCGATCTCGGCGAACGGTCGACCGGCTTCGAGTTCGTCGATCACGGCCTCGGCTTCGGCCTCCGTCGCGGTGAGGATGTGCGATGTGCAGATCAGACCGGACGCTCCGCTGGTGTAGAACGCCTCGACCCTGTCGTCGGCGAGGATCTCGACCGGCAGGTTCTGCCACGTGCTCACGCCGACGTCGAATTCGGAGCGCAGCACGTCGGCGGCCGTGAGTCCGGTCGTGTCGACCTGGCTGACCTGGGCCCCGAGCGACTCGAGATCGGCCTTCACCAGCTCGTTGGCGATGAACAGGCTCGTCAGACCGCGTACGGACTGGGCGTCCTCGGCACCCGTCGGCGACTCGGACAGGATCTCGACGACCTCGTCGTAGGAGAACTCGGCGTCGTCGACACGAGCTGCAACGGTGTTGTCGGTGAACGTCGCACACCCCGACAGGGCGAGGGCGGCGATTCCGGCGGTGGCGACGATGAGGGCCTGTCGATGCACGGCGCACAACCTACCCGCGGCGGCTCACGCATCGGCGGGCACCGGTGCCGGCACCAACTCCTGGAGGAATCCGACCAGGAACGTCGCCGGGTCCTGACCGCGGGGGATGGGCACCACCAGTTGGCGCAGATCCTCCTTGTGGATCGCGCCCCGCGACAGCCGCTTGAGGCGTGTCGCGGCGGAGAGCTTCAGTTCGATGGGGGCGAGCCGGGCCCGGTCGGAGGTGATCTGGAGGTCGGTGATGCCGAGCCGGTGACACTCCGCACGCATCCGACCGACCATCAGCAGCGACTCCGCCGGCTCGGGAAGGGGCCCGTAGCGGTCCTCCCACTCGGTGCGGATGTCGTCGACCTCCGCGTGGGTCGTCACACCGGCCAGTCGGCGGTAGGCCTCGAGCCGCAACTCCTCCTTGGTGACGTACTCCACCGGAAGGAACGCGTCGGACGGCACGTCGAGCTTGATCTCGGCGGGCGGCTTGATCGGCTCGCCCTTCATCTCGGCGACCGCCTCGGTCACCATCTGGCAGTACAGGTCGTAGCCGACCGCGGCGATGTGACCCGACTGGGCCTGACCGAGCAGGTTGCCCGCGCCGCGGATCTCGAGGTCGCGCATCGCGATCTTGAAGCCCGAGCCGAGCTCGGTCGCCTCGCCGATCGTCTTGAGTCGTTCGTAGGCCTCCTCGGTGAGCACCTTGTCCTGCGGATGGAAGAGGTAGGCGTACGCACGTTGGCCGCTGCGGCCGACCCGACCGCGGAGCTGATGCATCTGGCCGAGGCCGAGGAGGTCGGCGCGTTCGACCACGAGCGTGTTCACGGTCGGCATGTCGATGCCCGACTCGATGATCGTCGTGCACACGAGCACGTCGTACCGGCCCTCCCAGAAGTCGACGACGACCTGCTCGAGCGTGCCCTCGTCCATCTGTCCGTGGGCGACCGCGATCCGCGCTTCGGGCACGAGCTGGCGGAGGCGCGCGGCCGCGGTGTCGATCGACTGCACGCGGTTGTGCACCCAGAACACCTGGCCCTCGCGGAGCAGCTCGCGTCGGATCGACTCGATGGCCACCCGCTCGTCGTACTCGCCGACGTAGGTGAGGATCGGCTGCCGCTCGGCGGGCGGTGTCTGCAGCAGCGACAGGTCGCGGATGCCGACGAGGCTCATCTCGAGGGTTCGCGGGATCGGGGTGGCCGACAGCGTGAGCACGTCGACGTTCGTCTTGAACTTCTTGATCCGCTCCTTGTGCTGCACGCCGAACCGCTGCTCCTCGTCGACGACCAGGAGCCCGAGGTCCTTGAAGCGGACGTCGGCGCCGAGCAGCCGGTGGGTACCGATCACGCAGTCGATCTCGCCCGTCTTCAGGTCGTTCATCACCTGCTTGGCCTGGGCGGCCGTGAGGAAGCGCGACAGCACCTCGACGCGGATCGGGTAGCCGGCGAAGCGATCGGCGAACGTGTTGCCGTGCTGGCTCGCCAGCAGCGTGGTGGGCGCGAGCACGGCGACCTGCTTGCCGTCCTGGATCGCCTTGAACGCGGCGCGGATCGCGATCTCGGTCTTCCCGAACCCGACGTCGCCGCAGATCAGCCGGTCCATCGGGTAGGGGCGCTCCATGTCGCCCTTCAGATCGTCGATCGCCGTGCGCTGGTCGGGCGTCTCGACGTAGGGGAACGCATCTTCCATCTCGTGCTGCCAGGGCGTGTCCTGGCCGAATGCGTGCCCCTCGGCCGTGACCCGCTTCTGGTACAGCACCACGAGCTCCTGTGCGATCTCACGCACCGCGGAGCGGACCTTGCCCTTCGCCTTCGCGAAGTCGCTGCCACCGAGGCGATGGAGCGTGGGCGCCTCACCACCGACGTACTGGCGGAGCGTGTCGATCTGATCGGACGGCACGTACAGCTTGTCGCCACCCTTGTACGCGACCAGCAGGTAGTCGCGCTCGACGCCGCCGATCGTGCGCTTGACCATGCCCTCGTACTTGCCCACGCCGTGCTGGTGGTGTACGACGTAGTTGCCGGTCTTGAGGTCCTCGAACGTGGTGGTGCCCTCCCGCTTGCGGGTGCGGGCCTTGCGGTGGGCGCGGCGTCGACCGGTCAGATCCGACTCGGCGACGGTGGCGACCCCGGCGTTCGGCAGTGTGCACCCGCGGTGCAGCGGTGCAACGGCGATGTAGCCGCCCGGCCGGCTGACGTCGGTGCCCGCGTGTGCGATCGCGAACTCGAGGCCCTGGTCGAGCAGGATCTGACGGAGACGTGCTGCCGAGCCCGCACCGTCGGCGGCGACGGTGATCGCGAAGCCGTCGGCCAGGAGTTGGCCGAACCGGTCGGCGAGGCCGGAGCCGTCGCCGCCGATCGGCCCCCAACCGGAGGCCTCGACCAGTGGCGTGCCGGGCGAATCGGGTGTCGAGTCGATCGTCCAGAAGCCGGTGGTCCCGCCGGCGAGCAGGTGGTCCGGGTCGGCATGCAGCCGTGGAAATTCCTTGTCGGGGTCGCGTGCCCAGGTGGAGGCGAGGGCCTTTGCCAGGTCGTCCTCCTCCGCGAGCAGGTCGATGGCGCGGTCGCGCATCCGGCGGGGCTCGATCAGGATGGTCTTGGCGTCGTCGGGGAGGATGTCGGTGAGCAGAACGTGTTCGTCGACCAGCCAGGGGACCCACGACTCCATGCCCTCGAAGTGGCTGCCCTCGGCGAGACGTTCCCACTGCTCCCGACCCCACGGCTCGGCTGCGACGAGCTCGGCGGCCCGCTCGCGGACGTCCTCGGTCGGGATCAGTTCCCGTGCCGGGAAGATGAGCACTTCGTCGAGATCGGCGATCGACCGCTGGTCGTTGACCCCGAACGTCGTGAGTCGGTCGACCTCGTCGCCCCAGAGGTCGATACGGATCGGCGCGTCGGCGGTGGACGGGTAGACGTCGACGATCGCACCCCGCCGGGCGAACTCGCCGCGGTGTTCGACCAGTTCCTCGCGTCGGTATCCGAACTCCACCAGCTGCGCTCCGAGCTGATCGGGGTCGATGATCGCGTCGGGCCGGACCACGATCGGTTCGACGTCGATCGCTCCTGGACCGAGCTTCTGGAGCAGGGCACGCACGCCGGCGACGATGATCTTCGGGCGTCGTTCACCGCTGCGGAGCCGCCACAGCACCTCGAGCCTGGTGCCCATCGTCTCGACGGCAGGGCTGACGCGCTCGAACGGCAGCGTCTCCCACGCGGGGAAGTGGGCCACGTCGTCGGTCGCGACGAACTGGCAGAGGTCGTCGTACATCTGGCCGGCCATCGCACCGGTCGGACATGCCACGACCAGCGGACGATGGTCGGAGAGGTGCGACAGCGCCGCGATCGAGATCGGGCGGGCGACCTCCACGATCGCCAGTCGGGCGTGGGGATCGGACAGCGCTCGGGTCAGGCCGGGTTCGTCGCGGAGGCGGGGCGGCAGCGCCCGCAGCTCACCGGCCATGGATGTCGTGCATGGCGGCCTCGATGCCCTCGGCGATGATGAGTTCGACGGCGTCGGCGGCGACTGCGACTGCGACATCGAGCACCTCGCGCTCGCGCTTGGGGATCTTGTTGAGCACGTGCCCGGCGCCGCGTTCCTTGCTCGGTGGTTTGCCCACCCCGATCCGCACGCGGAGGAAGTCCTGCGAGCGGAGGTGTTGGGCGATGCTGCGCAGACCGTTGTGCCCGGCGAGCCCGCCGCCGTTCTTGAGCTTGACGACACCCGGCTCGAGGTCGAGCTCGTCCTGCACGACGATGATCTGTTCCGGCGATTCGATGCGGTAGCGCCGGACGAGCGACGACACGGCCCGGCCCGACTCGTTCATGAACGTGAGCGGGAACGCCAGCGCGGCCCGCTCGATCTCGCCGTCGACGGTGAACCTGGCCTCGCCGATCAGCGAGTTGTCGCGCCCCGCCTTGAGCGGGGCGTCATGGCGCTCTGCGAGCAGGCGCACGCATTCCTCACCCACGTTGTGCCGGGTGCGTTCGTACTTCGGGCCCGGGTTGCCCAGCCCGACGACGAGCCAGTCGAAGGGGGCGCCCTTGCCGGCACGCCGATCGAACAGGCCCATGGGTCAGTGAACGTCGCGTCGGGTCACTCGGCGTCGTTGCCGGCGGGCTCGCCGCCACCGGCATCGGCGTCGCCACCCTCGGCGTCGACGCCCTCGCCTTCTTCGCCTTCGGCTGCCTCGGCGGCGGCGGCATCCTCCTCGTCGAGGACGGGCGTGCGCATGGTGAGCACGGTCACGACGGCCCAATCGTCCTCGCCGACGGCGGTGACGCCGTCCGGCATCGTGAGGTCGCTGATCGTGATCGTCGTCTCCATCGTCATCTCGCTGACGTCGACGACGATCTCGTCGGGGATGTTGCGCGGCGTCGTCGACACCTCGAGCTCGGTGCGGGCCAGGTCGACGAGACCGTTCTCGTCCTGCACGGCCTTGGCCTCGCCCTCGAGACGGACCGGCACGGACACGGTGATCTCGCTGCCCAGGTCGATCTGGATGAAGTCGACGTGCTGCACGGTGCGGCGCACCGGGTCACGCTGCAACTCCTTGACGATCGCCGGGTACACGTCGCCGTCGACCGTGAGATCGAGGATCGTGTTGATGCCGGCGCTGCCCGAGAGCGCGACCCGCAGGTCGCGGCGCTCGACGGAGATGCTCATCGGGTCCATGCCGCGGCCGTAGACGACGGCAGGGATCGCCTCGGCGCTTCGCTGGCGGCGAGCGTTGGCGCTGCCGGTGGCACGGCCGGAAGTTGCGGTCAGAATGGTCTCAGACATGGTTGGTCAGCCTCACGAAGCAGTGATACGAGCAGCGAGCCATGCTACCGCCCGGTTCCCTGAGCCACACCGGCGGTGCGCCCCGGTCGTCAGTTCAGGACGGGCACCGCGGCCATGGCCTCGTCGATCTGATCCTGGGGGAGGTCGTAGTCGACCATCTCGTCCTGCAGGTAGCCCTCGTAGGCGGCGAGGTCGAGGTGCCCGTGGCCGCACAGCGCGGTGAGGATGACCTTCTCCTCGCCCGACTCCCTGCAGGCGAGCGCCTCGCGGATCGCGGCGGCGATCGCGTGCGTCGGTTCGGGGGCCGGGATGATGCCCTCGGTCCGTGCGAACGTCAGGGCGCCCGAGAAGCACTCACGCTGGGGAATCGAGATCGCCTCGGCCAGCCCGAGCTCGTAGATGTGCGACACGAGCGGGCTCATACCGTGGTATCGCAGGCCGCCGGCGTGGATCGGCTCGGGAATGAAGCCGTGGCCGAGCGTGTGCATCTTCATCAACGGCGTCATCCCGGCGGTGTCGCCGAAGTCGTAGCGGTACTCGCCCTTGGTCAGGCTCGGGCAGGCCGCCGGCTCGACGCACCGGATCGTCGGGTCCATCTTCCCGGCCATCTTCTCGCGCAGGAACGGGAACGCGAGTCCGCCGAAGTTCGACCCGCCGCCGGTGCAGCCCACGAGGACGTCGGGCTGTCTCGCCGACCTTGGCGAGCTGCAGCAAGGCCTCCTCACCGATGATCGTCTGATGCAGCAGCACGTGGTTGAGCACCGATGCCGAGCGCGTATCGGGCGGCGGGATCGGCGACGCCGCGGCCACGGCCTCGGAGATCGCAATGCCGAGTGAGCCGTGGGTGGTCGGGGTCCTCGGCGAGCAGCTGGCGCCCGAACTCGGTGACCTCGGACGGGCTCGGGATGCACCGGTAGCGCCCCAGACCTCCATCATCGTGCGGCGGTACGGTTTGCGACCGTACGGACGCACGACCTGCCACACCTCGCATTCCATGCCGTACTGCGCCGTCGCGAACGCCAGGGCGGATGCCCCACTGGCCGGCGCCGGTCTCGGTCGTCAGCTTCGTCACGCCCTCCTGGCGTGGTTGTAGTAGGCCTGCGGCACCGACGTGTTCGGCTTGTGCGAGCCCGCCGGGCTGACGCCTTCGTACTTGTAGTAGATGCGCGCCGGCGTGTCGAGTATCCTGCTCCAGCCGCGTCGCCCGGAACAACGGGCTCGGGCGCCAGACGCGGTACACGTCGAGCACCTCGCCGGGGATGTCGATGTAGCTGTCCATCGACACCTCTTGCTCGATGAGCGCCATCGGGAACAGCGGGGCGAGATCGTCGGGGCCGACCGGCTCGTGGGTGCCGGGATGCAGCGGCGGGGGCGGTGGTGCCGGCAGATCGGGGATGACGTTGTACCACGGTCGTCGGCATCTCGGATTCGTCGAGGTGGATCTTGTGCTGTGGCGTGTCTCCCATGGGTCGAGAACGTAGCCGAGGCGGTGGCGGGGCCGCGCGGCGGGGCACGGCCGATCCTCCGGGTCGTGATGCCCGGTGCTGCGCAGACGAACGCAACTCGTCAGGCGACGGCCGGCGTGCGATCGACCGTCGAGCCGACCCAGTGGAGGGTGCCGTCGGGGCGGGTCCACGTCGCAACCCGGTCGCTGGTCAGGTCGAGCCCCCATCCGCCCTCGTGGACGTCGTGGCGATGGGTCTCGTACACCGGACCGAGATCGTGGAGGTTGGTCTCGCCGCGCTCGCGGGTCCATTCGGTGATGTGGTGGACGCGGCAGTCGTCAACGGTGACCTCGCAGCCCGGGAACAGACAGGTGCGGTGCATGGCGGCGATCGCCATCCGTTGCGCCCGAGTGGCGAGACGCTTGGCCCGCCCTTCGTCGAGGACCACCCCGTCGCCGTTCAGCACCACCGGGATCACCCCGCTGTCGCAGGCCAGCCGACGTGCGGTGGCGACCGGGAGTGGTACGCCCGAGTCGGTCTCGCAGACCGTGGACGGGCGCTCTCCGTCGACCAGCGTGTCGACGTCGATCAGCACGACCATGCTGCCGGCCGTGTGGCTCGTGTCGCCGACGCCGTTGCAGGCTGCCGTGACGATCGCATCGACGGTGAGACGATCCCAGCTCGTCTGCCGGTTGGTGGTTCGCTGGCGGAGGAGACCCCGCTGGCGCTGGACGGCTGACCAGAACTCGCGGTCGGTCACCGGATCCATCTCGATCAAGGTCTTGTGCATCCCGGTCTCGCGATCGACCCAGCGAGACACCTTGCTGGCGCGGTGTTGCCGTTCGAGCTCGGCTGCGTCGGACCCGGGCTCGTTGCGGTTCTGGAGTTCGCGAGCGCGATCTCGGCAGGTTCGTGCGAATGCATCGACGCTGCACGCCGAGGCGGCCGCGACCAGGTCATCCGCGAGAGCGTTGAAGTCGGCGAGTGTCTGCTCGTCCAGCCCGCGTGTGGCGCTGGCGATCGCGTCGACGTGACCCGCCGACATGGCGCCGGCTGCGAGCGCATCCTCGACCGCGGGCATCGAGGTGCACACCGTCTCGCGTTCGCTCGCCGAGCGAGCGCCACGGCCGGATTGCCTGCCGTGACGCGCAAGTGAGTTGCGCGGGTCGGCGGCGCGCCCCTCGTCGGCGAGTCGACGCTGGGCGCGCGTCGCCCTGACCTGCAGTCGCGGCCAGCCATGACCGGCAGGCCGCGATGTCGGCCGTGAGGGCATCGAGCTCGCCCGCATCGAGCACGTCGGGGTCGATGCCCTGCACCCGCTCGAAAGGTGGACTGTTCATGTTGTCTCCGATCGTTCGAAGGATGGAACCGATCGGGGAAGTCGGATGCCCACCATCATGAAGCAGGTGTGACACAGATGATGAGGAGAGGCCCGGGTTCGAGCGGAGGTGAACCAGCGTCGTCGTCAGCCGGGCGGGTGTGGGCGCACGGTGTTGACCGCCGGGATGTCCCACGCTTCGTGGATCTGGCCACCGAACACTCGCCACACCACGACGGCGTCGACGTCGATCATCACGCCGTCGAAGCCGACCGTGTTGGTTGCGAACGCGACCAACAGTTCGTCCCCGCAGGGGGTCAGCGAGTGGGGCACGTTGCGAAAGCCGGTCTCGCTGAGCTCCGCAAGACGCTCGAAGAGATCGGCGATGCCATCGAAGCCGTGGTAGTCGCCGGCCAGATCCGGGAGTTGCGGATTGAAGAAGTGGAAGACGAAGTCGTCGGCGAACGGGTGACTGTCGCGATCGACGAAGCCAGATCTGATGAGATCTCCGGCCTTTGCGACCAGTTCGATGTTCCGGTCGAGGTTCGCTCGTTCGGTGGACTCATTCATGCTTCGCCTCCCTGCTCCCGAGCACCACGATCGGCGGCAACTGCGTCGCACGCGCAGGGTCGAATGTCCCGACGGCGCGGCGCCCGCATCGTCGAACGCTGTGCCGTGGCGAGCCGACGAGGCAGCTTCCTGCCGGCGCGTTGCACGCAACGTGACGGATGCTTGCGAATCGGCGAGATCGTCCGTGCCGATCGCGGGCGGGTGCTCGGCCGATGTGAAGACGGATTTCCGAGCGGTCAGGCGTTGCGTCGGGAGTTTGCGTCGGTGAGGCGTCGCACGAAGTAGGTCGGGTCTTCGCCTCGCACGTGGATGGTCCGCTCGGCGATGACCTCTGACGAGAACCCCGCACGATCGACGAGATGGTCGAGGTGGGCGACGTCGCCGCTGGTTCCGAAGAACACCAGCACCTCACCGCCGGGCCGGAGCCGAGAGGCCGCTCCGGCCATGAACCCGCCGAGGGTCCGGTAGTTCTCGTCGGTGACGGCACGCTCGAGGAGATCGTGGGGCCGGAACCAACGGAACGGCGGGTCGATCACGATCACGTCGAAGTCGCCCTCGACCTGTTCGAACAGGTCGCTCTGGAACGCGCTCACGCTGTTCTGCACGTCGTTGCGTTCGGCGTTCGTGCGGGTGGCTTCGACGGCGAGCGGATCGACGTCGACGGCGACGACCTGGTGGGTGATCTGTGCGGCCAGGATCGCATTGGCGCCGGCCCCGCATCCCATGTCCAGGACCCGATCGCCCGGCCTGACGCGGCGACGCACCTCGTTGCCGAGCAGGTCCGATGTCGGCGTTGGCGGAAAGACGTGCTCGGGAACGTGAAGATCGAGTCCGAGGTATTCGACGTCGTGCGCTCCCAGTTGGTGGAGTCCGTGGGAAGCTTCCTCGTGCCACCGTCGGAGGCGTTGCACTCGCTCCGCCGACATCTGCGGGCGGTACTCGTCCATCGCCGGAGCGTAGGTCTGACCGGGTCGCCCCTGCGAGCCGATCAGGGGGTCCGCCTCCGCTGGCGATGTGGCCATCTCGGCTTCTTCGATGCTGAACGTGAGGTTGCCGTCGGCGACATCGCATGGCTGGTCCGGGAGGTGCCGAGGGATCAGCTTCATCGTGCACAGCCTCCAAGGTTCCGACCCCATTGCCAATCGATCACGCTCCAAGGGGAGCCCAACGCCACGGGCCCGTTCGACACGCGCTCGTCGGCGAGAGGATCGGCTAGGAGGCCGCCCAACCGCCGCTCAAGGTCCAGATCTCGCCGTTGCAGAAGCTCGCACGATCCGATGCGAGGAAGGCGACGGCGTCGGCGATCTCTTCCGGGGTACCGAAACGACCCGCTGGTGTCTGGCCGATCGCATCGTCGATGATCGGCGCCGGAGTCGAATCCATCAGGTCGGTACCGACGAATCCAGGCGCCACAGCGTTCACCCTGATGCCGAGGGGCGCCACCTCGGCCCCGACCGAGCGGGTGAGCTGAGCGATGCCGCCCTTGGCGACTGCGTAGTCGGGATTCATGGCTCTGCCCGCCATGCCGTAGATGGAAGCGATGTTGACGATCGCACCTGAGCGGGCCCGTTCCATGTGACGAAGCGCTGCACGAGTGACATAGAACGTGCCGTACAGGTGCACCTTCAGCGTCCGGTCCCACGCCTCGTCGGTCATCGTCGACACAACGCTGAGCGGCTCCGACGGCGCTCCGGTCGGCGACTGCAAGCCGGCGATGACGCGCCGCACCACATCCCGGGTGGCAGCGAGAATCCCGGCATTGTTGACGACCACATCCGGTCGCTCATGGGACGCCACGACGCCGTCGATCGCCGCATCGACAGCGGCCGAGTCCGCGACATCGAAGACCGAGGCCTGACCACCCAGCTCGTCCGCAACAGCGGCGGCGCTCGTGGCGTCGATGTCACAAACGACGATGTGACAGCCCTCAGCATGAAGTCGACGCGCGATGGCCGCACCGATTCCACGCCCTGCGCCCGTGACGACTGCAACACGTTCGGTCACCGCACGCCTCCTCCCGAAGAATGTCCCGGCATCGCCGCTTCTTGAGCGTAGATCGCACGGCGAGACGCGCTCGACGCCGGAGACAGCATCGCCCCGACGGCGGTGCGCTGGGGGCCGCCGCCACCCATGCAGAGCCGACGCGAGAGCATCGGATTCCGGCGGTGACGAACCTGCGTTGCGCGATGTGACGAATGCCTCGGTTGCGCCCGACCGCCCCAGGGTGTGAACTGGTGGAGCGGGTCCTTGATGCAGTGCTGGAAGTCAGCGGTGGGTCCTGGTGGCCATGATCGGGGGGCGGTCGCCCACAGGGCCCGCGGAATTTCAGGGGATTGGTCGGTCACTGGCCGACCACACAGAGAATTGAGTCATCATGAAGCGCAAGATCATCACGTGCGTCGTGGCAGCCGGTGCGCTGCTCGGTACCAGCTGGGCGCCGCCCGCGGAGGCCAAGAAGGATCCCGTCTTCGCCGATGGTGGCGTGCTCGCGGGATCGACGAACGGCATGTCGTTCGCGCCCGACGGCACCCTTTGGATCGCGAACGTGTTCGGCGCCACGATCACCCAGATCGATCCGGAGAGCGGGGAGGTCCTGGACCGGCTGACCGCAGCCGACGGGGTGGCGTTCCCCGACGACCTCATCGTCGCCTCCAACGGTGACATCTACTGGACGGAGATCTTCTTCGGCGCAATCCTGAAGAAGCCGGCCGGCGGCGCGACGGAAGTGCTGGTGCCGCCGGGCGGCCTCAACAGCGCGAACCCGCTGACGCTGTCCACGGACGAGACCAGGTTGTTCGCGGCCGGCTGCTACGGCGGCCCTCCGGCCGACAACTCGTTCGTCGAGATCGATCTGGACACGGGCGCGATCATCAACACGTACCGCGACGGCATCGCCGGGTGCGCGTCGAACGGGATGTCGTGGTACGACGGGTTCCTGTACTCGCCACAGCCGTTCGAGGACCGGATCCTGCGGATCGATCCGGACGGGGGGCCTGTCATCCCCGGCACGGAGGACGTCGTCACCGAGGGCTGGCCGACACCGATCGGTACCGCGTTCGACTCGCACGGGCAACCTCTACGCACTCGCCCAGGGCGTCGGCGAAGTCGTGCGAATCGACATCAACGACCCGGACACGCTGAACAACCGCACCGTGATCGCCGACATCCCGTTCGGTTGGGCCGACAACATCGCGATCAACGACCAGGACCGCATCTTCATCTCGAGCGCGTCCGACTCGTCGATCTTCGAGGTCCTCGACAACGAGGTCCTCCGTGAGGTCGTGCCGGGGCAGTTCCAGCTCGCCGGGGGTGTCAACGTCATCGGCGACACCGTCTACGCCACCCACCCGGCGGGGATCGTCGGCTTCGACCGGAAGACCGGCGAGCGGATCAGCCACTACCGGTCGCCGGCCGGCGTGGGCGATCTTCCGTTCGTGCTGAGCTCGGCCGCGTGGGGCGACAACCTCGTCCTGATGTCGCCGTTCAGTGGCGAGATCCTGCTCTGGGATCCGGTGTCCAATGTGCTGCTCGCATCGACGGATTGCTGCCAGGTGCCCTCGACGCAGAACCCTTCCAGGGTGACCTGATCGTGACGACGTTGTTCGGCGGCGACATCTTCCGGGTGGACGAGAACCTCCTCCCGACAGGCGTGGTCGCCAATGTGCCCGGAGCGACCGGGTTGGCGGCGAAGGACGGCGACGTGTACGTCGCCGACCCCGTCAACGGCGCGATCGTCCAGATCATCGACGACGGCGTCGTACTCGACGAACCGGTCACGGTGTTCTCCGGGCTCGACTCCCCGGAGGGCCTCGACATCAGGCGCAACCGGATGTACGTCGTCGAGGGCGGATCGGAGACGCTGACCAGCATCCACCTGGAGTCGGGCAAGCGGAAGACGATCGCCACCGATCTCGGTCTGCAGGAGCCGGTGGTTCCCGACGTCTTCCCGTTCGGCTTCTTCAACAACGTGACGGTCGACAAGAACAACAACATCTACGTCAACGCCGACCGCCGCAACGTGATCTACGGGTTCTGATCGCCCGGTCGAGGCGGAGCGCTCGCGTTTTCCGGCAGACCGTGGTTCGGCGCTGCGCGACGGAACTCCACGGAGCCCTTTCGGGGGGTCTCTCGACAGCAGTTCGCGTCCGACCCGCCCAGAAGATCCGGCGCGACGCGGCCATCGATGTCGCTGTCGGCCACCTGACTGCCCTCGGTGCGCAGCGGGCGCTGGCGTTCGTGTCATCGCTCAGACCGGACCGAGACCGCCCATCTCCGCGGGCAGATCCAGGAGAGCGAGGCGCTGAGGAACCTGCGCAGGATGAGGCGCTCGACATCGACGCCGACTGCTCGCCGACTGCTCACCGGCTCGAGCGGTCGCGCCGATCGGGTTCGTACCGCCGCGTGGTCTGCGACGCTCGCTCGGCAGGCAGGGGTGTCTCAGGCCAGGTTCTCGCCGCCGAAGATGTCGCTGACGCTGGTGTCGTCGAAGACGGCGCTCAGCGCCTCGGCGATGATCTCGGCCACCGACAGCACCTCGATCTGCGGGAGCTGCTTCTCGGGCGGCAGCGGCAGCGTGTTGGTGAGGATCAGTCGCTCGAGCGGTGCGTTCTTGAGCCGGTCGATCGCCGGGCCCGACAGCACGCCGTGCGTCGCCATCGCCCAGACCTCGGTGGCCCCGCGCTCGAGCAGGATCTCGGCCGCCGACACGATCGTGCCGCCGGTGTCGATCATGTCGTCGGTGAGGATGCAGAGCCGGCCCTTGACGTCGCCGATCACTTCCTTGGCCTCGACCACGTTGGCCTGGCCCTTCGGTCGGCGCTTGTAGATGAAGGCGATGTCGGCGTCGCAGTCGTGGAGGTGCTGAGCCATGCGCTCGGCCACCTTGATGCGGCCCGAGTCGGGCGACACGATCACCGGCGAGTCGGGGGCCTGCGATCGGATGTACGTCTCGAGCACCGGTGCGGCCGTGAGATGGTCGACCGGGCCCTCGAAGAACCCCTGGATCTGGCCCGAGTGGAGGTCGATCGAGATCATCCGCTTGGCGCCCGCGGCCTTGAACATGTCGGCCACCAGGCGAGCGGTGATCGGCTCGCGTCCCTCGGCCTTGCGGTCCTGGCGGGCGTAGCCGTAGAACGGGCACACCGCGGTGATGCGCTTGGCCGACGCCCGGTAGGCGGCGTCGATCATCGTGAGCTGCTCCATCAGCGAGTCGTTCACCGAGTGGCCGTCGATCCCGTAGTGGCTCTGCATGATGAACACGTCGGAGCCGCGCACGCTCTCCGCGAAACGCGGGCGGATCTCCCCGTTCGCGAACTCGCACGATGTTGGCGTCACCGACGGGCTGCGCCAGGTGCTGGGCGACCTCGTGGGCCAAGCCCGGGTGGGTGCGGCCCGAATAGAGCGCAAGCTTCTTGGTGGTGACCTTTTCCATGAGATCGCCCCTCCCCGGGCGTGATGGTCGGTCAGGGATCAGTCGGCGACAGGTGCAGTGTAGAACGGCCCGGTGACCGTGCCGGAAACGACCGCTGCGCCCGGCGGCAGGTGGGCGAACGGCCCGACGGTCGCCCCGTCGCCGATCGATGCGTCGCTGCCGACCGTGTGGCTCACGACGGCGTTGCCGCCCACGGCACAGTTGTGGAGTTGGGTGTCCGGGCCGAGGTCGGTGCCGTCGCCGACCCGGGTGTCGCCGTGGAGCATCGTGCCCGGGTAGATCGTGATGTCGCGGCCCAGCGTGACGGTGACGTCGATGAACGTCTGCCGCGGATCGAGCATCGTCACACCGTTGAGGAGCCATCTCCGGTTGGTGCGGTTGCGGAGCTCGCGTTCGGCGAGTGCGAGCTGCCACCGATCGTTGACCCCTTGGGTCTCTGCGGGAGGAGCCTGTACCGCGCCGATGCGATGGCCCATACCGGCCAGACCGGCGATGACGTCGGTGAGGTAGAACTCGCCCTGGGAGTTGTCGGTGTTGAGGTTGCGCAGTGCCGGGCCGAGCAGGTCGCGCCGGAAGGCGTAGATGCTCGTGCAGACCTCGGTCACGTCGAGTTCCTCGGCTGAGGCGTCGCGCTGTTCGACGATGCGCAGCACGCGGCCGTCGCCCGCACGAATCACGCGGCCGTAGCCCGTCGGGTCGGGCATCACGCTGGTGAGCATCGTCGCCGCATTCGAGTTGGCGACGTGGGTGGCGACGAGCTCGTCGAGTGTCTCGGCCTGGAGCAGCGGTGCGTCACCCGGCAAGATCACGACGATGGCGTCGTCGTCGTAGTCGTCGCCGCCGAGCGCCCCCATGCCGATCGGTGGCAGCGTCGCCGGTGCCGTTCTGTTCGACCTGCTCGGCGAACACGACGTTGGCCCATGCCGGCGCCGCGTGCTGCACGTGCTTGGTGACCTGCTCGGCTCCGTGGCCGACGACCACCGCCGTGTTCTCGGGCTGCAGTCGCTCGAGTGCGTGGATGACGTGGAGCACCATCGGGCGACCGCAGATGCGGTGCAGCGGTTTCGGGCGGTCGGAGCGCATGCGCGTGCCGGCGCCTGCGGCGAGGACGATCGCGGAGACGCTCATCGGTCGGACTCGTCGGGTCGAGGCGAACCGGAGGGGGTGGCGATGCAGCTGAGTCTCATCGTTCCGGGGAGAGGATTCGAACCCCCATCGACGGCACCAAAAACCGCTGTCCTACCATTGAACGACCCCGGATGGTCGGCGTGGCGGGTCGAGCCCGTCACGCGCCTTCACGGTAGCGCCGCCGCGTCGCCGCTCGCTCGACCCGGTTCGGCCTGTCCGAGTTCGTTCGTTGCCCGATAGCGTGGCGCGCGGTATGGGATCGCTCGTCAAGAAGCGCCGCAAGCGCATGCGGAAGAAGAAGCACAAGAAGATGCTTCGCCGCACGCGCCATCAGCGTCGCAAATAGTCCAACTCAGCCGTCAACCGTCCGCGGTCACGTCCGCATTGCCGTCGCCGTCGGGTCGGTCGTCGCGCGACCATGACCTCTGCGCCCTCGTTGCCCAGTGCGGCGAGGGCGTTGTCGTGCTCCCCGTGCACGAACCAGGTCGCGCCGCTGCCGGCGAGCACGGGGTCTGCCCGGTCGCATCGCCGATCAGGTCGCGCCAGCGCGCCAGTTCGGGTTCGACGACGATCGCGGCCGGTTCGAGGTCGTTCGGCCCGGTCGCCGTCGGGCCCGCCGAGCTCGTCCCAGGCCCGTAGGCCGCCGGCGTGCTCACCTGCAGCGGCGGTATCACGAGCGTGACGGTCCGGTCGAGCGTGGGGGAGCGGTTCGACGATCTCGCCGATGCCGCGCACCCGGGCCCGGCCGCCGACGAGGCAGAACGCGCACGTCGGCGCCGAGCCGGCTCGCCCGCTCGAGCGTCGTCGGGTGTCGGCTGACCAGCCGGCCCACCGCAGCACGGCCGCGGCGTCGGTCGATCCGCCACCGAGTCCGCCACCGTGCGGGATCCGCTTGTCGATCGTCGACGTGTGCCGATCGTCCGGCGGCGCCGAGCGCCGTCGCCACCAGATTCGAGTCGTCGAGCGGCATGCCCGCGGCGTAGGGCCCGCGACGCCGTCAGCGACGTCGGACCGTCGGTCGAACGTCGAGGACGTCGCCGAAGTCGAGGGTCACCATCTCGGCGTCGATCAGGTGGAAGCCGTCGGCGCGGACGCCGGTGATCCGCAGCGACAGCGTGAGCTTGGCCGGGGCGCCGACACCGTGGTCACGAGATCGCCTCGGCGAGGCGGCACCACGCGTCGAGCCCGAGCTGCTCGGGGCGGGCCTCGGGCGCCACGCCGGCGGCGTCGAACTGCTCGGCGGTGACCGTGCCACGGAGCGATCTGCGCAGCATCTTGCGGCGCTGGCCGAACGCCTGGCGGACGAGCGGGAAGAGCACGTCGGGGTCAACGTCGGGTGGGGGCCGCCGAACGATGCGCACCAGCGCCGACTCGACGTTGGGGCGCGGGACGAACACCGAGGCGGGAACCGTCGCGGCGACCGTGGCCTCGGCCCAGTAGGCGACCTTCACGCTGACCGCGCCGTAGTGCTTCGAGCCGGGGGCCGACGGCCAGACGCTCGGCGACCTCGCGCTGCACCATCACCAGCATCGAGTCGATCGGCCGGAACCTCGTCGAGCAGGTCGCACACGAGCGGCGTGGCCACGTTGTAGGGCAGATTCGCCACCAGCGTCCACCGGTCGGACCGAGGCCAGCACGCTCGCGACCAGTCGAGTCGTCATCGCGTCGGCCTCGATGACCGTGACGTCGTCGAGGTCCGCGACCTCGCGCTGCAGGATCGGCACGAGGCCGTGGTCGACCTCGATCGCCGTCACCGACGCCCCGGTTCGGCGAGCGCCAGCGTGAGCGAACCGAGCCCGGCCCCGATCTCGACCACGTCGTCGCCGGGCCCGACATCGGCGAGTGATGCGATGCGCCGCACCGTGTTCGGATCGGCGACGAAGTTCTGTCCGAGATCGCGGCGTGGGGCGAGCCCGCCCTCGGTCAGCAGGTCGTGGATCCGGGTGCGCGAATGGGTCACCAGGAGATCTCGACCGAGAGGGGCGCGTCGGTCAGATCGCCGATCTGGAGGAATGCGTCGGCGTTCATGATGATGTCGTCGTCGGGCGCCTCACCGCCGATCGACGCGATGCACTGCACGCTGCGACTGTTGTCGAGGTTGGTCACCGTGACCGAGCTGTTGAACGGGATCGTCACGAGATCGCGGATCTGGCAGGTGGCGGTGTCGGCGATACCGCGGCTGAACGTGGCAGTGCCCCGCACGGCCCGGGTCGCTCTGGGGATCGCGATCGTCGCGGGATCGTCGGACTGTTCCGGCACCGTTCCGTCGATGAACTCGGACGGCGTGGTGCCCATCGGGTCGGTGCCCCCGGTCGGTGCGTCGACGGGTGTCACCGCGGGCTCGGACGGCTGGCCGGGGATGAGTACGTCACCGACCAGCGTGCCGGTCGGCTCGCCGGCGGCGTCGTCACCGCCACGATTCAACAGGAACACCGCCGGCACCAGGATCACGGTGATGGCGATGGCGACGGCGACACGTCGGCGTTGTGCGAAGTCTTCCTGCATCGTGGGTCCTGGGGCGGCCTCCAGGCTACTGGCGGTCCGGCCCCGAACCGATCGTCGGGAAAGGCGTCGACACCGTTCGCGAACGTGGCCTCGGCGAGCTCGGCCAGCGACACGTCGCGGAGGTCGGCGAGGTACTGGGCCGTGCATCGCCACCCACGCCGGCTGGTTCGGCTTGCCGCGGTGCGGAACCGGTGCCAGGTACGGCGCGTCGGTCTCGACCAGCAGACGATCGAGCGGGACGAGCCGCGCCGCCGCCTGCACGTCGGTGGCCGACTTGAACGTGACGATGCCGGAGAAGCTCACGCAGGCGCCCAGGTCGAGACACCGACGGGCCTCGTCGGGTCCCGCCGGTGAAGCAGTGGAAGACCGTGCGCGCCGGTGTGCCCTCGCGCGTCGAGCACGTCGAACGTCTCGGCCCACGCATCGCGGGTGTGGATCACGAGCGGAAGATCGAGCGTCGTGGGCGAGCTGGATCTGGCGCGGCGAACGCCTCGGCCTGCTCGTGCCCGCGGCGAGTGCTCGTAGTAGAAGTCGAACCCCGCCTCGCCGACGGCGACCACCGTCGGGATGCCCGAACAGGTCGCGCGATCGTGTCGACGCCGTGCACCGCCTCGTGCGGGTGCAGCCCGACGGTGGCCCACACGTCGCCGTGCCGTTCGGCCGCCGCGATCGCGGCGAGCGACGTCGCCCGATCGCACCCGACGGTGATCATCGTCGTCACGCCGGCGTCCCGGGCGACGGCCACGGCCGCGTCGGTGCCGCCGGGCATCCGGTCGTCGTGCACGTGGCAGTGGCTGTCGAGCAGTCTCATGCGGTCAGGCGCGGGAAGAGCGGATCGCCCTTGGTCACCGCCGAGCCCGCCCGGGTAGCCGCCCCAGCCGGCCGACTCGGGCAGCCGCTGCTCGGAGATGTCGGTCGTGAACCCGATGCGTTCCCAGATCGCCTGGGAGGTGTCGGGGATGGCGGGGAACGCGAGGACCGACACGATCCGCAGTGCCTCCAGGGCGTCGCCCATCACGGCGTTCACGGCGTCTCCGGGTTCGTGCTTCCAGGGCTCGTTGGCCTCGAGGTAGGCGTTCGTCGCCCGGATCAGCGACCAGGTGGCGTCGAGTGCCTTCGACGGCGCGACGTCGGCCCACGCTCGAGCGGCTCCCTCGAAGGCGGTGGCGGCGGCTGCGGCGAGAGGACTGTCGGCGCGCGGCGCCGGGCCGACGCCGTCGCACTTCTTGCCGACGACGGTGGCGACCCGTGCCGCCAGATTGCCGAGGTTGTTGGCGAGGTCGCTGTTGTACTTCGCGACGAGGCCCTCGTAGCTGAAGTCGCCGTCGCTGCCGTACGGCGTCTCGGCCAACACGTAGTAGCGGAAGCCGTCGAGGCCGACCGTGTCGATCAGGTCGAGCGGGTTGACCACGTTGCCGCCGGATTTCGCCATCTTCTCGCCGTCGACGAGCAGCCATCCGCCGATGCCCCATCCCTTCGGGAGCTCGACGCCCGCCGACATCAGCATCGCCGGCCAGTACACGCAGTGCTGGCGGACGATGTCCTTGCCGATGAGGTGGTAGTCGACCGGCCACCACGTGCGATAGTCCTGCTCGGGGTCGCCGAAGCCGACGGCGGCCAGGTAGTTGGTGAGCGCGTCGAACCAGACGTAGGTGACGTGGTCCGGGTCCCACGGCAGCGGGATCCCCCACTCGAGGCTGGTGCGGCTGATCGAGAAGTCGCGCAAGCCACCCTTGATCAACCCGATCGCCTCGTTGGCACGGTTGTCGGGCTTCATCGCCCCGGGATGGGCCGCGTACCAGTCGAGCAGGCGATCCTCGAACCGGCTCAGCCGGAAGAAGTAGTTCTCCTCGTCGAGTGTCTCGACGGGACGCTTGTGGATCGGGCAGCAGTCGGCGACGCCGTCGACCTCGACGAGCTCGTCATCGGTGTAGTACAGCTCGCAGCCGACGCAGTACTTGCCGCTGTACGTGTCGAGCTCGATGTCGCCGGCGTCGTAGCAACGCTGCAGCAACTCGGCGACCGCGATCTTGTGCCGGGGTTCGGTGGTGCGGATGAAGTCGTCGTTGGCGATGTCGAGTCGTTCCCAGGCGTGAGCGAACTGGGGGGCGATCTCGTCGGTGAACGCCTGGGCCGTCTTCCCCGCGGCGTCGGCTGCCTGCTGGACCTTCAGGCCGTGCTCGTCGGTGCCGGTGAGGAACTTGACGTCGTCGCCCGAGCAGGCGGTGCCAGCGGGTGAGCGCGTCGCCGATGATCGTCGTGTACGTGTGCCCCAGATGTGGCTCGGCGTTGACGTAGTAGATCGGCGTGGTGACGTAGAACGTGCTCACGCCACGGACGCTACCCACGATGTCCACCGACTTCGTGCAGGGTATTCGGCGGCTACCGGCCTCGTGCTGCGGCTAGCCTGACTGGTTCGTGCTCAGGTGCCCACGGACGGCCCTGTCCAACTCGGCAACCACGAAAGGGCCATATACGTGCTGGGAACCGCTCGTGACGCGGCCAAACAGATCGTCAAGCAGTACGTCGGCCCTGCCGTGGCGAGGCGACGCCCCACGCGAACCGACCTGCCGCTCGACCTGTGGGGGCTTCGCATCGGTCGGAACCAGCGGCTCTGGCACGGATCGATCGATCTGCACGAACTTTCCGAGAGGTTCGGATCGCCGCTCCACGTGGTCGACGGCGCACGGCTCGACGCCGCGGCGAACGACGCGCTCGCTCCGTTTCGCGAAGGCGCGGGCGCCGACATCTTCTACTCGTACAAGACGAACCCGGTGCCGGCGGTCCTCCGCCGTCTCCACGCGGCCGGGATCGGCGCGGAGGTGATCTCGGCCTACGAGCTCTGGCTGGCCTTCGAGCTCGGGGTGCCCGCTGACCGCATCATCTACAACGGTCCGGCGAAGTCACCCGAGTCGATCGAGCTCGCGATCCGGCGTGGTGTGCACCTCGTCAACGCCAACTCGCTCTCCGAGCTGCGCACCATCGTCGAGATCGCCGAGCGGTGCGCCACCACGGTGCGGCTCGGTCTCCGAGTCTCGTTTCCGGGCATGTGGGGCGGGCAGTTCGGCATCGATGCCGAGTCCACGCAGGTCGACGAGGCGATCCGGGTGGCGCAGCAGAGTGACGTCGTCGATCTCGTCGGTGTCCACGTCCATCGTGGCGGCACGATGCGAGGGGAGGGGGAGTGGCAGTGGCACGTGTCGACCGTGCTCGATTTCTGCGCGGGCGTCACCGAGCGCACCGGATGGTCACCGACGGTCCTCGACGTCGGCGGCAGTCTCGCCTGCCCGACCTCGGCAGGCATCGGCGATCGCGACTACCGCCTGCACCGGGCGCTCGGCACCGATCTGATCCCGCCCGATCCGGCCACGGCGATCTCGATCGCACAGGCGTCAGCGTTCGGCCGCGGCGATGGCGGCCGAACACTTCGGTGACAGGGGCTGCGTCGTGCCGTCGGTGGTCCAGGAGCCCGGCCGGGCCCTCACGGGAGGGTCCCAGATGCTCCTGACCCGCGTGCTCGACGTCAAGGACGACGTCGAGCCGCACCACCTCGTGCTCGACGGCGGCCGCAACATCGCGGATCCGCTGCCGCACGAGTACCACCAGCTGTTCAGCGTGTCGAAGCCGTCCGAACCCGCGGCGCGGCCGTACCGGTTGGTCGGCCCGATCTGCACCCCTGCGGACGTCCTCTACTACCACTGGGCGTTGCCGAATGCAGCGGTGGGCGACGTCGTCGCCGTCATGGATGCCGGCGCCTACTTCGTTTCCTTCTCGACGTCGTTCTCCTTCCCGCGGCCGCCCATCGTCGTGATCGACGGTGACGACGCGGTGCTGGCCCGGACCGCCGAGTCGTTCGACGACCTGACGGCGCTCGATCGTGCCGCGGAGGAACGGGCTCGATGACGCAACTGCCGCGGTCGGCGGTCTTCGATGCCGAGCTGCCCCCGAGCATCGCGTTCGCTCGGTCACTCGGACGACATGGTGTCCCGGTCGTGGCCTACTCGCCGCGACGGTTCGCCACCACGAAGCTCTCGCGCATGTGAGTGCACGCCGTTCGTGCCCGCCCGTGTACGAGACCGACGAGTTCGTCGGCTGGTTGATCGACGAGATCGCAGCCGATCGGTTCGACCTCATCGCCATGACGTCGGACTTCGCGGCGTTCAACGTCATGGAGGCGTTCGAGCGCAGCGGCATGCTCCCGCACGGCTACCCGTCGCCCGCCGCCGTCCGCACCTGTCTGTTCAAGGACGCGTTCCAGAAGGAGATGACGTCGATCGGCTTCCCGGTGCCGCCGGCGTGCGACACCACCGAGGTCGACGAAGCGATCGGGTTCGCCCGGTCGGTCGGCTACCCGGTCGTGCTCAAACCGCGGTCCCACGCCGGGGTCGGCATCGAACGGGGCACGATCGCCCACGACGACGACGAGTTGCGCGAGTTCTTCGTGCCCTACGAACTCGACGAGGGCCAGGACGCCGTGCTGCGCCACAACCCGCAACTCGCCTACCCGCTCGTGCAGAAGCTGCTCGACTCCGACGAGCACGAGGTCGTGAGCGTCACCGGTGTCCTCGGCATCGACGGTGAGGTCCTCGCGGTCGGCCACAGTCGCAAGCTGGGGCGCTGGCCGGGTCGACTCGGTGTCGGCACCATCTTCGAGCCGACCGACCCTGAGCCGTTCACCGACCACGCCCTCGACGCGGTGCGTTCCCTGTTGGGACGCGGGATCTTCGAGCTCGAGGTCGTCGTGCACCGTCCGACGGGTGAGTACTGGGGGATCGACCTCAACCCTCGCGCCTACGGTCAGATCGCGCTCGACATCGGGCTCGGCAACGACCTCCCCGCTATGTGGTACGAGTCGGTCACGGGCGTCGAGCTTCCGCCGGTCCGGCCGTCGCGCGTGCAGCCGACGTACTGGCACCAAGGTGTGCCCGTCTGGGTCGGCGCTGCGGTCGAAGTCGTCTCGGGTTCGGGTCGTGCCGGCATGGTGCGTCAGCTCTACACCCACCAGCGTGCCCCACATGTGGGGTCGGTGTCCGACCTGTCCGATCCGTTGCCGGGGCTGGCGATGGGATGGTCGCTGCTGCGGCATCCCCGATCGCTGGTCCGCTCGGTGTCGTCCGATGGTCTCACGGGCGGCCCCGACGACTCCTGAGCGACGGAGCGCGTGACGCCCTCCCGAGTCAGCGCAGCCAGCGGCGACGCGCCCGGCGGGTCCCCAACTCGAGCCCGGCTGCGAACGTGCCGGCCGCCAGCCCGGCCGATGCCACGCCGGCGACGGTGCGGCGGACCACGGTCTTCGTCGTTGACTGAAGATCACGACCGGCCACCCGTGCCGACGGGCGTGGCGCTCGAGCTTGCTGTCGGGGTTGACGGCTACGGGGTGCCCGACCGCACTCAACATCGGGAGATCGGAGGCCGAGTCGCTGTAGGCGTAGCACTGCGACAGGTCGAGGCCGTCCCAGCGGGCGAGCTCGGTAATCGCGGTGACCTTGCCCTCGCCGTAGCAGAACGGGCCCTCGAGGCCGCCCGTGTAGACGCCGTCGACGACTTCGCCGACCGTGCCGATGCCTCCGGTCATGCCGAGCGAGACGGCCAGCGGTTCGACGATCTCCTGCGGTGCCGCCGACACGATGTACGTCGACCGCCCGGCGTATCGATGGATGTCGACGAGGCGTCGGGCCTCGGGGCGGATCTTGCCGAGCAGGACCGGGCAGCACCTGCTCGTTGAGCGCCGTCAGGTCGTCCTGGCGTTGACCCTTCACGAAGCCCAGGATCCGGTCCCGGGCGGCGTCGCTCGTGCCGGTGTCGTGGTCGCCGCGGAACTTGAACGTCGCCGCCGCGACGGCGTCGCGCAGCAGCTCGTGGGTCGGCATCATCTTCATCGAACGCGCGGCCCTGGCGAGTGCGAACGCCGACGATCCGGCGATGAGGGTGCGGTCGAGATCGAAGAACGCGGCACTCGGGAGGGCTGCCGACACGTACTCGGTCATGTCACGGAGGGTACCGATCCGTCATCGATCCGCGATGGCGAGCGCGTAGACGGCCTTGCGCGGTGCCCCGAATCGAGTGGCGACGGTCGACGACGTCGCGGGTCGATGCGCCGGCGGCGAGTTCGGAGCGCAGTGCAGCGACGAGTCGTTCGTCGTCGACCGGGGTCGAGTCGGCGGTCGCGCCCCCGAGCACGATCACGTACTCGCCACGGGGGGTGCCGACGTCGACCGAACCGATCGGGCCGCGAACCACGGTCTCGTGGAGCTTGGTCAACTCGCGGCACAGGGCGACCGGGCGGTCGTCGCCGCACGCCGCGGCGAGGTCGGCGATCGTGCGTTCGATTCGATGCGGCGCCTCGTAGATCACCACGGTGCGCGGCTCACGGGCGATCTCGCTCACCCGGTCGCCCCGATCCCGCCCGCTCCGTGGAAGGAAGCCCTCGAACACGAAACGATCCGTGGGGAGCCCGCTGATCGTCAGCGCGGTGATCGCGGCGACCGGTCCCGGCACGGCCGACACGGCAAACCCGGCGGCGATCGCGGCGGCCACGAGGCGGGTGCCGGGATCGGAGACGCCGGGTGTGCCGGCGTCGGTCACCAGCGCGACGTCCGGCCCGCACCCAGCAGTTCCAGGACCTCGTCGGTGCGGTGGAACTCGGTGTGGGCATTGGTCACCGCAAGACGTTCGGCCCGGATGCCGGCGTGCTGGAGGAGGCGGCCGGTCCTCCGGGTGTCCTCACAGCACACGACCGCTGCCGATCCGAGCACCTCGACCGCGCGGGTGAGAGGTCTCCGAGGTTCCCGATCGGCGTCGCCACCAGCCAGAGGGTGCCGCCGGTCATGGATCTCTGATCTCGACCACGTCTCCGACCCGGAGCCCCCATCGGGCGAAGGCACCGGCCTCGGCCTCGATCACCACGTTCGCCCGCCAGACGGGCACGCCGACCCGCTTCTGGTGCATCTGCATCGTCTTCACCACCTCGCCCCGGTCGCTGACGAACGCGACGTCGATGGGGAACCGCATGCCGATCGTGTGGACCCACCGGCACGGACGGAACACGATGGCGCCGTCGAGACCGTCGCGGCCGAGCAGGCCTCGTCGACGCGCCGATCGTGCGTCGGCGACCTCGACCGACGCGAGGACTCGAGCATCGTCAGTGACCAACCACGGCACGTTCCGCAGTGTGTCACGCCCACACGGTCCGACTCACGTCGGTGGCGCCGAGCGTGGTCAGCCGACGATGATGTTGTCCCAGTGCCAGGTGAACCCGGGCGGGTCGTTGTCCTTCTCCGGCGTGTAGTTGTGGTCCTTGAACACGACTTCGAATTGCTCGGGGAACGACCCGTCGACCGTCCAGGTCCGTTCGGCGTCGGGGTAGTCGACGGTGATCGTGCCGTCGAGGTTGTCGGTCATCACGAATCGGCGGCGGATCTTCTTCGAGTCACACCCCTCGGGGTCGGAACTGAAGTCGCCACAGGGCTTGTCGCCGGGCTGGCGCTCGATCTGGTCGCCGACCAGCTGGAACTCCGCGAACGGCCCGATCCCGAACATCGCGGTGCCCGCCACGTACTCGTCGACCACGTCGGCGCCGCAGGGGTCGATGATGTGCGGGTGGCATGTGACGTGCGGCGAGCCGGCGGGGATCACGAGCACCTCCCACCACTGGCGGTCGCCGAGGTCGGTGACGTTGACGTCCCACGAGACCACGCTGGATTCGGAGCGGTCGAACACCTGGTCGGGGAGCGAACCCGACGATCGAATAGCTCGACACGGTCTCCATCGACGTCATCAGGTGGTCGCGGCACAGGTAGATCTCTTCGGTGGGTTCGGACACGCCGGGGGGCAGCTCGGGCACGACGATCTCCCGACCGGGATCGGGTGGGCCGCACGAGCGGTCGTGGTCACCGATCCACTCGCCCGACCCGCCGTCGCGATGGAACACGAAGGCGTCGAACGCCTCGAGCCCCGAGTCGTTGTCGAACGTCGCCACGAACTCGGCGCCCGACGTGTCGAGACCAGGTGTGTCTGCGGCGACCTCGGCGGATGCCACGGCGGTCGTGGGTTCGGGGGCCGGCGTCGTCGTGGTGGTGGGCGGCGCGGTGGAGGTGGTGGTGGCCGGTGCCGCAGCTGCGGCCTCGGCCGCGATCGGCGCGACGTCTCCGTCGTCACCGGCCACGCACACGGTCAGGATGGGAATCAACACCGCCAAGATCAGCTTCGTCGAGCGAGAAGACCGGCGGCCGCCACCGTCGTGGTACTCCATGTCCGCATTGTGCCCCAAAAACGACGCGAAGTGACGTCGATTTCCGAACGGTCACGGAGCGCGGCGAGGGCCCGTCCGAGCGTGGACGGGCCCTCGTGCAGTGCGAACGGTGGTCAGCGGACGACGATGTTGTCCCAATGCCAGGTGAATCCCGGCGGGTTGTTGTCCTTCTCGGGCGTGTAGTTGTGGTCCTTGAAGACCACTTCGAACCGCTCGGGGAACGAACCGTTGACGGTCCAGCTGCGACCGGCCTCGGGGTAGTCGATCGTGATCGTGCCGTTGAAGTTGTCGGTCATCGTGAACCGACGCCGGATCTTCTTCGAAGCGCACCCTTCGGGATCGGAACTGAACGAACCGCACGGATTGTCGCCGCCGAACCGGTTCACCTGGTCGCCGACCACCTGGAACTCGGCGTACGGCCCGATGCCGAACATCGCGGATCCCGGTGCGTACTCGTCGACGAGATCGGCCCCGCACGGATCGACGATGTGCGGGTGACACACGACGTGGGAGGTGCCGGCGGGAATCACCACGACCTCCCACCACTGGCGGTCGCCGAGGTCGGTGACGTTGACGTCCCACGAGACCACGCTCGACTCGGATCGGTTGAACACCTGATCGGGGGAGAAGCCGACGATCGAGTAGCTGGAGACCGACTCCATCGACGTCATCAGGTGATCGCGGCAGAGATAGATCTCTTCGGTGGCGGCCGAGACGCCCACCCGCTTGAACGGGACGACGATGGAGCGGCCCGGGTCGGGAGGTCCGCACGAGCGGTCGTGGTCGCCGACCCATTCGCCCGAGCCGCCCTCACGATGGAACACGTAGGTGTCGAAGGCTCCGAGGCCGGAGTTGTTGTCGAACGTGGCCACGAACTCGGCGTTGGCGGTGTCCGGGCCGCCGGGGCCCGTTTCGCCGCCGCCGCCGGTCCGGGTGTCGAGCAGTCGGGCGGGGTTGCGCGGCGTGAGGTCGCCGTTGGCGGGGAACCAGCCGTTGATGTCGACGATGAGGTCGACGCGTGATTCGGCGTAGAGGCAGACGTTGCCGTTGTCGCCGATCTCGACGATGGTGCTGTTGGCGATGGCGGAGACGCCGGGCTGGTAGTTGAGGGTGGAGGCGGTGGGTCGTGATTCGCCGCAGGGGTAGGCGGTGATGTGGCCGGGGGCCGAGGGGTTGGCGGCGGTGATGTTGAGCACCGCGGCCTCGGCGTTGCCGGGCACGCCGGCGCGGTCGGCGACTTGGACCTGGGTGGTGGTGCGGCTCGACGGGGTGCCGGTGTTGCGGGTGTCGAGGAGGCGGGCGGGGTTGCGCGGCGTGAGGTCGCTGTTGGCGGGGAACCAGCCGTTGATGTCGACGATGAGGTCGACGCGTGATTCGGCGTAGAGGCAGACGTTGCCGTTGTCGCCGATCTCGACGATGGTGCTGTTGGCGATGGCGGAGACGCCGGGCTGGTAGTTGAGGGTGGAGGCGGTGGGTCGTGATTCGCCGCAGGGGTAGGCGGTGATGTGGCCGGGGGCCGAGGGGTTGGCGGCGGTGATGTTGAGCACCGCGGCCTCGGCGTTGCCGGGCACGCCGGCGCGGTTGGCGACTTGGACCTGGGTGGTGGTGCGGCTCGACGGGGTGCCGGTGTTGCGGGTGTCGAGGAGGCGGGCGGGGTTGCGCGGCGTGAGGTCGCTGTTGGCGGGGAACCAGCCGTTGATGTCGACGATGAGGTCGACGCGTGATTCGGCGTAGAGGCAGACGTTGCCGTTGTCGCCGATCTCGACGATGGTGCTGTTGGCGATGGCGGAGACGCCGGGCTGGTAGTTGAGGGTGGAGGCGGTGGGTCGTGATTCGCCGCAGGGGTAGGCGGTGATGTGGCCGGGGGCCGAGGGGTTGGCGGCGGTGATGTTGAGCACCGCGGCCTCGGCGTTGCCGGGCACGCCGGCTTCGCCGCGGACCTTCACCTGGGTCGTCGAGCCACCGGCGACCGCAGCTTCGGTCACCGAGCCGGTCGAGCCGCCGTACAGTCCGGCGCCGATCAGCAGGCCGAGGGACAGGAGTGCGCCGACGATCGCGGGACGGCTCCGCGGCCGTGGGTGTGGCTGATGTGACGAGATCATGACGGTTACGTTACAGATTTCTCGGCGGGAGCGTGTGGCACGTGGTTATTTCGACCCGAACCGTATCCGACTTGAGGCGGTACGGCCCCATCCGGTCGCGGGCCGGCGCCGTCCCCTCCGGTCCCGAAGCGGTATCGTCGCAGCGTGGCGGCATCATTCGGACATCTGCGACACACCATCGCCTCGATCGCCGCCGCCGCCGTCGTGCTCACCGCGTGCAGCGGTGATTCGCTGCCGGAAGGTCGATCGGACGGTCGATCGGAGGGTTCGTCGAGCGCATCGACGGCCGCGTCGTCACCCGCCGAACCCGACGCGGGCGACGCCTCCGCGGACGAGTCGAACGACGGGACCTCCGACCAGACCGCCGGCGACACCTCGGATGGCGCGGCCGATGACGCGGTCGGCGACACGTCGACCGCCTCGCCACGTGCACCGGCCGACGTCACGGTGGCGATCGGCACCGGCGCCGGGCAGCCCATCGACCGGCGGCTCTTCGGCACGAACCTGCCGGCGTGGCTCGGTCCCGAGACGCTCACCGACGCCACGTTCAGGGAGACGACCGCAGCGTCGGGCGTCACCGTGCTGCGCATGCCTGGGGGCAGCTGGAGCAACGGCTACGACTGGTTGGCGTGCGAGAACGGCACGGCCGGTTGCTTCTGGACCTGGGCAGCCAGGCCGAGCGACTTCGCCGATTTCCTCGAAGCGACGGGGATCGCCGGCATGTGGACGGTCTCGATCAACCAGCCCGCCGAGAGTGCTGCGGCCGCGGTCGCGTTCTTCAACGGCGACGTCGACGACGATCGGCCGATCGGCCGTCGACCGCAACGGCGTCGACTGGCAGACGGTCGGGACCTGGGCCCGGCTCCGCGCCGAGAACGGCCACCCCGAACCCGTGCGGATCGATCTCTGGGAGATCGGCAACGAGGTCTACGGCGGCCGGCCCGAGGCCGGAGGGGACGAGTGTGCCTCGTTCGGCTGGGAGGACGTGTGGACGTGCGACGGCGCCGAGTACGTCGACGGCGACGCCGAACACGACGGGTACCGGGACATCCGCGCGGCGATGATCGAGGTCGACCCGTCGATCGGCGTCGGCGCCGTCGGCGTCGGCGATCCGTCGAGCTGGTCGAACTGGGGCAACGAGGTGATCGAGGGTGCAGCCGGCGAGTTCGACTTCTACGTCGTGCACCACTACGGGTTCGACGAGTCGCCCGATCCCGAGGCCGCGCTCCGTCGACCAGCCGAGATCTGGCCGGATCTGGCCGATGGTCTCGGCCAGGCGCTGCCCGCCGACATCCCGGTCGCGATCACCGAGTACAACCTGGTGTCCTTCGCCTCCGGCGACATCGACCGAACGATGACCCGAGCCGCCAACGCCCTGTACATCGCCGAGACGGTCGGCCAGATGGCCACGCAGGGCGTCGCGATCGCGAACCAGTGGAACCTGGCGAACGGCACCGCCGAGGGCGGGACCGACTACGGGATGATCGATCTGCGTGACGGATCGGTGTTCCCCCAGTATCACGCCCTCCGCTTGTGGAGCCTGGCCGGCGACGCGCTGCTCGACCACGACGGGCTCGACCCGGCGGGAGATCTTCGGGTGTACCCCACGCGCCGCGCCGACGGATCGCTCGCCGTCGTCACGATCAATCTCGGCGCCGACGAGGTGCTGCTCGATCTCGAGCTCGGACGGCGTGGTCGCGAGGTCGGGCACGTTGACGACCGTGCGGACCGACGACCTGGCCGCCGACGACATGATCGAGGAGGATGCCCGACCGGTGAACGTCGACGAGAACGGCCTCACCTCGCTCGCCGTGCCGCCCTGGTCGATGAACGTGCTCGAGGTGGAGACCGATGCCTGACACCCCCGACGAACCCGGCGCCCCGGCGCCCCGTGTGTTGCTGACGGTGTCGGGCACCATCCCGGACGACCTCGACGAGGTCGTGGCCGAGGGCCGCCGGCCACGAGCCGACTATCGGGTGCTCGCCGCTCGACTGCCGGCCGATGTCGTCGACGTCGCCGGTCGCGCTGTCGGCGACCGGCCGGATCGGTCGCATGGTCCATCGTGTCGCCGGGACCGGCCCGTTGCTGGCCTGGTACGCGTTCCGGGCGCGTCGAGCGGTACGACGTCGTGCTCACCGACGGCGAACAGGTGGGCATCCCACTCGCCCTGCTGACCCGGTTCCTCGGGCGCGGCCCGCTCCACCCACGTGATGATCGTGCACATCCTGTCGGTGCCGAAGAAGGCGAAGCTCATCAGGTGGGCGCGGCTGGCCGGTCTCGTCGATCGCTACGTCGTGTACTGCGAGCGACAAGCCGAGTTCGTGCGCGACGACCTGGGTGTGCCGGCCGAACGTGTCGTGGTGTCGACCGTTCATGGTCGACACCGACTTCTTCGCGCCGCAGAGTCGCAGCCGACTCGACGACCGCCCGAGCGGCGACCGACGATCTGTTCGGCGGGGCTGGAGCGCCGCGACTACCCGACGCTCATGGACGCCGTCGACGGTCTCGACGTCGACGTCGTCATCGCCGCGGCGAGCCCGTGGTCGAAGCGGTCCGACTCGTCGGCCGGCCACGCCATCCCCGACAACGTCACGATCCGACGCCTGGACCTGTTCGAGTTGCGCGCGCTCTACGCGGCGTCGTCGTTCGTCGTGATGCCGCTGTTCGAGGTCGACTTCCAGGCCGGCATCACGACCATCCTCGAAGCGATGTCGATGGAGCGGGCGATCGTGTGCACACGCACCGCCGGCCAGATCGACACCATCGTCGACGGCGAGACCGGTGTCTACGTCGAGCCGGGCGACGCGGCGGCGCTCCGTGCCGCCATCGAAGAGCCTGCTCGCCGATCCCGCCCGGACCGCGCAGCTGGGTCGCAACGCTCGGCGATGGGTCGTCGACCAACGCCGACATCGACCGCTACGCCGACGCGGTGGCGTGCGATCGTGGCGGGCGGCGCTCGCTCTCGAGCCGGTTCCTGAGGCGCCGCGTCGTCGACCGCTTCGTCGACGACCGGTCGGAGGGCGCAGGACCGGATCGGCGCAGATCGCGCGCAGCGAGCGCCAGCAGCACCATGTTGCGGGCGTCCCACGAGATGTCGACGTAGGTGTACACGGCGTACATCACGACGAAGAGCACCGCCGACTGGGCGATGACCAGATCGATCGTCCGCGGGAGCTCGACGGAGCCGTCGTGCGCCGAGCATGATCGTCTTGCCGAAGAAGTAGAACATCGCGACGAAGCCGCCGAAGCCCATCTTGATCCAGATCCACAACACCGAGTTGTGCGGGAGATAGGCGTTGAGCTCGAAGACGCTGATGTCGGGCAGCGGGATCGGGCGGTAGAAGGGCGTGCCGAACCCGACGCCGAGCAGTGGGTCGGTGCGGATCGTGAAGTTGAGGTCGTAGCGCCTCGATGATGCGGTACAGGTCGGAACTCTGGTCCTCGGCGCTGGCCGAACCGGTGCGATGATCGACTTGATCGCCTGGGCAGGGAAGCCGATGCGACGGACTCGAGTTCCAGAACGCGCCGAGGTACCCGACGCGACGATCACGAGCGATCGGCGTGAGCGACCCAGAACAACCGTCGGCGATGCGCCAGAACAACACGACGAGCATCAGCGACGCCGGCGATCGCCAGGGCCGCGATGCCGGCGCGACGCTGGGCGATGAACACGACGTAGAGCGTCGGCACGAGTGCGACGCGAGGATCATCGTCGCGGCAGCAGCGCCTTGACCCCGAGCATGACGGCCGAACAGCGTGACGATGACGAGGTTGTGGCCGAGCGTCGAGCCGTGCTCGTTGAGGCTCTCGAGGGCCTCGCGCTCGGCGGGATCGAGACGGCTGACGTACTCGATCGACAGCAGCGCCTGGATGACGACGCCGGCGATCGCCCACCACATCGCATAGCGGAGATGACGACGCTCGGTGCACACGTTGATCGCGATCGCGAACGTCAGCAGGATGTAGAACAACGGCCGCGCCTTCGAGCACCGCGACCGCGTGAGTCGCCCCGTCCGCTCAGGAACAGTCCGCGCGCGAACCCGAAGACGACGAAGCCCGTGAACACGAGCAGCGGCCTCGTCAGCGGCGACGGAGGGATGAGCCGGCCGGTGCGGGCGTACTGCGCCGCCGCCGTGACGACGAACCCGACGGTGAGCGAGATGTCGAGCGGGCTGATCGTCAGCGCGTCGGCGACGAACGAGATCGACTCGCGGCTCGACAGGTTCTTCACGAACGGGAACCACGCGACGGTGACGATGTCGCTGACCGCGGTCAGGAAGATCGTGACGTAGAGCGTCGCCCGGGGGCGGTATCGTCCAGCTGAGCACCATGACGAGCAGGATCGCCAGGCTCAGCCCGAGGAACGGTTCGCCGAAGCGACGACGGGCGAACGCCGCGATCATCAGCCCGCCGACGCTCATCAGCGTGAAGATGAACCACCAGATGAGCCGGTCGTGGCGCTGCTGGTCGTCGGAGTGGCGCGGTGCGGACGCGATCAGGCTCGTCATCCGAGCACCACCCGGAGACTCCAGTAGCTCGCCGCCGTGACGACGGCGAAGCTCAGGAGGATCTTCGGCCGGTCACGTACCCACGCGCCCGCGTTCGTGCCGCCGATGAGGAATGCGATGAAGAGGAACGCGACGAGCACCTTCATCGTGCCGCGGACCGCCGATCAGTCGCCGAGCATCGAGCGCAGACGGCGCGGGATGCTGGTCTTGAACTTGTTGAGCACCACGCCGAGATTCGGCGTCGGCTGGGTGGCCTCGAGGGCCCGGCGGAACTGACGGATGCTGGTCGATCGGTGGCGGACCACGAACAACGATGCGTCGGAGCGACGAACCAGCGCGAGCCCGTTGGCGTTGTTCAACACCGGAGGGATGTCGAAGACGACGTGGTCGAACTCGGACGTCAGCACGTCGAGGAGCTGGTCGAACTCGGGCGAACGGACGATCATGTTGCGCTTCGATTCGGGGACGGGCCCCGGGTTGAGGCTCATGAGCTGTGGGAGGTCGGGGGCCGACTGGAACGCCGACAGGATCTTGGCCCGGTCGGCGAGGATCTCGATCAGCCCGGGGCGACCGCTGTCGTGGTCGGTCTGCTGATCGGAGGCGAGCCAGCTGCAGTTGACCCAGCAGACGTACTGCCCGGTCTCCTGGGCGATCAGCGTGGAGAGCGCCTGCGACGTGGTGGTGACGCCCTCGCCGTGCAGCGCGGACGTGACGGCGATCGTCGAGGGCAGCTTCTGGTCGTGGCGCAGCTCGTAGCGATTGACGATCGTGCGGATGGCTTCGGCGAGCTCCTGCGGGATCTCGTCGTAGCCGAGCATCCCGGTGTGGTTGCGCTGCTGGGTGACGACATCGGGGACCGACGAGCCGGTCGTGGAGGGAGGCGACGCATCGTCGTCGCCCCGGCGGGCCCGCCGTTGGGACCGGCCGGCCGATCGGGACTTGGTGGCCATCGTCAGACGCCCACGGTCTCGGGCTCGGACTCGGGCTCGGGCTCACGCTCTCGTTGCCGTTGCCGTTGCCGCGGTTTCCCGCGGCGCCCTCGCCGACGCCGTCCGCCGTCGTCCGACGGGAAGCGCAGCAGCGGCACGGTCGCGACGAACTCGACGCCGTCGATGCCGCGAAGGTCGGCCGGTGACGCGACCGACTGGTCGAGCACGGTCCCGACGACGAGCGCACCGAGCATGATCACGACGCCGAGCAGCGTGAACGAGATCACGATGCTGGCCCGCTTCATGAGCGTCGACTGCGGAGCGGTCGGAACCTCGGGTGCGTCGATGACGGTCAGGCTGCGCCCCGCCTCGCTACGCGACTGGGTGACCTGCAACTCGGCCCGGTCGATCTGTTCCTGCGTCGCCGCGACCTTGAGTTCGGCGGCGTCGAGGTCGCCCGTGAGACTCGTGATCTGGAGTTCGACCAGGATCGATCGGCGCTCCTCGTCGCCGGCGGCCCGCTCGGCTGCCTCGACCTCGGTGACGAACGCCTCGAGTTCGGCCTGTGCGGTCTCGACCTCGGCCTCGAACTCGACCAGCTGATCCCGATAGAAGTCGACCGCTTCGGACGACTGGCTCGCCACCGACTCCGCGATGAACTCGAGGTAGGCGCCGATCGTCCCGTCGACGAGCCCGTGGGCGGTCAGCGGATCGCCCCAGACGGCGTTCACGTTCACGAGCGACGAGCCGCTGCTCGACGACCACACGGCGTTGCGCACGACGGTCAGCTCGAGGAAGCCCTGGTTGACGGCGTCCGCGAGGCCGGCCCGTTCGGCGACGATCTCGACGAACGAATCGGTGCGCAGCTGCTCGTTGATCGTGCGGCTGGACGCCTCGGCCGGCGTCTCCCAGAACTGCGCCTGCGCGACGCCGCCGATCTGCTGTTCCTCGACCAATGGGTTGCTCGACGCACTCAGCAGTCCGCTCGAGCGATAGAGGTCGAGCGTCTGGCTGGCCTGCCACACACCCAGGCCGGCGAACAGCACGATCGGCAGGAGGAGCCAGATGAGACGTCGGAACGTGTTGTCGGTCAGGCGCCACCAGAATGCCGGTGCCGTCGACCCTTGTCGTTCGTGGTCGGTTCCCGCCTCGGTCGCCATGGCTGTCATCGTAGTCCTCACACCGAAGTTGTGGCTTCGGCTTATTGTTCAGGATCCCAAAAAGGTCTCATCCAGTGTGTTCGGGTCGCCACTCGTGGTCGCAGCCGACGGCGCCGGGTGCGATCTGCAGCTCGGTGAACGTGTCGACGAGGCCGCCCGGGCTGCCCGACCAGACGATCGGCGCGCCGGATCGTCGGGCGATGCGGACGAGCCCGACGAGCCGTGCCGCGGCCCGGTCGTTCAGATCGTCGTCACCCGGGTTCATGCCATCGCCGGCGCCTCGATCCGCGGCGGTGATCGTCAACACCGCATCGCGTCGGGCGAGCCGTTCGGCCGCCGCGGTCCAGTCCGAACTCGACGCCGGAGACGTGCCCGGACCGACCTGGACGCCATCGCGATCGGTCGAGATCCGGAGATCCGACCGGGACCGTCGTGCCCGGTTCGCACGCCACTGCCGGAACAGCCACGGACCCATCGTGCGGATGTCCCGCGCGTATCGGACGCCGAGGCGTCTCGGCTCCTGCGCGGCTCGCACGACCCACTCGAGCCCGACCCGCTGCACCCACTCGGGCGCCCGGCGGCGCTCGCCGACCATCATGTCGAGCGACCCGCCGACACCGATCATCACCGGCGCCCCGATCCGATCGCGGTGGCGTCGGATGAAGTGCTCCTGCTTCGGGTTGCCGAGGGCGACGCACACGATGTCGGCGTCGACCGCAGCGAGCCGATCGAGAGCGTCGTCCTCGACGCCGCCGTCGCGGTCGACGATCGGGCCCGGGTCGAACGACACGACGGCGTCGGGGTACCGCTCCACCACGATCGCTTCCGCTCTCTCGGCGACGTCGGGGCTCGATCCGAACACGTGCACGTGCCAGCCGGTGGTCTGCGACTCGTCGAACAGTCGCGGCACGAGGTCGGCGCCGGCCACGCGTTCGGCGACGGGCATGCCCAGGCCCGCGTGCCGGCCCACACGAGCGGCATGCCGTCGGCGAGGCACAGGTCGGCATCGCGGAGGATCGATCGCGATCGCGGGATCGTCGACGGCGTTGGCGAGGAAGTCGACGTTGACCGTGGCGATCTGATGGTCGTCGATCGCTCGCGTCCCGATGCGACCATGTCGCCGATCAGGGCGACCGTCTCGTCGAGCGTGACGTCCTCGATCGGGATGCCGTACAGAGCAGGAGCGGCGGGCGGCTCACGAGATCGCGCTCGTTGCGTTGGGTCCGTGTCCAGGCGACGTCGGCGCTGGGCGTGGCAGCCCTGGTCAGGATCGCGATCTTCCACACGATCATCTTCGGCGCCTGGAGCAGCGAGATGTAGTGGTGTCGCGCCGCACCGATCGACTGCAGCCCGGCGAGCGTGTGCCCGACGACCACGGAGAGCGCCACGACGTCGATCGCGATCGCCCGCGACGACCGACCCCGTGGGAGGGCGCACAGCGCGGCGATCGCCGTGGCGACGATCTGGAAGCCGACGAGCGCCGACAGCGGCGGCACGAGGTGATCGGCCACTGCGTCGGCGTGTGCGACGCGACGTGGCCCGCGAACCGCACGCCGTGCGTGGTGGGGCACGTATCGGCGAGCGAGCTCGAGGCGGCCACGCTCCCAGCGTTCGTTCTGCGTCGTCGCTGCGGACGCGGTCGTGGGCATCTCGGCGCGGACGACGGCGTCGGGCACGTACCGCACGAGATTCCGTCGAGCAGCAGTTCGATCTGGAACTCGGCGTCCTCGACCAGATGGCCGGACCATCGACGGCCGTCGAGCACGTCCCGACGGAAGACCATGCCGTTGCCGTAGAGGCCGCACGACGCACCCAGCCGGCAGCGGCCCGCGGTCCGCAGATGATGTCGGCATGCGAGCGCGGCGTACCGGAACGACGTGGCGGTCGAGGCCTCGGGGTCGCGGACCGAGTAGTAGCCCTGCGCGCGACCTCGCACCGCCGGTCAGCGCCGGGTCCATGGCCGGGAGGAACCCGCGATCGAGCGACGTGTCAGCGTCGACGATGACGACCGCGTCGAAGTCGTGGCCGCCGGCGACGAGGCGATCGTACAGCCAGTTCAAGGCGGGGCCCTTGCCCGGATGATCGGGGTCGTTGCGTTCGTGAGCGGTCATGCCGTGTGCCCGCACGACCTCCGCGGTGTCGTCGGTGCAGTTGTCGGCGACCACGTGGACGTCGACAAGATCGGCGGGATAGTCGACCTCGGCGAGCGATTCCAGCGTCGCGCCGATCCCGGCGGCTTCGTCGTGCGCCGGCACCAGCATCACGAATCGGGTGGTTCGTGGTCCGGCCTGCGCCGGGGGAGTGTGCCGTCGCCGGCCGGCCAGCGTGATCAGCGCGAGGTAGGCCGACGGTGCGGCGACGCACAACGACAGGACCGATGAGAAGCCGCCCACCAGGCGCCCGGCGGCGCTCGACCCGCTCATCGCGGCTCGGCGCCGGCGGCGAGATCGACGAGTTCCATCAGCCGGTGGGCGTTGGTGGCGGCGTCGAGCCGCTCGACCGCGTGCCGCCGTGCGGCCGTACCCAGGCGGCGGCGGTCGTCGTGGTCGGTGAGTCGTTGCAGCGCAGTCGCGAGGGCGTCGGCGTCGTTCGGTGGCACGGTGAAGCCGCTCACGCCGTCGCACAGATGTCGGGGAGGCCACCGACGTCGGTCGCGACTACGGGCAGCCCGGTGGCCGCCGCCTCGGCGGCGGCGATGCCGAACGTCTCGGCGAGCGTCGGCAGCGCGAAGACGTCGCTCGTGCGGTACAGCTCGACGAGGCGGGGGTCGTTCGGCACGAGGTCGCCACCACCCGTACCCGGTCGATCCGCGGCACGTCGGACTTCGTCACCAGGGTCAGCTCGGCATCGTCGGGCAGTGACGCGAAGGCCTCGAGGAGCGGTTCGCCACCCTTGCGGCGGAAGTCTCCACCCACGAACAGGATCTTGAAGGCTGCCGTCATCCCGCTCCGGGCCGGGTTGCCACACCCTCGTGTCGACCCCCGGCGGGATCGCCCGTGTCGCGAGCCCGATCGACGCCGTAGTCGTCGACCATCGAGTCGCACGCCCAGTTGCTCCACCCGACGCACCAGCTGGCGCCCAGGAACATCTTGAGGTTGAGCTGGTGCTTGGCCCATCCGACCGGACCGGCGCGGTCGGGCCGGTGGTCGTAGCCGGCTGCCATCCGGTCGTACTGCTTCGGCGTGACGTCGGTGATCGCGATGTACGGCTTCGACCGCGCGGCACGGCCGCCGAGCACGGCCGGCACCTGGGTGTTGAACACGTGCACGTCGGCGTCGACCGACCGCACACCACGACGAACGGCGTTGCCGCGCCGACACGGCCGCCTTGACCGAGCCCGGGAGCGGTACGCGTTCGAGTCGATCGCCGAGGGTGTAGTCGACCGGGACCCACACCGCGTCACAGCGGTCGTCGCCGACGTGCGCCTCAGGTTCTCGTAGTACGTCCGGTGTCCGAGGTGCTGCTCCATGGCGAAGACCACCGTCGGTCGATCGGGCCGCGTCGCGTCGGTCGCGGGGTCTTCGGGAGGTTCCGCCACCGGCGCTACGGTAGTTGGCTCCATGGCGGACAGCAGCGACCCGAACTCCGAACCCTTCATCCGAACCTTTCATCCGACCCGTCGGCATCGGTCGAGTCGGGTGCCGCGTCGGACCCGGTACCAAGGTCTGGTCGAACGTCCAGATCCGATCGGGTGCGGTGGTCGGCCGCAACTGCATCTTCGGCCGCAACAGCTTCGTCGACGTCGACGTCATGGTCGGCGACAACGTCAAGGTGCAGAACAACGCATCGCTGTACGAGGGCGTCGACGCTCGACGACGGCGTCTTCGTCGGCCCGCACGTGGTCTTCACCAACGACAAGATGCCCCGTGCGATCAACCCGGACGGCACGCTCAAGAGCGCCGACGACTGGGATGCTCGGACGGACACGCGTGCGGACCGGGCGCAGCGCTCGGCGCCGGCGACGGTGATCGTCACCGGCGTCGACGATCGGCGCTGGGCGATGGTCGGGTCCGGGCTCGGTCGTCACCGAAGTCGGTGCCCGATCATGCGCTCGTGCTCGGCAACCCGGCCGGGTCGTCGGATGGGTGAGTGCCGCGGGGTACGGTGCGACGATCAAGACGGCGCCGTCCGCAGACCGAATTGGAGATTCGACGCGTGACGATGAAGCTCGAGTCAGCGACATCGACGCACATGACGCGCACGACGCAGCACGACAGGAGACGCACATGATCGGAATCGCCGTCATCGGCTACGGGTACTGGGGACCGAACCTCGTCCGGAACTTCGCGCTCGTCGACGGCGCGCGTGTCGTCGCGGTCGTGCGACCAGAGCGAGGACCGACTGCGACCACGGTCGAGCAGGCTGTACCCGACGATGCAGCACCTACGCCGACGTCGCCGACATGCTCGCCGACCCCGACGTCGACGCGGTCGCGATCGCCACGCCGGTGTCATCGCACTTCCCGCTCGCGATGCAGGCCCTCCAGGCCGGCAAGCACGTCTTGGTCGAGAAGCCGATGACGTCGACCGTCGGCCGAGGGCGAGAAGCTCGTCGCCGAGGCCGACGAGCGCGGGCTGACGCTGATGGTCGACCACACCTTCATCTACACGAGCGCCGTGCGCAAGATCCACGAGCTCGTCGGCGACGGGCAGCTCGGCGAGCTCTACTACTACGACTCGGTGCGCGTGAACCTCGGCCTGTTCCAGCACGACGTCAGCGTGATCTGGGACCTCGCCGTGCACGACCTGTCGATCATGGACTTCCTGCTCGGCGCAGTACCCGACGAGCGTGGCGGCCACCGGCATCGCCCACGTCGACGGCCAGCCGGAGAACATGGCGTACCTCACGTGCTTCTTCGAGGACATCGACGATCGCCCACTTCCACGTCAACTGGCTGGCGCCGGTGAAGGTCCGCCAGACGCTGATCTGCGGCTCGGAGCGGATGGTCGTCTTCGACGATCTCGAAGCCAGCGAGAAGGTCAAGGTGTACGACAAGGGCATCGTGCTCGGCGACCCCGACGAGATCGGGTTCGAGCCGCGCGTCGGCTACCGCACCGGCGACATGTGGGCGCCGCGGCTCGACGTGACCGAGGCGCTGCGGGTCGAGGCCGAACACTTCGTCGATTGCATCAACACCGGGACGACGCCCCAGTCCGACGGCACACGCCGGTCTCCGGATCGTGCGCATCCTCGAGGCCGCCACCACGTCGCTCGACCTGCAGGGAGCACCGGTCGAGATCTGACGGCCGTGCGGGCCGGCGCTCCGGTCGCACCCAGCGTGGCGAGTGAACCACGCTGTGCCATACCCGGGCCGAGCCCATCAAAGTCTGATCAATCGGGGTCCGTGAGCGCCGGTCCACGAATAGCATGCACGCTGCGGGTCATCGGTCCGCAGGCAATCCGGCGGCGGGAGGAGACCCACGTGTTGGCATCAGCGACGGAGACGAGCGGATCGGCGGGACCGGCATGATCCCGTTCGTCGATCTGCAGGCTGCAGTACCGATCGATCAAGGACGAGGTCGACGAGGCCGTGCTCGGCGTCTTCGACAGCACCCAGTTCGTGCTTGGGCCCCGAGGTGGCCGCGTTCGAGGCCTGTTCGCCGACTACGTGCACGTCGTGACTCGATGCGCTCGGTGTCAACTCGGGCACGAGCGCGCTGCACCTGGCGATGCTCGCGGCCGGACATCGGTCCCGGCGACGAGGTGATCACCACGCCGATGACGTTCATCGCCACCGTCTCCGCGATCGACTACGCCGGTGCGACGCCCGTGTTCGTCGACATCGACCCGGTCACCCTCAACATCGACCCCGCCCGCATCGAGGCGGCGATCACGCCAGCGCACCAAGGCGATCGTGCCGGTCCACCTGCACGGGCTGCCGGCCGACCTCGACCCGATCATGGAGATCGCCGAGCGCCACGGTCTCACCGTCATCGAGGACGCCGCCCAGGCGCACGGCGCCGAGTACCGGGGCCGGCGCGTCGGCGGCATCGGCCACGCTCGGCTGCTTCAGCTTCTATCCCGGGCAAGAACCTCGGCGCCTACGGCGAAGGCGGTGCCGTCGTCACCAACGACCCGACAGCGATCCGGCACGGTGTCGATGCTCCGCGACTGGGGCTGCCGAGCAGCGCTACCACCACGAACTCAAGGGATTCAACTACCGGATGGAGGGCGTGCAGGGCGCCGTGCTCCGGGTGAAGATGGCCCACATCGAGCGACTGGACCGAGAGCCGGCGCCGCCTGGCCGCTCGCTACGACGAGCTGCTCGGCGCCGCTCGGGTATCGCACGCCGGCGGTCGCCGACCGACTCGCCACGTCTACCACGTGTACGCGATCCGCACGACCGACCGCGACGAGCTCCAGGCGTTCCTGACCGAGCGCGAGCATCGCGACGGGCATCCACTACCCGATCCCGGTCCACCTGCAGAAGGCGTTCGCCGAACTCGGCCATGGTCGTGGTGACTTCCCGCTCACCGAGGCCGCCGCCGACGAGGTGCTCTCGCTGCCGATGTTCCCCGAGATGACCGAACGAACAGCAGGACGTGGTCGATGCGCCGCGCTCACCGAGTGGGCCGAGACGAAAGGAGCCGACTGATGCCGTCATACGAGAAGGTGTTCGTGACCGGCGGCGCCGGTCTGATCGGGTCGCACATCGTCGACCTGCTGGTCGCCGGTCAAGACGACGGCGACCTACGGCGACGTCGTCGTGTTCGACAACCTCACCCGTGGTCGGCTCGACAACCTCGCCGACGGCGATGGCCGTCGGGCAAGGTCGAGGTCGTCGAGGGCGACATCCGCGACGTCGACGCGCTCGACGTCGGCGATCGACGGCGCCGACCTCGTGTTCCACCTCGCCGCGATCCGGATCACGCACTGCGCCGAAGACCCCCGTCTCGCGCATGGAGGTGCTCGGCAACGGCACGTTCAACGTCGTCGACGCCGCCCACCGCGCCGGCGCCAAGAAGATCGTCGCGTCCTCGTCGCGCGTCGGTGTACGGCATGGCCGAGGACTTCCCGACCACCGAGCAGCACCACCCGTACGACAACCGCACGCTGTACGGCGCGATCAAGACCTTCAACGAGGGTCTGCTGCGCTCGTACAACGACATGTTCGGCCTCGACTACGTCGCGCTCGCGGTACTTCAACGTGTACGGCCCGCGCATGGACGTGTACGGCAAGTACACCGAGGTGCTGATCCGGTGGATGGAGCGCATCATCGCCGGCGAGGCACCGATGATCTTCGGTGACGGCACGCAGACGATGGACTTCGTGTACGCCACCGACATCGCCCGAGCCAACGTGCTCGCCGCCCAGGCCGACGTCACCGACGACGTGTTCAACGTCGCGAGCGGCACCGAGACCAGCCTCGAACGAGCTGGCCGCCGCGCTCTGCGTCGTGATGGGCTCGGACCTGGCGCCCGAGTACGGTCCGGAGCGTTCGGTCAACCCGGTTCCCCGCCGCCTCGCCGACACGTCACGCGGCCCGTGACCTGCTCGGCTTCGAGGCGAAGATCGACCTCGACGAGGGCCTGCGCGACCTCGTCGACTGGTGGCGTGAGCGTGCGCGACGATCGCCCCGAGGCGATGTCGCCATGACCGACGACGCTGCCGATGTTGCCGATCGCCAAGCCGGTGATGGGCCAGCCCGAGGCCGACGCCGCGCAACGCGTCATCCTGTCGGGCTGGATCACCCAGGGGCCCGAGGTCGCGGCGTTCGAGCAGGAGTTCGCCGACGCTCACCGGAGCCGCACATGCGTGCGCGGTCTCGAACTGCACCACCGCGCTCCACCTCGCGCTGCTCGGCGCTCGGCGTCGGCGCCGGCGACGAGGTCATCACCGTCAGCCACTCCTACATCGCCACCGCGAACTCGATCCGTACTCCGGCGCCGAGCCCGGTGTTCGTCGACGTCGACGCCGGCGACGCACAACATCGATCCCGACGCTGATCGAGGCCGCGATCACACCGGCGACGAAGGCGATCCTCGGCGTGCACCAGGTCGGGCATGCCCTGCGACATGGCCGCCATCCTGGCCGTCGCCGACCGCCACGGCCTGCCGGTGGTCGAGGACGCCGCCTGCGCGATCGGCAGCGAGATCCTGCTGGAACGGCAGCTGGGAGCGGATCGGTCGCCCGCACGGCGACGATCGCCTGCTTCTCGTTCCACCCGCGCAAGGTGATCAGCACCGGCGACGGCGGCATGCTGACCACCTCCGACCCCGAACTCGACGCCACGTTCCGGCTGCTCCGCCAGCACGGCATGAGCGTCAACGACCGCGAGCGTCACGGCGTCGAACCGGGTGATCTTCGAAGAGCACTCGGTGCTCGGCTTCAACTACCGGATGACCGACATCCAGGCCGCCGTCGGCCGCGAGCAGCTGCGGCGGCTGCCGACGATCGTCGCCGAGCGCCGCGAGATCGCCGGCTGGTACGACGAGGCGCTGCGCGACGTCGACGGCATCGATGTCGCCGTATCGAACCCGAGTGGGCGCGCATCGAACTACCAGAGCTACGTGGTGCGCCTGCCCGACGGCGTGGATCAGCGCGAGGTCATGCAGGCACATGCTCGACGCCGGCATCTCGCACGCCGGCGCGGCATCATGTGCGCCCACCGCGAGCGGCCGTATGCGGGCGACCACGACCTGCCGCATCTCGGAGGCCTCGCAGGACCGCCACATCGTGTTGCCGCTGTTCCCGGGCATGACCCAGGCCGACGTCGACCGCACGGCCCACGCGCTGCAACGCGTGGTCACGGGCTGACCGGGTCGTTCAGGCGTCGTCGGGCGTGTCGCCCCGACGCCGGACCACCCGAGTGAGTCGCCGAGCTGCAGGCGCGAGTTCGTTCGACAGGCCCTTGATCCAACGTCGGCGACGCCGGTCGCCGTGACGGTCGATCGTCTCGTCGTAGATGTCGACGAGACGATCGGTCATGGCCGCCAACCCGAAGTTCTGCTCGGCGAACTGGCGGCCGAACCGTCCGAGTTCCTCCCGCTGCCGATCGTCGTCGAGCAGACCCGAGAGGATGTTCGCCAGTTCGATGACCGGTTCGGTGATCTGCTCGTCGCTCCAGAAGCTGTACCGGAAGTGTTCGTCGGCGGTGTCGGGGGTGAACGTCCGGTACCAGCCGTATTCGCCCGACACGACGAGCGGCTTCGCGAACGCCAGCGCACGGGCCGCCGAACTGCCCATGCCGATCACGACGTCGGCTGCGTTGTAGGCGGGGCGGGGGTCGTCGAGAGCGCCCGCGAACACGACCGCACGGCGTCCCAATTCGCCGTTCACCTCGTCGCCGAGCACCCGCAGGCGTTCGGCGGCGTCGCCGTCACCGACGATCACCAGCTGCGGCCGTTGCTGCTCGAGGTGCCGCAGCGACCGGATCGCCTGGTCGACGGTGAGCGCCTTCATCGACTCGGCGAGTCGACAGACGATGACCACCCGCGGCGCATCGGGGTCGAGATCGAGATCGTCCACGAACCCCGAGACATCGACCGCCGGGGTGTCCCGGTCGGTGTCGACCGGGGGACTGACCAGATAGACCGGGCTCGGCCACGAGTCCTGGTACTCCTCGAGCAGGATCCTGGTGCCGGTGATCATCGGGGCGTACCTGGGTACCTCGTCGGGCACCGTCACGTCGTACACCATCGAGATCATGGGGATCCGGCCGAACCGGTGCGGACCCCAGTAGGCCAGGCGGGTCCAGCGGCCCCCGTACGAGTGGACCAGGTCGACGTGCTCGCGCTTCGCGATCTCGACCAGCCGTTGGCTCGACGCGATGATGTTCGAGCCGTGGTTGACGAGTTGGATCTCGAACCCCTCACGGCGTGCGACGTCGAGCAGCGACGGGCCGGGCGGCAACGTCTCGCGGAAGGCCACGAGCACCGACTCGATGCCGCGCTCGCGACATGCCCTCGCGAAGTCGATCGCGTTGAGCTGGGTACCGCCGAGCCCGAGGTCGTTGATCGAGACGAGCACGCGGCGAGTCTGCCTGTCCGCCGACCGAGCCATGGCGGAAGACTACCGGTCGCCCTCGGCGGAACGATCGATCAGATCGACGAGGTCGGCGACGCGGAGCCCCAGCGTGAACCGGACCGACGAGATCTTCGAAGCCGCCGACAGTGGTTCGTCGTCGCCGGTGTGGATCGTCCGCAGGCGGAGGACCCCGTCGCCCGTGAGCACGTCGACCTCGCCGGTCGAACGGTCGACCCGCACGACCCTGCCGGGGATCCGACCTTCGTACGTGGGCGCGTCCGCGACGGGCAGCGCCGAGACGACATGGAGCCGTTCGAGTCCCAGCCACGTGAACGTGTGCGGGAACGGCGGTTGCAGCGCCCGGACCAGCCGGTCGATGGCCGCCGTGTCGGAACTCCAATCGATCTCGCCGTCGTCGGGGACTCGCGTGCAGTAGTACGTCGCGTCGTCGGCGTCTTGCGAGGTTCCCGGATCGCCGTCGATCGCTCGGGCGGTGGCGGCGGCGATGTGTCGTCGCTGCAGGTCGTTCAGGTCGTCGTACACACCGGTGACGGTGGAGGTGTCGGTGATCGGAACGGTGTCCTGGAAGAGGATGCCGCCGGCATCGAGGCCGGCGACGAGGTGGTGGATCGTGATCGCCGCCGTGTCGTCGCCGTTGATGATCGCCCAGTTGACGGTGGCACGTCCGCGACCGCGGGGGAGCGGGGCGTAGTGCACGTTGACGAACGGGCATCGTGCGACGAGCTCGGCGTCGAGGATCCGGTCGTAGGACGAGACGACCACGGCGTCGGGCGCGAGGTCGGTGACGGCGTTGCGGACGCTCGCGACCGACACGTCGTCGATCACCCGAACGTCGAGCGCTCGTGCACGCTGCGTCGTGTCGTCGTCGCCATCGCCATCGCGGACGATGGCGCACACCTCGAACTCGGTGGCGAGGCCCTCGAGGGCGCTGCCCGCCGTCGGCCCGCGCCCGACGAGCAGGACTCGGGCTCGTTCAGACCTCATCGATGAACCTCCGATCGTCGTCCGACCATGTGCCTTCTCCGCGGTGGAGCAGCTCGCCGACCTTGAGGCCGCCGGCTTGGAGGCGCACGATCGGTTCGGGGCCGACCGCCGACGGGAGCACTCCCATGTGGCCCTGGCCGGGGTCGGTGGCCGGGACGCAGGGCAAACCCGACGCCGCACATCGGTCGCGGGGACGTCGCCCCAGAATTGTGCGATCGCCAGGTCGGGCGAGCGCTCGGCGATGGCTGCGATCTCGGCGCCCGTGATCACCGGCTCGTCGCCCGGCCGCAGTGCGATCACCACGGCGTCGAGCCGGTCGTGGAGCAGGTCGGCGTCGAACTGCTCGGACACGGTGACGTCGGCGCCCGACCGGCTCAGCCCATCGCGCAGATACGGGAGGAACGGGTTGTCGCAGAGGAGGAGCAGTCGGGCGCCGTAGGCCGAGATCGCACCGTCGGCCAGGAGCTTGACGGCCATCGGACCGAGATACGAGAACACGTCGACGGTGGGGTGGCGTTCGTTCGTGCCGGCGAACCTGATGCCGGCCGCGCGCAGGGCGTCGAGATCGACGTCGTCGCGGCCGAGATCGATCTCCCACGATTCGAACATCAGGGGCACGACGGCGTCGGGTCGCAGGTGACCGGCCATCGTCGCGTCGATCGGGCGCACGTGGCCGCTGTTGGTGACGATGTCGGCGGCGTGGAGCTGATCGGCCGTCGGACGGTCGGTGGTGATGTGCAGGCGATCGGCGACGCCCAACAGCGCGGCGAGACGCATGGTCGCGTCGACGACGTCGTCGACGGTGCCGAATCGGGTCGAACGGGTGACGGCGATGACCCGATCGGCGCCGGCGGTCGCTGCGATGACCGGCGTGACCACGTAGGCGCCGGTGGCGGCCTCGGTCAGGACCGTCGTGCCCGCGAGGTCGAGCTGCATGTCGCCGACCGACCGGCGGATCAGGGTGGCCAGGCGTTCCGGTCGCAGGCCGGGTGGTCCGTCGGTGGTCATCGTGCACTGTCTACACGACGGCCGGCGACACCATCATCATCATCATCACCATCATCATCACCATCACCATCATCACCACCACCACCGGCGTGTCACCGAGACCACGTCCCGATCGTGCCGACCGGCGCGTGGTGGCAGCCGTCGGGGCCCCCATATCACCCTCGACCAGAGGTTGAGGGTGATGGAGTTCCGGCCGGTGGGGCCGGTCGACGGCCGGATCGTCCGTCCCGGGCGCCGATGTGTCCGGGACCGCGCCGATCCGTGCGGTGTCGTCGATGGGTCGCTCATGGGGTCGGTGGCACGCCGTCGACCTCGCGGCGGCGACCGGCGGTCGTTCGAGGGAACGTGCACGATCGCAGTTCGGCGCCGCGTTCGGCGCCGCGTCACCGGTCGATCGAAGGGGCCGCGGGTGCGATCGCCACGTCGCCGACCGTCTCCGGGCGCCTCGGCCGACCCGAGGCCGCCGGGAGCGCTGTGGCCCTCAACGTTTGATCCGCATTGTCATGCGACGTGTTGCGTCGCCCACATTGAGTGGTCGCCGGCCGCAATTCACCACCACGACTGTCAAATTCCCGTGCATTCGTCAACGGCGCTCGTGTACGTTTGGCTTCGGCGTCGGCGGACCGGCGGCAGGCGACACAAGGGCGGCGATCAGTGCAGACGGCAACGAGCGGACAGCGGGCGAGGACGTCGGCGAGCCTGGCGGCTTCGCTGATCCTGGCCTTGATCACGAGCATCGGTCTCGTGACGATCACCGGCGGCGGTACGGTACTGGCCGCACCCTGCGACGAGCCCATCGTCAACGAGATCGCGTGCGAGAACACCATGCCGGGCAACCCGCCGTCGGAGTGGGACATCAGTGGTGCCGGCAGCTCTCGATCCAGGGGTTCGCCACCGACATCAGCGTCGACCAGGGCGAGCACCGTCGACTTCAAGATCGACACGAACGCCTCGTCGTACCGCCTCGACATCTACCGCATGGGCTACTACGGCGGCGACGGCGCCCGTCTCGTCGACACGGTCACCCCGACGAGCGTCACGCAGCCAGCCCAGCTGCCTCAACGACCCGGCGACCGGCCTCGTCGACTGCGGCAACTGGGCCGTGTGCGCGTCGTGGGACGTGCCGGCCGACGCGGTCTCGGGCATCTACTTCGCCAAGCTCGTGCGCACCGACGGCCCGCCGGGCGCGAGCCACATCGTCTTCATCGTCCGCGACGACGACGGCAGCTCCGACCTGCTGTTCCAGACCGTCGGACACCACCTGGCAGGCCTACAACGACTACGGCGGCAACAGCCTCTACGCCGGCGCAGCCCGCCGGGCCGCGCCTACAAGGTCAGCTACAACCGGCCGTTCACGACGCGCGACAACGCGCCCGAGGACTGGGTCTTCAACGCCGAGTACCCGATGGTCCGCTGGCTCGAGGCCAACGGCTACGACGTCAGCTACACCACCGGGCGTCGACACCGACCGCCTCGGCGCCGAGCTGCTCGAGCACGAGCGTCTTCCTGTCGGTCGGCCACGACGAGTACTGGTCGGGCAGCCAGCGCGCCAACGTCGAGGCGGCGCGCGACGCCGGTGTGCACCTCGCGTTCTTCAGCGGCAACGAGGTCTTCTGGAAGACCCGCTGGGAGAACAGCATCGACGGATCGGGCACGCCGTACCGCACGCTGGTCTCCTACAAGGAGACCGCACGACGGCGCGAAGATCGACCCGGCCACCCGACCTGGACCGGCACCTGGCGCGACCCGCGCTTCAGCCCGCCGGCCGACGGCGGCCGGCCCGAGAACGCGCTGACCGGCACGATCTTCACGGTCAACTGCTGCGCCGATCGACATGGTGGTCGGCGCCGAGGACGGCGAGATGCGCTTCTGGCGCAACACCCGCGTCGCCGACGCTGACCGGCGGGCAGACCACCACGGTCGGCGCCGACATCGTCGGCTACGAGTGGGACGAGGATCTCGACAACGGCTTCCGTCCCGACGGCCTGTTCCGCCTGTCGCGAGACGTTCGCCGCGAACCAGGAGATCCTCCTCGACGACGGTTCGATCTTCGGTCCGGGGTCCGCCACCCACGCGATGACGATGTACCGCGCGCCCAGCGGTGCGCTCGTCTTCGGCGCCGGCACGCGTGCAGTGGGCGTGGGGCCTCGACGGCGAGCACGATCGTGGTCCGGCGAACACGGCCGACGTCGCCGCCCAGCAGGCGACGGTCAACCTGTTCGCCGACATGGGCGTCCAGCCCGCGACGCTTGCAGGCCGGCCTCGTCGCCGGCGTCGCCTCCACCGACGCGGTCGCGCCGACCTCGACGATCTCGACGCCCGTCGGACGGTGGCACGGTGCCCGCCAACAGCAACGTCGTCGTCACCGGCACGGCGACCGACGCCGGCGGCGAGGTCGGCGGCATCGAGGTGTCGGTCGACGGCGGCGCCACCTGGCGCCGCGCCGACGGGTCGCGCCAACTGGACGTACACGTTCAACGCGGCCCCGGCGGGTCGTTGACGATCCTGTCGCGGGCGACCGACGACAGCGCCAACATCGAATCGCCGTCGTGCCGGCGTCACGGTCATCGGTCGGCGGCACCGGCGTCGTGTCCGTGCTCGATCTGGGATGCGACGGCAACGCCCGGATCGCACGGAGTTGTCGGATACGAACTCGGTCGAGGTCGGTGTCGTGTTCGAGGTGGCCGAAGCGGGCTTCATCACCGGGATCCGGTTCCACAAGGCGGCGTCGAACACGGGAACGCACGTCGGTCAGTCTGTGGACGTCGACGGGTTCGTTGCTGGGGTCGGTGACGTTCACGGGCGAGTCGGGGTCGGGTTGGCAGCAGGCCGATTTCGGGAATCCGATCCCGGTCGACTGCGGGCACGACGTATGTGGCGTCGTACTTCGCGCCGAACGGTCAGTATTCGGCGAGTTCGAGCTACTTCACGCTCGGGTCCCGTGACGCAACGGTCCGTTGACGGCGTTGGCTGATGGTGCGGCGAACGGGAACGGTCGGTACGAGTACACGACGACGCCGGGGACGTTCCCGAGCAACATCGTACCAGTCGGAGAACTACTGGGTCGACGTCGTGTTCGAGACGTCGGCGGCCGACACGACGCCACCCTCGATCACGAGCCGCGTGCCGGCGACCGGTGCCACCGGTGTCTCGACCGGTACGACGGTGTCGGCGACGTTCAACGAGGCGGCGACCGGCGCCTCGATCGCCGTGGCCGAATCCGGCGGTGGTGCCGTTGCCGGGTCGAGCAGCTACGACGCCGGATCGCGCACGATCACGTTCACGCCGAGTGCGCCGCTCAGCGACGACCACCAGCTACGACGTCACCGTCACGGGTGCCACCGACGCGGCCGGCAACACGATGTCTCCTGCCAACTGGACGTTCACCACGAGCGGACCGGCAGGTTGTCCGTGCTCGATCTGGGACGCGTCCGCGCAACCCGACCGAACCGAGCTGAGCGACACGAACTCGGTCGAGGTCGGCGTCGTGTTCGACGTAGCGCAACCCGGCTACATCACCGGAATTCGATTCCACAAGGCGGCGTCGAACACGGGGACGCATGTGGGCAGTCTGTGGACGTCGACGGGTTCGTTGTTGGGGTCGGTGACGTTCACGGGCGAGTCGGGGTCGGGTTGGCAGCAGGCCGATTTCGGGAATCCGATTCCGGTCGATGCGGGGACGACGTATGTGGCGTCGTACTTCGCGCCGAACGGTCAGTATTCGGCGAGTTCGAGCTATTTCACGTCGAGTGGCGTGACGAACGGGCCGTTGACGGCGTTGGCTGATGGTGCGGCGAACGGCAATGGTCGGTATCAGTACACGACGACGCCGGGGACGTTCCCGAACAACTCGTATCAGGCGGAGAACTACTGGGTCGACGTGGTGTTCGACACGAATGCGACCGATACGACGCCGCCGTCGATCAGTGGTCGGGTGCCGGCTGCGGATGCGGTGGGTGTGTCGGTCGGGACGACGGTGTCGGCGACGTTCAACGAGCCGGTGACGGGTGCGGTGATCTCGGTGGACGAGGTCGGCGGTTCGTCGGTGGCTGGTTCGAGCAGCTATGACGCAGGATCGCGGACGATCACGTTCACGCCGGGTGCGGCGTTGTCGGAGACGACGGGGTACACGGTGACGGTGAGCGGTGCGATCGACACGGCGGGCAACACGATGTCGCCCACCAACTGGACCTTCACCACGGGCGGCCCGCCGCCGCCGCTGCCCAACGAGGGGCCGGGCGGTCCGATCGGTGTCGTCACCGCCGGCAGCGACGCCTTCTCCGGCTACTTCGCGGAGATCCTCCGCACGGAGGGCCTCAACGAGTTCGAGACGTTCGACGTCGCCGGGCTCGACGCGGCCAAGGCGGCCACCTTCACCACGATCATCCTCGGACCCGTCCCGCTGACGGGTGCGCAGGTCTCGATGCTCACCACCTGGGTCGACGGTGGTGGCAACCTCATCGCCTCGCGCCCCGACCCGCAGCTCGCACCGCTGCTCGGCCTCTCGCCGGGCGCCGGTTCGCTCTCCGACGCCTACCTGGCGGTCGACACCGCGGTCGAGCCGGGCACCGGCATCGTGTCGGAGACGATGCAGTTCCACGGCACCGCCGACCTCTACACGCTCTCCGACGCGGTCGCCGTTGCGACCCTCTACAGCAGCCCCACGGCGTCGACCGGCAATCCGGCCGTCACGATGCGCAACGTCGGTGCCAACGGCGGTCAGGCGGCGGCGTTCACCTACGACCTCGCCCGTTCGGTCGTCTACACCCGTCAGGGCAACCCGGCCTGGGAGGGCCAGGAGCGAGACGGTGGGCTCGGCGACGGCATCATCCGTTCGAGTGACCTCTACTTCGGCGGCGCCCAGACCGACTGGGTGAACCTCGACAAGGTGGCGATCCCGCAAGCCGACGAACAGCAACGGCTGCTGGCCAACATGATCCAGTTCGTCAACCGTGACGCGTTCCCGCTGCCCCGGTTCTGGTACTTCCCGGACGACCACAAGGCGGTCATCATCGCCACGGGTGACGATCACGCCAACGGTGGGACCGCGGGTCGGTTCGACTCCTACCTCGCGGCGTCACCGCCCGGGTGCTCGTTGGCCGACTGGGAGTGCCCGCGCTTCACGTCGTACGTCTATCCCGAGATCAACTTGAGCAACGCGGTCGCTGCGGGCTACGAGGCCCAGGGCTTCGAGCTGGCTCCGCACATCGAGAACGGATGCCGCAACTTCACCTCGACCAACGACCTCCGGTCGACCTACGCGGGTGAGCTCGCCGACTTCGCCGCCAACTTCCCGAGCGTGTCGGCGCCGCGGAGCAACCGCTTCCACTGTCTCGTCTGGAGCGACTGGAGCAGCCAGTTCATCGTGGAGGCGGAGAACGGCATCCGATTCGACACCAACTACTACTACTGGCCCCCGAACTGGGTGAACGACCGGCCGGGCTTCATGACCGGTTCCGGCATGCCGCAGCGCTTCTCGAACACCGACGGCACGATGGTCGACGTCTACCAGGGCGCCACGCAGATGACCGACGAATCGGGACAGACGTACCCGTTCACGGTGAACACCCTGCTCGACCGGGCGCTCGGGGCGGAGGGCTACTTCGGCTACTTCGTGACGAACCACCACACCGACCAGGCGGTCATCCAGGAGGACACCACCACGCTCGCCGCCGCCCAGTCCCGCGGCGTGCCCGTGGTGACCGCCGGCGACGTCCTCGACTTCCTCGACGGCCGCAACGCGTCGTCGTTCGGCAACCTGTCGTGGGCCGGCAGTGACCTCTCGTTCGACATCAGCGTCGGCACCGGGGCCGACAACCTCACGGCCATGCTGCCGCTCGCCGGGCCGGGCGGCTCGACGCTCAACGCGATCCAGCGCGGTGGTTCGGGGGTCTCGTACCAGACCACGACGATCAAGGGACTCCAGTACGCCACGTTCGAGGCCCTGCCGGGCAGCCACGTGGCCTCCTACGGTGCACCCCCGGTCGACACCACGCCGCCGACGGTCACGGCGATGTCGCCGTCGAACGGCGCGGTCGGCGTCGACGTCTCCGACGTGATCACCGTGACGTTCAGCGAGCCGGTGGTCGACACGAGCGTGCAGATCGCGGTCACGCCCGACGGTGGTGCCGCCATTGCGGGCACCACCACCTACAGCGCCGGCACCAACACGGCGACGTTCACGCCGAATTCCCCGATGGCGACGGCCGTCGTGCACACGATCGACGTGAGCGGTGCCACCGATGCCGCCGGGAACACGATGGCGCCGGTCGTGAGTTCGTTCACGACGGCCACCGGATCGTCGTGCCCGTGCAACATCTTCGGTGTGGCGGTGCCGCCGGTGGAGAGTTCGCCGGATGGTGCGGTCGAGGTGGGTGTGAAGTTCCAGGCGTCGCAGGACGGCACGATCGACGGGATTCGTTTCTACAAGGGTGCCGGCAACACGGGGACGCACGTGGGCAATCTGTGGACGTCGACGGGCACGTTGTTGGGGTCGGTGACGTTCACCGGCGAGACGGCGACGGGGTGGCAGGAAGCCACCTTCGCGACGCCCATCCCGGTCACGGCCAGCACGACCTATGTGGCGTCGTACCACGCACCGAACGGCGGCTACGCCCTGGGTGTCGGCGGTCTCACGAACGCGGTCACCAACGGTCCGCTGACCGCCCTGGCATCGGCGCCCTCCGGCGGGAACGGGTTGTATCTGTACGGCAGTGGTGGGTTCCCGACGAACAGCTTCGACGCGGCGAACTACTACGTCGACGTGACCTTCACCGACGGCGCGCCGCCGGTCGACACGACGCCGCCGTCGGTGTCGGCGGTGGTGCCGACTGATGGTGCGGTCGATGTCGCGGTCGCGTCGTCGGTGGCGGTGACGTTCAGTGAGCCGGTGGTCGACACGAGTGTGTCGATCGCGGTGACGCCTGCCGGTGGCAGCGCGGTGGCGGGTACCACGAGCTACAGCGCCGGCACCAATACGGCGACGTTCACGCCGTCGGCTCCGTTGGCGAACGCGACGGTCTACACCGTCGACGTGAGCGGCGCGACCGATGCCGCGGGCAACACGATGACGCCGTCAGCGACGACGTTCACGACGACGGCCGTCGCCGACACGACGCCGCCGTCGGTGTCGGCGGTGGCGCCGGCTGACGGTGCGGTCGATGGCGCGATCACCGATCCGGTGGCGGTGACGTTCAGTGAGCCGGTGGTCGACACGAGTGTGTCGATCGCGGTGACGCCTGCCGGTGGCAGCGCGGTGGCGGGTACCACGAGCTACAGCGCCGGCACCAATACGGCGACGTTCACGCCGTCGGCCCCGTTGGCGAACGCGACGGTCTACACCGTCGACGTGTCGGGTGCCACCGATGCCGCCGGCAACACGATGACACCGTCCGCGACCACGTTCACCACCATCGCGGCGGGCGTGTGCCCGTGCAACATCTTCGGTGTGGCGGTGCCGCCGGTGGAGAGTTCGCCGGATGGTGCGGTCGAGGTGGGTGTGAAGTTCCAGGCGTCGCAGGACGGCACGATCGACGGGATTCGTTTCTACAAGGGTGCTGGTAACACGGGGACGCACGTGGGCAATCTGTGGACGTCGACGGGCACGTTGTTGGGGTCGGTGACGTTCACCGGCGAGACGGCGACGGGGTGGCAGGAAGCCGCTTTCGCCTCGCCGGTGTCCGTGACGGCCGGCACCACGTACGTGGCGTCGTACCACGCCCCCAACGGGGGGTACGCCATCGGGAGCGGTGAGTTCGCCTCGCCGGTCACCAACGGTCCGTTGACCGCCCTGGCCTCGGCGCCCTCCGGCGGGAACGGGTTGTATCTGTACGGCAGTGGTGGGTTCCCGACCAACAGCTTCAACTCGTCCAACTACTACGTCGACGTGACCTTCACCGACGGCGCGCCGCCGGTCGACACGACGCCGCCGTCGGTGTCGGCGGTGGTGCCGGCTGACGGCGCCACCGATGTCGCGATCACCGATCCGGTGGCGGTGACGTTCAGTGAGTCGGTGGTCGACACGAGTGTGTCGATCGCGGTGACGCCTGCCGGTGGCAGCGCGATCGCCGGTTCGACGTCGTACGACGCAGGGTCGAACACGGCGACGTTCACGCCCTCGGGCCCGTTGACGAACAGTGTCGTGTACACGGTCGACGTGTCGGGTGCGACCGATGCCGCCGGCAACACGATGACGCCGTCAGCGACCTCGTTCACGACGACGGCGGTCGCCGACACGACGCCGCCGTCGGTGTCGGCGGTGGTACCGGCTGATGGCGCCACCGATGTCGCGATCACCGATCCGGTGGCGGTCACGTTCAGTGAGCCGGTGGTCGACACGAGTCTGTCGATCGCCGTGACGCCTGCCGGTGGCAGCGCGGTGGCGGGTACCACCAGCTACAGCGCCGGCACCAATACGGCGACGTTCACGCCGTCGGCTCCGCTGGCGAACGCGACGATCTACACCGTCGACGTGAGCGGCGCGACCGATGCCGCCGGCAACACGATGACACCGTCCGCGACCACGTTCACCACCATCGGCGCGCCGCCGACCGCCACCGTCCATCTGTCGACGATCGGCAACACCACGATGCCCGGCCTCGGCAGCCCCGACGACGCCGACATCTACAGCTGGGACGGCGCTGCGTTCGCCCGAGAGTTCGACGCGGCCGGGTCCGGCTCCGCCGGGCTGCCCGGCGGGGCCGACGTCGACGCGTACGACCGGGTCGACGGCAGCAGCTTCTACCTCTCCTTCACCGGCAGCGTTGCGGTCCCCGGCGTCGGCACGGTGCAGGACGAGGACGTCGTCTTCTTCGACGGCACGAACTGGTCGCTGTACTTCGACGGCACCGCGCTGGGACTGACGTCCAACGGCCACGACGTCGATGCCATCGATGTCGACGGCGGCGTCATGTACTTCTCGACCGTGGGCAACACGGCGGTGCCCGGTGTCGGCAGCGGTGACGACGCCGACATCTACACCTGGGACGGAGTGGCCTTCGCACGCTTCTGGGACGCCTCGGGCGCCGGCCTGCCGGGCTCCGCCGACATGGACGGGCTCCACGTGGTCGACGCCACGACGTTCTACGCGTCGTTCAAGAGCACGAACACCACCGTGCCGGGTCTGGGTGCGCTGCCCGACGTCAGCATCGGTCTGCACGCCGCCGGCGTGTGGTCGCTCTCGTTCGACGGTGTGGCGAGCGGGCTCACGGCGGGCACCGGCCACGACGTCGACGCGTTCGACATCGTCTAGCGCCCGGGCACCGTCAGCGTCGGCCCTCGGTGGCCCGCCGCCACGCCCGGCCCGCGTGGAAGTCGAGTCGGATCGCGCGCCGCTTGGCGTCGACCAGGGTGCGTTCGTCGTCGATCGCCGTCAACGTGTGGCAGCCCTCGTCATGGCTCGACTCGATCGAGCGCACCTCGCACAGCGGCTCCTCGTCGTAGGTGGTGGCGTCGAGCGTGACCACTCGATTGATGATGGTCGCGCTCCCGTAACCGGCCGACGAGTCCTGTGACGGCCGGTAGAGCTCGCCGTCCACTCGGAAGAACGGACCGGCCGGTCGCCAGCGCGGGCCGCCGCCGGAGATCGGCGAGCAGGGATGCGGCCGCCATTCGCCGCGGAGGTCGCCTGCGTGGTGGATGTGGAGTTGCTCGCCGAGTGGATCGGCGGTGCCGAGGGTGAAGAACAGATACCACCGGTCGCCGACCTGAACGGGGGTCGCGTCGGCGACGTCGATCCCGTCGATGAGTGTGGACTCCCGCTCGGCACCGGTCTGCGTGATCCGGTAGAGGTCGAGGCGATCGGCGGCCGATTGCTCGGGGAGGACGTAACGATCATCGCCCTCCGTCACCACGAGCGGATACGAGAGGTGAACGCCCGGGTCGGGCTCGAGCGGGAACTCGCCGATCCGTCGGCCGGTCGACGTCTCATAGTGCGCCAGTCGCCCGACGCCGGCGAAGAACGGGTACTCCTCCGCGACGAAGTGGTTCCCGTCGAGGGGGAAGGGATCGGCCACGAAGCAACCTCGGGGGGTCGGTCGCCACTCGACCTCGATGCGACGACCGGGCTCGAGGAAGGCGGACATCGGTGCGTGCGCGATGCCGACCGTCCAGTCGTCGGTGCGAAAACGATTGAACCGGAATCGGGGCGGAGCGGGACGCGCCGCCCCGGGTTCCACCACCTCGAGGATGCCCGATCGTGACCGGGTCACCGCGATCGAATCCCACGCGACGATCCGGCAGGTGGGTCGCACGGGTGTGATGGCTCGAACGAAGTGCGCACGTCGAGACCTTAGTCACGCACCGCAAGGCATCGACCGCAGACGTGCGCGTCGCCGGTGGCGCCGTCGAGTCGATCTGCCAGACTGGATCGGTGCAGCGACCACGGTGGCGGAGAGTGTCGACGGCGTCCGACGGCCCGGTGTCCGTGGCGTTCGTACACGACACGAACGAGTTCGGTGGATTGGAGATCGTGCTGCTGCGCCTGATGGCTGGCCTCGATCGTGAGGCGTACGCGCCGGTGCTGGTGGTCCCCGACACCGACGACGCCCACAGTGCGTCGCCGGGCCCCCTGATCGAACGCACACGGCAACTCGATGTACCGATCGCCCACTTCCCGCGACCACCCGGGCGGGTCACCGGTCGCGTTCGCGAGCTGGTCGGCCTGGCGCGCCTGTTCGCGGATCGCGAGGTCGACGTCGTCCACATCCACACCGCACGCGTCGAGGGTGCTCGCAAATCGACGATCGCCGCCCGGCTCGGGCGTGTGCCCGTCGTGATGCGAACCGAGCACAGTCCACCGGCGGCATTCAGCAACCCGGACGGGTCGTCCGCGCTGCGGCGGTCCGCCGATCGGCTCACCGATCTGATCATGACGGTCTCCGAGTACGACCGGCGTGAGCAGATCGACACCGTCGGCCGCGATGCGGACAAGGTGAGGTGCCTGCACAACGGCGTCGACATCGAGCGCTTCGCCCCCGATGTCGTGGACGGCGACGAGGTCGCGCGATCGATCTCCGGCGACGGCCCGATCATCGGGGGCCTCGGCCGGTTCAGCCCGGAGAAGGGATTCGAGTTCCTCGTTCGAGCCATCGGCAAGCTCCACGACGAGGGAATCGCGGCCCGCCTCGTGCTGGTCGGAAGTGGGCCCTTGGAGGCCGGGCTCCGCTCGCTCGCCGACGATCTCGGGCTCGCCGACCGCGTCACGTTCGCCGGCCAGCAACTGGATCCTCGGCCGTTCATCGCCGCGATGGACGTGGCGGCCATGCCCTCGTTGCACGAGGGGTTCCCGCTGACGTTGCTCGAATTCATGGCAATGGAGCGACCGACCGTCGTGACCGATCACCCCGGGATCCTCGAGGCGACGATCGCCGGCGACACGAGTGTGGTCGTCGGCCGCGGCGACGTCGACGGGCTGGCCGACGGCATCCGCTCGCTCCTCGACGACCCCGGTCGCCGTGCCCGGATGGGCGAGGCCGCACGTCGCCACGTGGTGGACAACTTCAGCCTGCAGCACTACGTGACGTCGACGCAGGCGATCTACGACGTACTACTCGACGAACACGGCCGCCGCTGAGTCGAGCGAGGCCGGGTCGCTCGGGAGCGGGTCGGCCTCGGCCGGATCGACCGGTGGGCAGCTGAACGTGTCGTCGAGGGCCCAGCGGATGCGATCGGCGAGCTCGTCGGAGTTCTCGACCTCGACGAGGCCGGCGTGCGTGCCCGACACGGTGGCCGTTCGGATCCGGCCTGTGACCAGAGCATCCCAGTCGAGTTGCCAGTCGTTGTCGGGCTGCAGCGCCCACTCACGGCTCCGGATCACCACCGCGTCGGTGGCGACCGACCCACCGCGGTACACCGAATGGGCGCGAGCGTGCTCGGCGCGTAGCTCGGCGCGGCGACGGGCCTGCCCGCGGCCGAACCTCCGCACCGCGATCGACTCGAACGCCACCCTCGACGACCACGCCAGGGCATCGGACAACCGACCGTCCTTGAAGTAGTGCACCAACCGTTGCAGCGGGTACATCACGGGATGGTGACGCGGGCGATCGGCACCGGGTGGCTCGCCGTCGACGAACACGAGCCGGTCCACCGCGTCACCAGCGGCCTCGAGCTGCCGCGCCATCTCGAGCGCGACGAGGCTGCCGGAGCAGTGTCCACCGATCGAGTAGGGCCCGCTCGGGTTGCACCTCGCGGATCTCGTCGATGTAGTGCGCTGCCATCGCCTCGACCGAGTCGTGGACCGGATCGTCGGTCTCGAGGCCCTGTGGCTGGAGCACGTACAGCGGTTGGTCGTCGCCCAGCGCGATCCCGAGGTTGGCGAAGCTCAGCGCCGTGATGAGGTACGGCGCCACGTAGAAGAACGGCGCCGAGTCACCGTGTGGTTGGACGGGCACCAGCGACGTCCAGTCGGTTCCCGTCGGACTCCGACGCGACGACCTCGGCGAGCTCGGCCACCGTGGGTGCCTGGAACAGGGCCGAGAGCCGCACGCTCCGGCCGAGCCGACGCTCGATCTCGGCGAACACGCGGATCGCGAGGAGGGAGTGTCCGCCGAGGTGGAAGAAGTTGTCGTGGCGTCCGATGTTGGTGGTGGACGAGCACGGTCGGCCCAGATGGTGGCGATGTCGGTTTCGAGTCCGGGGTGGGGTGGTTCGTGGGGGGTGTGGGGTCGGTGGTGGTGGTGTCGGGGGTGGGGAGTTGGTTGCGGTCGATCTTGTTGGAGGTGGTGAGTGGGAGGTGTTGGAGGGGGACCACGATGGTGGGGATCATGTGGTCGGGGAGGTGGTGTTGGCACCAGGTGCGGAGTTGGTGGGTGGTGGGTGGTGTGGTGTCGGGTGGTGGTGGTGATGTAGGCGACGAGGCGGGTGTCGTCGGTGTCGATGGTCGTGGGTGGTGACGGCGGTGTTGGTGATGTCGGGGTGGTGGGTGATGGTGGCTTCGATTTCGCCGAGTTCGATGCGTTGGCCGCGGAGTTTGATCTGGTGGTCGGTGCGGCCGTGGAAGGTGTAGGTGGGGCCGGTGGTGGTGGTGTGCCGGTGGGCGAGGTCGCCGGTGCGGTACATGGTGTGGTGGGGGTGGAAGGGGTCGTCGAGGTAGTGGTGGGTGGTGAGTTCCGGGCGGTGGTGGTAGCCGCGGGTGACGCCGTTGCCGGCGATGTAGAGCTCGCCGATGGTGCCGTCGGGGACGGGTTGGTGGTGGTCGTCGAGGACGTAGACGCGGGTGCCGGGAATCGGCACCCCCAACGGCACGACGCCCGATGCCAGGGATACCTGCGTGACTCGTTCGAACGTCGACCACACCGTGGTCTCCGTGGGGCCGTAGACGTTCCAGACCGTGCCGGCACGCTCGAGCAGCGCACGCGCCATCTCGGGCGTCATGAGCTCACCGCCGCACACGATCGTCAGGCGGTCGTGGCCGGTCCAGCCGCTCTCGATCAGCATCCGCCATGCGGTCGGGGTGGCTTGCGCGACCGTGACGCCGCCCGCCTCGATCAGATCGCGTCAGTGCGGACGCATCGCCGGTGATCCGAGCCGGGGCGACCTCGATGCGGGCGCCGACCGCGAGCGGAACGAACAACTCCATCAGTGCCGGGTCGAACGTGAGCGTCGTCATCGCCGTCATCACGTCGTCGCTCGACAGGGCGAGTCGGTCGCGGGCGCCACGGAGGAAGTGCAGCAGATTGGCATGCGTGACCCCGACGCCCTTCGGCCGTCCGGTCGAGCCGGAGGTGTACATCACGTAGGCGAGGTCGTCGAGTTCGCCGCGGCCGTGGTCGACATCATCGAGTGACGCTGCCGATACGTCGTGCACGGGACCGTCGACGACCGGATGGTCGTCGTTCAGATCCAGCCACGGAAGGTCGTCGATCTCGGCGGGCCGGGCTCGGTCGGCGAGCACGGCCACGCACTCGGCGTCGCGCAGCGTGTGGTTGACGCGCTCGGCGGGGTGGCCCGGGTCGAGCGGGACGAACGCGGCGCCCGCCTGGAGGATGCCGAGCAGGGCCGGCGCCGCATCGAGCGAGCGTGACGCGAAGAGGCCGATGCGGTCGCCGCGCGACACGCCTGCAGCCCGCAGTCCGTGGGCGATCGTGCCCACACGTTCGCGGAGCGCGTCGTAGGTCAGATGGGCCCCGTCGCAGCCGACGGCGATGCGACCGGGTGTCCGATCGGCCTGGTCGGCGATGATCCGATGGATCGGCGTGTCCCAGGGGTCGGTGCGTGGCGCCGGGTTCGCGGCCCATTCGGCCTGCAGTGCCTCGATCTCGTCCGGCATGACGATCGGGAGTTCGTCGGCGACCCGGCGCGGCTCGCTCAGACCGGCGAGGAGCACGTTCCAGAACCGTTCGATGAAGGTCTCGATCGTCTGCTGATCGAACAGGTCGGTGTCGTACTCGACGATCGGCGACGTCGGCCATGGTGCTGATCGCCAGCGAGAGATCGAGTTGCGTGGCGCCCCGGTCGACGACGAGGTAGTCGATGTCCACGCCGTCGAGTTCGGGCATCCCGAACGGTCCGTTGAGCACGTTGAAGAACGCGCGGTAGAGCGCCGGGCGCTCGCTGTTGCCCGTCTGGTTGAGCTCGGTGACCAGGCGTGCGAACGGCAGGTCCTGATTGGCGAAGGCATCGAGCGTGGTGCGTTCGACCCGCCGGACCAACTCGAGGAACGTCGGTTGCCCGGAGGTGTCCGTCCGGAGCACGAGCGTGTTGACGAGCGAGGCGACGAGGCTCTCGCTCTCGAGCCAGTTCCGGTTCGCGATCGCGGTGCCGACGGCGATGTCGTGCGTCGACGAGAGCCGACCCAGGAGCAACTGGTACGCCGCGAGCAGCACCATGTACGGCGACACCTGCTCGTCGCGGCAGAACTGTTCGAGCAGCGGCCGGAGGTCGCCGGGGAACGGCGACGTGACCGTGGCACCGGCGGCGGTCAACACCGGCGGCCGCGGACGATCGGTGGGGAGCTCGGTGACCTCGAGCCCGGTGAGCTGGTTCCGCCAGTACTCGAGCTGATGATCGAGAACGTGGCCGTCGATCAGCTCACGGTGCCAGCGCGCGTAGTCGACGGCGCGGGCACCCGGCGGCGGCAGGTCGACGGGAACGCCGTCGAGCGCAGCCTGGTAGCAGGTCGCGATCTCATGGGTCATCAGGTTGAACGACCACTCGTCGGAGATGATGTGGTGCATCGTGATCAACGCACCGTGATCGTCGTCGTCGAGCCGGAAGAGGACGAACCGCACGAGCGGGAACGAATCGAGCCGGAACGGCTCGTCGTGCTTCCGTGATGATCTGCTCGCGTGCGTACTCCCACCGCCGGTCTGCTGCGACGTCGCTGACGTCGCGCACCTCGAGTTCGAGGTCGACGCCGTCCACGATCTGCTGCATCGGCGCACCGTCGTGGACGCCGAACACGGTCCGCAGACTGTCGTGGCGTTCGCCGACCGTCCGCACCGCCGACCGCAGTGCGTCGACGTCGAGCGGGCCGCGGAGCCGGGCCGCGAACGTGATGTGGTACGCGAGCCCGTCGGGATCGATCTGGTTCAGGAACCACATCCGCTCCTGCGAGAACGTCAACGGGTGGTGTTCGGCGTCGAGGTGCACCTCGACGGGTGGCAGGGGAGGGACCGTGCTGATCTTCTCGCGCACCACCTCGGCGAGGTCGGCGACGGTGGCGTGCTCGAAGACCGTGCGCACGCTGACGTCGCATCCCAGCTGGGCGCGGACTCGCGAGGCGATCTTCGTGGCGAGGAGGGAGTGTCCGCCGAGGTGGAAGAAGTTGTCGTGGCGTCCGATGTTGGTGGTGGACGAGCACGGTCGGCCCAGATGGTGGCGATGTCGGTTTCGAGTCCGGGGTGGGGTGGTTCGTGGGGGGTGGTGGGTGGTGGGGGTGGTGTCGGGGGTGGGGAGTTGGTTGCGGTCGATCTTGTTGGAGGGGGTGAGTGGGAGGTGTTCGGAGGGGGACCACGATGGTGGGGATCATGTGGTCGGGGAGGTGGTGTTGGCACCAGGTGCGGAGTTGGTGGGTGGTGGGTGGTGTGGTGTCGGGGGTGGTGGTGATGTAGGCGACGAGGCGGGTGTCGTCGGTGTCGATGTTGTGGGTGGTGACGGCGGTGTTGGTGATGTCGGGGTGGTGGGTGATGGTGGCTTCGATTTCGCCGAGTTCGATGCGTTGGCCGCGGAGTTTGATCTGGTGGTCGGTGCGGCCGTGGAAGGTGTAGGTGGGGCCGGTGGTGGTGGTGTGCCGGTGGGCGAGGTCGCCGGTGCGGTACATGGTGTGGTGGGGGTGGAAGGGGTCGTCGAGGTAGTGGTGGGTGGTGAGTTCCGGGCGGTGGTGGTAGCCGCGGGCGACGCCGTTGCCGGCGATGTAGAGCTCGCCGATGGTGCCGTCGGGGACGGGTTGGTGGTGGTCGTCGAGGACGTAGACGCGGGTGCCGGGAATCGGCACCCCCAACGGCACCACACCCGTGGCACCTGGTTCGACCCGGTGGGCCAGCGCGGTGACGGTGGTCTCCGTGGGGCCGTAGGTGTTCCAGACCGTGCCGGCACGTTCGCACAGGTCGTCGGCCAGGTCGCGTGTCATCGCCTCGCCGCCGCTGACCGCGACGAAGTCGGCCGAGCCCGTCCACCCGCTCTCGATCAGCATCCGCCATGTGGTCGGTGTGGCGTCCATGAAGTTGGCTCCCGACGTCGGTCAACACGTCGCGGAGGGCTGCGCCGTCGGTGGCCACCGCTGCCGGTGCGACGCACGATCTCGGCGCCGGTCAGCAGGCCCATGAAGATGTCGGTGATCGACGTGTCGAACGACAGGCTCGCCTGCGATGCGATGACGGTGTGCTCGTCGACGCCGTGCAGTTCGGCCATGGCGGTGGCGCACGCCACCACGTTGCGGTGTTCGACCTCGACCCCCTTCGGGTGTCCCGTCGACCCGGACGTGTACATGACGTAGGCCAGGTCCGACGGTTCGACCGGACCGCCGCAGCGTGGGCGGTCCGTCTTCGACGTTCGTGTCCGCGCCGTCGATGTCGATCACCGGGATCTCGTCGGGCGTGTCGAAACGCCCGAGCTCGTTCGTCACCGACCGGCGCGAGATCGCGGCCGAGCAACCCGAATCCGCGAGCAGGAACGACATCCGGGCGCTCGGGTGCCGCGGATCGATCGGCACGAACGCGGCCCCGCACCGAAGCACGGCGAGCACGGCGACGACGGCATCGACCGACCGGTCGAGCAGGATGCCGACGCGGTCGCCGCGCCGGATTCCGGCGCCGCGCAGCCGCGTGGCGAGCCGGTCGGTTCGCCACGCGACGTCACTGCGGTCGAGACGCACGGTACCGCAGCGCAGCGCAGGGCGATCCGGGTCACGATCGAGCGACCGCTGCACGAGTTCGACCAGCGAGCGCTCGGGCTCGGGCTCGGTCGCAGCGAGCGACCACTCGCGCCGCAGGTCGGTGATCTCGCGGTCGGTGAGGACCGCGATGGTACCGATCCGCTGCTCCGGGTCGACGAGCGCCCCGCGGAGCACCACCTCGATGTGGTCGAGGAGACGTTGGGCTGCCGCGGCGTCGAAACGCTGACGTGCGTACTCGATCACCAGTTCCAGTTGCCCGTCGATCTCGGCGGCGAGCAACGTCAGCGGCAGGGCGACCGCTCGATGACCGACCGCCATGCTCTCCATCGACATGCCCGCGTAGCGCACACGTACGCCGGGTTGCGCCAAGGCCGCGGCGACGGAGGCCGTTCCGTCGTGTGACCGTTTGGTCTTCTGCCAGATGAAGCCGACCTGCGGTTGCGGTGGATCCTCGGGCCGGATCAGCTCGATCGCTCGCTGCAGCGGCACCGATGCATGTTCGAACGCCTCGTGGGTGGTGTCGTGCACCCGTGCGACCAGGTCGGCGAAGGTGTCGTCGGCATCGACGGAGTGCCGGAGCAGCACCGGTTCGGCGATCGCACCGATCAGGCGGGCGGTGCCCGACGAGCGAGCGGCTCGGGTGGTGACGATCGACATGTCGTCGACGGAGGTCGTGCGGTGCAGGACGGTCTCGAATGCGGCGAGTACGACGTCGAACGGGCGGGCGCCGAGCGCAGCCGCCAGTTCGGCCAGGCGATCCGTCTGCTCGGCGTCCCAGGCGCGCGCCTCGATGTCGCCGCGGTGTGGGTCGGGCTCGTCGGAGCCGGCGAGTTCGGGGAACACGAACGACGACGTCGCGGGCGCCAGCTGCCGGCGCCAGTACGCCGAGGCTGTCGTGGGCAGCTTCGGTCCGGGTGTGCTCGTTGGCCACGTGGTCTGCCCATGTCACGCGGGCGGGTCGCGGCGGTCGTTCCACGCCGTCGGTCAGCTCGTCGTAGCGCTTGCCGATCTCGGTCATCGCGACCGCGAGCGACCAGAGGTCGGAGACGAGGTGGTGAGAGCCCACGAGCACGACGTGATCCAGTTCGCCGCGCCGGAGCACCGCGAAGCGGCAGAGCGGACCAGCCTCGAGGTCGTACGGTGCGGCGATCCAGCGGTCGACGAACTCGGCGACGTCGGCGTCCGACCAGGCGCCCGCATCGATCTGTTCGACTCCGATCGTGCGCCCGCGACCGATCATGAGCCCCGGACTGCCGTCGACGTCGCGAACCGTGGCGTTCAGCAACTCGTGGCGAGCAACCACGTCGCAGACGCTGCGATCGAACCGGTCGCCGTCGAGCGGATCGGTGATGCGAAACGCAACGCCCACGCGGTTGACGATCGAGTCGGCGGCGAACTGTTCCCGCAACCACATCCCCCGCTGCACCGCCGACATCGGCAGGGCTCGCTCGTGTCCGTTGCGCTCAACCATCATCCACCAGTGGGTTCTTCGGCAAGCAGGCCCAACAGCTGCAGCAGTATTCCGTTCGATCATCGCGATGCTTTACGAAAACCATACACTTTCGTGACACTGACTTTGCGTTTAGTGGTCGACGAGAATCGAGCGGGGCGCTCCGACGCCGGTCGGCCCGTCACCCCTGGTCGGAGTCCGGTGCGCCGTCGCGAAGCAGACGGCGCAGCGCCTCCTCCGACCCGAGCTCGTCGGCGATGCCCCGGTGGTACTCGATGCCGTAGATCACGCTCAGCGCGTAGCGCTGGGCCAGACCGACCGACGGCGCGGACGGGTCGCCGAGCAGCCGCTCGCATCGCCCGATGATCCGCTGGGCGGAGCGATCGGAACCGACGCCGTACATGATGAGGCGGCGAACGAACGGGTGTCGCCACCGGTAGCTGTCGCGGATGAACTCGAACAACCACGTCCGCCCCAGGTCGCGGCGAACACGATGTCGTTGCGGCCGTAGTCGTGGGCCGTTCGGCGCCATGCCTCGTACGAGCGCTCGGCGTAGTGCAGCCCGATCGCCTCGGATTCGTAGTGGAACGTGAGACCGAGGTCATCGAGTCGAAAGGCGAGTTCGACGTCTTCGGCGCGTCGGAATGCAGGGTCGAATCCGCCGACCTCACGGAGATGATCGATCCGCAGTGACGCGTTGCCCGTGTAGAACTGGCGGGCCGTCGCCGTGTAGTCGCCCCGATCCATGGCGACGTACTGCTTGGCGAGCATCTCCTGCTCCCAAGCCACCCACGGCGACATCGTGTGGTCGGGTGGGTCGAGCATCGGGCCGATCACGACCACACGGTCGCCGAGTCGTTCGTGGGCGCCGCGATGGGCGCTGAGCAATCCGGCGTCGGCGACGACGTCGTCGTCGATGAAGACGACCAGATCACCGCGAGCGTGTTCGACCCCGAGGTTGCGCGCGGCCGCCGGACCCTGGTTCTGCTGAGTGAGCGCCGTCACCGCGATCGGGAGGTCGCCGCCGGTCAGGTACTCGTCGGTGCCGTCCGTGCTGCCGTCGGAGGCGACGATCACCTCGTACGGCTCGTCGACGTCTTGCGACGCGAGCGACGCCAGCACCCGGGCCAGCCGGCCACGCCGGTTGTACGTCGGCACCACGACGCTGAGTGTCGGCGTCGCGTCTCCGTTCACTCGCAGCCTCCGGCCGACCAGGTCACGGTGCCCATCTCGTCGGGACGCCCACCTTGGCGAGCACCTCGCCGATCATGTTGCGCTGGTCGTCGTCGATGGCGCGGAACAGCAGGATCGCGAACGGGTACACGACCGCGCCGACGGCTGCCGGGATGAGGAAGAGCTCGTCGCGTAGGGGGAACGTCGCCGCGACCATCACGCCGCCGGCGGCCAGGACCCGGGTGGTGCGCCACGCCCACTCCCGTGTGACGAGGTAGGGCGCCAACACTGCCAGCCCGATGACGAACTGCAGGACCTCGGTCACCACGTATGCCAGGGCGCCACCGATCGCCCCGTTGTCGTAGCGGTCGGCCGCCCAGGGCACCAGCACGATGTCGAGGAGCACCGTCAGGATCGCCGCGCTGATCAACATGCCGGCGAGGAAGCTGCTGCGGTTGGTGGCGAGCGCGAGGTACGCGAGCAGCGTGGTGCCGAACGAGAGGATCGTCACGGGGCCGAAGATCACGAGTGCCGCACCCGTTCCGTCGAAGTCGTCGCCGAACAGCAGGGGAGCGAACGTCGGGCCCACGATCGCCGCGCCCAGCCCGATCGGGACGGCGACGAGCAGCAACACCGAGAACGTGCGGCGGACGAGGTCGCGGAGGTGATCGGGGTCGGTCGTGTACAGGCGGCTGAACGTGGGGAACAACGTCGACATGATCACCGTGGTGGGGAACAGCAACGACCCGGCCAGCAGGTCGGCGGCGGCGTACCACCCGACGTCGCGGCTGCCGGCGACGCGGGAGATCACGATCACGTCGATCTGCCGGTACACCATCAGCGAGAGCGTCACGACCATGAACGGCGCGCTGGCGACGACCACCGGTCGCAGCGCGCTCCTCCATCGGCTGGTGTCGAGTCGCGTGAAGCGGCGGAACCGGACGATGAGCAGCACGAGCCCGACGCCCGACGTGGCGATCGTGACGCCCACCACGCCGACCACGCCGAACCCGAACGCGAGCACGGCGATCGTGGCGAGCAGGGTCACCAGCTTGCCGGCGGCCGCGAGCAGGGCCAGCACCGACATCCGTTCGAGGCCGGTGAAGACGGCTCCGAACACGTCGTTCCAGAGCAGGAACAGCGCGGTGACCCCGCTCATGATCATGATCGTCACGAACGTTCGGTCGTTCTCCGCGTAGTACACGTACACGGCGAGCACGCCGGACGCGAACACCCACGCGGCCGTGCACGCGACCAGCGCGGGCGCGATCAGCGAGAGGCCTTCTCGCTGATTCCGGGCGATCGTCATCTGCAGATACGTCGTGGTGCCGAGTGCGGTGAACACCGCGGCGATGCCCCACAGCGAGCCGGCGAGTTGGAGGCGGCCGAGGATCTCGGGCCCGAGGTAGCGCGGCACGATGATCGCGGTGAGCGTCGCCAGGAGCCAGGTGACGACCTGGGAGCTCGCCATCTGCGCCATGTTCCGACGGACCGAACTCCGCTCGATCTCATCGTTCTGCCCGTCGTCGTGCGCGTCGTGTTCCACGAGTTCGTCGTCGGCGAGTTCCGCGAGTTCGTCGGTGTGGGTCGCATCGACCGAGCCGCTGTCGACGTCCGCGGCGGTGCCCGTGGCGGGTTCCGTGCCGCGGTCGGGCTCGGTGGGTGGTGAGCTCACAGTTCCTTCACCACCCGGGCCGGCGAGCCGACGGCGAGTGCACGAGGTGGGATGTTCGTCGTCACCACGCTGCCGATGCCGATCACGGCGTCGTCACCGATCGTCACGCCGGGCAGCACGATCACGCGGGCGGCCAGCCACACGTTCTCGCCGATCGTGACCGGCTGGGGTGGCGGTGGGTCGAACCTCCGGTCGGGTTCGACGCCGTGGAAGCCGGTGTCGGTGATCATGCAGTCGGTGCCGATCAGGGTTCGATCGCCGATCGTGACGCGTTCGTGGGCGATGATCGAGGTGCCGAAGTTGACGAGGCATCGGCTGCCGATTCGGATCTCGGCGCCGGGCTCCGTGACGAGTTCGAGTGGTGCCAAGGTCGAGACGAGTTGGGTGCGTTCGCCGACGTGGATGTCGCCGCGGGCCGCGACCGCGGGTCGCCCCCAGAGGCGAACCCGCTCGCCGATCGAACGTGCACCGCGGAGGTACCAGTGGGCGCGCGCGACGGCCAAGACATCGCCCGCGATCCGTCGCGAGGAGGCAGCCCGCACCAACACGGCGTGCACGCTAGTGGCTTCGAACCGGAAGTCGCCCGACGTTCCGGGGCGGTTCGCGGCCGGGCGCGTCGCCGGATCGTCCGGCGTCCCGCCGGGTGCGCCCGTCGGCCCGTCAGCGCTCGCGGGGCTGCGCGTCGTCGACGGCGCCCCTCACGACGTCGACGATGCGGCGTGCGTTGGTGGCGGCGCTGTGTTCCGACGTGACCAGCTCCCGGGCTGCGCCGGCGAGCCGTGTGCGGAGATCGTCGTCGACGACGAGCCGCTCGAGTGCGCCGGTCAGTGCCCCGATGTCGCTGACGGGCACGAGGAGTCCGGTCTCGTCGTTGCGGACGATCTCGCCGATCGCGCCGACGTCGGTGCTGACGAGTGCCAGCTCGGCCGCCCCCGCCTCGGGCAGAACCATCGGGAGGCAGTCGCCGAGTGTGGGAAGGCAGAACACGTCGCAGCGGTGGTAGAGCTCGATCAGCTCGGGGCTGTTGGGTGTCATCGACCGGTGCACGGTGACGCCGGGCCCGGCGTCGACCTCGGCCGGGGTGGCGAGGTGCAATTCGACACGCTCACCGTGCCGTTCACGGACCGTCTCGAACGCCGAGATGAGGTCGAACCCACCCTTGCGACCGAGGTCGCCCCCGACGAACAGGATGCGGACGATCCCGTCGGCGCCGCGCACCGGGGCGTCTGCGGGGCGGATCCACCGTTCGACGTCGACGCCGGGTGGGATCACGGTGACCTTCGACGGATCGATGCCGTACTGGTCGGCCAGGCTCTGCTTGGTCCAGTGCGCCCAGGTGACCAGATGGGCCGCACGCTCGAAGCAGCGTCGGTTCAGGTCGGTCTTGATGCGCTCGAGCCAGTCGGGGCCGACGTCGTGGGCGTAGTGCTCTCCGAGCTCGTCGTATTGCTTCGGAGTCGCGTCGAGCGATACCACGGTGGGCACGCCGGTACGTCCGAGCAGGACCGCCGGCACCTGGGTGTGGACGAACACGGCGTCGCGTCCGGGGCCGCCGCGCAGACCCATCCGGGCGCGCACACCGGCGCGCACGGTCCAGTTGCCGAAGCCGGGGATGTGACGCGTCCGGGACTCGTTGTCGTACGCAACCGGTACGAAGCGCGGCGTGAACCCGTCGACCTCCGCCAGCAGCCGTCGCAGATTCTGACCATGCGTGACGTGTCCGAGCGTCTGCTCCAACACGACGTCGCAGGCGATGTCGCCGGCGGCGTCGCGGCGCGGTGGGGAGGGAGCGGTCTCGTCCGGCACGCCGGAACTCTAGCGAGTGGTGTCGGGCCGATCGGCGTACGGTCGTTATGTCAGCCGGTGGTCAACTATGTCATGCGACGCGTCCGGTCGACCGCACAACGTGGTATGGGACCAAAGTCACATCGCTTTTCGATGGACGAATGTGGAAATCACTGGAACTTCCTGGACGCACGGTGATACAAGTGAAGAACACGCAAAGTGGCGGAAGAAAGTGACCCGGAAGGGTCAGAGCGGAAAAGAGCGGAAGAGTACATGAGCGGGCGGACGGATACCGAGGTCCTCAAGGACCAGTTCACAGTTCCTTTGCACGGCGACGCAGCGGCCCTCGAGCCGCCGGCGCCGGGCGATACACCATTGCCGATGCCGGTGATGCCGAACACGGCACGCAACCGGTTGGTGTTCGCCGATGCGGCGGCGGTGATCGTCGGGATCGCATTGGCCTTCGTCGTCCAGCGCGCAGTTCGGCCGGTACCGAGTTGGATCATGGCGGAGCACGCACTGCTGGTCGTGGCGAGCCTGCCCGGCTTCATCGCCGGGGCGTTGTTCAACCGGCTGTACCTCTCCCGGGCGAACGCTCGCCCGGTCGGAGGAGGCCAAGAACGTGCTGCGCGCCATCGCTGTCGGCGTCGGCGTCATCGTGCTGATCGCCTTCGGCATCCAGTTCAAGGACCTCTCCCGACTGTGGGTGTTCCTCGTCGCCGTCTCGGTGGCGGCGGTGCTGTTGGCCGAGCGTCAGGTGGCACGCCGGCAGTTCGACCGGCTGCGCACCGAGGGCCGCCTCCGTCGGCGGATTCTCATCGTCGGCACCGATCCGCACGCGATCGGCCTCATGCACACCTACCAGCGCAACCCAGCGCTGGGGTACGACGTCGCCGGCTTCATCGGTGACGACGAGCTCGGTGACCGTGGCGGCGTCGGGGTGCTCGGCCCGATCGACGACCTGCGCACGATCATGGCCGAACAGGACGTCTGCGGCGTCGTGGTCTCGCTCGGCTCGGTCGGCCAGGATCACGTCAACCGTCTCACGCGTGAGCTGACCGACGACGGCTACCACGTCGTGCTGTCGTCGAGCCTGCGCGACATCGACATCACCCGGATCCGGCCGCAGGCGCTCGACGGCAACACGATGATCTACGTGGAGCCGGTCATCCGTGGCGGATGGCGCGCGCGTCGCCAAGCGGGCATTCGACGTGGTGACCGCGGCGTTGATCCTCGTGCTCTCGTCGCCGTTGCTGCTCGCCGCAGCGATCGCGATCAAGTTGGAGGACGGCGGGCCCATCCTGTTCCGTCAGGAACGTGTCGGTCGGGGCGGTCGTTCGTTCACGCTCACCAAGCTGCGCACGATGGTGGTCAACGCCGACGAGATGAAGGCCGACCTGCTCGACCAGAGCGAGGTCGACGGCCCACTGTTCAAGATGACCAACGACCCCCGGATCACGCGGTCCGGCCGGTTGCTTCGCAAGCTCTCGATCGACGAGCTGCCGCAGCTGGTCGCGGTGCTCCGCGGCACGATGAGCATGGTCGGCCCTCGTCCGGCGCTGCCCGACGAGGTCGCCCAGTGGGACGGCGAGTTGCGTGACCGTCTCCGGGTGCTGCCCGGGCTGACCGGGATGTGGCAGGTGTCGGGCCGGTCCGACACGAGCTTCGAGCAGTACCGGCGCCTCGACCTGTACTACGTCGACAACTGGTCGCTGGGCCACGATCTCCGGATCTGCGCCAAGACGGTGGGTGTGGTGCTCACCGGCCGCGGCGCTTCCTGACGATCGCAGGTCTCGCTCTCCGTCTGACGCAGCCGGAACCCGGCTGCGTCAGACGTTGAAGCGGCGGGAGGTTGGGGCAGTCGTCAAGGCTCGCGGGGGTGTTGTAGGTTGGTTCAGAGCACTCTGGGCCGGTCCAGTTGCTGGCCCCGGGAGGCTCCACCATGACTGTCACCGTCAATCCGCGATCACTGGTCGCATTGGGTTCTGGTCTCGCGATTGCCTTGATCGCGGTGTTCGTGTTCCAGGCGTGGAGCGTCGACGCCGCGCCGGGTGCGACCGACGCCACCTTCGTCCCGATGACGCCATGCCGTCTGATCGACACCCGACCCGGTGAGTTCCACATCGGACCACTCGAGACGTTCGGCCCGTCGGATACCAAGACGGTGGCGGCCCACGGCGACAATGGTGACTGCACGATTCCGACCGACGCAGTTGGCCTGTCGTCGAACGTCACGGCACTCGACGCGACTGCCCCCTCGTTCTTGACGATCTGGCCCGGCGGGGAGCGTCCCGTCGCATCGAGCCTGAACCCGGTTCCCGGCCAACCACCGATTCCGAACGCAGTCGTGACCACCTTGTCGGGGGCCGGGTCGTTCGAGGTGTACAACCTGAATGGAACCGTCAACGTCATCATCGACGTCAACGGGTACTACACCAAGTCGAGCTTGCTCGAGATCGCCGGCCGACTCGTCGCACTGGAGGCCGGCAAGGCGGCAGCCGATGCGAAGATCGAGGCGCTGGAGTCAGCCCGACCGGTGGCCATGAGCGACCGTGACGCCCAGACGACGCTCGGCGTCTCCGGCGGCGTCGGAGGCGACAACCCGAAGGTGATCGCAACGGTGACCATGACGCCGACCGTGGCCGGACAGATCACGGCCAACTCGATCACGAACGTGACCACCAATGATCCGATCAGCGGTGCGACCACTCCGTTCGCCCCGACGACCTGTTCGATCACCACCGGCACGACGATCGACGCCGATTACACGCAGGTGCTCACACCCGACAACAGCAGCAGCTTCGACACGGTGAGAGGTCTCCTGTCGGGCACCCGGACGGTCGATGTCAGTGCGGGTGTTCCCGTCAGCGTCAACCTTGTCTGCCAGCACGTCAGTGGGGCCTTCACCGACAGCATCCTCAGAGACTCGGTGCTGACGGCGATCTACACGCCCGCACCCTGAACGGCAGAGCAACGTCACGCCGTCCCGTTCGACGATTCGTCTACACGTTGAAGCGGAACTCCATCACGTCGCCGTCCTGGCCGACGTAGTCCTTGCCCTCCACGCGCAGCTTGCCGGCGTCACGGGCCTTCGACCACGAACCGAGCGTCAGCAGTTCGTCCCACTGGATGACCTCGGCGCGGATGAAGCCTCGCTGGAAGTCGGTGTGGATCCGCCCGGCGCAGACCGGTGCCGTCGATCCCTCGTAGAACGTCCATGCCCGCGTCTCCTTCTCGCCCGTGGTGAAGTAGGTGCGCATACCGAGCAGGTGGTACGCGGAGCGGACCATGCGGAACAGGGCGCCTTCTCCGAGGCCGAAGCCCTCGAGCATCTCGGCGCGTTCGGCGGGATCGCTGATCGCAGCGGCCTCGGCCTCGAGCTGGACGCACATGCCGATGATCTCGACGTTGTCGCCCGCGTCGTTGAACTCGGCCGCCACCTTCGCCTCGGCCGCCGGGATGTCGTCGAGGTCCTCCTCGCCGACGTTCACGACCGCGAGGACTCGCCGGTTCGTCAGCAGGAAGTAGGGCGCCAACGCGGCCTTGACCTCGTCGTTCAGGCCCGCACGGTACAGCGGTCGACCGGCGCTCAGCGCCTCCTCGGCCTGCTGCAGCGCCGCGATCTCGTCGCCGAGCGTCTTGTCGAGTTTGGCCTGCCGTGTGGCCTGGGTCAGCCGCTTCTCCACGGCCTCGAGGTCGGCGAGAGCGAGCTCGAGTTCGACGACGCGCAGGTGCTCGAGCGGGTCGGGGGAGCCGACGATGTCGTCGTTCTCGAACGCGCGCAGGACGAACACGATCGCGTCGACCTCACGGATGTTGGCGAGGAATTTGTTGCCGAGCCCCTCACCCTTCGAGGCGCCTTCGACGAGACCGCCGATGTCGACCACTTCGACCTGGGCGTGCACCACGTTCTTCGACGCCGACATCTCGGCCAGGCGGTCGACGCGGTCGTCGGGAACCCGGGCGACACCGATGTTGGGGTCTTTCGTGGCGAACGGATAGGGCGCCGCGAGCGCGCCTCCGCCCGTGAGCGCGTTGTACAGCGACGACTTGCCCGCGTTGGGGAGCCCGACCAGTCCGAAACGTTCCATGGGCGTCGCAGGCTACCCAGAGCCGGGGCCGTCGGCCGTGCCGCCCGCGGCGATCGGGCGACGGTGATCAGTCGGACGCGAAGACCGACGAGCGGAACCAGTCGATGGTGCGACCGAGGCCCTCGCGAAGTTGGACCTCCGGTGACCAGCCGAGGAGCTCGCGGGCCCGGGTGATGTCGGGCTGGCGGAGCTTCGGATCGTCGGACGGAAGCGGGCGGTACTCGACCGCCGAGCCCGATCCGGTCAGCTCGAGCACGAGCGTGGCCAACTCCAGCATCGTGAACTCGTTCGGGTTCCCGATGTTGATCGGCCCGATGTGCGGGCCGTCGAGCAGCCGGAGGAATCCCTCGATCTCGTCGGCCACGTAGCAGAAGCTGCGCGTCTGGTTGCCGTCGCCGTAGATCGTGAGCGGGTCGCCGTTGAGGGCCTGGGAGACGAAGTTGGTGACGACGCGGCCGTCGTTGGCCTGCATCCGCGGGCCGTAGGTGTTGAAGATGCGCACGATGCGCACGTCGAGATCGTTCGCCCGGTGGTATGCCATCGTGAGCGCCTCGGAGAACCGTTTGCCCTCGTCGTACACCGACCGTTCGCCGATCGGATTGACGTTGCCCCAGTAGCTCCTCGACCTGCGGGTGCACGAGCGGGTCGCCGTACACCTCGCTGGTGGAGGCCAGGAAGAAGCGGGCACCGTGACGCTCGGCGATGTCGAGCAGGTGCTGCGTGCCGGTGCTGTTGACCGCGAGCGTGTCGAGCGGCCGGCGCAGGTACTCGGGCGGCGCCGCCGGGCTGGCGAGATGCATGACGTCGGTGACACCGTCGGAGATCGACGCGTCGAGCCCGCCGCCGACGATGTCGAACTCGACGAACTCGAAGCGGTCGTGGCCGGCGAGCTGTGCGATGTTCTCGCTGCGACCGGTCGACAGATCGTCGACGCAGATCACGTGGTCGCCACGCTCGACGAGGCGATCGCACAGATGCGAGCCGAGGAAGCCGGCGCCGCCGGCGACGAGGATGCGTCGGTCGCTCATGACCGGCCGACGCCGTCGTAGGTGAGCCCGGCCGCCTTGACGACCGTCGGCTCGAGCAGGTTGCGGCAGTCGACGACGTTGTTGCCGCGCATGACCTCGACCATCTTGGCGAGGTCGATCTCGCTGAACTCGGGCCACTCGGTGAGCACGGCGACGCACGTCGGCGCCGCTGACGGCGTCGAGCACGCTGGAACGGACGTCGAAGCCGCTCAGTCGTGCCCGCTGGATCTCGTCGAGATCTCCGACGGTGGTCGGGTCGTACGCCTGGATCGTGGCGCCCCGACGTTCGAGGTCGCGGAGGATCCGCACGCTCGGCGACTCCCGAAGGTCGTCGGTGCCCGCCTTGAACGTCAGGCCGAGGGCGGCGACGATCACGCCGTCGAGTCGATCGTGGGCGAAGCGGCCCGTCGACCGGGTGATCTTCGAGACCATGCGCTCGTACTGCTGCTCGTTGATGTCGATGACGCCGCGCATCAGCGAGAAGTCGTACCCGCGCTCGCGGGCGATGCTGACGAGTGCCCGTGAGTCCTTCGGGAAGCAGCTGCCACCCCAGCCCGGGCCGGGGTTGAGGAACTGGGGCCCGATCCGGCCGTCGCTGCCGATGCCGGCCACCACGGCGGCGACGTCGGCGCCGACCTGCTCACACATCGCGGCCACGCTGTTGATGAACGAGATCTTCATCGCGAGGAACCCGTTGGCGGCGTACTTGATCGTCTCCGCCGAGGCGGGGTCGGTCAGGATGATCTGGGTGTCGAGTGACTCGTAGAGGGCGGCGACCTTCGCGGCGGCGTCCGGGGTTCTCGGCGCCGATCACCACCCGGTCGGGGTGGAGGCAGTCGTGAACGGCCGATCCCTCACGGAGGAACTCGGGATTCGACACGACGTCGACGTCGGCACGGGCGAGCGCCTCGCCGACCAAGTGGAACGAGCCGACCGGTACCGTCGACTTGTTGACGACCACGGCGCCCGGCCTGAGGTGTGGACCGATCTCGGTGGCCGCCAACTTCACGTAGGTCAGATCGGCCGAACCGTCGTCGTCCTGCGGGGTCGGCACGCAGAGGAAGACCACGTCGGCGGCGGCCACCGACTCGATCGAACCGAGATGGAACGTGAGGCGGCCGGATGCCTGCCCGTCGGCGACCATCTCGGACAAGCCGTCCTCGACGATCGGGATGATGCCCTGTTTCAGCATCGAGACCTTGCGCTCGTCGATGTCGCAGCAGGCGACGTCGAAGCCGAAGTGGGCGAGCGAAGCACCCGTGGTCAGGCCGACGTAGCCCGTGCCGATGACCGCGATCCGCTGAGGTGATGTGTTCGTACTCACGATGTGTCCTTCGGTCTGTCCGCCAGAAGACTTCAACTCTACGAGGGATTCGTCCGGGAGCAGCGGGTTTCCGGAGTCACGAGGGAACCCGATCGTCACCGCAGACGGCGACGCGCGTGGCCGGGACATGAACGAGGCGGGTGGCCGAAGCCACCCGCCTCGCACGCCGATCGCTCGGGGGGAGGACGATCGGGGGTTCTTGCGCCCGGCGACACCGGGGGAGGGGAGCGTCGCCGGGCGAGATGTGGTCAGTCGGCGGCAGCCGTCGGCGTCGGCCAACTCGTTGCGCACCTCGTCCATGTCGAGCTCACGAACCTGGCGGAGCAGGTCGTCGAGCGCCGACTTGGGAAGTGCACCCGGCTGGCTGAACAGCTGGATGCCGTCGCGGAAGATCATGAGCGTCGGGATCGACATGATGCCGAGCATGCCCGCCAGCTCCTGTTCGGCCTCGGTGTCGACCTTGGCGAACACGGCGTCGGGGTGCTCCTCGGACGTCTGCTCGAAGATCGGGCCGAACTGGCGGCACGGACCGCACCACTCGGCCCAGAAGTCGACGAGCGTGATGCCATCGGCCGTCACGGTCGACTCGAAGTTCTCCATGTTGAGTGTGCTGGTTGCCACCGGGTTCTCCTTGTCACGTGGTTCGAATGCTGAAACGCACCGACGCCGCCCCGTATTCCACCGGGAACCCGTGTCGAGCGTCACGTGGGCCGAGGTACCGTGACGGCCGTGTCGTCGACTGCTCCGATGTCGCCGGAGGCGGCCCTGCTTCGGGTCGTCCACTGTCTCGATCGGGCGCTCGCGTCCCCGTACAAGACGCGGGCGTTCGTGCGGGCGCTCGACGTCGTGCGCACCACCGACCCGGTCGAACTCGCCGAGCGGGCCCGCGATCAGCGCCTGACCGATCTCGACGGCATCGGCGACGCCACCGCCGGGGTGATCACCGAGGCACTGGCCGGCGTCGTGCCCTCGTATCTGCAGAAGATCGAGGCCGACTCGCAGATCGAACTCACCGACGACGGCGCCCCGTACCGTGCGGCGCTGCGAGGTGACTGCCATCTGCACTCCACCTGGAGCGACGGTGGCGCCGAGATCGAGGCGATGGCGGCCACGGCGATCGACATCGGCCACGAGTACATGGTGCTGACCGATCACTCCGCTCGGCTGACGGTGGCCCACGGCCTCGACGAAGCGCGCCTCGCCGATCAACTCATCGAGATCGAGCGGATCAACGGCGAGATCGCGGCGGCCGGTCACGATTTCCGGATCCTGACCGGGATGGAGGTCGACATCCTCCTGGACGGTTCCCTCGACCTGTCCGACGACATGCTCGGCCGACTCGACGTCGTGGTCGCGAGCGTGCACTCGAAGCTGCGGATGGAATCGAAGCAGATGACCGAGCGCATGGTGATGGCGATCGCCAACCCCCATGTCGACATCCTCGGGCACATGACCGGCCGGAAGATCGGCAAACGGCCCGAATCCACGTTCGACGCCGACTTCGTGTTCGCGGCCTGCGCACAGTTCGACACCGCGGTCGAGTTGAACTGCCGTCCCGAGCGGCTCGACCCACCGCGGGAACTGATCGACCTGGCGATCGACTACGGCTGCTGGTTCTCGATCGACTCCGATGCCCATGCCACCGGCCAGCTCGAGTGGCAGCCCCTCGGCTGCAACCGTGCTGCCGAACGGGAGGTGCCGGTCGAGCGGATCGTCAACACGTGGTCGGCCGACGAGCTGATCGGGTGGGCGTCGGCCGGTTAGCCGACCTCGGCCCCCAGGCTCCCGTACAGCGCCATCAACAGGCGGCCCGCCCGGTCGTCGCCGGTCGTCGACTCGCGCATGTCGTTCATCACGTACGAGAAGCTCACGCGGTGCTCCATGTCGACGAGTGCCAGCGATCCGCCCCAGCCGCCCCAGAAGCAGCAGCGGTCGTTCGGCAGCGGCATGTCGTCCGAGCTCAGGCCGAACCCGAGACCGAGTCGCAGCGGTCGGTCCAGCACGAGATCGTTGCCGTGTTGCTGCTCTTCGAAGATCCGGTCGCACATCGCAGCCGACAGGAACTGCCGACCGTCGAGCGATCCGCCGTTGGCCAGCACCGACATGACCCGCGCCACCGAGCGGGCGTTGCCGTGGCCGCCGGCGGCGGGGATCTCGGCCCGCCGCCATTCGTGCGTCTGCGACGCGGAGGCATCGAGCGGCAGCGTCGCGAACGTACGATGCGCGATCGTGCCGGGTGCGAGGTCACCGCCCAGCGCGTTCGGGTGGTGGGTCGACGTGGGCGACACGGTCGTCGTGCTCGGCGGTGGTGCCGATGTGGAAGTCGGCGTCGAGCGGCCCGGTGACCTCGTCGGCGAGGAACCGGCCCATCGATCGCCCACCGACGCGCCGGGCGATCTCGCCGAGCAGGTACCCCTGGGTGACCGCGTGATAGCCCGACGCCGTGCCCGGCTCCCACCACGGTGCCTGCGCCGCGAGTCGCCCGCACACGAGGTCGTGGTCGGTCAGGTCGTGGGCGGTCGTCATGACGTCGAATCCGGAGAGCCCGGCGCTGTGGGAGAGCACGTGTTTGGTGTCGATCCGATCCTTCCCGCCGGTCGCGAACTCGGGCCAGACGTCGGCGACCGGCGCATCGAGGTCGAGCAGGCCGCGGTCGGCCAGCATGAGCGTGACCAGGAACGACATCGTCTTGGTCGTCGACCACACGTTGATGATCGTGTCGCGCTGCCACGGCCGGCCGGGACCGGCGTCGGTGGCGCACGTGCCACCCCACAGGTCGACGACCGACTCGCCGTCGACCGTGGCGGCGACACTGGCGCCGATGTCGCCGAGTTCGTCGAAGTTGGACGCGAATGCCTGCCTGACTCCGTCGAAGCGGGCGTCGCAGTGGCCGTCGATCTGCATCGCCGGAACGTAGCGAGCCGTGACGGTGCGACCGGTGTCGGGCGGTTGGTGCGCCGACGCGTGCGCCGTAGCATGGTGTCCCTATGTCGAAGAAGACCAGTCGCAAGAAGGCCAAGCTGCGCCGCAGCAAGGCGAACCACGGGAAGCGGCCCAACATGGGCCGCGGCTGACACGCACCCGTCCCGATTCCTCGAAGCCGTCGGTTCCGGCCGGCGGCTTCGTGCTGTCCGGGTGCACTTCGTTCGATCCGGACCGTGACTATGGTGCGAGGATGCATGGCGGAACCCCGCTTGCGGTGACCCCCACGCGGCGACGCCGTCGACGTGCTGCACGGCACCGACGTCCCCGATCCCTACCGATGGCTCGAGGACGGCGACGATCCCGAGGTCCGAACCTGGGTCGACGCGCAGAACCGGCGAACTCGCGAGGTGCTCGACGCGCTCCCGAGTCGGGAGATCTGGCATCGACGTCTGCGGGCGCTGATGAGCCTGCCGGTGGTCCAGTCGGTTCAGGCGCGCGGCGATGTTCTGGTGTTGCTCGAGCGGGCCGAGGGAGCCCAGCAGGCCGGCCTCGTCGTCCGCTCGGTGTCGGATCCGGGAGCAGACGCACACACGCTGGTCGATCCGGCCGAGGCGGTCGACGATGCCGCAGTGGCCGTCGACTGGTTCGAGACGTCCGACGACGGGGCGCTGGTCGCGTTCGGGGTGAGCGAAGGTGGCACCGAGAACTCGGAGCTCCGGATCGTCAGGACCGCCGACGGATCGCTCCTTCCCGAGCGCATCCGGAACTGCCGCGCGAGCAGCGTGGCCTGGGAACCCGACGGGTCGGGATTCTTCTACACGCGCTATCCGGACGGCGACCGGTACCACCGGACCGTGCACCATCACACGCTGGGCGACGCCGGTGCCGACGACCCGGTGGTGTGGGCGCAGCACCCGACGCCCGAGACCTGGCCGAACGTGTCGATCTCACCCGACGGTCGGCGCCTGCTCGTGCAGGCGAGCGTGGGCTGGGGGCGCACCGATGTCCAGGTCCTCGACCGCCGGTCGGGCACGTGGACCGACGTGGTCGTCGAGACCGATGCGCTGTCGTCGTTCTCGTTCGAGGACGACACCACCCTCGTCGGCACGTCCACGCTCGGCGCGCCCCGCGGGCGGGTCGTGCGGGTCGACCTCGGCGACGATCCGTCGCCGACGAACTGGTCGGTCGTCGTGCCCGAACGCGACGTCGTGGTCACCACGGCGAAGCCCTCCGCCGGCGATCTCGTCGTGGCGACCTCGGCGGCCGGCGTGGATGCGATCGAGCGGTGGAGCGGCGCCGGCGCGTTGCTGTCCGAGATCCGACGGCGTCGGTGTCAGCTCGGTGGTGCAACTCGCCGTCGACCGGGTTCATGATCGCGCGTACGCCCTGATCACCGGCTTCGACCAGCCCGCCGCCGTGTGGCTGGTCGGTGACGAGTCGGTCGAACGACTCCGACCGCCGGTCGCCGGCGACGACGCTCCCGACCTGACCGTGTCGCACCGTCGAGTACCCGCTCGACCGATGGTACGGCCATCGGCCTGTTCCTGATCCATCGCGCCGACATCGAGCCGTCGGTCGACACACCGACGATCCTGAACGGCTACGGCGGCTTCGCCATCACCGAGTCGCCGGTCTTCTCGGCGAGCATCGCCGCGTGGTGCGGAGCCGGCGGCACGTACGCGATCGCCGGCCTGCGTGGCGGGTTCGAGCACGGCGACCAGTGGCACCGCGCCGGCCGGCGGGAGAACAAGCAGAACGTGTTCGACGACTTCCACGCCGCGGCCGACTGGCTCGTCGAGACCGGACGGACCGCACGTTCGAAGCTCGCGATCGCCGGTGGCTCGAACGGTGGCCTGCTCGTCGGCGTCGCGCTCACCCAGCGCCCCGACCTGTGCCGTGCCGTGTGGTGCGCGGTGCCGCTGCTCGACATGATCCGCTTCCCGCACTTCCTGATCGCACGTCTGTGGACCGACGAATACGGCGACCCGGACGTCGCCGAGGAGTTCGAGTGGCTGCATGGCCTACTCGCCCTACCACCACGTTCGGGAAGGCATCGAGTATCCGGCGGTGCTCCTGACCACGGCCGAGGGCGACAGTCGGGTCGACCCGTTGCACGCCCGCAAGATGGCGGCGCAACTGCAGTTCGCCGGAGCCGGGCAGGCCGAACGCCCGATCCTGCTGCACCAGGAGGGTCGTGCGGGCCACGGGGTCGGCAAGCCGGTCGGGAAGCGGGCCGACGAGCAGGCCGACGTGTTGGCCTTCCTGTCCTGGCAGCTCGGCGACGAATGACCGGTGTCCGCCTCGCCGCGATCGCGCTGCCCGGCGAGTCCGAGCCGTGGCGTCGGCTGGGGTTCACGGTCGACGCGGTAGGTCGTGTCCCGCTCGCCAACGGCGCGCTCGACGCTCGGCGGCGATGCCTCGACGCTGGTGGTCGAACGCGACGGCGTCCTCCCCGGTGACGTCGATGGCGTCCCAATTCGAGCGGGGGACGTGGTCGACGGCGTCGATCATGCCAACGGGGCGTTCGAGATCGACCACGTGGTCGTGATGACCGATTCGCTCGAGCGGACGTCGTCGGCGATCGAGGAGGGTCTCGGTCTCGAACGGCGTCGGATCCGAGAGACGCCGACCGTGCGGCAGGCCTTCCATCGTTTCGCGGATCAGGGCGGTGTGCGTGGGTGCATCGTCGAGGTGGTCGAGAACGCTCGTGTCGAACGGCCCGGCGTGTGGGGGCTCGTGGTCAACGTCGTCGACCTCGACGAGTTCGTGTCGGTGGCGGGCGACCTGGTCGGGGACCCGAAGCCCGCCGTGCAGCCCGGGCGTCGCATCGCCACGGTGCGCGGGGCGGCGGGGCTCGGCACTGCACTGGCCGTCATGTCGGCGGCCGCGGGCTGACGGCGTTCAGAGGTCGTCGCCGCCGGCGAGGTACGCCTCGCCCTCGGCGCACTCGGTGTTCAGTGGGCACCACCGGCACGACGTGCCCGGTCGTTTGACCGCCTCGCGACCCTCGACCGTGAGCTCGATCTCGGCGTTCGACGGCGTCGAGCATGCGCCGGCTGGCGGTGAGCAGGGTGCGCTCGGTGACGTCTTCCACGACGGGTTCGCCGGCGTCGAGGTAGAACGACGCGAGCTTGCGCGGCGGCACCTGGCTGCGCAGCGTCTCGACCAGCGCGTAGAAGCGGAGGTCTTCGCGGTGCTTGGGGGAGACCCAGCCGGTCTTGAGGTCGATGATCACCTTGCGGCTCTCGGCGCCGGCCGGGCGGCCGAGCGTGAGATCGACCTTGCCCGACAGCACGATCGGGCCGTCGGCCGGCCAGCGCACGCTCGACTCGACGGTGGGCGCGGCCCGGCGGTCGAGGGGTGGGAAGCACTCCTGGAACTTGATGAGCTTGTCGACGGCGAAGCCACGGAGGTCGGCGAGATCGGCCTCGCTCAGCGCTTCGATCCAGTCGCCGAGGCTCGAGTCGTCGTCGGCGAGCCGGGCGATCGCCTCGTCGACCACGTCGGACGGCACGGGGTCGCCTCGCCAGTTGATCATCAACTGGACGGCTCGGTGGGCGACCTGGCCTCCGGCGACGGCCGGTGACCACGAGAACTCGTCGTCGTGGAGGTGCTGGACCTCGCATCCGAGCACGCTGGCGATGCGGTGCTTGCTCAGGAAGATCGACTCGTCGCCGAGGCGTTCGTGGAACCCGGCGAAGGCCTCGTCGACGTCGTTGCGCAGCGACGCGACGAAGGCGGTGTCGAACACGACGGGATCGGGCGCGCGGCGGAGCAGGCCGAGCGTCTTCTGCTGCAGCGGGCTCAGCTGGTTGGCCTCGAGCTCCGTTCCGGTCATCGCTGCCGACACTACCGATCCGGTGTGGCGCTCCCCGGCGACCGCGTTTCGGCCGACGCCGCCCGACAACCATGTCGCACCCCTCGTGCATCATGTCGGTATGTCCACCTCGCCCACCTCGGCCTCCACGGTCGACTTCGCCTCGGCCGCTCGCACGCTCACGCGCGAAGCCCGTCGGCGGGGGTTGGTGGGCCCGAGCTTCCGCTGTCCGCCGCGTCTGGTCGGTGTCGACCGGTCGGTCCGGCGCCGGGCCGACGGGGCGATCGTGTCGGTCCGTCTGCGCGGCCGGCCCTGGGTCGCCGTGCTCGCCGACATGATCGAGGGGGTCATCGTGTCGAACGGGCTGACCGCACCGCAGTCCGACCGGCTGCGGGGTGAGCTGTGGGAGCTGTGCGGTGCCGAGCGCTTCGACGATCGTGGCCATGACCACGTGACCCGGGTTGCCTAGCGGGGTCGCCGACCGGGCTGGCCGTTCCCGCCGCGCAGCTGCCGTGATCGATGGGTCCCGCACGTGCAGCACCTCTCGTCCGGCGGCGAGTCACGAGCGCGGCACCCGAGGAACCGACGGCCCCGGCGACCCGCCGTGCCAAGATGATCGGGTGGCTGATGATGACCGCACCGATGCTCAGACCAAGGGTCTGAGCGAACGCCTGCTCGGCAGGGTGGTGGGTTCGGTCGTCTCTCCCGTCGTCGACACGGTCGACGTCGACGAGGTCGTCGAACGGATCGACGTCAACCATCTGATCGAGCGGCTCGATCTCGACGAGATCATCGCGCGGATCGACGTGGACCGGGTGGTGTCGCGGATCGATGTGGACGCGTTGATGGGCCGGGTCGATGTGAACGCTCTGGTCGATCGTGTCGACCCGGATCGGTTGTTGTCGCGGATCGATGTGGGTGCGTTGCTGGCTCGGATCGAGCCCGACGAGTTGTTGTCGCGGATCGATGTGGATGCGTTGATGGGCCGGGTCGATGTGGGTGCGTTGATGGGCCGGGTCGATGTGGGTGCGTTGATGGCGTCGGATCGAGCCCGACGAGTTGTTGTCGCGGATCGATGTGGATGCGTTGATGGGCCGGGTCGATGTGGGTGCGTTGATGGCTCGGATCGAGCCCGACGAGTTGTTGTCGCGGATCGATGTGGATGCGTTGATGGGTCGAATCGATGTCGGCAGGCTGATCGAGCGGGTCGACGTCGATGCGTTGGTGGCGCAGGTGGATGCAGATGCGCTCATCGAGCGCGTCGACGTGGATGCAGCGCTGGAACGGGTGGACGTCGACGCGATGTTGGGTCGCGTGGACCTGAACGCCATGGTCGAGCGTGTCGATCTCAACGCCGCACTCGATCGAGTCGACGTCGACGCACTGGTGGATCGAGTCGACGCGGATCGTGTGCTGGAACGGGTCGACGTCAACGCGGTCGTCGAGCGCACCGAGCTCGGCGCGGTCATCGCCCGATCCACCACGGGCGTCTTCACCGAGCTGCTGGACGTCGCCCGGACGCAGGTGATCGCCGTCGACCAGGCCGTCCAGGCCGTCCCGGCACGAGTGTTGCGTGGTCGATCTCGTGAGGTCCCGCCGATGCCGTCCGGCACGTCCGAGGTCGATGATCTCGCGACGATGTCGTTCTCGCAACGCGCAGTCGCCCTGCAGCGGCACGCTGCCGGATCGGTCTCACGCTTCCTGGCGTTCGGCGCTCGACCAGTTCATCATCGGGCTCCTCTTCGGCGCAGGGCTGTTCCTCGCGTCGGCTGCGATCCGTGTCGTGATCGGCGCCGATGTCAGCCTCGACAGCGAACGATGGCTCGTGCTCGCTGCATTCGGCGTCTGGTCGTTCGTGTACATCGCCGGTTCCCTCGCCGCGACGGGCCGGACGATCGGCAAGGCCGTCATGGGCCTGCTCGTGGTCAGATCCGACGGCGGCAAGACGTCGGCTCGCCGTGCCATGTTGCGAACGATCGCATTCCCGCTCAGCTTCCTCCTGTTCGGAATCGGCTTCCTGGTCGGTCTCGTTCGTCGTGATCGGCGCGAGCTCCACGACCTGCTCGCTGGCACGTCCGTCATCTACGCCTGGGATGCGACCACCGCCCAGCTTCGCGTCGAAGCCGCTGAGTGATGGCCCCGTAGGGCCCGCCAGTCAGTTCGCGTCGTTCGGCCAGAGCAGCGTGTCGGGGTGGAATTGGCTCCAGGCGAACCAGAAAGCCTCGTGGGTGCCGATCTCGTTGCCGTCGGCCACGGCCACGAAGCCACCACCGTCCGTCGTCACGGTGACGTCCTCGTAGTGCACCTGTCCGCCCTCGGCGGTGGCTGCCCGGAGCGCGTCGATCGAGAACGCGATGGTGCGGCCGTCGTCGAGCAGCACGCCGAGCACCGGCGCCTGCACGGCGAGGCGCGGGTCGACGTCGCCGATCGGGAAGATCGGGCCGTCGTCGTCGCGTCCGCCGAGCGGGTCGTCGTCGTAGGAACGTCCGATCCCGCCGTCCTCGGCGACGATGGTGGTGTCGGGGTGGGCGGCTTTCCACTCGCCCCAGGTGCTGACCGTGACAGCGTTCTGTTCGAGTGCGACGCCGGCGTCATGGAGCGGCCCGCTCACTGCCTCGCCGGTGAAGGTGTCGAACACCGATCGGGTCGTCAGGTCGTACATCACCTTGTTGGACCGGTTGAGCAGCCCGGAGGTGCGGAGTACGGGTGTGTCGAACTCGTCGGGGACGTCGTCGGTGTAGAACGCCTGCGCCGAACCGCACAGCGTGCAGTAGGGGATGCCGAACCGGCGTCCGCCGATGGTGATGTTGACCATCTCGTGGACCTGCATGATGTGCTTCGGGAAGGCGACCGCCTCGTCACCCTCGGTCACGCCGAACACGATCGCCGCGTCGTCGTACCAGTCGCCGTCGGCGGCGGGCACGAGTGCGGGGTCGTCGAGCGCCGGGATGCACCCGGGTCGCTCGCAGGGTTGGGGTCGCCGAGTGGACGGTCGTCGATGAACACACCACCCCAGCTCACCCAGCGCCAGTCGATGTCGGCGTCGGTGTCGGCGAAGAACGGCGCCCAGCCGTCCTCGACGAGTCCGAACAGGCCACCCTTCAGCCGCCGGTAGTCGGGAGGCGCTGGGGTGTCCCAGGCGATCAAGTGGTTCGTCGTCACGTTCCAGGGTCGACGTGCGACGTCGGGGTCGTCGGTGATGTCGACGCCGGTCAGGGTGGTGAATCCGTCGACGGCGATGTCGACGGCGTTCTCGTCACTGAGGAAGCGGAGCAGGTCGGTCAGCAGCCACGCATGGCGAGCGTCGGCGACGTCGATGAACTCCCGCACGTCGCGAACGTCGAACGCTCCGGCCGGGATCGTCTCGAGGATCTCGTCGAAGCGGGCGGTCGCCTCGTCGTTGGGCCCGGTGGGGGCCTCGGGTGCTGGTGGGTACGTCACCGGCGTGGCTGCCGCAGTGGGCGCCGACGCGGTGGTCGCGGACTGGCCGCCGCACGCAGCGAGCAGAAGCCCGGCGACGATCACCAGCGAACGCCTCATGAGACGAGAGTACGAGTGACGCTCTCACCCCGTTGGTCGCGGCCACCGAGTTCACACTTCGTTTCGCACCGTTCAGGTGGTGGACGCCCAGTAGCGTGCGGGACCAGGCCCGGGTGGTGGAATTGGCAGACACGGGGGGCTTAAACCCCCCTGGATCGCAAGATCTGTGCGGGTTCGAATCCCGCCCCGGGCACTAACTAGCAGGCATGATGCCCTCAACAGAGGCCAACGCTTCGCTGGCCAGAACACCCTTGTGCACAGAATGGTCACAGTTCTACGCTGAACGTGTGCGCAGAGGCTCGGTGTGAAGCGCCCGGGTTTCATAGAGGGTGGTTGGTTTGACCGTCTCGGCCTGGTCGGCTGAGTGTTGTTGACGGTAGTAGGCCGCCCCGAACTCGGTCGGGGTGGTGAAGCCGGGACCGGGTTCGATCTCGCCGTGGAGGCGGCGATGGTTGAACCAGTCGACGTAGGTGAGTGTCGCCCACTCGACGTCTTCGAGCCCGGTCCACGGGCCTTTCGGGTAGATCAGCTTCCATTCGTAGAGCCCGTTGAACGACTCGACGAAGCTCGGCGTTCTCACGCTTCAACTCCGCCAGCTCATCGGACGTCGGGCCGGGCCGGCGACCAGTGTCGATCTCGGCGCGGCGACCCCCAACCGCACCGTCTCCGCGGGCCGAGTTTCTGGGCGACCGAACAGACCGCTTCCCACTGCGACCCGTACTCGTGCTGATGATCCAGGACCATCCGCACCGCACGCTCACGCAGCTCATCGGGGTACTTGCCACGATGTGGGCATCGCTCCATCCTTCTCAAGGATCGGAGCCTCCACAATTCCCGGGCCGCTTCACCCTCCTCCGGAAGGTTCTCGTGTTGGCTGAGGAGGAAATGGAGTTCAGTCGTTTCGGGCGACGGATCCGACCGCGTAGACGTCCGCCAGGGAGCTTGCACAACTTCGATACTGCCTGACTGCCAGCGGGCGTTGACCCACTGCGGCGTAGCACCTCATGAGGCAACGATGGCTCTCCTCATCACACGGCTCCACGGTCGAACACGCGCTGGCTTACCTCGATCGCGCGATCGAGTTCACGGCGTCGTTCGAGCAGGGCGCTCAGCCGATTGGCGGCATCGATGTAGAGGAGTCGCAACCGTTCCCGCTCAGTGACGGTCCAGTCCTCGTACGGAACGTCCTCGAGGAAGTCGCCGGTTCTGAGCGCCTCGGCCCGACCATAGAACTCACATGCCTCATCGAGCTTGCCAGCAAGCTCTGCACGGCGTGCCTGTCGGATGAGGAGCTCAAAGGCGTCGACGTCGCACCACAAGGTCAGCGTCGGGTCGAACTGATAGGCCTCGTCGTGGAAGATGACCGCCTGAGCTGAGACATCGATTCTGCGGAACTCCTTGCGAATCAAGTAGATGGCCTGGTGCAATCCTCGGCGCCCCGTCGATGCCGGAGATTCGGGCCAGAATAGGTCGATCAGCACGTCCGTCTTGACGGGGCGATCACGGCGAGTGAGTAGGTAGCGAAGGACCCGCAGCGCCTTCCCGCGGAGTGGCTCGTCGAGGCGCGTATTGTCGGTCACCACACGAAGCGAACCGAAGAGATGCACACTGAGTGATGCGTCAACCGGGGCTGCGCTCCCGCGGTCCGTCGATGACGTCGCTGGACGAGTTGGGTCGGTTCTGAAGGCACGGGATTGATGTGGCGCGACGGCTTCGTTCGACCCGCCGGGCAGAAGCGGTTGAGGTCGGAACGTGGCCCGATCTGGCCCATGTCGGGTGTCCTCGGAGTCCCGGGTGCTGATCGCGTCGCCCGCCGACGCGTGACCCTGGCTCGGGAGTGGTGAGTCCTCGGAGTCCGCCGAATCCGGTTGGTGTTCGGAATCTGTACGCCGCAGGACCCCGTTGTCAATAGCAGAGGAGGTTACGTGAGCACGGTCCGATTCAGAAGATGAGCTGCGAGTCGGCGTTGGGTGCACGGCTGCCGGAGCACGGATCAGTTGCGGCGTCCATTGAAGGAGTCCCCAGACGCCGCCAAGATGGGCCATTGAGTCGATGGTCGAACTCCATGCGGTGAAGTTCATTGCTGCAGGCTGCATCGCCCACCGCGGCGCCGGCTTCCGATTGTTGGGGTAGTCGAGGCAGCTGCGTGATCAGTTCGATCACTGCGCCGAGGCGTTCGCTCAATGCCGACTCGGACATCTCGGCCTCAGCGAGCGCTTCACGAGTGCGCTCAACACGTTCTCGGCTCTCCAGCCACTGCTCGGCGATCTCGTCGGCGACGAGTACGAGGCGATGTATCGATGCCTCACCTGCGCCCGCGACGTGCCGTCGAACTCGTTCCAAGCTTGCGATGAGACCATCGTCGACTCCGTCGCCTGTCGCGATCCCTCCGAGATCGAGTGCGTCGGCATCGGACGCAGAAGCGTCGTCCTGGGAGGTGTGCTGCGGCGAACGACGGCTGCGCCACATCAGCGCGGCCCGCAATTGCTGGCGAACGGACTGCGGCCCGGTCACCCGTCCGGGTCCCTTCTGGGCTTGAGCAGGGAGCTGCGAAGGGCGACACCTGGGGTCGGGCCAGGTCATCTCTCCACCTCCAAATGAGATCCGCTTCTGGTGCTCTCGGATCCGTCCGCTCGCTCTGAACCTTACACGAAACGACGCGCCGTGAGTAGGGGGCGAGGGGCTGTTGGAGGATTCGAATCGAAATTGAGCGACAGGTGAGGCCGATGCGAGTGCTAAGGTAGATGTTGGCGTTATTTGGAGTATATTGGTGTTATCCCTCTCGCTATTCCGAGGTTGATCTCCAGCCAAGAGAATATTCAGAATCACCGAAGGGCTTGCCGATGAGCGAGTCCGATGTCAGGTGACGGGAGTCACATCAGTGTCGAGACGCAGAAGACCTTCCTGTGAGTTGTGCCTGATCTAGCGGAACTATGGTTCGAGAAACACAACGAAATACATGATCAGAAAGGCAAGCAAATGTCTGAAAACTTTGATCCAGTACGGATCGACCTTGTCACGGGCGAGACGATCGTCGATGGAGATGTCAATACCGTCCAGGTGGTCGATCCAGATGGCCATCCGAACCGAGTGCTCGATCCGGACGAAGACTTCAACATCAACGTCGAGTGGCATATCGGAGGAACCAATGGCTACCAGATGGCCACGGGGGCTGAAGCTGCAGGCGGGGTTGGATGGCGCGTCATGGCGTACGGCGAGTCCATGGGTCCAGGCCCTGAATTGGAATTTGGGAATGAAATTGTTCCTGTCGCCGCTTTCGACAGTCAGGATGCGGACGGCAAGACCTCCTACAAGGCGGAAGTGCTCGTTCCGGCAGGCACTCTCAAGGAGCACTTGGAGGGGGCGCCTCTGGGGTCTACAAGATCGTGGTCGTCGTGTTCCTGAACTGGCCGAACAACATCCCTGGTGGCGAGGACCTGGTGGGATTCAAGACGAGCGACTCATCCTCGCCGAGAGCCTCAAGCAACATCCCATCGGTTGTCTGCACTCGAGGGGCCGTCGGATACAACTCGGCGGCCCCGTCGGGTGCCGGATGAGAGGGAGGTGGTCACCGTGGCACGACAGACGTCGCCAACGACACAGCTGACCAAGATCAAGGAATCGGAAAGGGAGCCGAAGGACGCCTGGCACAAGCCGGAGTGCACACGGTTGAGGACCTGGCAGCGGCTGACGCCGACAAGCTCTACGACGAGTTCGCCGGGATGCGGGGCTCTCCGTCGAGAAGGTCCAAGATTGGGTGAACGCCGCTCGCGGCTCGACAGCAGCAACGAGCGGCACTCAGGGAGCAGGACCACGGATCTGCCACGCCGCCGCTTCGTCGTGACGGTCTTGTCGTCAGATCAACGAACGGTGACGCGCACGATGGTCAATGCCGTCCACGACGAAGAAGTGAGCGCCGGGTGGGACGGTTGGGCCCCCGGGGAGCTCATCGACTTCATCGAGCGCACCTGCCAGATGCCAACGGAAATCCGACTGAGCACGACGACGACCGGCTTCTTCGGTGCCGGCGCGACCTCAAAGGTCGCCGGAAGTGCTCCTCTCGTGAAGCGGCCGCCGGAACTGGGCTCGGACCTGACGATCTTCAGTACTGGGCCACTCGTGCGAGGGAACGTGAGGTCGTGCAGCCGCGACTTTCGACCGGAGGCGAGACTTCCTCCGTCGACGCAGGGGCAAGCCACTTCGGTCGCCGGGTCACGAGTCCCCGACGAGGCGGAAGCCGAGGAGATGCTGGCAGCCTTCGATCGAGCTGAACAGGCTCGCTTCGATGGCCTCGTCCACCGCGCGGCGACGTCCGCGCCATCCGGTACGCGGTGAGGTTCGGGGCGCTATCGGGTTGAACCCCATCGAGGGCGCACGGCGCGTGCCCTGTTCGCTCCCGCAGCTCAGCCCGCTGTGAGCTGTTCGTCGAGCGCGGCCAATACGAGCTGGGCACCGACGCCCCCACGAGCGTCCTCGTATTGTAGCAATTTCTGACGATTCGCCCGCATCGATATGATGGAACAAGCCAGCGCCGCCGTCGTCTCGCAGCCCTCGATCACCCAACTCAACAGTGCCTGAATGGACGGCCCTGGCTGTCTCTATCGGCTGGGTGAAGTTTTCTGGTCGGTTGGGGTCGTAGGCGATGTCGCCGGTGAGCATGGCCAAGATGAGGTCGCAGCGTCGTCGGGCGACGCAGACGATGGCGGTGATGTATAGTTTGCCTTCGGCTCGTCTATTGGTCGACATGCAGGTGACTGATGAAGATGCTGAAGACACGCGGCGGCAGGATGCCGCGCTGAATCGGATTCCGCTCTGAACGAACCCGACGTTGTCGGGTCGGGATCCAATAAGCCACGCGACTTCGGCACCGACCGATCGTGAGGGCAACCCGATGGCACCGGTCCTCTGCCGCTCTCTGACCTTGGTGCTTCCCGCCCGACCGATGTTCGGGATCGCGTGTCTTGCCCAGACTGCGGGCCGGTTCATGGCGGGCCCACGGTGGCGATCTCGCTGATCCAGGGACTGAGCCAGTTCCACGGCGGCGGTAACGTTCTGACACGAGCACCGTGGTGAGCTCGTGGCAGCAGAGATCGAAACTGACGTTACGCACCTGAAGATCGCTGCACTCGGCATGGCCGCGCATGATCGGTCGGTGAGCGTCTTCGCGGACTGAGTCGGTGCCGAGGAACCTCCCGGGCAAGTGCGAGCACGTCGCCGGGGCCTGGATAAGTTTCTGTGGGTTGGTCGTGATCGCCGGGAGCGGATCGAGGCTGGCGGCAGCGAGGTCGACGTGATCTACGTTGAGCAGTTGAACGAAGCCGTGGACATCGCTGAGCAGACACGAGATGCGATGTGCTCGAGTGTCGCAGCGTGTGCGAAGTGAGGGCGACTTCGATCTCGGCGAGTCTCCCAACGACGCCCGACGGACTCGGCAGCGAACCGAATCCGCCGGGGCCGACCGGCGGTTGGGGTTCCCTACGGCCTACCCAACCCCGAGCACCAAGGGGGTTCAAGGTCGGTGCGGTCGGCGCCGATGAACGAGCGTCGCCCCGATTCCGAAGGCGGCACTTCTCCCGCAAAGGAACCACCGCCATGAACATCACTTGCTCTCGCTGGGCCGCTCTCGGCGCTGCTGTTGCCGTCGTTGCCGGCGCCGGCGACATCGGATTCGCTCAGGCTGCTCCCGTATGGAACGGGAACCACACGAGCTGGTCAACGACCGGTGCACGCACGGGCCTTGACTACTTCCCGAACGGTCGTCTGTCGTGACCGCCCCACAAGACAACGAACAGGACGCCGAGGATTTGATCGCCGCCGAAATGGCTGGCCTCGACGACGAGCTAAAAGGCCTTGACGAGGCGCGGCTGAAAGACCTTGACTCGGAGCACCACGAGATGAGGCTCGCGAGCCGTAGCGGATCGGAACAGACGTATGTGTGTGATCGGTGCTCGCGTGTTCTCGTGTTCAAGTTGGACCCGCCCGAGCTGGTCGTGCTCGATCATGGCGATTTCGCTGTGACGCACAGTGGGGGCAATGTCCAGCTGCCAGGACTTGAGGTTGCCGTGACCGCCCACACGACAACCCGGTGGGTCCCCTGTTCAACTAGTGCTTCCTGTCCAGTCAATACTTGACCTCATCGGGTTTCGCGCAGACGATTCCTGAACGGAGAATCGGTCTCTGACGCTTGCACCCGACTTGCAGCGGAACAGCGTCCACGGCTACACGCCTACGTCGATACGCGTGGTGCCGGGTATGGCACCTCGGCCCGTGGCAACTCGCCCGAATCTGGTGGGATGCGGTTACGTTCGCGCAGCGTGCTCGGCTCGTACGTTCGAAGATCACGAAGAGATCACAGGATTCGCCGGACTCGAGCGGACTGGGCACGTCGAAACGGACAGAGGACGACGGAACGGATGCGCAGCCCGTACAGAACGGGACTGTGCGGACGCGGCCGGACTCAGCGGACGGAATCTCCCAGGCTTCAACACGCGCCGGTAGGTCAGTGGGCCATCTTGAATCGGTCGGCCCACTTGATGAGCTTGATCGTGATGACGAGAGCGATCGCGAGCGCTATCGAGTCGAGGCGGTGGTGGATGAACCGGTCGGTGTTGCGGCGGAGCTGACCGAAGTCTCGACAACCACGAGTCTCGTGCGTTCGACGGGCCAACGCATGCCGAGCGACACGCGACCTTGACCTTGGCTTCACCGGCCTTGCGTTTCTTCGCGACGATCAGATCATCGAGACCGACCTCGGTGCACAGGGCCCGCACGACGCCGTTGTCGTAGCCGCGTCAAGATGCATCGTGTCGACGTCAGCCAGCAGGCCTCGGGCGTCGACCGCATCGAGGGTCGGCTCGAGCAGCACACAGTCGTTGCGGTTCGCGCCGGCGATCTCCCAACCGATCGGGATCCCGTTGCGGTCGGTGGCGACAGACCACTTCCAACCTGATTTGCCGCGATCAGTGGGGTTGGGTCCGGTCCCTTCACCACCGAAGGGCGCCTTGTGCTGCGATCCGTCGATCGACACTTCGGACAGATCGAACCCGATGAGCCGGTCGTAGCCGGCCAGCGTTTCGTCGACGAGACCGTCGAAACCCCGGCCTGCCACCACTCATCACGGCGCCGTCGCAGGGTGGTTTCCGAGCCCTTGCCGAGCCGACCAGCAACATCCCACGAGCAGCCGGTGACGAGTCGGAACAAGATTGCTTCGAAGCATTCTCGTTCGTCGCGACGAGGCCGATGACAGCCGAGCGGGTGCTCGTCGATGACTTCAGGGAGGCGTGGTTCGATGGCTTGCCAGATGATGTCGACAACGCGCGGGTGAAGTGCGAGCATGAGGGTGACCTCCACTGGGTCGAGTCGGACTTGGATCGCACCCTGAATGAAAACAGGGCCAACCCACCGACCCGTGGATGGTCAACCACCTCGCCTATTGGCGCTCGCTCTTAGCAGCTGTCGGCGAAGTTCGTGCTGTTCCCGAGCCTGACCGCCGAGCGGGTGCCCGAGCGGGAAACGGTGAACCAGCAGGTCAACGCCGGCGCGTCAGGATCTGTCCGGCGGAGGCGGGGACCTTCGATCCCGCGGATCGCGCTGGTCAGACATTCGCGACAGCCTCTTACTACCCCCGGCCCGCCGACGACCGCGAGATCGTGCGGCACAAGACCTACACCACCGCCGAGGCGACCGTCGACGAGGCCGTGTTCGACATGGAGTCGATGGACTACGACTTCTTCTTGTT
>CAWHCI010000012.1:0-466028 GCA_963827775.1 uncultured Acidimicrobiaceae bacterium | reverse complement strand
ATCGTGGCGAGCAAGGGCCGCTTCCAGCGGGCGCTCACGGCCGAGCAACGCCGGCGGGAGGGGCTGCCGCACGAGTCGACGATCAGCAGCGAGGACTTCATGGCGCTCACGCTCGACGTGTGGCACACCCCGTCGGAGAGCGCCCGTCGGGTCGGCCACCCCGCGCCGTTCCCGATCGAGTTGCCCGAGAAGTTGATCGAGCTCTACACGTACACCGATGACCTCGTGCTCGATCCGTTCATGGGGAGCGGTTCCACGCCGGTCACCTGCCGCTGTCGCGGCTCGGCCGGCGGTACGTGGGCTACGACCTCGATCCCGGGTACGTCGAGCTCGCCCAGATCCGGGTGGCCGAGGAGGGTGAGGCGTACGAGCCCGACGTCGATCGCCAGGCAGGGTCGAAGGACCGGGTTTCCGAGGTCCTCGCCGCGGCCGGGTTCCCCGCCGGCGAGGGCCCCGGTGTGCGCATCAAGGGCAGTGGGCTCGTCGTGCACGACATCGTCACCGACCGCGCCGACGGTCGCTGGGTGATCGAACTCGGTGGCGCGTTCGTGCGGTACCGCGGCGGGCTCACCTCGGCTGACGCGGTGTGGCGCACGCTCGGCCGGGCACACACACTTCGTGGTCTCGGTGAGCGGGTGCTCGTGCTCACGTCGGCGCTGCCGAGGCATCGGTCCGAGTTCGACCTGGCTCTGCGGTCGGCCGGGCCCAGCGCGATCTTCGACGTCATCGACGTGTTCGACTCCGAGGCCCGGCGCGGCTCGCCTCGTATGCCGCCGGTACCACCGAGCAGCTGCCCGGGTTCTGGTACCCCGACGATCTCACCGACTGATCGTGAGTGACGCCGGCCGGTTCGTCGATCCGGCGACGGTTCCGACCCGGCGCCTGCGCACGGGCGATGTGGCGCCCGCGATCGGGCTCGGAACGTTCGGATCCGATCACGTCGGCCACGGCACGGTCGCTCGCGCCGTGACCGAGGCGATCTCGATCGGGTACCGGCATCTCGACGGCGCGTCGGTGTACGGCAACGAGGCGCTGATCGGTCGCCACCTCGCCGACCTGTTCGCCGCGGAAGTGGTCGCCCGCGACGACATGTGGATCACGAGCAAGCTGTGGAACGACATGCACGGTCCCGGCGACGTGGTGATCGTGCCGTCGCACGCTGTCGGACCTTCGGCTCGACCACCTCGATCTGTACCTCGTGCACTGGCCGTTCCCGAACCACCACGAACCCGGCGTCGACGTGACCTCGCGGCACGCCGACGCCCAGCCGTACGTGCACGAACGCTTCATGTCGACGTGGGCTCAGATGGAGGAGCTCGTCACCGGCGGTCTGGTGCGCAACATCGGCACGTCGAACATGACCGTGGCGAAGCTACTGCCGCTGCTCACCGACGTGTCGATCCCGCCCGCCGTCAACGAGATGGAGCTCCACCCCCACTTCCAGCAACCCGAGCTGTTCGATTTCGTGGTGCGCCCACCATCGTGCCGATCGGGTACAGCCCGATCGGCTGGCCGGCTCGCCCCGAGCGTGACCGGGCGGCGGCCGATTCGGACGACATCGAGGACCCGGTGATGGTCGAGATCGCAGCCGGCGGCGGGATGCACCCGGCCGCACTGTGCGTGAAGTGGGCCGAGCAGCGGGGTCAGATCCCGATCCCGTTCGACCCACGTGCACCACCTGCTCGCCAACCTGCGAGCGGTCGTGGGGGATCCGCTGACCGACGACGAGATGGCGGCGATCACGGCGATCGACCGGAAGTGTCGGTTGATCAAGGGTCAGGTGTTCTGCTGGAAGCCCGGCCAGTCGTGGCGCGACCTGTGGGACGAATCGGGCGTGATCACATCGGCATGACGCCGCAGTCGGGGCGGCCCGTCAGGTCGGCTCAGTGGCAGCGGGTAATGTCGACGTCGGGCCCGAGGCGACCGGTGGCACGCTGTTCGTCGATGAGGTCGGCGGCCCGCACGGCGTCGATGGCGTAGGCCCGCTCGTCGTACTTGTTGCTGCGGGCCCAGATCACGCCCACGACCTTGCCGTCGACCATCACGGCGCCGCCGGAGTCCCCGGACTCGATCCCGGCGTCGAGCTCGAAACCCGGGCGCAGGGTCTCGCCTTCGATGTAGATGTCCTCCGTGCGGATGTTCACGCGGCGCCGAATCCGCACGGGAACCTCCGTCACGACCCGTTCTCGCACGACGTAGGCGACGCCGGTGTCGCCGGCTTCGACGTGGTCGCTGTCGACCTCGGGGATCGCGGTCGGGGACGCCGTCGAAGGCCACGTACGCGAGGTCGATCTCGGGATCGAATGCCACGATGGTGCCGGTGCTCTTGCGGCCGCGGCTGATCGACGGTGATCTCCTCGCCACCGGCGACGACGTGAGCCGACGTCAGCGCGAGGCCGGGCGCGAACGAGCATGCCGCTGCCCACCTCGATGCCCGGGTCGCACGAGTCGACGGTCAGCCCGACGACCGCGGTGGGCGGTCGGGTGCGCACGCCGTCAGGACGAGCGCGAGCGTGACGACGGTGATGGCCGAACGTCTCAGGACGGTTCCCTCGCCCGGCGCACTGCGACCGTCATCCGTCAGAACCTAGTGTCGACGGTCGTGGACGGGGCATCTGCACATCCGCTGCTCGGGGTGCTCGACCGGGCCGCCGACGGGGTGTTCCCGCAGTCGACGGTGTGGTCGAGGTGCTCCCTCCCGACCGCTGCGGCGCGTGGGCGATCGCCGAGTTCACGGGCCATGCCTTCGTGCTCGCCGCCCGCTCGCCCGGCGACGAGGTGTTCGAGCGTGTCGATGCCTTCGGCGGTGTGACCCAGCCGCGGTTCGTCCTCGAGCTGGCGGGCGACGATGCGGTGATCGGGTCGCACGACATGGTCCTGGTTCGCCGCGGTGGGTCGGCAGCGACCGCGTTGCCCGTGGTCACCGACTTCGACGACCACCCGCGTGTCCGCCGCGCGCGCCGTCACCGTCGCGACGTGCGGGTGCTCGGCGACGAGCGCGGCCTGGTGACGATCGGCACCGGCCTCGCCGGTCGCACCGAGCTGACGGTCGAGGTGGTGTCCGGCGACCCGGGCACGGGAGCAGGTCGGGAGCTGATCCTCGGCGGGCTCGCCGATGTGCCGACCGGTACGCGTGTGTTCGCACAGGTGGCACCCGGTAACGCGGCATCGGTGCGGGCGTTCCTGGCCTGCGGGTTCACCCCGATCGGCAGCGAGATCCTGATCGACCGCTGAGGCCGGCGCCCGGTCGATCGGGTCTGCGCTCCCGACTTCCTCACGGCGACGATCCCGAGCGAGCTCGCCACGGGGCCGGACGGCCCGCCCCGCCGGCCGGCGCCGGTGTGGGGCGATTGGGGTCGATGGGCCCTACAGCCGAGGCGTCCCGCTGCGATGGGATGGAACTGTGGCCAACGCTCGGTACCGCCGGCCGGCGGGTCACCGGCCGGCGCTGACGCCCAGCCCGATCACGCGACGGGCCGTCATCGGCGGCCTCGCCGCGCTGATCGCGTCGCCCGTCGTTGCGGGCTGTCGCGGCCCCGAAGGGGGCGAGCATGCCGTGCCGACGTCGATGAGGGCATCGTCCCGTGTCGACTTTCCGCCGCCGACCGAGGGCACCATGCCGCTCGAGATCACGCTGCGCCGCCGGCGATCGGTCCGCGAGTTCGCTGCCGACCCGTTGACGACCGCCGAAATCGGCCAGCTGCTCTGGGCCGCCCAGGGCGTCACCGCCGACGGGGGCGGACGCACCGCTCCGTCCGCAGGCGCCCTGTACCCACTCGAGCTCTACGCCGTGACTCCGAAACGGGCGATGCGGTACCTCCCCGGCGGGCATCGAGCCGAGATCACGACCGAGCGCGATCTGCGACATGACCTGATGATTGCCGCACTCGACCAGGAAGCCGTGGGACAGGCGCCGCTGCTGGTGGCTGTCATTGCCGTGCCCGAACGGACCGCGGCCAAGTACGGGGATCGAGCGCCCCGCTACGCCGACCTCGAAGCCGGCCACGCGGCGCAGAACCTGCTGCTCCAAGCCGTCGCGCTCGAACTGGTCGCGGTCCCGATCGGGGGGTTCGACGACGAGGCGGTCGGGCGCATCCTCGAACTCCCGGGTGGTCAGGCGCCGCGCTACGTGCTGGCCGTCGGCCGTCCGCGCACCTGACGCCACGATCACTCGCGGTGTCCACGCCCTGTCGGCACCGACGAGCACGAGCCGCTCGGAAGGTGGCCGATCGCTCGATCGGTGCGCGGTCCGAACGGCTCCGGGGGGCGAGGGGCCGGCGACCGATCGGTGCCACGAGGCGATCGGACGCATCGGATCGTGGGCGTCGTCGGCTTGGGAACTTGTCCTCTGTTCCACCGTCCGATGGGACGCGACGGTGGGGGCTCACCAGTGTCGTTCGAGACAGGAACAAGGGCGGGAGCGTTGCCGAACCTACGTCGTGGCGTCCAGGATGTGCCGGGCACGGAAGCGACTCCGCCGCGCCCGGCCGATCTGGGCCGAAGTGCTGATCGGTCCCGAGTTGTTGCTCACGGTTCCGGGTGCGGCGGTCGCGGCACTCGCAGCGCCGGCCGGCGGGGCACGTCCCGTGCTCGTGCTGCCGGGTTTCGTCACCGGCGACCTCACCACGGCGCCACTCAGGGCCTTTCTCCGCTCGCTCGGGCATCGTCCGTCGGGCTGGGGTCTGGGCGTCAACGTCGGGGTCGCTGACCACATCGCGGCGGGCCTCGACCGGCTGATCCAGGAACTGGCACACCGTCATGGGTCGACGATCGACATCGTCGGGTGGAGCGCCGGGGGGTTGCTCGGCCGACTGCTGGCGCAACACCGCCGAGAACTCGTCGGTCAAGTGATCACGCTCGGCTCACCGATCCGGCTTCGCACCGGCGACTCGAACATCGGCCTGCTCCAGGAGATCGCCGGACACCTGTTCGTGCCGACACCGCCGCGTATCGACGTCGACGAGATCCCGGTTCCTTCGACCACCATCTGGACGGAGCAGGACGGTGTCGTTCCCGGGCGCCTCTGCTGCCAGACGCCGGGGCCAACCGCTGAGTGCGTCCAGGTGCGGGGGACCCATCTCGGTCTTGCGACCAACCCCGCCGTCATGTACGTGATCGCCGACCGTCTCGCACAACGGCCCGACGTCTGGCGCCCATTCATGCCCCGCCAACGGTTGCGTTGGTGGTACCCCTCGCTCGAACAGGAGTCATCGGATGCATCAGCTCTCATCGTCTGAGACCGCGCTGCTCGCGGCTGAAACCAACACCAACCTCGGGCATCAGTCGTTGTGTCTCGAGCTTGCTCCGAACTCCGACGGGCGGCATCTCACGCTCTCACGTCTGCGCTCCGTCATCGAGGAGAACATGCATCGCGCCCCGTCCCTGCGACGCCGGGTCCGGCACGTGCCGCTCGAACTCGACGACCCGTGGTGGATCGAAGACCCGCATTTCGACCTCGACTACCACGTCCGCCACCTCGCGGTACCGGGTGCATCGGATCCGGACGCCTTGGAGCAGCTCCTCGCACGCCTGCACGAGCGCCCCCTCGACCGGAATCGACCGCTGTGGGAGCTCTACCTGATCGAAAACCCCGATGGCGCCAGCATCCTCTTCGTCAAGGTGCACATCGTGCTGATCGAGGAGCTGGGCCCGCTGGGCCCGCTCTCACCGGTCGTTGCCGGACCCGGGCTCGGTGTCGACGGCGTTCGGAACGGCGCCTGGCGACCCGACATGGTGCCGACCGACTCGGACCTGTTGATCAAGGCTGCGTGGTCGACCGTGCGCAGCCCGATTCGCTCCGGGCGCCACCTGTTGCAGGCGTACCGACGAATCCCGGTCGTCGGCGAGGTCTCACGGCTGATTCTCGCGGCGTCGAACTCGAGCATGCATCCGGTCGAGCGGGCACGCAACGACCGGCCCGTCCCTCGCGTTGCGTTCAATCGCACGGTGGGGGCGCACCGTCGTGTGGCGCGGGTGACGCTGTCGGTGGATCGATTGCGGGAGATCAGGCGACAGCAGGACGTGCGGTTCCACGACGTGTTGCTGACCGTGATCAGCGGAGCACTCCGCCACTGGCTGGTCCTCAACGACGAGTTGCCGTCCGAGCCACTCGTCGCTCTGACGCCGCTGCTCGTCGACGCCGATTCCGATGAGCTCGGCGCAGCGCTCGTCCCGCTCGCCACGCATCGCCACGACGCACTCCGGCGGCTCGATGACATCAGCGCCTCCATGTCGGAGCTCACCCTCGAACTCGAACCACAGTCGGCCCAGTCGATCAGCAATCGTGCCGGCGCACCGTCGGCATTGGCCGGTGCCGCGTCGCGGTTGCTGATCACGACGGGCGCGGGACTCCGCATGATGCCGCCGTTCAACGTCTATGTCGTCAACATCCCCGGTCGCGACGAGGGTCCGATCGCCGGCCACGACATCGTGCGCGAACACGCGATGTGCCCGATCACCGACGGGTGTGGACTGTCGATCAGCGCGATCTCGCACGATCACCGCGTCGACGTCACCCTCGTTGCGGACCGGGACCTGATCACCGACCTCGAGGTCCTGGCGGAGCGGCTCGAGATCGAGCTCGACGTGTTGCACCATGAGTGTGCGGCCCTGTGACGTCCTGACAGCACCCCGAACGTCTCGTCACCCGCAGGCCGGGCCGGGTGCCGGCGCGAGTAGCCTCGAAAGGGTTCGCCGCCGAGCACGTTCTGTACCCTGCTGGGCAACCTGCACCAGTGACCCGGGGCCGGGATGTGTGACTGGAGTCCCAATCGGCCCGAACCCGGCCAGGACTCCGAGTTCGCGACCCGTGACACCATCACAGAGGACTGATCATGAAGATCCAAGTCAACACCGACCGAAACATCGAGGGCAACGAGGCCCTCGTACAGCTGGTCGAAGCCGAGGTCCAGTACGGGCTCGGACGCTTCGACGACCGGCTGACACGCGTCGAGGTGCATCTCGGGGACGAGAACGCTGAGAAGGATGGCGGCGGAGCCGACAAGCGATGCCTGCTCGAGGCGCGCCCGACGGGGATGCAGCCGGTCGTGGTCACCGAGTACGCGGAGACGGTCGAGCAAGCGGTCGTCGGTGCGACGGGGAAGATGCAGAGCCTCCTGAACAGCAGGTTCGGCCGCATCGACGGACGCGACGCGGACGCGACCATCCGTCAGAACGATCCGACCTGACCGTCGACGACTGCCGGCGACCGGCAGTGGAGATCGTGTGCCGTGATCCCGTCCGAGAACCGCTGATCGACGCCGTCCCGAGCGATCGGAACGGTGGTCGTGCCCGTCAGGCTCCACGAACTCGCTCCAACCGAAGTCAGCGACTCGAGCGAGTGCTCCTGCCGACCGTCGGAGCAGGTCCGAGCCGCCCGAGACGTAGGTCGCCGCCCACCGATCCCAACCAGCCCGCGACGACGTTCGCGGTCATCGCGACGAGTCGAGGAACGCGACGATCGGATTCCTCGGAGCGACCTCGGCGAGGTCGACGGGTTCGCCGATCACGAGATCGTCGCCGATTCGCAGCAGCTCGGTGGTGCCGGCCGCGGTGGTGCGCACGACGGTGCGGCCGTCGGGACCGAGGCTCGCTGCCAGTGCCCGGCCCAGTGGCACGGTGCCTTCGGCCGTGACGACCTCAGTGAGGTCGCCGCGTCGCCCGATCACCGTGCACCCGTCGCTCGCGATGCCGGTCACCTCGAGGCCGGACAGGTCGGCGATCTGCTCGCCGGTCTCCAGCGACACGATCGAGTGATACGTCTCGTCGCCGCCGACGGGCAGACACGCCCAGTCGGGCCGCGGCACGTCGACCTCGACCGGCGTCGTGAACGTGGTGGTGAACAGCGTGCGGCCGTCGAGGTCGACGACGGCCTGGAACACGGCGCCTGCCACGACGAGCCGAGTGCCGTCCGCGGTGGGATGCACCCGGGTGACCGTGGCGCCCGACGGCACGGCGACCTCACCGAGCCGCTCGGCTTCCGATGCACCCTTGGGCACGCGGGAGACGGCGCCGGTCGTGGCGACCATCACGAGATCGTCGTCGATCATCAGGCCACCGGCCGGTATCTCCGTCGCCACGCGGGCCTGGCTGGTGCGCTCGCGATCGAAGAGTTCGACGTCGGCCTGACGGCTGATCACCTGGCTGGTCGCCACCAGGTCGTTGTCGAGCGCCACCGGTTGCGCCGCGAAGAACCCCGCCGTGTCCGACTCCGATTCGACGACGATCGTGCGGAAGAAGACGGCGTCGGCCACGGCGAAGCGCCGGCCGTCGGCCGACCATCGGATCGTCTCGGCGAACAGGCGGGGGTCGGTCTGGTCGGCGATGGCACCGACGTCGAGGATCTCGCCGGTGACGACGTCGACGATGCGTACCTCACCGCCCGACGTCGTGCCGACCACGAGATGCAGGCGCTCGGCGGTGTGGATCGGCGTCACGGTGTTGGTGCGTTCGATCGGCACCGCCACCGCCTCGTCGCCGCTCTCCAGCACGATCTGGCTCGTGCCGACCAGCGCCATCCGGTCAGCGATCGTGTGCACGTCGGACACCCGCCCGCGCCCGACCACCGTACGAACGGGTTCGCCCTCGCTGTCGATGATCGTGACCTCGCCCGTCACCGGGCTGATCAGTGCAATTTCGTTCCAGCTGCCGGCCGATCCGCCGGTTGAGCTGTCGTCGTCGCGGATGACGGTCCAGCCGACGACCGCGAACGCCACGATCGCCATGATCGCCACCGTCGTGACCAGCATCCGGCGGGCGGCGTAGTTGGGCGCGTGCGTCGGGCGTGCATCGCCGGACCCGGGTGTGGGCGCCACCGGCGTACGTGCGGTCGCGTCATCGGACATCGGGGTGGACTGTAGGCAACGAGGGGAGGCGATGCGTCACTCGTCACACGATTGTCGCCCAGTACCATCGGCGAGGTGGAGATCACGTGCCCGCGCTGCCAGTCGACGACCGAGGCCCGCTTCTACGGACCGTGCGAATCGTGCCGATCGCAGTTGCGCGACCTGTTCCGCAGCGAGGGCCGCGTCGTCGACGTCGCCGAGTACGAACCGAAGATGAACGTCACCCCCAACGCCGTCGCCCTCAAGGACTGACCTGAGGCGGGCCGGTTCGCACGATCGCTGCGTTGCGTCTCGCCGCTCACAGCCCGAAGGCTGTTCGGGCTCGCTGCGCCTTGCGCTTGCACGAACCGATCCCGCCTCAGGAGTCCACCGATGTGTTCTCGCGTTGTGCGGTCCGCGACGCGTTCGACTCGTCGTCGAGGTGCCTACTCGGCGGGTGGGATGCATGCCGGCGACCGTACGGAGCCCGGTACCCGACGTCGCTGTCGTGCCGGAAAATCGGATGAACGTGCTCCGTCCCGGGGCCTACCGTGCAGGGGAAGGGTGCCATGAAGATCTTCGTCAGCTACCGCCGTGACGACAGCCGAGACGCCGTCGTTCCGTTGTGCGAACGCCTCGGCGACGCGTTCGGCGAGCACAACGTCTTTCGTGACGAGGACTCGCTGGCGCCGGGCGGCGGGTTCATGGGCGGCGTCATCGGCGGGATCTACACGGCCGACCTGATCCTCGTCGCGGTCGGGCCGAGTTGGCTGACCGTGACCGACAGCCGAGGACGTCGACGGATCGACGACAAGAACGACGCCGTCCGCATGGAGGTCGGCGGTACGCTGACGTCACGGCGCCCGACCATCCCGCTGCTCGTGCACGGCGCATCGATGCCCGGTCGGCGTGAACTGCCGCGAGACTTCCGCAACTTCGCAAGTCTCAGCGCGCTCACGATCCCCGACGGTCCCGGGTTCCACCGAGCCGTCGACACGCTGATCTCCCATCTCGGTGGCCCGCAGCACGATCCGACCGTGCCGGCTACGGGACGCCGCCCGCGCCGCAACGTCGCCTGGACGTCGTTCGAGGGTCGCTGGCAGACCCAGGACGGCATGTTCCACGAGATCCTCCAGCAGGGAGACGATCTCGAACTCAACTCGGCCGGGCCCGCTGGTTTCACGATCCGGGGAGTCGGGCAGGTGTCGGGTGGCAACGCCGTCATCGATTGCGTCGATTCGTCGGGCGGTCGGGGCCGGTTGGTCGCCGCATTGACGGCCGACGGTGCGTACCTCCAGGGCCAGTGGTCGGGCACGAATGGCAACTTCCCGATCCAGCTGATGCGCCGCTGACACGACGGACACGGCGATATCGTGGGGTCACCCCTCGAGGGGACGTAGCTCAATTGGTAGAGCATCTGCTTTGCAAGCAGAAGGTCGTCGGTTCGATTCCGATCGTCTCCACTATCAAAGCCCCTGGTCGCCGCTGGTTTCGGCGGCTCGTCCTTCACACTGTCGAGGACACGACGCGTCGCTGCTTGCCGCTCGCCGCTGACGGCCTATCCGCGGCGAGTTGGCGTTCGAGCTGGTCGAGCACCTCGTAGCAGGGCAGCACCTGCGCGACGCTCGCTGTTCGGCTCGCGGCCCTCGCGGATCGCGGCGAAGAACTCGCGGTCCTGCAGCTCGATGCCGTTCATCGACACGTCGACCTTCGACACGTCGATCGGCTCCTCCGTGCCGTCGAACAGGTCGTCGTAGCGGGCGATGTAGGTGCCGGTGTCGCCGATGTAGCGGAAGAACGTGCCGAACGGGCCGTCGTTGTTGAACGACAGCGACAGCGTGCAGATCGCGCCCGACTCGGCGCGCAGCTGGATCGACATGTCCATCGCGATGCCGAGCTCGGGGTGGATCGGCCCCTGCATCGCGTTGGCCTCGACGATCGGTGCTGCCGGCCTGGTAGCGCGAACAGGTCGACCGTGTGCGCGGCGTGGTGCCACAGCAGGTGGTCGGTCCAGCTGCGCGGCTGGCCGAGCGCGTTGGTGTTGGTGCGGCGGAAGAAGTAGGTCTGCACGTCCATCTGCTGGATGTTGAACTCGCCGGCCTGCGATCCTGCGGTGCACCCACTGGTGGCTCGGGTTGAAGCGGCGCGTGTGGCCGCACATCGCGACCAGCCCGGTGCGCTTGCTGCGCGTCGACGACGCGCCTGCCCGTCGGCCAGGTTGTCGCACAGCGGGATCTCGACCTCCACGTGCTTGCCGGCCTCCAGGCAGGCGATCGCCTGCTCGGCGTGCATCTGCGTCGGCGTGGCCAGGATGACCGCGTCGACGTCGTCGAGCGCCAGGCTCGTCGGCGAGGTCGGTGCGTGACGTGCTCGATGCCGTACTTGTCGGCCACCTCCTGGGTCGGCTCGAGCGTCGCGGCCGACGAGCGAGACGACCTCGACGTCGTCGATCTGGCCGATGCCGTCGAGGTGCTTGATGCCGAACGCGCCGGCGCCGGCGAGGGCGACGTTGATCGTCATGCGTGCTCCTTCACGATTCCTCCAGGATCAGGTGGCCGACCGCGGTGTTGCTGGCCGGCACGTGGTAGAAGCGGTGCGCGACGGTCGGCGGCGGCGCCGCCGGCGAGGTCGGCCATCGCGCCGCGGGCGATCAGCCACATCACCAGCTCGATGCCTTCGGAGCCGGCCTCGCGCACGTAGTCGATGTGCGGCATGCTCGGCCAGGCCCTCCGGGTCGGCGATCAGGTGGTCGAGGAACGCGCTGTCGAACTCGCTGTTGATCAGCCCGGCGCGCGGCCCCTGCAGCTGGTGGCTCATGCCGCCGGTGCCCCAGATCTGCACGTTCGAGCGGCTCGTCGTAGGACTCGACCGCGCGGCGGATCGCCTTGCCGAGCTCGAAGCAGCGTCGGCCCGACGGCACCGGGTACTGCACCACGTTGACGGCGAACGGGATCACCGGGCACGGCCAGGCGTCGGGCTGGCCGAACATCAGCGACAGCGGCACCGTGAGGCCGTGGTCGACGTCCATCTTGTTGACGATCGTCAGGTCGAAGTCCTCCTGGATCACCGACTGGGCGATGTGCGCGGCCAGCTCGGGATGGCCGATCGACGTCGGGCACCGGCCGCGGGCCCCAGCCCTCGTCGGCGGCTGCGAACTCGGCGCGCGGTGCCGATCGCGAACGTCGGGATCATGTCCAGGCTGAACGCCGTGGCGTGGTCGTTGTAGACCAGGAAGATCGACGTCGGGCGTGTTGTCGCGCATCCACGCCTTGCGACGGCTCGTAGCCGGCGAACAGCGGCTGCCAGTACGGCTCGCTCGGTCTTGCCGAGGTCGATGGCGACGCCGATCGCCGGCACGTGCGACGTGTAGACGATGGCGGTGATGCGGGCCATCATGCTGTCGCCGCCGCTCGTCGTCCCGGCTCACTCGTGAGTGTACCGGTTGCCGTCGATCGAGCGGCCGCCCGCCGACCATCATCGCCGCGGTACTCGTCCTCGGTCATCCCGGTCATCGAGCCGGCCATCTGCTGGAAGCTCATGCCGTCGGTGGCGCCGATCTTGGCGAGGAAGTAGATGTTGCCGCCGAGCGCGATCAGCCGGTTCAGGTCGCGGTCGAGCACCGCCTGCTTCTGGTCCTCGGTCATCTCCCACTCGTCGAGGTAGGCGCGCTCGTCGGCCTTGAATCGCTCGCGGTTCGTCGGCCTTCATCAGCGACATGCAGAACTGGTTGAGCCAGTAGCCCTTGCGCGACTGGTCGGCGTCGAAGATCGTCGTGCCGGGCATGTCGAGGTAGGGCTTGTCGAGCGGCATGGGCGATCTCCTACAGGTCGAGGCCGACGTACTGCTCGGCGACCGAGGTCTGGGCGGCCCGGGAGGCGGCGAGGTACGTCGAGGTCCTCTTCCTGGGCGCGCTGTTCGAACGCGGTCTGGTCGGGGAAGCGGTGGAGCAGCATGGTCATCCACCACGAGAATCGCACGGACGACCACACCCGCCGCAGGGCGGTGTCCGAGTAGGTGTCGAGCGGCGCCGGGTCGCCCGCGTAGTGCGCGGCCAACGCCTCGGACAGGTAGTGCACGTCGGAGACGGCCAGGTTCAGGCCCTTGGCGCCGGTCGGCGGCACGATGTGGGCGGCGTCGCCGGCGAGGAACAGTCGCCCGTACTGCATCGGTTCGACCACGTAGCTGCGCAGCGGCGCGATCGACTTCTCGATCGACGGGCCGGTGACGACCTGTTCGGCTTCCGAGATCGGCAGGCGGGCGAGCAGTTCGGTCCAGAACCGGTCGTCGGACCAGTCGTCGACGGAGTCGTCGAGCGGGCACTGCACGTAGTACCGGCTGAGCATCGGGTTGCGCTGCGAGCACAGCGCGAAGCCGCGCTCGTGGTTGGCGTAGATCAGATGCGGGAGTGGGGGCGTCTCGGAGAGGATGCCGAGCCAGCCGAACGGGTAGGCCTTCTCGTACTCGGTCTTCACCGCGGCGGGGATGGTGCCGCGGCTCACCCCGTGGTAGCCGTCGCATCCGGCGACGAAGTCGCAGTCGAGCCGAACCTCGTCGCCGTCGGCGGTGAAGCTGACCCACGGCTGGTCGGTCGTGACGTCGTGTGATCGTCACGTCGGACGCCCCGAACAGGAAGTTCGCGCCCTCGGCCTCGACCGCTGCGTAGAGGTCCTCCTGGATCATCGTCTGGCCGTACGCCATCATCGGTTTGCCCGTCAGGCGTTCGAAGTCGATCGAGAGCAGGTCCTCGCCGCGCCATGCCGATCTTCACGCTGTCGTGGACCGTGGCCCTCGGCGTCCATCCGTGTCGCCAGGCCGGCCCGGCGCAGCACCTCGACGGTGGTCCACTCGAGTACGCCGGCCCGGATGCGCCCGAGCACGTACTCCTTCGTCTGGCGTTCGATCACGACCGACTCGACCCCGTGACGACGGAGCAGGAGCGACAGCAGAGCGCCGGCCGGGCCCGCCCCGACGATCGCGACCTGCGTTCTCATCCGTCGGCCCCCTGATCAGGTGTCATCGTCGTGCATCCGTCGTATCCGTCGTGTCCGTCGTAATGTCGACAAGATTGTCGACAATCAGTACCGTAGTCGTGCTGCCGACGACCCTGTCAACGGCACCGCCATCGCCCGTCGCTCTCGGAGGGGGACACCACATGCATCGCATCATCGACTGTCACGGCCACTACACCACGACACCGCCCGGTGTCGGCGCCTGGCGTGATGGGCAGAAGGCGGCCGTGGCCGCCGACCCGGCGTTCGTCGGTCGAGAAGGGCACGATGGTGGTCTCCGACGACGAGATCCGCGAGAGCCTCGAAACCGCCCAGCTCGCGCTTCCAGCGCGAGCGCGGATCCGACCTGACGATCTTCTCGCCGCGCGCGTCGTGGATGGCGCACCACATCGGCAACGAACACACGTCGCGGTTCTGGTGCGAGCACCAGAACGAACTGATCCGGCGCGTGTGCGATCTGTACCCCGACAACTTCGCGCCGGTGTGCCAGCTGCCGCAGTCGCCGGGCGTCGTCGATCGACGGTTCGGTGCGTGAGCTCCGACGATGCGTCGACGAGATGGGCTTCGTCGGCTGCAATGTCAACCCCGATCCATCGGGTGGCTACTGGACCGGACCGCCGCTGTTCGACCGCGTACTGGTGGCCGCTGTGGGAGAAGATGTGCGAGCTCGACGTGCCGGCGATGATCCACGTGTCAGCGCCGCGTGCAACCCCAACTTCCACACCACCGGCTCGCACTACCTCGGCGCCGACACGACCGCGTTCATGCAGGCGCTCACGTCGGGCTTCATGGCCGACTTCCCCGGGCTGCGCTGGATCATCCCGCACGGCGGCGGTGCGGTGCCGTACCACTGGGGTCGTTTCAAGGGCATGGCCGCAGGATCAGGGCTGGGACTTCGACGGCCTGCTCGACCACATCTGCTTCGACACCTGCGTCTACCACCAGCCCGGCATCGACCTGCTGCTCGAACGTCGTGCCGACCGAGAACATCCTGTTCGCCTCCGAGATGGTCGGAGCCGTGCGCGGCATCGATCCCGACACCGGCGACGTCACTACGACGACACCAAGATCTACGTCGACTCGTCGTCGCTCGACGAGGACGGTCGCCGACGCATGTTCGAACGGAACGCCCTCGGGTCTTCCCGAGACTGGAATGCCGTGCACGCGTCCGTGCCCGCAGGCCGCTGCGGCCACTCGCTCGCTGGCGCTCGCTCCACGCGGCTGTCAGGGCGGCATCATGAATCGCCATGTCGTCGTGCCGCAGCATCGAGCGCGCCGAGCCGACCGACCGTCGATGGCCTCGGCGCCGATCGGCACGGCCACGGTGCACGAGGCGATCGGGCGGCGCGGCTATCCTCGGTGCCGAGCTTCGGCCGATCCAGCAGGAGCGTCCGCATCGCCGGCTCGGCCGTGACCGTGCTCAGCCATCCGGGCGACAACATGATGATCCACGCCGCGGTCGAGGTGTGTCGAGCCGGGCGACGTGCTCGTGGTCGCCAACACCGCCCCGTCGACGCACGGCATGTTCGGCGACCTGCTGGCGACGTCGCTGATGGCCCGCGGCGTACGTGGCCTGGTGATCGATGCCGGCGTCCGCGACACCTCCGATCTGCGCGAGATGGGGTTCCCGGTGTGGACCCGGCACGTCTCGTGCCAGGGCACGGTGAAGGCCACGCCCGGATCGGTCAACGTGCCGGTCGTCGCTCGGCGGCGTCATCATCGAGCCGGGTGATGTCATCTGCGCCGACGACGACGGCGTCGTCGTCGGTCGAGCCGCGGCGAAGCCGAGTGGGCCCTCGAACGGTCGCAGGTCCGGCTCGACGACGAGGCCGCGACCCGCGCCCGACTCGAGGCCGGCGAGCTCGGCGTCGACGTCTACGGGCTCCGCGACCGAAGCTCGCCGAGCTCGGCGTCGAGTACGTCGACGGTCTCGAACCCTGACCCGGATCAGCGCGACCCGCCGTCACGGCGCGGTGGCCACGTCGCCCCACCGGCTGAGCACGTCGATCACCGACCGGAGATGAGCGTCCATCGCCGCCGCCGCGGCCGACTCGTCGCCGGCGACACGGCGTCGACGATCGCGGCGTGCTGTTCGAGTGACTCGTTCGGGCGGCCCGGCATCAGCGCGAGCCGGTACTGATGGTGCGACGCACGGTTGCGCAGGTTGGCGACCAGCTCGCGCGGCGACCGTGTGGCCACTCATCTCGCGCAGTCGGCGGTGGAAGCGTGCGTTGAGGCCGGAGTAGTCGCGAGCCCGATCATCGCCGACGGCCAGACGCATGTCGTCGATGATCTCGCGCAGCTCCGTGCGCTCGTCGTCGGTGGCGTTGCGGGCGGCGTGCGCCGCGATCAGGCCCTCGAGTGCGGCGCGGGCCTCGGTGATCTGGATCGCCTCGGTGATCGAGATGCGGCGCACGGTCGCGCCGCGATTCGCCTCGCGCTCGACCAACCCTTCCGTCGTCAGCTCGACCAGCGCCGACCGCACCGCGGCCCGGCCGCAGGCGTAGTGCTGGGACAGGGGCACCTCGAGCAACCGGTCGCCGGGCTCGAATCGTCCGTCGAGGATGTCGCTGCGCAGCTCGTCGGTGACGGAACCCGTGGGCATGTCACGTGAAGTCATAGAGCACCTGCGGGTTGTCGACGAGGATCCGATTCCGGGTGACCTCATTCGGAGCGAACTCGGCCAACAGGTCGAGCAGCCGGCCCTCGTCGGGCATCACCGACAGGTTCGGGTGCGGCCAGTCGGTGCCCCACAACACCCGGTCCGGCGAACACTCGACGAGCGCGCGGGCGAACGGCACCACGTCGTCGAACGGTGCGACCTTGCCGGCGGTGAGTCGTTCGGCGCACGAGACCTTCACCCAGCATCGCTCGTCGGTGTCGAACCGTTCGAGGAGGCGCTGGAACGGCTCCTGATCGAGCCCGTCCGCGGCCGGTACCCGCGCCATGTGGTCGATGACGTACGGGCACGGGCATCGCGTCGAGCACGTGCGAGTACGGGCCGAGGTCGTTGGCGTCGAAGTGCAGCACGACGTGCCAGTCCATCGGGGTCACCCGATGCACGAGCCCCCAGAACTCGTCGAGGTCGGGTGCTCCACCGAGATGCGCGACGAAGTTGAAGCGGATGCCGCGGATCCGGTGATCGTGCAGAGCGGCCAGATCGGCATCGGTGAACGAGCCGTCGATCATCGCCACGCCGGCGTATCGGCCGTCGCCGCGCCTGATCGCGTCGAGCATCGCGGAGTTGTCGACGCCGTGACAGCTGGCCTGCACGAACACCGCGCGTGTCGAGCCCGAGCCGCCGTTGCAGGCGTTCGAAGTCGTCGATCCCCGAGTCGGGCGGTGTGTAGGTGCGGGTCGGGGAGAACGGGAAACGGTCGGCCGGCCCGAAGATGTGGCAGTGTGCGTCGCAGGCCGACGGGGGCGGGCGTACGGCCGTCGGCGCCGATGCCTCGCGAATCGGACCCGGGACGGTTCGGTCGAGCGGGAACTCGTGCGGAGGGTTCGTCGGGGCCATGGCGAGTCGAGACGTCACCGAGCCGCTGCACGGGGGAACACGACCCCGTCCATCAGTTTGCGGGCCGTGCGGATGATGCCGGCCCGACCGACCTCGACCGTGCCGTCGGGACGCGCCGTCACCTCGACGACTGCGTCGAACGAGCCGGTGGGGTGTTCGAGCCGTACGACGCCATCGTCGGTCGGGCCGAGGTACGCGTTCGCGGGCGAGCCGTCGAGCAGCGCGGCGGTCGCAACCGACACGGCGCCGAGCACGCCGATCGCGTCGTGGCAGCGATGGGGGATGAACGTGCGGGTGGAGATGTTGCCGCCGAACCGGGCCGGAGCGACCAGCGTGAGCTTGGGCACGGTGGTCTCGGACACGTCGCCGAGCCCCATCAGCTCGCCGGCTTCCAGCCGGATGGCTTCGAGCTCGGCGCGCAGATCGCCGTTCTCCTCCAGTTCGGCGCAGGTTTCGTCGCCGGTGACGCCGAGCGCCTCGGCCGGCATCACCACCACGGGCATGCCGTTGTCGACGAGGGTGCACGGGTTTCCCTGGATCACGTCGTGCACGCGAGCCGGTCGGGAGCAGCGCCCCGGTGGTCCCGCCCGCGATGTTCTCGAAGTCGAGGTGGATGGCAGCGGCGGAGCCGGGCACGCCGGAGATCGCCGTCGTGCCCTCGTAGACGGGGAGCCCGGCGACGCGTCGAAACGAGCCGTGGCGATCGAGTCGGTGTTGACCATGCGGATCCGCACGGTCGTCTCGCCGTCGCCCTCGGGCGCCGCCACCAACGCTCGTTCGACTGCGAACGGGCCCACGCCGGCGAGCAGGTTGCCGCAGTTCTGACGGTCCGAGACCCCGTCGTCGTCGACGCCGACCTGGAGGAACAGGTAGTCGATGTCCGCGCCGTCGTCGCTCGACCGTGACACCACGGCCACCTTCGAGGTGAGCGGGTGGGCACCTCCGATGCCATCGATCTGGCGGGCGTCGGGCGAGCCCATGATGCGTCGCAGCATGTCGCCGCGCTCGGCGGGCCCGGCAGGCAGGTCGTCGCGGAGGAAGTACGCGCCCTTGGACGACCCGCCTCGCAGGATCATGCAGGGAACGCCGTCACTCACGGCGTCAGTCTGCCAAGTGTTGACAACATTGTCGACAGGAGCCGTGGCGACGAAGACCGCGGCGAGTGTCGGAATCCTTGGTTGGTGGCGAACGTCTGTGTGAGGTCTGGTCAGCAGGCGATGTCACGCATCGTGGCCGATTCGGCTCGATGGTCGCGGGCCGGTCGTCACCCGTCGGACCCGATTGCGCATGTCTCAGCGTCGTTCTCGATCACGGAATCGTTCGATCGAGTTGCTCACTGCGCTGCTGAGCTTGTCGAAGCATTGAGTCACCCTTGAGTTCAAATCTGCGTGAATTCCGTCAGACTGAACATCGTTATCGCCGGGCTTCTCGCGGTGACGGACCACGGAGAGAAGGCAGGAACACGATGGGTCACGCAGGATCATCAGTGAACAGCGACAGCGGGCGGGCGGGTTCTGCCCGACGCACGCGCCGCGTTCGTCTGGCAGCGGTCGCGGGCATCGCCGCGGCGGCGGCCATGGCGGCGGTCATTCCCGTCGGGCAGGAAGGCCCGGCCGCCGACCCGGCCGATGACCTGTCGCTCTCGATGGTCGAGCTCCTCGGCGACGAGGCGCCCTCGCGCCCGGTCTCACTGACCGAGCTGCGGGAGAAGGTGACCGGCACACAACAGCGAGCGAACGGCGGTAACGGCACCGGCATCGACATCGCGCTGATCGACTCGGGCGTCGCCCCGGTCGCCGGCCTCGACGGCGATCACGTCGTGCACGGTCCCGACCTCTCGGCCGAGGGCGCACACCCCGAGGTCGCCTACCTCGACACGTACGGCCACGGCACCCACCTCGCCGGCATCATGGTCGGTCGCCGACCTGGCCATCTCGGCGTCGCAGAAGACGCCCGCCTCGTGAGCGTGAAGGTCGCCGGCGAGGACGGGGTCACCAGCGTCGGCCAGGTCGTCGCCGCGATCGACTGGGTCACCGAGCACCGCAACACCGACGGCCTCAACATCCGTGTGCTCAACCTGTCGCTCGGGCAGGCGGGCGTCGACACCCACGAGGGCAACGCACTCTCCGCCGCCGTCGAGCGTGCGTGGGATGCGGGGATCTTCGTCGTCGTCGCAGCAGGGAACGACGGCGACTCGTACGCCCACCTGGACGCGCCGGCCATCGACCCGTTCGTCATGGCTGTCGGCGCCGTGGACGGTGCGGCCGAGACCAGGACGAAGCGTCAGCCGCCCACGGATTGGACCGGGCGTGGCGACGGCAGCCGTAACCCCGATCTCGCCGCTCCCGGCGTCTCGATCGCCTCCTACCGTGTGCCCGGCTCGACGGTCGACGAACTGGCGCCGAGCGCCCGCCATGGCGAGGATCTCTTCCTCGGCTCGGGGACCTCGCAGGCGGCAGCAGTCGTCAGTGCGAGTGCCGCCCGGCTGCTCGAGCAGGACCCGAACCTCACCCCGGCGGACCTCAAGTCGACGCTGATCGCCTCCGCCACCACCCGTCTGTCACCGAAGCCGATCGACACGATCGGAGCCGGTGTGATCCGCGGCGGTGTCGCCTGGCAGAACCTGGCCACCGGCACGGCGCGGCAGAACCATTCCAAGGCAGCCGGTCACGGCAAGGGCATCGTGGCGCCGACCGGTGCGACGTGGTCGGGCGGCGGCTGGTCGGGTGCGACGTGGTCGGGTGCGACGTGGTCGGGTGCGACGTGGTCGGGTGCGACGTGGTCGGGTGCGACGTGGTCGGGTGCGACGTGGTCGGGTGCGACGTGGTCGGGTGCGACGTGGTCGGGTGCGACGTGGTCCGGTGCGACGTGGTCCGGGGCTTCGTGGTCCGGGGCTTCGTGGTCGGGTGCGACGTGGAGCGGCAGCGGGTGGTCGTGAGCCGCTTCGGCGACCCGACCCTCGCCTTCCACCACTGACCTTCGCCCGTCGTTACGAACGATCTGGACGACGCCGGCCGACGGCGGGCGTCGTCGACGTCAGGTGGTGTCGTGCCGTTCGTAGACCGACCACATCTCGTCCTTGAAGCGTTCGTCGGTGAACCGTTCGCGGACGGTCTCGGTGGCCCGGGCGTTCGCCCGCCGCAGGTCGGAGTCCGGGTCGGCCGCCCGGTCCCAGAGTTCCGCGAATCGTTCGGCGTCGGAGCGGTCGAACGTCAGCGACGACATGTCGTCGGCCCCGGTGACGTCCTCCACACCGTCGACCTCGGCGACGAGGATCGGCACGCCGGCGTACCAGGCCTCGAGGTACGAGATCGAGCACCCCTCGTAGTGGCTGGCGGACACGAGCAAGTCGGCGGCGATCGTGATCGGCGCCGCATCGGGCACGACCCCGACGAACGTCACCCGGTTCCCGACGCCCAACCGGTCGGCCACGCGCTGGGCCTCGTCGCGCGGGCCGTCACCGATCACGAGCAGGTGCCACGACCGGTCGCCGACCAGCGCCATCGCCTCGAGGACCGGCATCAGCGGCCGTCGCCCGGCCTCGTCGTCGAGGTTCCAGGAACCGGCGACGAACACGGCGACGCGAGCGTCGTCCGGCAGGTCGAAGCGGGTGCGCAGCGCCGCCGGATCCTCTCGATCGGCACACCATGCATCCATCAACTCGGTGTCGACCGAGTTGGTCACCACCGTGCCATCCGACCGCCACGACAGCAGTTCCTCGTACCGCCGCCGGTTCCCTGCGCTCACGTAGACGAACTCGTCGACGACCCGATCCGCGGCCCGGAGTACCGGCGCCGTGGAACGCGACGGAGGCGACATCAGCGGGTTGTGCTCGGTGCGCACCACCCGGACCGAACGATGGAGTCCGGCGGTGAGCACGGCGTCGAGGCCCCACTGGAAGCTCGGTACGTGGAAGTGCACGATGTCGGGCTGGTGCCGTCGGAGCAGTTGATGCATCGGAAGCGCGTTCCGGCCGAAGTCGCGCTTGTCGCTGGCCGAGTGGAACGTCTCGATCTCGGAGCAGTGCGGTGCGATCGACTCGTGCAGCGGGGTGCTCTGCGGCAACGCGACGACGACCTCGACACCGTGATCGCCTGCCGCGATCGCGCAGAGCCGGAGCACGCCGGCCGTGCCGGTCACCGGTCCGTCGCCCGACGCGCCGGGCATCACCAAGCAGAGTTTCATGTGGTCCTCGGGTCCGGCTGCCGTCCAACTGGTCGTACGGGAACGGCAGGTCCCGCCCGACGCCCGGACGATACAGCAGCCCACCCGACCGCTGCAGACCCGGACGACGTCACCGAGGAGTGGGCGGCCGGCATCAGCGTGGCGGTGCGCCGCTGGTGGGCCCCCATTGCGTGGCGAGCAACTCGTCGAGACCGGCCCGGTTCGTGGGCGTCTCGTCGTTGAACACGTCACCGTCGGTCCAGTGCTCCACCACGTGCCCCCAGGGGTCGACCCAGTAGTCGAAGATCTGGCTGCCGAGCACGTGCCGGCCGATGCCCCACTGGTGCTGTCGCTCGGCGCCGGCCAGGTGGGTGTGCCCGGCCATCAGGTCGTCGAAGTCGGACACCTCGAACGCCGCGTGGTTGAAACCCGGTGTGCCGGTGCCGACGAGGAACAGGGTGTGGTGGTCGACGTAGCGCTCGCCCTGATTGCAGCGGAGGAACGCGCCGAGCGACCGATGCTCGTCGATCGCGATCTCGTCGGACGCGACGAGTCCGAAGTGCGAGCGGTACCAGGCCTCGCTCTCGGCGTAGTCGATCACGTTGACGACGGCATGCCCGAGGCGCTTCACGTGCGAGGGCCCGGCGGTGAGCCGCACGGTGCCGCCGAGGCGTGGCCGCGCGGCAGCATCGTTGCGCGGTGCCGCTGAGGGTGAGGGGAGGCGTCCGACCGAGGAGCGGCCCGCCACCACCTCGACGCCGAATCCGTTCGGGTCGGTGGTCGCCACGACGTGCCCGCCACCCGGTCCGTCGAGCTCACCCACCGCGCCGAACTCGTCGCCGGCGGCGAGCTGATCGAGCTCGGCCACGGTGTTCGCGGCGAACGCCAACCCGACGAAGCCGGGCTCGTCGCCGAGGTGCGTGACGTGCACGAAGCCCTCGTCGTCGGTGCCGCGCATGTACAGCGTGTCGTCGGTTCGTTCGGACCGCTGCAGGCCGAAGTCGACGAGGAACGCCTCCATCTCGTCGAGGTCGGGCGCCCGGAACCGGACGAATGCGATGTCGTTGACCTTGATGCCCATGCTGTCCTCTCGTCGGGTCAGGCGTCGCCCCGCGAGCGGAGGTCGCCGATGCGGACGCATCGGTTGGTCAGCGTGCCGATGCCGTCGATCGTGGTCTCGATGACGTCGCCGTCGCCGAGGTAGCGGCCGTGGACGGCGCCGACACCCGCCGGTGTTCCGGTGAAGACGAGGTCGCCGGTCGCGAGGGTGGTGATCTGTGACAGGTAGGCGATCAGGGTCGGTACGTCGAATACCATGTTGCCCACGACGTCGTTCTGCCGTTCCTCGCCGTTCACCCGCGTCACGATCCGGAGGTCGTTCGGGTCGCCGATCTCGTCGACGGACACGAGCACCGGGCCCATCGGCCCGAACGTGTCGAACGACTTCCCGAGGTCGAAGTGCGGCGGTTTCGCAGCGAACTGCACCTTGCGATCGGAGACGTCCTGGCCGACGGTGACACCGAGCACGTGGGACCACGCGTCGGCGGCGGCGATGTCGCGCCCGCCACGCCCGATCACCACGACCAACTCACCCTCGTAGTCGCAGTAGTCGCTCCGCATCTCGACGTCGGCGGTCGGACCGGCGAGACACGACGGGAACTTGGTGAACACCAACGGGTTCTCGGGCACCTCCATCGAACCCTCGGCAGCGTGGTCGAGGTAGTTGAGGCCGATTCCGAACACGTTTCGAGGCGTCGGCACGGGCGGCCCGAGCGCGGCCTCGGCGACGAGTCCGGCCGGTTCGTGTCCGTCCAACGAGGCCGCCAACGTCGCGAGGCGGTCGGGGCGGGCCAGCGTCTTCATCGGGTCGCTCGACAGTGAGCCGTTGCTGACGGTGGCGATGTCGTAGTGGTGATCACCGGAGACGAGTGCGGCGCGGCCCTCGACGTTGGCGAAGCGGAATCCCATGTTCAGTTCCTTCCGAGGAGTGATGGTTCTTGCCGATCGGCCGCAAGGGAGCGGTCGCCCAGCAGCATCGTGACGATCAGGTCGGCGTGGGCGTCGATCAGCGTGTCGTCGACCACGTCGTCGCGACCGAGCAGCAGATGCGCTTCGGGGGTGTTGACGTAGAGCAGCGACGCCGCACCGACGACCGTGTAGTAGATCACGATCGGATCCGCCTCGATCGTGCCCGCACCGTCCGCACGAACCGCGAGCCATTGCTCGGCCAACGCGTCGAAGCGGTCGCGCACGTGGTGCTCGACGATCCACTCGAGCCGAGGGGTCGCGGCCGTGGCTTCGTGCACCATGATCCGGTTGAGCTCGGGCAGCGCGGCAACGGCGCGGACGAGGGAGCGGATGCTTCGAGCGAAGATCTGTGACGGCTCGTCCCGATCGGCGCGTGCGCCGGCCCGTGCGCCGAGCAGATCGTCGAAGCGTTCGAAGAGGTGTTCGACCGTCGCCTGCCAGAGGGTGTCCTTCGAGGTGAAGTGATACGTGAGCTGGCCCTGGCGGACGCCTGCCCGGTCGGCGATCGCACGGGTCGACGCCGCTTCGAACCCCGATGCCGCGAACTCGACGAGCGCCGCGTCGAGCAACGCCTGACGCGTGACGTCGCCGCGGCGCTGCGTGCCCCGTTCGGCTGCCGTGTCGAGTGCGCTGTCCATGAACGTTGACAAACTAGGTCGATCGACCTAGTTTGTCAACGGAGGTTCCGGTGCCCGGCAGCGACACACAGAGCGAGCGCATCCACGATGTCGATGTCGATGTCGGTATGATGTCGATGTCTTGGTCGTCGGCGGTGGTCCCGTCGGCGTGACCACGGCGCTGCTGCTCGCCCGGCGCGGGTTCCGCGTGCGGGTGCTCGAACGATCGACCGAGGTGTACGACCTGCCGCGTGCGATCGGCATGGACGACGAGATCCAGCGGGTGTTCCAGGGTGCGGGTCTGATCGACGGGCTGCGGGAGATCACCACGCCGATGGTCGGCGCCGAGTTCGTCGCGCCCCGATGGCCGGCGGATCGTCGGTGTCGAGATGCCGCCCGGCGCGGACTGGCCGCTCGGCCATCACCCGACCGTCACCTACTACCAACCCATGCTCGAGGCGTTCCTGCGTGATGCCGCACTGGCCGCCGGCGTCGAACTGTGGCTCGGCCACGACGCCGGGCCGGTCGATCAAGCCGCCGATGTGGTCGAGGTCTCCTCGACGACGGCCGACGGCACCGTCACCGGCCATCGCGCCCGCTGGCTGGTCGCGGCCGACGGCGCGGCGAGCCCGATCCGCAAGCAGCTCGGTGTCGCGTTCGTCGACCAGGGCTTCGACCAGGACTGGTTGGTGCTCGACGTCGAGCTCGCCCGCGACGTGCCGTCGCTGCCTCGCTGGGTCCAGCAGATCTGCGACCCGGCCCGCCCGGTCACGTTCGTCACGGGCCATGCCGACTATCGCCGCTGGGAGTTCCAGCTCCTCCCGAGCGAGACCCGCGACGAGATGGTCCGACCCGAGCGCGTGTGGGAGCTGATCGAACCCTGGCTGACCCCTGACGACGCCGACGCTGATCCGCGCCGTCGTGTACCGGTTCCACGCCACGGTCGCCGAGCGCATGCGCGAGGGGCGGATCTTCCTTGCCGGCGACGCCGCACACCAGATGCCGCCGTTCCTCGGTCAGGGCCTCTGCTCGGGCATCCGAGATGCCGCCAACCTGGCCTGGAAGCTCGAACTCGTGGCCGGCGGGCAGGCGTCCGACGCGCTGCTCGACACCTACGGCGATCGAGCGGCTGCCCCACGCCGCCGACGTCGTCGCCCACGCCGTCGACACGGGCCGCCTCATCGATCACCTCTCGCACTCGTCGGCCGCGACCAGCCTGGGGGCCGGGTACGGCGGGGGCCGCAGGCCGCCGTACCTCCGTCACGGTCTGATCGTCGGGGACCATCCGGCGGCGGGTCGCCAGCTGCCGCAGCCACACGTCGACGGCCGGCCGCTCGACGACCTGCTGGGCAGTGGGTACGCGATGCTGGTTCGATCGGCGGCCGTCGCCGGCCCGTTCGAGGACCGGCTCCGGCCGTACGGCCGAGTGGTCGAGATCCCTGACGGCGTGCTCGACCACCTGCTCGTCGCCGACGGGGCGATCGTGGTGCGGCCCGACCAGTACGTCGCCGCGGTCGCCGACGACGCGACCGAACTGGAGGGGTCGCTCGCCACGGTCCTGCCCGAGCCGGCGTGAGCCGACACGATGCCGGCTGCTCGGCACACCGTTGCGGCTGCTCGGCTAGACAGGGCGCATGATCGACCTCGACGAGATCGCCGCGACCCTCGAGTCCCTGCCGTCAGCGCTGCGCACCCTGTTGGCCCCGTACGACGACACCACACTTCGCGCACGACCCGAACCCGGTGAGTGGTGTGTGCTCGAGGTCGTCGCGCATCTGAACACGTGCGACCGCGGTGCGTTCCGGGACCGCATCGAGGCGATCGCCGGCGGAGCGGCGGAGGTGCCGGGATTCGACGCCGGCGCCGCGCTCGACGCGCGCGATCCGATGCACGCGACGATCGGCGAGCTGCTCGACGAGCTCACGGCCGTGCGCAGCGAGTCGGTCGCGTTCGTGCGGTCGCTGGAGCCCGCCGCGCTCACCGCCACCGCGCCGTTCCACGACCATGGCACGTTCGCGGCGTCCGACTTCCTGCTCGAATGGCCCTACCACGACCAGGATCACATCCGCCAGATTCTCGACGCCGTCCAGCGGCACTACCTCCCGCACATGACCGCCACGATGCGGACGGCACTCACCGGCTGAGCACGGCGGGATTGCCCGCCGCGCCCGTCCGTGGTCAGATGCAGGATGATCGATCGGAGCACATCATGAGCGGACCCGTCCTCGTCACCGGCGCCAGCGGCTTCATCGGCGCACACACCGCAGCGGCGCTGCTCGAACGCGGCCATGACGTGCGGGCGACCGTCAGCGGCGAGCACCGGATTCCCGACGTGCGCACCGCGCTGGGCGGGCTGGTCGACGGTGGCGCCGACGTCGAGGTCGTCGTCGCCAACCTCGAGGACCCCGACGCGTGGACAGTGGCAGCCGCCGGCTGCTCCGACATCGTCCACCTGGCATCGCCGCTGCCGGTCGAGCAGCCGAAGGATGCGAACGAGTTGATCGGCCCGGCCCGCGACGGCGCGCTCCGGGTGCTCGCCGCCGCCCGGGAGGCCGGCGTGCGCCGGGTGGTGATGACCTCGTCGGAGGCGGCGATCGCCGGCTCGAAGAGCGACACCCCGGAGCGCGTCTACACCGAGGAGGACTGGACCGACCTCGACGTGCCCGGCGTGTCGCCGTACAACCAGAGCAAGACGATCGCCGAGCGGGCCGCCCACGACGACGTCGAGGCGAACGGCGGCCCGCAGTTCGTCACCGTCAACCCCGGTCTCGTGCTCGGCCCGGTGGCCCGGCCCGAGGTCAACGCGTCGATCGAGGTCGTCTACCGGCTCCTGGCCGGCAAGGTCCCGATGATCCCGAACGTCGGCTTCGATGTCGTCGACGTGCGCGACGTGGCCGACCTGCACGTGCTCGCGCTCGAACACGACGATGCCGACGGCGGTCGGTTTCCGGCGACCTCGGAGTTCATGTGGTTCACCGACATCGCCGCCGCCATGCGCGACGAGCTGGGTGATCGCGCCCGCAAGGTGCCCAGTCGGAAGGCTCCCGACCTGCTGGTTCGGGCGTTGGCGCTCGTCGACGGCGGCATCAGGACGATCCTGCCCGAGCTCGGCCAGCATCGGACGCTCAGCTCGCAGACGAGCATCGACCGACTCGGCTGGACACCGCGGCCCGCACGCGAGGCCGTCGTCGACTGCGCCGAGAGCCTCCTCGCCCACGATCTCGTGTGACCACCGGCGTGCGGCGCGTCAGAGGTCGTACGTGGCGACGGTGCAGCTCGACGGCGAAGATCGGGATCGGTTCGCAGAAGTGCACGGTGCCCTGGGCGCCACCCGGCCGCGGCGGCCACGGCGATGAACGTGCGGATCTCGAAGCCGCCCTGGCCGGCGTCGGCGTAGACGGTGCAGGTCGTCGTAGTCGAGCAGCGCGTCGCGGTCGTTGCGGCACCAGCGGTCGCAGGAAGTCGCGGTCCCACGGCGACGTTGATCTTCCCCGAGTCGGGCGTGGCCGGCCAGTGCGAGATGCCGCCGGTGCCGACGATCGCGATCCGTTCGGGCAGCGCGTCGGCGGCGGCGCGGATCGACTCGCCGAACGCCCACGCCCGATGCAGCGGCGTCAGCGGCGGACCCTGGCAGTTGATGTTGACCGGGATGATCGGCACGTCGTAGCGCGGGGTCAGGAAGTGCAGCGGCACCATGATCCCGTGGTCGAACTTCCACTCCTCGGCGTAGGCTGACGTCGGACGCTGTTCATGACCTCGGTGATGAGCCGCTCGGAGAGGTCACGGTTGCCGGGCACGCCGACGCTTGCTCGATGCCGAGCCAGCCCGGATCCTCGATCGGGCCGTCGTAGTGGTCGGCCATGCCGATCGCGAACGACGGCATGTTGTTCATGAAGAAGTTGGCGAAGTGCTCGGCGGCGATGACCACGATCGCGTCGGGCCGCGTGGCTTCGAGGTCGCGCGCGCATCGTCGTCGAACGCGGCGTAGAACGCGTCGCGGACGTCGGGGTCGGCCTGGTCGGCGCGGCCGGTGATGCCGGGCGCGTGCGAGCACACGCCGGCGAAGACGAGTGGCATCAGTCGATCCTCCCCGTCGAGCGTCGTGTCGGTCGGTGACCTGCGTGCATGGGCGTCGACGCCCTCGTCAGCCGGTGGTCATCGCGTACACGCCTTCGCGGACCGGGCCGTGTTCGGCGATGCCGTCGCGCATCCGCTGGAGGTAGTCCTGCCCACTCGATCTGGTGGAACGCCGCGAAGTGCATCAGGATCTGGCCGTTGACGCCGAGGTGGAACAGCAGCCCGATGTCGGGCTCGACGAGCGCGCTCGATCTCCTCGTCGGTCAGGTCGTACGGCTCGAGCACGGCGTGCCGGTCGGCGAGGTAGCGCCTGCTGCAACGACTCGCTCGCGATTGAGCTCGTAGAGGAACTTCTGGACGGCGTAGAGGCTCATGTCAGTCCCACTCCAGGTGCAGCGCGTCGGGCCCGCGGAACGTGATGTTCGGGGAAGTAGCGTCAGCTGCTGATCCGTCGACGAGGCGCAGCGACGGCAGGCGTCTGCGACAGCAGTTCGAGCGCGATGCGGGCCTCCATCCGGGCCAGCCCGTTGCCGAGGCAGAAGTGGATGCCCTTGCCGAACGAGATGTGCCGGTTCGCGTTGTCGCGGTGGATGTCGAACGTCTCGGGGTCGTCGAACACGACCGGGCTCGTGGTTCGCCGAGGCGAAGTTGAGGAAGAGCCGGGTGCCGGCCGGCAGGTCGATGCCGCCGAGTGTCGTGTCCTGCGTCGTGATCCGGCGCCACGAGATCTGGCTCGACTCGTACCGCAGCGTCTCCTCGACCGCCGCGGCGGCAAGCGACGGGTCGGCGCACAGCGTCGTCCCACTGGTCGCGGCGGGGCAGCAGACACAGCAGGGTGTTGCACAGCAGCGCGGTGACCGGGTCGTGGCCGGCGAACGAGATGCCGTAGACGACCGATTCGACCTCGCGGTAGCTGATGCCGGTGCCGTTCGACGGGTCGGGGTCGGCGTCGTGGGCGTCGAGCAGCTCGGACGTGAAGTCGTCGGCGCGCTCGTCGCGCCGCTGCGGCGACGAAGTCGCGGCAGTAGCGCCAGTAGTCGAGCATGCCCTCGGCGATCTCGACCTGCTCGCTCGGCGGTCGGCTTGCCCCACGAGAACGCCCGGCGGTTGACGCACCACGACTTGATCATCGCGTCGTCCTCCGGCGGGAAGCCGATGAACCGGAACACGATCTCGGCCGGCAGCGGGAACGCGAGCGCCGCGACGTACTCGGCCGGCGAGCCGTCGGCGATCATCTGGTCGAGCAGCATCGGTGGCCCGGTCGCGCATGTAGTCCTCGAGCGACTTCAGTCGCCGATTCGAGAAGCCCTGTCGGGTGTAGGCGCGGATGCGGCCGTGGTCGGGCTCGGGCCGGTTCGACATCACGGCGACCGGGTCGAAGTCGGGCGCGGCCAGGATCGGCCGCCGCCTCGTCGGCGCAGCGGGAAGATCGGATCCTGCACGTTGGTCGATGCGTACACGTCCGGGTTCATGAACACGGTCTCGATGTCGTCCATCTCGGTCGACGACGACGTGGCCGAGGTCGGTCGGCGTAGAACACGGGGTGCTCGTCGCGCAGTGCGTTCGCGATCGGGTAGGGGTCGGTCGAGGTAGTCGGCGTCGAGCGGCGACCACGGTTGATGCATCGGACAGCCGGGCGGCGCGGACGTGATCGAGTCGGGTGCCTGGTGGTAGGTGTTCGGTGTGCTCATGTTCGCTCCATGACATCGGCCGGCGTCACGGTTCGAGTACGACCCGAACCGCTATGCGCGTTCATCGCGGACGCCGTTGCGGAGGGTGCCGATCTCGGGCACCGAGACCTCGACCACGTCGCCGGGCTCGAGGAACCGCGGTGGGTCGAAGCGGGCGCCGGCGCCGGTCGGGGTGCCGGTGAAGATGATGTCGCCGGGCTCGAGCGTGCAGAACGTCGACAGGTACTCGATCTGGTACTCGATCGAGTACGCCATCGTGGCCGGCGTGTCGTCCTGGCGGAGTTCGCCGTTCACGTGGGTGGTGAGGTGGAGATCGTCGAAGTCGCCGATCTCGTCGAGCGTGACCATCCACGGGCCGATCGAACCGGACGAGTCCCAGTTCTTGCCCTGGGTGACGTTGAACTTGGCGTGGCGGACCCAGTCGCGGATCGTGCCCTCGTTGCCGAGCGTCAGCCCGGCGATGTGGTCGCGGGCGTCGCCGCGGGGATGCGCCGGCCGCCCGTGCCGATCACGGCGACGATCTCGCCTTCGTAGTCGAGCTGCGGGCTCTCGGGCGGGCGGACGAGGTCGTGTTCGTGGCCGGTGAACGAACTCGGGGAAGCGGACGAACACGCTCGGCTTGTTCGGGGCTGTCCTGGCCGTCGCGGTACTCGGCGTTGCGGCCGCCGTAGTTCACGCCGATGCAGAAGATCTTGCCGGGCGCGGGGCAGCGTGCGCTCGTAGCGTGACGTCGTCGAGCGCGAGGTCGGCGTGGCGGTCCGTCGGCGATCGGACCGAGCCTCGTCGACGCGCTCCTGTGCGAGGAGGTCGGAGAGGTCGCGGACGTCGCGCGGCCGATGCGATCAGGTCGACGATCGCCGTGACCACGCCGGCGTCGACGACCGGCGCCGATACGACCGGCGTCGTATGCGGGACCGGTCGTCGAGGGAGTAGCTCAGCAACCTCATGTTGCACTAATACTTAACATGTTACATAATGGAGCGCAATGCCTCACCTGATCATCGAGCACTCCGCCAACGTCGCCGACATCGTCGACATCGACGAGCTCGTCGACGCCGCTGCACGACGCTGCGCTCGCCACCGGGCTCGCCGCCGCTCGATGCGTTGCGGACCCGCGCCGTCGCGCGTGACGCACTACGCGATCGCCGATCGCCACCCGGACAACGCCTTCGTCGCGGTCACCGCCCGGCTCGGTGCCGGGCCGCAGCCGACGACGACAAGCACCGACTCGCTCGACGCGCTGATGGCGGCGCTCGACGAGCACGCTCGGCGACGCGCAGGCGCACGATGATGCTCAGCGTCGAGTACCAGGAGATCGATCCCGACGTTCCGGATCAACAGGAACCACCTGCGCACCGGTCGTCGCCAGCGCGCCAGGCCAGCCCACGACGCGACCGATGGAGACGACCGATGGCCGCCGACAAGACCTTCGACGAGTACCAGGCGATCGCCGACGACGCAACTCGGCCGGTTCGCGGACGCGCCGCTGCTGCACTTCATCGACGGAGCAGCCGACGCGCGAGCGTCGAGCGGTGACACGTTCGACAATCACTCGCCGGTCGACTGCGATCGTGCTCGGCGACGGTCGCGTCGGGTGACGCCGCCGACATCGACGCCGCGGCCCGCGCTGCCGACGCAGGCTTCGCCGACTGGTCGGGTCGCTCGGGCAAGGAGCGCAAGCGGATCCTGCACCGCGTCGCCGACCTGATCGTCGAGCGCGCCGACGACATCGCCGCCGTCGAGTGCGTCGACACCGGCCAGACCATCCGCTTCATGAGCGCCGCGGCGCTGCGCGGCGCCGAGAACTTCCGCTTCTTCGCCGACCACGCGCCCGACGCCGGCAACGGTCGGTCGATGCCCGACGAGCACCACGTCAACTTCACCACGCCGTCGCGCGCTCGGCCCGGTCGGCGTGATCACGCCGTGGAACACGCCGTTCATGCTGTCGACGTGGAAGATCGCCCCGGCGCTCGCCGCCGGGTGCACCGTGGTGCACAAGCCGGCCGAGTGGAGCCCGTACACCGCGGCGATGCTGGCCGAGATCGCGCTCGAAGCCGGGCTGCCGGCCGGCGTGCTCAACACGGTGCACGGCTTCGGCGAGACCGCCGGCAAGGCGCTCACCGAACACCCGGCGATCAAGGCGATCGCGTTCGTCGGCGAGTCGGCGACCGGCTCGATGATCCAGGCCCAGGGCGCGCCCACGCTGAAGCGGGTGCACTTCGAACTCGGCGGCAAGAACCCGGTGATCGTGTTCGACGACGCCGACCTCGAGCGCGCGCTCGACGCCGTCGTGTTCATGATCTACAGCCTCAACGGCGAACGCTGCACGTCGTCGAGCCGCCTGCTCGTGCAGTCGATCGATCCACGACGAGTTCGTCGCGCGGCTGAGCGAGCGGGTCGCAGGCGCTCCGCGTCGGCCACCCGCTCGACCCGGCGACCGAGATCGGGCCGCTGATCCATCCCCGCCACTGCGAGAAGGTGCGCAGCTATCGCGGCCACGGCGCGAGGCCGATGGCGCCACGGTGCTCGTCGGCGGCGGCGAGCCCGATCGATCCCGACGAGCGCACTACGTCAACCCGATGCTCTTCACCGAGCGCCACCAACGACATGCGCATCGCCCAGGAGGAGATCTTCGGGCCGGTGCTGACCGTGATCCCGTTCGACGACGAGGCCGACGCGGTCGCGATCGCCAACGACATCGACTACGGCCTCGCCGGCTACCTGTGGACGGGCGACACGGGTCGCGCCCACCGCGTCGCCCGCGACCTCGACGCCGGCATGGTCTGGGTCAACAGCCAGAACGTCCGCCACCTGCCGACGCCGTTCGGCGGCACGAAGGCGAGCGGCATCGGCCGCGACGGCGGCCCCGAGTACTCCTTCGAGTTCTACATGGAGACGAAGAACATCGCGATCGCCTACGACACGCACACGATCCCGAAGCTCGGCCGAGTGCGACTGATGGCCGTCACGCTCACCGCCGAGCAGATCGCCGACGATCGCCGCCGACGCACGAGCGGGCACGGCGCACCGCGACGCCGATCGACCCGGTCACCCGGCACCATCCCGACATCACGCTCGACGACGCCTACGCGATCCAGGCCGCCTGGATCGACCTGCAGGTCGCCGACGGCGCCGAGGTCCAGGGGCCACAAGATCGGCCTCACGAGCCGGGCGATGCAGATGGCGATGAAGATCGACGAGCCCGACTTCGGCGCACTGCTCGACTACATGTTCATGCCGTCGGGCGCCTCGATCGCGGCCGCCGACTACCTCGACCCGAAGATCGAAGTCGAGTTCGCGTTCGTGCTCGACGACGACTCGTGCCGCACGAGCTCGGCCGCGATCTCACGCCCGACGACGTCTACGCCGCCACCGACCACATCGTGCCGGCGCTCGAACTGATCGACGCCCGCTCGCATCGCGTCCACCCCGACGACGGTCGCACCCGTACCGTGCGCGACACGATCTCCGACAACGCCGCCAACGCCGGCATCGTCGTCGGGACCGAGCGCGATCTCGGTCGACGACGCGCGCGACGGCGATCTGCGCTGGGCGGGTGCGATCTGCTCGCGCAACGGTGTGGTCGAGGAGACCGGGCTCGGCGCCGGCGTGCTGAACGACCCGGTGATGGGCATCGTCTGGCTGGCCAACCGGCTCGCACGGCTCGGCATCCCGCTCGAGGCCGGCGAGACGATCCTCGCCGGCTCGTTCACCCGCCCGATCGACTGCCGCGCCGGCGATCACTTCGAGGTCGACTTCGGCGACCTCGGCGTGATCACGCTCGACTTCGACTGATCGGCGCGACCTGATCAGATCCGCACAGCGACAGGAGTTCACGATGCAGACCAAACTGTTCATCGGTGGCGAGTGGCGCGACGGTTCGAACGGTGCCACCATCGCCGTGACCAACCCGGCCACCGGTGAGCACATCGCCGACGTCGCCGCCGGCACGCCGACGATGCCGACCGCCGCCTGCGAGGCGGCCGACGTCGCGCAGCACGCGTGGGCGGCCGTCGCGCCGCGGGAGAAGGCCGAGATCCTCCGCCGCTGCTGGGAGACTCATGATGGAGCACCAGGACGAGCTCGCCGACCTGATCGTCACCGAGCAGGGCAAGCCGATCGCCGACGCCCGCGGCGAGGTCGCCTACGCCGCCGAGTTCTTCCGCTGGAACTCCGAGGAGGCCGTCCGCATCCACGGCTCGATCAGCACGGCGCCGTCGGGCGCCAACCGGATCATCGTGCACCATCCGCCGGTCGGTGTCGTCGTGATCGTGACGCCGTGGAACTTCCCGGCGGCGATGATCACCCGCAAGCTCGCGCCCGGCGCTCGCCGCCGGCAACGGCGTGGTCATCAAGCCGCCGACGGAGACGCCGCTCACCGCGCTGCGGATCGCCGAGCTGCTCACCGAGGCCGGCGTGCCGGGCGGGCTGGTCAACGTGGTCGTCGCCGAGAGACTCGGGCGACTGGTTCGACGCCGCCGTCGACCACCCGGCGACCCGCATGGTGTCGTTCACCGGCTCGACCGCGATCGGCCAGATGCTGCTGAAGCGCAGCGCCGACCGGGTGCTCAAGACCGTGATGGAGCTCGGCGGCAACGCCCCGTTCATCGTGTTCGACGACGCCGACATCGACGCGGCGGTCGAGGGAGCGATGGTCGCCAAGATGCGCCACTCGGCCGAGACCTGCACCGCGGCCAACCGGTTCTTCGTCGCACGCCGACGTCGCCGACGAGTTCACCGACGAAGTTCGCGGCGGCGATGGCCGACGTCAACGTCGGCAACGGCTTCGACGACGGCGTCGACCTGTGGCCCGCTGATCAACGACGGTGCCGTCGACACGGTCGACGGCCTCGTCGACGATGCGGTCGCCGGCGGTGCGACGGTCGACGCTCGGTGGCGCCGCGCTCGACGGCCCGGGCAGCTTCTACGCACCGACCGTGCTCGGCAACGTCGCGCCCGACTCGCCGATCACCCGCGAGGAGATCTTCGGTCCGGTCGCCCCGGTCATCACGTTCACCGACACCGACGAGATGATCGACATGGCCAACGACACCGAGATGGGCCTGATCGGCGTACGTGTACACCAGGACCTGGCCCGCGGGCCTCGCCGTCAGCGAACGCATCCAGGCCGGCATGATCGGGCTGAACCGCGGCGCCGTCTCCGACCCGGCGGCGCCGTTCGGCGGCATGAAGCAGTCGGGCCTCGGCCGCGAGGGCGCGAGCGAGGGCATCTACGAGTTCTGCGAGACCCAGTACATCGCCACGTCCTTCTGAGACCATTCGCCGGTCGGCGGTGCCGGGCGCGGGGCGCATCTCGAACCCCGGTTGCGGTCAAGTCCGCGGTCCGGATCTCCGATTCATCGACATGTCGATCGAGACGGAGGCAATGCCGCGAACGGAGACGCTCCAGCTGGTGCTCCTGCTGTCAGGAGTCCTGATGCTGACGGTCGGCGCCGTCATCGGCGTCGCCGCGCTCGCGATCAGCGGGCTGGTGCCGACCCTCGTCGGATTCCTGATCTGGGCTCGCGGCCGGCGTGCCGAATCGACCGGGTCACCGACGACGGACCGTCGATGGGGCGATATCCGGTGAACATCCCGGTCTCGCTCGCCGTCGGCCTCGCTCTCTACGTGTCGCTTGCGCTTCGGTCGTGGATCGGGAGCCGGTGAAGTTCGTGCTCATGGGCGTGGCCCTGCTCACGCTCTCGGCGTGGCCGGCGCGGCGATACATGGCTCGCCTGTGAAGCGGCGACGTCAAGGCGTACTGCGTGCTCCACGCACGGCGCGGCGTCCCTGAGACACTCACCGACGACGGCAGTTGAGCGAGGAGCCGCTCACGGCGTCGGAGACGTCGAGGACTGGGCCACCGTCGCGATGAGTGAAGCCAGCCGGAACAGGCGGTCGGCGCGCTCGGTCCGCCCATCGATCCGGTTCCGGAGTTCGACGCCGATCACCAGCGAGAAGATCAGATCGGCGAGATCCTCGGCCGGCACGAGGCCCGCAACGGAGTTCCCAGCGCTTGCATCACGGATCGTCTGCTCGACGAACTCGAGCCACGGTTGCGTGGCTCGTTCGATCCCGACCTGCAGGTCGGGACTGGCGGTGATCCCACCGACCAACTCGGCGAGCACGGTGAGGTGGCCCTCGGAGCGGTCTTCGGCATAGAGCGTTTCGAGTTGGGCAACGACGACGCCGAGATCGCCCAGGTCGGTCAGCGCGGCTCGGTATCGATCGAGCCGCCGCCGGCTGCTCCGGCTCAGGGCCTCGATCAACAACGGTTCGATGCCCCCGAAGTGGTAGTAGATCGCGGCCTGGTTGCACTGTGCCCGGGCCGCGATCGCACGGGCCGTGGTGCCGCGAAAACCCTCGTCGCGGAGGCTGGCGAACGCCGCGGCGACGAGTTGCGCCCGCATCTCCTGCGGATCGGCGCCTCGGCCCCGCTTGCGCCTCGGCGTCGCAGCGTCTGGGCCAGGAGGTTCGGATTCGACGTCCACCCGGCGAGCGTACTCCTGCTTGACAACAACTTGTTTAAAACAAACGTTGACAATAAGTACCAACCCTGTGCAGGATGGCGTCGGCACTGATTGAAACGATCGTTTATGAAGGAGCGGAGATCGATGACCACGACGACCAACCACCCCCGGACCGACCTCGACGGGAGCTGCGGGCGGCGGCACCGCCCGCAGCCGGGGTGGACACGACGTGGCGAGCGCGCGATCCCCAAGATCGACGTCCCACGCCTCCGCTCACTCGACACCGACGTCATGGACGACCTCAGGCCCATCGCGATCGTTCTCGTCGCCCGGCCGCTGCTGGCGCTCGCTGCGTTCCTGCTGATGGTGAACCTCGGCTGGTGGGCGGCGACGCCGCTCGTCGTCTGGGCGCTCTACGGGTCGACGCTGTCAGCCGTGCATCACCTGCTCCACGGCAGTGTCGGGCTCTCGGCGCGGTGGCGCCACATCTGGCTCTCCGTGCTGGGCTGCCTCGTCGCCGAGAGTGGTCACGCACTGCTCGCGACCCACACGGTCCACCACCGCGACGGCAGCGACGCGCCCGATCCGGAGGGCTACATCGAGTACCTGCCGTGGCGGCGGATGCCGGCCGGTGCCGCGAAGTACCGCTACCGCCTGATGTGGTGGGGCCTGCACAACGGCACCCATCGACGCCGCATCCGTGCCGAGCTGCTCGTGCACGCAGCCCTCCATCTGGCGAGCCTCGCCCTGCTGCCGTTCGATGCGACCCTGTGGATCTACCTCACCATGGTGCACGTCGCGTCCTTCGCCTTCGCGGTGCTCCAGGGCAAGGGCCCTCAGGCGAACTGGGGACGTGACATGCCGACGCCACTGCTGCTCATCCACACGCGGCTGTTCGCACTGCTGTTCTTCAACCATCACCAGCATCTCGAGCATCACGCGTACCCGAAAGTGCCACTGGCCCGCCTGCCACGTTTGCGGCACGTCGTGGAGGCAGCGGTCCGCGACGACGACGTCGTGCATGTGCGCCTCCCGGCGTGACCGCGTTCAGGTCCGGTCCGCGGAGATGTCGAGGATGATTCGACGCAGCAACGACGCGAGCTCGCGCTTCTCGTCGTCGTCGAGTCCCGCCGTCGTCTCGGTCTCGAAGCGATTGAAACTCGGGCTCAGCGTCTCGATCATCTGCTCGCCGTCGGCCGTGAGCGTCACGAGCATGCGGCGCCGGTCGCTGTCCATCCGCTCGCGGACGACGAGGCCGCGTCCCTCGAGCGTGTTGAGGATGCCGGTGAGTGTGCCCTTCGACAGGTCGCACTCGACGGCCAGGCGACCGGTCTCCATCTCGCCCCAGATCCAGAGCACCCACATCGTGGTGAAACCACCCCACGACAGCGCCGCCTCCCGCAACACGCCCTGCTCGGCACGACGCCGGATCGCCGCTGCGGCGCGGTAGATGTTGGCCATCGCCTCCATCGACGCGAAGTCGAACGGACGGTCGCCGATCGCCGCGAGGATGTCCTGCTCGTTCGGCAGCAGCGCGCGGTCGTCGGCCATCAGGAGCAGACTACGGGACGGTCGGGGCGGCGGTCGGCCTGGCAGGATTGGCCCGGTGAGCACGATGTCCGATCATCGCGGCGCCGGTCTCGCCTGGCGCGAGGCGGGAACCGGCGACGCCGTCGTGTTCCTGCACGGGCTCGGCGGGACCGGCACGGCCTGGGCGGAACAACTCGACGGACTCTCGGCGGATCGCCGTTGCGTGGCCTGGGACATGCCCGGGTACGGCGACAGTGACCCGATCGATGCGCCCGATGTCATGACGTTCGAGCGGGTCGCCGACCGTCTCGTCGACCTGCTCGACGAACTCGCGGTCGATCGTGCCGATCTCGTCGGGTTGTCGCTCGGCGGCATGCACGCGCTCCACACCGCCTTGCGGCATCCCGGCCGCGTGCGCCGCATGGTGCTCACGAACACGAGCCCACGCTTCGGGCTGAACGGCACCACCGCCGCGGACTGGACGGCCTCCCGACTGGCGGTGCTCGACGACGGGACGACGCTGCGGGAACTGGCACCGGTGGTGCTCGACGGGTTGGTCGCGTCGCCACTGCCACCCGGCCGACGGGATGCGCTCGTCGAGAGCTTCGCCCGTATCCCCGAGCGCGGGTTCCGGGCCGCGGTCGCCTGCCTCCCGACCCACGAAGTGCTCGGCCGGCTCCACGCGATCACCAGCCCGACGCTGGTGATCGCCGGCGAACTCGACACCGAGACGCCGCCGTCGTACAGTCGAGCGCTCGCCGACGGCATTCTGGGCGCCCGACTCGAGGTGCTTGCCGGCGTCGGCCACCTCGCACCCTCGGAGGACCCTGACATGTTCAACCGACTCGTCGCCGACTTCCTCGATCGTGGGCCGATCCGCCAATGACCGTCACCGGCCTGCCCGACCGACTCGTCGCCGACGGTCTGATGACGCCCGACCGCACCGATGTGGTCGAGCGGATGGCTGCTCTGGGCCCGGGGATCGCCGCGCGCTCCGCCGAGTACGACCTGTCGGCGAGCTTCCCGACCGAGAACTGGAACGACTTCGCCGCCGACGGGCTGCTCGGCATCTGCATCCCGCACGACGACGGCGGGCTCGGCGCCGACTTCGTCGGCTACGCCCTCGCCGCCGAGGAACTCGGGCGGCACTGCACCGCCACGGCACTCACGTTCAACATGCACGTCGCGACCACACTGCTGACCGGCCAGATCGCCGACGACATGACGCTGACGGTCGACGAGCGGCGGGTGCTGCACGAACGCCGGTCCGCGCTCCGTCGCGGCGTGGTCGACGAGCGTCACATCCACAGCCAGCCCTTCTCCGAAGGCGCCGCCGCGGGCGCCACCACCGGGTTCGCGACCCGAGCCGTTCCGGTCGAGGGCGGATACCGCGTCACGGGACGCAAGATCTTCGCCTCGCTGAGCAGCGCGGCCGACATCAACAACGTGGTCTGCGTCGTCGACGGCGACCCGCGTATCCGGCTGCTCGGTGTGCCCGCCGACGCCGACGGCATCGAGCTCGAGGGAACCTGGGACCCGCTCGGCATGCGCGCCACCGACTCCCGCAACCTCGTGATGACCGACGTGTTCGTGCCGGCCGAACACGAGTGGATCCCACCGGGCATGTTCGACCAGGCGGCCGAGCGCTGGCCGTACTTCTACATGACCCTCTCGTTCGCCTACCTCGGGCTGATGCGGGCGATCATGGACGACACCGCTGCCTACCTCATCGGCGACGGCGGCCCGACCTCGCGTCGCTCCCATCCGATCAAGCAGCAGGGCTGGGCGAGCATGAACCTGGTCTACGAACAGGCCCAGGCACTGTGCTACCGCGTGCTCGGCGAAGTTGGCGTCGACCCGTCTCCGGCCGCGGTGCGCCGCGCGTGGGCGTCGATGGTGACCACGATGGAAGGCGCGCCGACGCTGGCGTCGACGGCCATCCGGATCTGCGGGGGCCGTTCGATGTTGCGGCCGTCGCGGCTCGAGCAGCACTACCGCGATGCCCGATGCGGCGCCACGATGCTGCCCTGGAGCGTCGAGGTGTGCCTGGACCGCCTCGGCCGGGCCGGCCTGTTCCCCGACGAGTCGGAGCTGCCGGCGTGACCACGGAGTGGACCTGGATCGCCCGCTACGCCGAACAGTTCCGGGCGTGCGACGTGAGCGAGGGCATGACCGCGGTCGTGCTGTCCGAGTCGCGGAGCCGCGCCGTGGTCGTCGACACGGCGCGCCTCGCGCTGCAGAGTCTCGGTGCCGCCGTGATCGACGTCGTCGTGCCCACGCCCCCCAACCCCGGCCCGCTGCCGATCCGCTCGACCGGAGCATCGCAGGCCCTCGCCGGTCACTCGGCTGCGCTGGGCGCGCTGACCGCGGCCGACTTCGTGGCCGACTGCACCGTGGAGGGCCTGCTGCACTCGCCCGAGCTCGGCACGATCCTCGACAGCGGGACCCGGGTGCTGATGATCTCGAACGAGCACCCGGAGAACGTCGAACGCTGGCCTCACGACCCGGACCTGTCCGAGCGGGTCGCCCGGGGGATGGCACTCGCCGCTGCCGCCGACGAGATGCACGTCACGTCGCCGGCCGGCACCGACCTGCGGATCTCACTCGTCGACGCGTTCGTCGCCGGCTCGTCGGGGTGGTGCACCGAGCCCGGTTCGATCGCCCACTGGCCCGGCGGCCTGGTCGTCGCGTTCCCCGCTGCCGGCTCGGTCGACGGCACGCTGGTGCTCGCACCCGGCGACGTCAACCTCACGTTCAAGGAGTACGTCCGCGCACCGATCACCCTGACGATCGAGCGCGACTACGTCACGGCGGTCCGCGGCGAGGGCCACGACGCCGAGCTGTTCGAGAGCTACCTGGCCGCGTTCGGCGAGCCCGAGGCCTACGCGGTCAGCCACGTCGGATGGGGCATGAACCCGGCCGCCCGCTGGGAATCGATGGCGATGTGGGACAAGGCCGACATCAACGGCACCGAACTGCGAGCGTTCGCCGGCAACTTCCTGTACTCCACCGGCGCGAACGAGGTCGCCGAACGCTTCTGCCGTGGGCACGTCGACCTGCCGATGCGCCACTGCACCGTCACGCTCGACGGCGAGCCGGTGGTGATCGACGGCGCGCTCGTGCCCGACCTCGCCGGCTGACCTCCAGGCGTCCCGACCACACGAAAGGACCAACCAGTGAACGAGATCGACGACCGCTTCGACCGTGTGCGGCTGCTGTTCCCCGATCACCTCGGACTGGCGCGCGGCAAGTACCTGCCCGCTCGCATCGCCGGTCGTGGCACCGGCCACTGCGCCACGATCTGGGGTCTCGGCTACGACCGCAGCATGGTGCCGGCGCCCGGCTCGTACCTGCTCGACGGCCTCGTCGACGTGATCGCCACGCCCGACCACGACACCGTGCGGGCGAGCTGGGAGGACGACGTCACGGCCATCGCGCTCGCCGACGTCGCGCTCCACGGCGAGCCGTTCCCGTTCGCGGCCCGTCACCTGCTCCGGCAGGCGATCGCTGCCTGGGACGACCTGGGCTACCGCCCGCAGGTCGGCATCGAGCTCGAGGCGTACGTGCTGGAACCCGACGACTCGTCGCCACGCGGTTGGCGGCGTCTGCAGAACCCGAGGGCGATGGTCTACGGCACCGGGATCGCCAACGACCCGGGCGGCGTGATCGACGACATCATGAGCACCGCCCGCCGCACCGGGTTCCGTGTCGAGTCGATCAACGCCGAGTTCGACGAGTCGCAGTACGAGCTCACGCTCGAATACGACGACGCGCTCCCGGCGGCCGACGACGCCTTCCTGTTCCGGCTGATGGCCCGCGAGGTCGCGCTGGCGAAGGGCTACGACCTGACGTTCCTCGGCTTGCCGTTCGAAGGGCTCAGCGGCAGTGGTGTGCACGTGAACCTGTCCCTGGCCGATCGGGACGGGAACAACGCGTTGCTCGACCCCTCGGCCGACGACGGACTCTCCGCCCTCGCCAAACACGCGATCGCCGGATTGTGCGCACACCACCGGTCGGTCGCCGCGCTCGGAGCGCCGACCGTGAACTCCTACCGCCGGCTGCAACCGGCGACGCTGTCGGGCTACTGGGCGAACTGGGGCAACGACCACCGATGTGTCGCCAACCGGGTGCCGATCGCCAGGGATTCTGCGACCCGCATCGAGAGCCGCGTGGCCGACGGCGCCGCCAACATCCACCTCGCCGTCGCCGCCGTGCTGACCGCCGCCCGGCTCGGCGTGGTCGACGAGCTGCCGTGTCCCGACCCCGAGTCGGGTGACGGCTTCGAGGAGGTCAACACCGACGTCGCTGTTCCGGCAGATCTCGCCGAGGCGCTCGACCACCTCGAGTCGGCGACCGACTTCACGGCTGCGCTCGGCCAGGACGTGGTCGACAACCTGGTCGCCGTCAAGCGCGCGGAATGGGACCGGTTCGTCGAGGCCGAGGAGAAATTCGACCCGACCGGCGTCGTGACCGAGTGGGAGCTGAACGAGTACCTCCGCTACCACTGAGCGCACCGTCCCGCCCTCAGTTGGCGACGGCGTACACCGGGCGGACCGGGAGGTGCTTGATGCCGGCGATGAAGTTCGAGCGCAGCCGGTCGACCGGTCCGGCCGGTTCGAAGTGGTCGACCCGCTTGAACAGCTCCTCGAACACGACCCGGATCTCCATGCGGGCGAGCCAGGCGCCGAGGCAGAAGTGGGGGCCGCTCCGCCCGAACGTCATGTGCTCGTTCCACTCGCGGGCGAGGTCGAACCGGAACGGGAGCTGGAAGGCGTCCTCGTCGTGGTTGGCCGAGTTGAACCACATCGTGACCTTGTCGCCGGTGCGGATCTGCTTGCCGCCGAGCTCGACATCGGTCGTCGCCGTGCGCCGGAAGTGCATCGTCACCGCGCTCGTGCGCATGACCTCCTCCACCGCGGTCGGTGTGAGTGACGGGTCGGCCTGCCAGGCGTGCCACAGCTCGGGGTGGTTCATCAGGTTCCACAGGCCGTGCGTCATCGTGTAGCGGGTGGTGTCGTTGCCTGCCGCGACGAGCAGCGTGAAGAAGTTGTTGAACTCGTGGTCGGTCAGCGGTTCGCCGCTCTTGGTCGGCGCGAGCAACTGGCTGATGATGTCGTTGCGCGGGCAGGCGCGACGGTCGTGCGCCTGCTGCTGCGCGTACTGGAAGATCTGGATCGAGGCCGGGCTGCGGAACGGCACCATGCGGAACTGCTCGGTGTCGGTGAGATCGACCGGGAAGTCGGTGAACTCCGGGTCGGTGTTGCCGAGCAGCGCGTCGCCCCACGCCACGAGCTTGCGGCCGTCCTCGTCGCTGGTGCCCAGCATCTTGCCGAGCATGCGCATCGGCAGCTCCTCGGCGACGTCGTGCACGAAGTCGAACTCGGGCTGTTCGAGCGCGGCCTCGATGACCTCCACGGCGAGTTGGCGGATGTCGTCCTCGTAGGTGGCGACCATCCGGCCCGTGAATCCCTTCGACACCAGCCGTCGGTATCGGGTGTGTTCGGGCGGGTCGAGCTCCATCAGGGTCTGGCGGGCGGCGAGCTCGTCGGCGTCCATCTCCTCGAGCCGGATGCCCTTGGTCGACGTGAACGTCTCGACGTCGCGGCTGACGCGGAGCGCGTCGTGGTACTTCAGGATCGACCAGAAGCCGGACCCGTCGGTCTCGTCGGTCCAGTGGACCGGGTCCTCGCGGCGGAGCCGGGCGAACGTCGCGTGCGGAACTCCCGACGTGTACGTGTCGTGGCTGGTGATGTCGGCGTCGTCGGGACCGAGATCGTCGAGGTAGTCGTCGACGTACGAACTCATCGTTCCTCCCAGTGCAGATGCGAATGAGTGAGCGCCAGCGAGCGATTGACCATCCGCGGCCTGCGTGGCCGGGAAACGTTGCGAACGGTGTTCATGGAGTCACCATCGGGTTCGGAGCGGCCCACACCGTCGTGCCGCCGGCCATCGAGTTGCCGACCTGCCGGTAGTAGCCGCCGATGATCTCGATGTCGCCGAACCGGTCGAGCTCCTCGGTCGGATTGTCGTGGAGCACCAGCTCGGCGTCGCCCGCGTAGACCGGGCCGAGCTCGACGTCGAAGCCGCGCATCGTCACCAGCTCGTCGAGCGAGTCGCGGCCGTCCATCTCGATCGCGGGCATCTGGCGGGAGTGGAGCATCGGGTGACCGTTCACGAACCCGGCCGACTCGGCCGTGCCGGTGATCGTGAAGCGGGCGTCGGCGATGCGACGACCCCACGTGCTCAGCGTCGCGCCGAACCGCCCGCCGACCTCCAGCCGGGGTCCGGCCTTGCCGATCGTGACCGGCCGGGTCATCCAGATCTCCGACATCTTCTTCGGGTAGCCCTGGACGTGGCCGCGGGCCATGGCGAAGTCCTTGTCGACCCAGATGTACGCGGCACGGCTGTACGTGGTGCCCTCGTACTCGCACCGGATCACGACGAACACCTCCTTGTACTGGGCGCGCGCCGGGTCGAGCAGCTCGTCGAAGCTGTCGCTGCAGCTCTGCCACTCGGCCCAGATGATGGCGACGGCTCCGGGGTCGTCGGCCGCCGGCGACAGCCCTGGCGGCAGCAGCTCCGCGACATCCGCCGGATCGGTGCGGAATTCGACGGTCAGCATCTCACCGCTGTAGTGCCACGGCGGCGACGGCAGGATGCCGGCCCGGCCGTCCGGCGTGCGGGGGTACATCAGGCCCTGCAGTGGTGGTTGCGTCATGCGCCGACCCTATTCGTTCGGTGCCGAACGATCAATGGGAGCCATGGCATGATGTGACGCAGCCGCCCGAGGGCTGCGACGACGACCTGGAGGTTCGTGACATGGCCGAGACGCGCCGCATCCTGCTGGACGGCTACCCCGCCGATGTCGTCCGCGACGGCGACGAGCTGGTCGCCGGTGACGGCCGCCGGTGTGGCGATCGCCGACGCGGTGCACCTGGCACCGGTCGAGCCGACGAAGATCGTCTGCGTCCACCTCAACTACTCGAGTCGCGTCGACGAGTTCATGACCAAGCTGCCGCCGGCGCCGACGTACTTCCACAAGCCGGTCACCGCACTGTGTGGCCACGGCGCCGACGTGGTGCGCCCCGAGGGGTGCGAGTGGCTCAACTACGAGGGCGAGATCGCGATCGTGATCGGTCGAACCTGCCGGAACATCGCGCCGGCCGATGCGGGCCGACTACATCGCCGGCTACAGCGTGGCGAACGACTACGGCCTCCACGACTTCCGTGACACCGATGCCGGGTCGATGCTGCGCGTCAAGGGCAGCGACACGCTCTGCCCCGTCGGCCCGGGCCTCGTGACCGACTGGGACTTCCACGACAAGCGGATCCGCACGCTCGTGAACGGCGAGGTCCGCCAGGACGGCAACACGGCCGAGATGGAGTGGGACATGCACTACCTCGTCGCCGACATCGCCCGCACGATCACGCTCGTGCCGGGCGACATCCTCCTGTCGGGCACGCCCGGCCAACTCGCGCACGGTGTACCCGGGCGACGTGGTGACCGTCGAGGTCGAGGGGCTCGGCTCGCTCACGAACACGATCGTGACGGGGCCGACGCCGATCCGTTCCGATGTCGGCGCGCAGCCGAGCGACAGCGAGGAAGTGATGTCGACGGCGCAGGGCGGCGACTGGGAGTTCCGCGGCATCCGGGCGCCGATGGGCCCGGGCGCCAAGCACTACGAGAGCACGGTCGAGGAGGACTCATGATCGCTCCCGGCCGGCGGGCCGACGTCGGTGGCGTCTCGGTGCCCGTCGATCATCTGATCGGTGGGGCGTGGGTCGGATCGCACGAGTCGTTCGAGACTCGCTCGCCGTTGGCGTTGGGACGACGGCCCGCTCGCCGAGGTCGCCCGCGGTGACGACGAGACGGCCCGCGCCGCCGTCGCCGCGGCGCAGCGTGGCTTCGAGGAGTGGGGTTCCTTCACCGTCGGGGAACGAGCGGCGGTGCTGCACCGCCTGGCCGACCTGATCGAGGAGCACACCGACGAGATCGCCACGGTCGAGACGCTCGACATGGCCTTCCTGCAGGAGTCGATGCGCCAACGCCTCGTCGGCCGAGGCGCCCTCAACTTCCGGACGTACGCCGACCTGATCGTCGCCCACGAGGAGCGGCGCTGGGATGCCAAGAGCATGGACAACGTCGTGCAGCACATGCCGGCCGGCCCTGCGGTCGTGATCACGCCATGGAACGCGCCGTTCATGCTCGCCACCTGGAAGCTCGCCCCCGCACTCGCGGCCGGCAACAGCGTGATCCACAAGCCCGCAGAGTGGTCGCCGCTGACCGCCGCACTGCTCGCCGAGCTCACGCTCGGCGCCGGGTTCCCGCCGGGCGCCTACAACCTCGTGCAGGGCATCGGCGAGGAGGTCGGCGCCCCGCTGGTGGCCGACGCGGGCGTGCGCCGGATCACGTTCACCGGTTCTCCCGCGACGGCCCGCCACATCGGCAAGGCCGCGGCCGAGAACATCGTGCCGTTCACCGCCGAGCTCGGCGGCAAGGGGCCCCTCGTGGTGTTCGCCGACAGCAACCTCGACGCTGCAGCGCACCGCGCCGCCTGGCAGTTCGACGACTCCGGCCAGGTGTGCCTGGCGGGCACACGCCTCCTCGTCGAGGAGTCGGTCCGCGACGAGTTCCTCACGAGGTTCCACGAGCACGCCGACGCCCTCGTGCTCGGTGACAGTCGCGACCCCGAGACGCAGATCGCGCCGATGGTGCACCCCGACCACCGTGCTGCCGTTCACGGGTTCGTCGAGCGGGCGCGAGCGGCCGGCGACACGATCGTCCGTGGCGGTCGCCCGCTCGAAGGCAGCCTGCACTACGAGCCGACGCTGATCGAACCGACGTCGAACGACAGCGAGGTCGTGCAGCAGGAGATCTTCGGCCCGGTGCTCACGTTCCAGACGTTCGCCGACGAAGACGAAGCGATCGAGCTCGCCAACAGCACGGCCTACGGGCTGTCGGCGATCGTGTTCACCGGTTCACGTGAGCGGGCCGAACGGGTCGGCCGCGCCATCCGGGCCGGGCTGGTGTGGGTCAACACGTTCCTCGTGCGCGACCTGACCGCACCCTTCGGCGGCTGCGGCATCAGCGGCATCGGCCGCGAGGGTGGCGACCACGCCCTGGAGTTCCACAGCGATCTCAAGACCCTGATGATCGCCGACGACACCTGCAACTGAACGGGTCGCACTCCTTGCGAGAACGCGAAGGCGACCTCAGCCGACCGGCAAGGAAACCACTCACAGCTCAGAACAGCAGCTCGAGTCGGGCGACGCCCCAGACCACGTGCCAGAGGAAGTAGTAGGCGAGCCGGAAGCCGAGCATCCAGATGAACCCGAACCGCCAGAACATCCACACCTGAACCACCCCGAACACCATGAGGTGGACGGCGCTGAAGACGGCGGTACCGATCGACGTGGCGTACACCGCCTGCAGCGACGGCCTCGATGAGCGCGACCGGGACCGCGATCCGCCAGAACGTCGCGTCGAACCCGGTCGGCATCCCGAGCATCGCCACGAGCACCGCGATCGGCACCGCGTGCAACATCGACCTCGACGAACACGGCGATCGCGGGGTAGAACCTGAGCGCATCGGGCATCGCCACGTTGGTGTCCTCGGCGTAGCGGACGACGAGGTCGGCACCGATCGCAGCTGCCGCGAGCAGTGGGATGACCCAGGCGATGATCGAAACGGCCGTCCCGCCACGCGCCCGGGCCGACGCATCGCGAAGTCCGAGATCGCCCTGGAGGTACGCCGATCGCGATGACGCCGACCGCACGGCGACGCGGTCATCACCACGACCGGGTCCATCGCGCCGAAGAAGGTCTCGAACACCGACCGATCGACCTGCACCTGCCATGCCGTCAACGCGACCGCCCCGAGGGAGATCGCCAGGACCGTGCCCATTCCCGTCCATCCGAATGTCCATGTCACGGACCCAACCTGACGCGAGTGAATGCGCTGACGCCAGGGCCGAAGGGTGGCACGTGGGCGCGATGAGCGGTGCCCCGGAATGATGCCGTTCGGCCCTGCACCGAGCTCATCATCGACGAGACGCTGGAGGCACGATCCGCCCGGGAGGCAGCGATGACGACGACCCGATCCCGACGCTCGATCATCGGTCGTGCCGTGATACTGGTCACGCTGATTGCCGCTGCCTGTGGGAGCGACGTCGACGGCGTCCGGGGTTCGGGTGATGTGCAGACTGACGAGCGGGCAGTGAGCGGCTTCGACGAGATCCTGCTCGAAGGAGGTGGCAGCATCGTCGTCGACGTCTCGGGGACCGAGTCACTCCGGATCGAGGCCGACGACAACCTCCTCCCCCTCCTGTCGAGCGAGGTCAGGGGCCGGCGGCTCGAACTCCGGACGCGTGAGTCGATCGCTCCCTCCCAGCCGATCGTCTACACCATCGGCGCCGTAGCATTCGAGGGCATCTCGATCGTCGGGAGCGGCGACGTCGTGGCGACGAACCTCGACTGCACCTCGTTCGATGCCTCGATCGCCGGGGCGGGCGATCTCGATCTGACCGGCGAATGCGATCGTCTCGACCTGTCGATCACCGGAACCGGTGGCTTCGCCGGCGAGGCCTTCGAGGTCGCGACGGCCGACATCGGCATCTCCGGGAGCGGCAATGTCGTCGTCAACGCAACCGACGAACTCGTGGTCCGCATCACCGGGTCGGGTGATGTCGGGTACCTGGGTGACCCGTCCACCGACATCGACATCGCCGGCTCCGGGGACGTGCGGAAGCTGTGATCGGGGCATCCACGCCGATCCTGCTCGAGCAGGGGGACCCACCGGCCCGATCTCGTCGTTGCGGCCCGGGTCTGCTCGTCGCCGGTGCCTGCGTCCTGATCTATCGAACCGTTGCATTGCTGGCGGGCGAGGCGCGAACGGTGCTGAAGCGTTGGGTCGTGGCGCTGACCGTCATCGAGATGATCGTCGATGTCGTCGCCGTGGTTGCTGCGGCACGCTGGTGGCGGACGCGTGCCCTCCACCACGCCAGGTTGCCCTTGCGTGTCGGTGCGGTGGCAGCCTTCGTGCACGCGGTGCGTGTCCTGGTCTTCGTGCTCGGCCGAACCGGACCGTGGGTCGACTTCGATGTCCGGCCGGAGCATCGAGCCGACCATCATCAGCGTTGGAGTTGGGCGCAGGTGGTCTTCGCCGGAGTGATGTCGACGCTCGGGATCGTCGGAGTGGTGGCCGTCTGGCGTGTCCGCCGGCGATCCTCGTAGTGCGCTGAACGACGCCGTGGGTGCCTCGTCCTGATCCGTGTCATGACCGTCGGCTCTGACCACCAGTGCGGTGTTCGAGCAGAGTGGATCTCGGGGTGGCGACACCACCTCTCCGATCGACGAGGGACCAAGCTCATGACCGAGACCGATGCACGGCACGAAGGGCCGGAGGCGTTCGAACGCGTCAACTTCTTCAGCGGGATGATGTTGACGTCCGAGGACCTGCGTTGCGAGCAGACCTATCACCGTGGCAAGCACGCGGTGCTCGTGCGTGCGGTGCACGGCGAGGGCACGGTGTGCGGATTGGCGGTCCGCCCGACGGATCCGCCGCGTCGGGAGATCGTCGTCGACAGCGGACTCGCCGTCGACCGTCTCGGCCGCGAGATCGTCGTGCCGAGTTCCCAGACGCTCGCGGTGGACGACGACGGGCGGCCGGGCGACGACCGTCGTCTCGCGGTCGCGCTCCGATACGCCGAGGTGTCCATCGACCCGGTCCCGGTCCCAGCGGCACCCGACGCTCACGGGGGCATCGAACCCTCCCGCATTCGCGAGTCGTTCGAGTTGTTTCTCACTGATGTCCGCGGCCTCGCTCCCGCCCGGCGTCGGCCGCCCGATCGCCTCGTCGGTCGTGAAGGATTGCACTCGCAGCTCGTACAGCGCGCCATCGAACCCTGTTCGCGTGCCTCCGAGCGGGAGCTGCTGCTCGCGGTCGTCACGGTGCCGGCGAGCGGCGCGATCACTTCGCAGCACATCGACAACACGTTGCGACCGATCGTGCTCACCGACGATCTCGTCGTGTCGCTCCTCGCCGAGCTGGATCGACGCCGACCGTCGTCGAGTCGGTGGTCGCGTCTCCGGGGCGTCGTCGGTCGCCGGTGAACCCGGTCAGCGCCTCGTGCGTTCGACGATCCAGCGGAACAGCGGGTCGTCGGGGCGTGAGTCCATCATCTCGGGGTGCCACTGCACAGCGACGATCGTGTCACCGGACTCCAGACCCTCGATCGTGCCGTCGTCGGCGCGCGCCGTCACGGTGAGCCCGTCGCCGATGCGGTCGATGGTCTGGTGATGCAGGCTGTTGACGTCGATCGACTCGCCGTAGAGCGAGCCGAGGATCGTGCCGTCGTCGATCTTCACCGCGTGTGCGAACCCGCGCGGAACCGACGTCGTAGCGGCTGTGCTCGGGCACGTGCTGGCAGAGCGTGCCGCCGAGGTGCACGTTGATCACCTGCATCCCCCGACAGATGCCGAGCACCGGCAGTTCGTGATGGAGGGCCTCGCCGAGCAGTGCGAACTCGAACGCGTCGCGCTCGCGCTCGATCGTGGTGACCTCGGGGTGCCGGTCGGCGTCGAATCGGATCGGGTCGACGTCGGCACCGCCGGTCAGCAGGACGCCGTCGAGGCGTTTCGTCGCGAGGCCGGGGTCGACGTCGAGGGGGAGGTGGACCGGCAGCCCGCCGGCCTCGATGATGGCGCGGGCATAGTCGGCGAAGTACAGGTCGAGGTCGAGGTGGTGGAGCTCCTGGACGTAGCCCGCCTGGCGGTGGCCGTGCGTGCGGCGCCCCGACAGTCCGATCAGTGGCAGCGTCGTCATCGTGACCCCTCCTTGGCCGCGAGGGCCGACCCGACATCGCCCGGGAACGCCACCTCGTCGAGGAACCAGTCGACGAGCGCGTGGCACTGGGCGACGTTCGCGGCTTCGTGGCGGCGGGTGTCGGCGAGCACCTGCTCGCGAGTGACGCCGTGCTCGGCGAGGTATTCGTCGGGCGTCGACTCGAGGAACATCTCGACGTGCGGCGCGTCGACCTCGGGATGGAACTGCGTGCCGACGGTGCGGCCGATGCGAATGAGCTGCACGCCGGCGTCGTTCCGGGCGAGCACCTCGGCGCCGGGGGGAGCGGTGAAGCCGTCGTGGTGCCACTCCATCCACGGGCCCGGCCCGATCGGGTTCGGCACGTCACCGTCGCCGATCTCGAACCAGCCGATCTCGGTGAACGGCGCCGGCCCGACGCTGCCGCCGAGCGCCTCGGCGATGAGCTGACCACCGAAGCACACGCCGAGCACGGGGGTGTCCCGCTCGTGGGCGTCGCGGATGATGTCGAGCTCGGCGTCGATCCACGAATCGATCTCGTGCTTGCGGGTGAGCGAGCGGATCGAACCCATCGGCACGATCAGGTCGTACTCGGTGGCGTCGGGGAACGGTGCGGCCTCGTTCGGCAGGTCGTAGTCGGCGGTGACGAGGTGCGTGTCGACCTCGAAGCCGCGTTGCACCAAGCGTTCCTCGATCCGCGCTGCGGGGCCGTCGGGTTCGTGGCACAACACGAGCGCGCGCATCACAGATCGAACCAGATGTGTGCTTGACCGGTGCCCGACACCGATTCGTACTCGCCGAACAGTGTGCCCGGGGCGGTGCACCTGTCGCCGCCGAGTGCGCCCACCATCGTGAGGTAGTGGCCGAACCGGCCCTCGGGAGCGTGTTGCCGGTACGCGTCCATCCCACCGATCACCGCGCCGTGGTCGCCGGCCTCCAGCCGGGCGATCACCTCGCGGTCGGCGGCGAGGGCTTCGGGCGAGCGGAGGTGGAGGTCGGGGTCGGCCGCCTCGTGATCGCGGAACTGGCGCAACGGCCAGAACCGGTGGCTCAAGCCACCGCTCGCGAGGATCACCACGTCGCGATCGAGTTCGGCGATCGCCTCGCCGAGCAGTCGGCCGTAGAGCAGGAAGTCGTCGGTCTCGGCGGTCTGGCAGACGCTCGCCGAGAGCCACCGCTCGTCACCCTGGAGGAACGGGAGCAGGTTGACGGTGGGGTAGTGGATCGGCAGGTACGGGTCGTCGACGGCCGTGATCCACGTGTCGTCGCGGCCGTCGGCACGAGCCGCCCACGCCCGTGCGAGATCGGGGTCGCCGCTCAGGTCGTACGGCATCGACGCCATGCCCCGCGGCAACTCCTCGGACGTGTAGAAGCCGGAGCGACGCTCGTGGGCCGCGACCAGGAACTCGATCGTGGAGAACCAGTGCGTGTCGATCACCACGATCGTGTCGAACTCGAGGTGATCCAGCCGATCGGCTCGCAGCTGGTGCAACCCGGAGAACAGCGTGGTGTCCTCGCCGTCGTTGAGTTCACGTCGCACCGACTCGGGGAGGACGAGTGGTGGAACGTGGCTGACGATGGCGGCTCCGACGATGCGGCCCATCGGGCGGACCGTAGTCGTTCGGTAGCGAACCATCAACGTGACGCGACGGCGGGCCTTGCGGTTCCCGGTCGAGGTTGTGGTCGTGGGTGTGGTCGTGGTCGTGGGTGTGGTCGTGGTCGTGGTTGTGGTCGTGGTCGAGGTCGTGGTCGAGGTTCCGTTTGACGAGGTAGTGATTGCATGCAATATTTATTCGGATCCGAACGATGCGCGGGACCGCCGTGGATCGAGTCACCAGGGGGAAACAGGATGAAGCGAAGCAAGCTCGTCGCACTCGTGGCCGTCGGCGCACTCGCCGTCGCCGCGTGCGGAGGAGACGACGACGATTCGGGAGCGGAGGCGGAATCCACCGCCGAGTCGACCGCCGAGGCCACCGAGGAGATGACCGAGGAGTCGGCCGAGATGTCCGACGAGACGACCGAGGACATGAGCGAGGACATGTCGGAGGAGATGACGGAGGAGATGGCCGACGGCGGACACTCCACCGTCGACATCGACGGGATCCTCGCGGCCGACCTCGACAACTGCGCCGAGGCGCCGACCGGGGATCCGATCCGTGTCGGCATGGCGATGGACTTCTCCGACGTCGTGGGCTTCGTCGACATCCCGGGTTCGAATCTGGTGCCGTACGTCGCCGAGCTCGCGAACTGCGCTGGCGGGATCAACGGGGCACCGGTCGAAGTCCGTGTTGCGGTCGGCACCCCCGCCGAGATCCAGGCCCATCCCCATGTCCGCGCCGCCTACCTCGGAACGAGCACGACGTGAGCGAGGCCGTCCGCACCTACCCGAGCGCGACCGGTGTGATGCGGCGCGGCTCCCTCGCCGACGAGGTCGCGGTCTACATCCGGCACCTCGTCCTGACCGGCGTGTTGCGGCCGGGTGAGCGGATCGATCAGGAGGCGGTCAGCGAGGCGCTCGACGTCAGCCGGAGCCCGATCCGCGAGGCCGTCGTGGTGCTCGGCCAGGAAGGCCTGCTCACGCTCAGCCGCAACCGCGGTGCGTTCGTCGCCGACATCACGCCGGGCGACATCACCGAACACTACGAGTTGTTCGGGGCGGTGTCGGGTCGTGCCGCGGCGCTCGCGGCCGAGCAGCTGTCCGACGCGGAGATCGCCGAGCTGTCGGCGATCCACCGTCGTTTCGAACGCGGTTCGCACACCGAGATGTCGACGGCCAACCACGACTTCCACCGGTTGATCAATCGCGGCGCGCCGCGCCGAACGCGTTCGGCTGCTGGCGTTGCTCGAGCGTTCGGTCCCGGCCGACTACTACGAGTTCTCCGCGGGTGTGTACGCCGACGCGGTGGCCGATCACGCGGCGATCCTGGCTGCGATCGCCGATCGCGACCCCGACGGGGCACGGCGCGCCATGGAGCACCATCTCCGTCAAGGCGGCGCCGCAGCAGCCGAGGCGCTGCGCCGACAGGGTTTCTGGAAGGACGACGCATGACGGTCGACGAGCACGATTACGCCACCATCCGCACCGAGGTGCGCCGCCTCTGCGACAAGTACGGCAACGAGTACTGGCGCGGCCTCGAACCGGATCGCTACCCGACCGAGTTCGTCGACGACCTGACGAAGCACGGATGGTTGTCGGCGCTGATCCCCGAGCAGTACGGCGGCGGCGGGCTCGAGCCTCGCCGGCGCGTCGGTGATCCTCGAGGAGATCTCGGCGAGCGGTGGCAATCCGAGCGCCTGCCACGCCCAGATGTACGTGATGGGCACCGTGCTCCGCCACGGTTCCGAGGAGCAGAAGCAGCGCTACCTGCCCCGCATCGCCGAGCGGAGAGGTCCGCCTCCAGGCGTTCGGCGTGACCGAGCCGACGGCCGGGTCGGAGACCACCGCCATCAGCACCCGCGCCGAGCGTGACGGTGACACGTGGCGGATCAACGGCCAGAAGATCTGGACCTCGCGTGCGCTGCACAGCGACCTCATGATCCTGCTCGCCCGCACAGCTCCGGCCGACCCCGAGGATCGTGCTCGGCGGGCTGTCGGTCTTCCTGTTCGAGCTTCGCGGTGACGACGGCGAACTGATCCCCGGTCTCACGATCAACCCGATCCCGACGATGATGAACCACAACACCACCGAGGTCTTCTTCGACGACGTGGTCATCCCCGGCGACTCGCTCGTGGGCACCGAGGGCACGGGCTTCCGCCACATCCTCGACGGCATGAACGCCGAGCGGATCCTGATCGCGTCCGAGTGCATCGGCGACGGCACGTTCTTCCTCGAACGGGCCAGCGAGTACGCCGCGCACCCGCGAGGTGTTCGGCCGCCCGATCGGCACGAACCAGGGGGTCGCCTTCCCGCTGGCGGCGGCCTACGCCAACCTGCAGGCCGCCGACCTGATGCGCTGGAAGGCGGCCGAGCTGTTCGACCGCGGCGAGCCGTGCGGCGCGGAGGCGAACATGGCCAAGATGCTCGCGTCGAACGCCTCGTGGGAGGCCGGGAACGCCGCGCTCGACACCCATGGTGGGTTCGGCTTCGCGGCCGAGTACGACATCGAGCGCAAACTGCGCGAGACCCGGCTCTACCAAGTCGCCCCGATCAACAACAATCTCGTCCTGGCCTTCGTCGCCCAGAAGTGCCTCGGCCTGCCGAAGAGCTACTGAGAGGCCACGAATGCGCGCCGTCGTCCTCACCGAGACCGGAACACCGCTCACCGTCGTCGACGACCAGCCGGAGCCGCACGGCGACGGCGGCGAGCTGATCGACGTGACGGCCTGTGGGGTGTGCCACTCGGACATCCACGTCGTCGACGGCGACTTCGGATCGTCGCTGCCGATGATCCTCGGGCACGAGGTCACGGGCGTGCATCCCGAGCTCGGGCCGGTGATGGTGTACGCGCCCTGGGGTTGCCGATCGTGCGCCCAATGCGCCGACGGTCTGGAGATGATGTGCGCCGATGCGACCGAGGCCGGATTGTTCACCGACGGCGGGTACGCCGAGCGGATGTGGGTCAAGGACCGGCGCTACCTCGCTGCACTCGACGGATTGGACCCGGTCGCGGCAGCCCCGCTGGCGTGCGGTGGTCTCACGGCGTACCGAGCCGTGAAGCACACGCTGGACGCGCTGCGAGCTCGCGAGGGGGGCGGCCGAGCGCTCGTCGTCGGAGCCGGCGGCCTCGGCCAGTACGCGATTCGTTTCCTGCGGCTCCAGACCGATGCCCACGTGGCAGCGCTGGACACCGCCGCGGCGAAGCGTGACCACGCGCGGTCGATCGGAGCCGACGCCGCGATCGGTCCCGACGACGCCACCGAGCCGTTCGACGTCGTGCTCGACTTCATCGGCGCCGACGTCACCCTCGCAGGCGCGGTCGGACGGGTCGCGCGACGTGGCCTCGTCGTGGTCATCGGTCTCGCCGGGGGTCGCGTGCCGTTCGGCTTCGGTGCCGTGCCCCACGAGGCGCAGCTCATGTCGAGCGTGTGGGGGAGCCGCGCCGAGCTCGACGAACTCCTCGCGTTCGTCCGGCGCGAGCCCGACATCGTCCAGCCCGTCGAGACGTTGCCACTCGCGTCCGCCCAGATCGCCCACGACCGACTGCGAGCGGGCGACGTCCGAGGCCGCCTCGTGCTCACACCATGTTGACGATGACGATGACGATGACGATGACGATGACGATGACGATGATCACCACCGCGATCACGACCGTTCCCACCCAGCCACACCGGAGGATCCACCCATGACCGTCACCACCAACGACTTCGAGGCCCGCTGTCGCGCAGCGGGGGTCCACACCGTCGAGATCGCAGCGCCGGACACCCAGGGCCACCTGCGCGGCAAGCGGGTACCGATCGACCGGTTCTTCACCACCACGGTCGACACCGGCGTGAACATCGCGGACGCGATGTTCGTCTTCGACATGCAGAACGACCTCGTCGACAACCCGTACATCAACATGGACTCGGGCTTCCTCGACTGCAAGCTGATGCCCGACATGTCGACCGGGCGGGTCTTCTCGCACCGACCCGGCTACGCGATCGTGTTCGCCGACGCGGTCGATCCCCACGGCGAGCCGCACCCCAACGCCCCACGTGGCGTGCTCGCCGCGCAGATCGAGCGGTGCCGGGCGCAGGGTCTCGACCCCGTCGTCGCCACCGAACTGGAGTTCTACCTGTGCACGCCCGACTGGCAGCCCGTGCAGCAACACATCCAGTACAGCTCGCTCACCGACGCGCTCGAGCTGGAGGACTGCCTGCGCGAGATGCGGGCCGCGTTGCTGGGCGCCGGGCTCGAGGTGGAGTCGTCGAACGCCGAGTACGGCCCCGGCCAGATCGAGATCAACATCGGCCACGCCGACGCGATGACCGCCGCCGACAACACCGTGCTCTACAAGAGCATCGTCAAGCAGGTTGCCGTGCAACACGGAATGCGAGCCACGTTCATGCCGAAACCCTTCTTCGAACAGTCGGGGTCGGGCATGCACGTGCACACGAGCCTCCGTGCGGACGGGGCGAACGCGTTCGCCAGCTCGGACGGCGCGCCCAACGCGGTGATGGCGCACTGGATCGCCGGACTCCTGGAGCACGCGCTCGCGCTCGGTCTGCTCGGCTACCCCACCGCGAACGGCGTCAAGCGGGTGCAGCCGTACACGTTCGCACCCACCCACGTGCACTGGGGCGGCGACAACCGCACGGTGCTGGCACGGTGCATCGCCGAGGCCTTCTCGCCCGCCAACCGCGTCGAGTACCGGGCGGCGGGTGCCGACGCGAACGCCTACCTGATGATCGCCGGCATCCTGGCTGCGGGCGCCGACGGGATCGAACGCCGGCTCGATCCCGGCCCGATGAGCGTCGGCGACATGTACTCCGACCCGGGCGACGCCGCGGCCCTGCCGAGCACGCTGCCCGACTGCATCGCAACCTACGAGTCGAGCTCGCTCGCGGAGCAGCTCGGACCGCGGTTCTCGGAGGTGTACGTGTGTGCGGCGCAGCACGAGCACGCGCTCGGCAGCGAACACGCACCCGACGCCGAGGACGTCAACGACTGGGAGCGCGAGCGCTACGCGGAGCACTGCTGACATGAGCACCGTCACGGACCTCGACGTCCCCAACATCACCGATCCGCAGCTGTACCTGGACGGCATCCCCCACGAGCGGTTCGCGCAGATCCGGGACATGCCGGGGCTGGCCTGGCATCCGTACGGCGACAACGGGTTCTGGACGGTCTCCCGTCACGACGATGCACGCGAGGTGTCGCGCAACCCCGAGGTCTTCTCGTCCGCGATCGGCCACACGAACCTGTGGGATCTCGAAGCCGACGCGCTCGAGGCGCGCCGGTCGCTGATCGACACCGACGCTCCCGACCACACGCGGCTCCGCCGGCTGACGGCGCGGGCGTTCACGCCGAAGAACATCCGCAGGTGGGAGACCACGGTCCGCGAGATCACCGTCGAACTGCTCGACGAGTTCGTGGCGCAGGGCGGCGGTGACTGGGTCGAGCTGGTGTCGGCGCCGCTGCCGATCCGGGTCATCCTCACGATGCTCGGCGTGCCGCTCGACGACGCCGACTACCTCGTCGAGCTGTCGAACTACCTGGTCGAGGGCACGGGCGACACGCAGTCGATCCCGCCGGATGCGTTCGGCAACACGACCGAGCTGCGGCTGCTGCCGTTCAACAGCCCGGCCAGCCACGCACTCTTCGAGTACGGCGAGCAGCTGCGGGCGGAGCGCCGGGTCGACCCGCGCAACGACATCGTGACCGAGCTCGTGCAGGCCGAGGCCGACGGCGACCGACTGTCGCACAGCGAGTTCCGCAACCTGTTCCACCTCCTCGTCTTCGCCGGGAACGAGACGACCCGCACGGCCCTCAGCCACGGGGCGATCGCGTTCGCCGACATGCCCGACCAGTGGGACCGGGTGCTCGCCGACCCGACGATGATCGACTCGGCGACCGAGGAGGTCCTCCGGTGGGCCACGCCCGTGTTCCACATGCGGCGCACGGCGGCGGTCGACACCGAGTTCGCCGGCACGCAGATCGCGAAGGGCGACAAGGTCGTGATGTGGTACGGCTCGACGTCGTTCGACGAGCGCGCCCACACCGACCCGCTGCGCTTCGACGTCGCCCGCGAGGCGAACCCGCACGATGCGTTCGGCGGGGGCGGCCCGCACCAGTGTCTCGGTGCGTTCCTGGCCCGGCTCGAGATCTCGGTGCTGCTCGAGGAGATGGCCGGACGTTCCCTGCGGCTGCGGCGCACGAGCGATGTCGGGCGGGCGCCGTCGAACTTCGTCCACGGCGTGCTGTCGGTCGGCATGGCCCCGGCATGAGGAGATGAGATGAGCACCGACACCACGACCAGCACGCCCAACACCGACCGGTTGGCGGCCGCGCGCGACCGCTGGGTGGCGGCCGGCACCGCCGGGCGCCCGTTCTTCGTCGAGCGAGCGTCGGGCGCGCGGATCTGGGACGTCGACGGACGCGAGTTCATCGACTTCGTCGGTGGCGTGGGCACCGCCAACCACGGTCACACGAACCCCGAGATCGTCGCGGCGATCCGCGCACAACTCGACCAGTACCTCCACCAGTGCTTCTCGCTGTCGGCGTACGAGCCGTACGTCGACGTGTGCCGACTGCTCGGCGAATGCCACCCCGGCGACTTCGACAAGAAGGCGATCCTGCTGAACTCCGGCGCCGAGGCGGTCGAGAACGCCGTCAAGATCGCCCGCTACTCGACGGGTCGTGACGCGATCGTGTGCCTCGACAACGCGTTCCACGGGCGGACGTTGCTCACGATGTCGCTCACCGCGAAGGTCCGTCCGTACAAGCTCGGCTTCGGACCGTTCGCCCCGAGATCTATCGCTCCCCGGGCCCCTACCCGTACCGCGGCATCTCGTCGGACGACGCGATCGACGGCCTGCATCGGCTGTTCGCGAACCAGGTCGACCCGTCCCATGTGGCCGCGATCATCTTCGAACCCGTGCAGGGTGAGGGCGGCTTCCTGCCGATGCCCGACGACTACCCGGCCCGTGTCGCCGAGATCGCGGCCGAGCACGGCATGCTCGTGATCTCCGACGAGGTGCAGGCAGGCATGGGGCGCACCGGCATGCCGTCGGCGATCGCTCGCTACGGCGTCGAGCCCGACCTGTGCACGTGGGGCAAGGCGATGGGTGGTGGGCTCCCGATCTCGGGTGTGTCGGGCCGCGCCGAGATCATGGACTCGGTGCACGCCGGCGGCATCGGAGGCACGTACGGGGGCAACCCGCTCTCGTGCGCGGCGGCGTCGGTCGCGATCTCGCAGGTGCTCGACACGAACTTCCAGGACGCCGCGCTCTCGCTCGGCGAACGCCTGCGGGCCCGGCTCGAGGGCATCGCCGGCGGCGAGTCGTCGATCGGCGAGGTCCGCGGGGTCGGCCCGATGCTCGCACTCGAGATCGTCGAGGACCCCGACACCAAGGTGCCCGATGCGGCCCGAGCAGCAGCCGTCATCAACCACGCGTTCGACCGGGGTCTCATCCTGATGGGCGCCGGCGTGGCGTCGAACGTGATCCGCATCCTCGTGCCGCTCGTCGCCACCGAGGCCGACGTCACCGAGGGTATGAACGTCCTGGCCGAGAGCTTCGCCGCGACCGCGTGACCAAACGCGAAGGGAGAACAACATGAGCAACGACGAGACCGGCGACCGGGTCCGCATGATCGTCGACCGCGACACGTGCATCGGCGCCGGCCAGTGCGAGATGCACGACGAGGACGTGTTCGAACTCGACGACGATGTGCTCTCGACCGTGATCGGCGACGGCACACTGCCACGGGACCGTGCGGCTGCGGCCGCCGATCGATGCCCCGGCCGAGCGATCTCGTTCGTCGAGATCGAGGCCTGAACATGGAGCGCTACGACAACTGGATCGACGGCGCTGCCGTCCCGGCCGACCACACGATGCCGACGGCGAATCCGTACACCGGTGAGGTGTGGGCAGAGGTCGCCGACGACCCGGCTGCGGTCGACACCGCGGTCTCCGCCGCCCGAGCCGCGTTCGACGACGGCCCGTGGCGCTCGATGCCCGCGACCGACGGTGCGTCGCTGATGCGGCCGCTCGGCGAGATCCTGACGCGCGACGCCGAGGCGCTCGCCGTCATCGAGAGCCGCGACAACGGCAAGATCATCCGCGAGACCACGGCGCAGGCGAAGAGTCTCCAGAGCTACCTCGACTACTTCGCCGGCATGGCCGACAAGATCGTCGGGCAACAGATCCCGAGCCCCAGCCCGAACTTCCTCGTCTACACGGAGCGGGTTCCGGTCGGCGTCGTCGGGGTGATCGTGCCGTGGAACTCGCCGCTCGCACTGCTGACGTGGAAGCTTGCGCCGCTGCTGGCCGCAGGCTGCACCGTGGTGGTCAAGCCCTCCGACATCACGCCGGTGACCGCGTTGCTGCTGGCCGAGCGATCGGCCGAGGCCGGGTTTCCGCCCGGGGTGATCAACGTCGTGACCGGCGGCGCCGAGGTCGGCGCGGCGATCACCGCCCATCCCGACATCGACAAGATCACGTTCACGGGTGGTGGGGCGACCGCCCGCCATGTCGCCCGTGCCGCAGCCGACAACCTCACCCCGACCGTGCTCGAGCTCGGCGGCAAGTCGCCGCAGATCGTGTTCGACGACGCCGACCCGGAAGCTGCCACCAACGGCCTGCTGGCCGGGATCTTCGCGGCCAGCGGCCAGACGTGTGTGGCCGGTTCGCGCGCCTATCTCCAGTCGGGGATCGCCGCCGAGGTGGTCGACCGCGTGGTGGCACGGGCGAACGAGCTCGTCCTCGGCGACCCGGCCGACGTGGCGACCGAGATGGGCCCCGCCGCGTCGGACGCACACCGCGATCGCATCCTCGCCATGATCGACCAGGCCCGCGCCGAGGGCGCCACGATCGCAGCGGGCGGCGTGGTCGATCCCGAGTTGGGCGGCCGGTTCGTGCGCCCGACCGTGATCACCGACGTCACCAACGAGACGACGATCGTCCGCGAGGAGGTGTTCGGTCCGGTGCTCGCCGTGATGACGTTCGACAACGAGGACGAGGTGGTCGGCCTGGCGAACGACTCCGACTACGGGCTGGCCGCCGGGGTCTGGACCGATGACGTGCGCCGAGCACACCGACTGGCGCGCGCCCTCGACTGCGGAACGGTCTGGGTCAACACGTACCGGAACGTGAGCTACATGGCCCCGTTCGGCGGGTTCAAGCAGTCGGGATACGGGAAGGACAACGGACTCGAATCGCTCGACGGCTACCTCAACACCAAGACCGTGTGGGTGGAGCTGACGGGCGCCACGAGGGACCCGTTCGTGGTCGGATGAACATGTCGCGGACGATCGTCGACCTGGCCGACCCCGACCTGTACGGGCGCGGCATCCCGCACGACACGTTCGCGCCCATCCGGGCGATGCCGGGGCTGTACTGGAACGAGGAGGTCGACGGCCCCGGCTTCTGGGCGGTGACACGGCACGCCGATCTCGTCGAGGTGAGTCGTGACGCTGCCACCTATTCGTCCGAGGCCGGGCACATCCAGATCTACGACATCGACGCCGACGCCCGACCGGCCCGCGCGTCGATGATCGACCTCGATCCGCCGGTGCACACCCGCCTGCGTCGGCTGGTCAGTGCGGCGTTCACGCCGAAACACGTGCAGGACTACCGATCGGCGATCCGGCGCCGCGTGGCCGGTCGCGTCGACGCCCTCGTCGCCGCCGGCGGGGGCGACTGGGTCGAGCTCGTCGCCAAGCCGATCCCGATCGGTGTCATCTGCGAGCTCATGGGTGTGCCCGAAGACGATCACGACCTGATGATCGAACTGTCCGATCACCTGGTGGCGGGCACGGCGAACGAACCGCTCGACCCTGGCGCGTACGGCAACACGACCGACCTCCGATTGTTGCCGTTCAACAGCCCGGCCGCGTTCGGCATCAACGAGTACGCCCGGGCACTCGGCGACGAACGCCGTGCCCGCCCGACTCAGGATCTGGTCACCAAGCTGATCGAGGCGGAGGTCGACGGTGAGCGACTGACCGACGGCGAGTTCACGAACTTCTTCCGTCTGATGATCTTCGCCGGCAACGAGACGACCCGCTCGGCGATGTCGCACCTCGCCCTCCATCTCGTCGTGTTCGCGGACGAATTCGAGCGGGTGCGCGCCGACCGCTCGATGCTCGCGTCGGTGGCGGAGGAAGTCGTGCGGTACTCGTCGCCGATCCTGTACTTCCGTCGCACCGCAACGACCGACACGGTGCTGTCCGGCACCGAGATCGCAGCCGGCGACAAGGTCGTCATGTGGTACGCGGCGGCCAACTTCGACGAGACCGTCTTCGACGATCCGATGCGGTTCGACGCGGGCCGGCCGACCCCGCCGCCCAACGTGTCGTTCGGCGGGGGCGGTGTGCACTTCTGCCTCGGCGCGTCGCTGGCTCGGCTCGAACTGGTGGAACTGATCGACGAACTCCTCGATCGCGACCTCCACATCGAGGTGGCCGGCGAACCCGAGTTCGTCCGCTCCAATTTCGTCAACGGCATCGAGCGACTCGACGTGGTGGTGCGATGACCGTCATCGCTTCCGGGGTCGACGAGTGGGGCACGCCGCTGGCCGGCTCACCCGACAGCATCGCCGCGTGGAAGCGCGCATGGCGCCAGTTCCTGGTGTTCACCGGCGATCCGTTCGACACACTCGAACCGGCGGTCGAGACCGACGACGACTTCGTCCTCGGACCGCTGTTCATCGCGACCTACCTGATACTGGGTGCCTCGCAGCCGGATGCGGCGGCCGTGCAACGTGCGACGATGCAGGCCCGCGAGCGCCTCGGGTCGTCGGGTCGCGAGGCTGGCCACGTCGAGGCGCTCGACCATCTCGTCACGGGCGACTTCGGAGCGGCAGCGGCGGCGTGGGACCGCGTGGCACACGCAGCTCGCGACTTCCCGGCGGTGCGATTCGCGCACGACGTGTACCTGCACGTCGGCGACGCCGACGGGCGCCTGCGTTCCAGTCGACGGGCGAGCGAACTGTGGCCGTTCGACGAACCGGGAGGCTCGTACGTCGCCGGTCAGTACGCCTTCGCACTCGAGGAGGCGGGCGAGTACCAGCAGGCCGAACGGGTCGGACGCGCCGCGATGGACGCCGACCCCGACGACCTGTGGGCGCGTCACGCGCTCGCCCACGTCTACGAGAGCACCGACGATCAGGCGGCTGCGATCGAGCTGCTGGAAGGGTCGCTCGATCGGTGGTCGCGGCAGGACGCACTCGCCACTCACATGTGGTGGCACCTGGCCCTGCGGTACCTCGCCGCCGGTGCGGTGGGCGGGGTGCTCGACGTATACGACCGGACCGTCGAGGGCGCCACGACGCCCTTCCGGCTCGGTGACGTCACGTCGCTGCTCTGGCGGCTCGAACTCGCCGGTCACGACGTCGGCGACCGGTGGGACCGGGTCGCCGACCGATGGGCAGCACTCGACGAACACCACACGTGTGCGTTCATCGACCTGCACGCCGCCATGGCGTTCGCCCGCCGGCCCGATCACCCGGCCGTCCCAGGCTGGCTGGCGGGTGTGGCGGCAGCCGGCGTCGGTGAGGACTCGGCCAACGCAGCGGTGCTTCGCGACGTCGGACGCCCGCTCGTCGAGGCGTTCGTCTCGTTCGGCGCCGGCGATCGGGCATCGTGCCGTGCGACGATCGACTCGGTCACCGGACACACCCATCGGATCGGCGGCAGCGTCGTCCAACGCGACGTGGTCACGCTCACGCATCGCGCAGCAGGAGGAGACACATGACCTGGTCACTCACCCCCGAACAGCTGGAGCTGCAGGCTCGGGCCCGTGCACTCGCGACCGAGGTGATCGGGCCGCGGGCGGCCGAGGTCGACCAGCTCGAGGAGTACCCGTGGGACAACGTGAAGGCGCTCCAGGAGGCCGGCTTCACGGGCATGACGGTGCCGACCGAGCTCGGCGGGCCCGGGCACTCGTTGCACGACGCAGTGCTGGTCGTCGAGGAGATGGCCAAGGTGTGCGGCGTCACCGGCCGGATCGCGGTCGAGTGCAACATGGGTGCGATCTCCGCGGTGATGCACTACGGCACCGACGACCAGCGGAGGCTGGCCGCCGACCACGTGCTCAACGGCGACAAGCCGGCGATCTGCATCACCGAACCCGGCGCCGGGAGTGCCGCATCGGAGATGACCACCCGCGCCGACCGCCGCGGCGACCGCTACGTGCTGAACGGCACCAAGCACTGGATCACCGGTGGGTCGGTGTCGAAACTGCATCTGATCTTCGCCCGGGTCTTCGACGAGCAGGGCGTCGAGGAGGGGATCGGCGGCTTCCTGGCGATCCGCGACGAGACGCCGGGCCTCCGGTTCGGCCGCCGTGAGCCCACCATGGGACTGCGGGCGATCCCGGAGATGGAGGTGATCTTCGAGGACATGGAGGTCGGCCCCGACATGGTCGTGCTGCCGCCGTCGGGATTCCGCAAGGGGTTCGGCGACCTGATGAACGCCTACAACGCCCAGCGCGTCGGGGCCGGAACCGTGGCGCTCGGCATCGCCGCCGGCGCCTACGAACTGGCGCTCGACTTCGCGAAGGAGCGCGAGCAGTTCGGCCGGCCGATCGCCGAGTTCCAGGGCCTCCAGTGGATGCTCGCCGACATGTCGGTGCGGCTCGAAGCGGCACGCAGTCTCACGTATCGTGCCGCCGCCTCGACCGGACCGAACGACAGCCCGTTCCCCGACCCGGCGCTCGCGGCGCAGGCCAAGATCTTCACCGCCGAGGCGTCGATCCAGGTCGTGAGCGACGCGCTCCAGACGTTCGGCGCAGCCGGCTACTCGCGGCGCAATCCTCTCGAACGCATGTATCGCGACGTGCGGATGTTCACGATCGGCGGCGGCACGGCCCAGATCCTGCGCACCGTCGTCGCGTCGCGGATCCTCGACATGAAGCTGCCGCAATCCCGCGACGGCTTCTCGAAGCTCGCGGCGCGGGCGGACGAGTCATGAGCGCGCCGACCCGTCGCGTTGCCCGGTCGCGCAGGCCGTTTCGCAGCGTTCCCCGTCCACGCAGGCCGTCGTGCAGCGTTCACCGTCCACGCATGCCGTTTCGCAGCGTTCCCCGTCCACGCAGGCCGTCGTGCAGCGTTCCCGGTCCACGCAGGCCGTTTCGCAGCGTTCCCCGTGACGTGCCGTCGCTCGCTCGTTCGCATCGTTCGCATCGGCGCGCGCACGTGCCGGCACCGACGTCGCCCGTCTCCCGGGTGCCGGCATGACCTCGCCGCTGGAGGGGATCATCGTGGTTGCGTTGGAGCAGGCCGTCGCGGCACCGTTCGCGACCCGTCACCTCGCCGATCTGGGGGCGACCGTGCTGAAGATCGAACGCCCCGACGTGGGCGACTTCGCCCGGGCGTACGACACGAAGATGTCGGGCCAGTCGACCTTCTTCGTGTGGGCCAACCGTGGCAAGCAGAGCATCGCCCTGGATCTCAAGGACCCGGCCGACCGGGCGACGTTCGACGCGTTGATCGCGGGCGCCGACGTGTTCATCCAGAACCTCTCGCCGGCCGCCGCCGGCCGCGCCGGGATCCTGGCCGAGCAACTGACGGCGAAGCATCCGGCGCTGATCGCGTGCGACATCAGTGGCTACGGACTCGGCGGGCCGCGTACCGACGACAAGGCGTACGACCTCGCGATCCAGGCCGAGGCGGGAGCGATGGCCGTCACCGGGTCGGCCGACGAGATGTCGAAGGTCGGCTTCTCGGTGGCCGACATCTGCAGCGGGATGTACGCGTTCAGCTCGATTCTCGCTGCGCTGTACCGGCGGGCGACCACCGGTGAGGGTGCGGCGATCTCGCTGTCGATGCTCGAATGCCTCGCCGAGTGGACGTCGGTGCCGGTGTACTCGGCGGTCAACACCGGTGTCGTGCCGACGCGGGCCGGCCATCGCCACGCACTGATCGCGCCGTACGGGCTGTACGAGCTCTCCGACGGGAGCAGCGTCATGGTGGTCGTGCAGTCGAACCCCGAGTGGGCCTCGTTCGCCGAGCACGTGCTCGGAGATGCCTCACTGGTCGACGATGCGCGCTTCGCCGACAACCAGGACCGGATCGGGAACATTGCCGAGCTCGAAGCGGAGATCCATGCCGTGTTCGGCACGGAGACACCCGACGACGTCGTCGCCCGGCTCGAGCGTGGGCGGATCGCGTGGGCTCGTGCCCGGACCCCGATCGAGGTGTGGGAGCACGAACAGCTCGCCGCCCGCGACCGCTTCATGTCCGTGGCGATCCCCGGCGGCGAGACGACGATGTTCAAGCCTCCGTTCAACATCTCGGGCGTCACCGACCCGACCCCGACGGTGCCGGCGCTCGGCGAACACGACCCGGCCCTGGTCGCCGATCTGTTGCGTCGGTCGGACGACGCGCCGGGCTGACGCGGTCGACGGGGCTCCGGCGCGGCGCTCCCTGGACACGGGGTACAGTCGCGGTCCCGACAAGAAGGAGGCGGTCATGCCCGAGTTCACGTCACACCCGGCCGGAACACCCAGTTGGGTCGACGTCATGAGTCCCGACATCGATGCGTCGAAGGCGTTCTACACGTCGGTGTTCGGCTGGGACGCCACCGACGAGGTGGACGACGACGGCAACCGGATCTACGTCTCGTTCACGCTCGGCGGCAAGAGCGTCGCAGGGCTCGGTGGTCAGCCCCCTGGCATGCCCGACGGGATGCCGGCGGTGTGGAACACGTACATCGCCACCGACGACGTCGCCGCCACGACGGAGAAGGTCACGGCAGCCGGGGGTTCGGTCATGATGCCGGCGATGCAGGTGATGGATGCGGGCGAGATGGCGATCTTCACCGACCCGGGCGGTGCTGCGTTCTCGGTGTGGAAGGCCGGCCGGAGCATCGGCGCCGAGGTGTGCAACGAGCCGAACACGTACAGCTGGAACGAGCTGATGACCCGCGACATCGACGCGGCGTTGCCGTTCTACAGCGCCGTGTTCGGCTGGACGTACGACCAGCAGGACATGGGCCCGGCCGGTATCTACCACGTCATTGCGGGCGGTGAGAGCGGCGGCCTCGGCGGGCTCATGGCGATGCCACCCGGGGTACCCGAGCAGGTCCCGAACCACTGGGGCGTGTACTTCGCCGTCACCGATGTGGATGCCACGATCGCAACGATCTCATCCGCCGGCGGCCAGGTCGTCAACGGCCCGATGGACATCCCCGGCGTCGGCCGCACCGCCACCGTGCACGACCCCCAGGGCGGCAACTTCAACGTGATGCAACCCGCGGGTTAGCACCGTCGGACGACCTTCGGAGGGTCGTCACCGGTTCATCGGGCTCATGCACCGATGGTGGAGCGTGGCGACGATAGGGTCGCCCGGCGATCTCGCATGCATCTCTACCTCGAAGGACGGCCGTGAAGATCAAGCTCTTCTCCATCCAGGCGAACAACCGGAAGCCGAAGTTCGACGCCTTCGAGGCGGAGGTGAACGCCTGGCTCGCCGATCATCCGAACGTCGTCATCGAGCACACCAACGACATCACCCGACCGGGCGCCGCTTGGTCCCATCTGGCGCTCGCGGTGTCGTACTCGGAGAAGTAGCACGCCGCCGGGCGATCCGCATGCCGTGACGCCACTCGACGAGAGCTGCCCGTCGGCGGGACGTCACAGGTAGCGGTCGACGGGGGCGAGGTTGGTGTAGATCGTCTTGATCTGCGTGTAGTGGTCGATCGCCTGCTCGCCGTTCTCGCGGCCGAGGCCCGAGTGCTTGTAGCCGCCGAACGGCACCGTGGCGGGCATCGTGCCGTAGTCGTTGATCCACACGAAGCCGGCCTGGATCGCGTTGGCGACCCGGTTGGCACGGGCGATGTCGGACGAGAACACGGCACCGGCCAGGCCGTAGTCGGTGGCGTTGGCGCGCGGGCGACGGCCTCGGCTTCGTCGTCGAACGGCAGCACCGCCATCAGCGGGCCGAACACCTCGTCGGTGACGAACGCCATGTCGTCGGTGCAGTCGGCGAACACGGCCGGCGTGACGTAGTTGCCGCCGGTGAGCGCCGGGTCGTCGGGCACCGCACCGCCGACGACGTGGCGGGCGCCCGAGTCGAGCGCCAGCTTCATGTAGCGCATCACCTTGTCGTGGTGCTCGGCGCTGACGAGCGGGCCGATGACCGTGTCCGGATCGAACGGGTCACCGACGGTGAGACCCGCTACCCGCTCGGCGAGTCCGTCGAGGAAGGCCTCGTACACGCCGCGTTGCACGAACACCCGCGTGCCGTGTGAGCAGACCTGGCCGGTCGAGTAGAAGTTGTTGGTCAGCGCCGCGTTGCGGGCGCTGTCGACGTCGGCGTCGTCGAACACGATGATCGGCGACTTGCCGCCGAGCTCGAGCGTCACCTTCTTGAGCGTCGCCGCAGCATCGCCCATCACGATCTTGCCGGTACCGGCCTCACCGGTCAGCGAGACCTTGGCGATGCCGGGATGCTCGCACCAGCATCCGGCCGACGCGGGCGTCGCCCTGCACGACGTTGAACACCCCGGCCGGCACGCCGGCTTCGAGGTAGATCTCGGCGAGGAAGCTCGCCGAGATCGGCGTCACCTCGGCCGGCTTGAAGATCATCGCGTTGCCGCAGGCGAGCGCCAGGCCCGACTTCCACATGGCGATCTGGATCGGGTAGTTCCACGCGCCGATTCCGGCGCACACGCCGAGCGGCTCACGCCGCATGCGTGCGAACCCGTCGGGGAAGTCGATCGTCTCGCCGTGGATCGCGGGCACCAGCCCGGCGTAGAACTCGATCACGTCTGCGCCGGTCGGCACGTCCTCGGTGGTGGTCTCGCCGATCGGGCGACCGGCATCGAGCGTGTCGAGGGCGGCGAGCTCGTCGTTCCGCGTTCACGGATGATGTCGACGGCGCGGCGGCAGGATCGCGGCTGCGTTCGATCGCCGGCATCGCCGACCACTCGGTGAAGCCCCGGCGCTGGCCGACTCGACGGCGAGGTCGACCTCGCGCCGCCCCGCCTGCTCGACCTCGCAGATCACCCGGTTGGTGCCAGGATGACGGGTCTCGAACGTCTCACCGCTCGTCGAGTCGACGTACTGCCCGTCGATGAACGAGCGGCGGGTGTCGAGCGTGGTGTGCGCGTCAACGGTGATCATGTCGGCAAGATAGTGCGTCTCGTGGCCGGGGCCGTCCGATCCGTACGTTGGCGTCATGAACACGATGACGAAGTCGGTCGGTGTCGAGTCGGCGGTCGCCTCGCCCATCACGGTCACCGTCGGGTTCTCCGACGGGTCCTCGGCGCGATGCAACCGGTTCTGGCTGCGCGACAACTGCCCGTCGAACGGCGACCGGGCGTCGCTGTTCCGCTCGTTCTCGGTCGCCTCGTTGGACGACGGTCTCACGATCGACGACGCCGACGTGATCGACGGCGAGTTGTCGGTCGCGTTCAGCGACGGCACCGTCGACCGGTTCCCGGCCGGCCTCCTCATCGAGTGCCGCCCGGACATCGACGCCGACGAACCGGCCTGGCGACCGTGGCGGACCGGCGAGGAACCGGCCGAGTTCCCCTTCGGCGACGTGGCCGGCGAAGAAGCGGCACGGCATGCGCTGCTCGAAGCGGTGGCGGTCGCCGGCGTCGCCCTGGTGACCGGCATCCCCGACGAACCGTCGAGCACCGAGCAGATGGCCGAGTGGCTCGGGCCGATCCGCGAGACCGACTTCGGGCGGGTCTTCGACATCGTCACCGAGCCCGACCCGTTCACGCCGTCGCAGTCCGACACCGCCCTGGACCCGCACACCGACGACCCCTATCGCTACTCGCCGGCGGGCATCAGCATCCTCCACTGCGTCACGCCGTGTTCGGGCGAGGGAGGTGTGTCGTCGATCGTCGACGGGCTCGCAGCAGCCGGAGCGGTCGCCGGCGCCGACCCCGAGGGTTTCCGGATGCTGACCGAGATCGCGGTGCCCTACGTTCACCGTCGCGAGCAGGCCGTCGACCAGGGCGACGACGTCCACCTCTGCGCCGAGGCGCCCGTGATCTCGCTCGACGCCGCTGGTCGCATCTGCGGCATCCGGTTCCACGAGCGCTCGATGGCCACGATCCGGCTCGACGCCGACGACGCCGAGCGCTTCTACCGCGCGCTGGCGCACTTCGCCCGGATCGTTCGCGGTGACGAGTTCACCTACCGTCGCCGGCTCGCCGCCGGCGAAGCGTTCGTGTACGACAACCAGCGGGTGCTGCACGGCCGGTCTGCGATCACCGGTGCGCGGTCGCGGCGACACCTGCGGTTGTGCACGATCGATCGCGACCAGGTGCACAGTCGCCTCCGCCGATTGCGAGCCAGATACGCCCCCGGCACCGAGAGCCTGCCCCTGCCCGCCGGGAACCTCTCGTGAGCCGGCCGGCGATCGGCTTCCTCGGCCTCGGCAACATGGGATTGCCCATGTGCCGCCGGCTCGTGGCCGGCGGCTACGACGTGACGGCCTTCGACATCCGGCCGGAGGCGCTCGACGAGGCGGTCGCAGCCGGCGCCCGCCGCGGAGCATCGGCCGCCGACGTGGCTGCGGTGGCCGAACTGTTCCTCACGTCGTTGCCCGAGCCGCCCGACGTCGAGGCGGTCATGCGCGGCGCAGGGGCCCTCGCCGCACTCCGACCCGGATCCATGTGGATCGACCTGACCACCAACCGGCGTGAGCTCGTGGAGGAGCTCGCCGAGGAGGCGGTCGACGGTGTCGAGGTCGTCGACAGCCCCGTCACCGGCGCCGTGGACGGAGCCCGTACCGGGCGGCTCACGCTGTTCGCCGGAGGAGCGCCCGACGCGCTCGCCCGGGCGGTGCCGGTGCTGTCGACACTCGGCCGGGTCATCGAGTGCGGGGCGCTCGGCACCGGCAACGTCGTGAAGCTCGTCACCAATCAGCTCTGGTTCGTGCATGCGGCGGCGATCGGCGAGGGCTTCGCGCTCGGCATGGCCAACGGCGTCGATTTGAGCGTGCTCTACGACGCCATCTGCGACTCGGTCGGCGACTCGTTCGTCGCCCGCCACGACGGCCCGTCGATCTTCGCCGGCCACTACGACCCGAGCTTCACGCTGGCGCTGTGCCTGAAGGACCTCGGCCTGCTCGACGAACTCGGCGGTGCCGTGGGTGCCGACCTGCCGATGACGGAGGCTGCACACGCCGTGTTCACCGACGCAGGTGAGCGGTACGGCACCGATGTCGGCGAGCTGCACGTCGCCAAACGGCTCGAGGACGACGCCGACCTGTCGTTCCGCATGTCCGGGTCGTGGACGCCACCGTGGGACGTCACCGAGTGATGAGTCCGAAGCGGAGGTGCGGTCAGTCGGTGATGCCGAGCGCGTCGCGCGCTGCGCCGATCGCCCACTTGTAGTCGGACTTGCCGTTGGGGCTGCGGTACAGATGGTCGACCCGCACGATGTGCTTGGGCAGCTTGTAGCCCGACAGGCGGGTCCGTAGCGCGTCGACCAGTTCGGTGTCGGTCACGTCGGCGTCGTCGTCGAGCTCGACCACGGCGGTCACCGCCGACCCCCACTTCGGGTCGGGGACGCCGACGACGTTCACGTCGACGACCGCATCGAGCAGCTTGAGCTCCTCCTCGATCTCCTCGGGGAAGACCTTCTCACCACCGGTGTTGATCGACACCGACCCGCGGCCGAGCAGGGTGATCGTGCCGTCCTCGGCGACGGTCGCCCAGTCGCCCGGGATCGACCAGCGACGTCCCTCGATCTCCCGGAACGTCTCGGCCGACTTCACCGGGTCGCCGTAGTACCCGAGCGGGATCGGTCCGCCGACGGCGAGCTGTCCCTGCTCGTCGGAACCGGGTTCGACCCGGCGCCCGTCGGGCGTGAACACCGCTGCGTTCGGGCCGAGCGTGAACGTCGCCGTCTCGGTGTCGCCACCGTCGGTCGACGACTGCTTGCCCGCGAACCCGACGCCCTCGCTCGAGCCGAGCGAGTCGAAGCACGACAGCGCCGAACCGCCCGCCCGGGCGTGCGCGAGGAGGCGATCCTTCACCGGCTGGCTCCACATGACCCCCGACGAGGTGACGGTGCGAACCGAGGTGAGGTCGACGGGGTCGCCGGCCGCCGACCGACGATCGAGCTCGTCGACCATCGGCGCGCAGAACACGTCCCCCACGATCGACACGGTGGTGCAACGCTGTTGCTCGACGGTTCGCCAGAGCTCTTCGGTGTCGAGGCTGCGGCTCGTCATCGACACCACGGCCCCTCCGGCGAACAGGTGCATCAGCGCGCCGATCCCGGCCGTGCCGTGCATGAGTGGCGACGCCGCCAACTGGCGCGGCGTCATGCCGGCGGCGTCGATCGCATCGATCGTGGCCGGGATCTCGTCGAGGGTAGCGGGCAACGCGACGCCCATCCCGTCGAACAGCCGGTTGCTGATGGCGACGAGGTTGCGGTGCGGCCACATGACCCCTTTCGGATGGCCGGTCGTGCCGCCCGTGTAGAGGATCCAGAGGTCGTCGCCGTCGCGATCGATCCGCGACGCCGGCTCGCTGTCGGCGATCACCGCCTCGTACCCGACCGCCCAGTCGGGCACGACATCGCCACCGACCTGGACCCACAGCCGCACCTCGGTGAGCCCGCCGCGGACGTGGTCGAAGCGCTCGGCCAGGGCGGCGTCGAAGAACACGGCCTTCGCGTCGCTGTTGTCGATCAGGTACTCGAGCTCTGCCTCGACGTACCGGTAGTTGACGTTGCACGGCGCCGCCCGGAGCTTGAACGCCGCGAACTCGGCCTCCATGTACTCGTTGCCGTTGTAGAGGGCACACGCGACGTTGTCGCCGGGTCCGACACCGATCGCCGCCATGCCACCGGCGAGCCGACCGGCCCTGGCCTCGAACTCCGACCAGGTTCGCGAGATCGTGTCGCAGTGCAACGCGAGACCGTCGCCGCGGTGATCGGCGATCACTTCCCAGGCCGAGGCGAGGTTGAGGCTCACAGGGATGTCCCGGTCGTCACGGCGGGGATCGTACGGCCCCGGCGCTCAGGAGTAGGCGTCGAAGAGTTCCGTGAACGCCTTGGCCTGGCCGCCCGACGTCGACGACGGCACCACGATCGGTGCCGTGACACCCGCATCGAACCAGGCCTCGATGCCGTCGCGCACCCGCTGCACCGATCCCGACAGCGTGCAGTCGTCGAGCCAGCGGTCGCTCATCGCGGCCAGCACGGCGTCGGGATCGCGGGCCTCGAGCGCGGCCTGGACGGCCGTCATCTCGTCCTCGTAGCCGGCGCTCGATCCAGTAGTTGCGGTAGTTCGGCAGCGCCACGTACCCCTGCAGCGTCTTGCGGTTGCGGGCCCGGGCCGCGTCGATGTCGTCGTCGATCACGGTCGGGATCATGTTGCCGATCCAGAACCCGTCGCGTCCGGTCGTCGGGCACGAGTGCCAGCGAGTGCTCCATCCGGCTCCGCGATGCGTTCGCCCACACGGCGCCGTCGCCGACCTCGACCGCGAGCCCGACCATCTTGTCGCGCAGGGTCGCCAGCACGACCGGAGGCAGCCCACCCATCTGCTCGGCCGCGGCGCCGCATCGTCTCGACGTACTCGCGCATGTCGGCGAGCGGCTTGCCGGTCTCGACGCCGAGTCGCTTGATGACCGGTCCGTGGGTCACGCCGACGCCGAGCCGGAACCGGCCGCTCGGCGATCTCGTGGAGATAGCTCGCCGAGGTGGCCAGCGCGGCCGGGTGCTGGAGGTAGATCGGCTGGATCGACGTGCCGAATTCGATCGTCGTCGGTGGCATGGGCGATCGACAGGCACAGCCCCATCGCGTCGCCGAAGCTCGGGCAGTAGATACCCGAGAAGCCGCGCTGCTCGATCTCGACGGCGAGCTCGAGGGTGCGGGCCCGCCGCCCCGGGACGGCGGCGAGTGACAGTGCAGGAAGACGTTCGGTCATGCGGGCAACCTACGCGTGGCCACCGCCGATGTCGTCGTGGGGGTGCCGAGGGTGTCCGGCGTGGGCATCGAACGAGGCCGGTCCGGGTTTCGAGTGACGATGACCGACGCCCGAGACGTTCCGAGGCAGCAGTACCTGAGCCCCGACGTCGTGCTGATCGAGATGGCCGAAGCCGGGTCGCGCCGAGCCATCTCGCTCACCGGCGCCCAGGTCCTCGTGCTGAGCGTGATCGCCGGCGGGTTCATCACCGTCGGGGCACTGTTCAGCACGCTGATCGCGACGGGCACCGACAACGAGGGCGTGCAGCGCCTGTTGGAGGGCTTCGGCTTCTCCGTCGGCTTCTTCCTCGTCGTGTTGAGCGGCGCGCTCCTGTTCACCGAGGCCAACGTGGAGCTCCCGGCGACGTTGATGGACCGCCGCCGATCCACCGGCGGTCCGGCCTCGATGGGGCATGCGATCGCACGACTCTGGTTGCTGGCCGCATTCGGGAACATGGTCGGCGCGGTGGTGCTCGGCCGGGCCGTCGCGGCGACCTCGTCCTACGGGGCCGGTTACGAGGAGCTGCTCGCCGAGGTGGTTGACGGCAAGCTCCGCTTCCGCGAGACCGGCGGCATCGAGGGGTTCGGCCGGGCGGTGCTGTCCGGCATGCTCGGCAACTGGCTCGTCGGCATGGCCGCCTTCCTCGCCACTATGGGGCGCACGATCATCGGGAAGTACATCCCGGTGTTGCTGACCGTGATGGCCTTCGTGGCCGGAGGGTTCCTGCACAGCCCGGCGAACATGGCGTATCTCTCGCTGATCCAGCCGCTCGGCATCGGCCCCGGCTGGGCCGACGGTCTGCTGTGGGCCGTGCTGCCTGCTGCGATCGGCAACGTGATCGGTGCGTTCCTGCTCGTCGCCCTGCCGTTCTGGTTCGCAGCCACCCGGCGCGCTCGGCGGGTCGTGGGCCCCGTCGTCTGAAGCTCGTCGGTGCGGAGGGTTCGCGTCGATCCTCATCGGCTCGATCGCCTGTTTCCGACCGTGTTCGCCGTTTCGTTCCTCGCCGGATCCGGCAGACTGGACCGATGGAAACCGACGACTCCGGTGACGCGGGCGCTCCGGGTGAACCGTCGTCGGACGCTGCCGCCGACGACACCGTCGATGGGGGCCCGACGTCGTCCGGCGACACATCGGCCGATGGTGCCTTTCCGCCCCCGACGGTGCGGACCGAGCCGCCGGGCCGTCGGTTCAGCGGTGTCACCGAGCCCGATGCGCCGGTGCTGGTCGGTGTCGCATTCGACGAGGCGCTGATGGCGCAGGAGTTCCTCCTTGCGATGAGTCGGTTGCGCTCGAACGAATCGCTCAAGCTCAAGGACGCGGTGGTCGTCACCAAGGCACCCGACGGCGCGGTGAAGGTGACCGAGACGATCGACCCGACGCCCGGACGCTCTGCGCTCAGCGGTGCCATGTGGACGGGCCTGCTCGGGCTGATCGTCGGCGGTCCCGTCGGCTGGTTGGCCGGCATCGGGATCGGCGCCGGAGCGGGCGCTGTCACGGCCAAACTCGTCGACCTCGGCATACCCGACGACTGGGTCGACTGGTTCAAGCAAGCCGTTCGGCCCGGCACGTCGGCGGTCGTCATCCTCGCCGAGGAGGTCGACCTGGGGGCCCTGCAGCGTGAAGCCGAACGGTTCCCCGGCGCGGAGATCGTCGAATCGACGCTGCCCGATGCGGTCATCGCCGACCTCGCGGCCGCGTTCGAGGCCCACTGACTCGGCCGTCGCGGGCCCGCTCCGTCAGTGCAGGCGTGTGGTCACCAGCGCAACACGGCGCCGGCTCCGTCGCGGAGGGCCCCGACGTTCGGCACGACCCGGATCGAGGCGCCCGTCGACAACGCGGCCGAGATGCACCGATCGACGTAGCGGTCGTCACCCGGCTGCCCGTCGTCGTGCACGATCAGCGTCTCCACGCGGCCGGCCGTGACGGCATCGAGCACATCGCCGACGAACCCCTCGGTGGTCGCCATCGACTCACGCGCGTGCCGGATCAGCTCGACGCTGTCCGACGCCGCGATGTCGGCGGTGAGGCGGGTCACCTCGTCGGCGATGCCGTCGGGGCTGCCGGAGGTGAGCGACACGACCGACATGGGGGCGTCCGCGAGCGCCTTCACCACCATGGTCCGTGCACGGTCGGGTCCGGCGACGGCGATCAGCCGGGCGTGCACGCGGTCGGCCAGTCGCCGCGCCGACTCGGCGACGTCGTCGGCGTTCTCCTCCCACGTGTTCTCCGCGCGTTGCTGGAAGCGCCGCTGCGACCAACCCCCCGCATGACCGCGGTGGATGAACTCGGTCTCGCCCTCGACGACGCCCGTCGCGAGCACGTTGCCGCCGTCGAAGGCCGTGAGGTCGGCGCCGGCCAGATCGGCTTCGACCACGACGTGGGCGATCGTGCGCTGACGGGACTCGATCAGCGGTGCGAGACGCGGGTACCGGTCCTCGAACACGGCTGCGTCGACCGGATCGTCGATGAACTCGATCAGGGAGTCTCCCTCGCTGGAGTGCACGACGATCAGCCCGGCGCCGGCGTCGTGGGGAAGTGCACCGAGCTGAACTTCGAGTGCGCGCAGGTCGTCGGCGGGCCAGTCGTCGCTGACCGCCCTGAGGGCGGTCTTCCGTTCGATCGCGAAGCGCTCGGCCGAGTCGGAGTGGTGGCTCGGTGCCGGCAGCAGCATCGTCAGGAAACGGCCGGAACGGCCGGCCAGGGGGCGGAGATCATCGAGCGCGAGGTCCATGTTGGTCCATTCAGTCCGGGTGGCATTCAATCGGTGCGGCGCAGGAAGACCGGTTCGTCGGTCGTCGAACGTTCGGCCGAGTATCGGTAGCCGTCGCCGTCGAACTCGCTGAGCCCCGAGAGCGCCGTGATCCGTTCTCGAACGATCCAACCGGCCATCGCACCCCGCGCCCGTTTGGCGAAGAACGCGACGATCTTGTGTTCGCCGTCGCCCTTGGCATCGAGGAACTTCGGCGAGATGACCCGACCGTCGATCCGTTCGGGTTGCACGGCGCCGAAGTACTCGACCGAGGCCAGGTTCACGAGCACCTTCGCTCCGGGGCTCTTGTCGAGATCGCGGTTGAGCTGATCGGTGACCTTGTGGCCCCAGAAGCTGTAGAGATCGGCGCCTCGGCCGTGGCGAACCTTCGAACCCATCTCGAGCCGGTACGGCTGGATGAGGTCGAGCGGACGGAGCACGCCGTGCAGCCCCGACAGGATCCGGAGCACCTTCTGCGCGTGGGTGTAGTCGCGCTCGCCGAACGTGCTCGGGGCATCGAGCCCGAGGTAGGTGCCGCCGTTGAACGCGAGCACCGCCGGCCGCGCCGGGTCGGGCGACGTGGGCGGCTCCCAGTCCTGGAACCGTTCGAAGTTCAGCTCCGCGAGCGCCGGAGAGATCGACATCAGGTCGGCGAGGTCGTCGGGCGACTGGCGCGACATGATCGAGACGAGCTGGCGGGCCTCGTCCATCATCGTCGGCACCGTGTACTTCTTCGTGGGCAGCGGTGACTCGAAGTCGAGGGCTTTGGCGGGCGACACGACGATCAACACACCATCAGTTCTAGCGGCTTCTCGCACCGTCTGCTCGCCGTGTGTCCCCTACGATCGTGCCGTGTCGCCGTCCCCGCCTCGCCGAGTGGTGGCCGGTCTCGTCGTCGCTGCCGGTGTCGTGGTGTCAGCGGCGGTCGCCGCCTTCCCGGGTGTGCTGTCGAACAGCGCCACCGTGTCGGAGACCGCCGACCGCGGCGAGGCGTTCCAGACAACCGACACGTTGCCGCCGCCGCCCGGCTGCAACCGCGTGGTCGTGATCGGTGATTCGCTCACCGACAACTCCGGCCCCTGGGTGCGAGCCGAACTCCGCGAGGCCGGCTACGACTTCGCGCTCGACGCCCAACCGAGCCGCCGGATCCCCGAGCAAGTGAGCGCGCCGTACAGCGGCGTGCGGGCGGCTCGATCGGTGAGGTCGACGTTCGGTGAGGCCGAGTGCTGGATGATCGCGCTCGGCTCGAACGATCTGGTGTACGGAGGCGGACTCCGCTCCGAGGCGAACCGGATGATCGACGAGATGCTCGCAGCCGTCACGCCCGACGCCTCGGTCTGGTGGGTGAACGTCAACTACCACCGCGACCCGAGGTCGGGCTTCGATTTCGTGGCGGCCACGGCGACGTTCAACGACGTGATCGCCGATCGAGCGGCCGCCGACCCCGATCTGCACGTGATCGACTGGTATTCGCTCAGTGAGGCCAATCCCGCATGGTTCTTCGACCCCGTGCACGTCGATCGTGCTGCGAGCATCGTGCGCGCCGAGTTCACCGTCGCTGCGCTGCCTCCGCCGCGGCGGTGACCACCGATCTCCCGGAATCCGGCCCGCCCGATTCCGGCCCGGCGCCATCGCGACGATGGCGCGTGCGTACCGTTGGCACATGCCGAAGCATCCCGTGGAGCAGCCCGACTGGATCGACACCGCGCCGATCACGGTGACCGAGTCGGTCGACATCGCCGCGTCGCCCGCTCGTCGTCTGGAGCCTCGTCGCCGATCACGCATCGTGGCCCGAGTGGTTCACCGCGCTCGATCGGGTCGAGCCCCTGGGTGCACCGACCGGGGTCGGCGGCGGTCGCCGGGTGATCGCTGGTCGGGTGCGGATCGACGAGGAGTTCACGGCCTGGGACGAGGAGGAGCACTTCGCGTTCTCCGTCGTCCACTCGGGCATCCCCGTTCTTCACGCGCTCGCCGAGTCGGTGCGTCTCGAACCATCCCAGGCCGGCACGCTCGTCACCTATCGTCAGGGGGTGCAGGGGCGTCCCGGGTTCGGGTGGTTGATGGGCCAGGCCTGGAAGAAGCCGGCGCGCGATCTGCGGACCGCGCTCGAGCAACTCCGGGTTCGTGCGGAGTCGATCGAGGTCTGACCCGTGGACGACGCGAACCTGGCACTCCTGATCCTGCGGGTCGCCGTCGGGCTCACGATGGCGGCCCACGGCGCGAACAAGGTGCAGAGCGGACTCGACGGCGTGGCGAGCTGGTTCGACGGCATGGGGATGCGGCCGGGTTGGCTGCATGCCCGTTTTGCGGCGTTCGGTGAGATCGCCGCCGGTCTGTTCCTCGCCCTCGGACTCCTGACCTCGTTCGCGTGCCTCGGGTTCGTCGGTCTGATGACGGTGGCCGCGTTCACCGACCACCGCGGCAAGGGGTTCTTCATCCTGCATCAAGGATGGGAGTACGTGTTCGTGCTCGCCACGGTCGCCGTCACGATCTCGATGCTCGGACCGATGGCGTGGTCGATCGACCATGCCCTCGGCATCGATGACGCCCTCGACGGGTACGTCGGGCTCGCGATCTCGGCCGGTGGTGGTGTGGCCGCGGCACTCGCTCTGCTGGCGGCGTTCTACCGTCCACCGGCGACCGATGGCTGACGCCACGCCACGGACCGACCGCTCGGAGGTCGGCCGTCGACGCGTCGGAGACGGGTCGTGCCGGCTCCGGGAGGTCACGGCGGCACCGAACCGTGACTCCGACGTCCGGGCGCCGGCGCGCAGCGCAATACACTGCGTCGATGTCCGCTGACTCGGGGTGTCGCGCATCGGCTGGACCGTGGCCGGCGGGGCGGATCGGTGAGACGACGCATGTGTTCGATCGCCACGGCCGGGGCCGGGCCGTCTGATGTCGGTCGTCGAGGAGACGCACCACCTCAACGTGCCCGAGCCGCCGCACGACTCGGAAGGTGAGTCGTGGTCGCAGCGGCTGCTGCGTGGGGCCGCCGCGCTGATCGTGCCGCTGGGTGCGGTGACCGCCGCGCTCGCGGTCGGTGCGATCATGTTGCTGGCGCTCGGAGCCAACCCGATCCAGGGGTACCGGGCACTCTTCGCCGGGGCGTTCGGCGGGTGGAACGAACTCGCGGACACCGCACTCAAGTCGATGCCGCTGCTGCTGGTCGGCGCGGGCATCTGCATCGCGTTCCGTGCCGGCGTGATCAACATCGGCGGCGAGGGCCAGATCATCATGGGCGCGATCTTCTCGACGTCGGTCGCCCTCGCGATCCCGGGGACGCCGCGAGTGCTGCTCGTGCCGATCGTGCTGCTCGCCGGTGCGCTCGGTGGTGGCGTCTGGGGCGCCATCCCCGGTGCGCTCAAGGCGTACGCCGGCGTCTCGGAGATCCTCAGCACGATCATGTTGAACATCGTCGCGGCGCAGTTCCTGAGCTTCCTCCTGCAGGACCTGTTGATCGAGGAGGGCGAGATCCGCATCCAGCAGACCAAGCGCCTGTCCGAGAACGCGGATCTCCCGCTGTTGCCGGGCGACACCCGACTCCACCTGGGCGTGCTGTTCGCCATCGGAGTGGCGGTGCTGGCGTACGTGCTGTTGTTCCGGAGCGCACTCGGGGTGCGGCTCAGGGCGGTGGGTCACAATCCGCACGCGTCGCGATACGCGGGCATGCCGGTGCGGCGCAGCATCGTGCAGGCGCTCGCACTCAGCGGCGCCTGCTCGGGGATCGCCGGCGCGATCCTCGTGTTCGGCAGCGAGTCACATCGGCTGATCGGTGAGGGCGGTGCCGCCGGGTTCACGCAGAATGCGGGCTTCAACGGCATCGTCGCCGCGCTGTTCGGTGGGTTGCACCCGCTCTGGACGATCCCCGCGTCGTTCCTGTTCGGCGGGATGTTGACCGGGGGCATCGAACTGCAGCGCGAGCTGCAGGTGCCTGCCGCGCTCATCGTGGCGCTCAACGGTGTCGTGGTGGTGTTCGTGGTCGGCAGCATGAAGCTCCGTCGCCGTGTGAACCGCGGCGCCGAGCGCCTCGCCAAGCGAATGGAATCGTCGTCGTGAGCGATTTCTTCACCGTCTCGGTACTGATCGCAACGATCGCATCGGGCATTCGCCTGGCGACGCCGTTCCTGCTCGCAGGTCTCGGCGAGACGATCGGCCAGCGCAGCGGCGTGCTCAACCTCGGTGTCGAAGGCGTCATGTTGATCGGCGCGTTCGCTGCCTACTACACCGCACTCGAGAGCGGCAGCGCGGTGCTCGGCATCTTCGTCGCCCTCGCGGCCGGTGCCGCGATGGGTCTGGTCTATGCGTTCATCACGGTGGTGATGCAGGCCGAGCAGGGCATCTCGGGCATCGGGATCTTCCTGTTCGGCCTCGGCTTCACCGACCTGCTCTTCCAGAAGCTCGTCGGCACGCCCGTGCCGATCACGGGCCTCGGGTCGATCGACATCCCGCTGCTGTCCGACATCCCGTGGATCGGCGAGATCTTCTTCCAGCACAGCCTGCTGGTGTACGTGGCGTTCCTGCTCGTCCCGGCGGTGTGGTTCATGATCAACCGGACCACGTTCGGGCTCAACGTCCGGGCCGTGGGCGAGACGCCGGAGGCCGCCGACACGCTGGGCGTCAGTGTGAACCTCACCCGCACGGCGACGATCGTCATCGGCAACACGATGGCCGGTCTCGCCGGCGCCGCACTCGCTCTCGAGGTGGGCATCTTCCAGCAGAACCTGACCGCGGGTCAGGGCTTCATCGCGATCGCGCTCGTGTACTTCGGTGCGTGGCGCGCACTCGGGGTGATGGCCGGGGCCCTGCTGTTCGGCATCGTGTCGGCGACCGTGCTCCAGTGGAAGACGCTCGGCATCGTCAGCGGCGCAGCATCGAGCCTCACGGCGATGGCGCCCGCCATTCTCACGATCATCGTGCTCGTCGCCGTCAGCCGGCGCATCGATGCGCCGGCTGCACTGACCCGACCGTTCGACCGCGCCGCATGAGCGGCGCACCGTGCGCAACAATGGACCGTGGGCGACACCACGTCCGACAATCCCAGGGGGAACCATCATGAATCGATCAACACGCCGAGTCCGAGTCGGCATCGCCACGCTGGCAGCCTTCGCGCTGGTCGGTGCGGCATGTGGAGGCGACGACGACGACGCCCAGGACGAGCCGTCGTCGGGAACGGAGGCGGCCGCCGAGTCAACCGCCGACGAGCCCGCTGCCGAGCCGGCTGCCGAGACCGACGGTGAGCCCTTCCGGGTCGCGATCGTCGCGCCCAGCGCCCAGAACGACCTGGCCTTCACGCAGAGCATCGTCGACAGCGTCAACCGCGTCGGCGAGGGCCGTTCGATCGACGTCGACATCACCGACGGCACGTTCGTGGTCGAGGATGCGGCAGCGGCGATGCGCGGTTACGCCGAGGACGGCTTCGATCTCGTCATCGCGCATGGTTCGCAGTACGGCGGGCCGTTGCAGGAGATCGCACCCGACTTCCCCGACGTCGCGTTCGCGTGGGGCACGGCTGCCGACACGTTCGGGATCGACAACGTCTCGGCCTACACGGTTCGCGCCGACGAGGGCGGCTACGTCAACGGCACGATCGCAGCCCAGCTGACGGGGTCGAACACGCTCGGCGTCGTGGGCCCGATCGAGGTCGGCGACGCCAAGTTGTACGTCGACGGATTCGTCGCCGGCGTCGAAGCCCAGAACCCCGATGCCACGGTGAACGTGAACTACATCGAGTCCTTCAGCGATGTCGCCCTGGCCTCGGAAGCCGCGACCGCGCACGTCACGAACGGCGCGGACGTGCTCACGGGTACCGCCCAGATGGTGGTCGGGGCGACCGGTGTGGCGCTCGAATCCGACATCCCGTGGTTCGGTACCCAGTCGAACCAGACGCCGCTCGGCGAGTCGATCGTCGTTGCCTCGCAGGTGTACCACTGGGAGGTCGTGCTCGACGAGATCATCGACAACATCCAGGCCGGCTCGCTCGGCGGAGAGGTGTACACGGCAACCCTGGCCAACGGCGGTCTCGTGATGGAGTTCAACGACGCCTACGGCCTCGACGCATCGATCAAGTCGGCGGCCGAGGAGACGATCGCCGCCATCGCGTCCGGCGAGTTGTCGACCGGCGTCGAGTGACCCCGAGGCCGACGAGATGAGTTCACCCGACCCGACGGCGCCGATGCTGGAGATGCGCGGCATCACCAAGCGCTTTCCAGGGGTCGTCGCCAACGACGGCGTCGACCTCACGGTGCTGTCGGGTCAGGTGCACACGCTCCTCGGCGAGAACGGCGCCGGCAAGAGCACGTTGATGAAGGTCCTCTACGGGCTCTACCAGCCCGACGAGGGCTCGATCTCGCTCAACGGTGAGCCGGTCGCGATCAGTTCACCCAACGACGCCATCAATCGTGGCATCGGCATGATCCACCAGCACTTCATGTTGGTGCCCACGCTGACGGTCGCCGAGAACGTCGCGCTCGGGCTGGGTGGACGGCATGGCCTGTCCGACATGCGTCCGGTACGCGAGCGGCTGCTCGAGGTCAGCGAGCAGTACGGCCTGCGTGTCGATCCGGACGCCCACATCTGGCAGCTCGCTGTCGGCGAACGTCAACGCGCCGAGATCCTCAAGGCCCTGTACCGGGACGCGCGGTTGCTCGTGCTCGACGAGCCGACGGCGGTGCTCACGCCGCCCGAGGTCGACGAGTTGTTCGTCACGCTGCGCCAGCTCACGGCGGACGATCGTGGCCTGATCTTCATCTCGCACAAGCTGCACGAGGTGATGGACCTGTCCGACGAGATCACGGTCTTGCGCGACGGGCGGGTGTCCGGCCACACCCGTCCGAGCGAGGCGACCCGCGAATCGCTGGCCGAGATGATGGTCGGCCGGCCGGTGGAGTTCACGCGCAGTGTGCCCGAGCAGCAGGTCGGCGACGTGCAGCTGGAGATCGAGGGGCTGACCGTGCAGGGCGACCGCGGCATGGCCGCGGTCGACGACCTGTCGATCGCCGTGCAGTCGGGTGAGATCGTCGGAGTCGCCGGTGTGTCCGGCAACGGCCAACGCGAGCTCGCCGAGGCCGTGTTCGGCCTGCGGCCGATCGAGTCGGGCACGGTGAGCATCATCGGACGTCCGGTCGCCACACCCTCCCCGAAGTCGGTACGCGAGATGGGGTTGGCCTACGTGCCCGAGGAACGGATGCGAGATGGTGCGATCGGCGAATTCACCGTCGCCGAGAACCTGATGCTCGTCGCGTACGAGCAGCCGCCGTACACGCGTCACGGCATCCTCAACCGGCCGGCGATCAGCGATCGCTGCCTCGATCTGGTCGATCGGTACGGCGTGAAGACGCCGTCGGTCGACACGCCGACGCGCCACCTCTCCGGCGGCAACATCCAGAAGGTCGTCATCGCCCGCGAGTTCACGTCCGATGCGTCGGTGCTCGTCGTGGCGCAACCGACACGCGGTGTCGACATCGGGGCCGCCGAGTACATCCACGAGCGGCTGCTCGAACAGCGCGCGGCGGGCGCGGCGATCCTGTTGATCTCCGAAGACCTCGACGAGGTGATGCAGCTCTCCGATCGCATCATCGTGTTGCTCGAGGGCCGGATCATGGGAGCGGTCGCGCGCGCGGACGCCAGTGTCAACGACATCGGCCTGCTGATGTCGGGAGTGACCACCTGACCTGCCTCGCCGACCCGTTCGAAACCTGACCATCGGCACCTTTACGGTCCGTCGACGCAGCGGTACTGTCCGGACATGGCGAACATCGTGAAGGCAGCGCTCCTGCAAACCGATTGGACCGGTGACAAGGAGTCCATGATCGACAAGCACGAGGAGGCGGCCCGCGAGGCCGCCGCCCAGGGTGCCCAGGTGATGTGCTTCCAGGAGCTCTTCTACGGGCCCTACTTCTGTCAGGTGCAGGACGCGCAGTACTACGAGTACACCGAGGAGATCCCGAACGGGCCCACGACGCAGCGCTTCCAGAGCGTGGCCAAGGAGCTCGGCATGGTGATGGTGCTCCCGATGTACGAGATCGTGCAGGCGGGCCTGTACTTCAACACCGCTGCCGTGATCGACGCCGACGGCACGTACCTCGGCAAGTACCGCAAGCAGCACATCCCACAGGTGAAGGGCTTCTGGGAGAAGTTCTACTTCACGCCGGGCACCGAGGGGTATCCGGTGTTCCAGACCTCGGTCGGCAAGGTCGGCGTGTACATCTGCTACGACCGGCACTTCCCCGAGGGCTGGCGGATCCTCGGGCTGAACGGCGCCGAGATCGTCTTCAACCCGTCGGCGACGCACCGGGGTCTGTCGGAGTACCTCTGGTCGATCGAGCAGCCCGCGGCGGCGTGCGCCAACATGTACTACGTCGGCGCGATCAACCGGGTCGGCATCGAGCCGCTCGGCGAGAACGACTTCTACGGGCAGAGCTACTTCGTCGATCCGCGCGGTCAGTACGTGGGCGACAAGGGCGACCCGTACAAGCCGGAGCTGATCGTGCGAGATCTCGATCTCGACCGGATCCGCGAGGTCCGCGACGGCTGGCAGTTCTACCGCGACCGCCGACCCGACGCCTACGACGAGATCGTCGCCCGCTGACCGTACGGAGCGAACCGGGTTCACTCCGTTCGCTGAGCTCTGAGGAGGAACACATGGCAACCACACTGATCACCAACGGCACGATCGTGTCGGCGACGGGACGCACCGACGGTGACGTCCTGATCGACGGCGAGACGATCGTCGGCATCCTCGCCACCGGGCAGGCGGCGTCGATGGGCGTGAACGCCGATCGCACGATCGACGCAACCGGCAAGTACGTCGTGCCCGGCGGCATCGACGCCCACACCCACATGGAGCTGCCGTTCGGCGGCACCCACGCGTCCGACACGTTCGAGTCGGGCACGACCGCCGCGGCATGGGGCGGCGTCACGACGATCGTCGACTTCGCCGTGCAACCCCAGGGGACGTCGGTGCAGGACGGCCTCGCCGACGTGGCACGAGAAGGCCGACGGCAACTGCGCGATCGACTACGGATTCCACCAGATCATCGGTGGCGTCGACGAGGACTCGCTGAAGGCGATGACCTACCTCGCCGACAACGAGGGCATCACGAGCTTCAAGCTGTTCATGGCCTACCCGGGTGTCTTCTACTCCGACGACGGCCAGATCCTCCGGGCCATGCAGAACTGCGGTGAGTCCGGGGCGATGATGATGATGCACGCCGAGAACGGCATCGCGATCGACGTGCTCGTGGCCCAGGCGCTCGCCCGTGGCGAGACCGACCCGATGTACCACTCGCTCACGCGGCCGGTGGAGCTCGAGGCCGAGGCGACACACCGAGCGATCGAGCTGTCGAAGGTCGCCGGCAACGTGCCGCTCTACATCGTTCACATGTCGGCGTCGGAGGCGCTCGAGGAGGTCGCGGCTGCGCAGCACGCCGGCCTCAACGTGTTCGCCGAGACGTGCCCGCAGTACCTCTACCTCTCCCTCGAGGACAACCTGATGCAGCCCGGGTTCGAGGGGGCCAAGTGGGTGTGCTCCACGCCGCTACGCACCAAGCACGAGCACCATCAGGCCGATCTCTGGAAGGGTCTCCGAATGAACGAGTTGGCGGTCGTGTCGACCGACCACTGTCCGTTCTGCATGAAGGACCAGAAGGAGCTTGGGCTCGGCAACTTCTCGGCGATCCCGAACGGGATCGGTTCGATCGAGCACCGGATGGAGCTGTTGTACCAGGGTGTCGTCAACGGCGAGATCACGCTCGAGCGTTGGGTCGAGACGTGTGCGACCACGCCGGCGCGCATGTTCGGTCTCGACAAGAAGGGCCAGCTCGCCCCCGGATTCGACGCCGACGTGTTGATCTGGGATCCGAACGGGAAGACGAAGCTCGGCATCAACGACAAGCACCACATGAACATGGACCACTCGGCCTGGGAGGGTTTCGAGATCGACGGCAAGGTCGACACCGTCCTCAGCCGCGGCACGGTCGTGATGGAGAACGATCAGTTCACCGGCCGCGCCGGCCACGGCAAGTACATCAAGCGCGGCCTGAGCAGCTACCTGCACTGACCGGCGCGTCGATCACCCGGTGACCGTGATCTCGGCGAACATCCCGTTCATGAAGTGCGGGGGGCCGCCGTCGACCTGTGGCGGGCCGTCGCTCGTCGCCGCTGCCGCGAGATAGGCGTCGACGTCGGCGCCGGTCGGGATCGCACACAGGATGATGTACCTCCCGGGCTCGGAAAGCGTCCCGTCCCCGACGGTGGCGATCTGATCACCACCGGGCGCTGCCAGCAACACCGCGACCGGTGGGCCCCCGGCGACGAGCGCGGCGACATCGGCGACGACGGAATCGGCACTGCGGTCGTCGCCGGCGCCGAGTCGGTACGCGACGAACTCGTGCAGCTCGGTCTCCGAGGTGTTGGCGACCTCGATCCGTGTGCCGGCAGCGACCTCGTCGGGGAGGCTGTCGTACGTGAAGTCCGACATCTCGACCGCGAGGACGCCGACGGTCTCACCGTCGTCGCCACACGCGGTCAGGGTGACGCTGCCGGCCAGCAACAGGCCGAGCAGCCGGGACGCAAGGGTGCGGTGTCGTCGCATGTCGCCATCGTGCGACCGCCCCCTTTCGAAATCCTTCCGACTCCAGGCTCCCACGCAGCGTCGAAGTCGAACAGTCGAGGACAGTCCCCAGCCCTTCGCCGGTGACACGTCGCACTGCGACGCGTACGATTCTCCCATGAACGAGATTCAGCACTGGATCGACGGGAAAGTCGTCGCTTCGACGTCCGGGCGGACAGCACCCGTGTACAACCCGGCGCTCGGCGAACAGTCCGGCGTGGTCGCGCTCGCGTCGGTCGACGAGGTCGATGCCGCCGTGGCATCGGCGAAGGCCGCGGCGCCCGGATGGCGAGCCACGAGCCTCTCGAAGCGGGCCGAGATCCTGTTCCGGATGCGGGAGCTGGTCGACGCGAACCGCAAAGAGATCGCAACGCTGCTCACCTCCGAGCACGGCAAGGTCCTGTCCGACGCGATGGGCGAGGTCGCCCGCGGCCTCGAGAACATCGAATTCGCGTGTGGCGTGCCGCACCTGCTCAAGGGCGGCTTCTCGGAGCAGGCGGCGACCGGTGTCGACGTCTACTCGATCCGCCAGCCGCTCGGTGTCGTCGCCGGCATCACCCCGTTCAACTTCCCGGCGATGGTGCCCATGTGGATGTTCGCCAACGCCCTCGCCTGCGGCAACACGTTCGTGCTCAAGCCGAGCGAGAAGGACCCGTCGGTCACGATGTTCGTCGCCGAACTGCTCGCCCAGGCCGGCCTGCCCGCCGGGTGCTTCAACGTGGTGCAGGGCGACAAGGTGGCTGTCGATCGTCTGCTCGAACACGACGACGTCGCCGCCGTGAGCTTCGTCGGTTCCACCCCGATCGCGACGTACATCTACGAGACCGGCACGAAGAACGGCAAGCGGGTACAGGCGCTCGGCGGCGCCAAGAACCACATGCTGGTGCTGGCCGACGCCGACCTCGACATGGCCGCCGACGCCGCGATCGGGGCGGCGTACGGATCCGCAGGCGAACGGTGCATGGCGATCAGCGTCGTGCTCGCCGCCGACGCGATCGCCGACCAGCTCGTCGCCAAGATCGCAGACCGCATCCCCGAGGTCAAGGTCGGCAACGGGATGGAACCCGACAGCGAGATGGGTCCACTGATCACGGCCGAGTCGAAAGATCGGGTGACCGGCTACATCGACGGTGCATCGGCCGAGGGCGCCACCGTCGTGGTCGACGGTCGAACCGACCAGCACGGCGACGGATACTTCGTGAACCCGACGCTGCTCGACAACGTCACCCCCGGCATGAAGTGCTACGACGACGAGATCTTCGGGCCGGTGCTCTCGGTCACTCGCGTCAACGGGTACGAGGACGGCGTCGCGATGATCAACGCCAGCACGTTCGCGAACGGCACCGCGATCTTCACCCGCGACGGCGGCGCAGCCCGCGAGTTCCAGTTCGACATCGAGGTCGGGATGGTCGGCATCAACGTGCCGATCCCCGTGCCGGTGAGCTACTACAGCTTCGGCGGCTGGAAGGCGAGCCTGTTCGGCGACACCCACATGTACGGGCCCGAAGGCATCAACTTCTACACCCGCGGCAAGGTCGTGACGAGCCGCTGGCCCGACCCCGCCACGAGCACCGTCGACCTCGGCTTCCCCGAGACCCGCTAGGCGCCGGCATCAGCGACCGCGACCGGGCGCTCTCGTGGCTCTCACCCCACATGTTGGCCCGAGCAGGTGAGCGTTCCCCGACGTCGGCGACTTCCACTCGCAGCAGCGCCGACCTCTGGCCTCTGATCGGGGGTGCGTGCCTCGGCTCGCTCAGGCGTCGGTGATGCCGGCGCGGATCGCCGCGACGACCTCGTCGGGCACTTCGGTCATCCCGTGCGCCGACGCCGCGTGCTCGGCGGCAGCCGCCAGCACCTCGTCGTCGTCGGCACCGGTGACGACACCGTCGCAACCGGGCACGACCTGACCACAGGCGAACTTCTTCATGATCTGCTCCTCGCTGTCGGGCACCCGCGGTTCGGGTGCCACGGCGGGAGGTCAGCCGGGTCGGGCCATCGAACGTGCGTCGTCGTCGCTGAGGTCCATGTCGTGGACCGCCTTGGCATGCGTCTGCGCCTCGGCGATCACGGCCTCTTCGTCGGCGCCTCGCAGCACCGTCCCGCACGGGCATTCGATGGTCTGTCCACTCATGGCTGTCCTCCCACGTGGCATCCTGACGACTGCGCCTTGGCAGATCGTTGGAGGAACCTTGGCACGTTTGTACCTCACTGGCGGACTTCGGCTCGATGGCCCCGCCGGCAGCATCACCGACACCGACCTGCCCGGCAACCAGGGCCGTGTCGCGTTCGCGGCGCTCGCGGTCGAACGCCGTCCGCTGTCCCACGACCAGCTCGCCGACATCATCTGGGACGAATCGCTGCCGTCGCAGTGGAAGACCGCGCTCGCTCCGGTGATCTCCAAGACTCGCTCTCTGATCTCCAGAACCGGTCTCGACGGCTCCGAGGTGTTGATCTCCGCCGGCGGCGCCTACGAACTCCGGCTGCCGGCCGACATCTGGGTCGACCTCGAGAACGCTCTCCGACGCCTCGACCGCGCCGAGGGAGCCCTCCGCCACGGCGAACACGCCGACGCCGCCCGCGACGCAACCGTCGCCTCCAGCATCCTGCGCCGCCCGTTCCTCACCGGCATCGACAACCTCTGGGCCGACCGCGTCCGCGACCGCCTCGCCGACGCCCTCTACCGCTGCTCGATCACCCTCGCCACCGCCTGGAACCACCTCGGCGACCACCAACTCGCCGCCACCGCCGCCCAGCACCGCCATCGAACTCGACCCGCTCCGCGAGCTCGCCCACCGCCTCCTCATCGAAGCCGAGGCGGCACGCGGTGACCGGAGCGCGGCAGTCAGGGCGTACGCGCGGTGTGTCGACGTCCTCGCCGAAGAACTCGACACTCGGCCGTCGCCAGAGACCCGACTGCTCGCCGAGACCCTCCGACAGCACGACGACGACCGGACTTCCTGACGACCGCGCGCGCATTCGATCGCACACGGGTACGGGCACCCGACCTCGGTGCCTCAGACGGTGAGGGCCGGCTTCCGACGGAGCCGGCCGACCGGAATGTCGTCCGAGTACTTCGCCACGAGCGGACCGACGATCGCCGTGATCAGCACGTAGGCCGCGACGAACGCACCGAGTTCGGGGCCGTCGGCGAGTCCGGCACCGAGCGCGGCGATCACGATCGAGAACTCGCCGCGGGCGATCAACGCCGCGCCTGCGCGGAGGCGACCTCTCTGCCCGGCGCCCAGACGGCCCGCTGCGAACCAACCGGTCGCGATCTTGGTGAACGCCGTCACGACCGCCAGCAATGCGGCCGGGCCGAGCACGCCGAACAGGTCGGCCGGGTCGACCTGGAAGGAGAAGAACAGGAAGAAGACCGCAGCGAACAGATCGCGAAGCGGGGAGATCAGCTCCATCGCCCGATGCTCGGCCTCACCCGACAGCGCGAGCCCGACGAGGAACGCCCCGATCGCGCCCGACACCTCGAGCCGTTGCGCGATGCCGGCGACGAGCAGCGTGATGCCGAACACGGCGAGCAGGAGCGACTCGTCGGTCCCACCGACCAGTGCGTCGCTCAAGTTGCGGCCGTAGCGAAGCGCGAGCAGCAGGATCACCACGACGACCACGACGGCGATCGCCACACTGAGCGCCGTCGTCTCCGGGCTGCCGCCGACGATCAGCGCGGCGACCACCGGCAGGTAGATCGCCATCGCGAGATCCTCGATGACGAGCATGTTGAGGATCGCCGGCGTCTCGCGGAAGCCGACGCGACCGAGATCGTTGAGCACCTTCGACACGACGCCCGACGAACTGATCCAGGTGGCCCCGCCGAGCAGCACCGCGGCGAGGGGCGACCAGCCGAGTGCGAGCCCGGCGAGCACACCGGGCGTCGCGTTGAGCACCATGTCGACGACGCCGGTGGGCACGCCGGTGCGCAGGCCCTCGCGGAGCTCGACGTCGGAGTACTCGAGCCCGAGCGTGAACAGCAGCAGGAGCACCCCGATCTCGGCGGTGAGCGAGATGAACGACTCGCTCACGTCGAGCTGGACGAGGCCTCCCTCGCCGAACATGAGCCCGGCGAGCAGGTAGAGCGGCACGGCGGTGATGCCGAGTCGGCCGGCGAGCCGGGCGAGCAGCGCGAGCCCGAGCGCGACGGCGCCGATCTCGATGAACGCGAGCGCCGTCTCGGCGCTGCCGGCTGCGAAGAGCCCGGTGCCCGCTGCGGTCACGGAGCGAGCAGTGTGCGGAGTGAGGCCAGGCCCTCGACGGTGCCGACGGCGACCGCCACGTCACCGGCGGCGAACGAGAACTCGGGGTCGGGTGCCGGCACCGAGGTGTCGCCGCGGATGATCGCCACGATCGACGCTCCCGTCCGGGTCCGGTACTCGCCCTCTCGGATCGTGGTGCCGACGACGGGCGAGGGGGCCGGAATCTGGATCCATTCGATCGCCAGTCCCTCGATGTCGTGCTGCACCGCCGCCACGGTCTCGCTCACCTGACTGGCGCCGAGCAGCTCGGCGATCGTGCGGGCGCTGGTCGCAGTCAGGTCGAGCACCGTCGAGCAGGCGTCGGGGTCCTCGTGGCCGTAGACGACGACTTCGCGGCGGCCGTCGCGGTGGACGACCACTCCGATCCGTTGACCGGTCTCGGTGTCGAATTCGTGGCGGACTCCGACGCCGGGCAGTTGTGTCTCCAGCACCTCGCTCATGCCCCCATTCTCACACGAGGTCCGCCGGAAACCCACGCCGGTGATTCGGGACGATCGCGCTGCTTTACGCACGCCGACGGGCTCGGTACAGTCGGCCAGGGGCACTTCGGGGGCAGTCCTGCCACCGATCGACGAAGGGAGCGGCCACATGGACGTCGGCATCGTGTTGCAGACCACACCACCCGCACTGCGGGTGGTCGAGCTGGCCAAGCGGGCCGAGTCACTCGGCTTCTCGCATGTCTGGACGTTCGACTCGCACATCCTGTGGGAGGAGCCGTACGTCATCTACAGCCAGATCCTCGCCGAGACCCGAAACGTGATCGTCGGGCCGATGGTCACCAATCCGGCGACACGCGACTGGACGGTGACGGCGAGCACCTACGCGACGCTCAACGAGATGTACGGCAACCGCACGATCTGCTCGATGGGTCGCGGCGACTCGGCCGTGCGGGTCACGAACGGCAAGCCGACCACGCTGGCGACGATGCGCGAATCGATCCACGTGATCCGTGAGCTCGCCAACGGCCGGAGCGTCGACTACAAGGGTTCGACGATCACACTGCCGTGGGCCTCGAAGTCTCGGCTCGAGGTGCTCGGCGCCGGGTACGGGCCCAAGGCGCTGAAGACGATCGGCGAGACCTGTGACGGGTTCGTGCTCCAGCTGGCCGACCCGCAGATCGCGGAGTGGACGATCTCGAGCGTCCGGGCTGCGGCCACCGAGGCGGGTCGCGATCCCGACGACCTCACGATCGTGGTCGCGGCACCCGCCTACGTGGGCGACGACGTGCCGTACATGCGCGATCAGTGCCGATGGTTCGGTGGGATGGTCGGCAACCACGTCGCCGACATCGTGACGCGGTACGGCGACCAGGCCGAGGGCATTCCGCAGGCGCTCACCGACTACATCAAGGGTCGCGAGGGATACGACTACAACCAGCACGGACAGGCGGGCAACACCCATGCCGACTTCGTGCCCGACGAGATCGTCGACCGGTTCTGCATCCTCGGTCCGCCCGACGAGCAGCTCCGGCGGCTGGACGAGTTACGAGACCTCGGCGTCGACCAGTTCGCGATCTACCTCCAGCACGACGGCAAGGACCACACGCTGCTCGAGTACGGCGAGAAGATCATCCCGAGCCTGCACGAACAACGGCTCGCCACGTCGTGATCGGCCACGGGTCGCGGGTGACCGGAGCGCCGTTCGGGTCCAGCCGACGATGGCGTTCTAGTCTTCGTTCGTGATCCGCCGCGCCGCACGCCGCACCGTGCTGTTCGTGCTCGCGCTCGCTCTCGTGGCGTGCATCTGGGAGTTGTACAAGGCGGTCGGGCCCGTCGAGGGCGGTTCGGTTCTGGGCATCCCCATCCCGAAGACCTCCGATCGTGCGATGCCGCACACGTGGGACATGGTGCAGCGGCTCGGCGAGCCCGAGAATCGCGGCGGCGATCAGCCGATCTGGCTGTCGGTCGTCGGATACGCGTGGTACACCTTCCGGCTCGCCTTGCTCGGCCTCGTGATGGGTGCCGCATTCGGCGTCGGCATCGCGGTGGTGATGGCCCGCTTCCGTTTCGCGGAGCGGGGCCTCCTGCCCTGGGTGATCATGAGCCAGACGGTCCCGCTGATCGCACTCGCTCCACAGGTCGTCAGCTGGAGCGGCAAGGTCGACGTCTTCGGGTGGGAGATCCCTCGCTGGTTCGCGGTCTGCATCCTGGCCGCGTTCCTGTCGTTCTTCCCGATCGCCGTCGGCACGCTGCGTGGGCTCAAGTCGGCACCGTCGGCGGCGGTCGAGTTGATGAACAGCTACGCGGCATCGTGGTGGGAGACGCTGATCAAACTGCGATTCCCGGCGGCGCTGCCGCACATGGTGCCCGCGCTGAAGCTCGGGGCCACGCTGTCGGTGATCGGGGTGATCGTGTCGGAGATCTCCACCGGGATCAGCGGCGGGATCGGCCGCGCCGTCCTCTCGTACGGCCAGGCCGCCACCGGTGACCCCACGAAGGTGTACGCCGCGGTGTTCGGCGCCGCCGCGCTCGGCCTCGTGCTGTTCGGCCTGGTGGTGCTGTTCGACGTGATCGTGATGAGGAACCGCCCGCTCGAGGAACCGGGGAGTGGCTGATGCCCGCCGTCGTCGTCGACCACGTCTCGAAGGTGTTCAACGAGGGACAGATCAACCAGGTCGACGCGCTCGTCGACATCGAGCTGACCATCGAGCCCGGCGAGTTCGTGTCGCTGATCGGTCCGTCCGGATGCGGCAAGTCGACGCTGCTGCGGCTGATCGCCGACCTGATCCACCCGTCGTCCGGTGACGTGCTCGTGAACGGCAAGTCGGCGAGCCAGGCTCGCGCCGATCAGGACTACGGCATGGCGTTCCAGCAGTCGGGCCTGTTCGACTGGCGGTCGGTCGAGAAGAACATCGAGCTGCCGCTGGAGCTGAAGGGGTGGGACAAGGCACGGCGACGGGCACGCGCCGAGGAGATGCTGACGCTGGTGAAGCTCACCGAGTTCGCGCGGCACATGCCGTGGCAGCTGTCGGGTGGCATGCAGCAGCGCGTCGCGATCGCCCGCGCCCTCGCGGCACATCCGCAGCTGCTCCTGATGGACGAGCCGTTCGGCGCGCTCGACGAGATGACCCGCGAGCACATGCAGTCCGAACTGCTCCAGATCTGCGCTGCGACCGGCACCACGGTCGTGTTCGTCACCCACTCGATCCCCGAAGCCGTCTACCTGTCCGATCGTGTCGTCGTGATGTCGCCGCGACCGGGGCGCATCGTCGACACGATCGACGTCGAGCTCGGCGGTGGGCGCACCGACGACACGCGCGAGGACGAGCGGTTCTACGCCTCGATCACCGAGGTCCGTGAAGCGCTGCGCGGCGTCGAGCGAGGCGCTCGGTCACCGGTGGGGTCGACGACCGATGAGCGCGCGCCGCGCATTGTCGACGCATTCGTGCCGCCGCTCGTCTTCGGCGCCGTCTTCGTCTGCTGTGGGAAGGCGTGGTGAGTGCCTTCGACCTCAAGCCGTTCTTCCTGCCGGCGCCGTCGGCGATCGCTCGGGCGTTCGTCGACAACGTCGAGCTGATCTGGGACGCGACCGCGCTGTCGGGCGGCAACGCTCTCGTCGGCCTCGTCGCCGGCACCGTCGTCGGAGTCGCGTGCGAGCTTCCTGCTGATGCGGTTCAACCTGCTCAACGAGCTCGTCACGCCGCTGGCGGTCGCGCTCAACGCGATCCCGATCATCGTGCTCGTGCCGGTGTTCAACAACATGTTCTCGATCACCAGCGAGGTGCCGCGCCGGTTGATGGTCACGCTGATCGTGTTCTTCATCGTGCTGGTCAACGTGGCCAAGGGCCTGAGACAGGTGAGCGCCCGACCCACCTCGAGCTGCTGCGGTCGTACGCCGCGTCACCGCGAGAGATCCTGCGTCAAGGCGCGGATCCCGAACGCGTTGCCGTACCTGTTCACCGCGTTGAAGATCGCGGCGCCGACGGCGGTCATCACGGCGTTCGTCGCCGAGTACTTCGGCGGGAGCCAGAACGGGCTCGGGAGCCGGATCACGTCGAACGTCGCCAACTCGCAAGAACGCCGTCGCCTGGGCGTACGTCATCGGTGCCTGCCTGCCTGGGCTTGACGTTCTACCTGATCTCCGTTGCGCTGGAGTCCATCACCACACACAGACGAGGTTCCGACCCCGGGGGAGCATGACATGACAACACGCACGAAGTCACGAGAGCGGTGGCTCGCGGCATGTCGCAGCGCTGTCGCATCGCCGTCGCCGCGTGCGGCGGCGACGACGACGACGCCGAGCGCCGCCGAGCGACACCGGACGGCGGCGAGCCGAAGCGGCGCGCCGAGGAGTCCGGCGAGACCGAGCCGCGTGTGAGACGCCCGACCCGGTGAGCCTGCAGCTGCAGTGGTTCACCCAGGCCCAGTTCGCCGGCTACTACGCCGCCGATCGACCAGGGCTTCTACGACGACCAGTGCCTCGACGTGACGATCGTCGAAGGCGGCGTCGAGATCGTGCCGCAGACGCAGCTCGGCCAACGGCGACGTCGACTTCGCCATCTGGCGTGGGTGCCCAAGGCGCTCGCCAGCCGCGAGGCCGGCGCCGACATCGTCAACATCGCCCAGATCTACCAGCGGTCGGGCACGCTGCAGGTCGTCGTTCGCCGACTCCGGCATCACGTCGCCGGCCGACTTCGCCGGCAAGAAGATCGGCAACTGGGGCTTCGGCAACGAGTACGAGGTCTTCGCCGCGATCGGGCGAGGAGGGCCTCGACCCGGCATCCGACGTCGAGCTCGTCGGCCAGCAGTTCGACATGGTCGCGCTGCTCGACGGCGAGCATCGACGCCGCCGAGGCGATGACCTACAACGAGTACGCACAGGTGCTCGAAGCCGATGAACCCCGACACCGGCGAGCTCTACCAGCCCGAGGACTTCAACGTCATCAGCTACGAACGACGTCGGCGTCGGCATGCTGCAGGACGCGATCTGGGCCGACGGCGAACGGCTCGCGAACGACGATGACTACCACGATATCGCCACCCGCTTCGTCGCCGCGTCGATCGAGGGTTGGGCGTACTGCCGCGACAACGTGCAGGAGTGCCGGACATCGTGCTCGATGCCGGTCCGACACTCGGTGCCAGTCATCAGCTGTGGCAGATGAACGAGGTCAACAAGCTGATCTGGCCGTCGCCGAACGGTCCGGGCGTCATCGACCAGACCGCCTGGGACCGGACCGTCGAGATCAGCCTGAACACGCCGAACCTCGAGGGTGCGACCGTGCTCACCGAGGACCCGTCCGACGGTGCCTTCACCGACCGACATCGTCGATCGCAGGCGGACGCGGTGCTCGCCGACGCTTCGGTATCCCGGTCGCCGTGATCCGGAGCTGTACTCGCCGATCGAAGTCACGTTGAACGAGGGCGGCAACTGACACCGAGCGAACCGAACACGTTGATCGACGGGCCGGTTCGCCGGCCCGTCGGTCGCGTCTCGGCCCGTTCAGCTGATCGCCGTGCGGCGCTCGACCGCGCGTCGCAACGGAGTGGAGGTGCGTTCGAGCGCTCGCTTCAGGTTCATCGGCCGTCGTGGCACCGGCGAGCTCGTCACGATGTTCGTGTTCGAGTCACCGAACGACCAGAGCTCGTGGAGCAGGTCTTCGAGATGGCCGGTGGTGCGGGCGCGGGCGCGGAGCACGTGCGACTCGGAACCCGTGACGCGGTTCGACTCGATCACCTCGGGGATCTTGGCGATGATGTCGTCGACACCGCTCGCGCCACGCGGTGAGTTCAACCGGATCACGCAGAGCAACGGGAAGCCGAGCGCCTCGTAGTCGAGCACCGCGCGGTAGCCCTTGATCACGCCGGCGTCCTCGAGCCGCCGGACCCGCTCGGTCACCGCGGGCGCGCTGAGGCCGACGCGCTCGCCCAGCTCCCGATAGGACATCCGACCGTCCACCTGCAGCAGGTCGAGCAGCTCGATGTTGATGTCGTCCAGATCGATCATGCGGCACATGGTACTTTCCAAGGCCGGGATTCGAATGACCTTGAATTCATCGGCGTCTTTCTGGAAACAGACGAGACAAACGTGGTTCCGCAATTGGTCGGGGCGCCGCCGGTTTCTAGCCTGAGCTCCATGACCACACACCAGAATTTCGCATTCCATCGACTGCTGGCGGCGTGGCGCCGCCGCGAGGACGCCCGCTCGACCGGCAGCCTCTCCGACCTCGCGAACGCCCGCACGGCGCTCGACTCGGCTCGCAACGACATGCACGGAAGTCTCAGCGGCCTTCGCTGAGACCGGCCGTCACCGACCCTCCTGCCGCACCCGGTGCGGCGTCGTCGCGGCGCCGCCCCGGGTGCGGTCGCGTGCGGTCGGCAGCGAGATCGTTCGTCAGCCGAGGCCGGTGAGGACGTCCTGCAGCGACTCGAGACCCGCCGCCAACGAGTCCGTCAGGTTGGCCAGCTCCGTCTCACGCACCTCGATCGCGATCGGGACGTCGAGCTGTACGGGGAACTCCTCGTCGATCTCGACGGTCTCGTTGATCGGAATGTCGACGACCAGGTCGACGGGCACGTCCACGTCGACGGGAACGGTGACGTCGAGCGGGATGCTCCCGAGTCCGGTGTTGATCCGAATCGTCGTGTCGAACGACTCCTTGATCGGAATCGTGGTCTTGATGGGCACCTGCACGACACGATCGAGCACCACTTCGGTCTTGATCGGGATGACCTCGTCGATGTTGACGTCGAATGCGATCGTCGAATCGCCGAAGTCGCGCAACCCGGTGATGGCTTCGTCGACGCCGGCCGACACCTGCGGCTCGAGCGCGACGAGTTGTTCCTGGAAGCCGGTGATCTGCGATGCGTAGAGCGCCGCGCCGGCCTCGACCCGTGCCAGGTCGTCGCGCATCGTGTCGAGGTCGGCCTCGGTCGACTCGAGCGCCGCGCGGGCGGCGGCGGCGTCGGCTTCGGCGTCGGTGACCCTCGAGGTCATCAGTGCGATCGCGGCGAGCGCGCCGACGAGGAGCAGGGCGAGCACGCCGATCAGCACGTTGGTCCGCCGCGCCAGGGCGGCGACGGCATCGTCGTGCGCCGCGGCAGGAACGAGCGCCGGCGCGTCGGACGGCGGAGCATCGTCGGCCACGACGACCCCGTCGGGCTCGGTGGCGATCGTGGCGGCGCCGACCGCGAACGTGTCGTGGCCCGTGTCGTCGGTGTGGTCGAGCGGCGTGCTCATGGTGGTGTCTCCAGTTCGCCGCATGGCGGCGGTTGCGAACAGGCCGGCGCCGATGACGACCGCGGCTGCGGTGAACGTCTCGGCGATGGCCTGGGCGGTCAGGGTGGCCTGCGCCTCGGTGACGGCGGCTTCGAAGCCGGGGTCGGTGATGGCAGGCAGGTCGATGGTGGAACGGAGGTCGTTGAATCGGGCGAGGCCCCATGCCGTGAGCGCCGAGAGTCCGACGCTGAAGCCCATGAGGCGTACGACCATCACGATCGAGGCGGCGGCGCCGCGCTGGTCGGCGGGTGCGGCGTCGACCACGGCGCTGGTGGTGGGCGCGACCGTGAGGCCGAATCCACCGCCGAGCAGTGCGAGCTGGAGTGCGAACACGGGATACGAGGTGTCCGCGGTCCAGGTCGCTCCCATCCAGGCGTAGCTGCCGGTCGACATCGCGAGCCCCGCCAGCACCGGCGGTCGGTACCACCAGCGTTCGGTGATCCGCCCGCCGACGTACGACGTGATCGCCATCGCCGCGGTCAGCGCCGAGAGGATCGCGCCGGCGACCACGGCGGATCGTTCGAGGTCGATCTCGACGGAGTTGACGAAGAGCGGCACGTCGACCATCGCGATGACGAGCGCGGCACCGACGACGAAGTTGACGAACAGCGCAACGAGCAGGTTGCGGCCTCGGAACAGGCGCGGGTCGAACAGCGGGTGCGAACTCTGCCGCTGCTGCAGCACGAACGCCACGCCGGCCACCAGTGCCACGGCGTAGAGGAAGCGCCAGTCGGTGGCCTCGCCGGTCAGTTCCGAGAGTCCGTTCACGCTCTGGATCTCGGCCGAGCCGAGCAGTGCGACGTTGAGGCTCACCAGCCCGACGGTGAGGAGCGCGGCACCGATCCAGTCGATGCGGCGCCGGGCGTCGGGGCGGTCGTGTCCCTCGAGTGCCCACCACGAGGCGGCCAAACCGGCGAGGGCGAACGGGATGTTGAGCCAGAACTGCCACTGCCACGACAGGAACCGCACGAGCATCGCGCCGTAGAGCGGGCCCCACACCCAGCCCATGGTCTCGATCGCGCCGAGGGTGCCGAGTGCCCGCGCACGTCTGCCCTCGGGATACACGTCTCCGACGACGGCGAGCGCGACGGGCACCATGGCGCCACCGCCGATCGCGGTCATCACGCGTCCGGTCAGGAACCACCCGAACGCCGAGTCGAACTCGACCGACAACGGGATCAGGATCGTGCCGACGACGAACAGCAGGTAGGCGCCGACGAACGTGCGCCGGCGGCCGAGCACGTCGCTGACCCGGCCGGCGATCGGCATGACCGCGACGAACGCGATCAGGTAGGCGTTGACGATCCAGGCGGCGTCGTCGAGACCGTCGGGGAGCACGAGGCCGAGGTCGCCGATGATCGGACGCAGCATCGTCGAGACGACCGTGAGATCGTCGGCGGCGACGAACACGCTGAACCCGACGACTGCCAGGATCGCGGCCGGAGACGCACGTCGCCTGCCCGTGTCGAGCGTGGGGGCTTCGGCGGTGTCAGCCACGGACGTTCTCCGGTGGCTCGATGGTGAACGAGTCGCCGTACCGGTCGAGCTCGAGCGCCCACTGCGAGTCGGCGCCGTCGATGCTCGTCGTGAACTCGGCGGCGGTCACCAGCGACGTCGACGGGTGGATCCAGAAGTCGACCGGCACGTCCTGGTCGCGCACGAGGTCGACCGTGATGTCGCGCACGTCGTCGGCGCCGGCGATACCGCGGACGTGGTAGCGCTCGCCGCCGCGATCGTCGATGCCGACGAGTTCGACGTCGCTCAAGTTGGCGATCAACGGCTGCCAGCCGTCCTCGGGGTCGAAGAACCGGGAGGGGTCGATGTCGTAGCCGGCGGGGAGCGTTTCGAAGTCGCCCGTGACCGGGTTGGAGATCCACACCTCGCTGTCGATCGCCACCGCGCCGATCCTCGTGGGCAGATTGCCGCTGACCGTGACGGTGAGCTCGGCCTGTGCCCTGGTGGGCACGCTGAACTGCCCACGCAGCTCGTCGAGTGCGATCTCCTGGAACTGGTCGATGAAGACCGGTGCACCCTCGCGTTCGATCCGGAACTCGACGCTGGTGACCTCGGACATCGCCGTCGCCGACGATTGCATGAGCGCGACCGGGTCGACGTCGGGGTCGGCGACCGCTCCGTCGTCGAGATCGATCACCTGGCCGCCGGCGGACCCCTGCGAGGTCGCCGAGGCATCGCTGCCGGCGCGGGCGGCCACCGCGAACGTGGCCACCAAGGCGACCGCGGCCAGCGCGATCGCGCCGGTGGCGAACAGTGACGCACCGTCGGTGCGTCTTCGGTCGGTCATGGACACTCCTCCTGCCACGCCGGCCGCCCGAGGCGGAAAATGGCGCAACAGTTGTCCAACCGGTCCTCGCTGCAACCTATTCCGCGTCGGGGATCCACGACCCGTGGAACCCGAACGGGACACGTTGCGGCAGCGGCACCCGGGCGATCGGCGCACCGGCCACCTCGGTCGCGTCGAGCACCACGAACTCGCTCGAGTCGGCCCCCTTGTCGTACACGTACATCAACAGGTACCCGTCGTCCTCGCGGGTGGCGCCGTCGCGGGGCACGAACACCGGCTCGCCGGGAATGCGGTCCTCGCCGAAGTCGTGGGCGACCGATCCGTCGTCGTCGAGGTCGTAGCGCACGATCGCGTTGTGCTCGCCGAACGTGGCCACGGCGTAGCCGACCGAGTTTCGGAGCCCGACACGGTCGTCGGCGACTCGCGGGAACTCGATCGCCCGATCGTCGAGTGGCTGCTCTCGTGCGCGACCGGCGACCAGGTCGAGCGTGAACCGGTGCAGCGACGCGTCGTTCCGGAACTCCGCCGAGCCCTGACGCCAGAGCTCGGCGTACCGGGCAGTGTCGAGCACGATCTGCTCGACCGATCCCGATTCGCCGACCACGTCGAAGCTGTTCATCGGGTGGAACACGTAGCACGGCTCGACCTCGAACCAGGTCGGCCGAACGCCGGTGACGCCGCGTGGCATCACGCCGAGGCGTGCGCCGTAGTCGTCGTCCCAGCGGTACGGCATCCCTCCGCTCATCGCGATCTCGAGGTCGAACACCACCGGGAGGTCCATGAAGATCACGTGCGTCTCGGTGATCGAGAAGTCGTGGATCATCGTCGGGCCCGGCACGTCGATGATCTCGGTCTGCACGAGTTCACCGGCTGGTGAGACCCGGTGGTACGTCAGATACGGCTCGAAGAACCCGTACCCGAAGAAGTGCATCTCGTCGGTGACCGGGCACATCTTCGGGTGGGCGGTCATGGCGGATTCGAGGCGCCCGTCGAAGTCGCAGACGCCCACCGTGTCGAGGTCGGGGGTCAATTCGTGCGGGAAGCTCGACTCGACGAGGGCGAGGATGCGCCCCGCGTGGCCGACGACGTGGGTGTTGGCCACACCGATCGTGCGGTCGACACTGCCGTCGTCGCCGATCATCCTCGCGCCGGGCTCGTCAAGGGCCCGGGTGCGAACCCACCGGTTCCGGTACCACTCGGCCCGGCCGTCGCGCAGGCGGATGCCGTGGATCATGCCGTCGCCGAGGAACCAGTGCGCCGAACGCCCGCTTCGCGGGTTGGGACCGTTGCGAAGGTAGCGCCCCGACAGCTCCGCCGGCAGCGAGCCGATCACCGGCAGGTCGGTCGCCGTGAGCTCGTCCATGACCGGCGCGTAGTTGTCGCGCAGGTGGAACGGCACCGTGGGCTCTTCGGTGGCGTCCGGCGTGAGCGTCGTCATCGATCCAGCGTGACAGGCCGCCTCCGGGGTCGCAAGGCACGCCGCCCGCGGCGCCGACGAGTGCTCACGTCACGTCATCGTGCCATCGCGTAGAACTCGTCGTTCGGACGCATGCCGCTGAAGTTGGCGTAGCGGTTCGAGAGCGCGAACAGGGCGGCGATGGCTCCGATGTCCCAGATCTCGTCGTCGGTGAACCCGGCGGCTCGCATCGCGTCGAGGTCGTCGTCGGTGACGTTGGCCGAGTCGCCGGCCACCTTCAGGGCGTAGTCGACGATGTGGCGCTCGCGCTCGGTGAGATCGGCCTTGGCGGGGTTGATGGCAACCTGATCGGCCAGCTGCGGGTTCTTGGCGCGGATGCGGAGGATCGCACCGTGCGCCACGACGCAGTAGAGGCACCGATTGGTCGCCGACGTGGCCACGACGATCAACTCGCGCTCGGCCTTGCTCAGGCCGTCGTTGCTGTCCATCAGGGCGTCGTGGAATGCGAAGAACGCGCGGAACTCGGCCGGACGGCGCGCGAACGCCAGGAACACGTTGGGCACGAACCCGGACTTCTCCTGGATGCCCAGGATCAGTTCGCGGATGTCGTCCGGCAGATCGTGCAGTTCCGGGACGTCGAAGCGGGAGATCGGTCGGTCGCTCATGGCCCGAGCTTCGCGCACCGGGGGCCGGTCAGGCCCGGTGGAGCACCGCCCACAGACCCGTTCCCGCTCGCGACTCGACCCCGGTCCACGCGCCCGGGAGCGCACGCTCGACGTCGGCCGGCGGCAGGTGGATCGGCGTCTGATCCCCGAGCGTGTTCACCCACACGACCGCGCCGCCGCCCCGCAACACCCGGTCGACCTCGCCCGGGAACAGCAACATGTTGATCAGGAGGACCGAGTCGAACGTGTGGTCGGCGAAGGGGAGTCGCGAGGAATCGGCCCGTACCTTCGGCGCCAGGCCGTCCGGCGCGTGCGTGAGCATGCCGGGTGAGAGGTCGACCGAGATCTGCTCGACGCCGCGCTCGTGCAGCAGCCGCGTGCCTGCGCCGGTGCCCGAGCCCAACTCGAGCCAGCGCCCGTCCAGGGGTGGACTGCCCCGATCGATGGCGTCGTTCACGACTGCGGCCTTGACGGGATCGACGTGCCGCTCGGTCCATTCGGGCGCGAGCCCGTCGAAGATCTCCGCCACCCGCCGTGCGTCGTCCGCGGTCCACGGTTCGCCGAGGGCGGCGGAACGCGTGAGCTTCCGCATCGGGTGATCGGGCCCGGCGAACGGCCCCGGCACGGTTGCTCCGGTCTGGTCGGGAAGTCGTGTGATCACCGGTACATCCTCACGTCGGTCGGCCGATGACGGCGAACGCGACCGCCGCGGCGGCAGCGACGTTGAGCGAGTCGACGTCGCTGCGGATCGGGAGGCGGACGCGGCGGCTCGCGGCGACCAGCGCGTCGGCGCTCAGCCCGGGCCCCTCGGCACCGAGCAGGACCGCCAGGCGCGGCGGTGGGTCGAGCGTCCAGATGTCGTCGGAACCGGTGCCCGGCGTCATCGCCCACGACTCGAAGCCGGCGTCGTGCAGCGCGGTCAGTGCCTCCGGCCAGTGGCCGGCCTCGACCCGGCACGAGGGCAGGAACAGGATCTCGCCCATGCTGACCCGCACGGTACGGCGGGTATACGGGTCGATGCACGTCGGATCGAGCACGAGACCGTCGATGCCGAGCGCACGGGCGGATCGGGCGATGGCGCCGAGGTTCTCGGGGTCGTTCAACCCTTCGACGACGGCGAGTCGATCCGTGTTGGCCGCGAGCTCGGCGAGCGTCGGGTGGCGTCGACGGTCGGCCGCCGCGATCGCGCCACGGTGCAGATCGAAGCCGACGAGATCGCGGAGCACGTCGCGGTCGACGAGGTACACCGGCGCGTCGGTCGCCGCGACCAGGTCCCGCATCCGTTCGTGCGCACGATCGATGAGTACCGCCGATCGCATCCGGTGTCCCGGACGCGACCAGTCGCTCGATCGCAACCGGTCCCTCGGCGACGAAGAACTCGTCGCCTTCGATCCGGCGTCTGGCCGCGGCGTCCTTGAGTTGACGGAAGTCGTCGAGGCGCGGGTCGTTCGCATCGTCGACTCGCTCGGCCATGCCGGCAGTGTGCCAGCCGCGGACCCGTCGCGGTGCGTGGTGATCCGGCGGACCGACTCGACGTCGACATGACCGGGCGGGTTGTGCCCGGTGACCGATCGCGCGAGAATCGAACATGTGTTCCCATCCACGCCGGTCACGGCATCGATCGGTCAACGATCGCTGTTCGGGTCGCTCGAACCCGACTACGACGCCACGTTCCGCGAATTGACGCGGCTCGATCTCGACGAGCGCACCTGGGTCGATCACGCTCCCGGCTGGTTGAGCGGTGCCGACCGCATGTTCGACGAGCTCACGGCCGAGCTGCCGTTCCGCCAGCGCACCGGCATCCGGATGTACGACCGGCTCGTCGACGAGCCACGGCTGTCGGCGTGGTGGAGCAAGGCCGGCGGCCACCCCGAACCGATGCCGATTCTGCGTGACATCCGCGAGTCGCTCGCTGTTCGGCTACGACGAGCCGTTCGACTCGATCGGCTTCAACCTGTACCGCGACGGCGACGACTCGGTCGCCTGGCACGGCGACCGGCACCGGCACGTCGTCACCAACCCGGTGATCGCCATCGTCAGCCTCGGTGCACCACGTCCGCTGAAGCTGCGGCCGCGGGGTGGCGGCACGTCGCTCAGCTGGTCGCTCGGCAACGGCGACCTGTTCGTGATGGGCGGAGCCTGCCAACACGACTGGGAGCACACCGTGCCGAAGGTCAGGGTGCGTCACGGGCCGCGGCTCAGCGTGACGTTCCGTTCGGTCTGACTCCTGACGCTTCAGTCACGGGCGAAGATCTGGTCGTCGTGACGGAACGCCTTGAACTCGAGCGCGTTGCCGCTGGGATCGAACACGAACATCGTCGATTGTTCGCCGGCTTCGCCCGCGAAACGGGTGTGCGGCTCGATCACGAACGCGACGTCGGCCGCGCGCAGGCGCGTCGGCCAGTTCGTTCCACTCGGCGGGCGACAACAGCAGACCGAAGTGGGGAACCGGCACCTCGTCACCGTCGACCGGATTCACCGCGTGGTGAGTGCGTTCGCCGGTCAGGTGGGCCACGATCTGGTGTCCGAAGAGATCGAAGTCGACCCAGTGCCCGGCGGACCGACCCTCGGCGCAGCCCAGCACGCTCGCCGTAGAAGTCGTCGTGCCGCGGTGAGGTCGTGCACGGGGAACGCGAGGTGGAAGCGTGGTCGCTCGGCCATCGTCACGAACGGCTCACCGTGGCAGGGGCACGGCGTACGTGCCCTGGGCGGCGGCGGTGAACTTGTCGGGCTGCCCGTCGACCCACACGTGTGCGGTTCCGACGACGCTGCGGCGGCTCACGGCTTCGAGCGTCGCGCGGCACAGCAGTCGTTCGCCGACCGCCGGTCTGAGGAAGCGGATCGACAGTTCCGATGTGAGCGCCATCGGTTCGATCCGACCGAGGCCCACGAACGACAGGAACCACAATGCACAGTCGGCGATCGCGAACTGGCGTCGGGCCCGAGATGAACCCGCCGGGCCGGATGTCGGTGGGTGTCACCTCGACCGCTGCCACGGCGTGTGCCGTGCCCAACTCGACGCAACGGTTGCCCGTGCCCGGATACAGTTCGGCCACCATCGCGTTGATCGCCTCGATGTCGAGCTGACTCGTCATGTTCACACGCTACGGAGGCGACGTGCTATCCAAAGAAACATGATCCGCAACGTGGTGGTCGTCGGAGGTTCACTCGCAGGGTTGCGCGCGGTCGAGGCGCTGCGCACCGGCGGCTTCGACGGCAGCGTGACCGTGATCGGCGACGAGCCGCATCTCCCGTACGATCGCCCGCCGCTGTCGAAGCGGCTGCTGTCCGGCGAGTGGGAACCCGATCGAATCGCGCTGCGCAAGCCCGAGGACATGGGCGCCCTCGATGTGACCTGGTGCCAGGGCGTGGCTGCGATCGGCCTCGACCTGACGCGACAGGAGGTCGCGCTCGCCGACGGATCGACGGTCCCGTTCGACGGCCTGATCGCCGCCACCGGCGCGACGGCGAGGGAACTGCCCGACCAGGAGCAACACGATCACGTCGTCAAGTTGCGAACGCTCGACGATGCCCTCGCACTGCGTGCCCGACTGATCGGCGGCGGCAAGCGGGTCGTCGTCGTCGGTGCCGGCTTCATCGGCCTCGAGGTCGCGTCGACCGCCCGACAGCTGGGGAACGACGTGGTCGTGCTCGAGGGCGGTCCTGCGCCGTTGGTGCGGGCCCTGGGGCCCGAGATGGGCGCCGCGGTGGCGGCGGTGCACGCCGACCACGGCGTCGAGTTGCGCTGTGATGTGCAGGTCGACGGTTTCGGCACATCGGCGGTGCTGATCGACGGCGGATGGCACGAGCCCGCCGACGTGGTGGTCGTCGGGATCGGGGTCGTGCCTGCCACCGGCTGGTTGGAGGGCTCGGGGCTCCAGGTTCGCGACGGACTCGTCTGCGCCCCCGATCTGCAGGCCGGGCACCCACTCGTGTACGGCGCCGGTGACGTCGTTCGTTGGTACAACCCGCTGTTCGAGGAGGAGATGCGTGTCGAGCACTGGACGAACGCCGCCGAACAGGGCGCCGTGGCCGCGTCGAACCTGATCTCCGAGGCGGCCGGGCAGCCGCGGAGCGAGTACGCACCCGTGCCGTTCTTCTGGAGCGAGCAGTACGACCGGCGCATCCAGTTCCTGGGTCACGCGAGCGGTGACGACGACGTCGAGATCGTCGCGGGCTCGATCGAGTCGCGCCAGTTCGCCGCGTTGTACGGGCGGGCGGGACGGTTGCGCGGCGTGCTCGGGCTGAACATGCCGCGAGCGGTGATGCCGTTGCGCACGCCCCTCCTCGAAGGAATCGGTTTGGTGGACGCGGTCGAGATCGCCCGCGCCGCCGGCTGACCCGGTCTCGTCGACAAGCCGAGCACACGGCGACGGCCGTCACCGGTCGCGATTCCGTCCCGGTTGACGGGCGAAGGGCTCCGACGGCCGAGTAGCGTGGACCGTGCGGGCCGATGATCACGATGACGAACGCAGCGTGGGTCACCAGCCGACCGACGGTGCAACGTCACCGACACCACCACCATGACCTCCACCACCTGCAGATCGAACCACCACACATCGCGCCCGTCGACCACCGTCGATCGTCGCCTCGCGAGCGTCGGAGAGGTGTCGCCGTGAAGCGCTTGCTGAAGGCGATCGAGATCCGACCCCGGCACTCGGCGACTCGCCTCAGCCACCACTCGCCGCGGTCGTTCGGTGTTGTCGTCGGCGGTCGCGTCGGCCGGGCGCTGGCGGTCGTCGGGCACCTGCCGAAACGCCCGAAGCGAATCCGCCATCGCTGAACGGCTGTCCTGGCCGTTCGGGCGGTGCATCCGCCAGGGTCGCATCCCACGTGATCGGCCATCATGAGCGTCATGCAGCTCGCACGCAGTGCTCGCCGGGTCCGAACGGGAGGCTCGCCGTGACGTCACCGCTCGATGACGTGCGCGTGGTCGAGATCGACAGCTGGATGGCCGCACCCAGCGCTGCCGCGATCATGGCCGACCTCGGCGCCGACGTCATCAAGGTCGAACCACTGGGCGGCGACCCGATGCGAGGTCTCGGGCGGCCACCGAAGATCGAGGGTGCGTTGAAGGGGCACGATTTCCAGTTCGACGTCGACAACCGTGGGAAGCAGTCGATCGCCGTGGCACTCGACACGGCCGACGGTGTCGAGGTCGTGCGTCGGCTGTGCCGCACCGCCGACGTGTTCTTGTGCAACCTCCTCCCGCAACGCCAGGTCCGGTTCGGCCTCGACCCCGAGACGCTCTTCGCCGACCATCCGGGTCTGGTGCACGCCACCCTCACCGGGTACGGAACCGACGGGCCCGACGCGTGGCGTCCCGGGTACGACGTCACCGCGTTCTTCGGTCGCTCCGGTCTGTACGACGCGATGCGTGAGGGGAGTGACGGGCTGGTGCCGATGGCACGGCCGGCGCAGGGTGATCACACCACGGGTCTGGCGTTGGTCGCCGCCGTGCTCGCCGCCCTGCGGCTCGCCGAACGCACGGGCGAGGGGCAGGTCGTCGAGACGTCGCTCTACGAGACCGCCGTCTGGACCCAGGCGACCGACTTCGCGGTCACCGCGGTCGACCGGGCACCCGTGCGCCGTCGTGCACGGGATCAGCAGATCATCGTCACCGCCAACCGGTTCCCGTGCGGTGACGGCAACTGGATCGTGATGAACATGCCCGAGGACTCCGCCTGGCCCCGCGTGTGCCGCGCGATCGGACTCGAACGGCTGCTCGCCGACGAGCGGCTCAGCACCGTCAAGGGCCGCTTCGACAACATGGCCGAGGTGATCACCGAGTTCGATGCCGCGCTCGAAGCCCGCAGCCGCGACGAGTGGGGCGTGATCTTCGACGAGCACGGCTTGATCTGGGGGCCCGTGCTCGGGTTGCACGAGGTCGTGGTCGATCGCCAGGCCGAGGCCGTCGGCCTGTTCCCGACGATCGAGCACCCCGAGCTCGGCGAGTACCGAACCGTGGCGTCGCCGATGCGGTTCGGCGACGGCGGCGTGGGCCCCCGTGGACCGGCGCCTCGGCTGGGCGAACACACCCACGCACTGCTCGGCTCGGTCGGCTACTCCGAGTCGGAGATCGTCGGCCTGATCGCCGACGGCGCGGTGTCGGCGGGCCGCTGACGAGGCGCGGAGAACCGCTCGCGCAGGCGCGTGAGTCTCGTAGGCTGCCCGCATGTCGCACTTGTCGAACGTGTGGTTCAAGGTCACCGACCTCGAGGTCGCCAGCGGACGCGGTTGTCGGGTCACGACGGTCGACGGTCACGACTACCTCGACTTCGCCGCGGGCATCGCGGTCAACTCGACCGGCCACTCCCACCCCAAGGTGACGGCCGCGATCGCGGAACAGGCCGAACGGTTCGTCCACGCCTCCGCCAACGTGTTCACGCACGATCTGCTCGAACCGCTCGCCACGAAACTCGACGAGGTCACACCACAGGGCATCGACACGTTCTTCTTCGCCAACTCGGGTGCCGAGATCACCGAAGCCGCCATCAAGCTCGCCAAGCAGGTCACGAAGCGGCCGAACACGGTCGTGTTCCAGGGTTCCTTCCACGGGCGAACGCACCTGGCGATGGCGATGACCACGTCGAAGACGGTGTACCGGGCGGGTCATGCTCCGCTGCCGGGCGGTGTGTTCGTCGCGCCGTTTCCCGACCCGCTCGCGTCCGACCAGGAGGCCACGATCAACGCGGCGCTCCGTGGGTTCGACCGCCTGCTGAAGCAGCAGACCGCTCCCTCCGAAACCGCAGCGGTGATCCTCGAGCCGGTACTCGGCGAGGGCGGGTACGTTCCGGCGCCCCGTGCGTTCATCGAGGGCATCGCCGAGCGCTGTCGTGAGCACGGGATCATGTTCGTCGCCGACGAGGTGCAGAGCGGCTTCGGACGGACCGGTCACTGGTTCGCGGTCGACAGGTTCGAGCTCGAGCCCGACATCATCTGCATGGCCAAGGGCATCGCCAGCGGCTTCCCGTTCGCCGCGCTCGGCACGCGCCGCGAGCTCGACGACCAGTGGCCGACGGGCAGCCATGGCGGCACGTACGGCGGGAACCCGCTGGGGTGCGCCGCCGCGCTGGCCACCATCGAGGTGATGGGCGAGCCCGGCTTCCTCGACAACGTGCGCTCCCGGGGGACGCAGCTGCGCGACGCACTCAGCGAGCTCAAGGAGCACCACCCGGTGCTCCGCCAGGTACGCGGCCCGGGTCTGATGGTCGCCGCGAGCTTCGAGGACGCGTCGGTGGTGCCCGGTGTGCTCGATCACTGCCTGCGCGAAGGCGGCGTGATCCTGATGAGCGCCGGGACCGACGGCAACATCGTGCGCTGGATGCCGCCGCTGATCGTGACCGCCGCGGAGATCGACGAAGCGGTCGGCGCGTTCGCGAACGCGCTGAAGGCCGTCGCCTAGGCGGTCCGGCGTGCCGCGTCTCGACGCCGCCCGGCTCGAGGCCTGGCGCGAGCTCCAATCGGTGGTCACCGACGTGACCCGCGGGATCGACGAGGACCTGCGGTTGGAGTGGGCGGTGCCGCTGGGCTGGTTCGACGTGTTGGCCACGCTGCGTGCGCTCGGCGGGCGGGCACGGCCGCAGGACGTCGCGGCACGGATGCGGATCCCGTCGTCGAGCCTCAGCCGACGACTTCGACCGGTTGGAGGAGGAGGGGTGGATCGCACGACATCGCCGTGTCGATCCCGACGATCACCGTGCGGTCGACATCGAGCTGACGCCACGCGGCCGAACCCTGTGGCGTGAGATGAGCGTCACGTACCGGCGCTCGGTCCAGGCGCGGTTCGCCGGGCGCCTGGACGACGACCGGATCGCGGCGATCGGGGAGGCGACGCGGCTGGTCGATCCGTTCGCCGAGGAACCGTGACGATCCCGGTCATCGACCTCCGCGACGATCGTGCCGACGTGCTCCGCGGCATCGACGACGCCTACAGCCGGCTCGGGTTCGCGACGATCGTCGGTCACGGTGTGCCGGACGAGACAGCCGCGTCGCTGTTCGCTGCCTCCGCTGCGTTCCACGCCCTGCCGATCGAGCAGAAGATAACGATCGAGCTCGATGGCAACCATCGCGGCTACATCCCGATCGCGGTGTCGACCGACCGCAGCTCGTCGGTCGAGCCGGCAAATTCGCCCAACCAGAGTGCCTCGTTCATGATGATGCGCGAGGACGCCCCCGACTCGGCCGACGCCGCTGCGGGCACCTACCTCGCCGGTCCGAACCGGTGGCCCGACCAGGCGGGGTTCCGCCCGGCGGTCGAGGCGTACCACGAGGCGCTCGTCACGGTCGGCCGGCGCATCGTCGACCTGATCGCCGAGTTGCTCGACGACACGGAGGGCGACATGCGCCGCGCGTTCGCCACACCCACCACGTGGCTGCGGCTGCTGCACTATCCGGCCCACGACGATGCACACCACGGGTTCGGTTCGGCGCCGCACCGCGATTTCGGGTGCATCACGCTGTTGGCGCAGGACGGCGCCGGCGGGCTCGAGGTCCGCACACCCGACGGTGACTGGGTCGACGTGCCTCCCGTGCCGGGGTCACTGGTGATGAACGTCGGTGACATGTTGCACCGGTGGAGCAACGGCCGGCTGCTGTCGACGCCGCACCGGGTGGTACGGCGCCGGCGTGAGCGCTACTCGGCGGCGTTCTTCTTCGATCCGCACATGTCGACGGTGATCGAACCGCTCCCGGGGTGTGTCGACGCCGGCCACCCGGCGGCCTTCGACCCGATCGAGTTCGCCACGTTCGTGCGCGGCCAACTCGAGGCCACATACGACCACCACGCGCACTGACGAGGCCCCATCGACGGGTGTCCGAGGGACGGAGACCGCGCCGGGCGCGCCCCGAACGGGAGGATGCCGCGGCCCACCTCCGGCCGATGGCACGTCGAAGCAACGACCGGACGGCTCGGCGGGCGACGAACGGTCGAGCCTGATGTCATCAGCTCTGCCCGGCGACCAACCGTTCGAAGACGTCCACGTGACGACCGACGACATGGTCGGACGAGAACGGCTCCAACGCCGCCGCGGTCGCCGGACGTCGCTGCCGCCACTCGTCGGGTCGTGCGATCACGTCGGCCATCGCCGCGGCCAGGGCCGCCACGTCGCCGGCGACCACCTGACGCCGTCGGGCCGACAAGGTGGCCACCTCGGGGATGCCACCGGCGTCGGAGTGGATGACGCTGATCCCGCGAACGGCAGCCTCGATGACCGTGCGCCCCATCGGCTCCGCCCAGATGGCCGGCACGACGAGCGTGTCGATCGAGGCGAGGAAGGCGTCGGCGTCGACCTGGCCGAGCCATTCGATGTGTGCGTGGGGATGGCCGCTGCGCAGCGGTTCGACGTACTCGGTCGAGCCGAGACCACCGATGCGCACACGGTGCGGCGAACCGCCGAGCCGCTCGGAGGCTGCGAGGAGGACGTCGATGCCCTTCTCGACCTCGATGCGGCCGAGGAATCCGAAGACCACCGGGCCGCCGAGCTCGGGAGGTGTCGCCGGAACGTCGCCGGCGGCGATGTTGTGGATCACCTCCGACGGGGTACCGGTGAAGCATCCGTGGGCCCGATGTCGGTTCAACACCTCGCGGCTGATGCCGATGACGTGGTCGACCAACGAGCTGTTGTGTCGCTTTCGGTTGGTCAGAGCCCAGCACGGCGCACAGCGCTGCGCGGAGTCGCGCCCGTTGCGGAAGAGTGTCGAGCGCGAGCAGACGAGGCTGTCGTCCCGGATGGTGTGGACGACCGGCACGCCGCGAGTCCGAGCGCCTCGCCACACCTCGGTCGAGAACCCCGTCACGTTGTTGGAGTTGATGACGTCGGGGCGGAATCGGTCGACGAGCTCCAGCAGGTCGTCGGTGGCCGCTCGGTTGTGCACGTCGCGCGCGTGCTATCGAAGTCGTTCCGTCGCTGACCGCTCGACCGTGACGTCGAAGGGCCAGTGGCGGTTCCGCAGTGGGAAACGGTGCACCTCGATCTCGCCGTCGCCGTCGATCGTCGCCGTCGACGACTCGTGGATGCATGCGACGGCGACGTCGTGGCCTGCTCCGGCGAGACCACGCGCGAGCAGTTGGACGCTCCGCTCGGCCCCGCCGACCCGGCCCGGCGGGTACTGGGTGTTGACGAGGAGCACCCTCACGTGGCGACCCGCCGTGTCCGTCTGGCGCTGATCGAGACGTCCACGCGGCCAACCTACCGAGCGTCGAGCCGCGCCGCTGCTGCGGCGCGGCTCGCGCTACGCGTCGACGGTCTCTCGCGGTCGTTCGGGTTCGTCGGTCGGATCGGTCTGCGGGCCGAGGTTGGCATGGAGTTCCTCGAGTTCGTGGCCCTCGACGTTGAGGGTCGGCACGATCCGGTCGAGCCACTTCGGGAACCACCAGTTGCGTGAGCCCAACAACTCCATGGTGGCGGGCACGAGCAGCATGCGGACGAGCGTGGCGTCGAGGAACACGGCGAGCGCGAGCCCTGTCCCGAACAGTTTCACGATGCGGTTGTCCTCGAGCAGGAAGGCGCCGAAGACCACGACCATGATGGCCGCCGCGGCCGTGATGACCCGGGCCGTCTTGGCGAGACCGTCGGCCACGGAGTTCACCGGATCGCCGGTGCGGTCGTACTCCTCCTTGATGCGCGACAGGAGGAACACCTCGTAGTCCATCGACAGGCCGAACACGATCGCGAACAGCATCATCGGCACGAACGGCTCGATGGGTGCCGGCTCGATGCCGGTGATGCCACCGAACCAACCCCACTGGAAGATCGCGACGACCACGCCGTAGGCGGCCGAGATCGACAGCATGTTCATGATCACGGCCTTGATGGGCACCAGGACCGATCGGAAGACCATCATCAGCAGCAGGAACGACACCGTGAGCACGGCCCCGTAGAACAGGATGATGCGGCCGCCCAGATAGTCGCTGAAGTCGATGTTGGCGGGCACGGCACCGGTGAGGTTGGACTCGACACCGGTGCCTTCGACGATGGGTGGGATCACGTCGTCGCGCAGTCGCTGGACCGTTTCCTCGGTGTCGGCGTCCTGCGGGCTGGCGGTCGGGATGACCCGGATCACGTAGGCCTCGGACGCTGCCGGGTCGTCGATGTTGCTCGGGAACGGCCCGGACACGTCGGCCACGCCCGGATCGGTGGCGATCTCGGCGGCGAGCTGCTGCACGACGACCACGTCGCCGGGATCGTCGACCTCGATGGCGAGCAGGAACGGCCCGTTGTAGCCGGGGCCGAACCCCTCGGCGATCAGGTCGTACGCCTGGCGCGTGGTGGTCTCCTCGTTGAAGTTGCCCTCGTCGGAGAAGCCCAACCGGAGGCTCAGCACCGGCGCCGTCAGCACGAGCAGCAGGCCACCGGACAGCGCGACCCAGGTCCACGGCCGGGCCTGCACGATGCGGCTCCAGCGGTACGCCAACGTGTCGCGCGTCGGCTTTTCCGGCCGCGGCGGCACGATCTCGCGGAGTGGCTTCACGCCGAGGCTGAGCAGCAGCGTGAGCAGGGCCAGCGCAGCGCCGAAGAGGCCGAGTGCCGGGATGCCGAGACCCAATCCGAGCAGCGACAGCGCCGCGAAGCCCGAGGCGATCAGGCCCCGCCACCGCGTGACCTCGATCTTGTCGCCGGCGAATCCGAGCAGCGCCGGCAACAGGGTGATCGATGCGAGCAAGGTCATGGCCACCGTGGCGGCCGCGGCGATGCCGAGGCCGGCGATGAACGGAAGACCGATCAACAGCATGCCGAGCAGCGACAACACCACCGTGATGCCGGCGAACACGACCGCTCGGCCCGCCGTGTCCATCGCCCCCACCGTGGCCTGCTCGGACGTGGCCCCCGCCCGGGTGAGTTCCCGATAGCGGGTGACGATGAAGAGCGCGTAGTCGATGCCGACGCCGAGGCCGATCATGAGGCCGATGAGCGGCGCGAACTCGGGGATCTGGAACACGTGCGTGAGCAGCGACACGAGCCCGAAGCCACCGGCACCGACGCCGGCGATCGCCACACCGATCGGCAGGCCCATCGCCAGGACGGAACCGAACGACACGATCAGCACGACGATCGCGAACGCCAGGCCGATCAACTCGGACTCGGGTGGTTCGAACTCGCTCAGGGCAGCTCCGCCGAGCTCGACGCGCAGGCCGTCGATCTGGGGCACCATCTCGTTGATCTCTTCGCCGATCGCCGTCGCCTCGGTGTCGTCGATGTCGGGATCGAGGTTGATCTGCGCGTACGCGACCGTGCCGTCGTCGCTGACCTGCTCGGCGCCGAACGGGGTGTACGGGCTGACGACACTCACCCCCTCGATCCGGTCGACCTCCTCGAACAGTTCGGACATCGGTACGGCGACATCGTCACCCGTGACGCCGCTCTCGCTCTGGAACACGATCTGCCCACCGAACGCGCTCGCCCGCACCCGGGAAGTACTCCTCGACCGTCTCGAAACCGGCGTCGCTCTCGGAGCCGGTGGAGGTGAACTCGCCGTTGAACGCAGCGCCGACCGCGGTTCCTGCCACGTTGAGCCCTGCGATCAGGACCAACCACACGATGACCACCGTCCAACGCCGGCGGTAGCACCACCGGGCGAGTGACTGGTACATGATGTTCCCCTTCGGGTCGAGAGCCGAACGGGCCCTTGTTTATCCCGGTCGCTGACCGAAACGCAACGCATCCGTAGCGAAATGTAACGAATGTCACACCACCCATTTCGAAACAGGGTGGTGGGAGTTGTCGGATGATCTCCGGAATCGCTACGATTGAGTAGCACAATGCCACGACCACTCAGTGCCGATGCACGCGGCAAGATGCTCCGTGCCGCCCAGGAGATCGTGCGCGAGCGCGGCCTCGACGGGTTCACGGTCGACGCGGTCGCCGCGGCGTCAGGGGTGGCGAAGACCACCATCTACCGGCACTTCGAGTCGTCGAACGAGCTGTTGCTCGCAGCGCTCTCGGAGACCGTGGGAGAGGTCCCCGACATCGATACGGGCGACCCCCGGGCCGACCTGATCGAGCTGCTCGTGCGGTACGTCTCGATGGCGTCCCAGCCGGGCCTGCAACAGCTCTTCACCGCCGTGATGCAACGCGCCTCCAACGACGACGACTTCTGGCGGCTGCACCAGGGGCTGATCGCCGAACGCAAACTGCCGCTGCGGCTTGCGATCCAGCGTGCGATCGCATCCGGGATGATCGATCCCACGATCGACATCGACCTCATCGCCGCGCTGCTCGAAGGGCCGCTGATCGCGCGGGTGATGCACGATCGTGGCGAGTTCCGCCCCGGCGAGATCGAGCAACTCGTCGATCTCGTGCTCCGGGCCGTGGTCCGTGCCGACGAGCCGGCAGGTCAACCGATCCCCTGATCCGACGGACGGCTCGGGCGGTCCTACGCTGCATCGAGGGGAGGCTGTCATGACGACGATCGAGATCGACGGTCTCACGGTTCGCAAGGGGTCCGATGCGGTGCTCGTACGACGTGAGGATGCGCGTCGGGAGCGGGCGCGTGCTCGCTCTGCTCGGCTCGTCCGGCAGTGGGAAGACCACACTGCTGCGCGCCCTGGCCGGGCTCGACCGCGTCGAGTCGGGCACCGTGACCTTCGACGACCGCGACGTGACGAACGCGGAGCCGGGCGACCGGAACGTCGCGTTCGTCTTCCAGGAGCCGGTGCTCTACCCGAAGCGGAACGTCCGGCGCAACATCTCCTTCCCGCTCGAGATCGACCATCAGCCCGCGGACGAGATCCGCAAGCGTGTGGGCGCCGAGGCCCGGGCGCTCCACATCGAGGAGCTGCTGCGCCGGCACCCCAAGCAGCTCTCGGCGGGCGAGGTGCAGGCGGTACAGATCGCACGTGCCCTCGTCAAGCAGCCGGCCGTGCTGCTCCTCGACGAGCCGTTCGCCCACGTCGACGTTCATCAGACGTCGACGCTTCGGCGCGAGGTGATGCTCATCCAGCGCGGGTTCGGCGTCACCACGGTGATCGCCGCGCACGAGCCTGCCGACGCGATGACGATGGGCGATGACATCGCCGTCATCGACGACGGCAGGATCGTGCAGTTCGACGACCCGGTCGCGGTCTACGACCGGCCGCGGACCGTCAACGCTGCGCTGCTGACCGGCGCGGCCGACGTGATCGAGGTCGAGGTCACGGGTGATCGTGACGGCTCGTGGCTCGTCAGGCCCGGGCTCCGGATCAGGGCGTGGGCGCCGGCGCTGGCGGCTCATCGTGGTCGCGAGCTGCAGATGATCGTGCGCCCCGAGTGGTGGCAGCTCGACCCGCACGGTCTCATCGATGCCGAGGTGACACGCGTCGCAGGAGCGGGCCCGACCGCGACGCTGTGGTGCACGGTCGGCGGTCGGCCGATGACCGTGACGATGCCGTCGGTCGTGGACGTGACGGCCGGCGATCGGGTGGCGCTCCGACTGGATCGGTACGTGCTGGTCGATCCGCGCAACGGGTACCGCATCGATCTCGCCTAGCGGCTCGACCGGATCTCGCTGCGCTCCGGTGGTGACCACCGACGAGGCGACGACCAGACTCTACCCATGGCCACAGCCGTCATCGTCGACGCCGTGCGCACCCCGTTGGGGAAGCGCAACGGCAAGCTGAAGGACTGGCATCCGGTCGACCTCGCCGCCGAGACGTTGACCGCGCTCGAGGAGCGAACCGGTATCGACCCGGGCGTCGTCGACGACGTCGTGCTCGGGTGCGTGATGCAGGTGGGCGAGCAGGCGGTCAACGTGGCCCGCAATGCCGTGCTCGCGGCGGGGTGGCCGGAGCACGTGCCCGGCACCACCGTCGATCGCCAGTGCGGTTCGGGTCAGCAGGCGGCACACTTCGCGGCGCAGGGCGTGATCGCCGGTGCCTACGACGTGGTCGTCGCCGGTGGCGTCGAGGTGATGACCCGTGTGCCGATGGGGTCGTCGATGGTCGACGGCAAGTACGGCTACCCGTTCGGTCCCCGGATCGGCGCCCGGTACGCCGATCAGGGTGGACTCGTCCCCCAGGGAATCTCCGCCGAACTGATCGCGGACCGCTGGGAGATCGGTCGCGAGGAGATGGACGAGTACGGCGCGCGGTCGCAACAGCGTGCTCGACGAGCCATCGACGAGGGGCGCTTCGATCGTGAGATCGTGCCGGTCACCGGCGCCGACGGGTCGCCCGTGCTCCGGGACGAAGGCGTCCGCGACACCACGGTCGACACGCTGTCGAAGTTGCAGCCTGCCTTCCGACCCTCCGATGCCGGTGGTCGCGTCACGGCCGGCAACTCCTCCCAGATCACCGACGGCGCAGCTGCGTTGTTGATCATGAGCGAGGACCGTGCGAACGAGCTGGGGCTCACGCCACGCGCCCGCTTCGTCGAGTTCGCGTTGGCCGGGGCCGATCCTCGGCTCATGCTCACGGCGCCGATCCCGGCGACGCACAAGGTCCTCGAACGGGCCGGGTTGACGCTCGGCGAGATCGACCTGATCGAGATCAACGAGGCGTTCGCGGCCGTGGTCCTGGCCTGGCAGCGCGAGCACGGCGCCGACATGGATCGTGTCAATGTCAACGGCGGAGCGATCGCGTTGGGCCACCCACTCGGATGCTCGGGTGCCCGGCTGATGACCACGCTCGTCAACGAACTCGAGCGCAGCGGCGGTCGATACGGCTTGCAGACCATGTGCGAGGGCGGGGGAATGGCCAACGCGACCCTGCTCGAACGCCTGGGCTGACCGAGGGCGCCCGGCCCGACATCCGGCGTTTCCGGCCGGGTCGAGGGCCGTTCGACGGCTGGTCGACGGCTGCTCGACGGGCCGGAACCGGCTGTTCACAGGCCTTGGGGATAACCCGGTATCGTGAGCACGTGATCGTCGCTCTGTCTGTGGGCAGCGTCGTGTGGTTCCTGATGGGGCTCGTGTTGATGGTGGTGCTGTGGCGCACGGGCATGGCCATGCTGCAAGCGCTTTCGGCGCCGCCGGCGCCCCCACCGGAGCCCGGAGAGCTCCGCAAGGTGAACATGAGGTATCGCTGCGAGGTCTGCGGGGTTGAGCTGAAGTTGACGCTGGCCCCCGACGAGGATCCGCCGCCGCCGAAGCACTGCCTGGAAGACATGACGGTGGTCGCGCCCCTCTACGACTGACGTGGTTATCGGTTGTCCACCGACCTGTGGATAAACCTGGGGGAACTTACACGGCTGTAAGTTCGTGGTGTGGACAACGTCGTGTGCGATCGCAAGGAACGCACACGCTGGGGCGTCAGGGTGTTATCGCCATTTCGTGGCCGTGTAGAGGCCGCCGAGGATGCACCCGAGACCCACGAGTGTGAGCCAATTATTGCCCGTGAAGACGAGGTTGCGCAGGATGATCACGACCATGCCGATGATGAACAGTGCGACCATCAGCACGGGGATCCAGGGTTTGGGCGCCTTCATCTCGCTCGTGACCGGAGGCGTGTATCGCGTGGACGCGTGCACGCCCTTGACGTTCTCCTCAGGGTTCGCGAACCGCTGTTCGCCGGGTCGGGTGCCCTTGGGGGTCGTACGACCGCCACCTGTCTTGCGCTTCGGAGGTGCCACGAACGACGAGTCTAGGGGCAGATCCCGTGCCGATGGTGCCCGATGCCGTCGGTAGCGTGACGACGATGGCACGTGTCCTGGTGATCGACTCCTACGACAGCTTCGTCTACAACCTGGTGCAGTATCTCGGCGAACTCGGTGCCGATCCGATCGTCCACCGCAACGACCGGATCACGGTGCCCGACGCCCTCGCACTCGATCCCGATGCCGTGTTGCTCTCACCCGGTCCCGGTCGTCCCGAGACGTCGGGGATCATCTGCGACGCGGTCACGGCGTTCGCAACCGCCGGGACACCCGTGCTCGGCGTGTGCCTGGGCCACCAGGCCGTCGGTCAGGTCTACGGCGCCGAGGTCGTGCGGGCGCCCGAACTGATGCACGGCAAGACGTCGCCGATCGAGCACGACGGCGCCGGCGTGTTCGAGGGTCTGCCGTCACCGCTCACCGCGACGCGGTACCACTCCCTGGTGCTCGATCCCGGCTCGGTGCCCGATTGCCTCACGGTGACGGCTCGTTCCGCCGACGGCGTGGTGATGGGTGTCCGACACCGGGACGTCGACGTCGAGGGTGTGCAGTTCCATCCGGAGAGCATCCTCACGGGGTGTGGGCACGACCTGCTGAAGAACTTCCTCCGGCGCGCGGCCTGAGTCGATCGCAGCCGGTCCGCCGGTGCGAGGGCACCCTGCGCAGGCGTCAGTTGTCGGCCGCGGTCGTGGTCTCGGTCGGTGTGGTCGTCGTCGCCGGCGACGTGGTCGTGGGCGGCGTCGTGGTCGTCGGCGGCACCGTGGTGGTGGTCGTCGTCGTGGTCGAGGTCGTGGTGGTCGTCTCGGCGATCCTGGCCTGGCCGACCACGAGCGAGATCACGGTGCCCTTGTCGACCTCCTGCGTCGGCGGGATGCTCTGCTCGAGCACCGTGCCGTCCTCCGGCGCACCCGGTTCGAGTTCCTGGTAGCTGACGTCGGCGCCGAGGCCCTCCTCGTCGAGCGAGTTGCGTGCCTGCCCTTCCGTGAGGCCCACGAGCGGTGGCACCCGGACCTGACCGGGTCCCGAGCTGACGATGAGCTCGACCGTCGACCCGCGCTCGACCAACGTGTTCGGCGGCGGGTTGGTGTCGATGACGATGCCGGCCGGGATCACGTCGTCGACGCGTTCGACGGTGGTCACGACCAGGCCGTACGCGTCCGACTCCAGGAGGGATCGGGCCACCGCCTCCTCGTCGCCGATCACGGTCGCGGGGATCGAGACCTGCTCGGGCCCACCCGACACGACGACCGTGATGACGGTGTCCTGCTGGACCCTCGTGTCCGCGGCGGGATCGGTGCGCACCACGAGACCCTCGGCGACGTCGCTGAGCTCGCGAACCTCCGCGAAGCTGAAGCCCGCCGTGCCCAGAATGGCCGACGCCTCCTCGATCGTGCGCCCGTTCACGTTGGGTACGGCGACGAGCGCGTCGGTCGGGTTGTAGTAGAGCTCGATCACGCGACCCTCGGGCACGATCGTGCCGGCCACGGGTTCGGTGCGGTGCACGAAGTCGGGCGCGAACTGCGGATTCTCCTCGGCGATCACGCGGTAGGGCAGACCGAGCGCATCGAGCGCGCCGGTGGCTCGCTCGAGTGGCTGGTTGACGTAGTTGTCGAGCACGAGCGCCGACGACTCGCTGCTCTCGCGTGTGAGGCCCTGGTACAGCAGCACACCACCGGCGACCAACGCGATGAGGGCGATGAACGCGGCCAAGGCGTACCAACCGGTCCGCGAGTTGGAGTCCTGGTAGTAGCGCGCCTCGGGCGAGGCACCGGGTGGGTACTCGCCGAGATCGGGGCCCGGCTGCTGAGGCATCGTGGCGGTCGGTGCACCGGCGATCGGCGGATGGGCGGAGGTCTGCGTGCCCGAATACGGCTCGGCGACCATCGGCGTGGTGCCGACGTCGTGCGCGAGCGCTGCGGCACCGGCTGCCCCTGCAGCCACTCCGGCGGCGACACCGCCGACCCCGATGCCCCCGGCACCGGACGTTCCCGGTCGTGCCGCGGCGGCGACCAGCGCCTGGACCTGTTCACCGTTGCGGAACCTGCGCAGATCGTCGCGCAGCGCGTTCGCGCTCGGATAGCGCAGCTTGGGGTCCTTGGCGAGCAACTTGGCGATGATCGCCTCGAACGGCCGTGGCACACCCTCGACGAGCTGATTGAGGGGCTGCGGATTGTCGTGTACCTGCTTGTAGGCGATGCTCACCGGGTTGTCGCCGGTGAACGGGGGCCGGCCGGCGACCATCTCGTACATCACGATGCCCAACGAGTACAGATCGCTGCGCGGGTCGGGCTGGGCGCCCTGCGCCTGTTCGGGTGAGAAGTACGCGGCGGTGCCCATCACCGAGCCGGCCTGGGTGAGGTTCGACTCGGTCGCCGAGTTCATCGCGCGGGCGATGCCGAAGTCGGCGACCTTCACCTGGCCGTTCGAGCCGATGAGGATGTTGGCGGGCTTGATGTCGCGGTGGGCCAGCCCGGCCTCGTGCGCGAAGCCCAGCGCGGCTGCGACCTCGCTCGCGATCTCCGCGTCCTGCTTCGGAGTCAGTTGCTTGTTCGTCTTCAGGATCTCGGCGAGCGTGCGCCCCTGCACGTACTCCATCGTGATGAAGTAGGTGCCCTCGTAGCGGCCCCAGTCGTACACGTTGACGATGTTGGGATGGCTGAGGTTGGCCGCGGCCTGGGCCTCGCGGCGGAACCGCTCGACGAAGTTCGGGTCGACGGCGAACTCGGGGAACAGGATCTTGATCGCGACCTGGCGGTCGAGCAACAGGTCGCGTGCGAGGAACACATCGGCCATCCCGCCACGCCCCACTCGCTTGTGGATCTCGTAGCGATCGTTGATGACGGTCGCGTCACCGCTGTTGCTCATGTCTGCCTCTGCCCGCGGGGCCGACGGGAGGCCGAACGAACGAGGGATGAGACTATCGACACACGGGTGGCTCCACTGATCGGGCGCACGGGCCGGTGTCGACGTCCCGGTGCCCGGTCGGGGCGTGACGGACGCCGGGTGGTGGGGGTCTCGGTGGTCATTCCGACGGCTCCGTGGTCGCCGCGTCGGCGGCAGGGATGGGTTCGATGTCGAAGGCCGCGTCCAGCATCGACTTGGCGATGGGGCCCGCGAGGCGTCCGCCGGTGCCTGCCGAGATCTCCGCCGTGGTGCCCTTCAACATCACCGCGACCGCGTACTTGGGGTCCTCGACGGGTGCGAACGCGACGATCCAGGCGTGCGAACGCTCGGGCTCGCCGGGCCCGTTGAGCTGGGCGGTACCCGTCTTGGCGGCGACGCTGATGCCGTCGTCCAGGGCGATGCAGCAGCTCGCGGTGCCGTCCTCCGCGACCTCGACCATCAGGTCCCGGAGGATGCCCGCGGTCTGGCGGCTGATCGGCCGCTTCCACACCTCGGGTTGGGTTCGGCTGATCACACGGCCGTCGTGGTCGAGTTCGGCGTCGACGACGAAGGGCGTCATCATCGCACCGTCGTTGGCCACGGTCGCCGCGACCATCGCCATGTGCAACGGGACCATCTGGTCGTCGTTCTGCCCGAATCCGCGGATCGCGAGCAACGGCAGCTGGTCCTCGATCCCCTCGAAGTCGCCGATCGTGCTCGCCGCCGCCCGTGGCAGGTCGATCGGCACCTCCTCGCCGACGCCCCACCGTTCGATGCCCTCCCGGAACGCTTCGGGCCCGAGATCGAGCGCGGTGCGGGCGAACGGCGTGTTGCACGAGCGGCGGAAGACCTCGGTCAGGTCGCCGCCACAGACGCTGTTGGCGTAGTTCTGGATCGGGTCGGACGTCTGGGGCGGCAGGAATTCCCGTTCGGGCTCCCAGAACGACTCGAGCGAGATGACACCGGCGTCGAGTGCGGCTCCCGTGGTGAGCACCTTGAACGTGGAGCCCGGCATGTAGCGCTGCTGGTAGGCGTTGGCGAGCAGCGGGTCGCGCTCGTCGGCCTGCAGTTCGGTCACGTAGTCGAACGCAGCCTCGTAGTCGGGATCGGCGACGAGGTTGGGGTCGAAGCTGGGGTAGCTCCACATCGACACGATCGCGCCGGTGTCGATCTCCATGAGCACGATCGATCCCTCGCGGGGGCCCAGGAGGAACTTCGCGACCGCCTGCATGTCTTCGCGCACGGTGAGTCGGAGTTCACCCGAGTTGTCGTTGTTGCGGCTGAAGAGATTGTCGAGCGCACGGAGTTGCTGCGTGAACGTGTCGCCGGTGAGCACCCCCGACTTGGTCTCCTCGAGCTGCGTCGCTCCGAGCCCGAACGTGTAGTAGCCCGTGACGTGGGCGAACAGGTCACCGGTGGGATAGGTGCGGACGAACGTGACGTCGCTGTCGCCGGGTGCCTGCACGCTGCGGGCGACGACGACGCCGTCGGCGGTGACGATCGGTCCGCGCGGCGTGTCGAACTGGCGGATCAGGGCGCGGGTGTTGCCGGGTTCGGAGGCCAGCTCCTCGGTGCGGTTGACCTGCCAGTAGTTGAGCGCGGCGAACAGCATCACGTACAGGCCGATCAACGCGGCCGCGAGCTGCCGGATCTGCCGGTTCACGACATCACCTCGGCGTGGGGGCGGTCGTTCGGTGCCGTGTCCGGATCGTCCGCACCGGCGAGGGAGCGGCGCAATCTCCAGGCCGCCCAGCGCTCGCGAGGGGTCGGGTCGTCGGGCAGTTCGCCGAGACGTCGCGCGCTGGCGTCGCTGAGGCGCAGCAGGATGGCGAGGGCGATGTAGTTCGACAGCAGCGACGAGCCGCCGTAGCTCACGAACGGCAGCGTGATGCCGGTGAGCGGCACGATCTTGATCACGCCGCCGACGATGATGAACGCCTGCACGCCGATGATCGTGGTGAGGCCGGTGGCCAGCAGCTTGTCGAACGTGCGGTCGGTCCTGAGCGCCGTACGCAGGCCGGCGCCGATCAACAGCAGGTAGCCCATCAGCACGGTGGTCGCACCCACGAGGCCCATCTCCTCGCCGATCGCGGCGAAGATGAAGTCGTTCTGCGCTTCGGGCACCTTGTCGGGGCTGCCGCGGCCGAGTCCGGTGCCGACGATGCCGCCGTCGCCGATGCCGTACAGCGCCTGCACGATCTGGAAGCCCTTGCCGTACTCGTCCTCCCACGGGTCGAGCCAGATGTCGACGCGGGTCTGGACGTGGTCGAACATCTTCCACGACACGAACGCGGCAGCGCCGAACAGCACGAACCCGAGCACCAGGTAGCTCACCCGTTCGGTGGCGACCCACATCATCACCACGAACAACGTGAAGAACAGCAGCGACGACCCGAGGTCGCGTTCGCCGACCATGACGAGCACCGAGAACCCCCACGCCACGAGGATCGGGGCGATGTACTGGAGTCTCGGGCAGCCGGAACGGCCCGATCTTCCACGTCGACGCGGCGATCAGCTCACGGCGTTCGGCGAGGTAGGCGGCGAAGAAGATCGCGAACGCGATCTTCGCGAACTCGCCGGGTTGGAAGCTGAACGGGCCGAGCTGCACCCAGATGCGGGCGCCGTTGATGTTGACGCCGAGACGGGGCACCATCGGGAGCAGCAGCAGGAACGCGCCGCCGAAGAACAGTGTCCACTTGTAGCGGGCGAGGTCGGTGGCCCGCTGGACGAGCAGCAGGGTGGCGACGAAGGCGGCGATCGCGACGAAGCTCCACAGCGTCTGCAGGCTGGCGAGCCGGTCGTCGAGTCGGGTGATCATCACGTACCCGATGCCGTGCAGCAGCACGGCGAGCGGCAGCATCGTGCCGTCGGCGCCGCGCGCCAGGAGTCGGACCGCGAGGTGAGCGACGCCGACGAGTGCGAGGAGCATGCCGAGGAACGATCCGATGCGTGCCGGGATCTCCGAGTTCGCGCCGAGCGACGCCAGCGTGTAGGCGACGGTCGTGATCAACCCCGCCATGATCGACGAGGGTCAACTCGGTCGAGCGGCGCTGCGCGACGATCGTGGAGCGCCGGTGACGGTCCGGCGGGCGACATCACTCGTACCGGCGACGCGCGACAGGGTTGGTCGCGACCTCATTCGTCGGGCTCCGGGGTCGGTTTCAGGCGTTCGGAGACGAAGCGCTCGGCACTGGCCTGGGATTCGAACGTCGGTTGCGCCTCGACCAGCTCGATCGTGGTCGGCGTCGAGTTCGTCGCGGTGGGGACCGAACGCCTCGACGGTCGGATCGAACCAGAGCACGCTGTCCTGGCGGCCCTGGTAGATGACGACCTGGTCGTCGTCGTCGAACGCGACGAAGTATCCGGTTCGGGCCCAGGCAGCGAGGATCGCGAAGCCGAGGATCAGGACGGCGGCGACGCCGAGCGCCAGGATGAATCGGGCGAATCCGGCGAGACGCTTCCGGCGCGGCTTCGGTTCCGGGGTGGCATCGTCGGCGGCCGGGGTTCCGTCGGCGGCGGCCGGCTGGGTGTCGGGGTCGACGATCGGCAGGGCGGCCCCGGGGACCGGCGTGACGTCGTCGCCGCCGTCGTAGAGCGCCGGTGCGCACGGCTCGCCGTCGAGCTCGGTGTCGGGCGGGTCGGCGACGATCTCGCTCTCGCCCGTTTCGTCGTGTTCGTCCTGGCCGTCGTTCCACAGCGGGACGACGTCGAACTCGGCGGTCGGGTCGGGCGGATCGTCGCCTTCGAGCACGTCGACGACGACGACGGTGATGTTGTCGCGGCCGCCGGCGTCGTTCGCCGCGTCGACGAGCGCCTGCGCCGCGGCGTCGGGGTCGTCGGCGTGGGCGAGCAGGATCTCGGTGATCGCCTCGTCGGTGATCTCGTCGACGAGGCCGTCGCTGCACAGCACGAACCGGTCGCCGCGGATGATCGGCATCGTCCACGAGTCGACCCGCACGTACGGCTCGATGCCGAGCGCCCGGGTGACGATGTTGCGGCGCGGATGGGTGCGGGCCTCGGCGCGGGTGATCGCCCCTTCGGCGACGAGTTCCTGCACGAAGCTGTGGTCGATCGTGAGTTGCCGCAGGCGGTCGTGGCGCATCACGTAGCTGCGCGAGTCGCCGACGTTGGCGACGGCGAACGCCTCACCGTCGTGTGGGTCGTCGACGACGGCGATCGCGGTGACGGTGGTGCCCATGCCGGCCTGGTCGGGGTCGTCGATCGAGCCCTGATAGATCTCGACGTTGGCCTCGTTGATGGCGCGTCACGAGGTCGTCGAGCGAGTTCTCGCCGTCGGCGTCGGCAGGCGTTCGTCGAGCACGTCGACGGCCATCTCGCTGGCGACCTCGCCGGCGAGGTGTCCGCCCATGCCGTCGGCGACGACGAACAGGCCGTCGCCGGCGTGGGCGTGGTCTTCGTTCTGCGCGCGCAGCTGCCCCTCGTGGGTGGCGCTGCCCCAGCGGAGCTCGGCCACTCACTGCGCCTCCAGCACGGTGTAGCCGACCTGGATGCGGTCGCCGGTGTGCAGGGTGCTGGCGCTGGGTCAGCTTGGCGCCGTTGAGGTAGGTGCCGTTGCGTGAGCCGAGGTCGTCGACGACGACGTGGCCGTCGGCGTGGCAGATCGCGGCGTGGTGCGACGAGATGTACGCGTCGTCGGTGATCACGATCGTGTTGTCGGTCTCGCGGCCGATGTCGACGGTGGTGCTCGAGGGCGAATGTGGTGCCGCGCCGTTCCTTCGGTTCGAGGATCGACGAGCCGGGCCGGGGTGCCGCCTCGACCCTTCGCCGGCTTGGTGCTCGCGTCGACCGGCCGGGACGGCCACGCCGGCGGCCGGGGTCGGCGCCGGCGGCGACGGCTGCGGTCGTCGACGTGGCGGGCGTTGGCGGGTTGGCGCACCTCGCTCCACACCGCCCACAGCACGCGGGCGAAGAACAGGTACAGCAGTGCCAGGAGCACCAGCTTGAGGACGTCGAGTACCTGGTCGGTCATGGTGGTTCGATCGCGGCGGGCGTTCGGGTCACGAGGCCTCGAAGCGGACGCTGACGGAGCCGACGGTGATGATGTCGCCGTCGGCGAGGCGATGGTCGGCGATCGAGGCGTTCGCCGTTGACCGACGTGCCGTTGGTCGAGCCGAGGTCGGCGATCACGAAGCCGCTGCCGGAGCGGGTGATCTGGGCGTGGTGGCGGCTGGTGTTGCCGTCGGAGATGATGACCGTCGCAGTCGGCGAGGCGGCCGATCAGGTTGGCGTCGTCGGTGAGCTCGATGCGGTCGCCCGACGGCATCACGATCGTGCCGGGCCGCTTGCCGGGCTCGGGCTGCTTGAGCTGCGACGCGATGCCGAAGTGGCCGGCTGCGCAGCGAGTTGTCGACCCGGAGCTCGACGGCGACGGGCCCCATGAAGTGGTAGCCCTCCTCGCGGGCGTACTCGCGAACGGCCTCGACGAGCTCGGTGCGCAGGGCGTCTTCGATGTCGGCGAAGCCGGCGTGGTCGGACGGCGGAGAGCAGCACGGTGAAGTCGTTGGGGACGATTCGCTGGCCCTTGACGTCGACCGATCGGTGGTCGTCCATCTCTCGGATGAGGCGACGGCCGAGCTCGATCGGGCGGATGGAGTTGCGCGAACGACGGAACACGCCCTCGACCATACGCTCCAGGCGACCTTCGAGTCCTTGCATGCTCATGGTCGGAGCAAGGCTAATGCGTGAGGTGGCCGACTTGCGGTGCAACCCGCGTCGCCATCGGCGCAGCCGCCGCAGGCCGCGCCGGCGGACGTGGACGGGGACGCCGGGTTCCAGGCCCGACAGCCTGGCGGTCGGTCTGATCTCACGATCGTGCCGCTCCATCTGTCCGGTCACCTCCCGCTCCGTTCGTGCTGTGGCGTGCGGAGCCGTTCGACGAACGCTCGCTCCGTGATGCGCGTTACCGTTGTGAGCCCGATGGCGATGCGACAGTTCCGAACGTTCCCCGTGGAGGGTGGCGGTTGGCAGCGGCCGGGATGGTCGGGCCCACCATCCCAGCCGGCCGCCGGCGCCCTGGCCCGAGGATTGCTCCAGAGGCGGCGCCGAACGGATGGGCCAACGCCAGCGTGGCGGAACGCTGTCGTTCGGCCCCTTCCGCTCGTCGTCCATCGTGCGGGTCGGGCCGCCCGTCGCCAATCCCGAAGCGCCGGGAAACGTGTACCAATCATCCGGTAGACCGCTGTTTTCCAGGGGTCTCACCGCACCGGGGAGCGTGCCTGATGCCGGGTTTCCTGCTCGTGATGACGTTGGCGACCGACGTGCTGCTGATCGTGGTCGCCGTGAAGGCGTTCCGGATGGCGCGGCGCATCGAGACCCGGTTCGCCCGTCTCCAGGCGTCCATGGTGATCCTGCTGTGCGCGGCCGGCGTGGTGGCGTCCCTGCAGGACATCGGCGTGCAGGCGACCCGGCTCGGATGGCTGAGTGACGAGCTCGGCCGGTGGTTCGTCGGGCGGATCCACGCCGTGATCGTGGTGACCGGCCTGTTCGTGGTCGTCCCGGTGCTGGTGATCCTCCGGAAGCTCACCGTCGAGTTCGCCCAGGCCGAGTCGGTGACCGATGCGCTGATCAACCGTCTGCCGGACGGGGTGACGATGGAGTCGGCGGGTCTGACGCCTCGTGAGATCGAGGTCGTGAACGCGATCGCCGCGGGCAACGTGTCGGATCAGCAACTCGCCGATCACCTGTTCATCTCGGCGTCGACGGCTGCCACGCACGTGCGCAACATCATGCGCAAGACCGAGATCAAGCGCCGGACCGACCTGACACTGCTCGCCGTGGTCGACTGGGACGACCGGATCTGACGACCGGTTCCCGGTCGACCGGCGTTGCACCCCGGGCCAACGGTCGGACGCACCATCGGTGATCTGGTCGCCGTGGTGCGCGAACGTTGTATCTGGAGGTCGTACTCGGGCCTCTGTGTGACGAGGGTGATCGGGGGTCGCCTTCACGGTGCGTCGGCGACGTCGTCGGCGTCACGAGTCGGGAGGGGTGACCGTGGGACTTCGAGTTCAGGCGAGGCGGACCGTGATCGTCACGCTCATCGTGGTGGGCGCGCTGGCGATGTTCGCGTCGACCCAGCAGGACCGGATCTGGTGGATCCTCGTCTGGTTCATGGTGGGCATGACCTGCCTGTCGCTGCTGCTGCTGCAGATCAGCGACGCGTTGGAGGCGCGGCTGCGCACCGATCCGTTCCGATGGTGGCCGTGGGCGTTCGGCGCCATGGCCGGCGCAGGCCTCGGCTTCGTGGCGCTCGCGATCGACCGGCAGTGGTCGCCGATCATCGCGATCGGCGGCATGGTGGTGCTGACGCTCGGGATCGTCGGCGTGTTCCTGTGGTTCAGCCGCTCGGCGGATGTCGACGGTCCCGACGACGACAACGACGTGCCCTCGATCGGGGTGGGCAGCGCGGCCTGGTACGGCTTCGAGTTGATGGCGGTCGGGATCGGCCTGTTCCTGATCTCCGACGGCACCGCGACGTTGATCGGCGCGGTCGCCTGGCTGGTCGGGCTGGTCACGGTGAAGATCGGCGCGAAGGCCTGGTTGGAGACGCGGGGCGACGATCTCGAACGGACGGTGCGAATTCTGGTCGACGTGACCCTGGCCGGCTTGTTCATCCTGTTCGCGGGTGCGTTCGGGTCGGTGTGGGTGCTGGTGCTGGTCGGCCTGTCGGTCGTGGCTGCGGCGCTGTCGATGGTGGGTGTCGGCGCGCTGCAACTCGAATGCACCACCAAGAAGGCCTCCTGGGCGATGGGGCTCGCGTTCGTGGCGATGTTCGTGGTCTGGGTGTGGATGGCGGTGGTGACGCAGAACCCCGGGTTGGCCTTCGTGATGGGGTTGATGATCGCCCTGGCCGGCGGGTTCTTCGTGCTGCGCGGCGAGGGGATCGTGCTGCTGATGATGGCGGGCTACATCGTCGCGTGGGGCCTGGTCGACCGGTCGGTGTCGCTGGCGGAGGCGGTGCCGGTCACCGAGGGTGAGCCGGTGCGCATCGTGGCGCTCGGTGACTCGTTCATCTCGGGTGAGGGCGCGCCCGAGTTCTTCGAGGGCACGAACGAGGCCGGCGGCAACCAGTGTCGCCGCGCGCCGACCGCCCATCCGTACCTCATGGCGGCGGCGCTCGAGACGAACGTGGTGTCGCTCGCCTGCTCGGGGGCCAAGGTCGCCGACCTGATCTCGTGCGGCCAGATGTGGCCGGACGGGCGGAGGTGCCGGGTGGAGCCGCCCGCCGAGGCGGCGACCGACGACGATGCCGTCGCCGAGTCCGAGTCGGGGCCCGACGCGTTGATGGGGGTGTGGTCGGATGCGCTGGTGGACGACTCGGCAGACGATCCGCCACCACCCGGCGCGCTTCCGCAGATCGTGACCGCGATCGACCGGGAGCTGGACGAGACGGCCGACGTGATCCTGCTGAGCATCGGTGGCAACGACGTCGGGTTCTCGTCGATCGTGAAGGCCTGCCTGCTCCCGAAGGGCTGCGACGAACGGCGCGAGATCTGGCTCGATTCGATCGACCTGCTCGGCCCGCAGCTCGATGAGGCGTACACCACCATCGGGGCGACGTTCTCGTCGGCGACGGTGATGGTGATGCCGTACCCGATGCTGGTGAACGCCGAGGAGACCACACGGTGCGATCTGGGGCTGTCGCGGGACGAGCGTGAGTTCGTGGTCGACTTCATCCAGAAGCTCGACGTGACCATCGCGGAGGCCGCCGGCCGGGCCGGGTTCGTCTACGTCGAAGATGCCGTGGCGGCGTACGAGGGCTTCCAGCTGTGCGACGACACCGCGGCCGCGAACCACCTGAAGCTGGTGCCGCCCGAGGGCGACAAGCTCGGCCGCTACTCACCGTCGACGTGGATTCCCGGCAGCATGCATCCGAACGTCTTGGGACACGAGCTGACGGCGGAGGCGACGGTGTGCACGGTCGCCCGACAGCTCGAGATGTCGGCGGCCTCGGGCACGATCACCGGTTCGCGTTCGTTCGAGTGCACGGCGGCCAATGCCGCGGTCGATGACGGCGGGGGCGACTCGGACGGCGGTGCCGCCGAGGGCGCGGACGACACGTCGGAGGCGTGTCAGGCGGCCCTGTCACCCGGTGGTGCGACGACGCCGGAGGAGGCGGCGGCGTGCGCAGCGGTGTCGAAGGCGGTCGACGAACAGATCGAGGAGCAGATCGAGGAACTCGCCGCCGAGGTGGCGGTGGTGACCGAGGAATTGGTGTCGGACGACGAGTGGATCCGCGTCGAGCTGTTCCGCACGGTACGGGCGTTGGCACTGCCGCTGCTCCTGCTGCTCGCGCTGGGCATGGTGTTCGCCTGGGGATTCGCCCAGCTGGACAACCCGTTGAGCCGGTTCCTCCGCCAGGAACGAGATCGCCCGTCGGTGTGACGGAACTTCCGGTTCGACGGGTCGGTGTCCCTCCACTCGGGCGTGGTCCATCGCTCGGTGAGCGCAACTAGCGTGCTGCGGATGCAGCGGATGCTCGCGGTGATGGTGGTGGTCGGTCTGGCCGCCGCGTGCTCGGGCGACGACGACAGCGCCGAGACGGCGACCACCCCGGAGCCGACGGTGGCGACCACCACCGAATCGCCCGCGACGACCGCCACCGCGACCACGATGCCGTCGACCACGGCACCACCGCCGCCCACCGAGCCGCCCACGACCACCGAGCCGCCCCGACCACCGACCACGACCGACCGCCCGCCACCCACCACGATCGACCCGCTGGAGAATCTCCGAGGTTTCGATCGAGCGCGATCTGCCTCACCGGCAACGACGTGTTGTACGACGTGCTGGCCGATCCGACCGGCCCGATGACGGAGGAGCGACTCGGAGCCCTACTTCAGCCGGGCAGGCGCTCGACTTCGCTGCTCGGTCTGCATCGAGACGTATCGCACCGACGATCTGACCGTGGTTCGGAACGACGAGGTCCCTCCGACGATCGAGACGATCGATACCCCGGTACTGGTTGTTGGATCCGAGCCACCGACGTGCGATGGTCACGGTCTGCCGACTCGACTCGGACATTCGTGCTCGCACCTGTCGTCGACTCCGACCTTCGAGTCCCCATCAACGACGACGTGATCCGCATCGTGGCCGAGGTGACCGTCGAACTGGTCGACGGCGATCTGGCAGAATGAACGATGGCGGCATGGCCGGGATGCGGAGTGTGGGGGAGGCATCGTGCGAACAGCTGCTGGTCGCGATGGTTGTGTTGGCCCTGTCGCGCTGGCGGCACAGTTTCCGCCGGTGGGGGAGCCGCGGCGGGCTCAGGAAACGGCACCGTCTTCGTCGGCGCCTCCACCGACCCGGTCGTGACGACCGGTGGTCGCAGTTCGTGTACCTGGACCTGGTTGACCCGGGGTCAGATCATCGGGATCGCGCCGAACCAGGGGCCGGGTCTGTCAGCCGAGGAGTCGGCGGAGCAGGCCGTGGTCGACCTCGATGGGGTGGAGTTCCGGGTGTACGGCGTGGTGTGTCCCGACGGGCCCGACATCCGGTTGGTGAATCCGAACCGACCGCCGAACTTCGAGACCGCGATCCGTGACCATGCGGAAGATCTCATCGAGTTGCCGGTGCCGAACGTGAACCCGCCGGTCGACGGCAGTGGCTACGTGAACCTGGGTATGTGGTTGGCGGTGGAGGAGGCGTCGTACGCGCCGATCACCGCATCCGCGGGACCGTTCTGGATGACGGTCACGCCGACTCCGGGTGCGACGACGTTCGAGTTCGGCAACGACGACTCCGAGACGTGCGATGTGTTCGGCGTGCCGATCGACGACCTCGACACCGTGGAGGAGGGGCCGTGCGGGTACACGTACCGAGCGGCCGGCACCTACACGATGACGGCGACGACGACGTGGTTGCTGCCCTACACGTCGTCCGGAGGTTCCGGCGCCTTGCCGCCGATGGATCGTGAGACGACGTTCGACTACACGGTCCGCGAGATCCAGACCGTCGGCGTCGGCGGTTGAGTCACCGAGCGTGCAGGGCCCCGCGCCAACCGCGTTGCGCTCCCATCGCTCGCGCCGTTACGCTTCGCTGTCCACTCTGCCGCGAGTGGCGGAATGGCAGACGCGCCAGCTTCAGGTGCTGGTGTCCGAAAGGGCGTGAGGGTTCAAGTCCCTCCTCGCGCACAGGTCGAACACCCCGGGTCCGTGGCCCGGGGTGTCGCAATTCACGACCGGATCGATGCAGGTGACGGAGGACTCATGATGGAGCGAACGTGGCCGGCGGGCTGACCGGGTTGCTCGACGACGTGGCGGCGTTGGCGAAGCTCGCTGCGGCATCGATCGACGACGTGGGCGCGGCCGCCGGCCGTGCCAGCACGAAGGCGGCCGGGGTCGTGATCGACGACACCGCGGTGACCCCGGCGTACGTGCACGGCCTCGCGGCCGACCGCGAGCTGCCGATCATCAGGAAGATCGCGACCGGCTCGTTCCGCAACAAGCTGGTGTTCATCCTCCCGGTCGGCGCTGATCCTCAGCGAGTTCGCGCCGACGTTGGTGGAGATCATCCTGATCCTCGGCGGCACCTACCTGTGCTTCGAGGGAGCGGAGAAGATCTGGCACAAGGTCCGCGGCGACGATCACAGCCACGATGTGCCGGCCGCCATGCAGGGCGTCGAGGCCGAAGCCGCCACGGTGAAGGCGGCGGTACGAACCGACCTGATCCTCTCGGCCGAGATCATGGTGATCGCGTTGAAGGAGGTGCTCGACGAATCGGTGTTCCGTCGGGCGATCATCCTCGTCGTCGTAGCGGTGCTGATCACGGTGATCGTCTACGGCGTGGTGGCGCTGATCGTGAAGATGGACGACATCGGCCTGTCGCTCGCCCAACGCGAATCGGAGACGGCGCAGCGTGTGGGCCGGCTGCTCGTGATGGGGATGCCGAAACTGCTGACCGTCCTGTCGGTCGTCGGCACGGCGGCGATGCTCTGGGTCGGCGGGCACATCATCATCGTCGGCCTCCACGAGCTGGGCTGGGACCTGCCCCACGACATCGTGCACGACCTCGAAGAAGCGGTGTCCGACGTGCCCGGGATCGGCGGCCTGCTCGGCTGGCTGGTGAACACCGCGCTGTCGGCGATGGTCGGCCTGGCGGTGGGTCTGGCCGTGATGGCCGTGGTGAAACGTCTGCCGTTCGGCAAGGGCGGCCATGCCGTCGAGGCCGCCCACTGACCCGGCTCGTAAGGGCGAGGGACGCTACTGGGAGGGCATGCGCTCGACGAGCGCCCGGAGCTCGCGCTCGAACCAGTCGTCGTCGGCGTCGTGGCTCCAGCCGTGCCCGCAGAACAGCCGATCGAACCGGAGGCCGGAATCGGCGAAGCGGCCGAGCGACTCGGTCTGCGCCTCCCACGAGTACCAGCAGGCCCGGCGGAACGCCATCAGCCGATCGCGTTGGCGGTCCCACGCCAGCGAGTCGCCGGAGAAGAGCAGGTGCCCGTCGACGTGGAACAGCACGCTGCCCTTCGTGTGGCCGGGCACCGGGAAGGCGACCACACCGGGGAGGAGCTCGGCCGGTTCGACGCCTTCGATCAGATCGGTCGCGTACGGCGCGGCGTCTCGGTCGTCGGCGTGGATCCACACCCGTCGCTCCGAAGTGCGAGGCGTACCGTTCGGCGTCGGCCACGTCGTCGCGATGGGTGAGCAGCACGGCGTCGATGCCGCCCAGCCGTTCGATCGGCTCGACCAGCTCGCGGGTCCAGCGGGGTGCGTCGATCATCAGGTTGGCGCCGTCGCGCGCACGACGAGGTACGAGTGGGCGCCGAACGACGACGTCGAGTTGTGGCCGAGCCGGTGCACGCCGTCGCCGAGGTCGTGCGGGAAGACGGGCGCCGGTGGTCGGCGTTCGGATTCGTGCCCGACCGACTTGGTCGGGCACACGTCGACCGCCCGCCACGCCATCTCGATCTCCTCGGGCGTCTCGGGCTGGCGGACGAAGATCGACACGCCGTCACCCGGGTTGCGTTCGATCAGCCCGGGTGCGACGTGCCGGGCGGCGTCGCAGTCGATGCACCGGTCGTCGACGAACCACGGCCCCGGAGCACCGGCCGGGTGACGGGCGTCGAGCCGAGCCATCAGCGAGCCCCGTTCGTGAAGCCGGTCTGGGTGAGAGCAGCGATCATCGATACGACCGTACGACTTCAACCGCACTCGAGGTCAAGGGGACATGACGCCGGTGTGAGGCGCGCACGTGACGTTGTCCCCTGGTACGGGGAATCGGCGGTCGGTACGGTTCGTCGATGGCCGCGGCGCTGGGACTCGACATCGGGACCACGAACGTCAAAGCCGTGCTCGTCGACGCCGACGGGTCGACCCAGGCCCGTGCACAGCGGCCGCTGCAGACCATCCGGCAGGGCATCGTGGCCGAGCAGGATGCCGTCGAGTTGTGGGACCGGGTCGCCCACGCGGTCGCGGAGCTCTCCGCAGGTCGTCCGGACCTTGCCGACGACGTCGTTGCCGTCGGGGTGTGCAGCCAGTACTCCTCGATCGTTCCGGTCGACGCCCGGGCGGTCCCGACCGGGTCGATGGTGATGTGGAGCGACCAACGGGGCACCGATCACTCGTGGGCGATCATGGAGCGCGACGAGGACGCGTTCTCGATCTGGATCGACAAGCACGGGATCCCGACCATCGGCTCCGGGCTCGCCCTCGCGCACCTGCTCCATCTCCAGCACGATCGACCCGACGTCCACGAAGCGACCGCGGCCTACCTCGAGCCGATGGACTACGTCACGGCACGCCTGACGGGCCGCATCACGGCGACGCAGCACTCGATGTTCATGTCGCAACTGATCGACAATCGCGCGCTCGACGCCACCGGCTACGACGACCAACTGCTGTCGCTCGCCGGTGTCGACCCGACGAGGCTGCCGCCCCTGATCGGCATCGACGACGAGGTCGGGACGCTCGACGAGACGGTCGCCGAGCGACTGGGCCTGCCGCCGACGGCGATCGTGTACGCCGGCTCGAACGACACGGCGACGCTGGGGTTGGCGGCCGGTGTGAGCCGACCGGGTCGAGGAGGGTTGGCGATCGGCACGACCAGTGTCCTGCTCGACTCCGTCGACGTGAAGCGGACCGACCTCGACCACGAGATCGTGTCGATGCCCGGGCTGGTGCCCGATCGCTATCTCACGTTCGCCGAGAACGGGTTCGGGGGCCGCGTGGTCGAGTACATGCTGCGCGAGATCGTGTTCGCCCGCGATGCACTCGGCGACCACGTGACCGATCAGCTCTTCGCGCGGCTCGACGAGGCGCTCGGCTCGACCGAAGCCGGGGCCGGCGGTGCGCTGTTCCTCCCCTGGTTGGGAGGATCGCTGGCCCCCAGCGCCGACCCGAACATGCGCGGTGGCTTCATCAACGTCTCGCTCGAGACCCGTCGAGTCGATCTCGTTCGGGCCGTCACCGAGGGGGTCGCCCACAACCTGGCCTGGCTGCTGCCCCACGTCGAGGCGTTCACCGGCCACCCGATCGACGAGTTCGTGTTCGTCGGCGGCGCGGCCCGCTCCCGGGTGTGGTGCCAGATCCTCGCGGACGTGCTCGATCGCCCGGTCGCTCGGACCACCGAACCCGACATCGCCGTCGCTCACACGACGGCCCGGCTGGCACTCGCACGATACGGGCTGCTCGATCGCGACGAGCTCGAATCGGGCGTCGGGGTGTCCGAGCGGTTCGAGCCGCAACCCGAGCACCGGTCGCAGTACGAACTCCACCAGCAGCAGTTCGAGGCGGCGTTCGCCGCCTTGGCACCGATCAGCGCAGCACTCAACGCCGACCCAGGAGACGAGAGATGACGACGACCAGTTCCGACCCCGACGCCCGCCCGGTCAACTCGGTGATGCCGTCGGCCGGGCGGGACCATGACGAGATCATCGCCGAGCTGACCGGCATCGCCCGCGCCGAGGACTCGGTGTGGGAGAGCGGGGGTTGCTCGGGGACGATCTACTGCGGCGATCACGACCACTACGGGTTCATGGCCGAGGCGTTCGAGTTGTTCGCCCACGTCAACGCGCTCCAACGCGACATGTGTCCGAGCGTCACGAGGTTCGAAGGCGAGATCATCGCCATGACCCTCGACATGTTGCACGCCGGCGCGGTCGACGCCACCGAGCCGGCCGGCATGGTGACGTCGGGTGGATCGAGCAGCATCCTCCACGCCGTGCTCGCCTACCGGGAGCAGGGCCGTGATCGCGACGGCAAGCACCGCCCGAACATCGTCAAGCCGGAGACCGGCCATCCGGCGTTCGACAAGGCCGGGCACCTGCTCGGCGTGGAGGTGCGCCGGGCCCCGATCGACCCCGAGACGACGCATGCCGACGTCGAGGCGATGGCCGGCCTGATCGACGACCAGACGATCGCGATCGTCGGCTCGGCCCCCAACTACGGCTACGGCACGATCGACCCGATCGACGAGCTGGGCGCACTCGCACTCGATCGGGGCGTCGGGTTGCACGTCGACGGCTGCCTCGGTGGATTCATCCTGCCCTGGGGCGAGGCGCTCGGCTACGACCTGCCCACGTGGGACTTCCGTGTCCCCGGCGTCACGACCATCTCGGCCGACACGCACAAGTACGGCTACGGGTTCAAGGGCACGTCGGTGCTGGCGTTCGCCGACAAAGCGCTGCGCAACGGGCAGTACTTCTACCTCACCGATTGGACCGGAGGGAAGTACTGCTCGCCGGGGACCGACGGGTCGAGGTCGGGCGGACTGCTGGCCGCCACGTGGGCGGCGATGGTGAGCCTCGGCCGCGAAGGGTACGTCGAACACGCCCGCGGCATCTTCGAGACGTCGTTCGCGATGCAGGACGTCGTGCGTTCTCATCCGGCACTGCGCATCATGGGCGACCCGAGCTTCTGTTTCAGCTTCACGAGCGACGAGTTCGACATCTACCACGTCAACGATGTGCTGAAGTCTCGAGGGTGGCGGCTCAACGGCCAGCAGTATCCCGACGCCGTCCACATGGCGGTCACCCGGCCACAGGTGCAGCCCGGCGTCGTCGAGCGGTTCGCCGACGACCTCGCCGAAGCGGTTCACTACGCCGAGTCCGGTCCGTCCGACCCACCGGCGACCGGTGCGATCTACGGCGGCGTCGCCGGCGGCCTCACCGCCGAGGCCGACGAGTTCATCCGGGCGGTCATGGCCGACTACATGGATGCCCACCAATCGGTGGTGTGACGGCGGGGCACGCGACGGGTCGCGACGAACGGACCATGATCTCGCGAGCACCTGCGCCGATGCCGACGACCACGACCACCGTCGCCGGCCCGATTCGCGTTCGTCAGTCGTCGCCTGTCTGCTCCGCCAGAGCCCGCGTCAGCGGTCGACCCGGACGATCTCGTAGGGGGTTGCCGGTGTGGGCGGGGTGCCGAACTTGGCGTTCACCGCATAGAGGGACGATCCGAATCGGGCCGAGGTGGTCGGTACGTCGAAGGCGTCGCTGGTCAGATAGTCGACCACGGAACCGGACGACAGGTTGGCCGACAGGTCGACGACGGCGATCCGGTTGAGCGAGTTCTCGTTGACATACAGGGTCCGTCCGAGCAGCACGAGGCCGTCGCCGGCGACGGCCACATCGAGGTCGATGACGGTCGCCACTCCGGTGCTCGGGTCGACGGTGTAGAGCTCGGCAGCCGCCGATCCGGCCACGATCAGACCGCTACCGTCGGGCGTGGCTTCGATGCCGTTGGCGTTGAACCCGCCGGATACGAAGGTGAAGTCGCCGCTCAGCGGGATGGGGCGGACTGGTCCGTCGATGTCACCGCGTGCGTCGAGCGGAACCTCGTAGATCTCGGGGGCGAACGAGTTGGTGAAGTAGGCGGCCGTTCGGGTGACGATGACGTCGTTGATGAACCCGGGGGCGAGGTTCAACTGCGCCACGGTCGCTCCGGTGGATCCGTCGTACACGGTGGCGGTGCCGGTCGGCCCACCGGCGACGAAGAGGTTGCCGGAGCGGTCGTCGAAGCTCATGCCAACGGCGATGCCGCCTGCGGTGCCCGGCACGAGGATGTCGCCAGCGCCGGCCCGCAGATCGCCCTTCCAGATCGCGCCGTTGGCCAGTGAACCGGCGTAGACGTCCTTGCCGGTACCGACTGCGATGCCCTCGGGGAAGAAGCCGTCGGGCAGCGCAATCACGTCGGGGAACACGTCGGGTCGGGCTGCCGCCGGACTCGTCAGGGCCAGCACACCGGCGAGCACCACCATCGAGAGAGCCAGTCGTTTCATCGCTCCACCTTTCAGGACGTCGCAAGAAGCTGATCCTTGTCCTACTCGTGTCGAGACGGGCGCGGCGAGTCGGCGTTCGCCGTCCCTGCGATCACACCCCCGCAGGGTGGGAGCAATCGGGGATCGTTGGGCCACGTGCGAGGCACCCTGCGCAGTCCGTGCAGGTCGACGCCCTGTCGTTGTGCCCTATCGGGGGCGGATCCGCTCTGGGACGCTGAGGGCCGAACCCATGGACGACGGGGAGGCAGCTCATGACCGACACCCGACACCGGACCAGCCTCGATCTCACCGGGAAGACGATCACGACGTTCGTGATGTACGAGGTGCACGAAGCCCTCGCTGCCTGCCGTGAAGGGGAACGCGTCGAGGCGATCACCGACGTCTCGTCGGCGATCGACAACGACCTGCATACGTGGTCCCGGACCACCGGCAACTCCATCGTCGAGGTCACCGAGCACGGCACGACGCGCCGGTACGTCGTGGAGAAGGGCCCGCCGCATCAGTCGGAACACCAGCTCGCCGCGATCATCTCCGATGACGGGTTGTTCGAGCTCCTGTCACCACTCGGATTCGCGCTCGCGGCGGCGCTCGAAGGACACGACGTGTCGCTCTACTTCCAGGGCCCGGCGGTACGGGTGCTCGCCCCTGGATTCCGGGCGAAGATGCACGGGCTCGGCCGTCCGTTCAGTCGTTTCCCCCGTGATGGCCTTGCGAAGGTCGGGCATCTCCCACCCCAGGACAAGCTGCGGCAACTCCAACACCTCGGCGCCCGCCTGTTCGTGTGTGGTCCCTCGATGGAGCACTACAAGGTCGATCGGACGAACCTCGCGTTCAACGACGTCACGGTCGCCGCCTATCTGACGTTCATGGAGCAGATGGACGCTGCAGACATCCACCTCGTCGTCTGACGGGGGGAACCGGTGTTGGCCCATCGAGTCGGCTCGCTCAGAGTTCGACGTCGATTGGGCGATCGCCGTCGTCAGGAGACCGACGGCCCGCCTCGCGTCGTCAACGGGACGACGGAACCCCTCAAGATCGGAGTTCACGTCCCCCCTCGCCCACTGCGGAACACCGCGCATCGAGGGGCTGCTGGAAGCGAGGTTTCGCCGTCCGCCAAGCCTTGGCTCGGCCAGGCGCGGCAGGGCCGCTGGCGCTACCGTCCTCGGCATGCAGCGTGATCGTGAGCGGTTGGTCTACTTGTTCGGCGAGGAGGCGCTCGTCGACCTGGACCACTATGACCTCGATGACGAGTCGCATGTGATGGAGCTCGTCGATCGGTTCCTGCCTGTGCCGGCCGGCGCATCCCTCGACGGCGCTCGGTCGGCGGTGCGAACAATCGCGGTCAGTCAGATCCTGAACGACGATCCGCCGGAGGCGTGGCGGGCGGTTGTGCGCATGCGGGACGCCGGGCTCGATCGTGACGATGTCCTCAGCCAGCTTGCGATGGTCACCTCCGAGAGCGTGATCAACTCGCTCTCGGAGAAGGAGAAGTCGGATCCGGCTCGCTTGGTCGCGGCGCTCGACGCCTTGCCGCTGCCGAGCGTTGAGCAGGTCGCTGAAGCACTCGTCGCAGTGGTTCGTGCCGAACCGGGGATCACAGCGGATGAACATGTCGAACGAGCGCTCGCCATGCTCGGGTCCGAGAGCAGCAGACGAATCCTCGAACCGATGGCCGACCGCGTGCTCGATCACCTCATCGACGGCCCGCTGCACTGGCTCGCCGGCGATGTGACCGTTGTGTTCCACGACGCGATCGCGGGGCGCACGTTCGCACACCGATTCAACGACGCAGAGCGCGAGCTCGGGATCCTCACCGTCTCGGTCGACCTCGCGGCGTGCGGGCGGTTCGACTTCGTGCGCCTGGCCGACGGGACCGAGGTCGATCAGTTCTCGGTCGAGCCGGGTCACCTGGCGTGGCGTGGGCCGGACGGCTGGCTCGACGGATTCCAGCCCGGCGATCTGCTCGCCGTCTCAGCCACGTTCGACCCGCCGGCCGGTGACGAGCCGGTCGATGCGGCTGTCACGATCGACGTCGTCGCCGACGAACCGTTGATGACCGGTGCACTCGCGGCCGCCATGCGAGCCGCGTACGACGCCGAGCAGCACGAGCATGGCCTCCCGGTCAGCGCCGAGGATCTCGTCGTGTGGATGTGCCACCACCACCCCGACTTGTTCACGAACCCGCTCCCACCGCTGTCCGACTGGTGTGATGAGGCCGGGCTCGAGCTGAGCGGCAGCATGGTCGCCCACGACGCGTCCGTCTGGCGACGCGACCTGCTGCACCGGCGAATCCATCAGGTGATGGATCTCGTGCCCGAGCCGCACTGGCGGACCGTGCTCAGCCGTGCCCTGGAGGTGCTGTTCGATCCCGAGGCGTCGACCGACGAGATCCGTGCCTCGCTCGAGGAGTGCGCCGAGCCCGAGACGCTCGACGTGCTCGCGGACGTTCTCGTTCCCGACCATCTGGAACCCGAGGACGAGTTCATCCGCGAGACGGTCTCGTCGCCCGGCCACCTCTTCGAGCTCGTCCAACGCGCCACAGCCATCGCCCGTCGCCCCCGCGAGGTCGCGACCGCCGAGTACCTGGCGTGCGTGCTGCACGAGCGGTGCGGTCAACCGCTGATCGCCGCCGAGCACCTCGCTCGCGCCGTCGCGGCGCAGCCCCGGCTCGGCCCGGTCGTCGAGCGGATGGGTTGGTACTGCTTCGACCGCGGCGACGCCCGCGGGGCGATGCGGTGGTGGCGCGAGCTGGACGAGGTCCACCCGGCGGCGAGCACGATCGCCCCGTTCCTCATCCCCACCCCAGGTCGCACCAAGATCGGTCGCAACGACCCGTGCTGGTGCGGCTCGGGCCGCAAGTTCAAGCAGTGCCACCAGGCCGCGAGCGAGCTCCCGGCGCTGCCGGACCGGGTCGCGTGGCTGTGCCGCAAGGCGACGCTCTGGCTCGAGCACACCATCGGCGAGACGCGTGGACTCGTGACCGACCTCGCGATCGCGTGGGTGGCCGGCGACCCCGGCGCCGACGCATCCGACGTGAAGGACGACGACGAGACCGAGATGCAGGCTCGGTTCGCCCGGGCGTTCGCCGACCCGATCCTGTTCGACGCTGCACTCCACGAGGAAGGCCTGTTCGCCCGGTTCCTGAGCGACCGCGGCGAGCTGCTGCCCGACGACGAGCGCCTCCTCGCCACCGCGTGGTTGACCGGCGATCGCAGCGTGCACGAGGTGGTCTCCGTCGAACACGGTGTCGGCATGACCCTGCGCGACGTCGCCACCGGCGACGTCGCCGAAGTGCGCGAGCGGGCCGCGTCGCGGACGGCACAGGTCGGCGAGCGCTACTGCGCCCGGGTCGTGCCCGACGGCGCGTCGCACCAGATCATCGGCGGCGTGTTCCCTGTGCGCACCGGCCACGAGGAGACGGTGCTGGAGCTGTGCGCCGACGCCGACCCGCTCGAGCTCTGCGCGTGGGCCGGAGCGCTCGCGCAACAGCCGCGCATCGTGCATCGGCCGGGCATGATCGATTCGATGCTCGACCGCGACGCGATCCAGGCGGCGCTCGACGAACTCGGCGACGCGGACGAGCCCACCGCGCTGGCCCACCTCAACGCCGAGATCGCGCGCCAGGCGCAGGCCCGCTGGCTCGACGACTCCATCCCGGCACTGGGCGGCCTCACACCGCGGCAGGCGGCTGCCGACCCCACCCGCCGCGAGCAGCTTGAACGCCTGCTCGCCGAGTTCGACAGCCACGACGAACGCCTCCGCGAACTTGACCTCGGTACCGACGGTGTCGTCGGCGGGCCGATCACCTACGACACCGCAGCGCTACGACGCGAGCTCGGCCTTTCTTGACGGCCCGGGGAATGCGGTCTGTGGACTGCCTCCCGCCGGTCGCCAGGCACGGCCTCCGACATGAGTGGTGACCAACTTGTTCAACCCGCGAGCAGCGAAGACATGTTTGTCATATCCGCTCTTACGACTGAAGGAGTCCCGCTGCACCACCGTCAATGGGACGGTGGTGCAGCGGGTCCGCACCCCAACCGAGAGCACGTGACGGACGTCGGTCACCACACTCCACCCGATTCGCCGGTTGACAGGCAAGGATTCGAGCGTAAGATTTTGTCAGAGTCGATTCTGAACCCGTGTGAACCAAGCAGTGCGTTCGACCGCACTTGTTTGCTTCGAACCGCCCATGAGGAGAATCGTCATGTCACGTTGTGGATGCCAATACGTCCCTCCATATGTTCTCGACCAGTTGGAGAAGAGCGGCGAAGCCGAGGTCGCCAAGGCTGCGAAGGCCACCGACGCTCCGATCAAGAAAGCGCGCGACAGTCGCGCCAAGCAAGCGGTCTCGCTGACCCAGGCCCAGGCAACGTCCCAGGTCACGGAGGCTGCGCCCCCGCCAACCGGGACCAGCCGACGCGAGATCTACGACAGTGAGACCTCTGCGACACAGCGAAAGAAGCTGGTGCGCGCGGAAGGTGACCCCGCAACCGCGGACACTGACGTCACGGCGGCATATGACTCGTTGGGACTCGTCTACACGTTCTTCAAGGACGTGCTCGGACGGGAATCGATTGACAATATGAGCCTCGATCTCATCGCAAATGTTCACTATCGCAAGAACTACATGAATGCCTTCTGGGACGGCGACGAGATGACGTTCGGCGACGGCGACGGTGTGATCTTCACGAGCTTCGCGGAATCGTTGGACGTCGTCGCCCACGAGCTCGCGCACGGGGTCACCCAGTTCACTGCCGGGCTCGTGTACCGCAACCAGTCGGGAGCGCTCAACGAACACTTCTCCGACGTGTTCGGAACGGCGATCACGCAGTGGCACCTGGGCCAGTCGGCGGAAGATGCGGACTGGCTCATCGGCGACGAGATCATGGGTCCCACCCTGTACGGCGAGGCATTGCGCTCGATGCGCGAGCCGGGCAAGGCCTACGACAACTCGTTGCTCGGCAAGGACCCGCAACCGAACCACATGGACGACATCTACAAGGGCAACGCCGACAACGGTGGTGTGCACATCAACTCCGGTATCCCGAATCGTGCCTTCTACCTCACGGCGATGGCGCTCGGCGACACCCTCGCCGCCACCCGGGTGTGGTATCACGCGCTGCAGAACCTCTGGTCCAAGGCGAACTTCAAGGACGCAGCGGAACGGATTGCACTGTCCGCACGTGTGCTCGTGTTGGCCGGCGAGGTTCCACTCGGAACGCCACAGATCGTGCGCGGAGCGTTCCGCGAGGTCGGGCTCTAGTTCCCGAGCGACTCCGAACCTCCGGACGCCGGGTCGTGTTGGCTTCTGGCGCGATTCGGGCCGCACGGCAGCGGGATGATCGGGGAGTTCAGGTACTGACATGCATGTTCGTTTCGAGATGTCGGGCGGATACGGGGGGCTCTTCGCCCTGGAACCCCTCGAATCCGAGGTCAACTCGACGGAGCTGCCCGACGACGAACGAGCGGCCTTCGAAGCGATGGCACGCGCCGCGATGGCGACGCCCCCCGAAGCGCCCGACGATGCCGCGACGGCGGCAGATCTGATGACGTACCGGCTCTCGTTCGTGGACGAAGAACCATGGGAGGTCGTCTTGGACGAACGCACGGTGCCCGCCGAGACCTGGCCACTCCTGGAACACATGCGCGAGTTGGCCGTTCGTCGACGGGCGGACGGAGCATGAGGTCGTGGCACCTCGTGTCGGTGCTGGTCGCTCCCATCGTGTTGGCGGCCTGTGGCTCGTCCGATGAGCCCGAGAGCGCTTCATCTACGACCGTCGAATCCGTGGCGGCGACGAGCCCGAGTTCTGCGACCGGTGCGCCGGCCGAAGCCGCGGAGAGCAGTGAGTCTCCCGTAGCCACGAACACCACGGATGACTCGGTGTTGGATGACTCGGTGCTCGTCGTCTTCGAGGTGTCGGGCGGATTCCGTGGTCGCGACGATCGGCTCGTGCTCTCGACGAACGGCGATTTCGACGTGGTCACCGGAACGGTCATGACCACGGGGAGACTCCCACCTGCCGACGTGTCGGAGATCGAGCAGCTGCTCTCCTCGAGCGGGCTCTTCGAGCGCCCCGACGAGTTCGTCGGCGAGGGCGCGGATCTTCAGGTCTACGTGGTCACGTACGACGGGGTCTCGATCGTGGCCGACGACACGGGGCTTCCCGCAGAGCTCGTTCCGGTGATCGATCGGCTCGAAGCCGTGTTGACACCCTGAACCGTGCGACCGGCACGGCGATCGGCGTTTGTCCCAACCGGGTCGACGGAACATGTGATGCATGCCTGTGCGACTGGGCTCGGGTGTGCGAAATTGTCGAGATCGAGATCGTTGCGCCTCCCGCTCGACCGCCCGACCGGCGTGTTCGGGATGCTTCGACCCCGCGAGTCGGAGTGTCGAACCGGCCGGGCGCGACCGTCGAACGGAGTCGTTCTCGATGAATAGTCCGCCCGGGTTGGAGGAGGACGAGGAGCTCTTCAGTCGTCGCATGCTGACCCAGCTCCTCGGCGTGGTCGTCGTGTCGTCGATGTTCGTCCTCGCCCTGTATCTCGTCGGCGTGCTGGGGAACGCGCGGGACGACAGCGCCGACCGGACGACGTCGACGACGGTGATGGTGGCGCAGATGCCACCGACGGTGCCATCCGAGGCCCCACCGGCGGGCGCCGCGGACTCGTCGTCCACGACGGCGGGGGGCACCGGCGCGGGGTCCGTATCTGGTGGCACAGATAACACATCCGCCTCTGCCGGCACCGACGATTCATCCGCTCCTGCCGGCACCGACGATTCAACCGCTTCCGCCGGCACCGACGACACAGGGTCGGACGCCACGGTGTCGACGACCCAGCCTCCGGCCGTCACCCCTCGAATCGTGGACGTATCCGCCTCCGACGTCCGTGCCGACAGCACGGACTCATGTGGCGCACCGACCAACTACCAACCCGCCAATGCGGTGGACGCGGTCCGGGAAACGGCATGGATGGTGCCGGGCGACGGAGTGGGCGCGGCGCTCACGATCACACTCGCAGACGCCCTCGATCGTGTCCGAGGTGGGGCTCGTTCCGGGTTACGACAAGCTCGATCCGTGCACCGGCACCGACCGCTTCGACGAACTGCGACGGGTGACGGCGGTCCGCTGGACCTTCGACGACGGCACCTCGATCGACCAGGAGCTCGACCCGACCCGGAACCAGCAGTCCACCTCGGTCGGTCTCCCCGTCGTCACGTCCCGCGTCACGATGACCATCCTCTCGACCACCGCGCCGGGCGTCGACCGGCTCGATCACACGCCGGTGTCCGAAGTCGTCATCTCGTGACGCTCAGACCTGGGCGGCGCCGGGGGTGCCGGCGGTGATCTGCCATTCGCTGATCGTGTCGACGGTGGCGTTCTCGTCGAACGGGTCGGCGACGGCTCGGAAGGTGGCTCGCCAGCTCTCCGGGGTCACCTCGCAGATCGTGTAGCCCCGTCGCGCATCGAACCACTGGATCTGGGGGTTCGCGACGATCGCCGGTCCGACCAGGTCTGCGACGACGGCGACGTCGTCGAAGAACCCCGACGAGATGCTCGACGCCATGAGCTCGGCGCCGATCACCGGGCGTGACAGATCGAACGGGTCGCTGCGCAGCTGACCGACGGCGGCGGAGTGGAAGTCGCCGGTCAGCACGACCAGGTTGTCGGCCGCGGCACCGATCGACTCGAGGATCCGCTCGCGCTCACCGGCGTAGCCGTCCCACGTGTCGACCACGATGATCGGCGGATCGCTCCCGGCGATGGCGTTGGCGCCGAACATGAAGACCTGCTGGGCGAGCACGTCCCAGATCGCCGTCGACGCAGCGACACCGTCCTCCAGCCACGTGCCCTGTTCCTCGCCGAGCATCGTGTGGTCGGGCGAGGTCGCCAACGCGTCGTCGCGCTCCTGCACCGCGGGCCCGAGCGCCTCGATGAAGGGTTCCTTGCGCTGCTGATCCGACCGGTACTGGCGGGTGTCGAGCACATGGAACCGGAGCAGGTCGCCGTGGGCGAACGAGCGGTGGATCGGATAGTCGGGTCCCGTCGGCGGGTCGAGCCGCACCGGCATGTGTTCGTACCAGACCTGGTAGCCCGCCGCCCGCCGCTCGAGGAAGGCGTCGACGGCGTCGTCGCCCTCACTCGACGCGCCGGCGTAGTCGTTGTCGACCTCGTGGTCGTCCCACGTGATGATCCACGGCACGTGCGCGTGCGCGGCTCGCAGGAGCGGATCGGACAGGTACAGCGCGTAGCGGGCCCGGTACTCGTCGACGGTCACACACTCGAAGTCCTGCCCCGTCTCGCGGCCACGTGGGTCGGCGTAGCCGCCGCTCGCGTACTCGTAGATGTAGTCACCGAGGAACACGAACGCGTCGAACTCGCCCTGATCGATCAGGTCCCGGTACGCGGTGTAGTACCCCTGCTCCCAGTTCTGGCACGACGAGAACGCGAACCGGAATCGCTCCGGTGTCGTGCCGGCCGCGGCGAACGTGCGGGTGCGGGCCGGCTCGGTCGCGAATTCGCCGACCCGGAATCGGTAGTGGTACCGGGTGTCGGGCTCGAGCCCGGTCACGTCGACGTGCACCGAGTGCCCCAATGCCGCGAACGCCGTGCCCGTGCCCGTGGCGACCACGTTCTGCATGGTGTCGTCGGTGGCGACCTCCCAGTCGACGGCGATGTCGTCGGCGGGCAGCGGGTCGGCGGGGGCGAGCCGCGTCCACAGGATCACGCTGTCGGCGAGTGGGTCGCCCGACGACACCCCCACCGTGAACGGATCGCTGGTGACCGGGCTCGGCACCGTCGTCGTGGTCGTGCTGGTCGTCGTCGAGGTACCGGTCGTGGTGGACGGGGTCGTCTCGGGCGGGTTCGTCGGCGCGGGGCCCGACGTCGGCGGCGTCGTGGTCGACGCGCTCGTCGTCACCGCCATCGGTACACGCCGCGAGTGCGGCCGCGATCGTTCCGGCGAGGAAGCCGCGCCGGGTCACTCGTGGTGGTCGTTGCTCATCCATCGTCGCCATCCTGTCGCGTCGGACGCCCGGAGCGACAGTGTCGGATGGCCCGTCGTGCCGGCAGCCGTCGCCGTCGGCCTTTGGAAGCGCCAGGGCTGTGTTCGGGAACGCCAAGACCTGCCGTGACCACGCACCGGCAGCATCCGGAGCCGACCGCATGGCGAGGCCATCGCGTGTCCGTGCCGGCTCACCGTTCGGGTTCGTCGCGGACTCGGGGTCGGCGGCCGGCGCGGCGACCGTCACCTCGCAGAGGGTCCCGGCATCGGTGGCCAACGAGGGTGGCGGCCAGGCGCAATTCCCGGTGTTCGGGGCGTCCGGGTCCGACGGCACCGTTGGCGCGCCGACCTCGGCCGCGTGAGCGCCCGCCGACCTCGCCATTGACCTCCTGTCGTCGGGCGAGCAACGTGGACCCGAGGGGCCGGGGTGGATTTCTCGCGATTCGTGTCACCCGAACGACGCCGGGGGTCGTCTGTCTGGTTGTCCTCGCCGTGTACCGCACGGTGGATCGAGAGGAGTCGACATGGACTGGTGGATACTCGAACTGATCTTCGTGGCCGTGATGATCGCCGTCGTCGGCGTGCTCGGCCCGCTGATCAAACGATTCGGCAAGGCGTACGCGGCCGACGTGTTCCAGGCGAACCCACGCACCGGCAAGAGCTACCTCGTGCTCATGGACTTCGCCTACTACATGATCTTCGGCGCCTACATCCTGTTCGTCATCAAGTGGGAGCCCGACACCGGGTGGGACGAGCACGGTCAACGCCGACCAGGTCCAGGCGTCGGTCGCCCGACTCGGCGGCATGGTGCTGCTCATGGGCCTCCTCCACGGTCTCAACGTGCTCAGCCTGCCGATCATCGGCCGGGTGTTCACGCTCAACAGACGTCTCGACGACGAGGTCGCCGGCCCCCGCGCCGCCTGACCGCCACACAACTCGAATCGGTCGCATCGCTCGCCACGGCACCGGTCCGACACCGGGAACGGCCCTCGGGCCACCCACACGAAAGGAGCCGCCCGTGAAACAGGCGCTCATCCTCATCCTCCTGGCCACCGCCGGGATCACTGCAACCGCCTCCCCGGTCGACGCCCACGGGCGCCACCATCGGGAGGTCACCCACGGCCACTTCGAGACGCTGCCCGGCGGCGCCGAACTCGGCTACCACGTACACGGGCGGGCCAAGATGGTCCGCAGCGACCGCCACGGTGGAGTCACCAAGGTCGTCGTCCGGGTGCGCGGGCTCGACCCCGACACCACGTACCCGGCCCACGTGCACAACCAGCCGTGCTCGGCCACCCCGCCCGGTGGCAGCCACTACCAGCACGTCATCGGCGGTGCCGTCGACCGGTCAACGAGATCTGGCCGACGATCACGACCGACCACCGAGGGCGCGGCACCGGGTTCGCGTTGCACGGAGAGCGGGCCCGCGACGACGCCCGCTCGATCGTCGTCCACTACCCACCCGACACGTCGATCCGGTTGGCCTGCCTCGACCTGTCATGAAGATCACGTCATGACCACGGTGGCGAGCGGCAGGGGGTGGCGAGCGATCGCCACCCCCTGCAGCGACCCAGCCGGCACCGTTCCGGCCGCACCGACATGAGTGCCGACGGGGTGCTGGCGGCGCACGTCGCGTCCGGGCCGATCGACCCGGACGCGCTCGTCGCCGACCTGTTCGCGACCGAGGGACGGTCGCTCGTGCGGCTGGCCAGGATGTTCTGCGACGACCAGGCGGCGGCCGAAGACCTCGTACAGGAGGCGTTCATCCGGCTCCACCGCTCCGCCGGGACGATCCGTGACGTGAACCGGGCGCCGGCGTTCCTGCGGTCGATCGTGATCAACCTCGCCCGCGACCACAATCGGCGTGGCCTCATGTCGCTCCGGCACCGGGCGACCGCGTACCGGTCCGATGTCACGCCCGTGCTTCGAGGACGAGGCCGTCGAACACGAGGCCGATCGTGAGGTGCTCGCGGCGGTTCGGCTGCTCCCGGACCGCCAGCGGGCGTGCGTGGTGCTCCGCTACTACCTGCAGTACTCCGAGTCCGAGATCGCCGACACGCTCGGCATCTCCGAAGAACTCCGTCAAGACCCACTGCCGCCGGGCGCTCGCGACGCTCGAAGCCCGGCTCGAGGACGCGCAGCCGGAGGGGGAGCGATGAACGTCGAACAGCGATTGGTCGAGGTGTTCCAGACGTCGACACGCATCGAACCGAGCCCGGATCTCTTCTCACGTGTCGTGCACTCGATCGAGGAGGACCGCCGTCACCGCCGCCGTGTCATGCGCACGACCGCGCTGCTGGCCGCGTCCTTCCTCGCTCGTGGTCACGGTCGGCGCGATGTCGATCCGAGACGAATCCGGCGACGGCGGCTCTTCGTGCACCGTTCGACGATGGAGACTCCTGGAGGCGGTTGCTCTGACGGTGCTGGTCGTCGTGCTCGGCCCGGCGATCCGCCGATTCGGGCGCAGCTACGCCGCCGACCTGTGGCCGCCCGGTTCGTCGACGCCGCACCTGTTGCTCCGGCTGCTCGACGTGGCGTACTACCTCGTCGGGGCCGGCTACGTCTTGCTGAGCACCGAGTTCCGTTTCGGCACCTTCGACGGCCGCCTCGCCGAGCAGCTCGGTGACGCCTCGATCCGCATCGGCGGGCTGCTGCTCGCGCTCGGTGTGCTGCATGCCACGACGCTGTTCGTGCTGCCCCTGATCGCGTTCGTCGACAACGCGACGAGGACGGGGAAGCCGCTCCCGAGATGGATCCTCCTGTTGCTGATCCTGATCGCTGTGGCGGTCGCTCAGTTCCTCCCGATGGCGATCGGGCTCGGCATGTCGGGCTGAGCGCCCGCCCGGACGCGACGAACGGCGCCGGGCACGGCACGAACACCGAGGCCGGCGCCGTTCGATGCAGCGGCGCTCAGACCGGGCCGATCGTCAATGCGCGAGACGGCGACGCACTGCGTCCGACCAGGACGTTTGCGGCAGCAGATCGATCCAGCCGACCGCGAACTTCAGGTGTGCGGCGCTCCAGGCGAGCGTGGCGAGCGCGGCGAGGCCGCAGACGAAGCTCAGCATCAGCGCCGGATCGTCGATCACCTCGGCGGGGACCAGTGTGCGGGCGAACGGCAACATCGCAGCTGCCGGGAGACACCACGAGATCGCTCGGCGCCAGGCGATCGTCATGTTCACCGGGCGGCTCAGCCCGATCAGCAGCACCAGCTCCATCACGAGGTAGAACGCCGACGGGTTCACCCGCCCGGCAAGCGTGAAGCACACGTTCAGCACGACGCCCGCCCAGAGCGCTCGGCGGGGCCAGCGGTTCAGCAGCAGGCACAGTCCGATCGCGATCTGCACCTCGACGACCAGCCAGGCCGTGGGCAGCGCAAGCGGGGCCACGAACGCATCGCTGAACGCACGGAAGAACGGCCACATGTGCGTGCGCTGTTCCACGAGGAACGCATCGAGCACGTCGCCGGTCCACCAGTTCGGGTCGATCACCTTCTCGACCCCCGCTCGCAACCAACCGGCAGCGAGGAACAGGCGAAGCGGTAGGAGGAGCGCGTGGATCGCTCGCGTCCCGATGGCAGGTGCCTGCGCCCGCGCGACGGGACCCGGTCGAGTCGTGATCTCGGTCATGCCGGCGAGCTTCCGGACCCGAGGTCAGAGCGGCCCGCAGCTTCTCGAAGGATCTCCGAAAGAACGCCCGTCTCAGCACCTCCGACCGCGAAATGACCTCCGGCACTGGGCGAAGGCATTCACGATGTCACAAGCTGAATCCGTCGAATGGGAGAGGCGCCGAGGGGAGGTCCGGTCTTGGAGACTCGCCACACGTTCGAGCCGAGTACGGGAACGCGAGGTGGCTGGCGGGACCGCATTCGATCGGGGCCAACGATTGGCATCACGCACGAGGCAGCAGGTGAAAAGCCGCCGAAGCAGACCCGCGCAGGCTGGGTCGTCGTTGCACTCACGTTGCTGATCGGACTCGGCGAAGCGATGAGTGCGGGTCTGGGATGGCCGTGGCTGCGGCTGCCGGCCGCGGCCGCGATCGCCTGGCTCCTGACGCAGCGGCGCCGGGCGCCGTTGCCTGTACTCGTGGCCATCACGGCCGTCAACCTGGTCGCGAACTTGGCGCTCCGCGCCGCCGGACACTTCCTGCTCGTGAGCGGCCTGATGATGGTCGTGGCCATCTACGCCCTCGTGAGATGGGCGCCGGTTCGCGAGGTGGTCGCCGGTCTCACGGTGGTCGCCGGTCAGATGTTGGTGGGGTTCTTCGTCAACCCGAACTGGAGCCCGATCGGTGCATTGCTCTTCTACGGGAGCCCGGTGCTGATGGCGCTTGCGGTTCGGCCCTGGCCCGATCACCGAACGACGGCCGGGCACGCAGTTGATTCGCGAGGTGCGCCGGCGGGCCGGAGTCGAGCCGTCCGCGTGTTTCGGGCTGCCGGAGTCGTGCTGGTGATGGGCGGCGTGCTTGTCGTGTCCGGCGGGGGCTTTCTCGTCGATCAGTTCCACACATACGTCACTCGCACCCGCTCGCCGCGGATGCCGTCGGAGTGGTTGGTGGACGCCGCAACGCTACGGCGCGCGGCCGAGGCGTCGCAGGGCACGCACGGACCCGACGGCGGAATCATCCACACGGTCGACTACCCACACGAACTGTTGCGGGCACTCCAGGTCCCGACGTTCTCGGTGGAGGCCGACGTCACCGTCATCGACGGTGACGGCTTTCTCCAGCACGATCCGAAGGATCCGGTCGGCATCCCCCTCCTCGAGTTCCTGGAGTACGCCGCCATCGCCGAGTTCCCGATCGTGAAGCTCGACCTCAAGTGCGATCGCGTCGGCCCGGTCATGGACGACGTGCGCGAAGCAGTCGATCGGTTCGGGCTCGATCCTGCTCGCGTCCACTTCAACGCCGATGTCTTCCGCGGCCCGGCGTCGACGAGAACCTCGTGGGTGCCAGGACCGACCTGTCGTTCACGGACGCGATGTACAACCTGATCGTCATGGAGCTGGAGACATCGGATCTGGTTCGCATCGCCGAGGAGTTCCCCGAGTCGACCATCGTGATCAGTGCCACCCCGCCCAAGGGTCCACAGGAGGTGGGCTACTCCGAGCCTTACCTCGACCGCTTCCTGACGGCCGTCGAGGAGATTCGAGCGGTGAGTCCATCGCAGTCGCTCGTGTTTGCCGTCCGCGGCGATCTGGCCGCCCGATCGGGTTCCTTCCTCCTGGAGGGCTTGAACGCCATCGACGACAGCTACGTCGCTGCATGGTGGTCACTGGACGTGCCGCCGACCCGGGCGGAGATCGAGGTGCTGCGCGCCGGTGGGGTGACGTTCTTCGATGTGGGGTCCGACGTCGCCGAGTGAGCGCGACGGAGGCCCGGTTGCCTCCGAACGCCACCCGGGAGGCCCAGACCGTGAACTCCCTTGCCGTGTGGTTGCGTCGGAGCGGAGGCGGCCCCCATCGCACCTGCTCACCCGGCTGATCCGCTCATCTTTCGAACCTCTTTCGACTTCTGTTGACCCCGCCTTACCGCGCTCGTCGATCGTGGTCACCGTCACCAACGACAGCCGCCACCACGGCGGCAGAACCGAAAGGAACGATCATGAACAAGACCCTCACGACCTCCGTCCTCGCCCTCGCCCTCGCCGGCGGAGGCGCGATCGGCGTCGGCTCGCTCGCCGCCGCCAGCTACGGCGACGAACCGCCGACGCTCGAGGAGGAATCGGTCGGGGAGACCACCGACGACGACAGCGGCGACCGACGGCGACGACACGACCGACGAGACCGGCGACGAGCCGGTCGGCTTGCAGGACGCGACCGACGGCGACCCCGTCGAAGCGCCCGTCGAGGGTCGGCGCGGACACCGCGGCCACGGCAACTCCGAGGTCGTCGCCGAGGCGCTCGGAATGACCACCGACGAGCTTGCACGAGGCGCGACAGGCCGGTCAGAGCCTGGCCGACATCGCAGCCACGCAGGGCGTGTCCGTCGACGTCGTGATCCAGGCGATCACGGACGACGCCGAGAGCCGCATCGCCGAGAAGGTCGCAGCGGGCGAGATCACCCAGGAGGAGGCCGACGAGCGGCTCGCCGGGCTCGACGAGCGCGTGACCGAGAAGGTCGACGCGACGCCGGGCGAGGGCGGACGCCGCGGCCTGCGAGGCGTCCGGAACAGCGAGGCGGTCGCCGAGTCGCTCGGCGTCACGACCGACGAGCTGCGCGAGGCGCGTGACGGCCGGTCAGAGCCTGGCCGACGTCGCGGCCGCCCAGGGCGTGTCGGTCGACACCGTGGTCGCTGCCATCGTCGACAGCGTCGAAGCCCACCTGGCCGAAGAGGTCGCCGAGGGCGACCTGACCCAGGAGGAGGCCGACGAGCGCCTCGCCTCCGCCGACGAGCGGGCGGCCGAGAAGGTCGACGCCGTCCCCGGTGAGGCCGGCCCGCAGGGCGCCCGTGGCGGACGTCGCGGCCCGGCGCCCGTCGTCGCGGACGTCTGATCCGACCCCACCCATCTGGCCGGGGCGTCGCCGCCCCTCCGGCGCCCCGGCCAACCCACCCTGCGTGCGAGACCCAAGGAGACTCCCGATGTTCGAATCACCGTCCCCCACACCGACCCAGACCGACGCCCCCACGAACACGAAGCGCCGAGCCTGGCTGCCCTCGCGACGGACCGCTGCTGGCGCTCAGTGTCCCCGTGCTGCTCACCGGCGCCGGTGCGTTCGCCGTCGCAACCGCCGACGAGCCGGGCGATCGAAGCGCCGACCGCGAGTCGAACCCCGGGAGCGACCGACGACACGACGGGCGACGCACTCACCGACGCGACCGGCGAACCGGACATCGTCTCGGCCGCCGCTCCGGCCGCTGCGACATCCGCGGACGTACTCGCCCTGCTCGCCGACGAACGCAGCCTCGACGGGACCGGCAACAACGCACTCGACCCCGAGTTGGGTGCCGCCGGCGGGATCTACCGCCGCGAGGCGGACGCCAACTACGTGGACGGCATCGGCGAACGCGAGATCGGTCCGGCCGAGCGGTACCTCAGCAACCGGATCTTCAACGGCAACAACCAGAACGTCTTCTCCGAGAACGGCGTGACCCACTGGGGTTTCGTCTGGGGTCAGTTCGTCGACCACACGATCGGCAACCGTGCCACCGCCGACGACGAGACGATGGCGATCGAGTTCGACCCGGCCGACCCGCTCGAGGAGTTCACGAACGATGTCGGCGCGATCACCACCGGTCGCTCCGCCGTGGCCGATGGCACCGGCGTGGACAGACCACGCGACCAGGTCAACACCCTGAGCTCGTACATCGACGGCTGGGCCGTGTACGGCGGTACCGCCGAGCGACTCGACTGGCTCCGGGAGGGCAGCCTCGACGGCGATCCGACCGACAACGACGCCACCCTGCTCCTGAACGACGGGTACCTCCCCACGGCCGCCGACCGCGCCGGGGCTGAGACGCCACCGACCGACCTGATGGGCCGCCTGTTCGCCGATCCGTCGGCCGCCGTGATCGCCGGCGACGTCCGGGTCAACGAGAACCTCGGCCTCACGGCCGTGCACACGCTCTTCGCCCGCGAGCACAACCGCATCGTCGACCGGCTCCCCGACGACCTCGACGACGAGGTGAAGTTCGACATCGCACGGCGGGTCGTCTCGGCGCTGCAGCAGTACATCACCTACACCGAGTTCCTGCCGGCGATGGGCGTCGACCTCGACGAGTACACCGGCTACGACCCGACCGTCGATCCGACGATCACCAACGAGTTCGCCACGGTCGGCTACCGCGCCCACTCGCAGATCCACGGCGAGTTCGAAGCCGAGATTCCGCTCGACCAGGTGAGTTCGGATGACCTGGAGGCGCTCGCACGCCAGGGTGTCACCGTCGAGGTCGGCGACGATGCCGTCGAGGTCGCCGTGCCGCTCAATGTGGCGTTCGGCAACCCGGGCCTGCTCGTCGAACTCGGTCTGGGCAACGTGCTCGCCGGTCTGTCGTCGGAGGCTGCCTACGCCAACGACGAGCAGATCGACAATCAGCTCCGCAGCGTGCTGTTCCAGATCCCCGGACCCGAGGTGGAGAACCCGCTCGACTGCCTCGACGGCAGCGAGATCGCCGGCTGCTTCACCTCGGTGAACGACCTCGGCGCCCTGGATGTGCTGCGCACCTACGACCACGGCATGCCGACCTACAACGAGCTCCGGGCCACGTACGGTCTGGCGCCGGTCACGAGCTTCTCCGAGTTGACCGGCGAGGAGACCGACGAGCTCCCGGATGGATTCGACATCGACGACCCAGAGATCATGGAGTTCGTCGTGCTGCGGGATGCCGACGGCAACGTCCTGGTCCCCGGTAGCGATGCAGCCGACGGCGACACGGTCGTCGCCGAGCGGCGAAGCAGCATCGCGGCCCGGCTCAAGGCCGTGTTCGGCTCGGTGGACCGGGTCGATGCGTTCACCGGGATGGTGTCCGAGCCGCACGTGGCGGGCACCGAGTTCGGAGAGCTCCAGCTCGCGATGTGGACCCGCCAGTTCAGCGCGCTGCGCGACGGCGACCGCTTCTTCTACGACAACGATCCGGCGCTCGACGCGATCGCCGATGTCTACGACATCGACGCTCGGAGATCGCTCAGCGAGGTCATCGCGGCCAACACCGAGGTCGAGGCGAGCGATGTGCCGGCCAACGTGTTCCTGCTCGAGGGCGGGCTCCCGACCGGCGATGTCGCCGCCGCCGACGTGGCGGGCGCCGCCGAGGCCGATCCGGTCGCCGAGGCCGATCGTGTGGTCGACGCTGCGGACGGGTCGGACGACGACCGGTCGCGGCGGGGCCGGAGAGATCGTGATCGCGGCGATCGGCCGCCTCGCCGGGCGAGGCCGACCGGACGAGCGTGAGCGGGTCACCGTCCGCCCGTGCCGTGGCGACCAGGATGGGATGCGTGAACGCCGCCACGATCCTGGTCGCCGAGGACGACCGCCAGGTTCGTGAGGCGCTCGAGCGCATCCTGACCTTCGAGGGGTACGTCGTCGTCGCCGTGAACGACGGCGCCGCGGCCCTCGAGGCCGTCGACGAGCACGACCCCGACGTGATCGTGTTCGACGTCATGATGCCGGTGGTCGACGGTCTCGCTGCGTGCCGTCGGCTCAGGGCCCGTGGCGACCGACGGCCGGTCCTGATGCTGACGGCCCGTGACGAGGTGACCGACCGGGTCGCCGGGCTCGACGCCGGCGCCGACGACTATCTCCCCAAGCCCTTCGCGCTCGAGGAGCTGCTCGCCCGTCTGCGGGCGCTGCTCCGGCGGGCCGAGGTCACCAACTCGGGTCCGTTGCGGTACGCGGACCTCGAGGTCGATGTGGCCGGCATGCGAGTGCGACGGGGGGACCGCGCCATCGAGCTGACGCGCACGGAGTTCCAGATCCTCGAAATGCTGATGCGGAACCCGGGTGTGGTCCTCGACCGCATGACGATGTACACCGAGATCTGGGGGTACGACGGCGAGACCACCTCGAAGGCGCTCGACGTGCACACCCGCTACGTGCGCCGCAAGCTCGAAGCGGCCGGTGAGCCCCGGCTCATCCACACGGTCCACGGCGTCGGCTACGTGCTGCGAGTCGATCCGTGACGCTCCGGGCACGCGTCATCCTGATCGTCACCGGGCTCGTGGTGCTCGGCATCTCCATCGCCTCGGTCGCCGCCTACCGATCGGCGGCCAGCGAGTTGGCGTCGGAGACCGACACCTTCCTGACCGTACGCGCCGACGAGGTGATCGCGGGAACCCGCGAGCCACCTCGTCAGCCGCGAGGTGGCGATGGTGACGATGATCGTCCCCGCCCACGCACCGACGACCTCGATCTGGCGTTCGACCCCGACGCGATCGCGCAGTCGCTCGACGACAACGGCGACGTGAGCGCATCGGAAGGTGGGGTCCTGCCGGTCGAATCGGAGGACGAGGCCGTCGCCGCCGGGAGCAAGAAGGCGGTCATCCGCGACGTCGAGATCGACGGCGAGGACTACCGGATGATCACCGCACCTCAACCCGGTGGTGGTGCGGTGCAGGTGGCGCAGTCGACCACCTCGACGTCGGACGTGCTCGATCGCCTGGCCGGCCGGCTGCTGCTGATCGGCGCCGTGCTCGCCGTCGTGGCCGCGGCGCTCGGATGGCTGCTCATGCGGCGCACCACGAAGCCGCTGGAAGACCTCACCGCTGCGACCGAACGTGTCGCCGCGACACGCGACCTCACCCCGCTCGGTCTGTCCGGCAGCGACGAGGTCGGACGGCTGGGCGGCAGTTTCGACGAGATGCTCGGTGCGCTGCGCACGAGCCGCGAGCAGCAACGACGCCTGGTTCAGGACGCCGGGCACGAACTCCGCACGCCGCTCACCAGCATGCGAGCGAACGTCGAGTTCCTCCAACGAGCCGACGATCTGCCGGCTGACCAGCGCGCCGAGATCCTCGCCGGCGTGCAGTCCGAGATCGCCGAGCTCGGGACGCTCGTCGACGAAGTCGTGGTGCTCGCCACCGACGACATGACGGTCGAGGCACCGATGAGCGAGGTCGACCTCGCCGAGATCGTCACCGACGCCGTCGCCACCTTCCGACGTCGCACCGACCGTTCGGTCACGTTGTCGGTCGAGCCGACGCCCCTTCGCGGCAACGTGGCACTGCTCGACCGCGCGGTCACCAACCTGCTCGGCAACGCCCACAAGTTCAGCCCCCTCGACGATCCGATCGAGGTCGTCCTCGCCGACCGCCGGATCGTGGTACGAGACCATGGCGACGGGATCGACCCCGCCGAGGCAGAGCTGATCTTCGATCGTTTCCGTCGTGCCGACGACGCCCGCTCGAAACCCGGCTCAGGGCTCGGTCTCGCGATCGTGCAACACGTGGCCGAACAGCACGGCGGAACGACCCGCGCTCGAAACGCAGCGGGCGGCGGCGCCGAGGTCGGCTTCAGCGTCGCCTGATCTGTTCGTTCGACTGCACGGGCAGGTTCATGGTGTCGAGGTCGCCGTCCGCTCGTCCTGCTCGGCCGGCACGCCGGCGGCGGGCTCGGCGCCCGGTACCCCTCGGCCGGGCGTCGGCTCGAACGGAATCCACCCGATGTCGTCGAACCAGACCTCCGGCCAGGAGTGCGACTGGGCATCCGTGACCGAGTACCAGCCCTCCTGGTTGAGCACGCCCGGCGTGAAGCCGACCGCGACGCGAGTCGGCAGACCGAGGGTTCTCGCCATCAGCGCGAAGGCGGCGGAGAACTGCTCGGCGTCTCCCTCGCGCACATCGAGGAACTCATCGAGGTCGTCGGCGCTGTGGCCGTCGATGGCGCCCGCACGGTAGTCGAACTCGGAACGGAACCAGTTCTGGAGGGTGAGCGCCGAGTCATACGATGTCGCTGCACCGCTGGTGACGTCGACCGCGAGTTCGCCCACCTCGGTCGTGAGGTCGGCGGGGACCTCGACCAGGATCGGATCGGTCGGCTCGGTCGTGGCTGCCCGCAGCTCGTCCGGCGTCGGCTGGGTCATGTTCGACACGATCGTGAAGAGATCACCGGGCGCCAGGTCCCGCACTGCGACGAGCGTGCTCGTGTCGCGATCGAGGCTGAGCGAGAGCTCTGTTCCACCCGAGGAGCCGGCAGCCTGCACCGGTTCCGCTGCCGCGGGCACGAGTCGGCCTTCGAGCGACAGGATCTGGACCTGCTGGCGGATTCGCCGGTCCCCGGTTCCCGACGCGACCTCGCCGTCGATCCGTTCGAGTGATCGTCGAGGGAGCCGGAACTCCTCCCCGCCGTACTCGAGCAACGTGGTCAGCCGCCAGTACGCGGCTGCGTCGCTGTTGACGCGGAACAGCTCGACCGGTTGCACGGCCTCGAGATCCGCCGCGGGACCGGGTGATGCGACGTCGGTGGGTCCGTCGCGAACCACGGAGGCGAGGGCGATGAGACCGACGACGGCCCCGACCATCGCCGCGGCGGTGAGCGTGACCAGTCGGCGTCGCCCGGGTGGTGTCCGCTCCGAGGTCGGCGTCGACGCACCGACCGGCGTGCATCGTTCGGCGTCGTCGTCGAGCGGCGAGGGGTGATCGCCGATCACGCCGTCGAGCTCGAGTGGCGGTTGCGCGCGTCGCTGCTGGGCACCGTACGCAGCGAGTTGGTCGAGCAGGTCGGAACTGACAGCATCACCTTCAGGTCGTCGCGGAGCCGGCCGATGCCGCGTTCGGCGTGGGTCTGCACGGTCGACTTCGACACATCGAGCAACTGCGCGACCTCCGACATCGTCCACTGGTAGCAGTGCACGAGCATCACCACGGTTCGCTGTTGCTCCGGGAGCCGGGCGAGCGCGTCCGGGAGGTCGGGTTCGACCCAGGGCAACTGCTCGCGGTCGACGGGCTGCATGGCCGCCCGCTTCGGCTGACGTCGCCGCGCCCGGTCTCGCCCGACCACGTAGAGGTAGCCGATCGGATTCTCCATGTCTCGCACTCGTTCCCAGTGCTCCCATCCGTACGACAGGGCATCGGCGGCGGCATCCAGACCCGTCGACGTGCCCACCGTTGCCGACAGGGCATCCCGGAGCAGAGGCTCAGCCCGTTCGAAGAACTCCTCGAACGTGTTCGTGTCCGAACGATTCGGCACGGCGATCCCTCCACCAACTCTTCACCCAACAAAGCGCCGAGTCCACCGGTCGTACGACAGAGGTGCGTTCGAGAGTCAGCCGTCGCGCCGGGCGGGGTCGTCGGCCGGCAGTGCGTCGGCGATGACGTCGTAGGTCTTCCACTCGGGCGTCGGCGGCTCGTGACCTTCGCGGGGCACGTGCTCGGACACACCATCGGGCCGGTGGATGTACCGACCGCAATTCGGGAACACCCGACCGACGGTCACGATGATCACGGCGAAGGCGCCGTGGAACGCGGCGACGTCGCCCGCGTCGATCGACACACGGGCCGTGCCCTGCAGCACGCATCCGCCACGGGCGAGCCTCGTCGAGGAACAGCAGGCCGACCCGGCCCGTGTCGGCGATGTTGCCCATCGTGCGCATCATCCCGTTGCCGTCATAGCTGGGGATGCGGAGTACGGTCGGCGACTCGACCCGCACGAACCCGACGTCGCCACCCTTGTACGACACGTCGGGCCAACCCTCGGCGTCGACCGTCGAGATCCACACGGTCGACTGTGCCTCGATGAGGGCGAGGTCGTCGTCCGAGAGCCGGTCGTGCACGGTGAGATCGGCCAGTCGGTCGGCGAGCCGACGTGAGTCGAACCGGTCCTGGAGCGCCCGGGCGCCGTCGCCGTACATCGGTCCGATCTCCACGATCACACGGTAGGGCGACCGACCTGTGCTGGTCGGGATGTGACGAAGTTTGCATTGATCGGACACGGCAACGTCTGACAGGATCGTTCCGGGAACCAGGAAGACGACGAGGTCGCAGCGGACCAGCGCTTCGTCGAGGTGTGCGGTGACGATGCTTCGCCGGCGGATGCAGCATCGTCACCGCACACCCGTTGCACACCCATCGGCCACCCGTTCGCACGCCTCGTGCGGCTGTCGCCGGTCAGGACGCCAGTGCCGCGGCCGTGATGTCGAGTGCCCGGTCGATGTCGTCGTCGGTCGTCTGCCAGCTCGTGACGAGGCGGATCACGCCGCCACCCATGTCGTAGAACAGCATTCCGGCCTCGGCCATCGCCGACGCTGCGGCCTCCCCGACGTCGACGAACAACATGTTGACGTCGGGCCGGTTGACGAAGCGCACACCGAGTGGTTCGAGGCCCGCCGCGAGACGCTTCATCCGTGCGTTGGAATTGCCGGCCAATCGGAGCCAGAGGTCGTCGGTGAGGTACGCGATCACCTGTGCCGACTGGAATCGCATCTTCGAGGTGACGTGCCCCGAACGCTTCGTGCGGTACACCAGCTCGTCCGCCGCGGCATCGTCGAACACCACGATCGCCTCCGACGACAGCGCACCGTTCTTCGTGCACCCGAGCGACACCGCGTCGACGCCCGCCCTCCAGGTCATCTCCGCGGGCGTACATCCCAGGGCCACCAGCGCATTGGCGATCCGAGCCCCGTCCAGATGCGTGGCCATCCCGGCTTCGGCGCCGATCGCCGCGAGTTCGGCGATGTCGTCGACGGAGTAGATCGTGCCCATGTCGGTCGGCGAGGTGATCGAGATCACGGCCGGTTGCGAGTGGTGCGGGTCGCCCCACCGGATGCCGTCGAGCGCCGCCCGGAGTTCGTCGGGGTGCATGCGGAAGTCGTCGCCGCCGACCCCCCGCATCACGGCACCGCCTCCGAGCATCGACGTCGCCCCGCCTTCGCTGTTGAGGATGTGAGCGGTCTCGTGGCACAGCACGGCACCCCAGGGCGGACACAGCGCGGTCAGCGCCAGCGCGTTCGCTGCGGTACCGCTCGTGACCGGGAACACGCGCGCCGTGTCGTGCTCGAACACCTCGCGCACCACGTCGTGCAGCTGCGCGGTCACGGGGTCGTCGCCGTAGGCGATCACCGACCCGACGTTGGCGTCGGCCACTGCCTGGACGATCTCGGGCGCGACCCCTGCCGCGTTGTCACTCCGGAACTCGATGTGTGTCACCCGGCCAGTCTCGCAGCTGCCGAAACGTCTGTCGCCACGGTGCCGCCCGGAACCCGCCCGCTATCGCCCTTCGCGGACGCCCTGGTCGTACGCGCCGATCACCGCGAGCACCAACATGGCGAGCACCGCGCTCGTCCCGATGATCGTCACGCCGTGCACATGCATGTCGACGGCGCCTCGGTTCTGCCAGCCGAGGCCGACCGGGTCGTCGGTCAGGTCGAACAACGTGCTGACCACGAGCCAGATCCCGGGCAGCGTCGAGCCGACGGCCAGCCCGAGCCCCCAGCGTCGGACCGACAGGAACCCGACCACGCCGCCGATCACGAACAACGCCAGCTGCACCAACCGGCCGACCAGCAGCAGGGCCGATGCCTGGCCCGGCCCCTCGATGAGGTACCAGTTGTCGCTGAAGATCGCCTGATTCTCCGGCAGCAGTGGGCCGGCAGCTGCGATCACCACGGCCAGTGCGCCGAGGGCGGCGATCCACGGGTTGAGACCCGGTCGGCGGTCGCCCATCGCGTCGTTGAGCGACGCGAAGAACAACACGATGCCGAGCGCGCCCGCCGCGATCAGGAGCCAGTAGCCGAGATCCCGGGTGATCGTGAGCACGAACGGGTCGTCGGTGGGCACCCGTGCGAACGCCCGCGCGAGGTCGATCGGGAACTGCGCGAGACCGACGGTGAGCGCCGCGAGCCCGGCAACGGCGAGCCCGGCGCCACCGGCGAGCCCCGAGCCCCACCTCCATCGGAACGCCGAGGCGACGCCACCGGCGACCATCGACACGACGGCGATCAGACCGGCGATCGACAGATTGTCGGCGAGATCGTCGACGATCCACCTGCCGGTCCGGAACGCCTCGGGTGTGTCGTCGGTCCGCACGAGCCGGGCGTCGCTCGTGATCGAGATCACGTCGGCGAACAGTCCGGCGAGCGCGACGAGCCCGGCCACGATCGAGATGAACAGGACCAGATTGAACGAGAAGCGGCCGTGTTCCTCGACCGGTTCGGCCACGACGGCAGGCATCGCGGCCGTCTCGGCGACCGGGGTCTCCATCTGCACGGTCGCGGCGACCGGTTCCTTCTCCACGAAGTCGTACGGCGTGGGCGGCGCCGGGTCTGCGTCGACCGCGTCCATCCACACTTCGGTGATCGGTTCGGTGGCCGGCAGGTCGGTCGTCGCCACGTCGGGGGCCGCGGCCCTCGTCGCCGCGCCCGCAGCTGCCGCCGCGGCCGGGACGGAGCCGGTTGGTGCCCATGCGGGTTCGTCGGCGGGCAGGTCCTCGCCGGGCTCGGCGATCAACTCGGTGCGCGGCAGGCTGTCGGTGGACGCGACCGTCGTGGTGTCGTTCGTGGTGTCGTTCGTGGTGTCGTTCGTGGTGTCGTTCGTGGCGTCGTTCGTCGGTGTCTGCAGCCTCGTCGTCGACCGGGGTGACCAGCTGGGTGGTGTCGGTCACCCCACGGAGGGACGTGCCGCAGCCGTTGCAGAAACGGTCGCCGCGCTCGACAGTCCGTTCGCAGGTGGGGCACTCCATGGCGAGGCATGATACGTGCCGAGACCGCCGGACCCGGGTCGATCGGTCGAAGCGGCAATCCCACGTCGCGACGCCGCACGGTCACGGTCGCAGGTCACGGTCACGGGTCGGCGGTTGCCGCCTGCCCACCGGCGCGGTCCGAGCCGCCGGAGCTGCGAGGCGACGTACGGCCGGGCGCGTCGTTGGCCACCACGTCGCACGATCGCCTCGTTCAGTGAGTGCAGTGCTCGCACGATCGTGGCCCGGTTCGGGTTCCAGCCCCGCCGTTCGCATTCGTCGAACCACTCGCCCGGTGTCCGGTGACCTCGCTCGCCGTTGCATCGGCGACATGCCGCCAGCTCGTTCTCGATCCAGCTCGGGCCTCCCTTGATCCGGGGAACCAGGTGTTCCGTCGTCGCGGCGACCAATCCGACCTCGAGCGCTCGCCGGCACCACACACATTCGGCTCCGTCTCGGTCGAGGATGATCACCATCCGCTCCCGGCGATTGAGCTGTGCGTCGCTTCGCTCGCCCACGCCCACCAGAATGGCGCGATGGCCGGCCGTTTCGCACCTTCACCCACGGGTGAGCTGCACCTCGGGCAATCTCCGGACGGCGCTCGTCGCGTGGCTGGCCGCCCGAGCCGACGGTCTCGAGTTCCTGGTACGCATGGAGGACCTCGACCGGGTCACCTCGACGGTCGAGCACGAGCGGCGCCAACTCGCCGACCTCGCAGCGCTCGGACTCGACTGGGACGGCGACGTGGTTCGCCAGAGCGACCGCTTCGACCGCTACCGAGCGGTGATCGAACGGCTTCGGGGTGCCGACCGTGTGTACGAGTGCTTCTGTACCCGCCGCGAGATCCGCGAGGAGATCGATGCCGCACCACGGGCTCCGCACCTGCACCTCCCCGACGGCGCCTACCCCGGCACCTGCCGACGTCTGTCGGACGCCGAGCGGGCGGCGCGACGCGACGCCGGCCGCGCGCCGGCGCTGCGTCTCCGGACCGACGGCGAGGTGATCACGATCACCGACCTGGTCGCGGGGGAGTTCACCGGCGCCGTCGACGACGTCGTGCTCGCGCGAGCGGATGGTGTGCCCGCCTACAACCTGGCGGTCGTGGTCGACGATGTCGCCCAGGGTGTGACGCAGGTCGTGCGAGGTGACGATCTGCTCTCGTCGACGCCGAGACAGGTGCTGCTCCAGCGGCTGTTGGATGCCGAGGTAGCCGAGTATCTCCATGTACCGCTCGTGCTCGGACCCGACGGTGACCGTCTTGCGAAGCGCCACGGTGCGGTCACACTCCGCGAGCTCCGAGCCACGGGCTGGTCGCCGGGTCAGATCGTCGGCACGTTGGCGCGTTCGCTCGGTCTGGCGGCACCCGGTGAGTCACCGACGGCCGAACAGCTGGTCGACCGGTTCGACACCTCGGTGCTGCCGCGCCGTCCGGCGACCCTCGCAGAGCTCGCGGACGTCGACGGAATCGGGAAGAAGTCGACCACCGACCCGGGTTCAACGACGTTATGGCCGAAAAGTGGATGAAATCGTGAGGAATCGCGCTCGGGTGACGGCTGCTCGTGGCCGTCACTCGGTATCTTTGGGATGCGATATGCAGGTACAGCGCGGATACCTCATCGCTGCGGCGGCGGCCCTGGTGTTGCCCGCGTGCGCCTCCACGTCGATCGCCAGCACGACTCGCGATCCCGTCGAGGTCACCACGACGACGGCGGCACCGACCACGACCACCACGATCGCACCCACCACCACGACGTCCACGACCACCACCACCACGACGTCCACGACCACCACCGAGCCGGCACCGACCACGACGACGATCCCGGTCAACAAGATTCCGGTGCCCGTCGCCGACCCCCCGATCGTGGCGGTCGGCCAGAGCAATGGCGACGACACGCTGCGAGCCGAGCAGCGACTGCTCGAACTCGGCTTCTGGATCGACGAGGCCGATGGCCGGTACAACCTCACCACGACCCAGGCGGTCATGGCCTTCCAGAAGTTCTACGGGCTCGAGACCGACGGCGTGCTCGGCGCCGAGACCGCGGCGGCGATGACCGCCGTCACCGAGCGGCCGCACGGTCGGGCCGATGCCGGAACCCTCGTCGAGATCGACAAGGGCAAGCAGGTCCTGATGTTCGTGATCGAGGGTCGGACCGAGTGGATCCTCAATGCGTCGAGCGGGAGCGAGATCGCGTACGTCGAGCCCGACCAGAACACGCCGGGCGAGGTCCAGACGGGTGACTCGGTCACCAGGAACGGGCTCCACGACGTCTACCGCCAGCGTGCGGAAGGCTGGTGGGAGGGCGACCTCGGCAGCATCTATCGACCCAAGTACTTCACGGGCGGCATCGCCGTGCACGGATCCAATCACGTGCCCGACTACCCGGCGTCTCACGGCTGTGTCCGGGTCAGCGTTCCGGCGATGGACTGGATCTGGGAGACCGGCATCATGCCGCTCGACACGCCGGTGTGGGTCCACGAGGGCGCGTAGCCCTCGCCACGTCCACCTTCAGTCCCGGGCGAGGTCTGCTTCGTAGGTGTGCTCGAGTGCGTCGCGGATCTCGGGCTCGTCGATCTGCCACATGCAGCTGTACATCGCTGCCAGATCGGGTGCGGCGGCGAGTTCCTCCCACGACGACGGCACCCACAGCTGCGCCCGCCGGAACGCCTTGGCGCAGTGACCGTAGATCTCGGCGGTCTCGAGCACGATGGCTGCCTTCGGTCTCCGCAGCTCCTCGGTGAAGCCGGCCAGGATGTCCGGGTCGGTGGTGATCGCCGCCGGACCGTTGAGGCGCAGGGTCTCGTCCCTGCCGGGCACCATCATCAGGACGCCGGCGCGCCCGTGGGCGACGATGTTGCGATGGCTGTCGAGCCGGTTGTTGCCGTTCAGGTCGGGGATCGCGATGTGCCGGTCGTCGAGCCGACGCACGAACCCGGGCGGGCCACCCCGCGGCGATGCGTCGACCGAGTCGGCACCGTCGGTGGTCGACAGCACGAGGAACGGGCTGAGATCGATGAATGCCGCCATGCCCTCGTCGATGCGGTCGAGTTGCTTGCCGAGGGCACGCTCGCTCGGCGGGCGGTACAGGGCGGTCAGCTGGTCGAGGGTGTCGATGCGACCGGGGATCTCCATCGGTCCAGTGTGTCACCCACGAGGATGGCCGCGTTCAGCCGGATTCGAGGAGCCGCTTGAGGTCGGCGAGGTCCTGGTTCATGGCCCGCCGCATCGCACGGGCCACGAGCGGTGCCGCCAGTCGTGAGAATCCGGACGGCTCGCCGTGATTCCGCAGTGTCATGTGCGTCGTGGCGCTGCCGACCGGTCTCCACGTGTACGTCGTGGCCATCGGGAAGGGGCCCTCGGCGGTGCGCATCGCGACCTGTTCTCCCGGCGTGTATTCGATGACCTCGTAGACGTACTCGAGGTCGCGGCCCATGAACCGGGCCCGGAAGGCGATCCGCGATCCGAGCGAGATCGGCGGATCGGTCTTCCACTCGGCACTCGAGATCCGCCGGTACCAGCGGGGTGCGTTCGACGGGTCGCCGGCGAACGCCGAGACCTCCTCGATCGGCCGCTCGATGACGACCGTCGCGCCCACGTCGACGCTCATCGAGCCGTCTCCGCGAGGCGTTCGCCGACGAAGTGGGTCCAGCCGCGCACGTGGCTCTCGACGAACTCCACCGGCAGGCCGTGGTGGCGCAGCGTGACACGACTGATCTCGACGCTGACGGCGTCGATCGTCACGTCGACTTCGGTGGCGCCGGGCGCGAGTTCACCGCCCTCCCAACCGAACGTGAAGCGCAACCGGTGAGGTGGGTCGGCCTCCACGATCTCGCCGACCATCACGTGCTCGCCGTCGATGTCGACCCGGATCGGGCCGCCGGGCCGTGGATCGACCGTCGCCGTCACCCCCCACCAGGCGCACAGCCCTTCGGGAGTGGTCCACAGTTCGTAGACCGTCGACGGCATCGCGTCGATGTGGACGACGTGTTCGATCGTGGTGGTCATCGGGCTCGTCGCCGTCACGATGGTCCTCCGTTCTCCAGCTGTTCGGCGGCCCGCTTGAGCCGCCGGAGTCGATCGTCCCACATCTCGTCGATGAAGTGTGACACCGGTGCGAGCGCCTGCACCCGTGCCCGGTACATCCGACGATTGCCGTCGGGTCGCACCTCGACGAGCCCGGCGTGGTGCAACACGCGGAGGTGCTGGGACACGGCAGGTCGGCTGATTCCGGGGAACGCTTCGGCCAGTGCACCGGCACTGCGTTCGTCGTGACGGACGAGTCGGAGCAGGCCCCGACGCGTCGGGTCCGCGAGCGCGGCGGCCAGTGCATCGATCGCGTCGTCGTTCGCGTCGACGCGAACGGCCACGTGCGCCGTTGCGGTGGTGGCATTCATGTAAGCAATAGCTTACACTGTCGCGATGCCGAACATCGCGACCCGTGACGACTGGGAACTGGCCCGCCTCGAGCTGCTGGCGGCCGAGAAGGAGCATTCGCGGCGAGGTGACGAACTCGCCCGCCGACGCCAGGCACTGCCCTGGGTGCCGGTCGACCGGGAGTACGAGTTCACCACGGAACAGGGTCCCCGGTCACTCGCCGACCTGTTCGACGGCCGCGGACAGCTCATCGTCTACCACTTCATGTTCGGCACCGAGTGGGAGGAGGGCTGCCCGAGCTGCTCGTTCTGGGCCGACAACTACGACGGCCTGGCACCACACCTCGCGGCGCGTGACGTCACGCTCGTCGCCGCCTCGATCGGCCCGCTCGAACGGCTGCTCGCGTACCGGAAGCGCATGGGGTGGTCGTTCCCGTGGGTCTCGACAGCGGGCACCACCTTCAACCGCGACTTCGAGGTGTCGGGGAGCCGTCGCTACAACTATCGGCCGACCGAGGAGCCGATCGACGAACTGCCGGGCCTCAGCGTGTTCGCACGCGACGGCGACTCGGTCTTCCACACCTACTCGACGTATGCCCGCGGACTCGATGTGTTCAACAGTGCCTACCAGCTGCTCGACATGGTTCCGAACGGTCGTGACGAAGACGAGCTGCCGTGGTCGATGGCCTGGCTGCGACGCCACGATCGTTACGACGACTGACGCGCACCGCTGCAACTGGCGTGCGCACGGCCGGCTGCTCGCCGCTGCGTGGCAGACTCTGACGATGAAGCAACTCACCGGGCTGGACGCGACGTTCCTGTACATGGAGACGCCCACGACCTACGGGCACGTCAACGGGCTCGCGGTGTACGAACGCCCGTATCCCGAGTTCGATCCGTACGCCGCCGTGTACGAGCGGTTCGGCTCGCTCGTCGGGCACATCGAGCCGCTCCGCCGCCGCGTCGTCGAGGTGCCGTTCGGGCTCGACCACCCCTACTGGGTCGACGATCCCCATTTCGACCTCGACTTCCACATCCGTCAGATCGGCCTCGCCCCGCCGGGGGCGGCCGACCAGCTCGCCGAACAGGTCGCGCGGATCATCGGCCGCCGGATGGATCGCGACCATCCGCTCTGGGAGGTCTACGTCATCGAGGGTCTCGGCGACGGCCGGTGGGCGATGCTCACCAAGTTCCACCACGCCACCGTCGACGGTGCCGCCGGGGTGATCATGTTGAAGACGTTCACGGACGATTCGATCGACGCCGAGTGGCCGTGGGAGCCGATCGCCTGGACGCCCGACGAACTCCCGACCGACTCCGAGTTGCTCAAGCAGACGGTCAACCATCTCGTCACGAACCCCGTCAAGGCCACCCGGCTGTCACTCAAGGTCGTCCGCAACCTGGCCGACGCGGCCGGGCTGAACAACCTGAGCGGCGTCGTGGCGCGCTCGCGCGACCTCATCGCGGCGTCGGTCGGACGCGGTGAGGAGGCCGAGGCGGTCGCCGAACAGTTGCGCAAGGTGGCCCTGCCGATCACCCCGGCGCCTCCGACGCCGTGGAACAAGAGCGTCGGTCCGCACCGCCGATTCGCGATGCGCTCGACGGCGCTGTCGAACATCAAACGCCTCAAGGACGCGACCGGCGGCACCGTCAACGACGTCGTGATGGCAGTGTGTGCCGGGGCGCTGCGCGAGTACCTGTTGCGCCATGACGCACTGCCCGATGAACCCCTGCGGGCGATGGTGCCGGTCTCGATCCGCACCGGCATGGAGGAGGATCCGTGGACGAACCGGGTCTCGTCGATCGTGGCGATCCTGCCGACCGACTGCGACGATCCGCTCGAGCGGGTCGCACGCTGCAAGGAGGCGATGGAGGTCGCGAAGCGGCAACTGGATCTCGTTCCCGCCACGGCGATGACCGAGGCCACCGAGGCGGCGTCGCCGGTGATCGCGGGGGCAGCCGTCCGTCTGATCGCTCGGCTGTCCGACCGGGTGACGCTGCCGATCAACGTCGTGATCTCGAACGTGCCGGGCCCGCGTGAGCCGCTGTACTTCGCCGGCTGCAAACTCGACAACTACATCCCGGTCTCGACGATCAGCAACGGTGTCGGGCTCAACATCACGGTGCACTCCTACGAGGATCGGCTCGATTTCGGTCTCGTCTCGGATCGTGACCTCGTCCCGGATCTGTGGGATCTCGTCGACCTCCACGTCGACGAGATCGATGCACTCTTCGAGGCGTCCGGTGCCGAGTACGCGGTGCCGCAGCCGAAGCCCGCCGGTCGTCGCGGCGCGATGAAGGCACCGACGCCCGCAGCGGGAACGGCCACGAAGAAGGCGAAGACGAAGAAGCAGGCGTCGTCGAAGAAGTCGGCCGCGAAGAACAAGTCGACCGCCAAGAAGAAGGCCACGAAGAAGCCGTCGGCGAAGCAGTCGGCGTAGGGAGAACCGCGCTCAGTTGCCGGTCGCGACCTCGCGGTCCGGTTCGGCCGACCACTCGCTCCACGAACCGGGGTACAGCCGCGCGCCGGCCAGCCCGATCGTCGACATGGCCAGGAGATCGTGACACGCAGTCACACCGCTGCCGCAGTACACGATCGGATTCTCGCCGACACCGGCGAAGAGCTCGGCGAGCTGTTCCGTCGACAGGTGGAGCCCGTCCGGGCCGACGGTGTCGCCGTGGAACCGGTTGATCGCCCCGGGGATGTGGCCGGCGCGAGGATCGATCGGCTCGTTCTCACCGCGGAATCGCTCCGGAGCGCGGGCGTCGATGACCGTGCCGCCGAAGGCCGCGCTCTGGGCGACGGCTTCGGCGTCGACGATTCCGGTCCAGTCGGGTGCCGCCGGGTAGACCGTCGCCACGACCGTCGGCACCTCTGCGGTCAACTCCAGACCGGCGCCGGTCCAGGCCTGGATCCCACCGTCGAGGACCGCGGCGCGTCCGTGGCCGATCGAACGGAGCATCCACCACAGTCGCGAGGCGGTTGCGCCGTTGGCGCTGTCGTAGGCGACGACCAGCGACCCGGGCCGGACCCCGAGCCGCCCGAGGAGCGCTGCGAAATCGGCCACTGGCGGCAACGGATGGCGCCCGCCGCCCACGGTTCCGGCCAGCTCGGTGTGGAGATCGACGAACCGTGCACCCGGCAGGTGCGACGAGTCGAACTCGCGTCGGCCACGATCGTGATCGTCGAGATGGAACCGGACGTCGCAGATCACCACGTCGGGGTCGTCGAGCAGGTCCGACAGATTCGGCCACGGAAATGAGCGCCATAGTCACCGAGCGTAGTCGGCTCCGGCGTCGCCGACCATCAGGCCGGGTGCCCAAAGCCCCTGAACAGGGACGACGCGACCGAGGTCGGGACCGAGGGCCCTGGCTCACTCCGATCCCGATCAGTAGGTTCGTTCTCGAAACGTGCTCGGAAGGGAGAGGACATGCGTGTCCCACGGATGTGGCAACTACTGATCCCCCTCGCGCTGGTTGCAGCAGCGTGTGGAGGCGACGACGACGGTGGTGAGGTCTCCGACACGGTGGCCGACACCACGATCGCGGACGCCACGGACGATGCCGGCGATGCCGGCGACTCGGCCCCCGAGGACTTCCAGATCGGCATGATCCTCGTCGGCCCGCAGAACGACCGCGGCTGGTCGCAGGCGCACTTCGAGGCGGGCGAGTACGTGATGGAGCAAGCTCGGCCTGCCCGCAGACAACCTGATCGTGCTCGACAAGATGAACACGGCCGATCGTCCGGAGACGACGATCGAGGCGGTCGTCGCCGACATGATCGACCAGGGCGCCGACCTGATCTTCGCCACCTCGGACGACATGAAGGACGGCATCGAAGCAGGCCGCCGCCGACCATCCCCGACGTGCCGATGATCTGGTCGTCGGGCGACAACGCCTGGGCCGACGGCAAGGGCTACCGCGCCGACCTCACCAACCTCGGCAACGTCATGGGCCGGATGGAGTACGGCAAGATGATCGCCGGCTGCGCCGCAGCGCTCACCACCGAGACCGGCACGCATCTCCTACCTCGGTCCGCTGATCAACGACGAGACCCGTCGGCTGGTCAACTCGGCCTACCTCGGTGCGCCGCTACTGCTGGAGAACGTACGCGGGCAGCGACCCGGCCGATCTCGGCTTCGAGGTCAAGTGGATCGGCTTCTGGTTCAACATTCCGGGCTTCACCCTCGACCCGACCCAGGTGACCAACGAGTTCCTGGCCGCCGGCTCCGACGTGATCATCTCCGGTATCGACACCACCGAAGCGCTGGTCCGCGCCGGTCAGGCGCAGCGATGCGGGCGAAGCGGTCTGGGCCGTGCCCTACGACTTCGAGGACGCCTGTGCCGAGGCGCCGGATGTCTGCCTGGGCGTCCCCTACTTCAACTGGGGCCCGTCGTACCTGGAGATCGCCAGCAGCGTCATCGACGGCACCTTCGCGGCCGAATGGCAGTGGCTCGGTCCCGACTGGGCGCGACATCAACAACCGCGACACGACGGCCATCGGTTGGTTCAACGGGCGACGGGCTCGTCGGCCGACGCGGCCGCCGACGCTCGACGACGTTCATCGCCGGTCTCGGCCAGCGGCGAGATCGACCTCTGGGTCGGCCCGCTCAACTACCAGGACGGTTCGGCGTGGCTCGCCGACGGCGAGAAGGCCACCGACTTCCAGATCTGGTACACCGAGCAGCTGCTCGAGGGCATCGAGGGTGCCAGCGCTGCCGAGTGACCGATAGCGGGTGACGGCACGACGCTCAGCGCGGGCAGATACGCGCCCGATGCGCCTCGCAGCTGCGGGACATCCACAAGCACTTCGGCGCGGTGCGGGCCAACGATGGCGTCGATCCTCGACCGTCGCAGGAGGGCGAGCTGCACGGCCTGCTCGGCGAGAACGGCGCCGGCAAGTCGACCCTGATGAAGGTCCTGTCCGGCTTCATCGAGGCCGACTCCGGCGAGGTGATCCTCGACGGCGAGCCGGCTGCGGCTGCGTCGCCCGGACGACGCCATCGCGGCCGGGATCGGCATGCTGCACCAGGACCCGCTGGTGTTCCTGCCGTTCACCGTGCTCGACAACTTCCTGCTCGGCAGCCCCGGCGGCGTGCGCCTCGATCGCAAGGCGGGCGCAGCGAGCGCTGCGCGAGGCAGCCGACCGCTACGGCTTCACGTTCGATCCGCAGCGCGCTCGCGCAGACCCTGACCGTCGGCGAACGCCAGCAGCTCGAGATCGCCCGGCTGCTCTGGCTCGGCGCCCGGGTGCTGATCCTCGACGAGCCGACGACCGGGATCTCCGCATCGCAGCGCGAGAAGCTGTTCGAGATCCTGCGCCGGCTCGCCGCCGACGGGCATGATCGTGATCTTCGTCTCCCACAAGCTCGAGGAGATCGAGCAGCTGTGCGACCGGGTCACCGTGATGCGGCGCGGCAAGGTCGTCGGGCACGGCGACATGCCCGTTCTCGACCGACGAGCTGGTCGAGATGATGTTCGGCGAGGTCGTCGTGGCGGGCGAACGGCCGACGGCCGACGCTCGGCGACGCCGCGCTGGCGCTCGGACCACGTCACGGTGAGCGAGCGCCTGATCACCGTCGACGACCTCTCGCTCGAGGTGCGCGGCGGGCGAGGTGCTCGGGCTGGCCGGGCTCGAGGGCAGCGGGCAGCGCACCTTCCTCCAGGCCTGCACCGGGCTGCTCCGGCCCGAGACGCGGCTCGATCTCGGCTCGACGGGGTCGACCTCACCGGCAAGCGACTACCGCGACTTCATCGCGGCCGGCGTCCACTACCTGCCGGCCGGCCGGCTCGAAGAGGGTCTCGTCGCCGGGCATGACGATCACCGAGCACTTCGAGCTGGTGAGCGAGGCGACACGTCGTTCTTCGTCGATTGGGACGCGCGCCGAGAGCAGACGGCCGAGACCGAGATCGAAGCGCACTTCATCAAGGGCACCACCGACGTCGACGGCCGAGTCGCTGTCGGGCGGCAACCAGCAGCGCCTGCTGCTGGCGATGATGCCGGACGAGATCCGGCTGCTGCTGATGGAACACCCGACCCGCGGCCTCGACATCGAGTCGGCCGAGTGGGTGTGGACCCAGCTCCTCGCCCGGCGCAGCGCGCGGCACGGCGATCGTGTTCGCCTCGGCCGACCTCGACGAGCTGCTGCGCTACAGCGACCGCATCGCGGTCTTCTTCAACGGCAACGTGCTGCGACGTCGTCGACGCTGCGACGGTCGACGCCGGACGAACTGGGGTACCTGATCGGCGGCAAGGAGCGTGCTGGCGTGAGCGACTGGTTCTCCGACGCGCCACAGGCCCGCTGCTGTCGGTCGGGTTCGGCGCTCGGCTCGCGACCGTGCGTGCTGCTCCTGCGTCGTCGGCGCTCCGCCCCGTTCGACGCGCTCGCGGCAGTCTGTGGATGGCTCGCTGGGCGAGCTCGCCAAGATCCCCGACACGCTGATCGCCTGGGTGCCGCTGACGCTGGCGTCGGCCGGGCTCATCGTCACCTTCCAGGCCGGGATGTGGAACATCGGCGTCGAGGGCCAGATCGTGATGGGCGCGATCGGCTCGGCGTGGGTCGTGCGAGAGGTCAGCGGCCCAGCCGCGTGTGGTGATCCCGCTCGCCTTCATCGGTCGGCGCCCTCTTCGGCGTCGGGTGGGCGCTGATCCCCGGGTGGCTGCGCACCCGGTTCGGCGTCCACGAGATCTTCTCCGGCGTCGCGCTCGTTCTTCGTGGCCGGGTCGATCGCGGTGTTCCTGATCATCGGGCCGTGGTCCCGCCAGGGCATCGCCTCGACCAGCGGCACCGACCTGTTCGACGAGTGCGTACTGGCTCCCGACCGTCGGCGCAGACGACTACTCGTGGCTGGCGATCCTGACTCGCGATCGTCGCCGTGATCGGCGTTGCCGGTGCTGATGGCGGGCACCCGCTACGGGCTGCGGCTCAAGGCGGTCGGCGAGAACTCCAACAGCGCCTTCCTCATGGGCATCCCGACCAGCGCCTACATGCTGTCGGCCTTCGCGATCTGCGGGGCGCTCGCCGGGCGTGGCCGGGACCGTCCAGGCGCTCGGCTTCCACCACAAGCTCGTGCCGTCGATCTCGGGTGGCTACGGCTTCCTCGCCATCCTCGTCGTGCTGCTGGCCGGGTTCCGGGCGGTGTGGACCGCCCCGATCGCCCTCTTCTTCGCGGCGGTGCTGGTCGGCAGCACCCAACTGTCGCTGCGGCTCGACATCGACTCGTCGCTCGCCGGCGTCATGCAGGGCATGCTGGTGCTGTTCATCCTGCTCGTCGGCGGCTGGCAGGCCCGCCGCACGCCGGTGCCGGGCGCGACACGCTCGACGGTCGCCCGCCGACGAACTCGGGCGGGGCTGACGTGGAAGTACTCGCCGGCATCATCGCCGCCGCCACCCCGCTGGTCTACGCCATCATCGGCGAGACGATCACCGAGAAGGCCGGCGTCGTCAACCTCTCGCTCGACGGCAGCATCCTGCTCTCGGCGATGGTCGGGTTCGCCGCCGCCTCTGTCGACCGACAGCGTCATCGTCGGCTTCCTCGCGGCGATGGCGGTCTCCGCTGTGGTCGCCACCCTCGTGGCGTTCTCGAGCATCGAGCTGCGGCTCAACCAGATCGCGGTCGGCTTCGTGCTGTTCCTGCTCGACCCGGCAGCTGGCGCTGTTCCTCGGCGACTCGTACGTCGGCGTCAGCCGGCCCGAAGGTCCCGGCATGGGACATCCCGCTGCTCTCGGACATCCCGTTCCTCGGGCCGGTGCTTCTTCCAGCACAACCTGTCGGTGTACGGCAGCTTCCTCGTGATCGTCGCTGCCTTCTGGTTCATCTACCGGACCCGGCCCGGTCTGGTGCTCCAGGGTGTCGGGGAGCGACCGGAGGCGGCGTTCGCCCGCGGCATCCCCGTCAACCGGCTGCGCTACGTCTACACCATCGTCGGCGGCGCGCTGGTCGGCGTGGCCGGAGCTGCCGTCTCGCTCGACCAGATCGCCGGGTGGCGCGAGAACCTCACGACCAACCTCGGCTGGATCGCCCTGGCCTTCGTGATCTTCGGCGGCTGGCACCCGTTGCGCGTGGCGCTGGCGTGCTACCTGTACCGGGGCCTGCTGTTCGTCGCCGGCGAGTTCCAGGTCGAGTTCCCCGACTGGGTGCAGGTGCTCACCCAGCTCCCGTTCCTGCTGATGATCCTGATGATCACGCTGATCAACACCGAGTGGTTCCGCCGCCTCGGCGACCGCTACCCGCGATGGCGGAACTTCCTCGCCAGCGCGGCCCCGTCCGGGAGCGGCAAGGTGTTCGTTCGCGAGTGATCAGGATCGATCAGGCGCTGATCGCGTCGAGCTCGGCCAGCCATCGGGCTCGTTCGTCGCCGGTGGCGAAGCTGGCCTCGATCGAGTTGCGGGCGAGCGTGGCGAGATCGTCGCTCGTCAGATCGAGCGCCTCGGCGCCGTCCGACGTAGTTGTCGACGACGTAGCCGCCGAAGTAGGCGGGATCGTCGGAGTTGACGGTCACCACACGCCGCGGTCCATCAGCCGCCTGAGGTTGTGGTCCTCGAGCCGGTCGAAGACCCGCAGCTTGACGTTCGACAGCGGGCACACCGTCAGCGGGCACGCCGCTCGGCCGCCAGCCGCTCGACCAGCGCGTCGTCGCTCTTCGGCAGCGCACGCCGTGGTCGATGCGCTCGGCCCCGAGCGCGTCGAGCGCGCCGCTCGATGTAGGCGGGCGGGCCCTCCTCGCCGGCGTGGGCGACCGCGCGCAGGCCGGCTCCGCGGCCCGCGCGCGAAGACGCGGCGAACTTCTCGGGCGGGTGGCCGACCTCGGACGCTGTCGAGGCCGACGCCGAGGAGGTGACTCGCGATACGGCAGCGCCGCTTCCAGCGTGGCGCACGCGGCGTCGCCGGAGAGGTGGCGCAGGAAGCACATGATCAGCGCCGGCCGAGATGCCCAGCTCGCGTGCGCCCGCTCGATCGCCGCGAGGAAGCCCGGTCATGAAGACGTCGAACCCGATCCCGCGCTCGGTGTGGGTCTGGGGGTCGAAGAAGATCTCGGCGTGGCGGACGCCGTCCGCGTGCGCGCGCCGCAGGTAGGCCGGCATGAGGTCGTAGAAGTCCTGCGTCGGTCTGCAGCACGCTGGCGCCCTCGTAGTAGATGTCGAGGAAGGTCTGCAGGTCGGTGAACGCGTAGGCCGCCCGCACCTCGTCGACGTCGTCGATACGGCAGCGTCGACGCCGTTGCGCGCCGCCAGCTCGAACATCATCTCGGGCTCGAGCGTGCCCTCGATGTGGACGTGCAGCTCGGCCTTGGGCAGGCTGCGAACGAACTCCTCTCGCGCGTCGGCCATCTCGCCATTGAAGCCCGTCGGGTGTGGTGCACGAAAGTGCTGGGGTCGCGGGATCGGCGCCGGCGCTGCGCTCGCCCGCTGATCGAGCGCGTCGTTGCCGCGCGCGAAGACGTGTGTCGCCCGATCTCGAGCAGGTGCACCGCGGCCCGGCCGGCAACCTGTGCCGGTGTACGGGCTACCGGGCGATCGAGGCCGCCGTCGCCCAGGTCGCCGTGGGCGGCGCCGCTACCCAGGAGGCGCGCCGGGGGCGACTGGTGACCGTACTGCTGTGCCCGGCTCGTGCGGCTGGCTTCCGAACGGGAACGCATCCACCGCGGTGGCCTCAGTCGAGGTACTTCTCGAACCAGTGCATCGCGTACGGGTTCTCGTTGTACCGGGCGATCGGCCGGTAGCCGCTGCGTTCGTACATCGTGATCGCCTCCGTGAGTGACGCGTTCGTGTCGAGGATCACACGGTGATACCCGGCGTCGGCGACGGCCCGCTCCAGCCGGCGCAACATGCGCCGGCCGAGGCCGACCCCGCGCCAGTCGGTGTGGACCCACATCCGCTTGATCTCACCGGTACGGCGGTCGTGTTGCTGCACGCCGCCGCAGGAGACGACCTGATCGTCGGAGCGGGCGATGACGAACGAACCGGCCGGCTCCCGCATGGAGGGTGCATCGACCACGAGGGTGTCGGCCGGATCGAAGCCGTCGGAGAACCGCAGGTCGAGCTCGTCGAAGTACGCCGTCATCGCCGACAGCGCATCGTCCGAGCGGGGGTCGACCACCTCGAACGTGATCGTCGCGGCACGCAGGAGCAGGTCGGCCGTGGCCATCGCCTCGTCGAGTCGGCTCCGCTGCCGTTCGGTGAGTGGTTCGATCAGGCTCGCGGCGAGCCGGTCGGAGCGCCGATCGAGGTCACGCCAGGCAGCATGGCCTGCCGTGGTGAGCTTGGCGATCCGGCGTCGACGGTCGTCCGGGTCGGCGTCGACGGTCACGAGGGCGTCGCGCTCGAGCTCGCGCAGCAAGCGGCTCAGGTATCCGGAGTCGAGCCCGAGCCGTCGGCGCAGCGCGAGCACGGAGGCGCCCGACGGACCGATCTCGAAGAGCAGCCGGGCCTGTGCGAGTGGTCGGCCGGTCTCGAGGAACGAGTCGTCGAGCACGCCGATGCGACGGGTGTGAGCACGGTTGAACGATCGCAGCGTCGCCTGCACGTCGCCGTCGCGCCGCATGGTGTCGCTCATGTTCTCTGACCTTAGTCAGAGAATCGATCGCGGCCGGGCGTCGAGCGCGTGCCTACGCTCGCGAGCATGGCGTCGTTCGGGGACAAGCCGACGATTCGGGGCGATCGGGTCGTGTTGCGTCCGATGACGGCGTCCGACGCCGCGTCGATGTGGGCCGACGCGCACGACGACGAGATCAGCCACTTCACCGGCACCCACGCCGACTTCACCGAGGAGCAGATCGTGGAGTGGTGCTCGACCCGCGCCGATCAGGACGACCGACTCGACCTGGCCGTGACCGACCCGACGACCGGAGCGTGGTTCGGCGAGGTGGTCGTCAACGAGTGGGATCCGGACAACCGTTCGTGCAGCTTCCGGATCGCACTGTCGAGCGGCGCCCGCGACCGTGGGGTCGGGACCGAGGCGACGCAGCTGATCGTCGACCACGTGTTCGACGAGATCACCGACCCACCCGTACATCGGATCTCGCTCGAGGTCTACGACTTCAACGTGCGTGCGCTCGCGGTGTACGAGCGGGTCGGGTTCATCCGAGAAGGAGTGCTCCGTGACGCGCTCCACTGGCAGGGTGAGCATCACGACGCGATCGTCATGAGCATGCTCCGGCCTGACCGGTCTGGCGACCGAGCAGCCGGCTGATCGGCGCCGTGTCCTAGAGTCCCCGGCGAACGAACAACAGGAGGGGGAGCCAATGGGCACACACTGGATCGTCGAGGGCAAGATCGACCCGCGCTGGCCCGTCAACACGCGCGGCAACATCGGTGAGGTGTTCCCCGAGGTGCTGACGCAGCTGAGCTATGAGCTCGGCGTCATCCCGGCCGAGAAGGGATGGCGCGAGTCGTACCAGCAGCTCGGCGTGCTCCAGCCCGGCGACTTCTCGTCGGTCGACCCCGTGATCATCGGGCTCTACGGCGGCTACGGCTACCTCAACATGTCGTTCCTCCGCATCATGGGGGTTCGTGCGCCCGGTTCGTCGGCCGAAGCGATCGACCTGTCGCTGTTCGGCGAGTCCGACGCTCCGCCGTACGAAGCGCAGAAGGGTGACCGATCACTGCGGGCGTCGCTGAAGATCCTCAAGAGCGTGTTGGGCGCGCTCGGGCAGAAGGAGTTGCCCTCGATCGTCGACGACAGCTTCGAGGCCGCCGCCGAGTTCATCTCGACCCGCCCGGCGCTCGACGCCTCCGACGACGAACTGCTCGCGTACCTCGCGCGATGCCGGGGCCGTTCAAGCGGGTGTTCAAGAACCACATGACGACCACCGCCCTGGCGTCCATCGTGTCGGGCGTGCTCGCCGACGCATCGGTCGCGGCCGGTGAGCCCGGCCTCGTCACGCACTTGATGGGCACCGCCGGCGACGTCCGGTCGGCGCAGTACTCACACGAGCTGTACGAGATCGCCAAGCTCGTCCGGGCGACGCCTGCGGTGAATGCCGCGTTCGACGAGGGCGTCGACGGCCTGCTCGACCGGGTTGCGACGATCGACGATGCGGCCGAGTTCCGCGAACGCTTCGACGCGTTCATCGCCGAGCACGGTCACCGCGGCCCCAACGACTGGGAGCTCTCCGGCCGCACCTGGGACAACACGCCCGAGCTCGCACTCGTGGCGATCGACCGGATGCGGGTGTCCGACGAGGAACTCGGCGCCGATCACGACGCCGCCGAGGAGCAGGCCAAGCGCGAGGCGGCGATCGAGAAGGTGCGTCCGACGCTGAACATCCTCGACCGGATGAACTTCGACAAGGCGCTCACCGCGGCGCCGTTCTGGTCGCAGGCGCGTGAGGCGACCCGCGACCGAGCCGTGCGCCTGACGATGCCCGTGAAGCAGGTCTATCGCGAGCTCGTACGTCGCGGTGCCGAGCGCGGCGGGAACCCCGATCCGGTCGCGATCGCGCTGCTGTCACCGTTCGACGAGCTGTCCGACTACCTGGCCGATCCCGCCTCGAAGGCCGACGTCCTCGCGGAGCGGCTCGCGCTGCACGCCCGCTTCGCGGCGGTGACGCCGCGGTTCTTCATCACGTCGCAGGACGAGGTGCCGTCGATCGAGGAGCTCGAAGCCGAGGAGGCGGCGCGCACCGCGTCGGCAACCGCGGCGCCCGGCGACGTGCTCACCGGCAAGTCCGGCTGTTCGGGTGTCGCCCGCGGTCGAGTGCGTGTCGTGCTCGATCCGCTCGAGGCCGGCGATCTCGAACCGGGCGAGGTGCTGGTGGCCCCGATCACCGATCCGGCGTGGACGCCGCTGTTCATGCCGGCGGCCGCCGTCGTCGTCAACGTCGGTGCCTTGATGAGCCACGCCGTGATCGTGTCCCGCGGAGCTCGAGATCCCGTGCGTGGTGTCGGTCGACAACGCCACGAACCTGCTGGTCGACGGCACGATGGTCGAAGTCGACGGCACCGCCGGCACCGTGACGGTGCTGGCCGACGAACCGGTCTCGTGACGCCGACCCACGTACGATCGCCGACATGAACGACGGCGCCGACACGACTCCGTTCGAATCGGCTCGGGCCGTGGTCCGGGCCGGCGGTGGCACGACGCGACGCGGCGCGTGACGTCGTGTCGGCGCTCACCGACGACGAGAAGTTGTGGTGCCTCGACGGTGACGCTCCCGCCTGGGCGGGCCTGAAGTTCCTCCAGCGCGGCGGCTATCACGAGGCGCCGTTCCACGCCGCACGGGTGGAGCGGGTCGGGCTGCCGGGCGTGTCGTTCTCCGACGGGCCGCGTGGTGTGGTGGTCGGCAATGCCACCTGCTTCCCCGTGTCGATGGCCCGTGGCGCCACGTGGGACCCCGACCTCGAGGAGCGGATCGGTGACGCGATCGGACGGGAACTGCGTGCGTCCGGCGCCAATCTCACGGGTGCCGTGTGCGTCAACCTGCTGCGGCACCCGGCGTGGGGCCGTGCCCAGGAGACCTACGGCGAGGACCCGTACCACGTCGGTGAGATGGGTGCGGCGTTCACCCGTGGCCTGCAGCGCCACGTGATGGCCACGGTGAAGCACTTCGCCGTCAACTCGATGGAGAACGCCCGGTTCAAGGTCGACGTCGAGATCGACGAGGTCGCCCTGCACGAGGTGTATCTGCCGCACTTCAAGCGGATCGTCGACGAGGGCGTGGCCTGCGTGATGACCGCCTACAACCAGGTCAACGGCACCTACTGCGGCGACCACCGCCGTCTGCTCACCGAGATCCTCCGCGACGAATGGGGCTTCGAGGGGTTCGTGATCAGCGACTGGATCTTCGGGATACGCGATGCGGGCGAATCGGTCAGGGCCGGGCTCGACATCGAGATGCCGTACCGGATGGTCCGCGCCACGCACCTCCCGGACGCCGTCGAGCGCGGCGAGGTCACCTGGGCCGACGTCGACGCCTGTGTCGAGCGCGTCGTGTCGACGCTGCTGCGGTTCGACAGTGTGCTCTCGATTCCGGCCCCCGCTCGCGACGAGATCGGCGCCGACGGGCATCGCGCTCTGGCTCGCGAGACCGCCGCGCGATCGGTCGTGCTGCTGCGGAACGAGCCGATCGACGGTTCGCCGGTCTTGCCGATCGATCGTGCCGAAGCCCCGGTGATCGCTGTGGTGGGCGCGCTCGCCGACCGTGTCAACCTCGGCGACGGTGGCTCCAGCGAGGTGTACTCGCTCGACAACGTGACGGTCCTGGACGGGCTCCGGGCGGCCGCTCCGGATGCGACGATCACGTTCGACGACGGCTCCGACCCGGTCGCAGCCGCCCTCGCGGCCGGGTCCGCCGGCACGGTGATGGTCGTCGTCGGCTACACCGCCGAGCACGAGGGCGAGTACATCGGCGACGCCGGCATCGATCTGACCCACCTGTTCCCGACGTCGGACGATCCTTCACTCGTGGCGGCGTTCGAGGCCGAGCTCGCCGACCTGCCGCCGACGGTGAAGCCACCCCACGTTCCCGATCGGAAGGATTTCGCGTTCGCCGCGGGGGAGATCGCGAGTCGGTCCGTCTTCTGCCGGCCGATGTCGAGCTGATCCGGGCCGTGGCGGCCGCGAACCGCGAACGGTGGTCGTGATCCAGGCGGGCAGCGCAGTGATCTGTTCGGAGTGGGACACCGACGTCGCCGCGATCGTGCAGCCGTTCTACGGCGGTGAGCAGGCCGGGCACGGCCTCGCCGACGTGCTCTTCGGCGACGTGAACCCATCGGCGCGCCTGCCGTTCACCGTGCCGGCGTCGGAGGACGACCTGCCGGCCTTCGACCGAGACGCCGAGCGGTTCACCTACGACCGCTGGCACGGCTGGTGGCGCGCCGAGCACCTCGGGCTCCCGCCCGCGTACCCGTTCGGGTTCGGGTTGTCGTACACCGCATTCGAGCTGCGCGACGTCCAGGTGGGCCCGGTCGGCGACGAGATCGTGGTGACCGGAAGCGTGGTGAACACCGGTGACCGCGACGGTGCCGAGGTCGTGCAGGTGTACGCGGAGCTCCCCGACGACGGCGCGCCGAACCGCCTCGTCGGGTTCCAGCGGGTCACTGTTGCCGTCGGTGACTCGTCGGCGTTCGAGATCCGCGTGCCGAGGGATGCGCTCGCCCGACGCGACCCGAGACCCGCTCGTGGACGCCGCCGAACGGGGCACATCTGTTCACGGTCGCACGCCACGTCGGCGATCTCGCGGCACCATCGGTGGCGGTCGAGCTGCACTGACGCCCGGACGTCGTCCGACGGCCGGGACGTTCGATGTTTCGGGTCGAACCGGGGTGACCGCCGTGCCGCACCGGCGACGACCCGAGGGGCCGTCGAGGCGAGCATCAGATCGTCGCCGGACTCACAACACCTCGTACACGAAGTACTGGACCTTGATCGCAGCGCCGTACTCGGGATGCTCCGGCAGGTATGGCATCGGTTCGGTGCCGAAGACCCGCTTCCAGCAGCCGTCGCGCTCCAACTCCTGGAGCTGCTCGCCGTAGTTCTGGTCGCGCATGATGTCGTCGCGCTGGGAGAACACGACGTGACCGCCGCTGCGCACGATGCGGCACAGCTCCCGCAGGATCTCGGTGGTCTCGAAGTACGTCAGCGCGCCGATGAAGTTGACGGCATCGAACTCGCCGTCTTCGAACGGGAGCGGGAAACTCTGCATGTCGACACGCTCGACCCGCTCGTAGGCACCCGTCCGCTCGGCGAGTGCCAGCAGCTGAGCGGAGATGTCGATGCCCTCGATGTGTGCGTAGCCGAGGTTCCTCAACGCAGTGCCGGTGAGCCCCGAGCCGCACGCTGCGTCCAGGATCCGGCTCTGCATCGACACGTAAGTTCTTCAGGATCGCGGCGGCGGTCTCCGGGCCGACGTATCCCCACACATCGAAGGTCTCGTCATAGGTGCCCGTCTCGGCGAACGTGTCGTAGTCGCGTTCGACCGTCGTGCTGTCGGTGGAATAGCCCTTGCCCCAGATCTCGGGGGTTTCATCGATGATGTCCCGTGTCACGAGACCTCCCTCGGTCGAATGTCGGATGACGGCTGCCACCGTATCCCGATTCGACCCGGGCCGACACCGGGCGGCGCCGGGCCGACGGCAACGGTCGGAGTGTTCGCGATCGAGCGCTGCCGGCCGCGGACATGTGACCGTTGCCGAGGCGCGTCGGCGCGTTCGCTTCGCGGCTCCGGCGAGGCGTTCCGAGGAGCCGGACCGGAAGATGCCTCGTCGTCGCTGCCGGCGGCTGTCGTCGTCAGCGGACGGTGCGGGCGAAGGCGCGGATGTCGGCGACGAACGTGTCGGGCACCTCGAACGCCGCGAAGTGGCCGCCCTGGTCGAACTCGGTCCAGTGCACGATGTCGGGGAACATGTCGCCGAGCCACGCCCGGACCGGCCGGACGATCTCGGCCGGGTACACGCCGAAGCCGGTCGGCACGGTGACCGGCTCGCGGCCGCCGCCCCGCCCGAAGCTCTCCCAGTAGATGCGAGCCGACGACGCCGCGGTCTCGGTGACCCAGTAGATCATCACGTTGTCGAGCAGGTCGTCGCGGGTGAGCGCATCCTCCGGGTGGCCGTCGTTGTCGGTCCAGGCCCAGAACTTCTCCAGGATCCACGCCGCCTGACCGGCCGGCGAGTCGATCAGGCCGTAGCCGACCGTCTGCGGCCGCGTTCTCTGCTGGGTCGAGTACCCCGAGTCCCATTCCGTGTAGTACTGCATGCGTTCGACGGCGTGGAGTTCCTCGGGCGTCGTCGGCTCGGTCTTCGGGCGGGCACCCATCGCCAGGGTCATGTGCACGGCGGTGCAGTGGTTCGGGTGGCGTCGGCCGAGCGCGGTGGTCACCGCCGAGCCCCAGTCGCCGCCCTGGGCGACGTAGCGCGTCGTAGCCGAGGCGCGCCATCAGCCCTGCCCAGACGTCGGCGATCTTCTCGACGCCCCACCCGGTCTCGGTCGGCTTGCCCGAGAATCCGAAGCCGGGCAGCGACGGTGCGATGACGTGGAACGCGTCGGCCGCGTCGCCGCCGTGGTCCTGCGGCTCGGTGAGCGGTTCGATCACGCGCTGGAACTCGACGATCGAGCCGGGCCAGCCGTGGGTCAGCACCAGCGGCATCGCGTCGGGGTTCGACGAGCGCTGGTGGATGAAGTGGATGTCGACGCCGTCGATCTCGGTGACGAACTGGTCGAAGCGGTTGAGCGCGGCTTCGCGAGGCCGCCAGTCGTACTCGTCGGCCCAGTACTCGCAGATCTCCTGCATGTAGGCGAGCGGGATGCCCTGCGACCAGTCGTCGACGAGTTCGGCATCCGGCCAGCGGGTGGCGTGCAGGCGTCGGCGCAGGTCGTCGAGCACGTCGTCGGGCACGTCGATCGTGAACGGTCGGATGGCTTCGCTCATGGTGCGACGGTACGCATCGGCGGCCGTGTGGGATCAGTCGGCCGGGTCGAGATCGACGATCGCCTCGTGCTCGAGGGTCGCGATCGGGCGCCCCTCGTGCTCGATCAGCACGTCGACGATCGCTCGCGTGCCGCCGCGCTCGGAACCGTTCGACGACCGTCGCATGCACGTCGACCGTCGCACCGACCGGACCGGGTGCATGGTGCCGGATGATGCTGCGCGTGTGGATCCAGCTGCCGTTGACGAGATCGGTCGAGAAGATCGCGATTGGCGATCTGCGGCCAGGTGACCGGATGCATGACGCCGAGCTCGGCGTAGATCCCGAGGTCGTCGCCGGCCCGTTCGCCGTAGTCGGCGGCGAAGTCGCGACCCATCATGAACGAACGAGACGGCAACCGCCTCGCCGTCGCGCTCGTTCCGGCACCGGACCCGACTCGCGCACCGCGTGGAAGGCGACCCGCGGATTCCGCTCCTGATCGGCGCAGACCGCCTCCATCATCACGGTGCCGTCATCGGCGGACGTGGGGACGCACTCGACGTCTGCCTCGGCGAAGACGGGTGCCTTGAACGTCACCTCGCCACCGCCGCGTTCCAGCCAGTCGACCCCCCAGGCGGCCACGAGCGGATGCGTCAGGTAGGCGTACGTGGTGACACCGGCCACCAGCGCGGAGGGGAAGCCGGCGGCGCGCGCTCCGGCATCGGTGTGGATCGGGTTGTCGGCATGCTCGGGAAGGTTCCGGGCTCGAACCGTCCACGTCACCGGGTCGTCGCTCATCGGCCCGACACTACGGCGGCACCACTCGTCCCTCGGCGTCGAATCAGTGTGCCGGCGCGAACCTGACGCCCGATGACGGATTCGCGCCGGCGGACCGGGGGTCGGTGGGACGCGCCGTAGCCTGCTGTCGTCGTGACCGATCGCAACGTGGTGCTCACCGGGTTCATGGGAACCGGCAAGACCACGGTCGGGCGCGTGCTCGCGCAGCAGTTGGGCCACGGGTTCGCCGACACCGACGACATCATCGAGGCGAGGTACGGCCCGATCCCGGCGATCTTCGCCGAGCACGGCGAGGGAACGTTCCGACGGTACGAGCGCGACGTGGCGGAGGAACTGGCCGGCAGGCACCGTCTCGTCATCGCCACCGGTGGTCGGATGATGATCGATGCCGTGAACGCCGAACGCCTCGCGGCGACCGGCGACGTGTTCTGCCTCAGCGCGACGATCGACACGATCCTCGAACGGGTGGCACCCGCCGGCGACGCCGCCTCGCGCCCGATGCTCGCCGGCGACGACGTGCGCGGCAGCGTCGAGCGGTTGCTCGCCGAGCGCGCTCCGGTCTACGCGGCGTTCCGCGTCGTCGACACCGACGGCCGCACACCGCACGACATTGCGGCCGAGATCGCTGCCCTGCTCACCGCCTGATCGGCGAGCGGGTCAGGCGAGGCGAGGTCGGATCTGCCGCGCCGGACCTGGCACGCGTCCACGACGTGTGGGTGGGCCCGTCGGCGACGTGACGACGACGGTTGCGTCGCTCAGAAGCTGCCCTCGGCGACGCGGTCGATGCGCTGCACGACGATCAGATCCTCGTGGAACTCCATCCAGATGTCGTGGAACGACTCGCACATCACCCCGGTGAACCGCTTCGATTCGCCGGCCGCCACGCACGCCGCGGCCGTGCCGAGCCGATCGCCGTACCGGGCGAGCCGCGGCATCACGGCGGCCATCTCGGCGATGACGGGGCCGGCATCCGAGGCGAGGGCTGCGAGGTTGTCGGTGCAACGCCGATCGTAGGCGTCGTCCGCGTGGTCGTTCGGTTGACCGTCGCGGACCTGCCAGTCGGTGCACAGCTGCTTGAAGCGGTCGTTCAGCCCGAGGAACCGCTCGTAGCCGGGATGCAACGCGGCTGCGATGTCGCGTGGGGCGATCGAGTCGAGCAACTCGGCGTGGCGATCCTTCCCGATCGGCAGCAACCCGTACATGTCGCGGGCCTCGACGTGGCGCACCAGGCCGGCATCGACGAGACCGCCGAGGATTGTCGAGGGATGCTCGCCCAGCGTCGCGACGAATCCGTCGGCGGTGACGAAGCCCCGCACCCGGAGCGTGTGGAGCACGACCGCCTCGTCGATCTCGATCGCCGCTGAGCTGTCGGAGCCCGGTGCCGCGGTGATCACGTCGGTCGTGTCGACCTCGTCGGCCGCAGTGCGTCGTCGCACGGCGGTTGCCCGCAGTCGGTCGAGGTCGAGATCGTTCACGTTGACGCGTCCGCACGCGAGCAACGCCTGGGCGACGGCGAGCCGAGCGAGCGGAACCCGGAACGGCGAGCAGCTGACGGAGTCGACGCCCATCCGGACGAGGAAGTCGGCCGACGCCGGATGGCCGGCGTGCTCGCCGCACGCACCCAACTTCGTCGACGGCGACGTGGCGCGGGTCGCCTCACAGGCGATGCGGACCAACTCGCCGACTCCATCCTGGTCGAGCACCGCGAACGGGTTGGCCGGGAGGATGCCGTACCGCTGATAGGTGGGCAGCAGCTTCGACTCGACGTCGTCGCGGCTGAACGCGAAGGTCATCTGCGTGAGGTCGTTGGTACCGAACGAGAAGAAGTCGGCGTGTTCTGCGAGGGCCCCGGCGGTGATGGCCGCGCGGGGTGTCTCGATCATGGCGCCGACGGTGACCACGTCGGCCGCGAGCTCGGGGTGCCCGATCTCGTCGAGCACGTCGGTCACTCCCCGTCGCACCAGGCGGAGCTCTTCGGCGTCGACGACGAGCGGGATCATGATCTCGACGTGCGGGTGCTTTCCTTGCTCGAACAGATTGGCCGCTGCCGTGCACAGTGCTCGGACCTGCATCTCGTAGACACCGCGTCGCACGATGGCGAGTCGGACACCGCGGGTGCCGATCATCGGATTGGTCTCGTGCAGACGTCGGGCGGCGATCAGCTCGGTGCGCTCGAAGTCGGTGAGCTCGCCGCGAGCTTCACGAGCGGTGAGGTCGGTCAGGTCGGGGAGGAACTCGTGGAGCGGGGGGTCGAGGAGGCGAACCGTGACGGGCAGGCCGTCCATCGCCTCCAGCACCGACTCGAAGTCGGTGACCTGCACCGTTTCCAGCTCGGCGAGGGCGGCTGCTTCCTCGGCGGGATCCTCGCTGAGGATGTAGCGCCGCATGATCGGGAGCCGGTCGGCGGCCAGGAACATGTGCTCGGTCCGGCACAGACCGATGCCGCGCGCCCGTGCTCGCGGCCTTGCGCGGCGTCGCCTTCGGTGTCGGCGTTGGCGCGCACCTCGACGTGCCCGTCGGCGACGATGTCGGCCCAGGCGAGCAGGGTGTCGAGCTCCGGAGGAGACTCGGTGCTCGAGGTGGCGAGGGACCCGGGATGGATCGCACCGGTGCCGCCGTCGATCGTGATCTCGTCGCCGGCGTGCAGCACGTGGTCGCCGATCCGGATCTCGGCGTCGCCGATCACGATCTCCGATGCGCCGACCACTGCCGGGATCCCCCATCCGCGGGCCACGACGGCTGCATGGCTCACCAACCCGCCGCGCACCGTGAGCACCCCGCGTGACGCCTGCATGCCGAGCACGTCGTCGGGTGTCGTCTCCGAACGCAACAGGATGACCGGCTCGCCTCGGTCCCCAGCGGCGATGGCGTCATCCGCGGTGAGAACGATCCGGCCGCTCGCCGCGCCCGGCGACGCCGGCAGACCCGTTCCGATGACCGGAACGTCGCCGTCGACGGCCAGGCTGGCATGGAAGAACTCCGCGAGCTCGTCCGGGTCGATGCAGTGGAGAGCAGCGGCGACCGCGAGCCGGTCGCCGGCCCCGATCGCATCGTGCACCGCCTCCGCGATCGTCCTGGCCAGCTCACTCGTCATGGAGCGGACGCTAGTGATTCCGGTCCGGCGGGCACGACGCGTCGGCCGCTTGGCCGATGGTGGCCGGGCGCAGTCCGCAGGCCGAGCGACGCCAGACGGTGTGGACCTGGCGATTCACCGCCGCAATCCCGGCTGCCGACCGGTTCGCACCGCTCGCCGCCGAGAGCGGCGAAGTCGTCGACGAGATCACCGAACTGGCCTTCACCCTGTCGGTCGTCCCGCCGGCCGTCACGCAATCGAGTCGGACCCGACGGTCACGCCCCGAATCCTGACCAGCGGACCGCGGCGCCGACCTGGTCCGCGATCTCGTCGGCGGTGGCGCCGGGCGTGAGCACGGTGGTGATGCCTGCCGCTCTGAGCGCGTCGAGGTCGTGGTCGGGCACGATGCCGCCGAGGATCACGGGGATGTCGCTGCCACGCTTGCGGACCTCCTCGACCACCAGCGGGGCGAGGGTCATGTGGGCTCCCGACAGCATCGACAGTCCGATCCCGTCGACGTCCTCGTCGACCGCGGCGGCGGCCACGGTCTCGGGGGTCTGGAAGAGCCCGGTGTAGATCACCTCGAAGCCGGCGTCGCGAAGGATGCGGGCGACCACCTTGATGCCGCGGTCGTGCCCGTCGAGGCCGACCTTGGCGATGAGGATGCGCTCACCGCTCACGACGCACCTCACCCGAACGGAGCGAACCGGGTTCACTCCGTTCACTTGGTTCGCGGGGGATCCGGTGGCCGGGCATCAGATGACCGGGACTTCCACGTGACGCCCGAACTCGGTTTCCATGGTGCCCATGATCTCGCCGAGCGTGGCCGACACCTTCACCGCGTCGATCAGCGCCGGCATCAGGTTGACGTTCGGGTCGGCCGCATCGGCCTGCACCCGGGCGAGTGCCGCGTCGACCGCAGCCTGGTCGCGATCGAGGCGGACCTGATCGAGCCGTTTGCGTTGCCGTGCCTCGTCCTCGGTCGTGATCCGCAGCAGGTCGATCTGGTCTTCCTCGTTGCCATCGGTGTGGGCGTTGACCCCGACGGTGATCCGTCGACCGGCGTTCAGCTTGCGCTCCAACTCGTAGGCGCTGTCGGAGATCTTGCCCTGGAACCAGTTCTCCTCGATGCCCTTGATCGCCCCTTCGAGCATCGACCCGTCGCCGAGCTCGTCGAGGTGGGCGAACAGGTCTTCGGCCTGGCGCTCCATCTCGTTCGGTGAGTTCCTCGACGAAGTGGGAACCGCCGAGCGGATCGGCGACGTGGGCGACGTTGGTCTCGCTCGCGATCACCTGCTGGGTGCGGAGCGCGATGCGGGCGGCCTTCTCGGTCGGCAGGGCCAGCGCCTCGTCCATCGAGTTGGTGTGGAGCGACTGGGCGCCGCCGAGCACGCCGGCGAGCGCCTCGATCGCGGTACGGACGATGTTGACCTCGGGCTGCTGCGCCGTGAGCGACACGCCGGCGGTCTGGCTGTGGAAGCGGAGTTGCATCGAGCGCTCGTGTTCGGCGCCGTAGCGCTCCTTCATCCATCGGGCCCAGATCCGCCGGGCGGCGCGGTACTTGGCGATCTCCTCGAAGAAGTCGATGTGGGCGTTGAAGAAGAAGCTCAGCCGCGGCGCGAACGCGTCGACGGGGAGGCCGGCCTGGATCGCGAGCTCGACGTAGGCGAAGCCGTTGGCGAGGGTGAAGGCGAGCTCCTCGACCGCGGTCGAGCCCGCCTCGCGGATGTGGTAACCGGAGATCGAGATCGAGTGCCAGCGGGGCATCTCCGCGGCGGTGAAGTCGATCGTGTCGCGCACGAGCCGCATCGACTGCCGGGGCGGGAACACGAACTCCTTCTGGGCCTGGTACTCCTTCAAGATGTCGTTCTGGAGCGTGCCGCCGAGCTGTGCCCGGGGGATGCCGGCCTGCTCGGCCTGGGCGACGAACATCGCGAAGATGACGGCGGCCGGGGAGTTGATCGTCATCGACGTGGTGATCGCGCCCAGATCGATGTCGCGGTAGAGATCGGCCATGTCGGCGATCGTGTCGATCGCCACGCCGCAGCGTCCGACCTCGCCGAGCGCCATGGGGTGGTCGGAGTCGATGCCGAGCAGCGTCGGCATGTCGAACGCCGTCGACAGCCCGTCGCCGCCCGCCTTGATGATCTCCTTGAAGCGCCAGTTGGTGTCGTCGGCGGTGCCGAACCCCGCGAACATCCGCATCGTCCACAGCTTCGAGCGGTACATCGACGAGTACGGTCCGCGGGTGTAGGGGTACTGCCCGGGGAACTCGCCGTCGTCGGGTCCGTAGACCGGGTCGAGGGGGATGCCCGACATGGTCTCGAAGTCGGCGTCGCGCAGACGCGACGACTCGAACGCCGCCTGCCACAGCTCCCGGTTGGTCCGCTCGTTCGGCATGTCGACAGCGTACGTTGCGTCCGGCTTCGCGGGTTGGTCGAGGGCGCACCGTCGTGCTCGACACGTCGGTCCGCGAACCCTCGCGAGCGGGCCATCGCCTAGCTTCACGGCATGGAGACCCGCCAGGAGATCATCGACGCAGAGACCGCCGCCGGACCGATGGCGGTGTTGTACACCCGGCCCATTGCCGAGGGGACCTGGAGGCGAGTCGGCATCTTCTTCGACGCCCCGGGCATCCGGGACGCCACCGAGGCGTTCTGCACGAGATTGGCTGCCGAGGGATTCGAGGTGGTGGTCCCCGATCTGTACCACCGCGAGGAGCGGCTGTTCCACGCCACGCCTGCGAAGCGAGATGCCGATCCGTCGATCGTCGACCGGATGCGTGCGCTCATGGGCACCCTCACCGACGACGGCATCCAGCAGGACATGGACGACGCGACGGCAGCGGTCGGGTGGACCGACGGTCCGATCGGCTGCATCGGCTTCTGCCTCGGGGCCCGTGCCGTCCATCGGGCGATGGTGCGTCGACCCGATCGCTTCGTCGCCGGATCGATGTTCCACCCCTCGTTCCTGACCGACGAGCCGGACCCGCCGTTCATGTCGGTCGATCGCCTGACGGGCGGGCTGCACATCGGCATCGGCACGGCGGACGAGGTGCAGTCGATCGAGATGCACCGGCGATACTTCGACGCGGTCGAATCGATGGACAACGTCGAGGTGCAGATCTTCGACGGTGCCGATCACGGCTTCACGTGGCCCGGGTACGCCACATACCACCAGGAAGCCAGCGACACCTGCTTCGCCGAGACGGTGTCGCTCTTCTCCGCCCGACTCTGAGCCGCGACAGTGCGATGCTGCCGTCGCTACACGTACTGCTGCGTGAGCGTGCGCATCACGTGCTCGCTCTGGGCACCGATCACCGTGTTCACGACCTCGCCGTCGCGCATGAACAGCAGCATCGGAATGCTCTGGGCGCGGTATCGCTGCGCGACCTGGGGCGACTCGTCGACGTTGACCTTGACCACCTTGAGACGCCCGGCGAACTCGCGCGACAACTTCTCGACGGTCGGCGCGACCATGCGACAGGGCCCGCACCAGGGAGCCCACAGGTCGACGAGGACGAGCGGCTTCGTGTCGACCGCGCTGGCGAAGTCGTCGTCACCGGCGTCGACCAGCCACGGCAGATCGACGTGACACGTCGCGGATCGTGGATGGCCGGACGAGACGACGGGGACCCGGTTCTTCGTACCGCACGACGCACACGTGACGACCTCGCTGGTCATGCGGTCAAGCGTACCGACGGGCGGTTGACGTGCGCGGTGCGTTGCCGGAGCGATCGCGGTGCATCGGGATCGAGTCGTCGTGGAATGTCGCCGGCGGACAAGCTGGAGCGAGCCCGGCCACGAGGAGGACCCATGTACCCAGGCGTCTACGCGCAGCAGCATCCCGATCGTCCCGCGTTCGTGATGGCGTCGACCGGTGAGTCGGTCAGCTATCGCGAGTTCGAGGAGCGGTCGAACCGGCTCGCGCACCTGCTCCGGACACACGGGCTCCGTCGGCTCGACCACTACTCCATCTACATGGAGAACAACGATCGCTACCTCGAGGCGTGTTCGGCCGGGGAGCGGGCCGGGCTGTACTACACGTGCGTCAACTCGTATCTGACCGCCGACGAGCTCGCCTACATCGTCAAGAACTCCGACTCGCAGGTGCTGATCACGTCGCGGTCCCGCCTCGCGGCGGCGTCCGACGCACTGGCACAGTGTCCCGACGTCACCCTGATGCTCGTCGTCGACGACCCTGGCGGTCACGACGACGACCGGATCCGCGACTATGTCACCGCGGTGTCCGAACACCCCGACACCCCGATCCCCGACGCGGCGCTCGGTGGGGCGATGCTCTACTCGTCGGGCACGACCGGCCGGCCCAAGGGGATCATCCGACCGTTGGCCGAGGAGCCGCCGTCGTTCATGGCGCCGCTGTTCGCGTTCCTGTCGAACCTGTGGCAGTACCGCGAAGACATGATCTACCTGTCGCCGGCACCCTTGTACCACTCCGCTCCGCAGGCGGCGGTGAACCTCACGATCCGCCAGGGCGGCACCGCCGTGATCATGGAGCGCTTCGACCCCGTCGAGTACCTCCGGCTGATCGAGCGTCACTCGGTCACGCACACGCAGCTCGTTCCCACCATGTTCAGCCGGATGTTGAAGCTGCCCGAGGACGACCGCCACCGCGCCGACCTGTCATCGCTCGAGTTCGCGGTGCATGCCGCTGCGCCGTGTCCCGTGCAGGTGAAGGAGCAGATGATCGACTGGTGGGGGCCGATCATCCACGAGTACTACGGCGCGACCGAGGGTTTGGGGTTCACGGCGTGCAACAGCGAGGAGTGGCTCGCCCACCGAGGGACGGTCGGCAAGGTGATCCTCGGCGACCTGCACATCCTCGACGACGACATGAACCCGCTCCCGCTCGGGGTGCCCGGCACGATCTGGTTCAAGACGGCCACCGAGTTCGAGTACCACAACGATCCCGACAAGACGGCCGAGGCGACGCTCGCCCGACGGCACGATGACGACGGTCGGCGACGTCGGCTACGTCGACGACGACAACTACCTCTACCTGACCGACCGCGCGACGTTCATGATCATCTCGGGCGGCGTCAACATCTATCCGCAGGAGACCGAGAACCTGCTGATCACGCACCCGAAGGTCGCGGACGCCGCGGTGATCGGTGTGCCGAACGAGGATCTCGGCGAGGAGGTCAAGGCCGTGGTGCAGCTGATGCCCGGCCACGAACCGGACGAGGCGATGGTCGAGGAACTGCTCGCATTCTGTCGCGATCATCTGTCGCGCCAGAAGGTGCCTGCGCTCGATCGACTTCGAGGACGAGTTGCCGCGACTTCCGACCGGCAAGCTGTACAAGCGTCAGCTGCGCGACCGCTACTGGGGCGACGGCGCCAACAAGATCGTCTGACTCACCGCTTCCTGGCCGTGAAGGCGTAGCACCCGCCGGTGACGTTGCGGCCGTGCACGAAGTCGACGTCGCCGAGCGCGAGCAGCTCGGTGACCTGCCGGGTCAACGAATCGCCGGCCGCGACCTGACGTACGTGGTGGTACGCGATGCCACGGTCGTGGCCGTACGGCCGCAGCACCATCGCACGACGGTCGAAGTCGGCGGGAAGGTGGTCGGCGCGCAGGGTCGAGTGGCAGCCGTCGATGTGGACGACCACCGGCCCCACCTCCGCGTACGGCCCCGACCAGGGCATCGGCGACCAGGCGATGATCGCGACGCGATCACCCGGACGCGAGTCGTCGAGACAGCAGCGCAGCGGCCATCCGCCGTCGGCGTCGACGAATGGTTCGATCGCGTTCCCCCCGTGGTCGGTGCCGTGCGTGAGGACCCGCGCCAATTCGTTGGTGTCGATTCCGGTGAACGTCGCTGTCATGACCTCGACCGTACGGCTGGTGAACTCGAAGCGCGAGCGGGATTCGGACGGCGTCTCGGCTCACGTTGCTCGAGGCGCGGATCGGTGCAGGCGAGTGCGTGATCGCATCTGAAGTCCACGACCTCGTCGCCGGCCGACTCCCCGCGGAAGTCGGATCCGAGGCGCCGTACCTCGGCAACGCGCCAAGCCGGATGACGGACACGAACATCGGCACCGAGAACGCCGAACTCGCCGGCCGCTCCGCCGCTCCGTCACCGCTCGCCCGGCGGTCGGGTGAGACGCGAACGGTTGCGTGTCGTCAATGGTCGGGTGTCGTCAGGCTTCGTCGCGGATGACCTGGAGCCCGTTCGGGTCGACGAGGCTGCCGTGCACACGGTGGTTGTGGTTGTGGCCGACGTGGTGGAGGCCGAACGCCGACTGGATCGCGGTGTACATCCCCATCGCATCGAGCGAGTTGTTGACGCTCTGCTTCGACAGGGTGAGACCGATCATCGGTCGGCGCGCGATGTGTTCTGCCATCGCCAAGGTCTCACGCTCCAAGTCGTCCCGTGCGACCACCTGGTTCACCATCCCGTGCCGGTAGGCCTCGTCGGCGGTGATCGCCCGGCCGGTGAACAGCATCTCCTTGGCGAGGCGCGCGCCCGCCTCGTACGGGTGGGTGAAGTACTCGTGACCGTTCACGCCGAATGCGACGACCGGGTCGGCGAACGTCGCGTCGTCGCTGCACACCACGAGGTCCATCGGCCACACCAGCATCAGCCCACCCGCGATCACCTTGCCCTGCACCTGCGCGATCGTCGGTTTCGGGATGTTGCGCCATCGCCAGCACAGCCCGACGTACATCTCTGCCTCGGTCGCCATGTAGCCCTCGGCGCCCTCGGCGTCGAAGCAGCACCACGTGCCGACCGGGTCGATGTCGGACATGTCGGTGCCGGCCCGTAGGTCGTGTCCCGACGAGAAGTGATTGCCGTCGGCGGCGAGGATGATCACGCGGATCCGGTCGTCCCGGGCGGCCACGTCGAACGCCGCGTTGAGCTCGGTGAGCATCTGGTAGTTCTGCGCGTTCGCGGTCTGCGGGCGGGCGAGCACGATGCGGGCCACCCGCTCGGCCGGCTGCTCGTAGCGGATGTGCTCCCAGCTGTCGGTCATCGGCCGAGTCTCGCGCCCGGATGGGACGGTGCTCGACGCGGGCGCCCTGACATGATGTCGCCGATGACCGCGAACACGCCGACCCTCTACCTGAACGGCGAGTACGTCGACGCCGCAACGGCGACCGTGTCGGTGGAGGACCGCGGGTTCCTGTTCGCCGACGCCTGCTACGAGGTGACGGCGATCTTCGACGGCACGCTCATCGCCCTCGATCGACACCTCGCACGACTGCAGCGTGGCCTCGACACGTTGCGCATCGAGTTCGACACGTCGACGCTGGTTCCCGTCCACCACGAACTCATCGCGCGAAACGGCCTGGGTTCGATCCCGAGGGGATCGGTCTACGTCCACGTCACCCGCGGCGTCGCGCCCCGATCGCACGCGTTTCCGATCGACTCGACACCGACGGTGCTCGTGCGCGGCCCAGTCGATCCCCGGACCGTCGGCGGCCGTGATCGAGTCGGGAACCCGGGCGATCACGCACCCGGACACGCGGTGGGGCCGGGTCGATGTCAAGACGACCGGTCTCCTGCCGAACGTGCTGGCGCAGCAGGCCGCGATCGATGCGGGCGCCGACGACGTGATCCTGCATCGCGACGGTGCGGTCACCGAGGGGTCGAGAACGAACGTGTTCGGCGTGATCGACGGCGCGATCGTGACGGCCGCCGCCGACCGGCGCATCCTGGCCGGAGTGACCCGCAGCATCGTGCTCGAGCTGGCCGACGCAGCGGGGCACCCGGTGGCCGAACGCGACTGGACCCTCGATGAGTTGCGCGTGGCCGACGAGGTCGTGATGACCAGCACGACGGCCGGCGTTCGTCCCGTCGTCGAGATCGACGGCCGACCCGTCGGCAGCGGGAGCCGCGGTCCGATCACGACGTCGTTGCAGGATGCATACGCGGCCTTCGTCGACGACATCGTCGGCGTCGACCGCCACTGAGACGGTCGTCGACGCGGTCGCGCACGCCGATCGGAATGATCGGTCGCGCATCTGGGTTGCACAAAGGAACCCGGGTCCGCGTGCCCCCTACCCGCCGGAGTCGAACCCCCATGCTGAGTGAGGCCTCGTCCCAGACCCGCCCGTCGATCGTCGCGACCCGACCCGATCGTGTCGTCGTCGACCACTTGGTCGTCGATGCGTTCATCGGCGTGCACGACTTCGAACGACTCGAACGCCAACGTGTGCGGTTCGACATCGAGGTCGACACCGTCGACGGGTACGCCGGCATCGTGCGCACGACCGGCGACTACGTCTCCTACGCCGACATCGTCCAGTACGTCGAACGCCGCGCCGCCACCGACGAACACGTCGAACTGGTGGAGACCTGGGCCGACGACCTCGCCTCGTTCGTCCTCGAGAACGACCTCGCAGCGGCGGTACGGGTCACGGTGGCCAAGCCGGACATCTTCGACGGCGCCGACGGCGTCGGTGTCTCGATCGAACGTCGACGGGCCGACCGGTGAACCGGAGAGGCACGACCTGTCTCATCGCCCTCGGATCGAATCTGGGCGATCGGCTCGCGAACGTCCGCGCCGGCGCACGGGGCCTCGCCGAGATCGACGGAGTCGACATCGTCGAGGTGTCGAAGCTCTACGAGACCGCGCCGGTCGGAGGTCCCGACGACCAGGGCGCCTACTACAACGCGGCCGTGCGAGCGCGCACGACGCTGGGTGCGGCCGAGCTCCTCGCCGAGCTGCATCGCATCGAGGCCTCGCGCGAGCGCGAGCGGGTGGTCCGTTGGGGGCCTCGAACGCTCGATCTCGACCTCCTGCTCCACGGTGATCTCGTCTCCGACGACCCTGCCCTGCAGGTGCCACATCCGCGCCAGCACGAGCGCCGCTTCGTCCTGGTCCCGGTCTGTGATGTCGCACCCGAGTTGGTGCACCCTCGGCTCGGCCTGACGATGGCGGAACTGCTCGCGGCGGTGCCCGCCGAGTCGGGCGATCTGTGGGCGATCGACGACGACTGGCACGCGACACCCGACCGCGCGGACGCATGATCGATCCCGACGTGCTCCTGCCGCTGTGGGAGGCGCACCGCGACGCGCTGGCGCACCCGGTGCGAACCCTGGAGTTCCCGCGTTTCGGCCGCACGTTCGAGGACCGGCCGTACCAACTCGGAGTCGTGAACCTGTCGCGAGACTCGTCGTACCGCGAGAGCATCGCCCACGATGTCGAGGCCGCACGGTACCGGGCGAGGCGGATGACGCTGGAGGGCGCAGCCATGGTCGACGTCGGCGCCGAATCGACCGGCGAGCGTGCCGATCTGCTCGACACCGTCGCACAAACCGCCACCTTGCTGCCGGTGATCCGGGCGCTCGTCGATGACGACATCCTGGTGTCTGCCGAGACATACCACACCGACGTTGCGATCGCCGCGCTGGAGGCCGGAGCGGGCGTGATCAACCTGACCGGCCGCGTCGACGACGTCGAGTTGTACGAGGCGATCGGTCGCCACGATGCCGGGCTGATCCTCTGCTACACGCCGGGTGAGACCGCCCGGTCGTCCGACGACGTACCCTCGGCCGAGGCGATGATCGACGAGCAGATGGCGTTCTTCAGGGAGCGACTCGAGATGATCGAGGCCGCGGGCGTCGAGCGGATCTGGATCGACCCCGGCTTCGGATTCGCCCTGAACCTGTCCGACGGCCCCGAGCGGATCAGGTATCAGACCGACAACGTGCTGCAGTCGTTCCGATTCCGCTCACTCGGGTGGCCGGTGTGCGTCACGATGGCCTCGTCCGTCTATCTCTTTCACGACGAAGTGCGGTCCGCCGAGACGGGCATGGCTGCGCTCGCCCTGCTCGCGAAGGCGAACCTGTTGCGCAGCCACGAGGTCGCGCGGGTGCAGCCGATGCTCGACCTGCTCGACATCTGCGGCGACTGACGCCGCAACCGACCGCACTCACCGGCGCCGGGCGCGGAAGAAGTCGACGAGCAGTCGTCCGCAGTCATCGGCGAGCACTCCGGCGGTGCGCGGGACGCGATGGTTCAACAGCTCGCTGTCGACCAGGTCGAAGCAACTCCCGGCAGCACCTGCCTTCGGGTCGGTCGCGCCGTAGACGAGCCGGCCCAGGCGACTGTTGACCATCGCACCGGCGCACATCGCACACGGCTCGAGCGTCACGACGAGCGTGCAGTCGTCGAGGCGCCAGTGACCGATGTGTGCCGATGCATCGCGGAGGGCGAGGATCTCGGCGTGTGCGGTGGGGTCGCGGGTGAGCTCGCGTTCGTTGTGGCGGGCGGCGATGATCCGGCCGTCGCGCACGACCACGGCGCCGACCGGTACGTCGTCGTGAGCAAGTGCCGCACGGGCCTCGTCGAGGGCCACGGCCATCATCGCGTCGTCGTCACCGTGCAGCACCGTCGCAGTCTCCCACTACTGGAACGACAGCACGGATGGTTCGACGAGTTGCTCCGCGATCACGTCGACGAGCGCGTGGGCGGCCTCCGCCGACTCACCGGGCACGGTGCGGGCGACCTGGTGGACACGGGGGAGCGGTGGCAACGTCGCGCCGCGCGGCCAGTCGATGATGTCGTCGTTGAGGTACCACGAGCTCAGCACGCCGACCCCGAGCCCGGCCTGGATGGCGGCGAGGACGCCTCGCGTCGCCGAGCCGGAGAACGCGTTGGTGAAGTCGATGTGGGCGGCCTCGAGGATCGGTTCGCTCAGCGTGCGGTAGAAGCACTGGTCGCCGAAGGTGACGAACGGGACCGTGCCCTCGTCGTAGGTCCATTCGGCACTCGTGACCCAGTGCAGGTCGTCGGTCCACAGCAGGGTGTCGTCGTGACGGAGGTGACGGTCGGTGACCTGCATGAGCGCGACGTCGATGTGCCCGTTGTCGACGAGTGTGGCGAGCCGCTCGGTGTGGTCGATCACGAACTCGATCGTCGCGTTCGGGTGCGAGCGCTTGAACCGCCCGAGCAGGGCCGCGATGTCGGTCGCGTCGATCTCCTCGTTGGATCCGAGCTTGATCTTGCCCGTCAGCTCCGGGCTGCGCAGTCTCCACACGGCGCCGTCGTGCAACTCGACGATCGTGCGGGCGTCGTCGAGCAGGGCCCGCCCGTCACGGGTGGGGCGAACGGTGTGGCCGTCGCGGATGAGGAGTGGCCGGCCGACGCGTTCTTCGAGACGTTTGATCTTCCAGCTGACCGCGGACTGGGTGAGGTTCAGACGCTCCGCGGCTCGGGTCATTCCCCCGGTGTCGAGCACGGTGAGATACGTGCGCAGCGACTCGACGTCGAGCTGCAGTTCGGCCATGACGTGAGTATGACGGAATGTCATTGAAAACACAAAGAAGTGGATGTTGAGTCATGGATTGCGGAGGCCGATACTGGAGACATGACCATGACCGAACTCCCCCGAACCACTCCTGCATCGGTGTCGCACCACCGCAGCCACCCGACCATCCGCCGTCGTGTCCAGCGCCTCATGAGCTACCCCGGGCCGACCAACTCGCCGAGCGAGACGGCCATCCGCTCGATCCACGAGAAGCGTTCGACTCCCCGCTGGTGACGAGCTGCGCACGACGTCTCCCACACGGAGGCGACGTGCGCTCGGAAGAAGATCACCGCGGCGGCCGACTCCTGCGACGGGCCCGATGACGGGCCCGTGGACCGAGTCGGGCACGGGCCCGACTCGACCGGAAGCCTCGCCGCGTCGTTCACGACCCCGCGAGCACCCGCGAGCGGGGCGCCGATGGGCGACAGCGAGCGGGGCACACCGCCCGCCATGAGCGGAGAGGGTGGGATTCGAACCCACGGACCCGTGAAGGTCACACGCTTTCCAAGCGTGCCGATTCGGCCGCTCTCGCACCCCTCCTGGTGTTGCATCGTGCAACGATATCTGCCCGGTAACCTGGAGCCACTCGTCGGGTTCCCGGCGGGTGAGGTGACGGTCGGGTCCTGTGCAATGGGCGCCCGTGAACCAGGTCAGGCCAGGAATGGAGCAGCCTTCATCGGCATCGCTCGTGTGCCGCAGACCGCCTGGCCGTCACCTCACTCGCCAGGAACCCGTCGTCGCGTCCGGACCGAGCGGCGTGTGGCCGGGGAACGCTGCGAGCGAGCGTCAGCGAGTTGGTTCCCGGCCGTCGTCTGCGTGGCCGGGGAACGCTGCGAGTGTCGAACCCTTGCGACGCGAGCTTGCGTCAGCGAGTGAGTCGGCCGGCCGCGGCCTGCGTGCCCGGGGAACGCTACATTCCGTCTCGTGAAGGTGCATCTGGTCGACGGCACGTACGAGCTGTTCCGGCAGCACTTCGGCAGCGCGAACCGGCGCGGGGAGTCCGGTCGTGAGGTCGGTGAGTTCGACGCGACCGATCGGCGTGCTCACGTCGACGCTCCAGCTGATCGAGGACGGCGCCACCCACATCGGCGTGGCCAGCGACCACGTGATCGAATCGTTCCGCAACGAGCTGTGGGACGGCTACAAGACGAGTGACGGCATGCTGCCCGAACTGCTGCACCAGATCCCGGTGATGGAGGACGCGCTCGGTCGCGATGGGCGTCACCACCTGGGCGATGGTCGAGTGGGAGGCCGACGACGCACTCGGCGCCGCCGCCCGCGTCGCCGACCAAGACGAACGGGTCGAGCAGGTGCTGATCGTGACCCCCGACAAGGACCTCGGCCAGTGCGTGACCGGTCGGCGCGTCGTGCAGTACGACCGGCGCAAGCGGGAGATCATCGACGAGCACGCGGTGCGCGAGAAGTTCGGGGTCGGCCCGGAGTCGATCCCCGACTACCTGGGTCTGGTCGGCGATACCGCCGACGGGTTCCCGGGCCTGCCGGGATGGGGCGCCAAGTCGGCGTCGAGGGTGCTCGCTCGGTACGTCCATCTCGAGGAGATTCCGCCCGAGGCGAGCCTCTGGGAGGTCGACGGACTGCGCGGCGCCGCGAAGTTGTCGAAGACGCTGCAGGAGAACATGGAGCTCGCGCTGCTGTTCCGGATCATCGCGACGGTCGACGTCGAGGTTCCGGTCGGTGCGGTCGACGATTGGTGCTGGGCCGGCCCGACCGACGGTTTCGCCGCCGTGTGCGATCGGCTGGGAGTGCCCGGCCGCTCGCGCAGCCCGACGCCGACCGCACTCGCCGCCCTGACGCACCCCGTGACCTGCGTCGCCGCAGCCCCGGCGTCCGCACACTGGCCGTCGACCGTCGTCGACCGTGCGCCGTGCCCTCGGCGTCACGGCACGACCTTGGCCGTCCGCGGGAACTCGTGGCGGGTCGACCGTGGTCGTACCGTGCGCCGCGTGCCTCGGCGTCACGGCACGACCTTGGCCGTCCGCGGGAACTCTGTCGCGGGTCGACCGTGGTCGTACCGTGCGCCGCGTGCCTCGGCGTCACGGCACGACCTTGGCCGTCCGCGGGAACTCTGTGGCGGGTCGACCGTGGTCGTACCGTGCGCCGCGTGCCTCGGCGTCACGGCACGACCTTGGCCGTCCGCGGGAACTCAATGACCGACGTGGGCTTGTGCGCGTTCCCGGCGCAGTGCCAGTTCGACCAGGGCGATCAGACCGTTCTTGACGTCGGCGCGTACACGGGCGTCGCAGAACAGCATCGGGCTGTGGACATCGACCTGCACCGCCTCGCGGATCGCGTCGATCTCATGGGTCTTGTGACCGTCGAACGGGTTGACGGCCACGATGAAGGGCATCGAACGCGCCTCGAAGTAGTCGATCGCGGCGAAGCAGTCGCCGAGCCGACGGGTGTCGGCCAGGATGACGGCGCCGATCGCGCCGCGCGACAGCTCGTTCCACATGAAGTGGAATCGCTCCTGTCCGGGCGTACCGAACAGGTAGAGGACGATCTCCTGGGTCAGGGAGATGCGGCCGAAGTCCATCGCCACCGTCGTCGTCTGCTTGGTCGCGATGTGCGACAGGTCGTCGAGTTCGGCCGACGCGGTCGTCATCATCGCCTCGGACCGCAGTGGTTCGATCTCCGAGATGGTGTTGACGAACGTCGACTTGCCGACGCCGAAGCCTCCGGCGACGACGATCTTGACGGGGATCTTGCCCGGCGATGCAGTGGGATCAGAGGTTGCGGACACCGTCGAGCACCCTTTCCAAGAGACTTCCGTAGGTCTGTGCGGCGACGGGTGTGTGCAGGACGACCGCGCCGTCGTCGATGAGGTCGGCGACGAGCACGCGGGCGACGCCCACGGGCAGCTCGAGCCGAGCCGCGAGCTCGATGAGCGCCATCGGGGTCTGGACGAGGTCGATGAGCTTGGCCGCTTCCCAGCGATAGGCGCCGAGATGTTGCGATGCCCGGGTGTTGGCCTGGATCTGCGACTCGAGACCGATGTCGATCTCGACGTCGCTGCTTGTGCGGCCTCCCGTGATCGCGTACGGCCGGATCAACCGGCCGGTGTCTTCCAGCCCGTCGTCGGCATCGACCGCTTCGATGCGGAGTTCGGTGTCGTCGACCATGATCACCCCCTCGAGAGCATGAGGCTCTTGAGTTCCTCTCGCACCTCGGGGGTCAGGACGTCGCCGGCGCGGTCGGCGAACACGGCGATCTCGTAGCCGATCGTGCCGATGTCGGCGTCGGCACCGGTGACGACACACATGAGCGAACCGTCACGGATGCCCGTCACGAACATCCAGCCCTGCTCCATCTCGACGATCACGTTCGACACGGCGCCGGCACCGAAGCGACCGGCCGAGCCGTAGGCGAGCCCGATCATGCCGGACGCGACGGCGGCGAGCCGCTCGCCGGCTTCTCGGTCGACACCATCGGAGGCTGCGAGTGGAAGACCGTCCGACGAGACGACGACGGCCTGACGGACGGCGGCGACCTGTTGGACGAAGCGCCCGACGAGCCAGTTGAGGTTCTCTGCTGCTGCGTTCATCGGGGATTCCCCTTCGAAGCCACGGTCGTCGCCGAGGACATGGTCGTTGCGGTCGTAGATGTCGGAGCCGCCGGCGGTGTCGCCGTTCGCACTCGTGAACTCGGACTGGAAGGCTCGAAGGCGGTCGCGCAGTGCGCTCGGATCGACCCGGCTCTGCGTCACCGCCGGCGAGTCGTCGAGCGGGTCGACGGCGCCAGCATTCTGTGCCCTGGTCGGGAGATCGCCGGCCGGTTCGGCGTTCAGTGCCGAGCGACCACTGTCGAATGCGGCCAGTGCGGCCTGCAGCGCGCCCGGCTCGCTCGCCGAGACCGCCGGCTCTCCGCCCGGCGTGAGCGCGGGGTTGGCGAGTCGGTCGGGTCCGTCCGGTCCGGTGCCCCGCTGCGTGCGCGTCGGGAGGGCGGGAGCGGTGTCGGCTCCGGGCGTCGGGATGGGCGCCGGGCGAGCCGTGTCGGGTGTGACCGGACGCCGGGCCAGTCCGTTGGCACCGATCGGCGGCGCAGGGGGAACGTCGAACTCGCCCACCGGGTGAGCCGGTGGTGGCGGCGGCAGGTCGGCGTGGACCGGCTCGACCGGCGGTGTCTCCGCCTCGGGAACGTCGAATTGCCGTTCCGGCGCCGGCGTCGAGTCGAAGTCGGACAGGTCGAGCGACATCTTCGTCCAGTCCTCGGCCGGCGGGGCTTCGGGGGCGCCGGTGAACACCGCATCGGGCTGCGGTTCGGGCGTGTCGAACTCGTTGACGGGCAGTGGTGCCGTGGGTTCGGAGGCCACGACCAGCGCCTCGACCGGCGCCTCGACCGGCGGGACGTCGACCGTCGGCGCCTCGGCCACGGGGAGTGGCATCGGCGGCTCATCGGCGACGACCGGTGCCTCGATCGCCGGGGTCGACGCGGCGACGGGCTGATCGGACTCGTGTGGCTGGTCGTTCCAGGCGACGAGCTGTTCGCCGGGTTGCGCCGTCTCGGCGACGACCGGCGGCTGCTCGGCCGGAGCGTCCATCGGGCCGAACAGCGCACTCGGCAGCACGACGTCGACGGTCAGGCCCGGGCTGCCGGCACTGAGCGTGACCTCGATGCCGTGCTTGTTGGCCAGGAGCGAGACCACGGAGATCCCGAGTGTCGACTCGACGGACAGTCCGACGATCGGCGGCTCTCGCAGGAGCAGTTCGTTGAGTTCCGCCAGGCGGTCGGGGTTGATCCCGACGCCGTCGTCGACGATGCGGAGCATGTACGAGTCACCGGCGCGACGACCGCCGACGCGCACCGGGCTGCCCGGCGGGCTGAACGAGGTCGCATTGTCGAGCAGCTCGGCGAGGAGGTGCGAGATGTCGGCCACGACGGTGCCGCGGACCTGCAGGCTCTCGAGATGCTGGATCTCGATCCGGCGGTAGTCCTCGACCTCGCCGATCGACGCCCGCACGACGTCGTCGATCTCGGTCGCCTTGACCCGTCGGCGCTTGGGCTCGGCGTTGGCGAGCACCAGCAGCGATTCGCTGTTGCGGCGCATTCGGGTGGCCAGATGGTCGAGCTGGTAGTAGTTCGACAACACGTCGGGATCGTCGACCCCGGCCTCGAACTCGTCGAGCATCGACAGCTGCCGGTCGATCAACGAGCGGTTGCGACGAGCCATCGTGATGAAGATGTCGGACACCCCGCGACGGAGCACCTCGACCTGCTCGTGGGCCACGTCGATGAGCGTCTCCTGCATCGAGTTGAAGGCATGGGCGAGATCGGCGAGGTCGTCGCTGCCCTTGGCGTCGACGGGCTCGATGTCGGGGAGAACCGCCTTGCCGCGGGGATCGCGGAGGGCCTCGACCAGTGCCGGGAGCTGCTCGGAGGCGACCTGGTTGGCGCCGTCGGCGACTTCCTTGACCCGGCGTGTGACCGAGCGAGTGATGAACCAACCGACGAGCGCACCCACGAGCACGACCACAAGATGATGCCGATACGGCGCAGCGTCGCACTCGCGGCCGCGTCGGCCTGCGCGTTCGCCCGGTCGACGATCGACTCGCTGATCTCACGCTGGAACGCGACGACCCTGCGTCGACGACCTCGGCGAAACCCGCCGTGTCGAACGTCTCGACCTGGCCTGCGTCGGCGGCACGCACCACGCTGTTGAGTTGGGTGCCGTAGCCGGCCGATCGTCGTGGTGAACCCCGACTGGCGGAACTGCGCCGACCACTCGTCGGGTGCGATCGCCTCGAACTCGCCGAGCGTGGTCAGCATGGTGGCGAACGAGTCGCGGGCCTGCGCGATCGGCGTACGGTCGAGCGCCTCGTTGGGCCAGTTGGCGGTGCCCACGATCACGTCGTTGGCATGCAACTTGGCCTCGGCCAGCTTGACGACTGCGAGCAGCTCGCGGCCGAGCTCGGCGTCGCCGGCTTCCGACGGGAGGAGCTGACCGACGGCCACGAACTCGCGATTGGCGATGCCGTAGGCGTCGATGGGGTCGATGTCGTCGGTCAGGGTGGGAGCGATGACGGCCATGTCGACCCTGCGACGGGCCGCTGACAACGACGAGCGACCGCTCGTGATGTGCGCACTGGCCGCTTCGAACGCGCCGAGCTCTTCGATCGATGCCCGGAGTTCGTTGATCGCCTGGTCGGTGGCGCGTCGTGCAGTGGCGGCGTCGGCCGTGTCGACATCGCTGTCGGTGCCGCCGACGGCGGCGCCCGATGTGTCGGAGGCGGCCACGAGGGCCGCCTCGGCCTCGACCGCGTCGAGGGTGGTGATCAGGGGACCCCAGACGCTGCCGAGGTCAGCTCCGCTTCGGGAACGCTCGACCTCGTTCAGGTCGCTCCGGACGGTCAGCGCGAGCAGGCCACCGACCGCGACGATGAGAGGGAGGGCGGCGGCGAACAGCTTGGTTGACAGTGAGAGGCGTCGCATGAATGACGTTTCCTTCGGTTGGTTCCTGTCGAGCACCGCTCGTGTCGCTCCGTGCAACCCCTGTTGCGACCGGATGAACACACCACTGCTCGAACGTGTCGAGTCTCTATCGGGGCCGCTATCGAGTATCTTGAGAAAAAGCGAACACTCACCCAGACAAGAGTGTGAGCAGGGTCCAGAGACCACCAGATCGGGGGGTATCGCAGGGGCCGGACGGTTTCTCTGCGATTCCTCAAGCTTCCCGGAGCTTCGACCGATAGGTGGCTCGTGACCCAGACACGAGTGACGCCACAGGTCGACCTCGAGTCGAAGCGAAGGGTTCGAGTCCGAGACGGAGCGACAGCGAGTTCTCGGCCCGGACCAGGGGTTCGCCGCCACGAACCTGTGGCGGTCCAGCGGGAGGATCGTTTTCTGACATGACGACGGAGATGGAGGAGTTCCAGAAGGGCTTGGTTGCCGCCGTGCAGGCCGAGCTCCAGCGCCACGCGTCTGCAGTCGTCGCCGAAGTCGATCGCCTTCGCGAGGAAGGTCAGCGTGAACGCGAGGCGGTGCGTCAGGAGCTCCGTGAGCAGTTGGCGACGATCGCGGCCTCCGTCGACCAGTCACGGGCCCGCGCCGAGGCACACACCGATCGCGCCCGCGAGATGCTCGAGCAACGGCTCGCCGAAGCAGAGACGCGCCAGACCCGACGGGTCGACGACGCAACGGCCGGCCTCGACGGCCTGGTCGCCGAGGCGGTTCGCCCGGTGGTCGGCGGCATCAAGGACGACTACGACGCCATGGCCCACAAGGTCGACGGGCTCGACGCCAACCTCCGTCGGTTCGACGAGCAGGCGGCCCGGATGGTCACCTACTTCAATGAGGTCTCCTCCACGATGGAGGCCAAGCAGGACGAGCTGAGCGCGGGCCTCAAGACCGAGATCGCCGCCGAGATCGACACGCTCAAGAAGCTGGTCGACGACAACGACTCCGCGATTCGCCGCTTCCAGAACGAGGTCGGGCAGTCGGTGTCGTCGAAGGTCAACGACGCCGAGGATCGTTTCAACAACCGGTTGCTCGCCGCCGAGAGCCGGATGAAGGACGACGCCGGCACCAAGATCGCGGAGATCCAGGCCCACGTGGGACGGGTGAGCAACGGCCTCGACGAGACGATGACCGTGCTCAACGAGCGCATCGGCAAGTTCGACGACCGGTTCCTCGAGACCGATCGACGGATCAACCAGATCGCCGAGTCGGTCGAGGGCATCGACCAGGACGCGCTCGAGGAATTGAAGGACAAGATGTCGAGCGCCGCCGGTGAGGCGATGCTCGTTCGCATCGAGATGGAGCGCATGGAGAAGGGCGTCGCCGAGAAGACCGACGGCCTCGCCGTGCGTATGACCGACGTCGAAACGCAACTGCAGGACGCCACCATGGACGTCTCCACCGCGGTGCAGCTCGACCGGCTCGAGGAGATCGAGCGGTCATTGCTCGAACTCAATCCGGACCAATTCGTTCGCAAGGGCGAATCATCCGACGAATCAGTGAAGAACGATGCTGCGGTTGCCGATGGAGACTTCGGCGTGCCCGCCAGCGACGGACACGAGATCTAACGGGGACGACTGATGGCATTGCGCAAGAGCAAAGACGACAAGCGAGCACCCGAAGCCAGCGCCGACGGCGGTGGCGTCGCGGTCGAAGAGCGCCCCGGCGAGAGCGTCGAGGAGTGCGTGGCCGTCGGTCAGGCGCTCGTCGAAGCCGGCCACCTCCCGAGCGAATCGCTCGCCGAGTCGCTGGCCGACGCCAACGGCGATCTGTGGACGTATGGCAACATCGTGCTCACGAAGTACGGCGTCGGCCGTCGCGAGTACGCGACAGCACTCGGGAAGGCCGTCGGCCTGCCGGTCGGCCAACACCCAGGAGACCGAGGCCAACCCCGAGGTCTCCGAGCATCGTCGAAGAAGCGATCGCCCGCAAGTTCTATTTCGTTCCGATCGCCGACCACGGTGGCACGGTCGTCGTCTGGGGCGCCGATTGTTCACCGGCCAAGCGCGAGGCGGCGCAGGCAGCGGCCGGGAAGCGGTTCGAGTGGCTCGCCACCGACCCGAAGACCGTCACCTCCTACACCGAGCAGCTCTGGCGTTCCGACGCCGACATCGGTCGCCTCGTGGCCTCGTTCCAGGAGACCGACGCAGCCAGCCAAGCCGCCGAAGAAGCCGTCAACTCGGTCAGCCTCGACGATCAGGCGCCGGTGGTGCAGCTGGTGTCGCGCATCGTCGGCCAGGCGTTGCGCGACCGAGCCTCCGATATCCACATCGAGCCGCTCGACAAGGAAGTCCGTGTCCGGTACCGCATCGACGGTCAGCTGGTCGAGGCGGTCAGCGTTGCCGATGTCGGCCCACAACCCGCTCGTCAGCCGCTTGAAGATCATGTCGGCGATGAACATCGTCGAGAAGCGTGCCCCGCAGGACGGTCAATTCTCCACCGTCGTCGACGGTCGCCCGCTCGACGTTCGTGTCTCCACCGTCGCCACCGTGTTCGGTGAGAAGGTCGTCATGCGTCTGCTCGACAAGAGCAAGTCGATGGTCGGCCTCCACGAACTCGGCATGCCGCGCGAGACCTACAACACCTACTCCAAGATCGTGCACGCGCCGTACGGCATGGTCATCTGCGCCGGTCCGACCGGTGCCGGCAAGACCACGACGCTGTACGCGACGCTCCTCGAGATCAACAACGGCCGGCAAGAACGTCACCACCATCGAGGACCCGGTCGAGTACGTGTTCCCCGGTATCAACCAGGTCGGCACCAACGAACGGGCCGGCCTGACGTTCGCCACCGGCCTCAAGGCCCTCCTCCGACAGGACCCCGACGTCATCCTCGTCGGTGAGGTCCGCGACGCCGACACCGCCCGCATCGCCGTGCAGTCGGCGCTCACCGGTCACTTCGTGTTGTCGTCACTGCACGGCAACGACTCGGTCGCCGCCGTCCACCGTCTGCTCGACATGGGCATCGAGGCGTTCCTCGTCGCGTCGGCCGTCGTGGCCGTCGTCTCGCAGCGCCTCGTTCGTCGCCTGTGCGACAACTGCAAGGAGGAGTACGAGCCGACCGCCGACGAGATCGCCGTGTTCCGCCAGCACTCCGGTGGCAGCGACAAGGTGCACTTCTTCCGCGGCAAGGGCTGCAGCTACTGCAGCAACACCGGGTTCCACGGCCGGATCGGTGTCTACGAGCTGCTCAAGATCACGCCCGAGCTGCGCCGCCTGATCGTCGGCTGGGCCACCACCGAAGAACTCCGTCGTCTGGCCGTTGCACAGGGCATGCGCACGATGCTGCGTGAGGCCATGCAGCTCGTCGAAGACGACGTCACCACCATCCCCGAAGTCGTCAAGACGCTGTTCGCCTCATGACGTACGTTCCTCACCCCTCTGGGAGCATGTGATGCCCAAGTTCGCCTATTCCGCCATCGACGCCGCCGGCGCCGAGATCGAGGGCACCACCAAAGCCGACACGATCGGCACCGCTCGGTCGATCCTGGTCGAACAGAACCTGTTCCCGATCAAGATCGAAGAGGCGCGGGGTCTGCTCGACTTCGAGCTGACCAAGGAGAAGGTCAAGAAGAAGAACCTGATGAACTTCACCCGCCAGCTGGCGGTGTTCGTCAAGGCCGGTATCCCGATCACCGATGCGCTCACCACGATCGGCGACGAGTCGACCGACGCCGGCACTCCGCCGTGCGCTGGGCGAGATGGTCGACGACCTCCGCAACGGCGGTCTGTTCTCGGCCTCGGCTGCCCAGCACCCGCAGGTCTTCCCCAACTACTACGTCGGCATCCTCCAGGCCGCCGAGCTGACCGGTCGACTCGACGAGTCGCTCGACTCGCTCGCCGAGTTCATCAAGCGCGAGATGGACACCCGCTCGAAGGTGGTCGGCGCGCTCGCCTATCCGCTCGTCGTCATGAGCATGTCGATGGTGACGGTGCTCGTGCTCGCCGGCTACGTGCTGCCGCAGTTCAAGCCGCTGTTCGAGGAGCTCGACGCCGAGCTGCCGCTGCCCGACCCGGATGATGCTGTTCTTCGCCCGGTTCTTCGGCGACCTCTGGTACATCACGGCCGATCTTCTTCCTGCTCATCGATCGCCACGGTGCGTCGTTCCTCGTCGATGCACCCGACCGGCAAGGAGACTCTGGCAACGAATGTCGCTCAAGATCCCGGTCATCGGGGGCATCATCGAGTACGCGATCCTCGAACGGTTCTGCGCCGTGCTCGGCACGATGCTGCGTCGCCGGCGTCGCGGTGCCGTCCGCCATGGAGACCACGACCGAGGCCGTCGCCAACATCGTCTACCGAGAGCAGCTCGACATCGCCCGCCAGCAGATGCTGGAGGGTTCCGGCTTCACCCAGCCGCTGATCGAGACCGAGCTGTTCCCCGGCGCTGCCCGGCAGATGTTCAAGGTCGGCGAAGAGACCGGTACGCTCGACCAGCAGCTCGAGGTGGCGGCCGAGTACTTCAACCGTGAGCTCGAGTTCCGGATCGAGCGCTTCACCACCATGTTCGAACCGATCATGATCATCTTCGTCGGTGCTGATCGTCGGCTTCGTCGCGATCGCGCTCGTGTCGGCCATGTACGGCGTCCTCGAACGGTGTGCAGGAGACGACGTGTGATCAGCCATGCCAGATCAGATCGACGATGTCCTGGCCGACGAACACGGCGAGCACCGTGCCCGCGGCCAGGAACGGTCCGAACGGCAGCGTCGTCTTGCGGCCCGCGCCTGCCCACGGCCATGGCGATCACGCCGATCACGGCGCCCAGCAGGAAGCCGAGGAACAACCCGATCGGCACGATGCCCGGGTTCAGGTAGCCCAGGTGCATGCCGAGCAGCGGCGCCAGGCGAACGTCGCCGTCGCCCATGCCGCCACGACTGGCTACGTAGATCAGCCCATGATCGCCAGCGCGATGCCGGCGCCGAGTGCCGCCTGCCAGATGCGTTCGGGTTCGTCGTTCACCAGCGCGGCGACGACGAGCACCGGTGCGCTGAGCGCCGATCGCGGTGTACGTGATCTCGCGGGGCAGCCGCTGCGTGTGCAGGTCGATCCAGACCAGCGCGACCAGCGCCGCGCCCATGATGCAGAACGCGATCAGCGCGATGTCGGCGCCGAACTTCAGACCGAACAGCACGAACAACGTCGCCGTTGCGATCTCGATGATCAGCGGTTCGGTGCCGATCGGAGTTGCCGCAGTGGCGGCACTTCCCGCGCAGGGCCAACCAACTCCCGATCGGCACCAGATCGAGTGCCGTCAGTCGGTTGCCGCACGCGCCACACGCGCTCGGCGGCTGCGACCACCGATCCGCCACGAGGCACGCGATCGACCACCACGGTCAGGAACGAGCCGATCAACAACCCCATCACGGCGCAGGCAATCAAGAACCAGTGTCGTTTCCATCTCGTCAGCACGCTAGGCCCCATGGGCCGTCGCGGAAGGGAACTCTGATGTTCGATCCAGATCCAGTACTCGTCACCTTGTTGCAGGCCACCGTCAACAGCGGCGCCTCCGACCTCCACCTCACGGTCGGCCGCGCGCCGACGGCTCGCCGCGACGGCACGCTCGTCAGCTTCGAGAACGTGAAGATGCTCGACGGACGACGACACCGAACGGATGGTGATGTCGTTGCTCGACGACAAGCAGAAGCGCGAGCTCGCACGAGATGCTACCAGGTCGACTTCTCGTTCGGCATCCCCGGCCTCGGCCGATTCCGTGCCAACGCCTTCAACCAGCGCAACTCGCTGGCGCTGGCGCTACGTGTCATCCCGTTCCGGGTGCGTTCGCTCGAAGAGCTCGGCTGCCCGCGCTCGGTCACCACGCTGCTGAACCGGCCGTACGGCCTGGTGCTCGCCGTGGGCCCGACCGGCTCCGGCAAGTCGACCACGCTGGCGGCGATGATCGACCGGATCAACGAGACCAAGCCGGTCCACATCCTCACGATCGAGGACCCGGTCGAGTACCTGCACCACCACAAGGTCGCGATGGTCAACCAGCGCGAGGTCGGCACCGATGCGGTGTCGTTCGAACAGGGCCTGCGCAGCGCCCTTCGTGAAGACCCCGACGTCGTGCTCCTCGGCGAGATGCGAGATCTCGAGTCGATCCAGATCGCGCTCAGCCTCGCCGAGACCGGCCACCTCGTGTTCGCCACGCTGCACACCAACGACGCGTCGCAGGCCCTCGACCGCATGATCGACGTGTTCCCCGTCCGACAAGCGCGACCAGATCCAGACGATGCTCGCCGGTGCCCTCCAGGGCGTCATGTCACAGCGTCTGCTGCCCGCCGATCAGCGGTGGTCGCGTCGCCGCCTACGAGGTGCTGATGGGCACCGAGGCCGTGCGCAACCTGATCCGTGAGGGCAAGAGCCGTCAGCTCCGCAACGTCGTCGCCACCGGTGGCCCGCGACGGCATGCAGACGATCGAGATGGACCTCGCCCGTCTCGTGACGTCGGGTCTGGTGACGATGGAGATGGCCCAGTCGATCTCGGCCTACCCGGGCGAGATCCAGGCGCAGGTGTCGACGCTTCGTTCGCAGGCCCAGGCCCAGGCGACGACTGCGTCGGGTCAGTCGGCGTACGTCGGGTTCGGTGTCAGCGCCGGCGAGGAGATCGCCTCGAACGGGGCCAACGGCGACGGTGCGTACCAGACCAACGAGGCCGGCGCAGCCGGCCGAGCCGGCACCGCCGGCTGATCGCATGGCCGGGCCGTCGGACAATCCGTTCAAGGCGATCGCCGGGGTCACGCCGTGTCCGGGCGGATGGCTGGTGCTGCCGGCCCGACTCGCCGGCGTCACCACCGTCGCCGAAGAGGCGTTCGTGCTGCCCGACGCTGATGGAGGTGCTCGACTATCGGCCCAAGTTCGACTTCGCGGCGGTCAACATCCCGTTCGGCTATCCCGAGCATCCGCAGGGTCAGTACCGGCAGTGCGATCATGAGGCCCGCGAGCTGATCGGGTGGCCGCGCGTGGTCGGCCTCGACCGGTGCCGTCGCGGCCGGCGCTGTTCGCCAAGAGTCGCAAGGAAGCCCTGCAGCTCGAGCCGTGGCTGACGAAGAACGATTTCCGTCACTTCCGCTGGATGAAGGAAGCGGCGACCGAGATCCAGCCGTTCCACAGTCGCTCGTGTCTACAGCGGCAACGCCGCGCTGTCGTTCCAGCACATGAACGGCGACGAGCCGCTCACGACGTCGCCGTATCACGAGGACGGTCGGCTGGAGCGTCTCGAGCTGATCCGCTCGAAGCTGCCCGGGCGTCGACGATGTGGTCGAGCGGGTTCCGCCCGACGGTGCCGGTCAGGTGCACATGTACGAGGCCGCGGCGATGCTCTGGACCGCTCGTCGTGCGTCGGGCCGTGCGATCTCCCGACTCCCGATGGACCCCGAGTGGGACGAGGGCGGCATTCGCATCGAATTGGTGCGATAGCAGCGTTCGGCCCGGTGTTCGCAGCGTCGGAGCAGCCGAACCCCGGCGTGAGCCGCACGGCTCGTCGGACAGCTCCCGAACGATCGGGTCGCCGTGATGAGTTCAGAGCATCGACAGGCCGGCGACGGGTTCGCCCCGCTGCTCGGCGAGAACCGTGTCGAGAAACGCCGTCATCGTGTCGGCGAGTTCGTTCTGCCGAGCGAAGCAGCGGTCCAGCGGTCGGGGTGAGTTCGGCGATCCGCCGTTCCATGGCGGCGATCCGGTCGTTCGTGGCCTTCGCCGACGGTCCGGGCACCGATCCGGGTTCGTGGACCTCGCGTTCGGACCGCACCTGTTCGATCAAGCCGATCAGCGTGTCGCGACTGCGATCGAGGTCGGCGCGGGCTTCGCCGCGGGCGAACTCGGCCTGCTGGCGGGCGATCTCCGCGTGAGCTGCGATGGTTGTGAACTGTGAGTCAACTCGATCTCGCAACTCGCCGACCTCGGCCCGGAGTTGTTCGATCGTGGTCAAGAGCTCGGCGACGGCCTCGTCGCCGAGAATCCCTCGTTCTCCCAGCGTGTGCTGTGTTTCTCGACGGTGGAACACGATCCCCTACTTCACTCGTTGTGGCGGCATGGGTGCGCAGAGCACCTCTGGTGAACGTCATCGGTCAGTGGGGCAGTTTTCTTGAACTTTCGCTTCTCGTGGAATATTTCGCCCGTTATCCTAAAGGTCGACCAATGATGTACCGAAGACCACAATGCGCAACCGGGAGCCTGTCTCACGGTGCGGTACACCAGTGAGATAGCTTGCCCATCCTGGGCGGAAGGAAAAGGAACCAACATGAAGAAGCAAGACGAGGGCTTTACGCTCATCGAACTCCTGATCGTGATCGTGATTCTCGGCATCCTGGCCACCGTTGTGGTGTTCTCGGTCCGTGGCATCACCGACCAGGGTCAGGACAACGCCTGCGACACCGACGTTCGCACGGTCGAGGTGGCGCTCGAGGCGTACTTCGCCCAGTACGGCAGCGCCACCACCCCGACGCAGGCGCAGTTCAGGCCGCCGGCCTGATCCGCGACGCTGTCGACCAACGCCGCCATCGTGTCGGCCGACAGCGTGACCGCACGGGCGACTGCGCCTGAGCTGACTCCTTGGAAGAACCCCGCAGCCTCCGGGCTGCGGGGTTCTTTCGCGTTTAGGCTCGCAACGCCTTGGCGCGACGACACCGCCAGGACGTACGAACCATGTCGAACGAACTCGAGCACACTGGGCGGCGTCGTTCGGTCGGTCCGCGTCTCGGCATCGGTGTCGTTGCGGTCGTCGCGTTGATTCGGTTCGCGTACACGGCCAATCGAACCATCTTCAGCACGTTCCCCGACGAACCCGCCCAACTCGCCGTCGCGCGTTGGCTGGGCGGGGGAATCCCCTGGTCGATGTTCGATCACAACACGTGGCAGCCCGGCTTCGCGGTGCTCCTCACGCCGGCGTACTGGTTCACCGACCGCCCCGAGACGATCTACCGGACCGCATTGGTGCTCAACGGTCTGCTCGGCGGAGTCGCTGCGGTGCTCCTCGCCCAGTTGGCCCTCCGGATGACTCCGATCCGCGAGCGCCAGGCGGCTGTCATCGCGGTCGCCGTCGCCGTGCTCCCTGCAGCCCTCGCCGCGTCGGCGCGGGCATGGGCCGAACCACTCATCACGGTGGTCGTCCTGCTGGCTCTGCACGTTGCTCTTTCGGCGGTGAACGAGACATCGACACGCCATGGCGTCTACGGGGTGGTCGTGGCGGGTGGTGGCTACCTCGTTCACGGGCGCTTGCTCTGGCTGCTTCCCTTCTCGGTGATCATCCTGTCGATCGTCATCTGGCGGCAACGCCGCCCGAAGTTGCTGTTCGCCGGCGCTGTCGGCGCCGTCGTCGTCTTCGCGTCGGTCGAGCTGTTCTCCACCTGGGTCCGGCGGAACGTCTGGACCGAACCCGGCCGCACGAACACCGTCGGCTCGACGCTCGAGCGACTCACCCGGCCGGGCGCCGTCCTCGATTCGGTGATCGGTCAGACCTGGTACCTGCTGATCGCGACCGCGATGTTCGCGGGTCTCGGGTTCTGGGTGCTCGCCCGGGCGGCCGTCGGATCCGCCGACGGTCGATCGATCTGCCGACGCAGTGATGCACTGGTGGTGCTCGGGCTGATCGTGCCGATGATCGGCATCTCGATGCTGTTCATGTCGGGCCGGGGCAGCCCGGATCAGCTGATCTACGGTCGCTACAACGAAGCGGTCGTGTGGCCGATCGTCGCCGTCGGTGTCGCTTGGGCGTGGCTGACGATCGGGGCGGACCGCCGTGCCGACGTGCTGACGAGATTCGCGCTGACCGCATGCGCCACGGTTGCGCTCACCGCGGTCGTCGCCGTGCGATTCGGTGAGGGTCTGCGAGAGCCCGGGGTCGTTCGCCTGATGATCGCCGGGGTCGCCGTGCTCGGCGACCCACGTTCGGCCGGCTTCCCGTGGTTCGTCTGTGCGATCTCCGTCCTCCTCTCGATCCTCGTCATGCTTGCGCTCGACTACGGCCGCCGAACCCCGTATGTCGGCCTCCTGCTGGTCGGCGCGATCGTGTTGTCCCTGGGAGTCCGTTCGTGGACGGTCCTGGGTCGGAATCAGAATACGTTCGCCGACAACGCGACGGTCCGCGCCGTCGGCGACGTCGTGCCGGAGGGTGAACCTCTCGGCTTCAAGTTCGTTCCCGTCGACGAACCGTCGTTGGTGTTCCTGCCGACACAGCAGCGTCTCGCGCAGATCTATCAGATGTACCTTCCCGACCACCGCTTCTCGGTCGACACTGGGCTCGACGACGACGTCGGGCCGTACGTGTTCGCCGCCGAAGGCCAATGACGCGCTCGTCGCCGGTGGTGCCGAGGTGGTCTGGCTCGACGAGCGATCAGGTATGGCACTGTGGCGGGAGCCGGAGCAGCCGTGACGCCGACCGACACCCAGGGGTTCGAGTCGATCGAACCACCGCTCGACGTGTCCACCGCTGACGCCGGAGCGGCCAGTTGGCTCACCCGCAACGTCTGACGCCGTGGGATGCGGGCGCCGTGATCGCAGCCGTCCTGTTGATGGTGGCCTTCGTTCCGGCGGCGTTCTTCGAGAGCTGGTCGCCGCGCATGGCGATCATTCTCGCCGTCGGGCCCGTCGGCCTGCTCCTGCTGGGCCGTCTGTGTCGGCGTGCGGACACGGCCGCCGTCGCTCTCGCGTTCGCTCTGCTGTGGACCGTCGTGTCGGCGATCGTCTCCGACGGGCCGCGGTCGGCACTGTTCGGCTACGCAGGACGTGACGTGAGCGCGCTCACGATCATCGCATCGGCGGCGTTCTGGCCGCTCGGAATCGTGGTGTCCGACCGGGGACGGAGGGTGCTGGTCGAGGCCGTGGTCTGGGCGGCCGCCTCGAGCGCGCTCATGGGAATCGTGCAGGCCCTGGCGAGCCTCGACACGGGCCCGCTCGCCCTTCTGGCCGGCCGACCGACCGGTTTCGCGTCGAATCCGGTGTTCCTCGGGGCGATCAGCGCCACCGGCCTCGCGATGAGCGTGCTGCTGGCCGCCCGCGAGGGGGCCACTCGGTTCCTCGTCGCGGCCGTCCCGCTCGGAATTGCGGTCACCATGTCGGGTTCGCGAGTCGCCATGCTCGGCGCCGTACTGATGCTGGCCGGCGTCGCGATCACCTCCCGAACCAGGCCGGCGACGGTGGCCACGGCGATGGGCGCCGCCTCACTGTTCGTCGGAGTCTTCGTCGACCGTTGGGTCGGAGCCGGCCGCAATGCCGCAGATCGTCTGATCGATGCCGGCTCCGGCACCGATGGCCGGTCCGAGGTCTGGGGATTCGGTCTCGACGCCTGGGCCGATCGTCCGCTCATCGGGTATGGATTCGGGCGTTTCCGACCCGCGGTCCAGGGGCGCTTCACGTCGACCTTCGTTCGCGACTACGCGCCGGACGACGTCACGCAGGCCTGGTTCGACGCGCGCACAACGTGGGTGTCGGGCTCCTGGTCGCCGTCGGGCTGATCGGCGTCCTGTTGTTCGTTGCCTGGGTGGTCCTCGCTCCGCGTCTCCGGCACGCATGGGTGGCATGGGCGCTCCTTCCGTTGGTGGTCCACTGGGGACTCCAGCCGGTGACGCTGTACACCCTCCCGTTGGCGATGCTGCTGTACGGCGTCGCACGTGGAAGCCCGCCCGATCCCGAACCTCTGCTCCGTCGCTCCCGTGTCACCGATGCGCTCGTCGCCGGCGGTCTCGTGCTCGGCTCCACGTTGATCGCCGTCGACGTGCTGTTCCAGCAGGCTGCCGACGATGTCGACACGGAGCGGCTGGAGGCCCTGTCCAACTTCTTCGGCGGCGATCCGATCGTGGCCGATGTCGTGGCCCAGGCCCACTCGGTGAGCTCCTCGTCCGCGACCCCGACCGCGGATGAACTGACGTGGCGCCTCCGAGCTGCGGAGGCCGAACCAGACCGGCCGTACTGGTGGTCGCTGCTCGGCGAGAAGCAGTTCGAAGTCGGAGACGTCGCGGCCGCCGAAGTCAGCATCGGTCGGGCGCTCGCCCTCCAGCCCACCAATCGGCGAGCGGTCCGGGTCGAGATCCTGCTCGCGCTCGCCGACCGCGACGAGGAGCGACTGGCGCCTGCGCTGGCGCTGGCCTGCGATCTCGGTGCGAGCGACTGCACGCTCGACGCCGCGACGTTGATCGATCTCGCGGACGAGGCCGAGGAGGCTCAGCCGTGACGACGCCCGGCACCGTGCCGCCGAACGGTCGCCCTGTCGCAGGTCTCCCGCCGGCCCGCACCGCGGGTCGGCCGTCCGCCGCCGCGACGGGCAGCGACGGGGTCGCCGTGCTCCCATGACCGGGAACCTCGGACGGCGGAGTGCTCCTGCGATCCGGCTGGCGGCCGGATCGATCGCCCTGGCCCTGTCGCCCGCGGTCGCCGGCGTGCTCGCGGCTCGTTCGCTCGGCCCGGACGGCCGCGGCGAGCTCGCGGTCGCCCTGGCGGTCGCGACGATCGCCGGGTCGATCGGGATGCGGGGTTTCGATGTCGCGATCATGAGCGTCGATCGTCGTGATCTCGACGACCGCGCGGCGGTCTCGCTGATCGGACGGCGTGCCGGTCGCGTGCTCGTGGTCGAAGGCCCCGTCGCCGCGGCGGTGGCTGCGATCGTGCTTCGGAGCCTGCCGCCGGTCCTGTTGATCTCGGTGGTGGCGATGTCGGCGCTGAGCACCGCCTTCCTGCTGCTGCGAGCCCTGAACCTCCGGTCGTCACTGAACCGACGCGTGCTCGCATCCGACTGCACCGTGGCGGCGTCGAGTCTGGCCGCAGCGATCGTCGCCGCTGCACGCGACGCGCCGGCGGGTGGCTACGTGGTCGCCGCTTGCCTCGGCCTCGTCGTTGGCTGCGCCGTGGGACTGACCGGCCGCGAGGTCCCCGCCGCCGCTCACCCGTCCACGTCGGCCGAGGTCGTGTCGGGCCAACAGCTCGAACAGAGCCTCGCGCCCGTGGCCGGCCCGGCCTGGAAGGCGCGCGTGTTCCAGACCGCTTCGTTCCGGTTGGATCGTGTGGTGTTGGCGGCCGTGGGCGGCGTCGCCACCGCCGGCGTGTACGCCGCGGTCCTGCCGATCGCCGAGATGACGACCATCGTGCAGCTGCACCTGACCCAGCTCGTGAACGCCCAGATCGCAGATGCCGACGGCGGTCGACGGTGGGGCTCGCTCTCCCTGTCCCGCCTCGCGATCGGTTCGTCGGCGCTGTTGGTCGCGGCCGTGATCGTGGCCGCACCGCAGCTGATCGACCTGATCTACGGACCGGAGTTCGCGGGCGGGGTGACGGCGCTTCGGATCCTCGCCGTCGCCAGCCTGATTTCGCTGTTGTGGCGCCTGGCCGAGGCCGAGTTGTTCGGGCGTCGCGCACCGACCGGAGCGGTCCGGGCCACCGTGGTCGCCGCGGTGCTCACCGTTGGCGGCACGGCGTTGCTCGGCGGCATCGGGCCGGCCGCGGCATCCGTGGCGTCACTCGTCGGCTACAGCGCGGCGCTCGCCGTCGTGCTGGTGTCGCTGAGGGAGGTGCGCCGTGCCTGACTCGCTGTGGCTGACCCGGTACGGGCCGGAGGGTGCGTCCTCACGGTACCGGGCCTTCCAGCTCGCGGACGGCCTGTCCGCGCACGGCTGGACCCTCCGCTTCGATCCGCTGGCCGCGTGGCGCGGTTCGGCCCCGAACCAGGTCGTGGGTGTCGCACGCCGGATCAGACGGTTGCGGACGATTGGTGGTGACGCGGCCGTCCTGGTCGTTCAGAAGGAACCACTGATGCCACCGTCGCTCCGTCGGCTCGTTACCGGGTCGCTCCGTTCGGCCGAGGTTCCGATCGTGTGGGACATCGACGACGCCGTCTGGCTCGGTCGGCGCGGTGCCGAGGAGATGGCGATCGACATGTGCACGATCGCCGACCATGTCGTCGCCGGCAACCGGCTGCTCGGGGAGTGGGCCGAGCGCCATGGCGCGCCCGAGGTCACGGTCGTGCCGACGTGTTTCGATCCTGCGGGAGCGCCGCTCGCGCCGACGTCGGCTGCATCGGTCGATGGACCGCGAGTGGTGTGGGTGGGGTCACCAGCGACGGCGCCGTTGGTCGAACCGTTCGCGGCTGTGCTCCGGAACGCGCTCGACTCGCTTCCCGGTCTGTCGATCGAGTTCGTCGGTGGCCCGCCACCCGCGGCACTCCGCGGTCACGATCGCGTCGTGGCCACCTCATGGTCTCCCGAGTCGGAGAGCGAAGCGCTGGCTGCGGCCGACTTCGGTCTGGCACTCCAGGATCGCGGCGAGTATGCCGACCACAAGTGTGGATTCAAGATCGTGCAGTACCTGGCGTACGGCATCGTGCCGATCGCATCCGACGGACCCGTGCACCGGGACATCGTCGGTGACCACGGTCTCCTCGTCGGCACGCCGGCCGACTCGGATGCGGTGGTCGACCGACTCGCCACGCCGCCGACCTCCGATGAGCGGTCGGCCATCGTCGAGCACCACCGCCGGGGCTACTCGGTGCAGCGTGCGGTCGATGGCTGGTCGGGGGTGCTGGCTGCGGTCGACCGTGGTCGCGGTTCGACGGCGTGACGGTCAGGCGGCCGGTTTGTGGGCGTGGATCGTCATCCGGGAGGCACCGCGCCTGCGGGTCACCGCGACGATCAGCGGGAAGGCGATCAGGTCGAGCAGGTTGAAACCGAGCTTCACCGCTCGCCCGGGCAACGGAACGCCGCGATCGGCAGCTGCGAGTCGAAGGCTCTTGCCGGTGTCGGTCAGCGTCGGTTGGTACCAGACCCGGTCGACCACCCATCCGGTGTCGTCGAGCAACGAGCAGAGCCGGTCGGCGTCGAAGTGGTGGAAGTGGCGGGGGAGTTGGAGCGGGAACCAGTGCCGCCCGAACCGTCGGCGGCTCCGGCAGTCGAAGTTCGGCGTGCTGATCGCGACGACACCGCCCGGAGCGGCGACGTCGAAGAGACGCTGCAGCGTCCGGCGCGGATCGGGAACATGCTCGACGACCATGAGGGCATGGACGACGTCGAACACCTCCCGGTCGAGGTCGGCCACGTTCTCATCGGTGCCGACGATCACGTCGAGCCCGTCGGCACCGGCGCGTGCGGCCGCGCCCGCACTCGGCTCGATCCCGACGACGTCGAGTCCGAGATCACGATGGCGGCGGAGATTGGCTCCGGCACCGCATCCGACCTCGAGCATTCGTCCCGTTCGACGCCGGGGCCGCTGACCGAACTGGGTGACGTACGCGTACCACGACTTGGCGCGGGCCAGCCGGCTCGATCGGTTCGGCGCCGTGAACGCCGAGTACGAATCGGGGTACAGATCGGGAACCGACTCCGGTGTGGGCCGCGGATTGGTGAACGTGTGGCCGCACCGTTCGCAGCGTGCGACGACGAAGCTGCCGACGAGGTCGTGCTCGTTGTCGCCGGCCTCGAGCAGCGGCTCGCTGTCGGAGCTGCCGCAGATCGCGCAATCGACCTCGACCAGCGGCACGGTCGTCACGACGGTCACGGTCGTGCTCCGAGCAGCCGTTCGATCTCGCCCCAGATCCGTTCCCGGTCGAAGTTCCGCCGGACCCAGTCGGCCGGCTCCGGGCTCGGAGCTCCACCGCCACTCGACCGCAGCGCAGCCGCGAGTCCGTCGCGGTCGCCGACCGGCAGGGATCGATTCGGCCGGCCGGGGAACACCGCGTCGACGGTACCCGTCGCTGCGTACGCGACCACCGGCACGCCACACAGCTGTGCCTCGAGTGGCACGTTCGGCAGGCCTTCGCGGTACTGACGGGAACGCCAACACGTCGATCGCCGGGTAGATCGAGCGGGTGTCGTCGATCCACGGGAGCTGCACGATCCGGTCGTCGTTCTCGATCACGCGTCGAGTGGCGTCGGGCACGGGGTCTCCGGTCTCGAAGTCGCCGACGAGCAACAGCACGGTGTCGTCGTCGAGCGATCGGAACGCCTCGACGAGATCGACGATCCCCTTGTCGCGAGTCAGCCGCCCGACGAAGCCGATCACCTTCGTGTCGTGCCGGCGAGGCCCAGCATCCGGCGGGCCTCGTGCCTGGTCGGCAGCTCGTCGAAGTGCTCGACGTCGATGCCGTTTCCCGGACCCGCCGGCCGAGCACCACACCTCGGCCGGTGCCAACCGCGCGCTCGCGTTCGGCGACCGCGAGCAGACTCGCGGCTGTTGTAGACCACGTCGGTCGCGCACGCGGTGGTCACCCGTTCGAGCGAGCGCAGTACGTGACGGCTGACCGCCGTTCAGCGGTCTCGAATCGCAGACCGCGCACGACATAGACACGCTTCGGGACCCGGAGCAGCCATGAGGCGATCATGCCGAGCAGGCCGGCCTTCGGGCGTCGACGCGTTGACGATCGTGGGCCGACGTGCGGCGGATCAGTCGGATCGTCGACGACAAGCCCGGAGATCGGCCAACGGGCTCGGTCACGCATCGAGCGGGACGTCGTGAACCGTCGACGCCCTCGTCGAACACGGCCGGCGGATCGGACAGCCCGGTGCCGACCGCCACGTCGAAGCCGCGCTCGATCAGATATGCCAGCTGGCCACGGAGGAACCGGGCGCTGATGTCGCTCGTGACGAGGTACAGCGCCCGCCGAGGCGACCTCGGCGTCAGAGGATCTCACCGTCGAACTCGATGCCGCGCATGATGTTCTTGGTGTCGAGCACCAGCGGCGCGTGCTCGGCGATCGTCGCGGGCTCGAACTCGGGGTGGTCGACCAGCACGACGACGAGATCGGCCGCGGCGAGCACCTCGGGCTCGTACGGCACGAGCGGGAACTGCAGGTCGACCGTGTTGACCTCGGGGATGTGCGGGTCGCAGAACACGATGTCGGCGCCGCTCGCCGCCAGACGTTCGGCCACGTGGACGGACGGGCTCTCGCGCCAGTCGCTCGTGCCCTTCTTGTAGGCGAGGCCGAGCAGCACGATCTTGGCTGCCGTTCACCGGCTTGCGCCCATCGTTGAGCATCGCCGTGATGCGGTCGTGCACGTAGTCGGGCATGTGCTCGTTGACGTCGTTGGCCAGCTCGACGAAGCGGAACGTGTGGCCGAGGTGCTGCTTGACCCGCCACGCGAGGTAGCTCGGGTCGATCGGCAGGCAGTGCCCGCCGACTCCGGGGCCGGGCGTGAATCGCATGTAGCCGAACGGTTTGGTCGACGCGGCGTCGATCGACCGCCAGATGTCGACGCCGAGGTCGCGGGCGAACATCGCCAGCTCGTTGACGAGCGCGATGTTGACGTGCCGGAACGTGTTCTCGAGCAGCTTGACGAGCTCGGCCTCCTCGCACGAACCGACGGGAACGGTCTCGTCGACGAGCGTGTCGAAGAACGCCTGCACCGCCTGCAGCGAGGCCTCGTCGGCGCCGCTCACGACCTTGGGCGTGTTGACGAGCCCGTACGTCGCGTTGCCGGGGTCGATTCGTTCGGGCGAGTAGCCGAGGTGGTAGTCGCCGCGCAGCAGGCCCGACGCCTCCTCGAGGATCGGGGCGAAGAACTCGGTCGTCGTTCCCGGATAGGTGGTGCTCTCGAGGATCACGCACGCCCCCGGTCGCAGGAATCGGCCGAGTGAACGTGCCGCCTGTTCGATGTACGTGAGATCGGGGAGGCCGTCCTTGAGTGGAGTCGGCACGCTGACGACCGCGACGTCGAAGCCGGCACAGTCGCGCACCTCGGTGGTCGCCTGGTATCCGTTCTGCAGAGCAGTCGCCAGCTCGTCGTCGGACACGTCACCGACGTAGCTCTCGCCGTTCTGGAGCGCCTTGACCCGCTCGGCGGAGGCATCGAGGCCGATCGACGGGGAACCCGACGGCCGATGCCCGCATGGCGACCGGCAGCCCGACGTACCCCTGCCCGACCACGACGATCTTGGCGGAACGATCGCGGACACGTTCGAGAAGCGATGTCACGCCTGGTTCATCGGCAGCTCGCGCATCCATCTTGAATGAACCTTGACGATTTCGACGCCGATGCCGTCAAGCGGTTCCCGGCAACGCCGTGGCCGGCACGCCGACGACGGTGGCGCCGGGCTCGACGTCACCGGTCACGACGGCACCGGCGCCGACGAAGGCGTATCGTCCGACCCGGACCCCGGGGAGCACGTTCGCACCGGTGCCGACCGTGACGCCGTCGCTCGAGGGTCACCGAACCGCTGATCGTGGCACCCGGGAACACCGAAACGAAGTCGTCGAGCGTGGCGTCGTGCCCGACGGTGCTGTTGGCGTGGAGCTGGACGTGTCGCCCGAGCGTGATGTTGGTGGTGACCCGCGCTCCGGCGTTCAGGATCGTGCCCGCACCGATCCGGCAGTCGGATCCGAGCGTCGCCTGCGGGATGGATCAGCACGGCGGCCTGCAGGTCCCGGTCGGCGAATTGGTCGTGCGATCCGGTCGCGTACCGTCGCCGTCGCCGATCGCGATCACGAAACGTGCGCCGTGCGGCGCGGACGTCGTGCGGGCCGAGGCACACGGTGTGCCGACGCTGCAGGAGTTCGTCGTCGCCACCGCCGTCGTCGACGAATCCGACGAACTCGAGTGCCGCCCCGTGGTCGGTTGAGTGCCTCGACGATGTCGAGGCACTCGCGTCCGAATCCGCCGGCACCGACGATCACGATCGGTCCGGGGTCGATGCTGGGCCTCACATCAGCAACCTACCCTGGGTGGCGTGACCACACGATGGATCTCGTCGGGCCGTGCGAAGCGTGTCATCGACCTCATGCTCGCGATCCCTGCGCTCGTCGTCCTGGCGCCGGTCTCGGCGGTCGTTGCGTGTCTCGTCCGGCTGCGACTGGGTTCGCCCGTGCTGTTCCGACAGGAGCGTGCCGGGCGGGACGCCGCTCCGATCCGTGTCCCGAAGTTCCGTTCGATGACCGACGCTCGCGGCGCCGATGGTGAGCTCCTGCCCGATGCGGACCGACTCACACCGTTCGGCGTCATGCTCCGTTCGACGAGCCTCGACGAGCTGCCGCAGCTGTGGACCGTGGTCAAGGGTGACATGAGCCTGGTCGGGCCCCGCCCGCTTCCGATGGTCTACGTCGACCGGTACTCCGAGCCGGCAGCGGCGGCGCCTCGACGCCCGACCGGGGATCACCGGATGGGCCCAGGTGAACGGCCGCAATGCGACGTCGTGGCCGGAACGGTCTGGAGCACGACGTGTGGTACGTCGAGCACGCGTCACCTGCGTCGTCGATCTGCGAATCCTCATGTTGACGGTGCGAACTGCAGTGCAACACGACGGTGTCGCAGCCGACGGGCACGTCACGATGCGTGAGTTCATGGGAGAGACCTGACGTGTGCCGGCCCGTGGTCGCAGCCGACTGCGCGCGCAGGTCGCGATGCGTGAGTTCACCGGAGAGACCTGACGTGCGCCGGCCCGTGGTCGCGCCGCCTGAACGCTCAGGGTCGCGGCTCGCGCCAGAGTGAGATGCCGGAGCGGGGATCGGTCCAGATCTCCTCGGCGCCGATGCCCGCCATGACGGCATCGTCGAATGGCGCGAACACGTAGGGCCCGACGTCGTCGTCGGGTCCGCGGTCGAGCAGGAACTCGTGCTCGGGCAAGTAGAACTGGTATGCCTGCGCCCACGCTCGCTGGTTGTCGAGCGTGATCTCCGGGCTCGGCTGCGACAGCGAGTACCCGACCTGCTCGCCGTCCGGCAGCAGCGTCGTCGTCTCCGTCACCACCGAAGCGATCGCGAGGGCGTTCGCGTCGGTGCCGAACTCGAGTCGGGCGCGAAGCCCGCCGGCGGCGAGCACGATCACGACCACGACGGGCACGAGCCACGGCACGAGTCGGGTGGAGCAACACGGCACCGATTCCGAGCGCCATGACGACCAGTGCGGCCAGCGTCGTCGGCCAGACCTCGATCGTGCCCCGCTGGGGCGACAGCCAGACGATGCCCGGCACCATGTGGGTCAGTGTGACGCGGCTTCGCAGATCGGCCGCGTGCCACTGGTGCACCGCAGCCGCCGTGACGAGCAGCAGCGCGGCGACGGTCACCACCGTCGCGATCGTGTCGCGCGAGCGCGCCCGCTGCGCGTCCCAGATGTTGCGGCCGATCCACGCAACGCCCAGCGCCACGATCGGCCACAGGACGGCGTCGTTGTAGCGGCCGTACACGAGGTGGTCGGCCCACGGCCGGTCCGACATGAACAACGCCGAGACGGCGAGCAGGGGAGTCGTCAGCGCGATCACCAGCAGCGCGCCGGTACGGCGATCCGGGCGGTCGCGCCCACCGCGAGCCGGATCAGTTCGACGGTGCCGAAGGCGACGAGACCGAACGTCGCGGCGAGCAGGTACCAGAGCTGGCCGATCGCCGCGTCGATGATGGCGAGCGGTGCGTCGAGTCGCTTGGCGACCTCACCGGCGTCATTGGTCGTGGTCGGTTCGGTCCACACGTGATCGATCGCCGCTCCCGACACGATCACCACGACGATCGTGGTGGCGAAGCTCCACAGCGTGACGACGACGGCGCCGCGGAGATCGCGTCGCCTCGCCAGGGTGATCACCGTCAGCAACACCGCCACCGGGATGAGGGGCAGCAACCGGCTGTGGGCGAGGAACCCGGCTGCCGCCGCCCCGGTGGCGATCATCGCCCGACCGATGCCGGGCAACTCGAAGAACCGCATCAGGGCGAGCAGTGTGAGCAGGAACGTCAACGTGGTGAGCGGCTCCGCCCAGACGGTCGACGACGCGGCGACCGACGTGGGCGCGAGGGCCACGCCGACGGCGACCATCGTCGCGGTGCCCGACGTCCAGCCCGTCAGCCGCCGAATCACGAGGATGAGCGCCACGACGGACGCCCCCGCCAGCACCGAGTTCAGGAAGAGTGCCGCTCGGTAGACGGTGGACGCATCGTCGGTCAGCGCGAACCCGGGCGCCAAGAGCAATGACAGGCCGGGGCGACGCGTGCCGTAGTCGAAGAGGTTCCAGGTGGTGCCACCGCCGAACCACCTGGCCATCGCGAGGTTGGCGGGCTCGTCGGCGTAGACCTGGAACATCGTGCGCTCGATCCCGAACAGCCACCGCGCGACGGTGACGACGAGCGCCCCGCCGATGATCCACTGCCGGTCGGTCACCGTGCGGCGGCGCGTGCCGGGTTCGCCCTCGTCGCCGACCGGATCCGGTTCGGCCGTCAGCGCGTCGAGCGCCTGGGTCATGGCGCGCTCGTCGCGGTCCTGATCACCCGATCGACGTCGTCGTCGGTCAGCACGCTGCCGCTGGGGAGGCAGAGACCGTGACGGAACAGCTGCTCGCTGGTGCCGTCGACGTGCGTGGTCGCCGTCGTGAAGGCCGGCTGGAGGTGGAGCGGCTTCCACAGGGGCCGCGACTCGATGTCGTCGCCGGCGAGTGCCGCCATCACGGCGTCGCGTACGTCGGGGTCGTCGAACACGACACACGTCAACCAACCGTTCCAGCGGCTCCAGTCGGGCACGGGCATGAACGTGAGCGGTGCGTCGGCCAGTGCCGCCCGGTAGCGGGCGTTGATCTCCAAGCGGCGGTCGATCATGCCGTCGAGTCGTTCGAGCTGTGCCCGCCCGAGCGCGGCGAGCAGGTTGCTCAGCCGGTAGTTGAACCCGATCTCGGTGTGCTCGTAGTGCACCGCCGGCCGGCGGGCCTGGGTGGCGAGGTAGCGGGCCCGGTCGGCGGTCGCCGGGTCGTCGGCCAACAGCACGCCGCCGCCGCTGGTGGTCATGATCTTGTTGCCGTTGAACGACAACACCGCGAGATCGCCGAACGCGCCGGCGGGGCGGTCCCGGTAGGTGGCGCCGAGCGCTTCGGCGGCATCTTCGATCACTGCGACGCCGTGTTCGCGACACACGTCGAGGATCGGGTCGTAGTCGGCGCACTGCCCGTACAGGTCGACCACGACGACGGCCTTCGGAAGGTGGTTCGTGCGAGCGGCCTCCGCCAGTGCGTCCGCGAGCAGCGACGGGTTCATGTTCCAGGAGGTCGGATCGCTGTCGACGAACACCGGGTTGGCGCCGCAGTAGGCGATCGCGTTCGCCGAGGCGGCGAACGTGAACGTCGAGACGAACACGTCGTCTCCCGGCTCGACGCCGACCGCCAGCAACGCGAGGTGCAGCGCGGCGGTGCCACTGGCGAGGGCGACGGCGTGGCGGCCCGTCCGTTCATGCAGTTCGGCCTCGAAGGCGTCGAGGTCGGGTCCGAGCGGAGCGATCCAGCCACTGTCGAACGCCCGGAGGAGCGCCGCCCGTTCGGCGCCGCCGACGTCGGGCGACGAGAGGAAGATGCGGCTCATGCGATCGCCGTGGTCGACGCGTCCACGGCCTCGCGGAGCGCCGGGGTGAGTGCGGCGGCGGGGAGCGAGCCGAGCGATCGAACCTGATCGAATGCGAGCCCCGGTGCCTGCACATGGGTGATCAACGGGTGGAACGGTCGCTCGCCGGCCTCGTCGAGCGCCACGAGGTCCTCGTGCAACTTCTCGCCCGAACGCAGGCCGGTGTACACGATCTCGAGCGGCGGATGATGTTGGTCGGCGAATCGCTGCGCAACGTCGGCGATCCTGACCGGCTCACCCATGTCGAGCACCAGCACCTCTCCGTCCTGGCCGATCGCGCCGGCGTTGATGACGAGCAGCGATGCCTCCTCGACGAGCATGAAGTACCGGGTGATCTCGGGGTGGGTCACCGTGATCGGGCCACCCTGCTTGGCCTGCTCGCGAAATGCCGGCAGGACCGAGCCACGCGAGCCGAGCACGTTGCCGAACCGGACCGACACGTACGTGCCGGGTGCAGTCAGGCCCTTGTGAGCCGTGAGTCGTTCGGTGAGGAGCTTCGTGTAGCCGAGAACGCTGGTGGGGTTCGCCGCCTTGTCGGTGCTCACGTTCACGAAGTGGGTGACTCCGACGCGTTCCGCCGCCTCCAACAGGTTCTGGGTACCGACCACGTTGGTCTTCCACCCCTCGCGTGGAGCCGACTCGAGCAACGGGAGGTGTTTGAGCGCGGCGGCGTGGAACACGACGTCGGGGCGGACGTCGTCGAACACCTCGAAGACACGGTCGCGGTCGCGGATGTCGGCGAGGATCAGATCGTCGCCGTCGAGCAGGGCGCGACCGTGGATCGACAGCTGGACGGCATGGAGCCCGCTCTCGTCGCGGTCGAGCTTGATCAGTGCCGACGGTTCGAATCGGGCGAGCTGCCGACAGAGTTCGCTGCCGATCGACCCACCCGCACCTGTCACGAGCACGCGGCGCCCGGTGACGTAGCTCGACACTGCTTCGGCGTCGATGTCGGCGGGGCGGCGTCCGAGCAGGTCGGCCTCCGACACGGGTCGAATGTCGCCGACGCCGAGCTCGCCGAACATCTCGTTGACCGAGGGAACGGTGAGCAGGCGCAGACCGGCGTTGGTGGCGATCGCATCGACGTCGCGGACGACGTCGCTGGTGGCACTCGGCACGGCCAGGAGGACATCGCGTGCCCCGTACCGCGCAGCGACCTCGCGCATCTGGCTGACGGGCCCGCGCACCCGAACGCCGGAGATCGACAACCGGCTGCGGTTCGGGTCGTCGTCGAGCAACGCCACCGGCTGGTACTGGCTGGTCGGGTCGGCGAGCAGGGCCCGCACGATCTGTTCCGCACCCTCGCCGGCGCCGACGATGACGAGCGGCTCGGCGTCCTGCAGTTCGAGCCGGGTCTGCTTCTGCCGGTACAGACGCCAGATCGAGCGGACGGCGACGGTGCCGGCCAGTGCGACGGCGGCCGTGAGTGCCGGCACCGAGCGAGGCGCTCCGTCCATGAACCAGCCGAAGTGCACGACCGACAGCACGAGGCCGGTGAGCAGCACGGTCGATGCCAACGCGGCGACCTCGTCGAAACTGCCGTACCGCCAGCGACGTGTGTACAGCCCCGTCGCCAACCCGAACACCCCTTGGCCGACCATCGCCACGACCCACGACCGTGTGGTGGCGTCGAGTTCGAGCTCCTGGATCGTGAAGTCGTAGCGGCTGAACGTGGTGAGGGGCAGCGCGACGAGCCACACGAGGCAGTCGACGATGTAGTGAACGAGTGGGAGGCGTCGACGTACGGCGGCCATCGCTCGCTCGAACATCGTGTCGTCGTTGTCGGTCACGTCACTCCCAGGTGGCGGGTTTCGAACCATGGTAGGTCCGGTCGGGTCGGTGCGATCGTCGTCGTCGGTGCGGCGCCTCTCGTGTTGTCGGCAGAACTTGCTCGAACCTTGAAGGTCGATGGTCCGTGACAAACCACACCGATGTCGTTAACATATTTGACGTGAAGTTCACAAAGTCACATCCAGCGGTCGGTTCGCCACAGATCGAGGAGCGGTCCCCGGAAGGGTTCTCGTTCGTCGAACTCCTGATCGTGATCACCATCATCGGCATCCTCACGACCATCGTGGTCGTGGGTGTTCGCGGGGTCACCGACCGTGGCACCGAGAGCACCTGCGCCCAGGAGCGACGGGTCGTCGCGACCGCGGTCGAGTCGTATTTCGCGAGCCATGAGGTCGACCGGCTGCCCGGGCTCCCACCGGTCGACGGTGACCAATTCGAGCGTGGCCTCGTCTCGGCGTCGGTGATCCGCGACGTGTCGGCGTTCTACGACGTCTCCGCCGACGGCTCGCTGGTCCCCGAGACCGGCTCGCCCTGTTCCTGACGTCTTCTTGATAACGCGCGCCCTCAAGGGCCGCGATCGTCCGGCCGATGAACAGGCATGCTCAGTACCGCCCACGACTCGGATCGGCCCGACGGCTTCACGCTCGTCGAGTTGTTGATCGTGATCGTCGTGCTCGGCATCCTGACGACCGTGGTGGTCGCCAGCGTCTCCGGCATCGTCGACCGTGGCGAGGAAGCGACGTGTGAGGGCGACCTCCGCACCCTGTCGACGGCCGCCGAGTCGTATTTCGCACAGGTCGGCGGCGATGTGATTCCGGCCACCGGCGTCGACGCCGATCGGTACGAGCGCACCCTGATGAACCAGGGCCTGGTCCGCGAGCCGTCGGAGCTGTACGACATCAACGACGACGGGCAGGTCGTGATCTCGCCCACCTCGCGTTGCACGACGCTCTGAGCGCCACGATTGACCCGACTCAGGAGAGGTGCTGACGCATCCACGCGATCGTGGCCGCGAGACCCTCGTCGAGCGGCACCGGCTCGACGTCGGGAAACAGCGATCGCAGCGTGTCGTTCGACGCCTGGCTGTGCTTGACGTCGCCCGCCCGTGGGTCGACGTGCTCGACCTGCACCGACGCGCCCAACTGCGACTCGAGCAGTTCGATCACCTCGAGCAGGGTGACCCGGGTGCCGAACGCGAGGTTGACGGGTTGCGGATGGCTCACCCGGCGGCGTACCGCGTCGAGGATCACCTCGGTGACCGTGCCGACGTAGGTGAAGTCGCGGGACTGCAGGCCGTCGCCGTGCACGATCAGGGGGTCGTCGCCCAGGGCGGCGTCGACGAACGCCGGCACGACGGCCGCATAGGCGTGACCCGGTGCCTGGCGCGGACCGAACACGTTGAAGAACCGGAACGCGAGCGTCGGCAGGCCGTAGCTGTGCTGCCAGGCCAGCGTGTACTGCTCGGTCGCCAGCTTGCTCGCCGCGTACGGGCTGACGGGCATCGGCATCATGCTCTCGTGCTTCGGCAGCTCGGGATTGGCCCCGTACACCGACGACGACGACGCCACGATCACGAGCGGGTTCCGACCGTTGGCGCGGGCGGCCTCGAGCACCCGCATCGTGCCGGTCGCGTTGGCCTCGTGGCTGGCGACCGGGTCGACGATCGACCGGGGAACCGAGGGTCGGGCGGCCAGATGCACCACGGCATCGGCGCCCTGCATCGCGGCCGCCAATGCCTCGGCGTCGAGGATCGATCCTTCGACGAGCTCGCAGTCGACGCCGTCGAGATTGGCGCGGTCGCCGGTCGACAGGTCGTCGATGCCGACGACCTCGCCGTCGCGGGCCCACTGCTCCGCGATGTGAGATCCGATGAATCCGGCAGCCCCGGTCACGAGCAACTTCATGACGGCACCCTATGGCCGGGAGACCTGGCTTCGGTCCGATGCCGAATTGCGCTGAACGTCTTTCGCACTTCTGCTTCAGTTCCGGGTGTCGATGGCCGATGAAGGGCCATGGGCCGAAACAGCTCTCCTCAGCAACAGCCCTGGAACCCGCTGGCCGCGCCGAGCGTGATCGGGCTCGAGGCGGGCCGCGAGGTCGCCCGGCGGAATCAGCGCCGACGCCGTTTCCGCGACACGATCACGTCGGGAATCGGCGCTCTCGTCGCCGTCGTCGTCGTCGCCGTCGCCGCGTACGTGGGGTACACGATCTTCGGTGAACAGCAGGAGACCGAACGCATCGAGTCGGAGCTGCGTCGAGCCGAGCTCCAGGAGCAGCGTTCGGGCGACAATGTGCTCGACGCCATCGACGAACTCGAGGAGCAGCCGAAGTGGAACGGTCCCGGCAACCCCAACTTCGGGGTGGGTGGGGGCTGAACGCGCCGCGGCGATGCCGCGTGGCCCGGGGAGACCCCCTCGAGTGGCCGCTGCGTGACAAACTGTTCGGTCGATGACCACATCATCCGATCCCGACGGGACCGGCTCGAACGACGACGTTCCGTACCTTCCGCCGGCGCGCACGGCGCCGCCCCACGACCCTGCCGCGGCCGAGCCGAGCTCGCCGATGCCCGAGCCGTCTGCGTCGGAACTGGTCGCGCCCGGATCTTCGTCGACCGATCCGACGCTGCCTCGAGCGGTGATGCGCGGCGCCGGGGACTCGGTGCTCGCGAGCGCGCCGCCTCCTGGATCAGGGGAGTCGACCGGAGGCTCCGACGCGAGTGCCGTCGCCGACGTGCAACGCCGACCCCCGGACGAGCCCGTCTACGGGTCGATGCCGACCGCCGTCGAGGGCGATGGCGAGGCATCCCGACGCTTGCGAGCGGAGGCGCAGCGGCGCCGTCGGCGGAATGCTCGGGTGGGGTGGGTGATGGCGGTGGCGCTGTTCGGCACCGCGGTGGTTGCCGGCTGGTTCGTCTATCGGGCATTCGACGATGAGGAATCGACCGCCGGTTCTGTCGCTGCCGAACCGGCGGTCGAGGCAGCCGGTCAGCGCGACGTCGAATCCGAGACCGATGGCGGCGGTGCGCCGACGTCGTCTCCGGATGCTGCATCGCAACCCGCCGGGGAACCGACCTCCGGCGACGGGATCGTTCCACCCGGGCAGGCCGCAACGTCGGTGCGAATCGCGGATCGCCCGGACTTTCGCACACTCCTCTACGACGTGCGGGTCTATTCGGGTGTCGACGTGGACGCCCCGTACCGGCACTTCAGCGCCACCTACGACACGGTGGCCGACGACTACCACGGGCTGCTCGCCGATTCGGCCTCTGGCGAGACGTCGCTCGTGTCGTTCTCCGGCGAGTGGCGGTACGAGGTGGGCCCGGACGGCATCCACCGCCGAGCTCAGCGCAGCAAGTTCAGCCTGCAACCCGAGCCGGACACCATGCTGGCCAACCTGCTCGCCGAGACCGACGTCCTCCCCGAGTCAGCGCGACCCTTCGCCACGCTCACGTCGAGCGGACCGTCCCCCGGCGAGGTCGTCGACGGGACGTCAGGCACGATCTTCGTCTACGAACTCGACGCCGACGCCTTCCGCGCCGCCGATCCAGGGGCACACGCGGCATGGACGTCGTTGTGGGCGACCGCGATGCCGGACAGCCTCGACCTGGTCGTGCCGGGCAGCGAGCAGGTGCAGCTTCGAGAAGTGACTCCGCTCGACACGCTGCAGGACCGTGAGCAGATCGACCTGACCGGGCTCGAGGTGGAGCCGGTCGGTGACCGGACGGGGGTCGTGTTCCGGGTCACCGAGCGCGGCATCGTCGATGGCGCCGTCGTCGTCTCCCCGGAGCACGACACACGTGTCGTGTACGTCGCGGCCGCGTATGCCGACGACCCCGCGAGTCTGACCTTCGACGAGGACGGCGTCTGGGTGGATGCCCCCTGAGTGACGTCCCCTGAGTGATGTCCGTTCCGGTCAGGACGACAGCACGGTGGCGTCCGGCGATGCGGGGCGGTCCACCCTGACGTCGACGCCGAGTCCGTCGGCGAGCAACTTCGACCGTTCGCGAGCCGCGTAGACCTCCAGATCGAGGTCGACGTCCGGTTCGCCGACGGGCTCGATCCGAACCGATCCGTCGTCGATGAACACACGCACGGATCGCACGGCGGCGGCATGGCGGCGGTCGAGCCCGATGGCCAGCCGGAGGATGCCCGCGAGCACCCGCACCAGTCGCTGGTCGTGTTTCGACAGCGCACCGAACTCGGCGTGCTTCTCGGCGGGCAGGCTCTTGCGGTGATAGCGCGCGATCACCGCGATCAACTCGATCTCGTGGTCGGTGAACCCGGTCATCTGCTCGCTGTTCCGGATCACGTAGTACGAGTGCTTGTGATGACTCGAGTGGCTGATGAACAGCCCGACGTTGTGCACCATCGCCGCCGCGTCGAGCAGCTCCCGCGCGTGCTCGTCGAGCCCGTGGACCGATTCGGTCCGGTCGAACAGCTCGACCGACAGGCGAGCGGTGTGTTCGGCGTGATCCGGATCGGGATCGAGTTGACGGGCGAGTCGTTCGACGTTGCGGCTCCGCAGGCCGCTGAGCTCGCGACCGGCCTCACCACCGAAGCGATCGAACAGCACACCCTCCCGGAGCGCGTAGTCCGAGATGGTCATCTCCTCGATGGAGAAGGCCCGGAAGATCTCGTCGAGCAGCAGGGCACCGGCGACGATGATGTCGACGCGTTTGGCGTCCAGGCCGGGGAGGTCGAGGCGCTCGGCGGTGGTGCGCGAGGTCAACTCGTCGACCACGTCGCGGAGCTCGGCGGCGCCGAGGGTCGCACCGTTGAGATGTCGTGGCTTCTCGCCTCGTCGCGCGAGTGCCATCTCGGCGAGCGTCGACGCGGTCCCCGAGCTACCGACCGTGATCTCGGGCTGATGGCCACCGAGCTCGTGGGCCACCGGCGCCAACGCGGACCGGACGTACTTGCGGCACTCCTTGACCGCCTTGCGGTCGACCGACCCGTCCTGATCGTCGGCCGCCACGTCGGCGAGGAACCGCTGCGTCAACCGGATGGCGCCGAGCTTCATGCTGCGAGCCTCGAGGACCCGGTCGCCGGCGCCGACGCAGAATTCGGTGCTGCCACCCCCGATGTCGACCACGAGCAGCCGTCGGTCGAACACCGGTAGCGCCTGCAGCACGCCGAGGTGGATCAACCGCGCCTCCTCGAACCCGCTGATGACCTCGACCGGCACGCCGACCCGGTCGCGAGCGGGATCGAGGAACTCGTGGCGGTTGTGCGCCTCACGCACGGCGCTCGTGGCCACGGCGGCGATCTCCACGTCGCCGAAGCTGCCGGCGACCTCCTTCATCCGCGCGAGTGCGTCGAGGCTGCGCTCGATGGCGTCGGGTGCCAGCGACTTCATCTCACCGCCGCCCTGGCCGAGCCGGACCATCTCCTTCTCGCTGGTGAGCATCTCGAACCCGCCGTGCTCGGCCAGACGTGCGACCACGAGGTGCATCGAGTTCGTCCCGATGTCGATCGCCGCCTTGAAGCCCGAGTGCTCCATCGCTGCCCAGTGTGACAGCTTCCGAGTCGGTTCGGTTGCTCTCGAGCGGATCGGTCCGCGAGGCGGGTCAGGAGGAGTACTGGTCGGCGAGTCGGAGTACTTCGGCTTCGTCGAACCCACCCAGCCAACCGGCCAGGACGTCGCCGTCGGGCGACAGCATCGCGGCTGCCGGCTGGCTGCGGATGCCGAACACCTCCCAGGACTCGAACGTCTCGTCCCAGTACATGGGGAAGCTGTACGTGCCGCCGCGTTCGACGAAGTCGCCGCGCCTGGCCGCTGTCGTCCTGGGTACCCAGACCGATCACGTTCACCCGGTCACCGTGCTCTCGAGCGAACTGCTCGACCCCGGGGGCCTCCCGGTTGCAGGTGGGTCAATGCGGGGCCCAGAACCAGACGAGCAGCGGCTTGTCGGACGGCAACTCGTTCTTGAGCTGGACGAAGCCGCCGTCGCCGTTGATCTGGCGCACCGTGATCTCGGGCAGCGGGCTGCCGACTGCAGCGTCGGGGCTCACCGGCAGGTCGGGGATCGGCCCGTCGGCCGGTTCGCGGCAGGGTGACGGCCGTTCCGTCCTCGCCGACCGGCGCCGGCGGGTTGCCGCCGCACGCGGCGAGGACGAGTCCTCCCGCGAGTGCGGCCGCGACGATTCGATGTCTCATGCGGCCGAAACCCAGCCGATGCGGGCCCTATTCCCGCACGACGGCAGTCGCGGCAGACGCGTGGCCCGGCCGGCGAGGTCGACGACGACGAGCGGATGCCGCTCGCCGTCTGGGTTTCGTCAAGATCGGTCACGTTCGGTGAGCTGACCGGCGCGTGGCGTTGACCACGACCAGAATCCTTCCGGTCCTCTTGACCCACACGTCTGTCAAGTTCGTGCAAACTTGATGTCAAGCACCCGACGAAGCACCTGAGGATCCACGAGCCATGCAGCAACGCCACCACCTTCCGACACCGCCGAGGTCGGACCGGGACGCGGCCCGGTCGACGGGCCGTGACCAGGGATACACGCTGGTCGAGCTGATCGTGGTCATCTTGATCCTCGGACTCCTGACGACGGCGGTCATCGTCGCCGTCGGTGGCATGCGTGCCGATGCTGCCGAGTCCCGCTGTGCCGCTGATCGTCGAACACTGGCCGTGGCCGCCGAGGCGCACCAAGCCGAAGACGGCATCGACCCGATCCCCGCGACGGGGGTCGATCACGATCGATTCGAGCGCACGCTCGTCGACGCCGGCCTCTTGCGGACCGTCAGCACCATCCATGACCTCGACGCCGAGGGCGTCGTCCGACCCGAAGGAACCTCGCCATGCTGAAGCTGCTTCGCAAGCGCCGTGCCGCCATCACCACGAGCGATGCCGTTGCAGAGGCATTGCAGATCCGGAACCTGCTCGACGACCCGCAGCTCCGGGCCGTGATGGGTGACCCGGCGACCGCCGCCACGGTGCCACCGATCCGACTCGACTGGAACCGTGGCGGGCAGGTGCACCGTCCCAACTTCGGCCGTCGGTTGTTGCAGCGGGCCGCCTGATCGCGCCGGACACCGTCGATCGGTGTCGATCGGTGTCGATCGGTGCCGATCGGTGTCGGCGGACGGTGCCCCGGACGGCTCAGGCGTCGGCGGCGAGTTGCAGTACTTCGTCTTCCGGGAAGCGACCCAGCCATCCGCCGAGCGGTTCGCCGTCGGGTGACAACAGCACGGCGGCCGGTTGGCTCGCGATGCCGAACGCAGTCCACGACTCGAACGTCTCGTCCCAGTACACGGGGAACGAGTAGGTCTCGTAGTTCTCCGACGAACTCGGCGGCTTCACCGCCGCTGTCCTGGGTGCCGAGTCCGATGACGCGGACCTGGTCGGCGTGCTGTCGAGCGAACTGCTCGACGTCCGGGGCTTCGGCCCGGCAGGTGGGTCAATGTGGTGCGTAGAACCACACGAGCAGCGGCAGGGCCGATGGCAACTCGTTCTTGAGGTTCACCCAGCCGCCGGCACAGTTGATCCGGCGGATGGCGAGGTCCGGCAGTGGGTTGTCCGCCGACTCGGCTCGCACCTCGAGGCTCGGGATCGGCCCGTCGGCGACGTCGGTCGGCGTGGGCGAGTTGTCGGCCGAGCAGCCGTCGTCGGGCAGTGCCGGGGCGGGCGGCTCGGTCGGGGCGGTCGTCGGCCGCTCGGTCGTGCCGGCGATGCCTCGGTCGAGACCGGTGCACCGGTCGACTCGGTCGCCGGCGGGGCGCTCGTCTGCTGCGGTGCGCTGGTCGGTTCGGGCGCGTGCGGTGCCGGTGGTCGGTGGCGCCGTCGTCTCGGCGGGGGCTTCCGTGGCCGCAGGGGCGGACGTCGGTGCCGACGGTGGCCGACGAGCCCGACTCGTCGGCCGGAGAACCGCAGGCCGCCAGGACGAGTGCGCCGATCATCACGGTCGACAGGGTGCGAGCACGCATGAGGGGCAGTCTGGCATCGGACCGGCCCGAGACGGTCGCGTTTCGAGATTCTTTCGCGGCTCAGCCGTCGGCCCGGGCCGGGAGCGGATCGCGGCTGGCGCTCATCACCGACTGCCACACCTCGTCGTCCTCGTAGCCGAGCGCCCACATCGAGACGCCGCCCCAACCGGCTCGTCTCGCCACCTCGGCACGCGCTCGCCGCGCCCTCGGCGTCGACCCAGTGCACACGGCGGCTCTGGACGCACGACGTGATGCCGTCGTCGACGGTCAGCGAGTAGGTGAACGACCACTCGGCGGCGCCCGGATCGAACACCGGTGTCCCCCCTCGTCGGGCCGCCAGATCGAGCACCGAACGGGCGAACACGTTGGTGCGCCCTTCGGCCGTGGCCGGGCACTCGCCGACGGTCGCGACCGACCAGTTGCGCCCGTACGGACCGACTCCGAGCACCAGCTTGTCGTGGTACTCCTCGGGCACGACGGCCGAGGTGCTGGCGACGGCGTCGGCCACCCACCAGATCGGCGCGATCGGGCCGGCCTCGGCGACCGAGTAGTCGTAGGCCATGATCCGGATCGAATCGACGAACGGCGCGATGGCTCCGTGGTCGTACACCCAGTAGCCGTCGGCCGTCTCGATGGGCACCGTCGTCGTCGTGTCGCCGTCGTCGTTCCGGCGTCGTCGCGGGCGGCCTCGATGGTCTGGGTCGACAGACCCCAGACCGGCGGGATGCTGACCGTGAGCGTGCGGTCGTCGGCGTGGAGCTCGTCGGCCAACTCGGTCACGAACGCCACCCAGTCGGGCCGGTGTCTGCGCCCAGGTGTCACGCCCGTCGGCGAAGGCGAACTCGCTCGTAGTCGAGGTCGATCCCGCTCGACGTCGAGGTCGTCGGCGAACGTCGACGATGGCGGCGACGTGCTCGCGTGCGGGTCTGCGGGTCGGCGATGATCGCCGCCATGCCGCCGGCCGGCATCTCGTCGTTGATCGAGGGAACCAGCCTGGCGGGCGAGTCGGCGACCCGGTCGAGGAACTCGTCGGTCAGGTCGGTCGAGGCGTTCTCGTCGATCACGATCTCGGTCGACCCCTCGCGCGGCGTACCAGAACGGTGACACCTCACGCACGTCGTCGAGGCGGAGCTCGGTCTCGGGCAGCATGTCGTCGAGCGTCCAGTACGGAACCCACGCGTCGACCGGGATCGCACCCGGCGGGAGCGCCACGGGCGCCGGCTTGTCGTCGCCGCGGGTCATGAACCACAGCGCGGCGACGGTGAGCACGGCCAGGGCGAGGACGAGCAGGTTCCGCGGCGATGCCGTGAGGTCGATCGACGGCAGCCGGCGCGGCGGTTCGTCGGCGCCGCCATGATGTCGCCGAGATCGTCGGTGCGGACGTCGTCGCAGCGACTCGACGATCGTCAGGCCGGACTCGCGGCGCAGGGCTCGCACGTTCGGCACGCCGAGCACACGGCACCCGGCGGCGAGCGCCGAACGCACGCCGGTGGGCGAGTCCTCGATGGCGAGGCAGTCCTCGGGTGCGGCGCCGCACGCCTCGGCAGCCGATGCAGATACGGGTCGGGTTCGGGCTTGCCGCGCCCGAGTGGCACCTCGTCGCCCGTGACGGTGGTGACGAACGATCCGGTCGGGCAGCGCGGCCATGCACCGGGTCGACGAAGCGTCGCCACGACATCGTGACGAGCGCGCACGGCACGCCGACCTCGGTTCAGCTCGGCCAGCAGCTCGCGGGCGCCCGGCCGCCACGGGATCTTGCGGTGGAGTCGGGCGATCACACCGTCGAGCAGGCGGTCGACGATCTCGTCGGCGGGCAGGTCGACACCGCCGTGCTCCTGCATGTAGGCGGCCGAGTCGACGCAGGTCGAAGCCCACCATCGCGTGGGCGTGGTGGTCGGGCCAGTCGCCGTGCCCGAACCGATCGACGAGGTCGCGCTCGGCCGCGAACCAGTACGGCTCGGTGTCGACGAGCGTGCCGTCCATGTCCCACAGGACGGCCGCGGGGAGTTCGTGCGTGATGTCGTGGTGCGTGGCCGAGACGGCCGGATCCGACGAGGTCAGGTCGTCGGTCCGGGTCATCAGGCCGACGCTATCGGCCGGGTGCGCTTTCGTTCGCGCACCGTCGGGATCACTCCTGCACGAGCTCGATGAGGGTGCCGAAGCTGCCCTTCGGATGCACGAACGCCACCGTCGTACCCCGGCTGCCCGGGCGGGGCTCGGTGTCGATCGGCGTCGCGCCGGCGTCGATCATCTGCTGCAGTGCCGCGGCGCAGTCGTCGACCCGGTAGCCGACGTGGTGCAGGCCCTCGCCCCGCTTCTCGATCGACTTCGCGATCGGAGAGTCGGGGCGAGTGGCCGCGGTGAGTTGGATGTAGCTGTCGGCGACCTTGACGAGCGCCTCCTCGACACCGTCGCTCTCGACGATCTCGCGGTGGTGCACCTCGGCGCCGAAGGCCTCGGCGTAGTACTGCGATCGCCGCGTCGAGGTCACGGACGGCGATGGCGACATGGTCGATCTCGGTGAGGATCATGCCCCCATTCTGCCGCGTACGTGGCGACGCCGACAACGTCGATCCGTGCGAGTTCCCGATCCGGACCGCAGCCGAGTCGTTCGGGAGCGTACAGTCGGCAGATCGCACGCAGTGGTTACGGTCATGAGCGAACCGAGCACGGCTGTCGGAACTGGTTCGCGAGACGGACACTCGCCCGCTCGACGATCAGGTCGGCGATCGGGCGTCGACGGCGAGGCGCACGACCGGTTCGAGTTCCTGGCCCGTCGTGACGCGGGTCACACCCGCCGAGGATCGGAGCCGTCGAGTCGGTCACTCCTGCGGGGCACATCAGCCAGTTGCCACGGTGGAACCGCTCACGTCGCTGGTTGGCCGTGAGTCAGCCGTCAGCGTCGGACCTGCGACGTCGAGAACCACGGTCGTCGTCGACAGCCGTTGCGGTCGCCAGCGACGCTGGCGTTGCGCACCGGTGACAGATCCGCGAACTCCCGGTCTGGCCGACCGTCTGCGACGAAGGTGCAGCTGATCGACCGTCACGATCGAACGTACTAACCGAGTGGTTCGCCCACGAAGCCGGCGTTGCTCGCGCTGACCGCTCCGACACCGTCGCGACGACGGTGCTTCGGCGCTGCTGACCTCGCGCTTGGTGTAGACGTCGGCGCTGTTGGCCTTCGGTGCCATGGACGGCGTCGACTTCGGTTTCGGTGTAGTAGCGGTCGTCGTGGGTGTGGTCGATGGTGTAGCCGACGACGTCGATCAGCACGTCGGCGCTGCCCGAGTTGGACGAGGTCTCCACCCAGATCTGGACCTTGCCGTCGTTCAGGTCGACGGTCGCCCCGTTGGGTTCGATCGCGCCGGCGGCAGAAGTTCACGGTGCTGGTGGTGGGTTCGCCGGTGGCGCCCTGCGGGCGCAGCGACAGGAACCCCTCGTGTGTCGGTGTGCACGACGGTGACGTTGACCAAGACGCCGATCGCGTCGGCGGGGACGACGGTCTTGCTGCCGCCGCGATGCGACCGGGACCGAGCCGGTGACCTGGAGGTCACGAGGTGTGGCGTCGGCGAAGCGGCCGGCGAGCCCGAGGTTGGTGCGGGTGTCGAGGATGCGTTCGGCGGCGATCGGAGACCGTGACCGGTCGGTCGCCGGTGTCGATGGCGGCTTGGGCCATGCTGAGGCCACCGGCCCCGAGTGTGACGGCGACGGCGGCGCCGATGGCGCTCCATCGAGTTCGTAGGAGCCCGTGGCGGATGCGGTGCTCTCTCATGATCATTCCCCATTTCCGGTTGTCGCCGGGCGCCGGCCCGGTCACGTCGGAACGCTAGGTGACCTGGTCACGGTCAACAAGTGACATTCGGCTGACACCGTCGCGGGTCACGCGCATCGCCGGGCCCGGACGGCATCGGGCCCGAGTCGGTGGCGATCCGCGTGGACGCAGGAGGATCGGTCGCCGGGTCGTCGGAACTCGGTGGCGCCGTTGCCGTGGACACGTGCCCGCTGCGTCGGTGCACGTGACCTCGAGCTCGAAGGTCGGCGCCATGAAGATCGTGAACCACGGCGTCTCGATCCGACGGTCGCCGTGCGGTCGTGATCAGCAGCACCGTGTCGCCGTCCGCGACGTCATAGCCGTTGATCGTCGCCTCGGTGCTGACGACGCCCGGTCGTCCCGGCACTCGGCGACGACGTGGAACCAGCCGACCCGACGGTTCGGGCTCGAGATGCGGTCGAACGCTGCGGTCGCCACCGGCGGTGTGGTGTCGGACCTAGCTCGACGAACACCGCGGCCGTCCGAGCCGGGACCGAGAACGTCCCGCTCGCGGCGTCGAACGACGACGACGCGACGACCGGATCGACCGAGTCGGCGAGCACCTCGTGCAGCTCGACCTCCTCCCCGACGAGCGCAGCGACGGCGAAGTCGATCGGTTCGTCGGTCGGGTTGAACAGCGAGATCACCGAGTCGGCGTCCTCGTCGAGGTCGACCGTGCCGTCCCGGGTCGGCGATCTGCATCGCGATCAGCCCCGGGATCTGGCCGGTGCCCGTGTTCAGGAACGCGACGCGCTCCTGGACGTCGGCGCCGTCTCCAGGCTGAACAGCGGCGTGCTGCCGCGCACCTCCAGCCGTTCGCGGGTGACCTCGGCGTTGAACGAGATGTCGCCCGGAGCGGGCAGGAGATCGGGGTTCGCCAGCAGCGGGCCCTGGATCGGCCAGTTCGACTCGTTCTTCTCGGCGACCGGCAGCCCGACACCCCAGTTGTTCGTCTGGTACGTGAAGTCGAGGCGGTTGAACCAGTCGCCCGAGTTGAACGAGTCACGGTCGAGCGACTTCGACCGCAGCAGGTCCTGGCCGGCGTGGAAGAAGCTCACGCCCTGCGCCAGCGCCGTGACGCGTTGCCCGACGTTCTGGGCGCGCACGCGGTCGTCCATCGACGTGTCGACCGGGTGGTGGTACTGGCCGATGTCGAACAGCGTCTGGTTGTCGTGGGCGGCGATGTAGACGATGTTCTCCTGCGGGTCGGCCGTGTAGCCGGCCGGCGAGCCGTTGTAGTCGACGTGACCTTGGCGCCTCTCCGCCGCATCCCCCACGCGTGGCCGCCTGCCGCGGTCGTGCGTCCCCCGGCCGTGGAACCGGCACCGCAGTGGTCAGCGGATCAGGTGGGCGAGCACGTGGATCATCAGCCAACCGGCGCCGATCGCGGCGGCCCAGCCGACCGAACCGGCGACACACCACACGGCGACGTGGCTGGGCGGCACGCTCTCGTGTTCGTCGCGACGGATGACGTCGTGGTCACAGGGCTGCACCGTGCGGGGCAGTGGACGCTCGCGATGCGAGGTCGGGATGACGGGGCGTTCCAGGCCTGACGGCCACGTGATCGATGACACGGATGTCCTCCGAGGGTGGTCTCCTCGTGCACCTGGGCGTGCCCGAGTAGATGACACCATATGTGGCCGGTCGGGCGCGTTCGGTGACCCTCGCGTCATTTCGTGTGACGGTGGTCACGGTTCGCGGGAGCGATACGGTGCTCCCGCCTGTGGTCACATCGAACGGAAGCGGGTGATCTTGTCCTCGCCGATTCGGTCGCGCTTCTCGGGATCGTCGATGCCCATACCCTCTTCCGGCGCCAGGCAGAGCACGCCGAGCTTGCCCTCGGCCTGGTTGTGGTGCACCGCCAGCGCTGGCCTCGCCGACCTGATCGAGCGAGTAGACGTCGCTCATGATCGGGTGGATCCTGCCCTGGTCGATCAGCTTGTTCGCCGCCCACGCCTCGTCGTAGTTGGCGAAGTGCGACGAGATCAGCTTCTTGAGCTTCATCCAGAAGTGGCGGTTGTCGAACTCGACCATGTAGCCGGACGTCGCCGCGCAGGTGACGACCGTGCCGCCACGCTTCACGGCGAAGACCGAGGCACCCATCGTCGAGCGGCCCGGGATGCTCGAAGATGATGTCGGGATCCTCACCGATGAGCTCGCGGATCTTCTTGCCGAACCGGCGCCACTCGCTCTCGTCCTGGGTGTGCTCGTCCGACCAGAACTGGTAGCCCTCGGCGCGCCGGTCGATCACGGCCTCGCATCCCATGTCGTTGAGCAGCTGCGCCCGCTCGGGCGACGAGACGACACCGATCGGGCGTGCCACCACCGTTGAGCACGTACTGGACCGCGTACCCACCGATGCCACCGGTGGCGCCCCAGACGAGCACGACGTCGCCCTGCTTCATGCGGGCGCCGTTCTCGCCCACGAGCATGCGGTACGACGTCGAGTTGCACAGCGCGTTGACCGCAGCCTCCTCCCACGACAGGTGGGTCGGCTTCGGCATCAGCTGGTTGGCCTTCACGACCGACAGGTCGGCGAGCCCGCCGTAGTTGGTCTCGAAGCCCCAGATCCGCTGGTTGAGTGCCGAGCATCGAATCGTCGTGGGCGCGTGGGATCCTGGTCGTCGACGTGGTTGCAGTGCACCGTGACGCGGTCGCCCGGCTTCCAGTTGCGCACGGCGGCGCCGACCCGCAGCACGACGCCCGACGCGTCGGAGCCGATCACGTGGTACGGCTGCGAGTGACGCTGCGCGATCTCGGACTCGCGCGCCAGTCGGTCGAGGAAGCCGAACGTGGGCAGTGGTTCGAAGATCGACGTCCACACCGTGTTGAAGTTGATCGAACTCGCCATGACGGCGATGTACACCTCGTCGGGCGCCAACTCGGGGGTGGCGATGTCGTCGACGTGGATCGACTTTCGCGGATCCTTCGTCCGACGAGTCGAGACCCTCGAACATGTCGGTCTCGTCGCGGCGGACGAAGGCCGCGCGGAACGACTCGGGAATCGGGATCGCCGCCAGCTCGTCGCCGGATGCGTTGGCCTGGATCGCTGCAAGGATCTGCTCCATACCGACGACATTACCCGTCGGTAACCAGGCGTGTGAAGCCCGACTCGGTCAGGCCGGATTTCGCAGGTCGCGAAGCCGCAGCCGCCGTCCCGTCTGCACGATCGCTCGCCGGAACACCGCCGCACCGACACGGGCGACGACCACCACGGCCAGCACCAGGAGCAGAGCCGACAGCACGTACTCGACCGGTGAACCGGCCCCGATCGCGATCCGATACGGCTCGATCATCGGCGACAACAGCGGTACGTACGCGAGCACGGCTCCCAACCGGGTGTCGGCGGCCGAGATGGCGACGATGTACCCGACGACCAGGAACATCGTCAGCGGCACGACGACAGCTCCCGCCTCCTCCTGACGGGCAACCATCGCGCCGAGTGCGCCTGCCAGGATCAGGTAGAGCGCGAGACCCCCGATGAACCACGCCGCCGACGCGGCGAGCGTGCGTCCGAGCCCGGCGGGGAGGTCACCTCCCGCCAACAGGCGGATCACCACCGGGGTCACTCCGGCCAGCAAGGTCACGAGTCCGATGCAGCCGACGCCGACCACCTTCCCGAACAGCAGCGACCGCGGCGGAACGATCGCCAGCAGGACCTCGCTGACGCGATTCGACTTCTCGACCGCGACGCCGCCTGCGACCTGACTCGTCAGCACCACGGTCAGGATGTAGAGCACGAGCGTGATCCCGAACGCCGAGGCCTCGCGGCCTTCGCGTTCGACGTCGATGGGTTCGATCACGGGAACGGCGCCGGCGAAGGCGTCCCGCACGCGTTCGGGGTCGATGCCCGCCTCGGTGAGCCGTGTGGTCGCGACCCGGTCGGCCACGACGTCGGCGACGGTGCGCGCGAGTTGAGAGTCGACGTCCTCGACCAGCAGCACCGGCTCGGGGCCGAGCACGACCGCGACGTCCACGTCGCCTTCCGCGATCGCGGTGGTCGCCGCGTCGCGGTCGGCGCCCGACGACACCTCGAGCGTCGGCTGCTCGACCGACTCGAACGCACGTGCGAGCCCGATGCCGTCGGGCCCGACGATCATGACCTGTTCGGTGTCGTCGCCGTCGAACAGGTTCGGAGCCAACGCCAGCGCCGTCGCGCCGAGGAACGTCAGGATCACCAGCGCCCACACGCCCTTGCGCCGCGCGGACTCGCGGACCTCGCGCTCGATCACCAACCGGTGTCGATCGAGCGCTCATGTCGACGACCTCGTCGCGGCGAGGAACAGCTCCGACAGCGTGGGCGACTCCACCCCGAAATCGTCGACCGCTGCGTGCTGCTCGGATCGGATCGAGCACGGCGCCCGCGTCGGCGCGTGGGTCGAGCGCCAGCCGGGTGCCGGTCGCGTCGGTGGAGGAGATCCGAGCAGGTGCCGACTCGATCCAGGCCTCCTCGACCGTCGCCGTCGACGCGGAGGTACCTGGTGGTGCTCGTTCGCTTGAGATCCCGGACTTCGCCGCTCGAGCACGACCCGCCCGTCGTGCAGCATCACGATCGACTCGCACAGGTTCTCGACCAGGTCGAGTTGGTGGCTGGAGAACACGAGCGTGCCGCCGGCCGCGACGTGATCGTGGATGACATCGGTCAGGAACTCGATCGCGCCGGGATCGAGCCCGGCGAACGGTTCGTCGAGGACGAGCAGATCCGGGCCGTGCACCATGGCGGCCGCCAACTGCACGCGCTGGGCCATGCCGCCGGAGAGCTCCCGGATCGGATCGCGCTGCCGGTCGGCCAACCCGAGCCGGTCGAGCAGATCGGTTGCCCTGACCCGTGCCTCGGCGCGATCGATGCCGTACAGGCGGGCGAGCCAGACGAGGTGGTCGAGCGTTCGCATCTCCCGGTACAGGCCGCGTTCCTGCGGCATGTAGCCCCACCGCCGCCGGTCCGTGGCCGTGGCCGGTGCGCCCCTCCAACGGACGACACCGGCGTCGGCGTCGAGGACGCCGAAGATGATGCGCATCAGCGTCGTCTTGCCGGCGCCGTTCGGGCCGAGCAACCCACGATCCGGCCGGGCGGCACATCGAGATCGACGTCGTCGAGCACCCGTCGGCCGTCGAAGTCGTGGGTGGCACCCGACACGACCAGCGACGTCGTGGTCGGGCCGGCGGCGGTCATCGTCGAGGGTGTAGCACACGAGCGGATGTGACCAGTGGCTGCTGGACTCGAATCGCCCGCCGAGGTACCGTTTCAGTCATGACTGGATCCGTGATCGTCGCAGGAGCTCGTACTCCCGATCGGGAAGATGTCGGGGGCGCTGGGATCGATGTCGGCCGCCGACCTCGGTGGTGTCGCGATCGCCGAGGCGCTGCGTCGCGCCGGCGTCGAGCCCGACCAGGTCGAGCACGTGATCATGGGACAGGTGCTCATGGCCGGTCAGGGCCAGGTGCCGTCGCGGCAGGCCGCCGTCACGGCCGGGATCCCGATGCGCGTGCCGTCGGTCAACGTCAACAAGGTCTGCCTGTCGGGCCTCAACGCGATCTACCTCGCCCACCAGATGATCCAGTCGGGCGACGCCGACATCGTGGTGGCCGGCGGCATGGAGTCGATGACGAACGCTCCGTACCTCGCCCAGGGTGCTCGTGGCGGCTTCCGCTACGGCCACACCCAGCTCGAGGACTCCATCATCACCGACGGTCTGTGGTGCTCGTTCGACGCCTGCCTGATGGGCTCGGCACCGATCGCTACACGGGCGACTCGATCAGTCGGGCGGAGATGGACGAGGTCTCGGCGATGTCGCACGAGCGTGCCGCCACCGCCACCAAGGACGGCATCCTCGCCGACGAGATCGTGCCGGTGTCGATCCCCCAGCGCAAGGGTGATCCGATCCTGGTCGAGCACGACGAGGGCGTCCGGCCGGGTACGACCGCCGAGAGCCTCGGCAAGCTGCGACCGGCGTTCGACCCGGAGGGCACGATCACCGCCGGCAACGCCTCGCAGCTCAGCGACGGCGCATCGGCCGTCGTCGTCATGTCCGGTCGGCGGCCGCCGAGCGGCGGGCGTCGATCCGTTGGGTGAGATCGTCGGCTACGGCATGGTCGCCGGACCCGACAACGCGTCGCTCAACTGGCAGCCGGCCAACGCGATCGAGACGGGCTCTGTCGAAGAGCCGGTCTGGCCGTGGGCGACATCGACGTCTTCGAGCTCAACGAGGCCTTCGCCGCGGTCGGGATCGCGTCGTCTCGCCAGCTCGGCATCGACTCGATCGGGTCAACGTGAACGGCGGTGCGATCGCGCTCGGTCACCCGATCGGCATGAGCGGCAACCGGCTCGCGCTGACCCTGCTGCACGAGCTCCGTCGCCGTGGCGGCGGCACGGCGCCGCCGCGCTGTGCGGCGGTGGCGGCCAGGGCGACGCCATCATCGTCCGCACCCTATGAGTCGGTAACAGTGTTCTAGGTTGCGGTGAGGCGGCCCCGAGTTCGTTGACGGGAACTTTGCACGATCATTGTTGACACCGGATCGTCATCTCCGTAACGTAACTGACACATAACGAATGAGGCGTCATTGCAACCGAGCCGGCCCGTCCGCCCGCTACCGACTCGGAAGCAATGGCGCCTCACTCGTTTTTCGTTCATGGATGGCCGGCCCGAGGTTCGGCCTTCGGCTCGAACCTCCGCGCTGCGCTCCTCGCTTCGCTCCGGTGCTCACCTGCTCGACCGGCGCGACCGATTTGCGGTGACCTGTCGGGTCGCGGCCGGCTCCGTGTTCGCCGTCTCCGCTTCGCTTCGACGCTCACCCGCCGCACGTGTTGTTCCGTTCATGCATGGCCGGCGCTGGGTTCGGCCTTCGGCTCGAACCTCCGTGCTGCGGTGCTCGTGCCTGCGCTCCTCGCCTGCTCGGCCGGCGCGACCGATTCCCGTGACCTGTCGGGTCGCTGCCGGCTCCGAGTTCGCCCGTCTCCGCTTCGCTTCGACGCTCACTCGCCGCACGTGTTGTTCCGTTCATGCATGGCCGGCGCCGGCGTTCGGCCTTCGGCTCGAACGTCCGTGCTGCGCTCCTCGCTTCGCTGCGGTGCTCGCCTGCTCGGCCGGCGCGCGACCGCTCGGTGACCTGTCGGGTCGCGGCCGGCTCCGAGTTCGCCGTCTCCGCTTCGCTTCGACGCTCACCGTTCTTCTTGGTCCGGCGCTGGGTTCGGCCTTCGGCTCGAACCTCCGTGCTGCGGTGCTCGTACCTGCGCTCCTCGCCTGCTCGGCCGGCGCGACCGGTTCGGATGACCTGTCGGGTCGCGGCAGGCTCCGAGTTCGCCGTCTCCGCTTCGCTTCGACGCTCACCCACTGTGGCCGTCTGCGGCGGTCGGCCGACCAGGCCGGTGAGCAACCCGTCGTCGCCGCCGCCGCCGGTCAATCGATGGAGCGGCGGCCTTCGAGGGCGCGGCCCAGCGTGAGTTCGTCGGCGTACTCGAGGTCGCCGCCCACCGGCAGCCCCGAGGCCAGGCGGGTCACCTTGAGCCCCAACGGCTTGAGCATACGGGCGAGGTACATCGCGGTCACCTCGCCCTCGGTGTTCGGGTTGGTGCACACGATGACCTCCTGCACGTCCTCCGGGCCGAGCCGGTCGAGCAGCTCGCGAATCTTGAGCTGCTCGGGACCGATGCCCTCGAGCGGGCTCATCGCACCGAGCAGCACGTGGTATCGGCCGTTGAACTCACCCGTACGTCTCGACCGACACGATGTCGCGCGACTCCTCGACGACGCAGATGATCGACGAGTCCCGGCGGTCGTCGGAGCAGAACGAGCACAGTTCGGACTCGGCGACGTTGAAGCAGCGTTCGCAGAATCGCACCTTGTCCTTGGCATCGCGGATGGCGTGGGCCAACCGGTTGGCGTCGTCGGTCGGGACCTTGAGCAGGTGGAACGCGATTCGCTGGGCGGACTTCGGCCCGATGCCGGGCAGACGACCGAGTTCGTCGATGAGCGTCTGGACGGGAGGGGTGTAGGCGTTGGCCATCGGTGTCGGTCGAACTCAGTCGTCGCTCATCAACTCGGAGCCGGGGAATGCCTCGGCCAGCCGGTCGATCGGGGTCTTGACCGATTCGGGTGGCGCATCGGTGAGTTCGTGGAGGTCGACGTCTTCGTCGGCCTCGGGCACGTGGGGGGCCGGTTCGGGCTCGACCGGTTCGGCGGATCGCTCCGGCGGGCGGGGAGGCCGCGGTGCGCTCGGGAGGCGCAGCCGGTGCGACCGGTCGGTCGGGCGGGGCGGTGGGGGCGCTGGACGTCGCCTCGTGCTCGTGCACCGGCGAGCCACCACTGACGAACTCGATGGTCACCGGGGCGCCCGACGACGTTCGCCAGCGCTGCTTCGACGTCGGCGCGGTGCTCGTTGCACTTGCTGCCATGGGCCTCGTTGGGCACCGAGAACAACCAGGTGTCGCCCCGATTCCCGACGAACGATCCGGCGGAGTACAGGGCGCGGACCAGTGGCTTCACCTGGCTCTTGACCGTCTGCTCCCACGCGTCGGGCACCGCGACCGTCGGCACCGGGGCGGCTGCTTCGGATGCGGCCACCGGTTCGGGTGAGGTCGTCGGAACCGTTTCGAGGTCGGAGGCGGGTGCCGTATCCGCGGGCTCGGACGGCGCAGCCGCGGGGCTCGTACGCTGGGGTTCCGCGGCGTGCGGTTCGACGGCAGGGGCGGGCCGCTCAGGGCGGCGGGCCGCACCCCCGAGGACGGCGCGACCGGTCGTCGGGTCCTTCGGTACCGCAGAGGCCGCCGCGCCCTGCGTCCGGAGCTGTTTGACGGTGGTCTCCAGCCGTTCGATCCGCGACACGAGGGCATCGTGGTCGGTGCCCGTGCCGTCGTGCGTCAGCTGCACGAGCGCCACCTCGACCAGGATGCGCGGGTCGGGAGCATGTCGCATGTCGACGAGCGCCGAACCGAGTCGCTCGATCGCCCGGACGATCGCGGCGGCGCCGAGTTGCTGGGCCTGGTCGGCGATCGTGTCGATCCGGTCGGACGGCAACACCACCAGCTCCGGCGCCAGCAGGGACAGGAACGCGTTGCGGAGGTGCCGAACGAGTTCTTCGGTGATCGTGCGTGGGTCACGACCCATGCTGACCGCATACCCCATCGCCGTGAGCACCCGCCCCGAATCGCGCTCGATCAACCCGATCAGGAACTCGTCGAGATCGACGACGTCGCTGACGTCACCGCCGGTGGAGGCCAGCAGTTCGAGCGCCGACAGCGTGTCGCGGGCCGATCCGCCGCCCTGCGTGAGCGCCGCATCGAGCGCGACGTCGGACAGTTCGAGCCCGGCGTCGCCGGCAACCCAGCGCACGTGCTCGGCCATGGTGTCGGACGGCAGCAGGTGGAACTGCAGGTGCTGCGTTCGTGAACGGATCGTGTCGCTCATCTTCTGCGGATCGGTGGTGGCCAGCACGAACACCACGTGGGGCGGAGGCTCCTCGAGCGTCTTGAGCAGGGCGGCCTCGGCCGCCTTCGAGAGCATGTGCACCTCGTCGAGGATGTACACCTTGTGGCGACCCGGCGAGCCGAGCGCCGCCTTCTCGACGAGATCGCGGATGGAGTCGACGCCGTTGTTGGACGCGGCGTCGAGTTCGTGCACGTCGTAGCTGGTGCCTCGCTCGACGGACAGGCACGACTCGCATTCGCAGCACGGCTCGCCGTCGATGACGTCGTCGCAGTTCAGTACCTTCGCGAGGATCCGCGCCGAGGTGGTCTTGCCGGTGCCGCGAGGGCCCGAGAAGAGGTAGGCCTGGCCCTCGCGGCCGGTCGCCACCGCATCGCGCAGCGCCATCACCACGTGATCCTGACCCTTGAGTTCGCTGAAACGACGTGGCCGGTAGCGACGATAGAGGGACTGGGTTGCCATCGAGGCGAGCCTACTCAGTGGGTGCTCGGGTCGGGCCCGGGGGGTCGGGCGCAGGGCCGGTCGACCGGTCTCCGACGGAGGAGCGAGAGGCCGCCGGGCGCCGATGTGACGGTGTGGTGTCGAACGGAGCTCCCCGCCGTGGCTACCGTGGTCGTCGTGAGCGTCCGAACCTCTGTTCCCTCGCGCCAGGGCGCCCGTACGCTCGGCGCGCCGGCGCACGCGGTGCGAGGACTCGCCGGGACCGTGCTCGCCGCACTCGCCGCCGTTCTCGGGTTGTTCGTGATGGCGTCGCCGGCTGCTGCGCAGGAGCCGAATTCGCTCCAGTCGATCGAGCCAACCGACGGTGCCTCGCTCGCGGAGCGCCCGACCGAGATCCGGCTCGTGTTCAACCAGGAGCTCGCCGACGATGACGACGTCGTGGTCAATCTGTCGTGCAGCTTCCAACCTCAGGAGCTGGGCGAGCGGGAGATCGACGACGACCGACTCATCGTGTCGTTCCCGGTCGTCTCGGTGCTCCCCAAGGGTGCGTGCACGATCGCCTGGTCGCTGCAAGACGTCGACGGCGAGACACTGCTCAGCAGCACCACCAGTTTCACGGTGACGTCCGACGCACCCGTGGGTTCGACACCCACGTCGGTGGCCGCCGTCGAGGGCGGCACGGCGGCGACCACGACCACCGATCCGTTCATCCGGCAGTCGGCGACACAGACGACCGGCACCGCCAGCGAGCCCGTCGACCAGGGCAGCACCGGCGGGGCCATCTGGTTCGGTCGGATGCTCTCGACCCTCGGCATCCTCGTCGTGTTCGGAGGGTTGACCCTGATCAGCGTCGGGTGGCCCGAGGGCCCCGAGTACGTGGTGACGGTTCGATTCCTGCGCGCGGCCTGGCTCCTGTCGGTTCTCGGCACGCTGCTCTACATCGTGGCCTACGCCGCCGACTTCGGTGGCACCTCGCTCGGCGCTGCACTGAGTCCGGGGGCGTGGCTCGACCTCTACGACGACGGATGGACCGGGCGCGGCGCGTTGCTGCGGCTCGTGTTCATCACGGCATCCGGCTGGGTCGCGGTCCGACCCGAACGGATCATCGATCCGCAGACGGCGATGTGGGCGTGGGCGTTCCCGGGGTTCGCGCTGATCGCCGTGTCGATGAGCCGCGTCGGTGCGCCGGCGGCGCTGCTCGGCTTCGTCATCGGTCTGGCCCATGTGTTCGCCGTCGCGGTCTGGTTCGGGGGTGCCGCCACCGTCGCGCGGGTCGTGCTCGCCGGTCCGGGTGAGGACGACCTCGTGCAGGCGACCCGTACGTTCAGCCGGATCTCGATCCCCGCGATCGTCGTCACGTGCGCCTCGGGCATCGCCCAGATGATCCGCCTCGACGGCGGCGACCTGTTCAGCACCAGCCACGGTCGGGTGCTGCTGCTGAAGGTGGTCGCGGTGGCGGCGATGCTCGCGGTGGCCCTCGCCGCTCGTCAACAGGTGACGTTGCGACTCGAACGAGCCCACGAACTCACCGTGCCGGCCGCCGACCGGTTCCGGCGCGCCTTCGGCGCCGAGGCTGCGTTCGGTGTCGTCGCACTGGCGTTCAGCGGGTGGCTGCTCGGCCTCACTCCGTCGAGGGTCGATCAGTTCCCGGGCGAGACCTACACCCGCGAGATCGCGTTCAACGACGAGGCCACGGGGCTCCAGGCGGTCGTGAAGATCGGGCCGGCACGTGTCGGTCGCAACGGGTTCCGGATCGAGGTCGAGAATCCGCCCGACAACATCAACGACCTGACGCTGGTCTTCGAACCGCCCGCCGGCTCGAACGCACCGGCGCTCGCGCAGCCGATCCCGCTGGTCACCTGGGGTACGGCGCAGCTCCAGATCGCCGACGGGCTCCCGTTCCAGGTCGGCGGCGTCTGGTCGCTCAAGCTGAGCGTCAGCACGGCGTCCGGCACGCTGCAGGATGCGACGTCGACGTTCCAGGTGTTCGACGCCGAGGGCAACGAGGTGCTCGAGCCCGAAGTGGTCGACTCCACACCCACCAACGTCGAGATCATCGATCAGACCACGACGACGGCGCCGTTCGCGACCACGACCACGCTCGCTCCGGCGACCTCGCCACCCACGTCCGAGGCCTCGGGCTGACCGTCGTCGGGTGCTCGTCAGCCCGACTCGGCGAGGAGTTCGTCGAATCGCACGGGGCTGGCGACGTCGAGCTGTTCGTAGCGGCACGACTCGGGTGTGCGGTCTGGGCGCCATCGCTGGAACTTCACGCCGTGCCGGAACCGGCCGCCCTCGAGCTGACCGAATGTCACCTCGACGACCCGTTCCACGCGGAGCGGGACGAACGACAGGTCCTTGTCAACGTTCCACCGGGAGAAGCCACCGGGCATTCGTTGTGTGGCGTCGGCCTGCGCCTCGGCCCATCCACGCCAGGGATGGCCGTCGAGTGCGTCGACGGTCAACGGTCCGAGCTCGTCGACCAGTTCCCTGCGGAACTTCGCCGTGAACGCCGCGCACACGCCGACGTGGTGGAGCCGGTCGACCCCGTCGCCGTCGGGGCCGTACAGGCCGAGGAGGAGCGAACCGACGCCCTCACCGTCCTTGTGCACGCGGAACCCCGCGACGGCGCACTCGGCGGTCCGTTCGTGCTTGACCTTCACGAGGCTTCGTTTGTCGGGCGTGTAGACGCCGTCGAGTGGCTTGACCATCAGTCCGTCGAGCCCTGCCCCCTCGAATCGTGTGAACCAGCGCTCGGCGATCGTGGCATCCGTGGTGGCGGGTGTGAGATGCACGCTCGCGTTGGGGATCAGTTCGCGTTCGAGCAGCGCCCGCCGCTCGCGGAACGGGGTCGCCATGAGGTCGTCGTCGCCGAGCGCGAGGAGGTCGAACGCCACGAACTCCGACGGTGTCTGCTCGGCGAGCATGCGCACCCGTGACTCGGCAGGATGGATCCGCTGCTGGAGCGCATCGAAGTCCAGGCCGCGACCCTCCGCGTGGGCGACGACGATCTCACCGTCGGCGACGCATCGGTCGGGGAGGGCGTCGGCCAGCACCGGGAGCAACTCGGGGAAGTACCGGTTGAAGGGCTTCTGATTTCGGCTGGTCAGCTGGATGTCGTCACCGTCGCGGAACACGATGCACCGGAATCCGTCCCACTTCGGCTCGTAGAGCACGCCGTCCGACCCGGGGATCGAGCGTGCGAGCTTCGCGAGCATCGGCTTGATCGGAGGTGAGATCGGCAGCGTCATGGCCGGCGTGTGTACCGGATCGCCCAGTTCTCGGTCCAGCTCGTGCGATCGGGCGACGACTCCCACCGCCATGCGAACGAGTCGTGCGTGACATCGGAGAAGACCATCCGTTTGAAGAGCGGCGGTTCGTCGACCGGGCCGGGTGTGGCGAACGCCGGGTCGCCGTCGACGATCTCGCCGACGAAGTGCCAGTACGCACCCCCCTGATCGACCCAGGTCTGCTGCCACACGTGCAGCTGGGGATGGAAGACGGAGACGCTCGTGCCGTTCCACACCTGGGGTGTGTCCATTGCGAATCGTTCGGTCAGCACCTTGCCGTCGAACTCTCGGCTCACCGTGTTGACGGCGTGCCCGCCCTCGAACTCGCAGTCCCAGACCCCGATCCAGAAGTCGAAGGCGTCGGCGCCGAGCTCGTCCATGCGCCCCACGGTACGTCAACGGCCCGGTCGTCGAGGGCGGGACCCGTGCGACTTCCGGTTCCGAGCGGACGGGCCGACGACGGGGTGCTGCCTGCGCGAGGCTGGTCGGATGATCCGGTGGACCACGGCGTTCGTCGACCGACCCGCTGCATCGTTCACGTCCACCCGGACGTTCTGGCAACGCGTGACCGCCACAACGCTGTCGGAGGTGCGCGGTGAGCAGGGCGAGTTCTCGACGTTCGTGCCGCTCGGCGCGGACGCCTTCCTCCGCCTGCAGCGAGTCGACCACGGCCCCGGCGGCACGCATCTCGACCTCCACGTCGACGACACCCCGGCGAGCACCGCGGTCGCCGAAGATCTCGGCGCCACCCGGGTCGCCGAGCACGACGGTGTGACCGTGCTCCGGTCCCCCGGTGGGCTGACGTTCTGCCTCGTCGCCCATCACGGTGAGTCGAATCGACCGGCGCCGGTGGGCAGACCGGGTGCGCGCACGCTCGTCGACCAGGTCTGCATCGACATCGCACCGGATCGATTCGACACCGACTGCGACTTCTGGGCGGCACTGACCGGCTGGGAGCTCGCCGACGGACGCGAGCCCGAGTTCAGGGTGCTGAGGCGCCCGCCGTCGATGCCGCTGCGGTTCCTGCTCCAGCGACGAGGTGAAGCCGACTGGGTGCGCGACGCCGAGTGTCATCTCGACCTCGCGTGTGACGACGTCGATCTCGCGGAGCGTGCACACACCGTGCTCGGCGCCTCGCTCGTGAAGCGCTTCCCGTGGTGGGCGGTGATGGAGGATCCAGCCGGTCTGAGCTACTGCCTCACGGCCCGCAGCCCCGACACCGGGCTGCCCGCATCACTGTGAACGGTCGTCGGCCGGCTGGGCCGTGTCAGTCGATGTCGAAGCTGACGCCCTGGGCGAGCGGGAGCTCGGTGCTGTAGTTGACCGTGTTGGTCTGGCGGCGCATGTAACCCTTCCAGGCGTCGCTGCCCGGACTCGCGGCCGCCACCGGTCTCCTTCTCGCCGCCGAACGCACCGCCGATCTCGGCGCCGGACGGGCCGATGTTCACGTTGGCGATGCCGCAGTCGCTGCCCGCGGCGCCCATGAAGCGCTCGGCCTCGCGCAGGTCGGTGGTGAAGACCGATGACGCCAGACCCTGCGGCACACCGTTGTGGAGTGCGATCGCCTCGTCGAAGTCGTCGTAGGTCATCGAGTACAGGATCGGTGCGAACGTCTCCGCCCGCACGATGTCGGTCTGACCCGGCATGGTCACGATCGCCGGCCGGGCGTAGTAGGCGTCGGGTGCCTCGTCGGCGAGGGCCCGTTCGCCGCCTGCGACGACGGTGCCGCCGTCGGCCTCGGCCGTGCGCAGCGACTGCTGCATGCGATCGAAGGATGCGCCGTCGACGAGCGGACCGACCAGGGTGCCCTCGGACAAGGGGTTGCCGATGGGCAGGGATGCATAGGCCCGGCCGATCCGCTCGGCGAGTTCGTCGTGCACCGAGTGGTGCACGATCAGCCGGCGCAGTGTGGTGCAACGCTGGCCGGCAGTGCCGGCTGCCGAGAACACGATGCCGCGGAGTGCGAGATCGAGGTCGGCCGACGGAGCGATGATGGCGGCGTTGTTGCCCCCGAGTTCGAGGATCGACCGGCCGAAGCGGGCGGCGACGACCGGTGCGACCTTGCGGCCCATCGCGGTCGAGCCGGTCGCGGAGATCACCGGGACACCCTCGTGCTGCACGAGCCCGGCGCCGACGTCGGCGCCGCCGAGCACGACCTGCACGAGGCCGTCGGGCGCGCCCGACTCGGTGATCGCCTGCTGCAGCAGCCCGTTGCACGCCAGCGCCGTGAGCGGCGTCTTGTCGCTCGGCTTCCAGATCACCGGATCGCCCGCCACCAGCGCGAGCGCCGTGTTCCACGACCACACCGCGACCGGGAAGTTGAACGCGCTGATCACGCCGACCGGGCCCATCGGCTGCCACGTCTCCATCAGCCGGTGCCCGGGCCGCTCCGACGCGATCGTGAGGCCGTGGAGCTGGCGCGACAGGCCGACGGCGAAGTCGCAGATGTCGATCATCTCCTGCACCTCGCCCTGGCCCTCGGAGCGGATCTTGCCGGCCTCGATCGACACCAGCTCGCCGAGATCGTCCTTGTGTTCACGGAGGAGTTCGCCGAGTCGACGGACGACGTTGCCGCGCACGGGGGCCGGTGTCGTGCGCCACTCGTGGAACGCGGTCGTCGCCCGGTCGACCACGTCGTCGATGTTCCCGGCTGAGCCGGCCGGCCCGAGCGAACCGCCCGTGATCGGGGTGCGCGCAGCTTGGTCGCCGTCGGTCGTGACCCCGCCGCATGCCGCCAGGAGCGCTCGTGCCCGGGCGACGAGGTCGTCGTGATTCGGGAGGGTGCTCATCGTGCGACCGCCTCGCACGCGTCAGCGACGATCGAGAGTGCGATCGCGGCCTCGTCCTCGGTGATCACGAGCGGTGGCGCGAACCGGAAGCCACGTTTGCCGCACGTGAGCCCGAGCAGACCCCGTTCGAAGCAGGCCGTTTCGAGGGCCACCGCGGTGTCGTGATCGGGCAGGTCGAAGCCGATCATGAGGCCGCGGCCGCGAACACCGGTGATCAGCGGTTGACGATCGGCGAGCGCACGCATGCCGGCGAGCAACTGCTCGCCGCGCACGACCGCGTTGACCATGAGGTCGCGTTCGACGAGGTCGAGGGTGGCGAGCGCGGCCGCACACGCAACCGGGTTCCCGCCGAACGTGGAGCCGTGCTTGCCGGGAGCCCACTCCATGATCGAGCCGCGGGCGATGATCGCCGACAGCGGCAGCCCGCTCGCCAGGCCCTTGCCGGCGGTGATGATGTCGGGCACCACCCCGTCGTGCTCGCACGCCCACATGGTGCCGGTGCGGCCGATGCCCGACTGCACCTCGTCCATCACGAGCAGGATCCCGTGCTCGTCGCAGAGGTCGCGCAACGACTGCAGCCAGCCGTCGGGCGGGACGATGTAGCCGCCTTCGCCCTGCACCGGTTCGACGAAGATCGCCGCGACGTCTCTCGGCTCGGTCATGTGGGTGAAGAGCACGTTCCGGATGTAGTCGGCGCCGGTGACCTCGCCGTCGAACGCGAACGGCGCGTGGTAGCTGCCGGGGGTGACGATGCCGAAGCCGCTCCGGTACTTCGCCTTCGACGAGGTGAGCGAGAGGCTGCCGAGCGAGCGACCGTGAAACGCCCCGTAGAAGGCGATCACGTTCGGGCGCCCGGTGTGGTGTCGGGCGAGCTTGAGCGCACCCTCGACCGCCTCGGTGCCGGAGTTCGCGAGGAAGACCTTGGCCGGGCCCATGCCGTCGGGCACCGAGCCGGCGAGGCGCTCGCAGAGCTCGGCATGCACCGGGTGGTAGAAGTCGCTCGAGCAGTAGTGGAGGCATGCATCGACCTGCTCGTGCACCGCCGCCAGCACGTCGGGGTGCGCGTGACCGGTCGCGTTGACGCCGATCCCGGCGTTGAAGTCGAGGAACCGGTTGCCGTCGACGTCGGTGATGACGGCGCCCCGGCCATGGTCGACCACCAGCGGGTACACGCGGGTGAGCGACGGGCTGCTCACGGCTTCGTCCTGGTCGATCACGGCGCGAGCCTTCGGTCCGGGCAACTCGGTGACCAGGTCGGGGACCGGCAGGTTCGTGGCCGGTGGGCGGGTCTCCAGTGTCGACATCGCACCATTCTGACATGTGCGTTCCAGTGTGTCACCCGTGACGGAACAGTCCATCCGGAATGCTCGGGACGGTGTGCACGCCGGTGGGCTGCCCGGGTCGGCCGATTCGACCGAACTACGGTGAGCGTGATGCGCACATCGCGAGCCACGTCGCACCGGAATTCGCTCGCGGCCGGCGCCGCGGTGCTCGCCGCCGGGCTGGTGATCGCCGCCTGCGGCGGGAGCTCCGACGTGGCGTCGTCGACGGTCGCCTCGACCGCGGAGACCACGACGGCGCCGGCGACGAGTTCGCCGGCGACGACCGCGCCCACGACCGCCGCGCCGACGACGGTCCCGCCGACGTCGGCGGCAACCACCACGACGCCGACGACGGCTCCTCCGTCCACCGTTCCGGTCACCACGGCCCCTCCGGCCACGACCCCGACCACCACCGCTGCGTCCACGCCGCAGCTCGGTCCGAAGCCGGCGACGGCATTCCTCACCGCCGACAACCAACTCCTCGAGGTCGATGCCGCCACCGGAGCGACCATCCGCGTGCTCGACGAGTTCTTCAGCGGCGAGGGCATCTTCCGAGGCGGCCTCCGCCTGAGCCCCGACCGGAGCGAGATCTGGTACAGCGAGGGCTACGAGGACAGCTGGTACTCGTGTGAGGCATCGGTCGGCAGCTGGGGGCGCGTCGACGCCGCAGACGGTGCGTTGGAGTTGCTCGGCAGCGGCTCGGGCGTCGAGCCGTCGGCCGACGGCATGTTCGTGTCGTACCTGACGTCCGGCGTGTGCGTGCCCGACCCCGAACAGCCCGAGTTCTGGGTTCTGACGCCGCCCGATCGTGTCGTCGTCCGTGAACTCGCCACCGGCGAGGAGCGCGAGTTCGTCACCGACACACCGCCCGCCGACTACGCCGCGCCGAGCGCCGTGAGCAGCGCCATCTTCGGCCCGGCGGGCAATCTGCTCGTGCAGCTCGGCGACGGTCGTCTCATCGATGTCGACCCGAACGGCTCCGGCGTGATCCAGGACCACCCCGTCGTGCTCGATGAGGTGACGGGTGAGCCCGTGGCGGCGACGGGTGAGTCGGTGATCTTCGTCGACTTCGGCGACGAGGGCAGCAGCGACGTGTACGCGCTCGATCCCGCCGGCGGCGCGCCGACGCTCGTCGCGTCGGCGGGAGCGTTCATGGCGGTCGGGGTGAGCGCAGAGGGTCACATCGCCGTGTCGTCGCTCGAGCCCGTCACGGTCGCGCCGGGCGCCGACGTGACGGTGTTGGATTCGCCGGGCGACTCGTTCGTGTTCGACCTCGACTGGTAGCGGGCGTGGCACCCCTCGACCTGGTCTGCTGGGACTTCGGGGACACGCTGGTCGACGAGCGGTTCATGCGGACCCTGCCCGCCGGCATCCCCGAGTGGACGGCCGTCTACGACCGGGCGCTCGACGAACGACCCGGCTGGGTGGAGGAGTGGATGCTCGGTCGGGCGGCGCTGAACGACCTCGTCGAACCACTTGCGGCAGAGCTGCCGATGGCCCGTGCCGACATCTCACGACACCTGCGTGCGGTCTGGAGCGACATCGGTGGTTCCCCGAGGTACGTGGCTGGGTCGAGCGATTGAACGGCGTCGTCCCGCAGGCGGTCGTGACCGTGAACCCCTGGGAGTTCGAGGGCATCGCCGTGGCGTGCGGGCTGGTGCCGCTGGTCGACGTGATCGTCACCAGTGCCGAACTCGGCACTCGCAGCAAGGTGTCGATGGCCCATCGCGCCCGAGAGTTGCTGGGTCTCGACGTCGATCTCTCGGCCACGTTGCTGATCGACAACAAGCAGGCGAACGTCGACGAGTTCGTGGCGGCCGGGGGACGAGGGTTCCACTTCGACCGGGCGCGATTCGCCACCGAGGCCGAGACGATGCTCGCATCGCTCGTGTCGTGAGCACGGCGAGTTCGTAGCCTGGAGGCATGTCCGTCGTGAAGATCAACGCCATCGAGATCCCCGAGGGTGCCGGGCCGGAACTCGAGCAGCGGTTCGCCGCTCGTGCCGGCATGGTCGACCAGCAGCCGGGCTTCGAAGAGTTCATGCTGCTCCGTCCGACCGCCGGCGACGACCGGTACTTCGTGCTCACCCGCTGGGAGTCCGAGGAGGCGTTCCAGAACTGGCGATCGGGTCAGGCGTTCCAGCACCAGCACCGCGAGACGCACGACGACGAGGGCAAGGGTGAGGCGAAGCCACAGCACCCGGTGGCCACCGGGGCGAGTCTGCTCGAGTTCGACGTCGTGTCGCTCACCCAGGCAGGCTGAGCCCGCAGCGTCCGCCGCGCCGGCGATCAGCCCCCGCCGGTCGAGGTGCCGGTCAGCGTCGGCAGCAGCGCCTGCGCGACCTCGGCCGGGGCCTCCTCGTGAGAGAACAGGCCGACGCCCTCGATGACCTCGATCGTCGCGTTCGGGAACGTGTCGACCATCACCCGGGCGCGCTCGACCGGGAAGAAGGGGTCCTGATCGCCCCACACGAGGCGGACCGGGACGTCGATCCGGGCATGGAGGTCGTCGAGTCCCGTCACGAAATCCATGTCGAACGTGCGCAGCACCTTCGTCGCCGAATCACGGAGGAGCCGGTCGTCGTGCAGCGGCGCCAGGAAGAACTCGTCGAACTCGCCGTCGAGCAGCGATGGGTCGGCGAAGGCATCACCGAGGACGAACGGGATCCGTCGGATGCGAGGCTGGCCGGCCACCCAGCCGAGACCCGCCGCGAAGCCGGGCAGGTGTCGGGCGGCGATGAACGCCCTGAACCGCCAGCTCGGGTCGGAGGGCTCGGTGTTGATCAGCCCCATCGCCCGGAGGCGTGGATCACCGACGACTGCGTGCCGGGCGATCATCCCGCCGCTGTCGTGGCCGACCACGGCGACCGACTCGAGCTCGAGGAGGTCGATCACGCGGCGTACCGACTCGATGTGCCGCTCGATGCTCATCGAGGTGTCGGCGTCGAATCGACTGGAGCCGGCCGACGGAAGGTCGATGACGTGGCACGTGACGTGGTCGACCAGATGGGGAAGCAGGAGCCGGAAGGTCGCCCCGCTCACGGGCCATCCGTGGACGAACAGCACGTCGGGACCGGCCCCGACCCGGCGGTAGGCGGCTTCGCCGGCGCCGACGTCGAGGAACAGGTCGGGTTCGGCCCGGAACAGGTCGGTCGCCTGGGCAGCGGTCAAGGTCATGGGGAGCTCCAGTGCCGGGTCGGCGTGCCGTCGGCACGCGAGTCGGTGGTACCTGCACCAACCATATTCCCCGGTGGCGACGACACTCGTGCCGGCACGGCGACCCCCGAAACCGACCGGCGCGGTCGAGTCGGCCGCCCAATAGGATCTCGTACTCGTGGCCCTGATCGTGCAGAAGTACGGCGGCACGTCCGTCGCCGACCCCGACCGGATCCGCGCCTGCGCGGACAACGTCGCGATCACGAAGCGCCGCGGCAACGACGTGATCGTCGTCGTCTCGGCGATGGGCAAGGCGACCGACAACCTGATCGCGCTCGCCGACCAGGTCGCCACCAACCAGTCGGGGCGCGAGATGGACATGCTGCTCACGACCGGCGAACGCCAGACGGCAGCGTTGATCACGATGGCGCTCGCCGATCGCGGCATCGAGGCGATCAGCTACACCGGGAGCCAGGTCGGGATCATCACCGACACCGCCCATCGCAAGGCGAAGATCCTCGAGGTCAAGGGAGATCGCGTCCGGGCGTCGCTGGCCGCGGGCAAGGTCTGCGTGATCGCCGGGTTCCAGGGCACGAGCACCGAGAAGGAGATCACCACGATGGGTCGTGGTGCCTCCGACCTCACCGCGTCGGCGCTCGCCCAGGCGATGGACGCCGATGCCTGCGAGATCTACACCGACGTGACCGGCGTGTTCACCGCCGACCCGCGCATCGTCCCCCAGGCCCGCAAGCTCGAGAAGATCCACTTCGACGAGATGCTCGAGATGGCAGGCGCCGGTTCGAAGGTGCTCGCGTTGCGGTCGGTCGAGTTCGCCCGAAACCATGATGTCCCACTCCACGTGCGGTCGGCTTTCACCTGGGAGCCGGGCACGTTGGTCAGCAACGAGGAGCCCTCCGTGGAAGATCCGATCATCTCCGGCGTCGTCACCGACATGACCGAGGCCAAGGTCACCGTGCTGGGCGTGCCCGACAAGCCGGGCGTGTCGGCCGCACTCTTCGAGCCCCTCGCCGCTGCCAACGTCAACGTCGACATGATCGTGCAGAACACCTCGACCGACGGCACGACCGACATCAGCTTCACGATGCCGGTGGCCGACATGGCGCAGTCCGAGTCGATCGTCCAGCGGGTCGCCGGCGAGATCGGCGCCACCGATGTCACGCACGACGCCGACATCGCCAAGGTCTCGCTCGTCGGTGCCGGCATGAAGTCGTCGCCCGGCATCGCCGCGAAGATGTTCCGTGTGCTCGCGGACGAAGACGTGAACATCCAGATGATCTCCACGTCGACGATCCGCGTCTCCGTGATCCTGCCGGCGAGCGACATGGAGCGTGCGGCCCGCGCCCTCCACAGCGCCTTCGGGCTCGACTCCGGGGCCGCCTACTCCGCCCCACTCCCCGAACGCCGCTGAGCAGCGCCGAGCCGCACCCGGCCACGGTGCGCCTCGTCACCCTCTGCTCGCCCGGACACTCGGTCCGGACGCCGACGTGGAGGTCCGCCCCGCCATTGGTGGGCGACCTGAACGCGAGTTGGCTTCGAGCGTTCAGTGGCACGGTGCCCGACGAACTGTGGAGGTTGTCGATGGAGGAGTATCGCCCGGGATCTGCGTTCGCCGGTGTCATCGGTCGAACGGTCGAGGAGTCGGCGCCTGCGTGGCCAGAACCGAATCGATCGCGCGAAGGTGCGCCCAACGTGTTGTTCGTGGTGCTCGACGACACCGGATTCGCACAGCTCGGGTGCTACGGCTCGCCGATCGCGACGCCCAACATCGATCGCCTCGCCGCGAACGGTGTTCGCTACAACAACATGCACACGACGGCGCTCTGCTCGCCGACCCGTACCTGCATCCTCACCGGGCGAAACCACCACTCGAACGGCATGGCGTGCATCACCGAGGCCTCGACGGGATACCCCGGCTCCAACGGCAACATCCCGTTCGAGAACGGGATGCTGTCCGAGATGCTGCTCGAGCACGGCTACAACACGTATGCGATCGGGAAGTGGCACCTGACGCCTGCCGACCAGATCTCGGCCGCCGGGCCGTACGATCGCTGGCCGCTCGGCCGAGGGTTCGAACGGTACTACGGGTTCCTCGGCGGCGAGACCCACCAGTACTACCCAGAACTGGTCTACGACAACCACACGATCGAACCGCCCGCTCGCCCGGAAGACGGGTACCACGTCACCGAAGATCTCGTGGACAAGGCGATCTCGTTCATCGCCGACTCCAAGCAGGTTGCGCCGGACAAGCCGTTCTTCATGTACTTCTGCACGGGAGCGATGCATGCTCCGCATCACGTGGCGAAGGAGTGGTCCGACAAGTATCAGGGCGCCTTCGACGACGGGTGGGGGGTCTATCGGGAGGCCGCGTTCGCGCGGCAGAAGGAACTCGGCATCGTGCCCGCCGACGCGGAGCTGTCGCGTCACGATCCGGACGTCCCCGACTGGGATTCGCTCGGGGAAGACGAGCAGCGTCTCTACGCGCGAATGATGGAGGTGTACGCCGGTTTTCTGGAGCACACCGACCACCACATCGGCCGGTTGATCGAACATCTCGAACGACTCGGTGAGCTCGAGAACACGATCGTGATGGTGATCTCGGACAACGGAGCCAGCTCCGAGGGCGGCCCACAGGGCTCGCTGAACGAGAACCTGTTCTTCAACAACGTGCCCGAGTCACTCGAGGAGAATCTCGCTGCGATCGACGATCTCGGTGGGCCGACCACGTTCAACCACTACGCCTGGGGTTGGACATTCGCCGGCAACACCCCGTTCCGGCGGTGGAAGCGCGAGACGTACCGGGGCGGCATCTCCGATCCCTTCATCGTGCACTGGCCGGCCGGTATCGCGGCCAAGGGCGAGGTTCGCGAGCAGTACGCACACGCGATCGACATGGTCCCGACGATCCCGGAGGCCGCCGGGATCGAGGCCCCGGCCTCGATCCGAGGCGTGACGCAGGCACCGATCGAAGGCGTCAGCATGAACCACGCACTCGACGACGCGCGAGGCGCCGTCGCGGCGGAACACCCAGTACTTCGAGATGATGGGTCACCGTCGATCTACCATGACGGCTGGCGCGCGGTGTGTCCCTGGCCCGGCCGGTCGTTCACGGAGTCGGGTGGGAAGTTCGGTGACCCGATCTCGAAGCAGAAGCTGACCGAACTCGACGCCGAGCACTGGGAGCTCTACCACGTCGCCGAGGACTTCGCCGAGAACCACGACGTTGCGGCCGACCACCGTGATCAGCTGATCTCGATGGTCGGGATGTGGTACATGGAAGCGGGCAGGTACAACGTGTTGCCGGTGGACGGTCGGGGTACGGCGCGATTCGCCGAGCAGCGACCGCAGCTCTCGCCCGACCGAGATCGCTACGTCTACTACCCCGGCACGCAGGGCATCCCCACCAACGCGGCCGCGATCGTGTTGAACCGCCCCCACGCGATCGTCGCTGACGTCGAGATTCCCGAAGACGGCGCCGAGGGGATGATCGTCGTCCACGGCGGAACCGACGGCGGCTACGGGCTGTACGTCAAGGACGGCAAGCTGCACTGGGTGCACAACTATGTCGCGCGCGAGTACTTCACCGTCGCCTCCACCGAAGAGGTTCCGGTCGGACGACACCGATTGCGTTTCGAGTTCGAGGTCACCGGCACACCGGACTTCTCCGCCGGTCGGGGAACGCCCGGCCGGGCACAGCTGTACTTCGACGACCGCCTGGTCGGCAGCGCCGACATCCCGGTGACGACTCCGCTGTCGCTCGGTCTCACGTCGCCGTTGACCATCGGCCATGCACCGGGAGCGCCGGTCTGCCCGGATGTCGACCGGCCGCCGTTCGCTTTCACCGGCGAGATTCACTCCGTCACGTTCGACGTGAGCGGCGATCTCATCGAACATGACGAACTCACGCTCCGACGGCTCATGGCCAGGCAGTGACGACTCGCTGATCATCGCCGGTGCCCGGTGCCGCGGGTCGTTGAACGGTCTGCCCTGGTATCTGGCACAATTGGGTCGATGCGTCGTCGAAGTCAGCTCGTTCCCTGGAAGGTGGCGGGTCGCGTCTCCGAACGTATGCCGACCGGCGACGACGTCGTCCGCGAGACCGGGTGGGTGTTCAACAACGCCACCGGCGACGACCTGACCCTCGCCGAGTTCGTCGCGACGGGCGACGACGAGGTTCCGGCCTACCTCGAGACGTTCGGGCTCCGAGGCGATCACACGCAGCAGCAGAGACTCGTCGAGATCGGTGCGGGCATCGGCCGGATGACCTGCGCGTTCACGCGTCGAGTTCGGCAGCGTCGTCGCGTGCGACCTCGACCAGGGGTTCCTCGAACGCTGCCACGAGACCGTGGGTCGGTTCGGCAAACCCGACCGTTTGCGCACGCTCGAGGTCGCCAACGGGCGAACGCTCGACCTTCCGCCGAACTCGGCCGACCTCGCGTTCAGCTACATCACCCTGCAGCACTGCGAGGAGGACGATGCGCTCGAACTGGCGTCGGAAGCCGTGCGCGTCGTGGAACCGGGCGGCAAGATCGCGTTGAACTTCCGTGGGCCGGGGTTCGGCGACCGGATCGTCGTCCCCGCCGGAGCGGTGGTGCGCAGCATGTATCGGGTGCCGAAGGTGGGTGATTGGCTCTCACGCCAACGACCGGTCACGCGTCTGGCCTGGCAGGCGTCCCGTCTCCACCCCGACCAGGTGATCGGCCCGCTGTCGCCGCAGCTCACCGACATCCAGGTCTGGAAGAATCCGTCGAGCAGGCTCAGCGCTGTCGATGCCGCGATGCGCACGTTCGAAGGCGTCAACCCGCACCACTGGTGGCTCGTGGCCGAGGTCACGTAGCCGAGATCACGTCGACCGAGGGCGCTCGGTCGCGACCTGCCGATCACGACGCAGTCCGGCAGAATGTCCGCTGATGACCGAATGGCCCATCGCCACGTTGCTCGTCGCCGGAGCGTTTCTCGTCGCTGCCGGTTGCGCCGAATCGACCTCACGCACCCCCGACGATGCCGCCGCGCCGGCGTCGACCGTCGCGTCGACCGCACCCGCGGACGGCCCCTCGTCGACCGCCGCGCCTGCGACCACGACAGCGGACACGAAACCGGGAACGACGCGTGACTTCTCGGTGCTCGGTGCGACGCTGCGCTCGCTCGTCGACGACAACGGGCTCGACGGTGCCGGGCTGGTCGTGGTCGACCGTGACGAGGGCATCGTGCACGAGGAGTACGTCGGTGCGTTCGACGCCGATCGCGTCTCGCTCATCGCCTCGTCGTCGAAGATGATCACGGCGGGTGTGCTGCTGCACCTCGTGGACGAGGGGTTGCTCGACCTCGACGCCCCCGTTGCCGATGCGGTCGAGTGGGGCTCGGCACACCCCGAGATCACGCCCGCCCAGCTCCTCTCCAACAGTTCGGGTCTCGTCGGTCTGATCCCCAACCCCGCATACCGCCCGTACCTCTGCCAGCTCCTCCCGAACCGCGAACTCGAGGAGTGCAGTGCCGAGATCTTCCAGACGGACGGGGACGACGCCGACGTGGTCGCGCCCGACACCGAGTTCCGCTACGGCGGTGCGCAGTGGCAGGTGGCCGGCGCCGTCGCCGAAGCGGTGTCGGGCATGACGTGGGCCGAGCTGATCGAGGAGATCTACGTCGAGCCCTGTGGCGTCGAGTCGCTCGGCTACAACAACCACTGGGCGGGGGCGGGCGGGTTCGACTATCCGGCCGACTTCGACCCCGCCGATCTCCCGCCCACGGAGAATCCGCAGATGGAAGGCGGTGCGTACATCACACCGCCCGACTACGCCGCACTGCTGCTGATGCACCTGCGCGGCGGGATGTGCGACGGTGGCCGCGTGCTGTCGGAAGCTTCGGTCGCCCGAGCGCACGCCGACCGTGTCGCCGAGGCGTACGGTGAGAATGCCGACCGGCAGCCCGGCTACGGACTCGGGTGGTTCGTCGATCGGGAGACCGGCATCGTCAGCGACGGTGGCGCCTACGGCTCGCTGCCCTGGCTCGACGTCGAGGCCGGCTACGGCGCCTACCTCGTGATCGAGGCGAGCTCCGGTCTCGGTTCGTCGATGTACGACGAACTGGCACCGGTCGTCGAGGCGATCATGACCTGATCCGCCCCGGCGGGTGTCGGAACGCATCGTTCGGTGCGATCGGCTCGCCGTTAGCCTCTCGTCCATGCGTGTTGGCATCGTCGGAGCAACAGGTCAGGTCGGGTCGGTCATGCGCCGGCTGCTCGCCGAACGGGACTTCCCGGTCGACGAGATCCGGTACTTCTCGTCGGCACGGTCGGCCGGCACGACCCTCCCGTGGAAGGGCGACGACATCGTCGTCGAAGACGCCGACGTCGCCGATCCGTCGGGTCTCGACATCGCGTTGTTCTCCGCCGGTGCCACCGGGTCGCGGGCGCTCGCCCCGAAGTTCGCTGCCGCGGGTGCAACGGTGATCGACAACTCGTCGGCGTTCCGGATGGACCCCGACGTGCCGCTGATCGTGAGCGAGGTCAACGGCCACCTGATCCATGACACTCCGAAGGGCATCATCGCCAATCCGAACTGCACCACCATGGCCGCGATGCCGGTGCTCAAGCCGCTCCACGACGAGGCCGGGCTGACCCGGCTCATCGCGTCGACGTATCAAGCGGTGTCGGGCGGCGGGCTCGCGGGTGTCGACGAACTCGACAAGCAGGCGCGCCAGGTGGTCGGTCGGGCGGCCGAGCTGACCCACGACGGCTCGGCGGTCGAGTTCCCGACGCCCGAGAAGTTCGTGAAGCCGATCGCGTTCAACGTGTTGGCGCTGGCCGGTTCGATCGTCGACGACGGCGAGTTCGAGACCGACGAGGAGAAGAAGCTCCGCAACGAGAGCCGCAAGATCCTCGACATCCCGGACCTGCTCGTGTCGGGCACGTGTGTGCGGGTGCCCGTGTTCACCGGACACTCGCTGTCGCTCAACGCCGAGTTCGAGCGTGCGATCTCGGTCGCCCGGGCCGAGGAGATCCTCGGTGCCGCTCCCGGCGTCGTCGTCAGCGACGTGCCGACACCGCTCGAAGCGGCCGGCCGGGATCCGTCGTACGTCGGCCGTATCCGTCGGGACCCCGGCGTGCCCGACGGCCGCGGCCTCGCGTTGTTCGTCAGCAACGACAACCTTCGCAAGGGCGCAGCGCTCAACACGATCCAGATCGCCGAACTCTTCGTCGACTGACCGCCACGCCGCAGCGACTGGCCGTCAGTCGACGTCGATCACCTGGTCGGAGCCGCTGCCCGGTTCGGAGCCGTTGCCCGGTTCGGAGCCGTTGCCTCCGACGTTCGCTGCCAGACCCTGGAACATCGCGGCCAGGTCGACCCCCAGGAGGTCGCTCGCCAACTCCAGGCCCTGGGTGACGTTGGCGGCGGCGTTCTTGGTGATCTGGCTCGCCCCGTCGGTCGAGATGACCGTCATCTTGTCGACCGCGGCGAGCGGCGCCGCGGCCTCCTTGACGAGCTGCGGCAGCATGTTGGCCAGGAGGTCGAGGATCGCCGCCTGTCCGTACTGCTCGTAGGCGGTGGCCCTCTTCTCCATCGCCGTCGCCTCGGCATCGCCGCGGGCCAGGATGGCAGCGGCCTCGGCATCCCCTTCGAGCTGCAGCGCCTCGGCAGCGGCCGACCGACGGGCACGCTCGGCAGCACCATGGGCCTGGCCCTCCAACTCGACCGCCTTCGCGAGCTCCTCGCGGCGCTGACGTTCGCCGGCTCCGACCAGGCGATCCTCTTCGGCGTGCGCCTGGGCTGCCTCGATGGCGGCGATGCGTGCCGCCTCGGCCTCGCGGACCCGCTTGGTCTTCTCCGCCTCGGCGCCCTGTTCGACGGCGTACCGCTGCGCGTCTGCCGGCTTGCGCACCTCGGTGTCGAGTTGACGTTCCTTGAGCCCCGCTGTTCGTTCGGCGACCAGTTCCTGGGCCGCGATGACCTCCTGATCCCGTGCCGCCTTCGCGATGGGTCCGGCGGCCTGGGCCTCGGCGGTTGCGGCGTCGGTCTCGGCGAGGATCTCGGCCTTCCGGAGTTCGAGTTCGCGGTTGGCGATGGCGATCTCCTCTTCGGCCTTGATTCGCGCCTGCTCGGCCTCACGTCGTGCGCTGGCCTCGGCGATCGACGCCTCCATCTCGGCGCGGGCCGCCTCGGGCCGACCGAGGTCCTGGAGGTAGTTGCCCTCGGTCTTGATGTCCTGGAGCTGGAACGTGTCGAGGACCAGACCCTGGTTGGTGAGCGACGACTCCGCTTCCTCGGCGACCTCGCGCGCGAATGCGGCGCGGTCCTTCACGATCTCCTCGACCGACAGACGTCCGACGATCGCGCGCAGCGAGCCGGCGAGGACCTCCTGGGTGAACGGCTCGATCTCGTTCTGCTGGCCGAGGAAGCGCTGCGCGCCCGCGCGCACGGCATCTTCGGTGCCACCGACCTTCACGATGGCGACACCTTCGAGCGAACACTTGATCCCCTGGGCCGACACCGCGGAGCCGACGGAGATCGCGATCTGGCGGGAGGAGAGATCGAGGATCGCGAGCTTCTGGACGATCGGGAGCACGAACGTGCTCGCGCCCATCACGACCTTCTGCCCCGACAGGTCGGTGGAGACGCGACCCGTCTCGGGGTTGGTGACCGCCTGGCCCTTGCGACCCGTGACGATGAACGCCTCGTTCGGACCGGCGACCTTGAAGCGGCTCGCGACGAGCACGACGATCGCCAGGACGAGTGCCGCGAGCACGATGAGAAAGGTGAGGATGGGATTCATGGCGCCCTTTCAGAACGACGTGGGTTGTGGAGGGGTGGTCACGCCCAGAACTCGGCTTCGGACTGCACACGTACCTTGGTCGGCGACTCGACGGCGATCACCACGACCGACGACCCGGTCGCCAGATCGGTGTCGGCGGTGGCGGTGTACTTCGTGGAGGCCCCGCCGAGCGCGAGCAGCACCTCGCCGAGGCCGTCGGCGCGCACGGGTGTGACGACCCGCCCGGTCTGCCCGACGAGTGATTTCGTGGTCGGGGTGCCGTCGGTCGGTTGGTTGACGAGGGCCGCGGTGAGCTTGTACGTGAAGGCGGCGAGGACGACGCCACCGATCGCTGCGAGTGCGACTGCTCCGACGGTCGGCATCCCGATGCCCGACGTCGCGAACCACCCGAACAGCCCGAATGCGGCGAGGAACGATCCGATGACCGGGCCCGAGATGAAGTCGAGATCGGGGACGACGCCGTCGATCACGTCGTCGAACAGCAGCGACGACAGGAGCAACAGCGCTCCGAGGATGCCGACCGCGACGAACATCATCTGATCATGCCACGACGGGGGCGGGCGACAACCCGAGCCGATTCCAGATCGGTGTCTTCGGACGACACGAAACCGTCATGAGTGAGTGTCGCCCCTGCTCAGGGGAAGCCTGCGTCAGCAATCACACGGGATCGAGTGGCACTTCGGGCAGCCCTCGGCGAACCGGTCGACCACGGCGGTCAGGTCGACGTCGACCTGGTTGGCGAGGCTCGCGACCCAGGCCAACACGTCGCTGAACTCGTGCTCCACCTGCTCGCGGCTGCCCTTGCGCACCGCCTGTGCCAACTCGCCGAACTCCTCGGCCAGCCATGCGACCGTGTGGGCCACGCTGCGTCCGCGATCGCGCTCACCGTACGTCCGCTCGATGACGTCCTGCAGCTCCACGAGGTTCATGCCGGCGACCGTACCCGAGGAGGACACGCCCGGTCTCCCGACCGCTAGGACCGGATGATCGTGTCGGCCGAGTCGATCGTCGCCCGGATGACGACGGCGTTCGGTTCGTCGACGTCGCGGACCCAGTCGGCTGCCTCAGCGGGCGACCGACCGTGTTCGATGTGGCGCTCGACGAGTCGGGCGAGGCGCGTCGTCTCGTCGCAGTCGACGTACCAGCACTCGTCGAGCAACGGCCGGACCCGTTCCCACCCTCCGTCGTCGTGCAACAGGTAGTTGCCCTCGGTGATCACGGTGGTGTGATGTGGTTCGACGGCAATCGCGTGCGCGATGGACGCCTCGATCCGGCGGTCGAATCGCGGTGCGTACACCGTGTTGTCCGGTTCGGCGCGGATCCGTTCGAGCAGTGCCACGTACCCGTCGACGTCGAACGTGTCGGGCGCGCCCTTCCGGTCGGCACGACCGAGGCGGCGCAGCTGTTCGTCGTCGAGGTGGAACCCGTCCATGGGGACCAGCACGTGCGTGTCGGGATGCTCGGAGACGAGGCCGATCGCGAGCGTCGACTTGCCCGAGCCCGGGCAGCCGGCGATCCCGACGATCCGACGTGACGACATCCGCACAGTCTGGCCGCGACACGTGGCCGGCGCCCCGTCGCTGTCTACAGTGACCGCATGTCATCGATCCACGACCTCCAGATGCAGGGCATCACCGGCGAGCAGATCGACTTCGATCGGTTCCGTGATCAGGTGTTGCTCATCGTCAACGTCGCGAGCGCTTGAGGCCTCACGCCCCAGTACGCAGGTCTGCGTGCGCTCCACCACCAGTTCGACGATGTGCAGGTGCTCGGGTTCCCGTGCAATCAGTTCGGCGGTCAGGAACCCGGTACCGACGAGGAGATCCTCGAGTTCGCGACGTCGAAGTTCGACGTCGACTTCCCGATGTTCTCCAAGATCGAGGTCAACGGCGACGGCGCCGCCGAGCTCTACCGGATAATCAAAGAAGCGCAGCCGGGTGAGGGCGACAGCTCCGACATCACGTGGAACTTCGAGAAGTTCCTCGTCGACAAGTCGGGCAACGTCGTGCGCCGCTTCGCACCGCCGACCACCCCCGAGGAGGTCGCGGCGGTGATCCCCGAGTATCGGTGACCGAACCGACGTCGCGCTGGAACGCCGAGCGCACCGAGGGTCGAGGCGCGGAGTACGACTCGAAGTGGGAGCGGATCGCCGCGGCCGGGGGCTCGGTGCACGGTGAGGCCGACTTCGTCTGCCGTTTCGGGCCGCGGCACGTGCTGGACGCCGGCTGCGGCACCGGCCGGGTCGCCATCGAGCTCGCCGCCCGCGGCGTCGACGTCGTCGGTGTCGACCTCGACGCCGTCATGCTCGATGTGGCGCGCACCAAGGCGCCCGATCTGACCTGGGTCGAAGGGAGTCTCCATGACGTCGCGCTCGGTCGGGCCTTCGACGTGGTGGTGACCGCCGGCAACGTGATGATCTTCGTCGAACCGGGGAGCGAGTCCGGCATGGTCGGCAACCTGGCGAAGCACCTCGCTCCCGGTGGGCTGCTCGTGTCGGGGTTCCAGCTCGACCACTCGTACGGACTGGCTCGCTACGACGCCGACTGCGACGCAGCGGGTCTCGCGTTGGTCGACCGCCACGCCACCTGGGACGGCGCACCCTGGACCGAAGACGCCGGCTACGCCGTCAGCGTGCACCGCGGCATCGGCGCCGACGACGAGTGCGACGACGCGGGCGACGGTCGGGCATGAGTCGACACCCGGGGCCCGCCGACGGCGACGGAGCCGTCACTTCGAACGCCATGAGCTCCGTCGAAGCGAGAACCGTTCGGTTGCCGGGGTCGGGCCTGTCGCTGGCGGCCGACCTCTACGGCGACGAGTCCGGTCCGCCCGTGCTGTTGCTCCACGGTGGCGGCCAGACGCGGCACGCGTGGGGCGGTGCCGCCGCCGCATTCGGTGCCGCCGGCCGGTTCGCGATCTCGATCGACCTCCGCGGACACGGTCACAGCGACTGGTCGCCCGACGGCGTGTACGGGATGAACGAGTTCGCCGCCGACGTGAACGCGCTGGCGTCGAGCCTCGGTCGGCGGACCTCGCTCGTCGGCGCTTCGCTGGGTGGGCTGGCCTCTCTCGTCGCCGTCGGCGAGGCCGACTCGCCGATCGCGAGCTCGCTCGTGCTCGTCGACGTGGCGCCTCGGATCGAGGTCGAGGGCCGGGTGAAGATCCAGGAGTTCATGCGAGCCGGCCTGCGCGGCTTCGACTCGCTGGACGAGGCGGCTGATTCGATCGCGACGTTCGTTCCCCACCGGCCTCGGCCGACCGACCTGTCGGGCCTCCGGAAGAACCTGCGGCACCGCGGCGATGGTCGGTGGTATTGGCATTGGGATCCGCGATGGCTCGGCAACAACGAGGGCGTCGACGGCCAGAACGGGCTCGTCCATCACGACCGGATGTGCGCAGCGGCGCGTCGGGTCGACATCCCCACGCTGCTCGTCCGCGGCCGGATGAGCGACATCGTGAGCGACGAGAGCGTGCGGGAGTTGAGGGAGCTCATCCCGCACGCCGAGGTCGTCGACGTCGCCGGTGCCGGGCACATGGTCGCGGGCGATCGCAACGATCTCTTCAACGCTGCGGTCATCGACTTCGTCGGCCGGCACGCCACGGCAGGCGGCTGACGACGCCCTCAGCCCAGCGCGAACTCGTCGACGATCGTGTACGCCGATCCGGTGGCATCGAGACGACTCTCGATCAGCTGCACGCGGTCGATCGGGAACTCCGCCGACACGGGGCTCGTCTCGATCACCGACGTGGCCCCACGCTTCGTGCGGGCGATCGTGATGTGACCGAAGTACTCGCGCGCTCGCGGCGTGCCGATTCCCACGGTCGCCTCATCGACGGCGCTGGCCAGTGCGTCGACCCCGGTCACCGGGATCACGAGTTGGCCGCCGCTGAAACGCTGCACGGCCGGACCGGCGCCTGCGATGGCCCGTGGGAGTACGGCATCGGCGAGGCGTCCGGCCGTCTCGTGCCGATCCGCGTCGCCGAGGAAGCGCAGCGTGACGTGCAGCTTCTCGACGGGTACCGGCCGGACCCCGGGTTCGTCACCGGGGCAGAGTCGGCCGAGGCGCATCGCGAGGTCGGGCGGTGGCCGGGCGGCGATGAACAGCCGGGTCACGACCGGGCGATCGTCGGCTTGGGGCAGCCGTCGGCGAGTTCGGAGATCGAGGCCGCCGTCCGCAGCGTCGTGCGGTCGTGGAGATACGGGCCGACGATCTGCACGCCGATCGGGAGCCCGTCGTCGCCCAGGCCGGCCGGAATCACCGTGGCCGGGAGGTAGGCGGCCCCGGCCGGGCCCGTCCATCCGAACAGATCGAGGTACGGTCGTTCGACGCCGTCGATCTCGACCGTACGTTCCCATTGCGGCATCGAGTGGTCGTGGGGGATGGCACCGCGGGGCTGAACCGGGAGGAGCATCACGTCGTACCGCTCGAAGAACTCGCGCCACCGCTCGCGGATCTGGAGGCGGCGTTCGTTGTGCGCCAGCCATTCACGGTGCCGCATCGCGGTCGATCGCTTGGCACGGTCGGCCGCCGAGTCGCCGGCGGTCGCCGCGAGCTCGTCGAGTTGGCTCGGCGGGGTACCGCCGGCGAGGGCGGCCATCAACAGGTCGCGGAAGACGCGATCGACCTTCTCGAGGGTGAACGCCGGTCGCGCCTCGGTGTCGACGCGCCCACCGGCCTGCTCGATCCGCGCCACGAGTTCGTCGAGGACCCGACGTGTCGACGCGTCGACGGGGCAGTGCGGGTCGTCCAACCAGGCCCCGATCCGGAGTTCTCCGAGCGAGTCGGCCCGAGACGGCGGCAGCTCGATCCGCCACGCCGGGGTGTTCCAGCGATCGGGTCCGATGAGCACGTCGAGGCCGAGTTCGAGGTCGCCCACCGAGCGTGCCATCGGGCCGGCGACCGCGAGGTCGGCCTGGGTGAGCGTGCCCGGCATGCCAGGGATCTGCCCGTGGGCCGGCACGATGCCGTAGCTCGGCTTGTGACCCGACACACCGGAGTAGTGCGCCGGCACACGAATCGACCCACCGATGTCGGACCCCAGTTCCAGCGCGGTGAAGCCCATCGCGAGCGCGGCGGCCGAACCCCCGGACGAGCCGCCCGGCGTACGTTCCGGGTCGTGCGGGTTGTTGGTGGTGCCGTAGACGTCGTTGAACGTCTGGATGTCTCCGGCGAAGATCGGCAGGTTCGTCTTGGCGAACGGGATCGCGCCCGCGTCGCGCAGCCGGGCGACGGGTGCGGCATCCTCGTCCGGTACGAACTCGGCCAATTCGGGGGCACCGGACGTGGTGATGCATCCCTCGGTCTGGAACGAGTCCTTGATGGTGATCGGCACGCCGTGCAGCGGACCGAGATCGTCGCCGGAGGCGACGGCCTCGTCGGCCGCGCTCGCGGCGAGGCGTGCTCGGTCGAGGTCCCACTGGACCACCGAGTTGATCGGGCCGTCGAGGCGTTCGATCCGCTCGACCTGGTGCGCGAGGGCCTCGCTCGCCGAGATCTCACGACCTCGGATCGCGGCCGCCAGGTCGTGCGCCGACCACCAATGCAGATCCGTCATGTCGTCCCTCTTCCGTCGCCGCGTGATCGTCATTGCGGGTCGACTCGCAGCGACACTAGTGCTCGACCGGAGCGACGAGCCTGGCCGGACCGGAGATGTCGGCGTTACCGTGAGCGGGGTCGCCGAACGGTGCGTGCTGTGCGTGCCGGTGGGTGCGGCGTGACGGAGCGGAGTGGTGGACGAGCGGCAGGCAGAACCGGCATCGGGCGCCGAACGTGCGAGTCGCCCGAGCGACCGTGAGATCGAACTCCCTCATGGGTGTGAGCTCGTTCGCACGACCCGCGAGTTCGACGAACACACGGTGCCCGGGGGCCTCCTCGCCGCACATCGCGTCGCCGACGGCGTGTGGGGTCGCCTGGTCGTGCGCAACGGCTCGCTCCGCTTCGGTTTCGACGATGCGCCGGGCGAGCGGCTCGTCGTGGCCGGCGACTCACAGGTGATCCCGCCGGCGCGCGTCCATCACCTGACGATCGAGGGTGTCGTGCGGTTCGTGGTGGAGTTCCACCGCCCGACCGGTGCCGGTACCGTGTCGACATGAGCGTCGTCGGCTGGATCGGTGTGGGTCTGCTGGCGGGTTGGCTGGCGCGCAAGATCGTCAAGGACGACCGGACCGGGTGCCTCTACACGATGATCGTGGGTGTCATCGGTGCCCTCGTCGGCGGCTGGCTGATGGCGACGATCGACGAGGCGGGGGTCGACGAGTTCTCGATCCGCAGCATCCTCGTGGCCGCGCTCGGCGCCGTCGTGTTCCTGCTCGTGCTGCAGGCGATCGCCGGGATCGGCCCGCGTCGCCGCGACTGAGTGCCCGGCGCGCGTCTCGACGGCGGATTCACCGATCGGCGAGATCGACGATCACCGGGGCGTGGTCGCTGCTGCGTGGTCGGCCGCGTTCGGCGACGTCGACCCACGCAGCGTCGACCCGGTCCGCGACCTCGGGGGTGCAGAGCACGAGGTCGATGCGCATCCCACGGTTGCGCCGGAACTGGTCGGCGGCGTGGTTCCACCACGTGTACACGCCGGCGTCCGGGTCGGCCTCGCGCACGACGTCGCGCAGGCCATGGTCGAGAAGTGCCGCCAGCGCCGCTCGTTCCTCCGGTGTGGCGTGGTTCCTGTTGCGCCATCGCCGCGGGTCGTACACGTCGATGTCGTCGCGTTGCACGTTGACGTCACCGGCCACGATCGTCGGGACGCCGATGTCGACAGCCGACCGGAGATGGTGCAGCCACTCGACCTTTGCCTCCCAGTGTGTGGTGTGTGCCGAGCGGCCGTTCGGGACGTAGACGGCGTGCATCCGGATGCCGGCACACGTCGCCGCCAGCAGGCGCGGCTCGCCGAACACCCCGTCGTCGCGGTCGGCGAACCCGCGCGTGACGCCGTCGAGACCGACCCTGCTGGCGATCGCGACACCGTTGTAGTGATTCGCGCCGTGGTGCGCGACCTCGTAGCCGGCGTCGCGGAACCGACCGCGCAGGTCGGTGGCGTCGAAGACGTCATCGCTGCACTTGGTCTCCTCGAGCAGCAGCACGTCGGGTCCCCGGCGCTCGATCCAATCGACGACTCCGTCGATTCGGGCGCGAATCGAGTTGACGTTCCAGGTCGCGACTCGCACCGTCGGATCAGGGACGCCCGGCGTGAGGGTGCTCGACCCGCATCGCGTAGATCGCACCGGCAGCCTTGCCCGCGCACTCGTCCGGATGGGATCCGGGTGCACAGAGCGCCAAGAGGGTCCGTCCGTCGTCGCCACCGAGCACACACGCGAACGTCGGCATCGGCGTGGGCACCTGGTTCGTGACGACGCCGCCCTCCTCGACGCGGACGACCTGTGATCCCAGCGCATCGCTGAACCAGATGCCACCGGCCGAGTCGAGGGTGCACCCGTCCGGGGCCGTCCCGGAGATCTCCGCCCATCGGCGTCGTTCGGAGAGCGTGCCGTCGTCGCCGATCGTGAAGGCCACGAAGTCGCCGCCGAACGACTGGCCGACGATCAGGGTGGACCCGTCGGGCGTGATCACACTCCCGTTCGGGAACCTCAGTGCCGGGGCGGCGACATCGACCGAACCGTCGGGTCGCACGATCGCAAGGTCGGCCGGCTCGAACGGGCTGCGTGCCTCGAGATCGAAACCGAAGTTGCCGACGTACGCGTCGCCGTTGGCGGCGACGACCATGTCGTTGCAGTGCCAGGCGGCCACGCCGCTCAGGTCGGCGTGCTCGACGAGCCGGCCGTCGCCGGTGTCGCGCATGAGCCTGCGGGTCGTCATGAACACCACGAGCAGCGTGCCGTCGGGCAACCATCCCAGGCCGGACGGCCGGTCGTCGAGCTCCGCGAACACCGCCGTGCGTTCACCGCCGGCCGTGACCCGGTAGATCGCACGCTGGTGGAAGTCGGAGTACCAGAGCTCGCCGTCGTGCCACCTCGGACCCTCTCCGAAGTCGACGCCGTCCACCAGCAGGTCCCAATCGCTCATCCCCGCAAACTATGGCCCGGCGCCGCGTCGGATCGCCTCGGCCGGCGGTCGGCCGCACCCCCGCCGGTGCGGCCGACCGCTCGCGTCGACAGACGCGGATCAGTGCTTGTCGTGGTCGTGGAGGTTCAGTCCGATGAGGACCGGATCGTGATCGGACGACCGATACGGGCCAGGGGCGACACGGCTGGTGTCGAACCAGTCGAGGAACCGCGGCTCGTCGGCGTTGATGTGCCAGATCTTCACCGTCTTGACCTGATCGGTCAGGCTCGGTGTGGTCAGCGCATGATCGAGCGTGCCGCGCCCGACGAACGGGAACGCGAACGTCGCGAAGAAGTTGAACGAGTACGGGTCGTGCACGTACCGATCGACGACGTTGTCGAGCCCCGTCTCGAGCGTCAGCACCGGGTCTTCGCGGAAGTAGGCGTTGAGGTCACCCAACACGAGCACGTCCGGGTCGCCCGTCGCCGCGACCAGTGCGTCGGTGAATCCGAGCACCGCTTCGGCCTGCGCCACGCGGGTCAGGTTGCAGTTGCCCTGCCCGGCACCGGCATCGGGATCGCCGAGCACGTCGCACGGGCTGCCCTTCGACTTGAAGTGGTTGACCATCACCGTGAAGACGTCGCCGTCGTGCTCGAACGTCTGGGCGATCGGCGGGCGCCCGAGCTGCGAGTCGTTCTCGAGCGGCGGGCCGGGATCACGGAACGTGTCGAACGCCGGATCGGCGAGCGCCACTGGTGCGCCGACCGCGTCGACCCGGTCGTTGCGATAGATGATCTCGTTGCGGATGGGGTAGTAGTTGTAGTGATTCACCGGCCCCACCCACGACCACAGGTCGGCGCCGAGATCGGCGTTGAGCGCGGCCACGAGCGTCTCGGTCGGCAGGTGGCTGCAGCCCGTGTCGGGGTCACCGCAGTTCACGTCGTTCTCGACTTCTTGCAGGCCGACGATGTCGGCGCCCATACCGTTGATCGCTGCGACCAACTTGTCGGTCTGAACCGCCAGCTGATCGGCCGTGGAGGCACCGCGTCCGCCGAGGGTGGTCCAGTAGTTGAGCACGTTGAAGGAGGCCACCGTGAGATCGCCCTTGACCTTCGGAGCGGCCGGACGACGGTTCTTGGCCTTGAACGGCACGTTGACCTGCTGGTGGATGCGGTACTGCCCGAAGTCGAACTGCACCGCGCCCTTCAGGTTGCGAGTGCGGTCGCCCAACCTCAACGTGTCGCCGCTGAGATGTGGGACCGGATCGGGATTCGAGAAGCGTGATCCGTCGTCGAGCAGGATCGATCTCGCGATGCCGTCGGCTGCAGCCTCGGCCGCCTTCGGGGAGTCCGCCGGGAACTCGTTCGTCGGCTGCTCGACGACCCCGTCGTCGGCCAGCCAGACCTCGCCGAACCGGTGCAGGTTGAACGTGTCGGTCACCGACAATGCGCCCGGGAAGCGGACGTACATTCCCTCGTACTGCTCCGGGTTCTCGTTGAACGTGCGGGTGTCGAGGCGATGCGGGCGAACCCGGCCGTTGCCGCAGAACTCGCCGCTCTCGAGGAACTCGATCTGCGTGTTGCCGAACTGCTCGTCGACGGTGCCCGTGACGCGGACGATGTCGCCGGGGCTCGGGTCGAAGCTCGGCGACCAGGTGTCCTGGTGGAAGACGAACACGCCATCGGACGTGGCCTTGTCGCCGTCACCATGCGCATCCTGGAGGAAGAAGCCGCGGATCTCGCTCGTCATCTGCAGGTCGACCGTGACGATGCCCTCGGTCGTGACGACCTCACCGTCGAATGGGCTGTCGCCGCCACTGCCCTGGATGTCGTAGATCGGCGTGAAGTCGCCGGTGCAACTCGACCGGTGCGCAGCGACCGGTGCCGCCGTCGCCGATGTCAACAGGAGTGCGACCGCCGCCGCTGCTCCCATCGCCAGTCGCCTGGTTGGTATCCCGCTCATGATTCCCCCTCGGAGTCGGATGACGTGATAACGCGAACATAACACTCCCGGACGCCGTCGATCCCAGGGAGGGTCGTCCTGGGTGCCGCGCGGCGTGGGTGCGCCGACTCCCGAGCCGGCCGGCCCGGAGGAATACGGTGACGGCATGAGCACCACAGCCGATGGCACGCCGGTCCGGATCGGTGACGACTTCGACGGCGCACGGATCGTCGACGACCTCAATCGACTCCTGCGTCTCCGCACGACGCCGATCGGGATGAAGCGTTTCGCGACGACCGCCGAGATGGAGGCCGTTCCGAAGATCCGCCGGCCGTCGGCGGTCCACACGACCGACCAGATCGTCGGGCAGGCCGCCCGCAACGGCTGGACGGTCGGGATCACGAAGGCGGATCTCGTCGGCGATCAGTGCGCCGCCGTCGTGGGTCTGCACCCCCGCGACGCGGAGTGGCTGGAGGGTCGGCGCTACGCCGGCGTGTGGTACTCGACGCCCGAGGACGCTGCGCTGCACCAGGCGGCGATGGATCTCCCGTCGTTCGGGGACCACGAGGCGCTCGCGGTGTCACCGTTGGCGAGCGGCCGTCTCGATCCGCCCGACATCTGTCTCATCTACGCGACCCCGGCGCAGATGATTCTGTTCATCAACGGGTTGCAGTGGACCGGCTACCGCAAGCTCGAGTGGGGGTGCGTCGGTGAGTCGTCGTGCGCCGACTCGTGGGGTCGGGCGCTCGCGACCGGCGAACCGAGCCTGTCGATCCCGTGTTTCGCCGAGCGACGGTACGGCGGGGTGATGGAGGACGAGCTGCTGATGGCGATCCCGCCCTCGTTCCTCCCCAAGGTGATCGACGGGCTGACCGCGCTGTCACGCAACGGCCTCCGGTACCCGATTCCGCAGTACGGCGTGAACGCCGACGCCCGCGCCGGGCTCGGTGTCAGCTACGGCGACTGAGCGGACGACATGTTGATCAAGAACGTCGTGCTCGACCGGATCGTCGCCGGTGAGATCGACACGCTGTTCCGTCGTCAGAAGCGACCGACGGTCAAGACCGGTGGCACGTTGCGGACGCGGGTCGGCATGCTCGACATCGTGCGGATCGACCGGATCGAGCTCGACCAGATCTCGTCGCGCGATGCGAAGCGGGGCGGCTTCGTGTCGGTCGACGAGGTCGTCGCCGAGCTCACGCAGAAGCCGGAGGGCGACTTCTACCGCGTGCGCGTCCGGCTCGGGGGCCCCGACCCACGCGACGAACTCCGCGATCGCGCCACGCTGGAGCCCGACGACCTGGCTGCCGTTCGCGCCGCGCTCGAGGGGTACGACGGGCGCAGCGCGCGCGGCCCGTGGACGAAGCAGTTCCTCGAGATGATCGCCGAGCAGCCGCACGTTCGTGCACCCGACCTCGCCGAGTCGATCGGTTGGGAGACCAAGCCGTTCAAGGATCACGTCCGCAAGCTCAAGGGGCTCGGTCTCACGATCAGTCACAGCCCCGGGTACGAGCTCTCACCGCGCGGCGCAGCGGTGCTCGCAGCGATCGGTTGACACCCGCTGCGAGGCAGCGTGGGATGCCTCGTCGTCGTAGTGTCGACGCCATGAGGGCGATCCAGATCGACGAGACCGGCGGCCCCGACGTGATGCAGTGGCGCGAGCTGCCAGACCCCGAACCCGGCGCCGGGCAGGTGGTGGTCGACGTCGCGGCCGCCGGGTTGAACTTCATCGACACGTACCAGCGCACGGGCCTGTACCCGGTGCCGATGCCGTACGTCCTCGGGCTCGAGGGCGCCGGTGTGGTGGCGGCGGTCGGCGACGGCGTCGACCGGTGGTCGGTCGGTGACCGTGTCGCCTGGCCCGGCAGTCCCGGTTCGTACGCCACGAAGGTGGCGCTGCCCGCCGAGCGGGTCGTGGCGGTGCCGGAATCGGTCGACCTCGACCAGGCGGCAGCCATCCCACTGCAAGGCATGACGGCGCACTATCTCGTCACCGACACGTTCGCGATCGGGGAAGGCAGCCGGTGCCTCGTCCACGCCGGTGCGGGTGGCGTCGGGCTGCTGCTGATCCAGATGGCCAAGCTGCTCGGCGCCGAGGTGTTCACCACCGTCGGCACTGCCGAGAAGGCGGAGCTGGCGAGCGCCGCCGGGGCGGACCACACGATCCTGTACCGCGACGTCGATTTCGCCGAGGCGATCTCCGGGATCGCCGGTCCCCGCCCGCTCGACGTGGTGTACGACGGCGTTGGCAAGACGGTGTTCGATCAGAGCCTCACGCTGCTGCGTCCCCGGGGCATGATGGTCACGTTCGGCAACGCCTCCGGGCCGGTCGATCCGGTGTCGCCGCTGGCGCTGTCGAGCAACGGTTCGCTCTTCCTGACCCGGCCGACGCTGTTCGACTACATCGCCGACCGGGCGGAGCTCGAACGGCGAGCCGCCGACCTCTACGACTGGATCGGCACCGGCCGGCTCGACGTGCGGATCGGACACCGGTTCGCGCTCGCCGACGCGGCCGACGCCCACCGAGCGATCGAGGGGCGAACGACCACCGGCAAGGTCTTGCTCGTCGTCGGCGACTGACGCGGCGGGTCAGCAGTCGGCGAACACGAACGTCGGGTGTCGTCCGGCACGCAACTCGATCACCGTGACCTGCTCGGGGTCGGTGTCCCCCGGCACGAAGTCGCCGGCGTCGTTCGGCGCCACGAACGGCTCGGTCGCACTGAGCAGGACGACGTCGATCCCGCCGGCGTCGGCGTACCCGAGCTGGAAGCAGCTGTCGAAGGGATCGAAGGTGAGGACGTCGGCATGGTCGGCCCACGTGGCGCCGATCACGACGCCGTCGTCGGTGGCGAGCTCGGGCGGCGCCTCGTCGGCGAGCCTCCACCCCGTGAAGATCAGGGTCTCGGGAGCGCCGGCGCCGAACTGCACGCAGAGTGCGACGGCGAAGCACACCGTACGGCCGTAGGGCGACACGTACGACTGCTCACCGGTCTCGTCGAGGAACGAGCCCTCGTCGGCGACGGGGTAGTCGGTCAGCACGTCGTCGATCGGGGCTCCGAGGATCGCTGCGAGGCCGGGCACCACGTCGACGTCACGGTCGCCGAATCGCCAGGGGCCGATGCTGTCGAACGTGAACACGAGATCGTCCGGCGAGTCGGGCGGTGCCGTCGTGGAAGGTGGCGCAGCGGTCGTGGCGGGGGCCGAACTGCTGGTGGGGGCTGTCGTCGGCGCCGTACTGCTCGTGGTGTCGACCGGGGCCGTGGTGCCGGTGGTGGGCTCGGTGGGCTCGGTGTCGTCGGATGGAGGCGTTGGCGCGGTGGTGGTGGTCGCTTCGGTGGGTGCCGGCGGCAGGGACTCGTCGGCTCGGCGTGCGTCTTCGGGCCGGGTGCAACCGGCGACGAGCAGCAACCCGGCGAGGATCACGGTTGCTCGGCGGCGCCACGAGGTCATCGGCGACACGTTACCCATGGTGACGGTCCGTGTCGGAGCGTGACCGTCAGAGCGATCGGACGTGAGGTCGTATCGCGATCGCCGAGGTACCGGCGACGCAGATCAGCCCGGCGATCACCATGGCCGTGCCGACCGAGGTGACCGACACGAGCCCGAACAACAGCAGAGCGCCCACCGGGAATGCGCCGTTCTGGGCCATCATCGACAGACCCATGACCCGTCCCATCAGTTCGGGCGGCGTGTTCATCTGGGTGAGGGTGCGCAGCAGGGTCATGCCGATGCCGCCCCCCAGGCCCCACATCAAGCAGAGCACCGCGGTGACGGCGTAGACCCTCGACGAGCCGATCGCGACCAGACCTCCACCGATGACCGTCACCGAGAAGATCGTCAAGACGAGCCCGGGACGGCTGGGAGTCCACCGAGTGGCGAGCAGCATCGACGTCGTCATCATGCCGAGGCTCATGAAGACGTTCAGCGCGCTCGCGGCGAGCGACTCCTTGTCGAGCACGTCACGGGCGAACTCCGGGAGGAGCAGCGTGGACGTCGCGATTGCCAACCCCATCACCGCGGTGATGCCGAGCAGTGACCGGAGCGGCTCGGTGCCGAGCCCGATGCGAAGGCCCTCGCGCACGGCACCGCGCCGGACGGTGGGAGGCGTGTGATCGGGGAGCGGCATCGTGGCGAACGTCACCGCACCCAGGAGTCCGGCGATGGTGACGAGCCAGAAACCGGCCGCCACCCCGAACGCCTGGATGATCGCGCCCCCGAGGAAGACACCGGCGATCACCGACACCATCATGCTGAGGTTCTGGAGTGCGACGCCCTGCATCAACCGTTCCTTCGGCACGATGGCCGGCACGAGTGCCTGCATCTGCGGCATGAGCATCGACGGCGCGATCGCGGTGACGAAGCCGCACACCATCGCGATCGGCACCGTCATCAGGTCGCCGGCGACGAGTAGTCCGGTCACGCCGAACCCCAGCGCACTGATCAGGAACAGCCCGACGCCGAGTCGCCGGGGGTCGAGACGGTCGGCCAGCGACCCGGCCCAGGCGGAGAGCAGCAGCGGTGGCAGTCCGATCACGATGCCGAGGATCGCGGTCGCCGGGTTCCATTCGGTGAGCTCGCCGACCATCCACACGAACACGAAGCGGCTCGTGCCGAAACCGATCGCCGAGAGCACGTTGGCGACGACCAGTCCGCGGAACGCTCGCATCCCCATCAGCCCGCGCACGCCGTCGTCGGGCGCGGACGCCGGAGTCGACGTCGCCCCGGGGCGCTCGATCGTCATCGACCGATCCTGTCCGGTCGGGGTGCTCCGCGACGAGACGGACCCGCTCAGATCGAGGCCAGCCAGCTTCGTGCGTCGATCATCATCTCGATGCGCTGGCTGTGGGCCATCTCGTAGCCGTGGGTCGACACGTCCCAACCGGCGTCGGTGAGTGCCGCCGCTGCGGCGCGCCCACGATCGGGGGTGATGATCGGATCGTGCTCGCCGACCTGGATCAGCGCTCGTCGACCCGCGCCGCTCGTCGCGGTCAGGTCGAGGTCGAGGCCGTCGACGTCGGCGAGCCCGCAGCACATCGCCCAGACGCCGGCACAGCGCAGCCCTCCCGTGCGCAGCGCGACCGACAGCGCGAGGAACCCGCCCTGCGAGAACCCGCCGATCACGGTCCCTTCCGGGCCGATCCCCGCCCGTTCCATCTTCTGCCTGACGTAGCCGTCGACGGCATCGACGGCATCGCGGTACGACTCGGCGACCGGTGTGCCGTCCGTGCGGTCGTACCAGGAGGCACCGTCGCCCTCGGGGAGGTCGTGAGGCGCACGTGGGCAGAAGGCGCTGAACCGTTCGTCGGGGTCGACCAGCGGCACGTAGGCGGCGAGGTGGTGCTGCTCGGCGCTCCAGCCGTGCAGCAGGATCAGCAGTCGCTCGGCTCCGTCGCGGATCATCGGGTAGGTCGTCAACATCACGGCGTCACTTTGCCAGACGTGCCGTGCGGCGCGGCCACCGGGTGATCGGTCCTGCGTCGACCGGCGGAGGTTTGGATCACGCCGCCGCGGGCGTACCTTCGAGACATGAGTTCCCCACGCCGCATCCTGGTCGTCGGCGGCACCGGCTACGTCGGCGGTCGGCTCGTACCCCGCCTGCTCGACGCCGGCCACGAGGTCCGGGTGCTCGCCCGGCGGCCCGTTCGCGCCGAGCGGTTCGACTGGTCCGACGACGTCGACCTGGTGCAGGGAGACGTGCTCGACCGCGACTCGCTCGACCGGGCGTTCACCGGCTGCTCGGCGGCGTACTACCTGGTGCATTCGATGGGGTCGACCGACGACTTCGAGGAGACCGACCAGCGGGCGGCGACCAACTTCCGCGACGCGGCCGACGCCGCCGGTATCGAGCGGATCGTCTACCTCGGCGGGATGGGCGACGACGACGACCTGTCGGCCCATCTGTCGAGCCGGCACGAGGTCGGCGAGATCCTCGCGTCGGGCGCGACGCCGTGCACCGAGCTGCGCGCCGCGGTGATCATCGGGTCGGGCTCCCTGTCGTTCGAGATGCTGCGCTACCTCACCGAGGTGCTCCCCGTGATGACGACGCCCACCTGGGTGCGTACCAGGTGCCAGCCGATCGCCATTCGCGACGTGCTGCACTATCTCGTCGGCGTACTCGACGACGCCGACACCGTCGACCGGCGGCTCGACATCGGCGGCCCCGACGTCCTCAGCTACCAGGAGATGATGCAGATCTTCGCGGAGGAGGCCGGGCTGCGACGACGCGTCATCGTGCCCGTCCCCGTGCTGTCGCCGGGTCTGTCGTCACGCTGGGTCGGGCTCGTCACGCCGCTCCCGTCGGCGATCGCCCGGCCGCTCATCGATTCGCTCCGCCACGAGGTCGTCATGTCCGATCACACGATCGACGACGTGGTGCCGCACGATCCGATCGGGTTCCGCGCGGCCGTCGAGCTCGCGCTCCGGCGGACGCGAACCGAGGCGGTCGACACGCGATGGAGCGACGCCGGGTTCACGCCCGCCGACACCATCCCGGGCGACCCGGACTGGGCGGGCGGGGCGACGTACGACGACCACCAGACGGTGTCGACCACCGCGGCGCCCCTCGACCTGTACCGAGCCTTCGCACGAATCGGGGGGTCCAATGGGTACTACGTGGCGAACTGGGCATGGCGCCTACGCGGGGTGCTCGATGCGCTGATCGGTGGCCCTGGTCTTCGCCGGGGCCGACGACACCCCGTCGATCTCCGGCCCGGCGAGGCGCTCGATTTCTGGAGGGTCTCGGCCGTCGAAGTCGGTCAGCAGCTCCGACTCGAGGCGCAGATGCGTGTGCCCGGGCGAGCGTGGCTGTCGTGGACGATCGCGGACGCCGACCCCGATGACGGCCGGATCGAGTTGCATCAGATCGCCGAGTTCGCGCCTCGTGGGCTGTGGGGTCGCGCCTACTGGTGGGCGATGCTGCCCTTCCATTGGGCGATCTTCGCCCGCATGGCCAGGTCGATCACCCGCCACGCCGAGACGTCCGCCACCACGTCGTCTTGAGCCGGGGTCGCGGTTCGGGTCACGCGTCGCCGACGGCGACCGCGATCAGCCGGTCGAGGAGTTCGACGTGGATCCGATCGGCGGTCGGCCACGTGATCGTGGTGACGTCGCGGTCGAGGTCGTTCGACGGCGTGCCCGGCCCGATGCCGGTGATCGTCGACCACGCCGCTTCGCCCCGGCTCAGCGACTCGACGGGCGCGATCGACACCCGTCCGGACGCCTCGCTGTCGGTGACCGTGCTGTCGTCACCTCGGTAGAACTCGAAGACGGCGAGCTGGGCGCCGTCGGGAGACGTCGGAGCGGTCGTGGTGCTCTCCTGCGCTGCGGGCGGAATCGTCACGAGTGCGTCGTCGGGCTCGTCGGTCTCGGCCGTGGTCGTCGGCGCTGCGTCGTCGGCGCCGGTACACGCCGTGGCGAGCACGACGGCGGCCACGATGGCGGCCGTGCGACGACGGATCACGCCGCCAAGGTACCCGGCACCGGCGTCACGGTGCGGCCGGGCCGTCAGCCCAGGGTGACGCCGATCCGGGGCAGCACGTCGGTCGCGGTCATCTCGAGTTGCTCGTCCATCTGCTCCTGGGTCAGGCCCGGCATGTCGAAGAACAGCACGACGTGGTCGACCCCGACCTCGTCGCGGTAGCGGCCGAGCAGATCGGCGCACTCCTCGGGCGACCCGATCAGCATCATGTCCTGTTCGATCGAGTCCTCGATCGTCGGGCGGAAGTCGAACGGCACCGGGCTGCCGTCGGGCAACGAGTAGGCGCGGAAGCGCCCGTACGGGGCGAGGAAGCGAATCCACTCGTCGTGGGCGTTGCGACCCGTGCGGATCGCGTCGTCCGGGTGCGGCCCGACGTGCATGTTGATCGCGAGGCAGCGACCCTCGCCGCGCTCGAGCTCCCACCCGCCGGCGGCGGCCTTGTCGCCGAAGTCGTCCCACCACCGCTTCGTGCCGGCCAGGCCGCGCGCCGGGAGCACCGCGTGATGCCGGACCCGAGCGGCGTAGTCGAGCGTCGGGGGCGAGGTGACGGCCTGCCACACGTCGATCGGCGCGATCGGCTTGGGGATCAGCGTGAGGTCCTGCACGGTCGAGCCGCGATCGGGGATGCCGGGCGGCGGCAGCACGAAGTGTTTGCCCGTGAACGAGAAGCGCTCGTTCCACCACGCCGCCTTGATGATCTCCATCGACTCCTCGAAGATCTCGCGGTTGACGCGATCGAGCTCGGCCGACATCTCGTTGTCGCCCGACGCGACGACACCGCCGAGCGACTGGGCTTCGCGCGGCACCGTGCCCCGTCCGACGCCGAACTGCATCCGGTTGTTCGTGAGGATCTGCATCATCGCGGCGTCCTCGGCGAGGCGCAGGGGATGCCACTGCGGCACCACGTTGAACATCTGGCCGAGCCGGAGGCGTTCGGTCTCCTTGGCGAGGTGGAGCCCGAACAGGATCAGGTTCGGCGTGACCTCGTAGCCCTCGTACTGGAAGTGGTGCTCGGTGAGCCACATCGTGTCGTAGCCGAGCCGGTCCATCGTCTTCGACCAGTGGGTGAGGTGGTCGTAGCAGGCGAGGAAGTCGTCGCTGCCGTACCTCCGGTCGACGGGTTGCGGGCCGTCGTTGCCGGCGTCGGGCATCGGGACGGATCCGTAGAAGTTGGCGTCGACGCGCATGCGTCATTCTCGCAGGCCGGCGCCGCACCGGGACGAACGGACGAACGGACGAACGGACGAACGGACGCTGACCCTCCGATCAGTGGATTCTTCGGCTGGTCACGTCGATCCAGACCAATCGATGGTCGCTGCTCGGGAACGGGAACGTCCCGACCAGTGTGAAGTCGGGGTCGTCGGCGAGCGGCCAGAACACGCCGGCGTCGCGGATCCGGAGACCCTTGCGGGGTAGCACGTAGTCGACGCGCAGGTTGCCGGGGCCGCCGAAGATCGCTTCACCGAAGTCGGCCGTGTCGAACGCCGGGTCGCCGAGGTGGGTGAGGTTGTTGTCGTTCTGCAGCTCCGACTGCTCCGGGCCGCCGAGGCTGTCGGGTGTGACCTTGGTGTTGATCCGCGGGTGCTCCAGCAACTGCTGTGCAGCGCCGGGGACGCTGTCGCCGTCGAACGGATCGGCGTTCTGGTCGCCGGCGATCACGAACTTGGCGCGGCGGTGCAGGCCGCCGTAATGACCTTCGTCGTCGTAGATGTAGCGGCTGTCCTTCCTGCGTCCGACGTAGTCCGCCCAGAAGCGGATCTCGTCGTGATTGCGCCGCCCGTTCCGGTCCTCCGCGCCGTCGAAGACCGGCGGCGTCGGATGGCTGACGAGGAAGTGCACGGTTTCGCGTCCGAGCCAGATCGGGATGTCCCAGTGGCTCTTCGACGACAGACGGAACGAGTCGAGCTCCGGACCGGGCGTGTACCAGTCGTCGGGCTCGGGCGTGGCCGGATCGTCGGGGAGCAGGGCCCCCGGCATGTCCTTCCACTTGAAGTTCTGGAACGTGCGGACGTGATCGTGCTTGATCGGGTACACCGACAGCACGGCCATCCCGAACTGGCCGGGGAAGAAGCCGAATCCGTACGAGTCGTTGGGGGCGAAGTCTCCGGCCATGCCGCTGTTGTCGTAGTCGAATCCCGAGTACACGCCGGTGTTCGACGGCGCGATGAACGAGTACTCGTAGTGGATCGGTTCGGCATCGCCGTGCGCGACCTCGAGGTAGTTGGTCTGGAAGTCGGCGAGGGCCTGTGGGTCGTAGTCGAATTCGTTGAGGAGCAGGACGTCGGGCCGGACCTTCTGGATGATCGTGGCGATCGCGTCGGGCTGGGCGCTGCCGGGAACCGCGAGTTCGGCACCGAGCGCGCCGGCCGCACCCCGGTTCAGCGAGGCATTGAAGGTCGCGAAGCGGACACCCGGGCCGTCATGGGCCGAGACGGGTGTGTCCGATCCGCTCGCAACGGCGACTGGGACGAGCACGGCGAGGGCGATCAACGCGTGGCGGATCCTTCGGGACATGGTGGCTCCTGACGACTCTGTTCCGTGGACGTCGACGCAGCACCCCGCTGACGGACCCCCACCCCGACGGGCCCCATCGTCGCGTCGATGCGGAGACCCCTGTGCGGTGATTGGGTGAAGTCGCCGTCGAGTTTCGGTGAAGAGCCGACGTGTCGTGGGCGCCCCGTGAACCGGCGGCGACCCAGGGTGGCCGGCGGTGGCCCTGCAGGCTCAGGGGGAGGCGGTGAGGAATCGCCGGAACCGCTGGTGCGCGTACGGGATGAAGCGGATCTTCTGGACCGGCGCGAGCGCGAGTGGGATGGCGGCCATCGCGTACATGAAGTCGGACAGGGGGATCGCGCGACGCGTTTCGGCGACGAGTCGGTCGAGCTCCCCCCGACGGGCGATCGGTGTGTCGAACTGTCGGTTGTCGAGGTAGTACCCGACGAACCGTGCGAGGTCGTCGTCGGTGAAGTCGGGCTCGGCGATTCGGAAGTGGGGCGGTTCGTCGAAGCCGTGACGCATCACGGTCTCGGCGAACAGGTTCGCGAAGTCGAACGCGACGTGACCCAGGCACGAGAACTCGAAGTCGAGCAGTTTGACGGTGCCGTCGGTGAGCTGCATGACGTTGCCGTGGTAGGTGTCGTTGTGGCAGAACACCGGCGGCCGGTCGGGGAGGTGGCGCCGCACCTGCTCCATGGTGGTCTCGTCGTAGAGCGAGAGCAGCTCATCGCAGAGCTGTTGTTCGTCGTCGGGGAGTTCGTGGCGATGCTCGGTCAGCACGGGGCGTCCGAGCGTGCTCCAGTGGAGGTGCAGCAGTTCGAAGAACGGCTCGTCCGGCAGGTCGGGAGGTTCGAGCTGGTGGAGTCGGAACAGTTCGTCGGCGATGCCGCGTTGCACGGTCGCGTCGAACACGTCGTCGTGGGTCAGGGTCCGACCGTCGTGGAACGCCTCGATCCGGCAGGTCTCGTCGGCGAGGTAGCAGTGGGCGGCGATCTCGTGTTCGCCGAGCAGGAGGAACACGTCGTGTTCCGCGCCGCTGTCGAGGATCGCGTTCTCCTTCCCGTCGAGGTGGCGGTACAGCACCGCCGGCGGGTCGACCGGCCGTTTGGCACGAATGCCCATCGTGAACGACGAGAAGCCCTTCGGGGCGTCGAAGTCGAAGTCGTCGACCCACAGATCGCGCCAGCCGGGCAGCACCGACTGGCACCGCACCAACGCCACGCGCTGCATCTCGAGCTGTATGTCGCCGGACATGCCGGTGATCATCGCACCTGCGTGCTCACCGTGACGTCACCCGATGATCGGGATCGGGATCGGGTCGGTAGGTTGCCCCCATGGGGTTCTATGCGGAGCGGGTGCTGCCACACGTGATCCACGTCGCCTGCGGCTCGGAGGAGGTTCGGGAGCAACGTGGACGTGTGGTCCCGCTCGCCACGGGACGCGTGCTCGAGGTCGGCATGGGCTCCGGGCTGAACCTCCCCTTCTACGATCGTGAGCGGGTCGAGTTCGTGTGGGGACTCGAGCCGTCGGCCGGGATGCGACGCAAGGCAGAGCCGGCCATCGCGGCATCCGATCTCGACGTTCGTGTGCTCGACGAACCCGGCGAGCGGATCCCCCTCGACGACGCCTCCGTCGACACCGTCGTACTCACGTACACGCTGTGTTCGATCGCCGACTGGCAGACCGCGCTCGACCAGATGCGACGGGTGCTCAAGCCGGGCGGCAAGGTGGTGTTCTCCGAGCACGGGCTCGCACCCGACGAAGCGGTCCGGCGGCGACAGAACCGCCTGAACCCGGCGTGGAAGGTCGTGGCGGGCGGGTGCCACATCAACCGTCCGATCGTCGAGGGACTCGAGCAGAACGGGTTCCGCATCGACCGCGTCGACGCCGAGTACCGGGGCCGGTTGCGGACGGCGGCGTACACCTCGTGGGGAGTGTGCACGCCCCGCTGATGTCCGGCGCTCACCGGTGAGCTGCGCAGGTCGTGCGGTTCCGGTTCGTCACGGTCGCCGTGCGATCACGACGTCCTGGACGTTCTCGAACCGGTAGGTGCCGCGCCCGGTTCGGCAGTGGGCGATCGCCGCGAGCGCATCACGTCGCACCGTTTCGGCGTCGGAGTTCCGAAGCGCCGGGACGATCGGGCCGACGCTTCGGAGCGCGCGCCATGCAACGTCGTCGTCGGGCCACTCGAGCATCGAGATGCGGCGGTCCCGGTCGACGACGTCGAACCCGGCGGCCGTCAACATGGTCTCGGCGACGCCGGGTGTCGCGATGTCGTTGATCGACACCATGCCCTCGACGTGGCTGCGGTCGAGATGACCGGCGACCGTGAGGAAGAACGGTCGCAGGTCGAGCGGTTCTCCCCTGCCCCAGAAGCTCATGCCGATGTGCCCGCCCGGCCGCAGCACACGGTGGGCCTCGCAGAGCGTGTCCTCGCCTCCGCCCCAGATGCCGTTGATCGACACGACCGCATCGAACGTGTTCGCTTCCCACGGGAGATCGAACATCGAGCCGTGCACGATCTCGCTGTCGGGGTTCCGTTCCGACGCCACGTCGAGCAGGCGGGCGGCGGCGTCGATCCCGGCGACATCGGCACCGAGCCCGCGGAGGAATCGCATCGCCCACCCAGAACCGCAGGCGACGTCGAGCAGCCGACTGCCCTGCCCGGCGCCGACGGCGTGGCCGATCGCTGCGACCGCCTCGGCGGCGTAGTGCTCGAACAGCGTCGACCAGTCGTCGGCGGCGTGGCCCCAGGCTTCGCCGGCGGTCCGCCAGTCGTGGCCGTCCGGCCGGGGTGCGTCGCGGGCGGTGTTCGATGTGGGCGAGAGTGCCGTGTCCGTCATGCCCCCATCGTGCGTACGTCGACACCGGCGAGCTTGAAGGATCCCTGCAGGGTGTCTGCAGAGTTCGTGCCGAAGCGACCGGTCGGAACCCGAACGGAGGGAACCCGGTACAGACCGTTCAGGCGAACGGAGGGAACCCGGTACAGACCGTTCAGTGGAGTTCGGCGATGAAGCGGAACCCGCGACCGTGCACGGTCTTGATCACCACCTGGCGGCTCCCGTCGTCGCCGACGGCGACGCGGGCCGAGCGGATCCGGCTGCTCAGCGACGACTCGCTCACGAATCGGTCGCCCCAGACGTCATCGAGGAGTTGCTCCTTGGTGACGAGTTCGCCGGCACGCGCCGCCAGGTACCGCAGCACGTCGAACACCTGCGGCTCCATCTCGACGGCGACGCCGTCACGGCGTAGCTCGAACGCCGCGGGATCGAGCTCGAACTCGCCGAAGCGGATCACGCCGGCCGTCCGCCGGTCGTCGCCGGGATCGTGGGTGTCGTCCCGCGCGCCGACGGCGTCGACGGCGGCGGCGGGCGCGACGTCGACGAGCTGGCGCTCGCCAGCGACCCCCTTCAGGTCGTGTGAGCCAGCGTCGACGAATCGGACGCCGCTGCCGGCCGCCAGCTCGGCCGCGGTACGTGTGGCGAGGATCTGGCCCGGGCGCGCGGCGTCGGCGACCCGCGACGCGATCACCACCGTGATACCGGTGATGTCGTCGCCGCGGAGCTCGACCTCGCCCGTGTGGAGACCGATGCGGAGCGGAAGGTCGATCGCGGCCGACCGCGACCTGATGACCTGTGCGAAGTCGAACCCATCCCCGGGCATCGCGAACGTCAGCATGGCCCCGTCGCCGGTGTCCTTCAGCACGTTGCCGTTCCGGCGGGTCGCCTCGTCGGCGACGAGGCGACCCAGGTGATCGAGTCGTTCCCTCCAACGTGCGTCCCCGAGCGCATTGAGCATCCGGGTGGAGTCGACGATGTCGATGAAGCACACGGTCGCCAGCTCCCGAACGGGGGGCCCACCGACCTGTTCGCCGGTGAGGAAGCGCTCGATGTGTCCGAGCGTGGCGCTGCAGTCGCCCGTCCACGGCACGTGCGCCTTCCCCTCCAACTCCCGGAACTCGGCGCCGGCGATCCGATCGGCGAGATCTCGTCCGAGGTCGCAGCCGATCACGAGGTCGTGGGCGCGATGCAGCACCAGCGTCGGGACGTCGACGCGACCGGTGTAACCCGACGCATCGAGCGTGAAGGTCAGACCCAGCAACGCGGCCGCCGTTTCGGACGTCGCCGTGTCGCGCTGCGACCGGTTGAACCTGCGGATGGCATCGGGCTCGGCACCGGGGAGCAGCACCGACGTGATCGACTGGGACCCCATGCCCCAGTTGACGCGCACCAGGTCGGTGATCGCCTGCTGCGTCGCGTCGTCGATGATCTCGTCGCCGTTCGCGTAGCTGGCGAACAGGATCAGGCTCCGGATCACGTCGGGGCGTTCGGCCGCCACCCGCACCGAACCCGGACCGCCACACGAGATGCCGAGCAGGTCGACCTCGTTCTGCCGTCCGTCACGGCGAGCGGCGTCGATCACCGTGTTGAGATACTCCGTCTCGCTGTCGAGGTCGTACGGCCGGTCGCCACGGCTGCTCAGACCGACGCCGGGCCGGTCGTACCGCACCACGGTGTGCCGGTGCGCGAGCGTCTCGACGAAGTCGCGGAGACCGGGGTCCTGCCAGTCGAACTCGAGATGGCTCGTCCACCATGCGGCGAGGACGAGGAGCGGGCCGTCGCCGACCGCCGCGTACGCGATCCGCTCACCGCCGGGTGCGGTCGCGTATCGAATCTGCTGGTCCACGTGCCGACAGTATCCGAGCTCGCCCAAACGTCGCTCGGTGGCCCGGGCCGGAGCGATCGTCCCGCCGGCACGCCCGGCGCGATCGCCGTTGCGCACGGGCCGGGCTCCGATGGAGGCCCACGATCGGGCGTCGCGGTACGGTCGGCCGACCGGGAAGGGGGCGGCATGGAGATCGACGCCGGCAAGGTGGCAGTGGTGACGGGCGCGGGCAGCGGGATCGGCCTGGCGATGTGTCACGCCTTCGCCGCGCAGGGATGCTCGGTGGTGCTCGCCGACGTGCAGATCGACGCACTCGAGCACGCGGCCGCCGAGGTCGCGCGGCACGGCGGGGACACGCTCGTCGTTCCCACCGATGTGAGCCGGCGCGACGACGTCGACGGGTTGGCCCGAGCGACGATCGAACGATTCGGCGGCGTGCACATCGTGTGCAACAACGCGGGCGTCGCAGGTGCGGGCGACCCGTGGTTCGGTCCGATCGAGGCGTGGGAGTGGACCTTCGGGGTCAACCTGTGGGGCGTCGTGTACGGGGTCCGGGCGTTCCTGCCGCACCTGGTCGCCGGCGGCGGCCACATCGTGAACACGGCCTCGATGGCCGGGCTCTACGCAGGGTTGAGCCCGGTGTACGACGCGACGAAGCACGGCGTGATCGCGCTGACCGAGAGCTTGCACCATGCGATGCAGATGGCGGGCGCCGGCGTCGGGGTCAGTTGCCTCTGCCCCGGGTGGGTCAAGACGGGCATCCTCGAGTCGGAACGGAACTGGCCGGACGGGTTGGGTGAGCTCCCGGAGAGCGCGGCCGGTGCGGAGATCAGCCGGAACTACGTGAAGCGAGCGATCGACGAAGGCATGCAGCCCGCCGCGGTCGCCGACCTCGTGGTCGACGCGATCCGCACCGATCGGTACTGGATCTTCCCCCACCCCGAGTGGGTCGAGATCGCGATGGACCGATTCCACCGGATCGGCGACGGCGTGAACCCGGAGCAGCCCGAGCACTTCCCCGGAATGCCGCCTCGCTCGCAGATCATCGCCGAGATCGAGGCCACCATGGGCTCCGCCACACCCGGCGGCGGTTGAGCCGCCGGGCCGTCGACCCGGCTCAGACGGCCACGGCCGCCCGGGCGCGGCCGCGGGTGTTCCGCCACAGCTGCGATGCCGCGGCCAGGCACACGATCGCGACCGCACCGCTGAACACGTGGACCCACGCGAGCCCGTCGCGGACAGCGTCGAGCGTCGCTGCCGACGCGGCGACGCGCTCGCCGCCGAGCACGTCGCGGACGGCCTCGACGTCGCCGGTCCGACGGTCGACGACCAGCAGCAGGATCGCCCCGCCGATCGCCACGCCGTAGGTGATGCAGATCGTGCGGACGAACTGGTGCGCACTGTTCACGCGTCCCATCTCGGAGTCGTCGGCGCTCGCCTGCAGCAGCGTCAGGCCCGAGGTGGAGACGAAGCCGATGGCGGCGCCCATGAAGAAGAAGGCGGTGAAGACGATCGGCAGGGACCACGTGAGCGCCACACCGATCCCGCCGAGCGCCACCGACGGCACCATCAGGCACGAACCGAGCAGGATCGCGTCGGCTTCGCGCCATCGATGCTCGAGCAGACGGCTGACCACGAACGCCGCGGCCGTCCAACCGACCGTCAGGAACAGCACCGAGAACGCCGCGAACGACTCGGATCGACCCCGTGTGGTCTGCATGTAGAGCGGGAGGTAGTTGTCGGCGGCCAGGCCGGCGATCAGCACGAGTCCCGAGGTCACGTGAATGCGCTTCAACGGGAACCGGGTGATGTGTTGGCGGGCGACCAGCGGGTCGGGCGTGCGGCCCGAGTGGGCCCAGAACGCCCCGCCCAGCGCGATCGCGACCGCTGCCCCGATGCCGGCCAGCCACCACTGCACACCGATCTGCGACACCGCCAGCAGCGACGCCGCCACCAGGCCGGCGACCAGGGCGATCCCGCGGCCGTCCATCACGATGCGTTGCGGTGTGGCGCGGGTGCTCGGCAACGTGCGCCATCCGGCCGCGAGGGCGAGCGCCGTGATCGGCAGCTGGATCACGAAGATCATCCGCCACCCGGCGAACGACAGCAGCCCGGCCGTGATGACCGGTCCGCCGAACCCCATGACGCCCCACACCATCGAGTTGGTCGCGAATGCCCGTGGGCGGAGCCGGTTGGGGTAGGCGAGGCCGACGGCGGCCAATGCCACGGAGATGACGAGTCCGCCTCCGATGCCCTGCAGCGAGCGAGCGATGACGAGCACCACCATGTTGGGTGACACGGCCGCCGCGGCACTCGCCAGGAGGAACCACACCCCGGTGACCCGGAACGTGCGCCGCACGCCGATCGCGTCGATCACGGGACCTGCCGTGATCCCGGCGACGGCGGACGTGGCGAGGAAGGCGGTGATCACCCAGGGGAGCAGGGCGACATCGCCGAGATCGTCGGCGATCGACGGGAGCGCAGCGACGAGCGCCAGCCCGTCGTACGCCGCGATCGCGACGATCGTGAGGTTCGCCAGTGTGACCGGGAGGTACGCCGGCGACCAGATGCCGCCGGCAGCCCGCTCGCGATCGACGCCCGAATCCACCCGGGCACGCTACTTGCAGCACGGGGCCTGAGCGCGAGCTGCGCAGGGTACGGTGCGACGGCGACCCGCGGGATCCCGGAAAGCGGGCGACGGTCGCCGGCGAGTTCACTACCGTCGCCGAGATGGCACGGTCTTCCTTCCCGCCCCTGCATCGACATCGTGGTCGGCGGGCGAGGCGGCTGCTCGTGTCGTGCATCGTGGTGTTCGGCGTCGCGTGCGGCGGCGGTGACGACGCAGATTCCGGGCGGACGACCGACGGCGGCGACGCGACGATCGAGCAGCCCGACGGGGCCGCCGACGACTCGAGCGCGCCGCCCGCCGGTGCTGCGGGGTACGACCTTCCCGATGACTACCCGCTCCCGACGCCCGAGGGCGGGACGCTGCTGTCGGCGCTGTTCGACGAAACCTCCGAGACGAGCAATGTCGTCATCGCCTATCCGTCGGCGTCTCTCGACGGGCTGATCGAGCGCTACGACGAGTTCTTCGACACGGTCGATGGCGAGACGGTTCGTGTGCCGCCGACCGACGGTCTGGCGAGCTGGCAGAACCAGGACGCCGGCTACTCGGTGATCGTCAACGGCCAGAACGCCGACGTCCAGGTGCGACTCCAGACGGGCGTGTGACGCCGGGGTCGCACTCGCGGCTGTACGGTCGAGCGGCGGCCCCCGACGGTCACGAGCTCGGACGACCGTTGCGGATGCTGCTCGTGCCGAGCGGATCGTCACTCCACGGTGACGAACATGTGCTGATGGTTGCCGCGGCGGAGCCGCCACGTGATCTCGTCGTCGCCCGGCGTGTCGGGATCGGGGTGGAACTGAGCGAGCAACAGACCGGTCGGGATGCCGAGCACGGCACCGTCGACCGGCACCGATGCCGCGGCGTCGATCGAGTAGCCCGAAGCGCCCTCGGGGGCACGAATGCGGACACTTCCGATCCTGTCGCCGTCGGCGTCGACGATCCAGTAGAGGTTCGTTCTCCGGCTCTCGATCTCGACTCCGATCGACGGATCGCCACCGCGCTCCCAGACGTAGAACCCCCACGTGTGAGGGGTCTCGCCGACAGCGACCGTCTGGTGGATCGGGTTCGGGCACGGCGGTGGTGGATTGATCACGCTGATCGCGTTGATCGACGCACGGACCTCTTCTCGCACCGAGTTGTCCAGGCTCGCTCGCATCGGCAGCGGCGCAGGTTCGAACGGGCGCGATCCGGGGTGTGGCAGGATCGTCGTTCGACCGAGAACGAGGAGCTGATGTGTCGAACGACCGGCGTGATCACGCACTGACCTGCCTGCGAGAGGATCGGATCATGGCGGTGCTCCGTCAGGTGCCGCCGGAGCATCTCGTCCCGCTCGCCGACCTGTTGGTCGAGTGCGGGGTCAGATCGCTCGAGATCACCCACGACTACGGCCGCGCGACCGACGACGTCGCGATGCTGGTCGAGCGATTCGGCGACCGTGCGTCGGTCGGGGTGGGCACCACGTGGACGGTCGAGCAGGCGGAGTCGGCCGCCGCGGCGGGTGCGACGTTCTGCGTGCTACCCGGAATCGACGTGGAGACATCACTGCGCAGTGCCGAGCTCGGCATGCTCACGCTGCCCGGGGTGCAGACGCCGGCCGAGATCCAGCTCGCCATCCGTTCGGGTGCCGACGTGTTGAAGTTCTTCCCCGCGGACCCGCCCGGAGCGTCGTGGCTCTCGCAGGTCGCGCCCGCCTATCGTCAGCGCCCGTTCATGGCGACGGGGGGCGTCACCGTGGAGAACATGGCCGACTTCTTCGCGGCCGGCGCGATCGCTGTGGGTATGGGCGACACGCTGTTCGGGCGCGTCGACGACCTCGAAGCGGCACGCCCGATGGTCGACCGTGCCGTCGACGTGGCGAGGCGAGACCCCAGGGGTTGACCTCCCGCCGGCGAGGCCCGGGGCAACCGGGCCCGGGAACGCAATTCGTCGTGCCCCTGTCGCTCGACCCGATCGCGCGCGCACAATGGAACTCCTGCCCGCCGCTTCGGTCCGGGTGGGAACCATGGGGGTGGGGCCGGTGGGGAGGCCACACACGGATCGCGCGGGCGGGAGTTCGTGCACGAAAGAAGGGGGTCTCGACGATGAGGCGACGATTGACGCGAGCTCTGCCGGTGGCACTGGCATTCGGGCTCATGACGAGCATGGCGGTGGCGGGCTCGGTTCAGGGCCACGGCGGTGAGGACGGACCGCACGAGGGATTCGTGACGGGCGCCGACCCGTACGTCACGCTGACGGTCCCGGGCGAGGTGACGCCGCTGATGACCGTCGGCGACGAGCTCGACGGGTTCACGTTCGAAGGCATTCCCGACGGCGTCGGGATGACCGAGGGCGACCACCACGGCGACGGTCGACGTGTACGTCGCCCACGAGCAGTCGACGGTGCCGTTCCCGTTCCTGAGCGGTGCCATCGGACCACCGCGAACCGACTTCCAGGATGCGTCGGTGTCGAAGGTGACGATCAGCACCAAGGACGCATCGGTGCTCGACGCGAGCGTCGCCATCTCGCCCGACGAGGGATACATCCGCTTCTGCTCGGCCTTCATGGCCACCGAGCACGACGGATTCCGGCACCCGACGTTCTTCGTCGGTGAGGAGTCCAACGACATCATCGACGTGCCGGCGGGTGCAGCGTACGGAGCCGATCCGGCCCTCGCGCCTCAGCGGCAGGCGGGCTACGTCGTGGCGTACGACACGGTCACGGAGACGGCCACGCCGATCGTCGGGATGGGACGCCTGAACCACGAGAACAACATCGTGGTGCCCGGTGGCTGGAACAAGACGGCGATCCTGACCACCGACGACACGTTCGACGGTCCGTCGGCCCAGCTGTACATGTACCTGGCCGGCAACGACAAGAAGGTGATCAAGGACAAGGGTCACCTGTGGGCGTTCCAGGTCACGCACAAGAACGGCGAGCGGGTGAAGCGGAAGGATCCGTTCAACAACGCGAACGACTACCTCGACATCCGCCCCGGCGACGACATGCGGGGCCGGTTCATCCGGGTCCCCGACGACATCGCCGACGGCACCACGGCCGACGCTCCGCAGGCTGCGCTCGAGAACTGGTCGAACGAGAACAACGTGTTCCAGTTCATCCGGCTCGAGGACCTCGCCACCGACGAGCACAACCATCGGGTGGTGTACATCGCCGACACCGGCCGGAGCCGCGTGGTGCCCGACGACACGACCGGTCGCCTCAGGCGCGGCCCGGGTGGCACGGTCGGTCAGGCCGACAACGGGGCCATGTTCCGGATGGAGTTCAACAAGCACAACCCCAAGCGCGTCGACAGCTTCACCATGCTGGCGCAGGGTGACGACCCGACGCTCGACGCCTACGTGCCGTTCGTGAGCCCCGACAACGTGGGCACGAGTGCCAAGAGCCTCATGGTCCAGGAGGACACCGACAACGCCAGGATCTGGCGCTACGACCTCCGGCGAGGCACCTGGGACGTGGTGGCGACGGTGAACGATCCCGACGGCGAGTCGAGCGGCATCGTCGACGCCTCCAAGTGGTTCGGCAAGGGCGCCTGGTTGCTCACCGTGCAGGCGCACGGCACCGATCAGAAGTCGGAGATCGTGCCCAACCCGCTCGGTCCCGACTTCCCCGATCTCACGATCAAGCGTGAGGACGGACAGCTGCTGCTCGTCAAGATCAAGGGGACCTGACGTCGACGCCGCGGGAGGACCGGACGTCGGTCCGGTCCTCCCGATGGCGCCGTCCGTGGCGGCCGGACGTCCCGAGGTCGGGACGCGCTGCCCGTTCGACGCGAGGTGAACCCGAGCGGGACCGAACGTGGGTGTCGACTCGCGAACGTCGGGCTTCTCGCACCGCGAACGACGGTCTCCACGGGCGATCTCGAGCGGCGGTGCTACGGGCAGGTGACGGTGATCAGGCCGTCGCCGACGTCGATCGGCGGGGGAGTGCTGCCGTCGTTGGCCGGCTGCTTCTGCATCGGGCCGGTGTAGGAGAAGCTGTCGCCGTCGATCGTCACGCCCCCGGAGTTCGCCGGGAACTCGGGGAAGTAGGAGATCGGGCCGGGCTCGTCGGAGGGTTCGGCGACGCGGAGAACGACACTTCCGAACCACTCGCCGTCGGTTTGATTCGCCCCGGCTCCGAGCGTGACCGCGTTGTCGCCGAGACGGAACGAGAACGTGATCGACTCGTCGGTCACCGTGCAGGCGAGGGCGCCGGGCTCGGTGAAGGTGTACTCCTGATCGTCGACCGACATCGCCGCCTGGCCGGGAGCTGGTCGGTTGACGGTGTCACCGCCACCACCACCGTCACCGCCAGTGCCGCCGCCACCGCCACCGCTGTCAACACCGCCACCACCGCCGCCGTCACCGCCGTCACCGCCGCCACCACCGCTACCGCCGTCACCGCCACCGCCGCCGTCACCGCCGTTGTTCCCATCTCCCGGCACGTCGGCGGCCCCGGCGCTCGTCGCCGGTCGGTCGGAGGCGTCGTCGTCGCTGCTGCAGGCCCCGAGACCGATCAGCACCACGACGGCGAGGAGGTGTGGGCGACGCACGAATCTCATCCTTGCACGCCGCGAGGAGCCGATGTTCTGCTGCGAGCGGGCCGCCCGGATTGCGGTGGCGGCTCCGGCGCGAGATGATCGGACCTGGTTTGCGAGCGAGAGCGAGGGTGTGATGGCGACACGGGAACGAGAGCAGCGGTTCGAGCATCGGATGTCGGATTCCGAGGCACTGATGTGGAACATCGAGAAGGATCCGTGGCTCAACCCCAGTGGCGCCGCGCTCACGGTGCTCGACGGCCGTGTCGACACCGACCACTTCAAGCAGACCATGCGCGCCGCCGTCGCCGGCATGCCGCGGCTGTTCGAGCGGGTGGTTCCCGGGATCGGGCGGCTGGCCACGCCGGTGTGGGCACCCGATCCCGAGTTCGACCTCGACTATCACGTCCGGTTCCTGCGCCTGCCCAAGCCGGGCACCGAGCGTCAGCTGTTCGACCTCGCGGCCCAGCTCTACCTCGAGCCGTTCGACCGCACCCGCCCGCTGTGGCGATTCGTCATGATCGAGGGCCTTCGCGGGGGCAGGTCGGCGTTGTGGTCGATCCTCCACCACGTGGTCGCCGACGGGATCGGCCAGATGCGGATGGCGGAGAAGTACCAGCAGCTGGTACCCGACGACCCAGCGCCGCCCGTCGTCGATCTCGACGCGGTGATCGCCGAGGCGGTCGCCGCGCACGAACCGCGCCAGATCGGCGGTGATCTGGCCGGCAACGTGTGGGAGTCGTCGGTCGGTTCGATGTCGTATCTCACCCGTCGCCAACTCGGTACCGCCCGCCGCGTGGCCGACGAGATGGCGAGCTGGCCCACCGACCCTGGCCGCGCGGTGACCACGGTCGGCGACCTGATCACCGCCGCACGGTCGACGGTGGGCGCGGTGGTCGGTACGACCGACGACGGTGTCGTCGGCGGGTCGCCGCTGTGGGCGAAGCGATCGCGTCATCGCCATCTCGAGGCGGTGCGGACGTCGCTCGACGATCTGAAGCAGGGATCGAAGCGGATCGGCGTGACGATCAACGACGTGTTCCTCGCCGGCATGGTGGAGGGCGCCGTGCGCTACCACGCGGATCGGGGGACCGAGGTCGAGGCGTTCAACACCAGCTTCGTGTTGAGCACACGCACCGACAAGGCGATCGGTGGGAACTCGTTCACGCCGGTCCCGGTGCAGGTGCCCGGGGCACCCATGGATCTTCGTGAACGGGTGCTCGACGTCAGCGAGCGGCGTGGCGGCCAAGCGGGAGGGCATGTCCCACGGCGGTGGCCTCGGCGCGCTGTCGGGTGTCGCGAACCTGCTGCCGACGTCGGTGGTCACCCGCGCCGCCCGCTCGCGAGCCGCACACATGGACTTCGCCACGTCGAATCTGCGCGGCGCGTCCGTCCCGCTCTACATCTCCGGCGCACGTGTCCGCGAACTGATCTCGATGGGCCCGGTGGCGGGTACCGCCTGCAACGCGACCGGGATCTCGTACGACGGTGGTTTCAACATCGGGCTCTTCATCGACCCGGTCGCGATCGACGCCCCGGGCGATTTCCGCGACGCCGTCGACGAGGCCATGAGCGACATCGTCCGGCTCTGACCTCGCGCAGGATGCGGACCAGGGCCGGACACGCCTGGAGGCTCGTCCGGCCCTGACGCCTCCGTACGATCCCGGGCCGCCGACGTGCTGCGACCGCCGCTGAGGATGGCCGCGGTGGCGAGCGCCGCGAAGCCGGCCACGGCGGCGACGGTTCTCATGAGGTTGAGCCGGTTCCAGTCGGCTTCGACGTCGTCGCGGGCAACCGACGCATCGCCATCGAGTTCGGTGAACCCGGCCAGCTCGTCGTTGAGCGGTACGTTGCCGCCGACGGTGATCGCGAGGCAGAGCACGACGAGGAACAGTGCCGCTGCGATCAACCACAGAACCACCGGCTGCGAACGCCGGTTCATCGCGAACGCGGCCGTGACTGCCGGAGCGGCGCCGAAGAACACGACGCCGAATGCAGCGTTGCGGATGGTGTCGTTGATGGCCCGGAACGTGGCGACGTTCGTCGTGTCGTCGACATCGGCGAGCGCTCTCGTGACCGAGACCTCGTAGGCGAAGAAGAAGCCTGCCGCCAGCCGACGAGCACGGTTGCCGTGACGAGCGCGATCTGTCGGGCGGTCATGAGCGACCGTGCAGCACGAGCGCGGCCGTACCGATGAAGGTGACTGCGAAGCCGAACCCGACGAGTGCCAACGGTGCGATGGTGAGACCGTCGTCGAGCAGCAGCTTGTGCGGCCCCATCCCGATCATCGACAGCGTGCAACACGCGATCCCGAGCCAGAGGCCGACGCGGTCGCCGGCGCGGACCATCGGTACCGCGGCGACGCCGAGCGCAGCAGTGGCGGCGATGAGCGGCAGGACATCGGCAGGTGGACTGGGTTCGATGCCGGCGAGACCAGCCGCGATCTGGACCGCGTTGGCCAGGACGACGGCGAAGAGCGCACCGAGGAGACGCGGTACGCGCTCGGAGCGCCGGGCCTCGCCGATGGCGTGGGTCGGCAGTGCAGTGCCGGGTTCGGGCGAGATGATCGTGTCGGTCATGGTGATGCTCCTTCGGTTCGTATCCGTACTCGTGGGTTCGATAAAGCAATATTCGTACCATCAGGTACGATTGTCAAGGGAGGAGGTCACATGACCACATCACGACCGGCCGATCAGGCGCCGAGGAGAGGGCGGCCGCGGGCGGGCGAGCGGGCCGAGCGGGAGCGACGGGTGCTAGCGGCCGCTCTCGACGAACTCGTCGAGAGCGGCTACGAGCGAGTGACGATGGCCGGCATCGCATCGCGGGCCGGGTCGTCGAAGGAGACGCTGTACAACTGGTTCGGCAGCAAGGAGGGACTCTTCTCCGCGTTGATCACCGCCAACGCCGACGAATCCGCCGCCGGGGTGCGCGAGGCGCTGGAGGCCGACGCCGACACGCGTGACACGCTGGTCGCGTTCGCGACCGGACTCCTCGCGCTGCTCACGAGCCCGGGTTCGGTCGCCCTCAATCGTGCCGCGCTCACCTCACGAGACCTCGCGACCGTGCTCCTCGCAAACGGGCGTCACCGAGTCGGACCGTTGGTCGAGACGTATCTCGGGCTCCTCGCCGAGCGAGGCGAGATCGTGATCGACGACCCGGGCTCTGCGTTCCAATTGCTCTACGGCCTCGCGATCAAGGACATCCAGATACGAGTGCTGCTCGGCGAGCCGGCACCGCCGATCGCCGATCTGGCGGGGCACGCGTCGCAGGCAGTCGATCGCTTCCTCACGCTCACCCGACCGTGATCTCAGGGTCGCGCCGGGCGCGCTACTCGTCGAATTCGTCCCAGACGTCGTCGGAGGCGACGCCGGTCACCGGCAGCGCTCGGTCGCGCTGGAACTGGCGGACGGCGGCCTCGGTGCCCCGGCCGAAGTAGCCGTCGACATCGACGTCGTAGCCCCGCTCGTCGAGCGCCTGCTGCAGCAACTCGACCTGACGTCCGAACTCACCGAGCCGCACGACCCGACCGGGGGAGGACGTCGGGCGGTACTCGCCGTCCCAGTCGACCACCGGCGCCTCCCCGGTGGGCGTCGCCGCTGTCGCCGGATCCGGCACCGGGGTCGTCGGCGCGAAGCCGGACCCGTCCCAGGCGAACGACATCTCGAACGAGACCGATGGGCAGCAGGTGGCGTCGCTCGACTGCCACACCCAAACCTCCACCTGCACCTCGTCGTCGACGACGCGTGGTTCGAGTGCGTGGACCGTGCGACCCGAGTAGGTCTCGGCGACTGCTGACCCGACGGGGAGCGTCTCCATGAGTCGACGCTCGGAATCGAACACGTGGACGGCGCGCTCGACGGCCACCGTCCCCTGACCGCACACGGTCGCCCAGGCGAACTCGGCCGCACCGTCACCGTCGAGATCGCCCTCGTCACGGCTTCCCGTCGCCCAGGTGCCCTGGTCCTGACTCCCGGGATGCTCGTCCGTCGTCCACTCGGCTGCCGGCAGCCCACACATCGTGGGCATCGGGAAGCCGGCCGCGTCGTCGGCGGCCCGGTCGCCGGCCGTCGTCGGGGCGGCGCTCACCGGAACCGACGTCGTCGCGACCGGCTGTGACGCTTCGGCCTCGACGGTGTCGTCCTCGGCCGCCGCCACGGTGTCCTCGTCCGATTCGGCGGGCGTGGTGTCACGGTTGAGCGCGCGGGCGAGCATGCGCGCCTGATCCTCGGTGAGGTCGCCGGAGATCCGGATGGTGCCCGCGATGTCGAGCGTCTGCACCTCGGGCGCCGATTGGATGACCTCGTCGAGCACGACGGCGATCCGTCCGGACCGGCAGTCATCGGAGCCGGCGGCGCAGCGTTCCGCGAGCGCGTCGACCACCACCTGGCCGGCAGCGCGGAGGTCGACGTCGACGACCCACTGCTCGGTCGTCTCGTCGAAGGACGCGACGGCGCTGTTGCGTTCGAAGACCTGGCCCGTGCCCGCAGGTGGGCCGACCACACAGGGGTCGCGGTCGTCGACGTGGGGAAGCACCGCCTCGTCGAGTGCTTCGTCCGGTTCCACGTCGGGGTCGCAGGTGACCACGGGTCGGAGCGTGACGATGCCCGGACCGTCCGCCTCGTCCCACGAGTCGTCCGCTTCGGCACCCGCCGCGGATTCGCCGTCGACCACCACCGGCGAGGCAGAGGGGGCGGCATCGTCGGGCGTCGCTCCGCCACAGGACGCAGCGGCGACGCTCGTGACGATTGCGAGGGCGATCAGTGGCCACGCCCGGACTCTCCGCATCACGCCTCGGAGCGTACTTTCCGGTGCCGCGCCGGCCCCGTCACGTGGCCCGCTCGATGGATCCCGCGCGCGGTAGGTTGGAGACGGACGAAAGGGGTCGACGATGGGGACGTTGACGGATCCGATTGCCGGCGCGCAGCACACCGAGGTCGGTGGGTTGATCGTGGACGAGGTCGCTGCCGGCGCCGGCCGCGTCGAGCGTGTGATCTACCCGCCCGGCTGGCGATGGTCGAGGACGCGATGTCCGAGATCACGGGCACCGAGACCTGTCGGCACGTGCACGTCGGATTCATGGTGCAGGGCACGATGGTCGTGCGATTCGACGATGGCTGCGAGGTGACGTTCTCGACCCCGAGCGCCGTCGTGATCGAGCCGGGTCACGACGGCTGGGTGGTCGGCGACGATGCCGTGGTGCTGATCCAGGTGGATGCCGGCTCCGACACGTCCGAGCGGCTCGGCCTGACCGCGCTGCGTCACACCTGCACCGGCTGATCGGCGCGACCGCCGGGCCGGTTGCCGCAACCTCGGTCGGACCACGTCGGTCGGACGTGGTCCGGAACCGGGAATAGCGACGGCTCGCTTCGCGGTTGTTCGCGGCATGACGATTCCTGCCGACTACTCCGACCTGCTCGACAAGCGCGTGTTCTGGCACGTGGCGACGATGGGCCCCGACGGCCAGATCCAGTCGAGCCCCGTCTGGGGCGGATTCGCCGACGGTCACTTCGTGTTCTCGCTCACCAAGGGGCGCCAGAAGTTCCACAACCTGCAGCGCAACCCGACCATCGCGGTGTCGGGGACCGACCCGGACAACAGCTACCGATACCTCGAGATCAGGGGCAGGGTCGTCGCGGTCGACGACGACTCGTCCAACGCCTTCATCGATTCGATGGCCAAGAAGTACATGGACGCCGACGCCTACCCCTTCCACCAGCCAGGTGACGAACGGGTCGTCATGCGCGTCGAACCGCTGCACACCACCCAGATGGGCTGAGCGCCGGACGGGCCGTCCGTCAGCCGAGCGCGGGGAGTGGCACGAGCCCGTGCTTGTTCCACTTCTTCTGCTTGACGTTGTCCCAGCTGAAGACCGGGCCACCTCCGGCCACGGCGAACGCGACCTTGTTGGAGTGGAGGGCGATCTCCTCGCTCGGCGCGTCGGCGTCGCCGCTGGTCGACCAGCTCGCCACGAAGCACCGGTCGAGCCGGTAGCGCAGGTAGACCGTCGGCGCATCTTCGGCGATGTGGACGAAGTCGATCTGGGCGCCGCCCGCACTGTTGCCGTTGACGGCGTACTGCGCGAGCAGCGCCGAGGCGGCATTCACCGACTTCGAGATCCCGAACTGCCGGAGCGCGCCGACTCCGATGTTGATGTCCTGGGTGCCGCCCTTCCCACCGGGCTTCTTCATCTCCCGTTCCACGCCGAACGCGAACGAGTCCGCGACGAACCAGTTGCCGTCGGCGTACCCGACGAGTGTCGCGTCGCCGTGGCCGCTGAGGCCGTCGATCTTCACGAGGATGGGCATGCGGGCTCCTTTGGGCGTCGATCGAGCCTCAAGGTAGCAATCGGCCGAGCCCCGGGTCGCCGATATTCGGCGGCCGTTCCGGTCCGGCGGCCCGCGAGCCTCCGCGGTACCGTGCTCGTGTGGACATCGGCATCTTCTCAGGAGCGGCGGGCAGCAGCGGGTTCGAGTCGGTGCTGGCCGACGCCAAGGCGGCGCTGGCCGACGGTTTCGGTTCGTACTGGTTGCCGCAGATCGTGCAGCAGGCCGATGCGATGACCATGATCGGCGCGCTCGGCCAGCAGGTTCCCGGCATGCGGTTCGGCACCTCGGTCGTACCCACCTACCCGCGCCATCCGATGGTGATGGCGGAACAGGCCAAGACCACGAGCATGCTCACCGGTGGGCGGTTCACGCTCGGGATCGGTCTGTCGCACCAGCCGGTCGTCGAGGGGATGTGGGGCTACTCGTTCGACAAGCCCGTGCGGCACGCCCGCGAGTATCTCGACGCGCTGATGCCGCTGCTGGCCGGTGAGGCGGTGAGCTTCGCCGGAGAGACGGTCACCGCTCGGGGCAAGCTCGCCATCTATGCACCCGAGCCGCCCGTGCTGTTGGCGGCGCTCGGTCCCCAGATGCTGCGGCTGGCCGGCGCCCGATGCGACGGCACGATCACCTGGATGACCGGCGCCGCGACCTTGAAGACGCTCACCGTGCCCACCATCGCCGAGGCGGCGTCCGAGGCCGGTCGGCCCGCGCCTCGGATCGCCGCCGGCATCCCGATCTGGGTGACCGACGACGTCGACACCGCACGCGCCGCGGCCGCGTCCACGTTCGCGATCTACGGGCAGCTGCCGTCGTATCGGACGATGCTCGATCACGAGGGCATCGACGGCCCCGAAGATCTCGCGATCATCGGCGACGAGGCGACCTGCGCGGGTCGACTCGACGAGTTCCGGGCAGCGGGAGTCTCGCAGTTCCTCGCCTCGGAGTTCGCCAACACCCCCGAGGCGCGCCAACGCACCCGCGCGTTCCTGGCCGGCCGCCTGCCCGAGTGACCGGCTGACCGGCTGACCGGCTGACCGGGCCTACATCGTCGCCACTGCGACGATCTGCCACACGATCACGCCGGCGCCGAGAACTCGTCGCCACGGGTTCACGCCACGCACGAGTTCGTCGGTACCCCAGACGAGCCAGAGGCCCCGGATCGCCCAGCCGAGCAGGTCGTGCGCGGTCGACCCGTCCGCGGCCACGAGGCGCGCGAGCCAACAGGCACCGATCGCCCAGAGCGGCCAGTTCGGAAACTGCGCGATGGTGATCTCGCCGGTCTCCCGGTGCTCGAACCACCAACGCCACGATCGAGGGTTCACGGGCCAACCATGTCACGCACGCACACCGCGGCGGTGTCCTGGCGTTCGGACCCCGCGGTGCTCGTGCCGGACACCGAGTCCCGGACCGCAGCGCGGACCGGATGCCGACCTGCGTGGGCGCACGTCCGATCGTTCGCGTCGGGGACGTCAGCTCGCGACCGTCCACCCATCGACGGTGTCGGGACATCGCGGACACGAACGCGCCTGCTCGGCGTCTGCCGCGAGAGACGCCGACCGGCGACACGCGTAGGCTGGACGGCATCGACATCGAGCGTGTATTGCCCAACGTCGTCGAGGGACCGATCGAGTTGCGTCGAGTCGGCCGATCCGGATTCCCGACCCACGAGCTGATCGCCGCACGCGGCTGCGTCGCCCGGCTCGGACGTGACGGCACCCTTCGAACGTTCTTCGGCCGTGGCCGACGTGTGCAGCTCGTCGACGGGCCGGAGTGGCGGATCAAGGCGACGACCGACGGTCCGTACATCGTGCCGATCATCAAGGCCCCGACGGGAATCGTCGCCACGTCCGGTCCCCAAGCCGGTCGTCGTTGCTACGGCATCAACGGGAAGCACTTCGGCTATGTCATGGTGCCGCTCGGTCGGGTCACGATGTTCGACGAGGTGAGTTGGGCGATGCGCCGTCACCAGGTCGAGGTCGCGACGATCGACCCCGAACACGTGATCCACACGACCGAGCCGATCCCGATCGCCGCCGCCCTGATGGCCTTCACGCTGATCGCTCACGGCATTCCCGGTGAGGCCAAACTCATGCCGACGCAGAAGTGACCGCGCACCGGGCCGACGTGCTAGTCGTCGCGGAGGACGAAACGCTGGATCTTGCCGCTCGGCGTCTTCGGTAGCGACTCGACGAAGGTGACCTCGCGGGGGAAGGCGTGCTTGCCGAGCCGTTCGCGGACGTGACCGGTCAGCTCGGAGGCCAGGGTGTCGTCGCCGACGTTGCCGGGGTGGAGCACGACGAACGCCTTCACGATCTCGCCGCGCTCCTCGTCGGGTTTGCCGACCACGGCGCTCTCGGCGACGGCGTCGTGTTCGAGGAGGCAGCTCTCGACGTCGAACGGCCCGATGCGATAGCCGGCCGACGAGATCACGTCGTCGCTGCGCCCGACGAAGCTGATCGAGCCGTCGTCGTGCTGCTCGACGGTGTCGCCCGTCAGGTAGTAGTCGCCGATCCACCCTTCGCCTTCCGCGCCCAGGTAGCCGTCGAAGAAGAACAGCGGTGAGTCGGGTCGGTGCACGGCGAGCACGCCGTGTGTCCCGGGCGGCTGGGGCACGCCGGATTCGTCGACGACCTCCAACCGGAAGCCCGGCATCGCGAAGCCGGCCGAACCCGGGCGCACCTCGTGTCGCAAGCCGTGATGGTTGGCCAGCACCATGCCGCACTCGGTCTGTCCGTACTGGTCGAACAGATCACAGCCGACGTGTTCGCCGAACCAACGCATCACCTCGGGGTTCAGCGGTTCGCCGGCGCTCGAGGAGACTCGGAGGTGCTCGGCGAACGGCTTCGCAGCGTCGACGCCGGCTGCGATGATCATGCGGTAGGCGGTCGGCGCTCCGGCGAAGTTGCTGATGCCCAACTCCTCCACCAGCGCCGCAGTGGACTCCACCGTGAACGGCCCATCGAACAGTGTGGTCTGATGACCGATCAGCAGCGGCCCGGCGACGGCGTAGTACAGGCCGTACGCCCAACCGGGGTCGGCGATGTTCCAGAACACGTCGTCGGGTCGCACGTCGAGCCCGTACCTCATGTAGGCCGCGAAGCCGGGGAGTGCCCGGAGCGGCACCTTCAGCCCCTTGGGGAGCCCGGTCGTGCCCGACGTCGACATCATCAAGAACGCATCGTCGCCGGTCCGCAACACGGGCTCGAACGAACTCGAGCGGGCGTCGACGCTCGCGGTGAAGTCCGCGTCGTCACCGCCGTTCTCACCGCCGTCGATGCACAGGATCACCGGTGGGTCGGCGAGCCCGTCGAGTTTCGAGCGGTTGGCCGCATCCGTCACGACGAGCTTGGCCTGCGATGTCGCGAGCCGTTGCTCGATCGCCTTCGATCCGAACGCGGTGAAGAGGGGCTGGTACACGGCGCCCGCCCGCCAGGTGCCGAGGATCAGCGCGACCAGTTCGGGCACACGAGGGAGCAGTCCCGACACCCGGTCGCCGGGCTCGACGCCGTGCTCGACGAGGAGGTTGGCCACCTGCGCCGACCGCTCCTGCAGGTCGTCGAACGTGAACGTGGCGCGTGCCCCGACGCGTCTGCCCACGTCAGGGCGACTCGGTGCTCGCCGACATGCCGATCACAGCATTCGACACATGCGTTCAGACCTGTGACGAGATCGCCGTCCAGCTCGTCGAAGAGCGTGGCGGGATCGAAGCCGTCGGAGAAGCTTCGGTAGTCGGGTCGGGACTCGGTCATCAATGCTCCTGTCCGTGCGGTGGCGCAGCGATCGTGTTGCGCCGGTCAGCCGACCGTACTCGGCACGGGCGGCTCGTCTCGATGAAACTCGGAGCCGTCCGTGTCGCGCATGCGCGAACATGAGCCGCACGACGAGGTGGGAGGCGTACGCATGAGCGCGGACGATGGTGGCGAGGCGGAGACCGAGATCACGCCGGAGCACGAGAAGGAGTTGACGGTCACGTACCGCTCGCTGCGGCTGGCGCTCGTGCTCGCCGTGCTGATGCTCGCGGTGTCGGTGATCGCCGAGGCGGTCCGGGCCGGCGCGCTGCGTGACTCGCTGAGCAGCTCTTTCTACTCGCCGTCGAGATCGATCTTCGTCGGCGTGCTCCTCGTCATCGGGTTCAGCCTGATCGCGATCCACGTCGTTCAACTCTGGGAGGAGTTCTGGCTCACCCTCGGCGGCATGTTCGCGATCATCGTCGCGCTGGTGCCCACCAGTCCGCCGGCGTGCACGCTCGACGTCGTGTCCGACGACGCGAGTCCGGCCGGCGGCCAGGTGCCCGTCCCACTCGTCCGCGACATCGCCGACCGTTCGATCCTCGAGTGTTTCCCGCACGGCGCCGCCGACGGGCTCCCCGGCTGGGTGGTGGCCGGCGTCTGGAACAACGTGCTCGCGTTGATCGTCGTCGGTCTCATCGCCGTGATCGTCGCGCTCAAGTACACCAACTGGTCGGCGGGAACATCGTCGGCGCTGATGTGGTCGCTGGTCGTGTACGGGGTGGCGCTCGTGGTCGGCGGGCTGCTCTTCTGGCTGTGGGACGACTTCCGTGACCAGACCCATGGCGTCGCGGCGATCCTGACGTTCGTGTGCTTCGGCGCCGTCGCCCTGATCAACGGCTGGTTGCGGCCCGAGAACACCGGGAGGTTCCTCGCGACCTACCGCGCGGTGACGATCGGCATGGCCGTCGCGTTCGCGGTGTTCCTGCTCGTGCGCGTCACCGGCAACGGATTCCGGACCGACGTCTTCTGGCTCGAAGCCGTCGAGATCGCCTTGTTCGCCACCTTCTGGCTCGCCCAGACCATCCAGCACTGGCACGAGGCAGACTCCTGAGCGTCTTGGGGTTCAGCCGCAGCAGTCGTCGACGTGCTCGGCCTCGAGGGCCTCGCGGCCCTCGTGCACGAGGAAGGCGACCACGGCGAGGGCTGCGACCGGGTCGGCCCACCACCACCCGAACAACGCATTGAGCGACAGCCCGACCAGCACGATCGCCGAGAGATAGACGCACGCCATCGTCTGTTGGCTGTCGGCGGTGATCGAACGAGTGCCGAGCTCGACCCCGACGCGGCGCTTCGCGCGTGCGAGCACCGGCATCACGACGAGTGACACCGCCGTGAGCACGATCCCGATCGTGCTCGTGTCGGGTCGGGCCCCCGTGGCGAGGGCGCGGATCGACTCGACCGCGACGAGCAACGCGAGCGCGAAGAACGCGTAACCGATCAGTCGGAGCGCACGCCGTTCGGCCCGTTCGGCCCGGTTCGGGTCGACCCGCTCGACACGGAGCCGCCAGATCACCACGGCGGCGGACGCCGACTCGACGAACGAGTCCACGCCGAATCCGATCAGCGCCTTGCTCCCCGCCAGTTGAGCGGCGGCGAGCGCCACGGCGCCCTCGGCCAGGTTCCAGGCCACGGTGAACACCGCCAGCCACAGCGCGCGGCGCAGGAGTTGCTCGCGGCGAGTGGCGGTGAGTTCGGCGGAGATGGTCATGTCGGAACCTGCGGTGGGCAACCCTACGACGATCCTCACGGACGTGGAACTCGGCGTCGGGTTCCCGATCGAGCCCGACTGGGGGGACCGCCGATCGATGCCGCGTCGCGAGTGGCCGCCGCAATCGACGGTCTGCGTCGCAGCCATCCGGGCGCTCATGGTCGCAGCATCGCCGGCCGGGTCGACGTCCCGAGCGGGTCCGCGGGGCCGGTTCACCGATCGCACGTCGAACCTGGAACGATGGCCGTGGACGGGACACCGCAGGCGAGGGGGTCAACGTGGGCAGGAAGCGGCACAAGTTCGGTACGAAGGAGTGGGAAGACGACGTGTACGAGCACGTGTCGAGCCACGGTCAGATCGAGGGTGAGATCCTCGACGAGTACGAGCAGTTGGCGAACGACGACAGCATGTCGCCGGCGTTCCGGTATCTCGCCCGGATGATCCTCGACGACGAGGTCCGCCACCACCGGGTGTTCGACGACCTCGCCACCACGATGCGCATGATGCGCGAACACAGCGAGGAAGCTCCGCCGATCCCCTCGCTCGCCGGCTTCCACGCCGATCGTGTCCACATTCAACGGGTCACCGACAACCTGCTCCGTGTCGAACACGACGACCTTCGTGAGCTGAAGCAGTTCTCCAAGGAGCTGAAGGAGCTCCGGAAGATCAACCTGTGGAGCTTCCTGATCGAGCTCATGATCGACGACACCAAGAAGCACATCAAGATCCTCGAGTACATCCGCGACCGCGCCGAGGACCAGCCCGACTGAGACGGTCACCGAGCGGAGCCACCCGTCGGCATCGCGCTGCGTAGGGTGCCCGCATGGACAGCGAGCACCTTCCGTCGTTCTCACTGGCCGGCCGAGTCGCGCTGGTCACGGGTGCCAACCGCGGGATCGGCCGCGGTGTGGTCGACGCGCTGGCTGCCGCCGGTGCCACCGTGGCGGTGACAGCTCGCCACGCGGAGGACGCCGAGGAGGTGGCGGAGGAGATCCTCGCCGCCGGTGGCAGCGCCTCGGCGCACGCACTCGACGTCGGTGACATCGGCTCGATCCGATCAGCCGTGGGCGATGTCGTCGATCGTCACGGTCGTCTCGATGTGCTCGTCGCCAACGCCGGGCTCGGTGCCAACCATCCGGCTCTCGACGTGGTCGAGCAGGACTGGGACGAGATGTTCGACGTGAACGCGAAGGGCCTCTTCTTCACCGCTCAAGCCGCCGGTCGCGTCATGGTGGCGCAGGGTGCCGGCCGGATCATCGCGATCAGTTCGCAAGCGTCGTTGGTGGGGATCCGCGACCACGCCGTGTACTGCGCCTCCAAGGGCGCCGTCAATCAGCTCGTTCGTGTGCTCGCGCTCGAGTGGGGCGATCGGGGGGTCACGGTGAATGCGGTGGCTCCGACGTTCGTCCGCACACCGGGTACCGCCGAACGCCTCGACGATCCCGACTACCTCCGAGGTGTCGTCGACCGGATCCCGATGGGACACGTCGGCACCATCGCCGACGTCGCCGGGGCCGTCGTGTACCTCGCATCGGACGCCGCTGCGATGGTCACCGGCACGATCCTGCCCGTCGATGGCGGCTGGACCGCCCAGTAGCAGCGGCCGGGCGCACCGGTCGGCACCGTCAGAGGTCGATGATGGCGAACGTCCCCGCGGCGGTCGCGATGAGGCGATCCTCATCACCGACGACGCGGGCGTCGAGGTGAACCACGGTTCGGCCTCGCTTCACGACGGTGGCGACCGTCGTGAGCCGACCTGCAGCCGCCGGGCGGATGAACCGCAGCGACACCTCGATGCTGGTGCAGAAGCGGCCCGCCTCGATGGCGTTCATCGTCGCCTTCCCCATCGCCGTGTCGACCAGCGCGAACAGCACTGCGCCGTGCACGACGCCGTTCGGGTTGAGGTGCTCGGGCCCGATGGTGAGATGCGCGGTGCCGGCGCCGTCCCCGCCGACGTCCATTCCCAGGTGCTGCTTGAGCGGGAAGTCGCCGTACGCCGCCGGATCGCCCCCGACGTCGGTCATGCCGCGGCAGCGGTCTCGTCGTCGGGTTCCGGCACCCCGAGAGCATCGTATGCCTTGACGACGAGCGCTCGCGAGATCATGAGCGCGAGCACCAACACGATGACGTCGAGCAGCTTGCCGAGCTCGACGTGATCGCCGAAGATGATGTCGATCACCTCGAGGATCACGAACTTCGACAGGAACAGCACGGCCCACATCGACAGGAAACCCAGCACCTTGTGGATCTTGGAGAAGAAGTGGCTGACGTGGTGCTCGACCAGCGTGAGCAGGTCGAGCAGGATCTTCAGCACGACAGCGGTGAAGATCGAGATCGTGAACGAGTCGATCACGATCGCATCGGCGAACTCGACGAACAGGTTGAGCACGGTCGTGTAGACGAGGACGTCGCGCATCCAGTCGGCGAACCGCTCCTGCGCCGACGTGACCGTGACGGTCTTCGCGTTGTTCATCGCGCACTCCGGTCGTGCGACGCGGTACCGATCGGTGGCGGCGTCCGTGATGGAGTGGTCATGTCGAGTACCTCCTCGGTCCGGCTCGTGCCGTCGACCGACATCGTCGTGTACCGGTGTCCGGTGACCATTGGAGCACACGAGTGCGTCGGAGGGGTCGACCGCACGAGCGCCGAGGTGCGAATTGCGCCGAACGGCCATGGACACCCCGTCCATGGCCACGAGTTGCCGGTACCCGGGCGCAGTGTTACGTTCCCCCGCACGTCGATCGAAGGGAGTGACGATGTCGGACGACATGAGGGAGATGGGGCCGATCGACTGGCTGCTCATCGAATTCAGTGAGCCGCTCACGGGCCAGGCGGCCGGACCGCTGCTCGACCTCGTCGAACGGGGACTCATCCGCATCCTCGACATCATGTTCATTCGCAAGCTCTCCGACGGCACGGTGCAAGCGGTCGAGATCTCCGATCTGCCCGCCGACGAAGCGGTGCACGTGTCGGTGTTCGAGGGCGCCTCGACCGGCGTGCTGGGCGAGGAAGACATCACTGCGGCCGGCGACGCACTCGAGGTCGACACCCGAGCGGTGTTGCTGGTCTACGAGAACTCGTGGGCGGCGCCGTTCGCCGTCGCCGTCCGTGAAGCCGGCGGCCTGGTCGTCGACAACGGTCGCATCCCCACGCAGATGCTGGTTGCGGCGCTCGACGAACTCGAAGCCATGGAAGCGAGCGCGGATGAGCGCACCGACCGAACAAGGAGCAACATCATGATGCGTCGACGTGGAGGTGTCGTTCGTGGCGTCGCCCGAACCGCAGCGGTCGCCGGAACGGCGAGTGCGGTGTCGGGTCGCGTGCACCGGCGCCAGCAGGAGAAGTGGTCCGACCAGGATCAGCAGGCGATGTCCGAGCAACAGGCCGCGTACAACCAAGGAGCGGTCGCGGCCCAGGCGGCACCCGCACCCGCTCCGGCACCCGCTCCTGCAACCGGTGCTGCCGACACCGACGACCTGATCGCTCAGCTCGAGAAGCTCGGTGCGCTGCGTGAACAGGGCATCCTCACCGATGCCGAGTTCGACGCTCAGAAGGCGAAGCTGCTCGCCGGCTGAGCGCTCGCCGCGACATGCCTGCGGACGACTACGGCTCGTTCGCCACCGACTACCACTGGTTCTTCGACGACGTCGCGCTCCGGCTCGGCTCCGATGTTCCGGGTGTGCGAGCGGCGTTCTCGCGCCTGCCCGCGGGCTCCCGCGTGCTCGACGCGGCGTGCGGCATCGGCGTCGACGTGGCCTGGCTCGATCGACAGGGTCATTCCGTTGCCGCGGCCGACGCGAGCGGACCGATGGTCGACGTCGCTCGCGAGCGACTGGAGGCGTCGGGCCAGGCCGTTGATGTCGACCTCGTCCACTGCACGTGGGAACAGCTCCGCGACCACTTCGAGTCGGCGAGCTTCGACGTCGTGCTGTGCACCGGCAGCGCCATCGCCCATTCGCAGGACGCCGACACCATGGTCGGGGCACTCGAAGCACTCGGTTCGATGCTCCGGCCGTCCGGCGTCCTCGTGGTCGACAGCCACGACTGGGAGGTCGTGCTCGACTCCGATGGCGCGAGCACCGTCGACCCCGTCGTGGTCGACCGTGGCGGCGTGCGGTGCATCCGGTCGTTCTCGTGGCAGCTTCCGATTCGATCCGATTCGCCGGCGATCTTCGAGCCTGCGGTGATCCTCGTGGACGGTGATCGGGCGACGATGCGCTCGTACCCGATCCGGTTGTGGCCGTTCACGCGGAGCGAGCTGCGTGAACGGCTGGCGGCGGCCGGCTTCGAGCGCATCGGACTCGACCTCATGCCGGGTGACGACCGGTACACCGCATTGGCGCACGCGCGCGCGTGACCGGTTCGACTGCCCGACCGAAGCCTCGCCGACACGTCGGCGTTCGGCTACCGGCTGCCGGCCCGGTCGAGTGCGGCGAGTGGGCCGAGGTTGGCAGCGACCCAGAGCGCGAGCGCCCACGCAGGTCGGTCGGTCACGACGATGACGATCGCCCACGCCAGCGACAGTGCGATCCAGATGAGCGGGACGAGGCGCAGCAGCCGCGGCAGTTCGTCGTCGGACCCGGCGGTCATCGCTCGGTCCGGTCGGGGCGCACCACGATGACCGACTTTCCGCTGGTCCGACCTTCCTCGAGCTGCCTGAGCGCTTCGGCCGTCTCGTCGAGCGGGAAGCGTCGGCCGATCGCCGACACGACGTCACCTGACTCGAGATGGGCGGCGAGTGCCTCGATGAACGAGTGGTGTTCCTTGCTGATGAACGTGGTGAGTCGCTGTCGCACGAACGGTGACAGCAGGACCGCCCGAACCTGTCGGCCGATGCCGCCGGTCCATCGGCCGCCGTCCTCGCCACCGACGATCACGAGCGTGCCGGTCGGTGACAGCGCGCGGCGCACTCGGCGGATGCTGTTGCGGCCACCGACGTCGAGAATCAGGTCGTACTCGGTCTCATCGTCGACGAAGTCGTCGGTGGTGTAGTCGATCACCCGGTCGGCGCCGAGCTCGTGGACCAGGTCGACCTTGGCGGAGCTGGCGACCCCGGTCACCTCGGCGCCGAGTGCCTTCGCGAGCTGCACCGCGTAGGTGCCGACACCGCCCGACGCGCCGATCACCAGGACGCTCTGGCCCGGCTGTACGTCGCCGACCTCGGTGAGGGCCTGCAGGGCGGTGATTCCGGAGACCGCCGCGACGCCGGCCTGCTCCATCGAGATACCGGTGGGTTTGTGGGCCAGCTTGTCCTGGTCGGCCAGCGCGTACTCGGCGAACGACCCCGTCGCGATCCCGAAGACCTCGTCGCCCGGCCCGAACCGATCGACCCGGTCACCGACGTCGACCACGCGACCGGCCACGTCGAGCCCGACGACCGGCTGCTTCGGCTTCGTGAGGCCGAAACCGAGCCGCACGAGGTACGGCTCGCCGGTCATCAGGTGCCAGACGCCGCGGTCGACGCCGGCCGTGTGGACCTCGATCAGGACCTGGTCGGCCTCGAGCGTCGGCCGATCGATCGTGTCGACGACCAAGGTGTCGGGACCGCCGTAGCGATGTTGGGTGACCGCTCGCATCGGTGTGCGACCCGGTGTGCGACCCGGTGTGCGACCCGGTGTGCGACGTGTCGTCGTGCTCGTGGCGCAGTTGCGTGTCGTCGGCGGTGGTGTGCATGTCTTCGGCTCCTCGGTTCTGGCGGCTGGCGTTCCCGTCGTGTGTCGTACTTAGTACGATCGACTTGTGTCACGGTACCCGTACTAAGTACGATCGTCAACCGCGAGGACGAAACGATGCCGACGGCCGACAACGCAAGGAGGGCGCCCACGACGACCCGGGACGAACGGGGTGAACGGCGCGAACCGTTGACGTCCGATCGTGTGCTGGCCGGTGCTCTCGGGCTCGCGGACACGATCGGGATCGAGCCGTTCACGATCCGCAAGCTCGCGACGCACCTCGACGTCAAGCCGATGACGATCTACCACCACGTCCCGAACAAGGAAGCGATCATCGACGGCATCGTCGACCTCGTGTTCGCCGAGATCGAACTCCCTCCCGCCGACGTCGACTGGAAGTCGGCGATCCGCCGGCGTTGCCACTCGGCACGCGAGGTGCTCGGCCGTCACCCATGGGCGCCGGCACTCATGGAGTCGCGAACGTCACCCGGCCATGCGACGCTTCGCCACCACGACGCGGTGCTCGGCTGCTTCCGCCGCGGTGGGCTGTCGCTCGAGACGACCGCGCACGCCTACGCAGTGATCGACAGCTACGTCTACGGCTTCGCGTTGCAGGAGGCCAGCCTGCCGTTCAACGGGGACGAGCAGATCGGCGAGTTGGCCGACGAGATCGTCGCGAGCCTGCCTGCAGACGAGTTCCCACACCTCACCGAGTTCACGGCCGAGCACGTGTTGCAGCCCGGCTACCGCTTCGGCGCATCGTTCGACGTCGGCCTCGACCTGTTGCTCGACGGTATCGAGGCTGTCGGACGTTGAACCCGGGACCTGCGGCGCGGGAGAACGCCCGGTGCGCTCGCACGGACGCTGCGGGGTCGGCCAGGATGACGGGATGGGATACGACATCGTCTACCGCGATGCGACCGTGTACGACGGTTCGGGCTCCGCCGCCATCACGGCCGACGTCGCGGTCGGCGGCGACCGCATCGCCGAGGTCGGAACGGTGAGCGGCCCGTCGGGTCGTGACGTCGACGCGACCGGCCTGGCACTCACACCGGGCTTCATCGACGTGCACACGCACGACGACTTCGCGGCCATGTTGCACCCCGACATGGCCTTCAAGTCGCTGGGCGGCGTCACGACCTGCATCGTCGGCAACTGCGGGATGGGCGTGGCGCCGAGGGACACCGCCTGGAAGCTCGGCGAGTCGTTCCATCCCGGTGCGACACCACCACCCGAGTACGACGGCTTCGCGGGCTACTTCGAGGTGCTCGACGAGCAGCCGCCCGGCGTGAACATCGGTGTCCTCGCCGGCCACGGCACGATCCGCCTCGAGGCGATGGGGACCGAGCCGACCGCTCCCACGCCGCCACAGATGGCGGCGATGAAGGCGATGCTCGCGGAGGCCGTCGAAGCGGGCGCGCTCGGAGTGTCGACCGGCCTCGTGTACGAACCGGGACGGCATGCGACCACCGACGAACTGATCGAACTCGCGTCGGAGCTCACCGGCACCGGCTGTCTGTACGCGACCCACATGCGCGACGAGGGCGTCGGACTGCTCGACTCGATCTCCGAGGCACTGACGATCGGCCGCGCCGCCGACATTCCCGTTCAGATCTCACACCACAAGGCGAACGGGCGCACGGCGTGGGGCCTGGTGCGGCAGTCGCTGGCGTTGATCGACGATGCCCGGGCGGCCGGTCAGGTCGTCCACGCCGACCAGTACCCCTACACCGCCGGCAGCACGATCCTGTCCGCCGCGGTCCAATGGCTGGAACCCGGCACCGGACTCGAACCGTCGGACCTCGTGATCGCATCGTGTGCCGCGCACCCGTCGTGGGAGGGTCGCTCGATCGACGCGGTCGCCGCCGAACTCGATCGCGATCCTCGGCAGGCCGCCGCCGCCGTGCTGGTCGAGGAGCCGAACACCACCGTCGTGATTCACTCGATGGACGAAGACGACGTGCGCACGGTGATGGCCCATCCGAGCACGATGATCGGCTCCGACGGGCTCCCGACGCTCGACGCGAAACCGCACCCGCGCCTGTCGAACACGTTCGCCCGTGTGCTCGGCCACTACTCGCGCGAGCTCGGCGTGTTCGACACGGCCGAGGCCGTGCACCGCATGACCGGGATGTCGGCCGACGCGTTCGGCCTGGTCGATCGGGGTCATGTGCGGGCCGGAGCGTTCGCCGACCTGGTGTTGTTCGACGAAGCCACCGTCGTCGACCGCGCCACCTACGCCGACCCGCTCCGGATGCCGACCGGCATCAGCGAGGTCGTCGTGAACGGCACCGTCGTCGCCGGCGGTGGCGTCCACACGGGGGCACGGCCGGGGCGGGGTCTGCGGCGCGCGGCGACGTGATCGTCGGTTCGTCAGTTCGTGAAGTCGTCGCTGCGGAGTTCGATCGGCTGACCGTGCGGGGTTCGGTCGGCGGCGCGCCGCCAGGCGTCGCGCGTGCGCTCCTGCTCGTCCGGTGATGCCGCGCCCTGCTCGGCCACGAGGCGCTCGAGTGTGACGAGCCAGTGGTGGTAGTAGGTGTCGCCCACGTCGGGGTCGCCGGCCGCCTGCGCCCGTTCGATCTCGTCGGCCAGCGTCGCCGCCCAGTGCGGCCACGTGAACAGACCCTGCTCGTGAAGCCGCACCGCCATCGCGAACGCGTGCGCCTCCCAGGGCTCGCGGAAGGCCGGCCCACCGTCGGACTCGGGTTGACCGGGGAGCAACGACGGCGCCCACGGGTTCACGTCGGCGCTCCGTCCTCGGCGCTGAGGTACGACTCCCAGGCGTCGATCGACACGCGTTGGCCGGGCCTCGCGTCGTCCCAGATCCGGGTCGCGTCGAACACGACGGTGTAGAGCCACTCGGGTTGCTCGCCCAGACCGTGGGCGTTCGTGTCGGGCAGCACGTGTGCGCCGTGCACGCGTTCGATCGTGCCGGTCTGCCCGGCCGCGTATGCCGGCAGCCGGGTGTGGTGGTCGACGGGTTCGGCCCGGGTCGCCACCTCGTCACCGACCGAGAAGCGTGCCGGTGCCGTGGGCTCGCGATCCGCGGGACCGCCACGGCGGAGCGCAGCAGCGACACGATCGGCGGACAGGACTCGACGGTCCGACTCGGGGGTGTTCTGCGAGTGCCCGGCCGCGATCTCGGCGTCGGTGACGAGTCCACTCTCGACGAGCAGGTGCTCCAGCCCTGCGTGCCAGATCTCGTAGTAGGTCAGGTCGGCGTAGTTCGGCAGGGTCTCGCGAGAGCGTCGAGTCATGTCGATGTTCCACCCGCCGGGCGCCGCGGCGGCCAGCGTGAGTGCCAGCGTCTTCGCCTCCCAGTCGTGATGGAAGACGATTCCTTCGGGCTCGTGCTCGATCGGCCCGTGACCGGTCGTGCCGCCGAGATCGGCGTGCGTGACGTACGCCTCACTCACGTCGCCACCGTGTCGGCCAGGGCCGAGGGGTCGAGCGGCAGGCCGACCCCGATCATCGAGTCGCGGGTCACCAATTCGGCGAGTTGCTCCTCCGACCAGTCGTCGGTTCCCCCCGGTCGCTGCGGGATGACGACGTACCGGATCTCGGCGGTCGAGTCCAACACCCTCACGTCGACGCCATCCGGCAGCGTGACGCCGAACTCTGCCAGCACGCCGTGCGGGTCGCGCACCGCACGCGAGCGGTACGGCGCGCTCTTGTACCACGTGGGCGGCAGGCCGAGGACGGGCCATGGGTAGCAGCTGCACAGGGTGCACACGACCAAGTTGTGTGTGTCGTCGGTCTGCTCGACGGCCACCATGTGCTCCCCCTGGCGCCCCTCGAACCCGAGCGAGGCGATCGCAGCGGTGGCGTCGCGCTCCAGCCACTCGCGGAACTCGGGGTCGACCCACGCGCGTGCCACGACCTGGGCACCGTTGCGCGGACCGACTCGGGTCTGGTACGTGTCGATCAACTCGTCGAGCGCGACCGGGTCGACGTAGCCCTTCTCGGTGAGCAGCGTCTCCAGGGCACGGACCCGGACGTCCATCTCCCCGAGCTCGCTGTGGTCGTCGTCGTGATCGTGACCGTGGTGATGATCGGGACCGTGACCGTGGTCATGATCGTGTGCCATGCCGGTCGAGCGTACGCCAGCGGCACGGTCGGGCTCGGGGCGGCGGTCAGGTGAGTTCGGAGATCTCGAACAGATGCCCGTCCGGGTCGCGGAAGAACGCACGGGTTTCACCCGGCCGCTCGACCGGCGGAGCGAGGAAGTCGGCCCCACGACGCACGAGCAACTCGTACGTCGCATGGCAGTCGGCGACGCGGAAGATGAGCTGCGAGCTGACGTTGTCGGGGTCCGCGGGGGCGGCGAGGTCGACGGTCGGCTTCCCCGGTGACGGCGGGCCGCCGGTGACGAGGAGCACCCACGTGCCGAGCAGGTCGAGCACCACCGACGTACCGCCGTACTCGCCGTGGACCGAGGCGTCGACGACGCTGACGTACCAGTCACGACTGCGCTCTGCGTCGGTCACGACCAGCATGTGGGTGACCGCGGATGCCTCGAACCGTTCCACGACGACCACCGTAGACGAGGCGGTGCGGCGAGTGAATCGCTCGCCGATCGGTCGGTCAGCCGGTCGGGCGGCGGCGGTGCCAGTCGGTGGCCTGCTGGTAGGCGTGGCCGATCCGGAGCACCACGTGCTCGTGCATCGCGGGCGCGTGGATCGTCACGCCGATCGGCAGGCCGTCGTCGGTGAACCCGCACGGCACCGACAGCCCGCACCACTCCAACCGGTTGCCGATCGACGTGTTGCGCGAGGTAGTCGGCGTTGAAGCGGGCGTACGTCTCGGGTGTCGCATCGACCTCGGCGACCGGCCGCGCCGGCAGCATCGTCGACGGCACCAGGAACGCGTCGATGCCGGCGGTGCGCTCGGCGAACGAATCGCGCAGCGCGTCGCCAGGCCTCGAAGGCCTCCAGGAAGTCGACGGCAGAGCAGCTCGAAACCGGGTCGCATCCGGTCGTGCCACGACCGGGTCGAGCTCGTCGAACGACTCCTCGAGGAACCGTCGGTTGACGGCGCACCCCTCGGCGGCCACCGTTCGCGATCCGGTGGGGTGCATCGGGGCCGCCCATCACCTCGTCGACCTCGGGTGCCTCGATCGACGTCACGTCGGCGCCGAGGTCGGCGAACACCTCGTCGGTCGCCCGGACCGCGTCGACCACTGCGGGGTCGGCGTCGTCGAAGAACATCGTGTCGATGAACGCGAGCCGCATCCCGGCGACGCCCTCGTCGATCGCCGACGTCACGTCGTGCGCGGTGCTGTCCGTAGGTGGTCGGGTCGCCGGCGTCGGCGCCCTGGATCGCCTCGTAGACCAGCGCGCAGTCGGCTGCGGAATGCGCCAGCGGCCCGACCGAGTCGAGCGTGCGGCTCAGCGGGTACACGCCGGCCCGGCTGACACGGCCGACCGTCGTCTTCAGACCGGTGATGCCGCACAGCGACGCCGGCATCCGAACCGAGCCGCTCGTGTCGGTGCCCGAGCGCGACCGGCACGAGACCGGCCGCAACGGCGACCGCCGAACCGCTCGACGAGCCACCCGGCACGTACGGTTCGTCGTTGCGCCACGGGTTGCGCGGTGTGCCGGTGTCGTGGTTGATCCCGACCCCGCCGTACGCGAACTGCACCGTGTGCGTCTTGCCGACCAGCACCATTCCCGCGTCGCGCAGCCGCCGCACGACGGTCGCGTCGGCTGTCGGCGACGTTGTCGGCGAGCAGATGGGTGCCGGCGCCGGTGGCCTCGCCCGCTCACGTCGAACAGATCCTTCGCGGCGTACGGAATGCCGTGCAGCGGCCCGCGCGACTCGCCGCGCGCCAACTCCCGCTCGGCCTGCCGCGGCCTCGGCGAACGCACGATCCCGCGTGACGTCGACGAACGCGTGGTGGCGCTCGTCGTGCTCGTCGATGCGGTCGAGTCGTGTGCTCGGCCAACTCGACCGGCGACAGCTCTCGCCGGTGCAGCAGTTCGGACAACTCGGTCAGCTCGAGATCGTGCAACGCGGTCATCCGTCGAGCGTAGGCGCCGGCTCCGACTCGTCGGACCGGGGCGGGCCGTTCGACTCGGCACCTCGCGATCGTGGCGCGGTATCAGTCGGCGACGTCGAACGTGATGACGCCGTTGCGGGATCGAGTGCCGTGCATGGGGTGCTCGACCCCGTCGACGGTGATCTCGCACATCGGTGATCCGTCGAGCGGGATCTCGAACAGGCGATACCGGCCGTCGACGCGCGTCGAGTGTGCGATGAGGACCTGTCCGTTCGGGTCGGCGAACGGGCCGTGCGTCCAACCGCGGTCGTCGTTGGCGAGCAGCTCCAAGTCGTCGTCGTCGAGCCCGATGCGGGCGACTCGGTGTCGATCGCCGTCGATCGTGAAGCAGTAGACCGTCGTGCCGTCGACACCGAACCACGGCCGGTAGGCGAAGCCGCGATACGGGAGTGGCGTCGGCGGTTCGGACCCGTCGGAGGGGACGCGCCACAGTCCGATTCGGTCCTCGCGATTCGAGACGAAGACGACGGTCGACCCGTCGGGGCTGAAGGTCGGGCGTTGGTCGGCGACGGCGCCGCCCGTGAGTTGTTCGACCCGACTGCCGTCGGGTGCCATGACGAAGATGTTCCCGCTGTCCGGGGTGCCCTGGGGCGAGATGTCCTCGACGTGCTGAGACGCTCCCGGGCTCGCACGGTCGGACGTGAACGCGATGCGATCGCCACTCCAGGACCACGCAGGATGCCGGGCCCCGGAGTCGGTCGGCGTCAGCGCGACCGGGTCGCCCGGCGGATCGATGGCGACCGACCAGATTCGCGGTGGACCGGACGCGGCCCCGGAGAACAGTGCGTCGAGGCCATCGGGACGCACGCATGCCTGGTAGTGGAAGCCGTCGTCGGGCGACAGCCGAACGACCCGGCCGTCCGCGAGGCGAGCGCCCACCCACGCGCCGTACCGGGCGCCGGACGCACCGGTTCGCGCCGCGGAGCCGGCTTGCACGCGTGCTGCCGCCCCGGGGACGTCGCCTGCCATCGGTGCAGCGTAGGTCAGCGATCCGGCGTGCTCTCCGGCGCCGCGGCGCGATCGGAGATCCGCGGTGTGTCGTCGTCGACGAACCGGGTTCGCAGCTCGCGCTTGAGCACCTTGCCCGTCGCATTGCGCGGGAGCTCGTCGACGATCGCGATGTCGTCGGGGATCTTGAACTTGGCGAGACGACTCACGCAGTGCTCGACCACGGTCGATCGATCGAGGGATGCACCCGGCTTGAGGGCGAGCACGGCGAGGCCGACTTCGCCCCACCGGTCGTGCGGCACGCCGATGATCGCGGCTTCGGCGACCTCGGGCAGCTGGTACAGCACGTTCTCGACCTCGGCCGGGTACACGTTCTCGCCGCCGGAGATGTACATGTCCTTCCACCGGTCGACGATGTAGACGAACCCTTCGTCATCGGCGCGGGCGGCGTCGCCGGTCTTGAGCCAGCGGCCCTCGAAGGCATCGGCGGTGGCCTCCGGCTTGTTCCAGTAGCCGGGTGTGATGTTCGGGCCCGGCGACCCACAGCTCGCCGACCTCGTCGGTCCCGCAGTCGTCACCCTCCTCGTTCACGATGCGGTACTCGGTGTGCATGAGCGCCTTGCCGGTCGAGCCGATCTTGCGAAGCGAGTCGCCGGTGTCGAGGAAGATGCAGGCCGGGCTCGTCTCGGTCATCCCGAACCCTTGGGCGAGCGGCACACCCCGCTCGGTCCACGCCTCCATGATCGTGAGCGCGCACGGGGCGCCGCCCACGCCGGCGACTCGAAGCCGCGAGAGGTCGGTGTGCTCGAAGTCGGGGTGCTGCATCATGAACTGGTACGGCGCCGGCACACCGAAGAAGTGGGTGATGCCCTGTGCCGGGTCGCCGATCACCTGCAACGTCGCGCCGGGGTCGAACGTCTTGAGGATCACGACCGTGCCACCGGCGTGCAGCACCGGGTTGCTGTAGCAGTTGAGGCCGCCCGTGTGGAACAGCGGCAGCACGTTGAGGTGCACCGTGTCGAGCCCGATGCCGGCGGGGATGCCGAGGTTCACGCAGTTCCAGAAGTTCATGCCGTGGGTGATCATCGCCCCCTTCGGCAGACCGGTCGTGCCCGACGTGTACATGATCGTGATCACGTCGTCGTGGGTCAGTTCGGCCCGTTCGGGCCGCTCGCCGTCGAAGCGGGCGAGCGCCGACTCGTAGGCGCTGTCGGTGGTTCCATCGTCGATCGAGAGCAGTTCGCCGATCGAGCACCGCTGCTGCAACTCCTCGGCCGACTCGGTGAACGTGTGGTCGTGGACCAGCAGCACGGGCGAGCTGTCGTTGAGGATGTACTCGAGTTCGGTCACCGTCAGCCGCCAGTTCAACAACACGCAGATCGCCCCGAGTCGGGCACAGGCGAATTGCACGTCGAAGAACTCGACCCCGTTGTGGGCGAGCACGGCGATGCGATCACCGCGACCGATCCCGATCGAGGTGAGGAACGCGGCCATGGCGTCGGCCCGGCGGTCGAGGTCGCCGTAGGTGAAGCTCCGGTCGGTGCCGAGGTCGCGGACTGCCTCCTTCGCAGCACGGTTCGCGGCGTGATGGTCGAGCCAGTCGTACGCACGCACGGGACCATGACCGGGTGGTCGCGAGGCCGTCATCGACGACACCTCGCTCGGATCTTGTGTGAACTCGACGGTCGTGGACACCGGACCTCCCCGGGATTGATGCAATCACAAGGTGACAGAGCGACGGTCCCGACGGCGATCCGGGGGAGACGCAGCGGTCGCTCCTCGTGGCCGCATCCCCCGACTTGACGTTGGTCACGTTGCGATCCGTCGGTCGTTCGGGGTCGCTACCGTTCGTGCTCGTGGCCGGTGTCGAACATCTCGACGCGCCCGCCGGCAGTTCCTCGGCGGCGCGATCGCTGCTGCGAGTGCTCGCAGCCGGCGTGGGACGCAGCGACGACGCCGTCGCGATCGTCAACGGGCTGTTCGGCGACTCGCTCGACGACCGTGGGTCGCGTCTTGCGACACCCATGACGCTTCGGCTCGGCGACACGGTGCTGCCCGATGACCGCCACCTGCTGCCCGGATTCCTTGACGCGGTGGTGCCGACCGTCGGCTCGCGCCTCTGCGTCCTCGTCCACGGGCTGATGTCGACCGAGGGCATCTGGCACTTCCCGCAGGACGCGACCACCACGTACGGCAGCCTGCTCGCCGCCGAGCAGGGCATGACCGTGTTGTCGGTCCGGTACAACACGGGGCGACACGTGTCCGTCAACGGACGTGAGCTCGCCCGCCGGCTCGACGAACTCGTGCGTGCCTGGCCGGTGCGGGTGCGAGAGATCAACCTGATCGGTCACAGCATGGGTGGGCTCGTGGTGCGATCGGCGTGCCACTACGGGCGCACGACCCGGCCGGTCGCCTGGCCGTTCCCGATCGGGCGGCGCTGGACGAGCAAGGTCCGTCGGGTCGTCCTGATCGGGGTGCCCAACACGGGTGCCGGGCTCGAGGCGCTCGTGAACTCGGCGAGCGCCGCCCTCTGGTCGGTGCCGGTCCCGGCCACGCGCCTCGTCGGCCTCGGGCTCGATCGTCGCAGCGCCGGCATCAGGGATCTCCGGTTCGGCGCCATCGTCGACGACGACTGGCTCGAGCACGATCCGGACGCCCGGCGCCGGCCTCATCCCCACCGAGCGGTCCGGCTGCGACGGGCCGATCATCTGGTGATCGCCGGCTCGGTGACGGCCGATCCCGAGCACCCCGTCGCCAGGGTGCTCGGGGATGCGCTCGTCACGTCGTCGAGTGCGGCGGGCCAATCCGACGACGGCGAGCTGTTCTCCGGTGCCACGGTCCGGATGTTCCCGAAGCTGACGCACAACGCGCTCGCACACCACCCGGCGGTCTACGACGCCATCGCCGACTGGTGGTGACCTCCGGGCCGGAGCGCACCGATCGCACGCGCCGATGGCGTCAGATGCCGTAGGCCTCGCGGTGGTGGTCGTCGATCCAGCCGTCGACGCGCGCCCACTGCTCGTAGAGCCACGGGCTGAGCTCCGCTGGTTCGGTCGGTATCTCGCCTGCCGACACCGACCAGTACGTGCCGATCACCGTTCGGTCGAGCGGGATGTTGCGCCAGATCTCGAGGAGCGAGAACAGGTCCTCCAGACCGACGTGGGTGACGAACACCACCGTCGCGTCGGGTCGCGCACCGATGGCGGCGATCGCGCCGGCGGTTCGGGGCGGGAGGACGTGCGTCATCGCGGCGGCCCGTACGGCACGATCGTGCATGCCGCGCTCCTCGAGCCGGTTGATCGCGTCATCCCATCGAGCCGGCGTCCAGTTCCCGCCCTCGGGGAAGATGATCAGCACGCTGTCGTCGTGCATCGACCGGCACATCTCGCCGATCGCCTCCAGGTGCTCGGCCGCGTCCTTCGGGTTCTGGTCGCAGAAGTAGTACGGCATCCGGCGGAGCAGGTGGTCGATGAACGGGTCCCACAAGAGCTTCGTGGTGCCGAGCATGCGGAGCTGCCGGTGGTAGTCGCGGATGACGGTTCGGGCCAGGAGGAACGCGTCGCCGGGGCCGGCATGACGGGCGAGTGTGAGGACCGGTCCGTCGACCCGTTCGGTCGTCGGGATCACGAACTCGAAGCCCAGGTAGAACCGGAGCGCTCTCGTGACCAGCTCGAGCCACCAGCCGAACACCCGGTTGTGCGCCCGCTGGAAGGTCGGCGAACCGAGACGCCAACCGAAGCCGGACGCGACCCAGAGCACGAACGCCATCGACAGGCCGACGAACTCGGTGACACACATGGCGATGCCCAGACCACCGAGGCGGGTGAAGCGCCAGCGTCTCCGGTCGACCAGGTCGACGAGGAGCAGCAGCAGGTGCAGCAGCGGCGACAGGATCGTGACGATGCCGGACGCGACGAAGACGACGGGTGTCAACACGAGCAGCCGGAACCAGGTCGGTGGCACCTTCGTCGACAGCTGCACATGCACCCCCACGGCCACGGCAGCCGAAGGGCCACCGGCCTGAGCGAACTGTAGGGCACGACGGCCCTACGATCGCCGCCCGCGCGCCCATAGCCTGAAGTCGTGAACGATCCGGCGTCCTCCGCCGAGCCCACCCTGCCACCGGTCGGCGGCAAGGTCGCGTTCGTGCTCGGCGGTGGCGGGCTCCGCGGCGCCGCCGAGATCGGCATGGCGAAGGCACTCGCGGACACCGACATCCGGCCCGACATGGTGTTCGGCACGTCGATCGGCGCGGTCAACGGCGCGGTGTTGTGCACCGGTGAGCTGCCCGACCGGGTGGCGTTCCTGGAAGACGCGTGGCACGGTCTCGCGTCGACCGGTGTGCTCCGCGAACAACTCTGGGGGCGCGTGTCGAACATGGTGCGCCATGGCACCCACCTGCATGCGCCCGACGGTCTCCGCCGGCTCCTCCACGAGTGGATTCCGCAGCGCCGTTTCGACGAGCTCCTCGTCCCGTTCGAGTGCTCGGCGGCGTGCATCGAGACCTCGTCCGAATCCTGGTTCCACAGCGGCCCGCTGATCGAACCGATCCTGGCGTCGTGCTCGGTGCCGACCCTGCTGCCGCCGGCCGAGATCGACGGCCACCACTACATCGACGGCGGCGTCGTCAACTCGATCCCGATTTCGCGAGCGATCGAATGTGGTGCGACGACCATCTACGTGTTGCACGTCGGCAACATCGACACCCCGCTGCAGGTGCCCCGAACGCCCTGGGACATCGCGTTCGTGTCGTTCGAGATCTCCCGACGGCACCGCTTCCACCGCGACATGGCGACCATCCCGCCGGGGATCGAGGTGCACGTGCTGCCGACCGGACGGAACCCGAAGGCGAGGTACAACGACCTCGCCAAGCTGCGCTACAACCACGGCGACTCGATCGCCGTCGACATCGAGCGCTCCTACCGAGCCGCGTCCGATCACCTCGTGGCGATCTCGTGAGGCAGGGCTGCCGGGGCAGGGCGACGAGGCTCAACGATAACGCGTGTATCTGTCGCTGTGTTCCCACCCACGGAACCGATGATGTCTGCCCCTGAGACCCCCGAGAACGAGGTCGACCGCCTCGCCGAGCTCGACTCGTTCGACGTGCTCGACTCGTTGCCCGAGCAGGCGTACGACGACATCACGATGCTCGCTTCGCAGATCTGCGACACGCCGATCGCCTTGGTGACGTTCATCGACCGCGATCGACAGTGGCTCAAGTCGAGGGTCGGCCTCGACCTCGACGAGTCCGCACGAGACGTGGCGGTCTGCGCCCATGCGATCCTGAATCCGACCGACGTCTTCGTCGTCGAAGATCTGTCGGCGGACGCCCGTTTCGCGGACAACCCGTTCGTCACCGGTGAGGAGTCGATTCGCTTCTATGCCGGCGTGCCGCTCACCACCGCGTCGGGCAATGCGCTCGGCGTGCTCTGCGTCATCGATCGGGTCCCGCGCCGGCTGTCGACCGAGCAGGCGGCGGCACTCCGGGCGCTGTCGCGGCAGCTCATCGCCCAGCTCGAGTTGCGACGGAGCATCTCCCTGCTCGAAGCGGCGGCAGGCGAACGAGCGCAACATCAGGAGCAGCTGGAGAACTACCAGCGAGAACTCGAGGCAACGCTGTCGGTCACCGCCGAGCAGAGCATCACCGATCCGCTCACCGGCGTGCGGAACCGGCGGGCGTTCCTCAGCCGGCTCACCGAGGAGGTCGACCGCAGCAACCGGCTCGGTTCGACGTTCTCGGTCGCGATGATCGACGTCGACCGGTTCAAGTCGTTCAACGATGCACACGGCCACGCGGCCGGCGACGTTGCGCTGCAGCAGATCGCGGAGATCATCAGCCACGAGTGCCGCTCGACCGACCTGGTGGCGAGGTACGGCGGCGAGGAGTTCGTCGTGATCCTCACCGGCGCCGACCTCGACGCCGCGCTCGCACTCGGCGAACGGATCCGCCGCAGCGTCGAGGTCGCGGACTGGGCACACCGACCCTTGACGGTCAGCGTCGGTGTGGCGAGCACGAGTGGCTGCGACGATGCCGACGAGCTCGTACATCTGGCCGACGCCGCGATGTACCGCGCCAAGGCGGCCGGTCGAAATCTCACGTTCGCCGTGTGATCGTTCGTTTCGGGCGTCACGCCACGCCGGCGACGAGCTCCTGGACGATCAGGTAGCCCTCCTCGAGCGTCGGCTCGACGAGTTCGGCGTCCGGCGGAGGGTGACCGAGACACCGATGCCGGCCGTCGGCCTGCTGCCAGGTCGCCCGCACGCCCGGCGGCGGGAAGCCCGTCTGCAACCACACTCGGCCGGCGGCGTGTGCCGCGAGACGTGCGGGGCCACCGGCGAACAGGACACGGCCGGCACCCAGCACGATCACGGTGTCGACGCCGGCGGCCTCGTCGGTGAGGTGTGTCGCGAGCAGCACGGTGGTGGTCCGGCGCCGCTCGGCCAGGACCTCGCGCAGGCGCAGCCGTTCGTCGGGATCGAGACCGGCACCGGGTTCGTCGAGCACCAGCAGTGTCGGCGATCCGAGCAACGTCTGCGACAGCACCAACCGCCGCCTCATGCCGCCCGAGAGATCCCCGACGCGCTCGCCGACGCGATCGGCGAGGCCGACGCGGTCGAGTGCCTCGAACACCGAGCGGCGCCGGCGCCGAGTGTCGTCGAGACCCTTGAGCACACCGACGTAGTCGACCGCGTCGAACACGCGGAGCCGTGGGTCGAACCCCGCCTCCTGCGGTGCGTACCCGAGACGGCGTCGGGCTTCGATCCGTTCGGGCTCCCTGCGCGGGTCGAGGCCGTCGATCGCGACCGTGCCGGTGTCGGGCTCCATCACGGTCGCGACGCATCGGAGCAGCGTCGACTTGCCGCAGCCGTTCGGGCCGAGCACGGCGGTGATGCCGCCCTGCGCGAGGAGCGTCACGTCGACGAGGGCGGTGCGGGTCCCGAACGACTTGCCGACGGACTCGACGAACACGTGGGATGCCGTCACGACGCGATCTCGAGACGGTCGAAGCGGTCCCGCCGGGCGACGGCGACCCCGATCGCGGCGGCCGTGACGGCCACGGCTGCGGCCTGACCTGCGGTGCGGAACACCGCCAGCGGGTCGTCGGCGGCGATGCGTGCCACCAGCACGACGGCGAACCAGCCGAGCGCGACGATCGAGCCGGCCTGCCGGGGTGGCCGTACGGTCATGATCGCCAGACTCGCCGACGTGACCGCCACCGCCGGGAGGAGCCAGGCGGCGGCCATGGGGCGCGCCGCCTCGTTGAACAGCGAGAGCACCACGATGATCACGGCCGAGAACGTCGACACGGTGGCAGCACGGATCGTGACCAGGCGGAGGCCGTGGGTCGGTGTCGCCAGCTGGATCTCGTGCGACGGATCGGCGGCGCTGCCGTAGGCCAACGCCACGCCGAGCACGGGCAGCAGCGGGGCCATCACCAGCAGGGCGAACAGGGAGCCCTCGTCGGTCGGGTCGGCGACGCCGAGTCCGATCAACACGACGGCGACGATCGACAGGTACCAGGAACGCCGGAGCGCTGGGGTCGCTGCGACCATCCTGACGACGGGGACCGGGATCCGAACCAGCCGCAGCGCCCGTTCGAGGCGGGACGGGCGCGGCGCGTCGAGTTCGATCGAGATCGCACGCCAGTTGGCGTCGATCCGGGCCGGGTCGATCGAGACGGGATCGATCATGACAATGCCTCCTGGAGCGCGTGACGCGCTCGCATCAGTCGGGTCTTCACGGTGCCCTGCGGCACGCCGAGCAGTCGCGACGCTTCCTTGGTCGACAAGCCGTCGATCGCGGTGGCGATCAGCACCACGCGCAGCTCGTTCGGCAGGGCGCCCATCGCGGCGCCGAGTTCTCCGTGTCGCCCGTCGGCGAACAGGTCGTCGTCGAAGCGCGTCACGTCGTCGCTGTGATGGGCGATGACGGCGGGGTCGAGCGGTGTCGCGCGGGTCTTGCGGAGCTGGTCGATCAGGCGCCGGATCGCGATGCCCCACAGCCAGGCGCCCACGTCGCCGTCGCCGCGGTACTTCCTCGGCCGACTTCCACACGGCCAGGAACGTGTCCTGGATCGCGATGTCGGCGAGCTCCGGGTCGCCGCACCTCGCCTGGAGGCGCGCGGTGAGCCAGGCGGCGTGACGTCGGTACAGCATCTCGAGTGCCGCACGGTCGCCGGCCGCGACCCTCGCGACGAGCGCGTGGTCCTCGGTCTGGCCGGTCACCTCCATCACGACCATCCTGTCGTGTCGAGGGCCTCGAACGGTTCACATCGGCGCCCACCCGCTGCGTCAGGCGCTCGCGCTCCGCGTCCGAAGGCGGCTCGGTCGCCGTGCCACAGGCGAGTGATGAGCGATGTGCTGCGGGTGGAGACGAGCGGCAGCGTGTGCGAGGCGTCGATCGACGCGCCGCCGATCATGATCTGAGGACCAGTTCCTGTTCCGACGATTGATGCAAGCTCCCGAGGCGCAGGAGCGCATGAGATCGTTCCCGTCGGCCGGTGGTCAGACCGCCGAGTGCGAGCACCGGGTCGCCGCACTCGCCGGCGAGCTGCCGTGAACGTGCCGTGGACGTGGCGTGACGGTGTCGTGGGTCGGTCGGTTCCGGTCGGGTCGGGGCCGGTACGGTGATCGGTGGAGTTGAACCGACATGGCAGACGACGAGACGATCACATCCGAGTCGACGTCCGCGCCGACCGGCTACGGCGCCGTGCTCGACCCCGACTGGTCACGGGTGCTCGAACGGACCGAACATCCGTCCGACGGATCGGTCCTGTTCACGGTGCCGGCGGCGCCCGACGCGTCGAACGATGCACCGGTCGTGTTGCTGCACGGCGTGGGGAACGACGGATCGGTGTTCGCGCCGATCATGTCGTCGCTCGACCACCTCGGTTCGGTCGTCGCGCCGCGGCTGTCGCCACACCTGCTGACCGACGTCGGCGACGAGCGGTGGCTCGTGTCGTCGAAGCTGGTCGACTGGTTGAGCGACATCGCGCCGCCGCCGTGGCGACTCGTCGGTCACTCGATGGGTGGCGTCATGGTCGGTCTGATCCTGCGGACGCGACCCGAGCTGGTGCAGTCGGCGGTGCTGCTCAACGCACCGCTGCCCGGGGTCGTGCAACGCATCCGGGTCAGGGACACGCTCGATCGCACGGGCCGGGCCCTGCTGTTCATGAAGACCCTCGCCGCCGTCACCCGCTTCGGGCGACCCCGCCTGCCGAGGTTCCTGCGCGGTCCCGAACTGGCCGCCGTGCGCCTCGCACTGCGTGGATTCGTCACCGAGCCGGGTGCGCTCGACGGGCGCGTGTTGTCGCGAGCCGTGCTCGGCTCGCGCACCGACGACGGTGGCGAGTTCATGCGGCTCGCCGAGGAGCTGCCGGACTGGGAAGCCGAGCCCTTCGACGACGTGCCCGTCTCGATCGTGCTCGGCGATGCCGACCCGCTGATCCCGATGAGCGACGTCGAGATGGTGGTCGACTCGTACACCGGCGCGCCGGTGCACGTGCTGGCCGCCTGCGGGCACTTCGCCCACCTCGAGTGGCCACGGTTCACCGTCGACGCGATCAGCGCCTGCTTCGCCGACGGCGACCGGTCGACGACCTGACCGGCGCGCCGACCCATGCCACCGCTGGCCGGGGTGGGCCGGGTGCGCGAACCTGACGGTCATGACCTTGAAGATCAACGCGGTGACCTTCGATTGTGGGAACGCGCCCGAGCTCGCGGCGTTCTGGGGCGAGGCCCTCGGGCGTCGCGTCGATCCGGTCCAGGACGAGCACGGCATCTACTTCGCCTCGATCGGGTTCACCCAACCGCTGCCCGATCAACCGGTGATGATGTTCATCAAGGTCCCCGAGGGCAAGACCGCGAAGAACCGTGTGCACCTCGACCTCGACGCCGATGATCGGGCGTCCGAGGTCGAGCGGCTCGTCGGGCTCGGGGCGACCGTCGTGCACGACCGAGACGAGTACGGCACACGATGGACGACCCTCACCGACCCCGAGGGCAACGAGTTCTGCGTCGCCTCGCACTGAACGCGAACCGACGACCTGTGCCCCGACGGGATCGGGACGAACGGCCATGGTCGCACAGCGGTGTCGACCTGCAGGATGGGGACGCGACGCGTCGCCGGGGCGCGCGGCAGGAGGGCTGAGATGAACATCGCGATCTTCGGGAGCTTCGGGGAGCGCCTGCTCGCGCCGGGCTGGGTCAAGCAGACGGCGTTGGCATTTCTGGGCGGTGGCGACTTCGACCTCACGGGTGTCGAACCAGGGGCCGACGCGCAGCTCACGGCGATCGCGGTGTTCGGTGGGATCGACATCATCATGGACGAGGGCACCCGCATCACCATGGACGGGTTCAGCCTGTTCGGCAGCCGTGAGGTCGAGGTCGTGCCCGCCGACGGCCCCGCGGTCCACATCCGGTCGTACGCGGTCTTCGGCAGCGTCGAGGTGAAGCCCCCGGGCGACTGAACCCGAGCCGGAACCGAACCGCCGGGTGACGACTGTCACCCTTGCCACCAGGTGATATCGGCGTGACCTTCGCGCCGGGGAGTCCGGAACGTCTGTTCCGGGCCGACATGGCGGGATCCTGGTCTGGGGGCCGGGGAAGATCATGAGGAGGTTCGGTCATGCGCCGATCCCGTATTGCTCTGGTGGCTCCGCTCGCCTTCATCGGCGTCGTGGTACCCACTTCCGTTGCGTCGGCGGCACCACCGCCGAACGACATGTTCATCAACGCGACACCGATCACGCTCGATTTCACGGAGGTGGTCGACACCACCGAAGCCACCGCCGATGATCCCGAGGACGCCGCCGGGTTCTCGTGTGGCGCACCGGCGGTCGACGCGTCGATCTGGTATCGCCTGACGGTCGACAGCACTCAGTGGGTGATCATGAGCACCTCGCTCGACTCGTACTCGACCGGTGCCAACGCCTTCGTGTACGCCGGGACGGATCTCGAGTGCATCGCCGGAGGTGCCGGCGGGTCGTACTTCATCGCCGAACCCGGCGAATACATCATCCAGGTGATCGACGATCAGTTGGACGGCGGTGGCAACGGCGGCATCGTGGAGGTCAGCTTCGTCTCCGGCGGTGCGCCCGAACTCGAGATCTGCCCCGGCGTGATCCCGAACGATCCGGGAGCTCCGCCGCTCAACCTGATCGTCGGCACCGAGGGTGACGACGTGCTGAAGGGCACGCCCGGCGACGACCTCATCATCGGCCGCGGTGGCGACGACTACATCAAGGGCCGTGGTGGCAACGACGTCATTCTCGGCTGCGACGGTGACGACACGATCCGAGGTGGTGCTGGCGACGATGTCATCTTCGGCGACAGCCTCGACTTCTTCGGAGACCCGACCAGTACGAGCGGCGGCAACGACGACATCCGCGGTGGCAAGGGCAACGACGAGGTCCGGGGTGGCCCCGGCGACGACCACATCCACGGCAACGCGGGTGATGACGGCCTGTTCGGCAACCAGGGCGACGACGACATCGACGGCAACGGCGGCAACGACTTCCTGGGCGGCGGCTTCGGCAACGACTGGGTCCGTGGTGGTGGCGGCGACGACTTCGTGTCCGGCGGCTTCGGCGACGACGAGCTGCGGGGTGGTGGCGTTGACGACTTCATCACCGGCGATCTGCCCAACGGCCAGGAGGACCCGGAGCCCAACCACGACCACTGCAAGGGCGGTCGCGGCATGAACGAGATCGTGTTCTGCGAGGACGATGTCAAGCACTGACCACACCGACTGACCACACGGAGCGACATCGTTCGACGACGACCGGGCCGATCGACGGCCCGGTCGTCGTTCCGCGTTCGTGAAGACAACGTCCGCGGCCCGGCGCGTGCGATCGTGCCGTGATCGCGGCAGAGTGGACGCATGCTCCGTCGCGCCACGACGTTCTTCAACCCGTTCACCCGAACCGCCCTCCTCGCGTTCGTGTGGGCGCACCGACGCACGATCCTCCGGTGGGGCCGATCGCTCTCCAGCGAACTCCGCCGACCCGGCCGGATCGACCCCAAGCGGCTCCAGCTGATCGCGCGGGTGCTCTGGGCGATCACCAGCAACGACGAGCTCGCCAAGGCTCGCCAACTCCGGGAGGTCCGCCTCGACGGCAACGTGCTCGTGCTCGACACCGCGCCCGGCTGGAACCGGATGGCGCGTCTGGTCGACGAGCTCGACGACATCCCCGGCATCGTCCGGATCGTCGATCAACACGGCGACGTGCTGGCCGGCACGATCGTCACCACGGCGCGCTGAACGTGCGCCCGGCGGGCGGTGCGCTCAGCCCCGGCGCTGCACGATGAGCACGCCGGTGTCGTCGAACAGGCTGACGACGTCGCCGTCGTTGTTCCAGACCTCGCCGGTGCAGAAGAACCGTTCGTCGTCGGTCGGCTCACCGCATCCCGAGTACAGGGTGACGGAGGCGCCGGGTTCGAGTGTCAACGGCGCGAAGACGTGAGCGTGTTGGAGCCCGTCGTCGCGGACGATCCAGTTCGTCATGTCGACGGGCTGCGTGCCGACGTTCGTGAACCGCACCCACTCACCGTTCGGGTCCGCGGCGTCGTCTCCGTCGGCGTCGAAGTCGATCTCGACGTCGATCTCGGGCGGACCCGAGCCGACGGGCGGCGCGACCGTGGTGGTGGGCGGCAACGTCACCACCAGTGTCGTGGTGGCCGCTCCCGGGTCGGGTGGCGGCGGCACCGGCGGAGCGGAGCGCACGAGCGGCGCAGTGGTGGGGGGCACGGTGGTCACCGGTTGGGAGCCCGGTCCAGCGGTCGTGCCGGCCACGGTGGTCGTGGTGGTCGTGGTGACCACGATGGTGGACGCGCTCGCCGCCGACTCGGTCGCGTCGATGGTGCTCACCGGGGTGAGTGCCGGGCGCATGGCCGCGTCGGGCTCGACGGCGCGGACGAACCCGATCGCCACGAGTGCGATCACGCCGCCGACCACCCAGGCGACGAGCAGTGCCTGGGCCATCGGATGTCGCCACCACGCCGTCGCCGCGACAGCGGTCGGTGCGACCGATGGCGCGTCGTCGGCCCTCGGTGGCGGCCAGTCGTTCATCCGACGGGATCCTTCCTCCTCCCGGTCACACGACCACCGGGAGATCTCGTTGCACCACGTTCAGTGGTCGTCGTGCACGCTCGGCGTTCAATCGTTGCAGATGTTTCAACATAACGGCGTTCACCGTGATCAGGGGTTGAGTTCCGACGTCTGCGTGCCGATTCCAACGGTGATGACCGCGGGACCCACCGAACGAGCGTGCGCGACGACCACCGGCTCGCGTCGGTCGGCGCGCCCGACCGAGGAGTGGGAACGCACGGTCCATGCTCGTCACCGTGTGGCGTCGCTGCTGCATGCGTTGCCGCCGGGCTTCATCGTCTTCCACGACGTCGAACTGCCCCGGCCGTCCCGGGCCGTCATCGACCACCTCGTCGTCGGGCCGCGTGGCGTGTGGGCCATCACCACCGACGTGTACAGCGAGCCGATCTCCGAGGGAACCGGCCGGAACGCCGACACCCTCTGGGCAGGACGCGTCCCGCTGCGGACGCTGCTCGAGGCCGCCGACTGGGAGTCGAACGTGGTCTCGGACGCGATCGGGCACTCGGTCGAACCGCTGGTGTGCCTCATCGCCCCGTCGCTCCCGGAGCCGGCGTTCGACTTCAACGGCATCCGGATCTGTCAGCCCGAAGCGCTGACCAAGCAGGTGGCCGTCTCGACGGCCGACTTCGTCGACGTGAGCGTGATCGCCGAGACCGTCGAGCGGGTGTTCGAGATCGAACCGGCCGGCGAGGCCGAGCTGCCGACGCTGGGCACCGCGGTGCTCCCCCCACTGCTCCGTGCCGAAGCACCCCGCCGGCATCACCGAACTCTGGGAGCTCGCCTCGTGGCGTTTCGCACCAAGACCTCCGTCCGCGCCGCCGCGATCGTCGCACTCGTCGCTGCGGTCGTGATCTTCCTGCCGTCGATCAGCCGGCTCTGGACGTCGGTCGCATCTGAGGGCGCAGCGCGCATCAACGACGCGATCGAAGAGCGATCGCCCGACGCCGAACCGGCGCCCGTCGGCTACTCCCTGACGTGTCCGTCACCCGGTGCGGGATGGACGGTGACGTGGATCTGGCCGGGCGATCTTCCCGACGACGTCGTCGGGTACGGCATCCGCACGCAAGAGGACGGGTCGCCCGCGCTCGTGCACGCAGTGGTGCCGTGGTCCGATCCCGCCGTCGCCCCGCCGGTGATCAAGGTCACCGACCCGGCTTCGACGACGGTCCTGACCGATCATCGTGCGCCCGACGGCCGCACGGTCGCGACGACGGCCGAACCGATGACGGTGCCGGCCGGCACCTGCTGACCGCCCGTCTCCGACTCACGAGCCGTCCGGTGGTGTCGCTACGGTGCCGGCATGTCGAACGACCCACGGAACGACCAGGTGATCCTCGCCGGCGGGCCGCTGATCTCGCACCTCGAGCTCGAGTCCCAGCTCGGGTGGGCGCTCGACGCCTCCGGGTTGTGCCGCGACGACACGTGTGTGCTCGTGCCCGACCGCGGAGCGATCGAGCGCGACGACGCGATCGATGCGGTCGCCGTGGCCGCCCTGCTCGATCGTCCGGCCGTGGTGGACGAGGTCTCGGGCGTCGCTGCGATCGGGGTGCCACGAGCCTCGCGGCGGCGCGCGCTCGATGACCTCGAGGCTCCCGACTTCGTGCTGCCCGATCTCGACGGCACGCCGCACGCGCTCTCCGACCATCGATCGAAGAAGCGCCTGCTCGTCGCGTTCTCCAGTTGGTGAGGCTGCATCTTCGATCTGCCAGGTTGGCAGGCACTCCAGGATGAACTCTCCGACCACGACTTCCAGGTGATCGCGGTCGCCGTCGACGAGGATGTCGACAAGATCCGCTCGGCGGCCGAGGGGATCACCTACCCGGTCCTGGTCGACGCCGACCACGTCGTGACCGAGCTCTATGCGATCTCGAACGTGCCCACCGTGGTGCTGATCGACGAGCACGACCGGATCGTGCAACCGAACTGGAACGCGTTCTCGAACGACATGTTCCGCGAGCTGACGGGCATCGATTCCGATGCGCAGCGTGCGGCGATTCGGCGATGGGTCGTCGACGGCACGCCGATCATCCCTGCCGAGGAGGCCAAGCGCGCGGTCGGTGACCTCACCCCGGAGGAGGAGCAGGCCAAGCTGCACTTCCGGATCGGCGTGCACCTCCGCAACGCCGGTGACGCCGCAGGTGCCCAGCGCAACTTCGCCCGGGCCGGTGAGCTCGCCCCGTTCGACTGGACGAACCGGCGAGCCGCGGTCCCACTCCAGGGTGGCGATCCGTTCGGCGAGCCCTACCGCGAACTCGCCGCGGAGTACCAGGCGGCTGGGCGCCCGTTCCACGGCATCCCCGGCACTCGCGTGTGACGGTCGCGACGCGCGTCAGCGAGCGGCGTCGGTTGCGGTGCTCGTCGCGACGGTTGCCGTCGTGGCCGGGGTCGCATCGCCCTCCGAGCCGTCGTACGCAGCGGGCGTCGAGGAGATGACGAGGAGGGAACCGGTGGTCCGTCCATGTCGCTCGGCCCGCCGACCGCCGGGTTCAGCGTCGGCGGATGAGCGTGACCCCGTCGCCGATCGGCAACATCACCGCGTGCACGTCGTCCCGGGCCGCGACGTCGTGGTTGAAGGTGCGCAGCGCCACCGTGTCGTCGTCCTGGATCGAGTCGTCGACCACGGCGCCGCTCCACAGGACGTTGTCGACCACGATCACCCCGCGCTCCGACAGCCGTGGCAGGAGGAGATCGAGGTAGGTGGCGTAGCCGGTCTTGTCGGCGTCGATGAACGCGAGGTCGACGGGTCGGTCGAGCTCGGCCAACCCCTCGGCGGCGGGCCCGATGCGAACCTCGATCCGATCGTCGACCCCGGCCTCCTGCCAGGCCGCGCGGGCGGTCTCGAGGTAGCGGTCGGTGATCTCGAAGCAGATCAGGCGGCCTCCGTCCGGTAGCGCCCGGGCCATCCACAGTGCCGACATCCCGGTGAACGTGCCGACCTCGACGACGAGTCGGGCGCCGCTCACCGCCACCAGCGTCGCGAGGAATCGGCCCTGGTCGGCACCGATGTTCATGCCGGCCTGCCGTTCGAATCGTTCACGGGTCGTCGCCGCCAGCCGTTCGGACACGGGATCGTGACTCGGGCTTGCGTGGGCCGTCACGTAGTCGTAGAGCTCATCGGTCATCTCGATCCACCGCATCCCCATGGCGTAGCAGGTCGAGGTGGTGCAGCAAGTGAGTGAGTGCTCACTCAGTACGATAGTGTCCTCCCGATGGCCCCTCCTGCGACGTCGGTCCGGCGGGCGACGCCGCTGCCGGCTGGCGAACGTCGGGCCGCGATCATCCGCAACGTCCTGCCGATGCTCGTCGAGCGCGGCCTGACGGTGACCACCCGGGAGCTGGCCGCCGCCGCCGGCGTGTCGGAGGGAACGCTCTTCAACGTGTTCGCCGACAAGGAGGCGCTGATCGCCGCTGCCGTCGACGCCGCGATCGACCCCGAGCCGTTCGAGCGCGCGATCGGGGACATCGACCCGTCGGCGCCGTTCGACGACCGGTTGGTCGCCGCGACCGAGTTGATCCAACGCCGCATCGTCGACGTGTGGAGACTCGTCTCCCAGCTCGGTGCACACGGTCACCGCGATCACCGGCGCGGGCCGCTGCCCGACAGCCCGGCGCTCATCGCGCTGCTCGACGTCGAGCGCGACCGGCTCCGCAGATCACCCGCCGACGCGGCGCGCCTGTTGCGGGCGATGACGCTGTCGCTGACGCACCCGCTGATGACCGCCGAGCCGAGCACGAGCCGCGAGATCGTCGATCTGTTCCTCCACGGCGTCGTGGCCGGCCGGAGCGAGTCGTGAGCCTGCGTCGCCTCCTCGGCACGCACCTCGCCCCGTACCGCCGGATGCTCTGGTTGGTCGTGATCCTCCAGGCGATCCAGACCACCGCCACCCTGGCGCTGCCGGCGTTGAACGCCGACCTCATCAACGACGGGGTGCTCGTCGGCGACAACGCGTACATCTGGCGGACCGGCGGAGTCATGCTGCTGTTCAGCGTCGTCCAGATCGTGTTCGCCGCCGCCGCCGTGTGGTTCGGTGCCCAGGTCGCGATGGGGTTCGGACGTGATCTGCGACGCGATCTGTTCCACCAGGTCACCGACTATTCGGCGCGGGAGGTCGGACGATTCGGTGCCGCCTCGCTGATCACCCGCATCACGAATGACGTGCAACAGGTGCAGATGCTCGTGGTGATCGCGGCGACGATGATGATCGCGGCGCCGCTGACCATGGTCATCGGCATCGTGATGGCCGTTCGCGAGGATGCCGGGCTGTCCGTCATCCTGCTCGTCGCGATGCCCGGGGCCGTGCTCGTGCTGGGCCTGATCGTGTCGCGCATGGTGCCGGCGTTCCAGCTCATGCAGGTCCGCGTCGACCGGATCAATGCCGTGCTCCGCGAGCAGATCACCGGCATCCGCGTCGTGCGCGCCTTCGTCCGCGAGCCCGAGGAAGAGGCCCGGTTCGAGACCGCCAACCACGAGCTCACCGAGACATCGCTGCGCACCGGGCGGCTGATGGCCGCGACGTTCCCGACCGTCGGCTTCATCGTCAACATCTCGAGCCTGGCCGTGCTCTGGATCGGCGCCGATGGGATCAACAACGGGGAGATGCAGGTCGGCTCGCTCGTCGCCTACATCAGCTACCTCATCCAGATCCTGATCGCCGTCGTGATGGCGACGTTCATGGCGTCGATGATCCCGCGTGCCGCCGTGGCGTCCGACCGCATCGTCGAAGTCCTCGACACCGACTCGTCCGTGCGACCGCCCGAGCATCCCGTCACCGAGGTCGCCGAGCGCGGCACGCTCGAGTTCGACGACGTGGCGTTCAGCTACGCGGGTGCCGAACGACCGGTGCTGTGCAACGTGTCGTTCCGTGTGGGCGCAGGTGAGACGACGGCGATCATCGGATCGACCGGGGCCGGCAAGACCACGCTCGTCAACCTCGTTGCCCGGCTGTTCGATGCGACCGACGGCAGCGTGCTCGTCGACGGGGTCGACGTGCGTCGACTCGACCCCGATCTCCTCTGGGGCAAGGTGGGGTACGTGCCGCAGAAGGCGTTTCTGTTCGCCGGCACCGTCGCCTCCAACCTGCGGTTCGGTCGCCCCGACGCGACCGACGAGGATCTGTGGCAGGCGCTCGAGATCGCGGAGGCCGCCGGCTTCGTGCAGGCGATGCCCGACGGTCTCGACAGCCCGATCGCGGAGGGCGGCTCCAACGTGTCGGGTGGGCAGCGTCAGCGGTTGTCGATCGCCCGTGCCCTCGTCGCCGATCCGGAGATCTACGTGTTCGACGACTCGTTCTCGGCGCTCGACCTGGCGACCGATGCGCGGCTGCGCACCGCGCTCGCGCCGAACACTCGTGCCGCCGCGGTGCTCGTGGTCGCCCAGCGGGTGTCGACGATTCGAGATGCGGACCAGATCCTGGTCCTCGAGGACGGGCGCGTCGTCGGGCGGGGGACGCACGACGAACTGGTGACGACCTGCCCGACCTACGCCGAGATCGTCGATTCGCAGCTCGGGGAAGGGGCGGCGGCATGAGCGAGCGGCCCACCGACGCGGTCGAGCGCCCCCGATCGCGACGACCAGGAGGTCCTCACCACCACGGGACGCGAGGCACGCCGGGGCAGCTTCGGCCCCGGTGGCGGCGCCGGGATGCCGACCGAACGCACCGAGAACTTCGGGATCGTCGTCCGGCGGCTGGGTGTCATCCTCGGCCGCGAGACGCCACGCCTGATCGTGGTCGTGGTCCTCACGGTGGCCAGCGTCGATACTGGTCGTGCTGGGACCGCGTCTGCTGGGCCAGGCGACCGACATCATCGTCGGCGGGGTCGCGGGCGACGGCATCGACTTCGGGGCCCTCCACCGGAAGCTGTTCGTGGTCGGCGCGATCTACGTGGTGTCGTGGGTGCTCGCCTACTCCCAGGGCTACATCCTGGCGGGGGTCGTCCAGCGTTCGATGTTCGGCCTGCGCGAAGACGTCGAACGCAAGATCAACCGGCTCCCGCTCGGCTACGTCGACCGCCACGCCCGGGGCGATCTGCTCAGCCGGGTGACCAACGACATCGACAATTTGAGCCAGAGCCTCCAGCAGACCACGAGCCAGATCCTGACCTCGTTGCTCACGTTGATCGGCGTGATCGTGATGATGTTCGTGATCTCGCCGCTGCTCGCCGCGGTCGCGTTGATCACGGTGCCGACGTCGGTGTGGCTGATGAAGCTGATCGGCGGGAAGGCTCGCCCGCGCTTCATGGCGCAGTGGCGACACACCGGCAGCCTGAACGCCCAGGCCGAAGAGGTGTTCACCGGCCACGCCATCGTGAAGAGCTTCGGTCGCCAGCGCGACGTCGAGGAACGGTTCCGTCGCGACAACGAGGAGCTCTACGAGGCCAGCTACACGGCGCAGTTCACCGCCAGCCTGATCCAACCGATGATGGTCTTCATGGGGAACGTGCAGTTCGTCCTCATCGCGGTCGTCGGCGGGCTCCGGATCTCGAGTGGGGCGATGACGGTCGGGGAGATGCAGGCGCTGATCCAGTACGCCCGGCAGTTCTCGCAACCGCTCACCCATCTCGCGTCGATGACCGCCACGTTCCAGTCGGGCATCGCGTCGCTCGAACGGGTCCTCGAACTGCTCGACGCGGAGGAGCAGACACCCGAGCAGGCCGCCACGATCGACCCTGCTCCGGTGCGCGGCCGGATCGAGTTCGACGACGTGCGATTCTCGTACGACCCCGACACCACGCTGATCGACGGATTGAACCTGGTCGCCGAGCCGGGCCAGACGATTGCGATCGTCGGCCCGACCGGGGCGGGCAAGACCACGATCGTCAACCTGCTGATGCGCTTCTACGACCTCGACGGCGGCGTCATCACACTCGACGGGCGCGACATCTCGAGCTTCCCACGCCGTGAACTCCGGTCCGAGGTGGGCATGGTCCTGCAGGACACCTGGTTGTTCGGCGGCACCATCTCCGACAACCTCCGCTACGGCAACCCGTCGGCGACCGACGAACAGATCCACGAGGCGGCACGGGTCACCTACGTCGATCGGTTCGTGCACTCGTTGCCCGACGGCTACGACACCGTGATCAACGACGACGGCGACAACATCTCCGCCGGTGAGAAGCAGCTCGTGACGATCGCCCGTGCCTTCCTCGCCGACCCGTCGATCCTGATCCTCGACGAGGCCACGAGTTCGGTCGACACCCGAACCGAGGTGCTCATCCAGGAGGCGATGAACGCGTTGCGCTCCCGGCGGACGAGCTTCGTGATCGCCCACCGGCTGTCGACCATCCGCGGTGCCGACGTGATCCTGGTGATGGACGGCGGCCGGATCGTCGAACAGGGCAACCACGACGAGCTGCTCGAACGGAACGGTCCGTACGCCGAGCTGTTCCGAGCCCAGTTCGCCGGCCAGTCGACCTGAGTGTCACGCCGGGATCGGTGCGGGGCCGCCGAGCGCTGCGGCCAGAGCTTCGGTATCGGGTCGGGTGATCGGTGCCGGACGAGCATCGTCGAGGCATCCGCCGACGAGCACGGCGAGCTCGTCGGGCGTCGCCGTGTTCGGGGGAGCGACCACGCCGCGTCCGGTGCGTTCGAGGTCGAAGGCGTTCGCGAACTGATCGGTGGAGAACGGCAAGACGAGTTGGCGAACGCCGGCCGCGAGCGACTCCTGCACCGAGTTGTTGCCTCCGTGGTGGATGGCCAGATCGGCATGCGCGAGGAGCGCGACCTGGGGCAGCGTGGGCGCCACGAGCCAGCCGTCGGGGACCGGGCCCAGGGCGGCCGGGTCGGCCGGCCCGGTGGCGATCGCAGCTCGTGCGCCGCAACGTCGGAGTGCCGTCGCCACCCGTGCGAGCACGTCGCTTCGGTGCGACAGGAACGTACCGAGCGCGACGTAGACCTTCGGCGTGTCGTGGACTCTGGTCCAGTCGTCGAACTCGGGCGGCCGGATCTGGTCGCGAACCAACGGGCCGACGCATCGGTGGTCCGACATCGTGTCGTGCCGGCGAGCCCAGCCCTGGAGCTCGATCGGCGAGTTGTACAGCACACGATGGCCATGGACGCGGAACGCGTCGTCCACCGGTGAGGCGTCCGGCGCGATCTCGGCGAGCGCGGTGTTCCACCGGTCGGTGAACCTGCGCCTCGTTCGATCGACGACCTGCTCGAGTTCGGCGACGTCGGCGGGCGGTGGCCGGAGCGCGTTCGGCCAGTGCGGCGGGATGCCGTACCGTTCGTCACCGACCGGCAGCTGCGTCGGGTGACCCGGCACCAGCGACACGAACGGACGCCCCAGGGCGTACATCGCCAGCGTCGACCCGAACGAGACCTGATCGACCAGCACCGTGTCCGGGTCGACCTGATCGCACAGCTCGGCGATCCGCCGGGCCACCGTCATCGGCTGCCAGAGGAGATCTTCGGCCCGATCGCGCGCCTGGAGGCGGAGCGTCGCGATCGGGCCGCGCTGTGTCGCCCCGAGGAAGCGGTCGATCGCCGGTGAGCGTTCGACGATTCCCGTGTTCGAACCGGCGCCGAGGCGGAGTTCGTGCCATTCGAACCCGTCGGCCTCGACCTGCGAGCGGAGGCCGGGCCCGGTTGCCACCACGACCCGGCGGCCCCGATCTCGAGCCGCGCGGGCGAGGATCGACATCGGTCGGTAGTGCGATGCGAAGTCGGGGCTGATCGCCAGCAGCGTCATGGCGTCACGCGGCTTCGGCCCGGTACAGGTCGACGAGCTGTGCCGCCATCGTGTCGATCGAATAGCGAGACTCGACGAGACGTCGCGCGCGGGCGACGCGACCGGCACGCTCGACGAGTCCGAAGGCTCGCACTGCGGCGACGCCGAGATCGTCGTCGGGTGCGACGAGCACCCCGGTGTCTCCGTGGTCGACGTACGTGGCCGGCCCGCCGGTGCGGGGGGCGACCACCGGCAGCCCGGACATGAGCGCCTCGAGCACGGCGAGGCCGAACTCCTCCTTGAGCGCGCCATCGATGTAGACACCTCCCGGGGCCCAGCCATCGGCGTGGCCTCGTGCGGCCGACGTCATCAGCCGTGCGACATCCGCGCGGGGCCGTCCGCCCAGCAGCACGAGCCCGTTTCGAGCCTCCGGGTGCCGTGTGAGCGTGCGCTCGATGGCGTCGAGCACGCCCGACTCCACCGGCGACGGGTCGGTGAGGTCGCCGCCGAGCACGATCAGATTGCACGAGCGAGTGAGGTCTTCGCGCGCAGCCCATCCGGACACCACGCGCTCCATGCCCTTGACCGGATGCAGCCGACCGGCGCTCACCAACAGCGGAAGCCCGCGGCGCTCGGCCGGGATCCGCGACGCCGAATTCCCGAACGATGTCCGGAGTCGACGCGTCGTCGGCGACCTCACGCTCTGCCCGGCGGATCGCTCGGAGGTCGATGCCCTCGGCCACGACCGCGGTGCGATGCGATCGAGCGGTGTCCGCGAGATCGTCGAGGAACGGGAACGACGCCGTTCGCGGGAACAGTGCGACGCGATCGGCCTGCGAGCCCAGGTGTTCGATCAGGCGGGCCCGGAACCAGAGGTGTTGGTCGGTCTCGAGGCACTCGAGGGCATCGCCGTCGAGCTCGCCGCGCTGTTCGAGCGACTGGATGACGTTGTGTGGATCGGGGGCGAGCGTGAAGCAGATCGGGATTCCCATCGTCGATGCGATCTCGGCGCCGACCAGGGTGCCTGCATCGGCCATGCGCAGGTGCAGCACGTCGACGGGCCCGCCGAGGCGCAGGGTGCGACGAAGCCCTCGTTCGATCGCAGCGAGGTGTTCCCACGTGTCGGCCGGCCCACCGATCGGCCGAGCGGGGTCACCGACGGCGATCATGCCGAACGAGCAGGGCTCCGACGGCGTCGACGACCGGGCCGATCAGGGCGTCCGTCACCGATCCGTGGCCGATGGTCAGCACGTGCCCGACCGCGGGGTGGTCGGCCAGCGCACTCCCGAGCGACACGAGCAGGCTGGCAACGCCACCGGTCTCGCCGCGACCACCGCGGCTCAGTTGGCCGTCGAGGCCGTCGGACAGGACCAACTGCGCGACGTGCAAGCCCTCGTGATGCCGCTCAGGATGCGTCGGCCGTCTGGCTTGAAGCGCCAGGGCGGCATGCGCTCCGACGAGGTCGTCGTGGCGGGCCAGTGCGTCGAGTGCCGCGCCGATCAGGTCGCCACGACGCTCGCCGAGCGCACCGATCGCCGCGAGTCGTGGCGCGTCCGGTTCCGACGAGTTGACGGCGACGTCGACGAGGAACTCGTCGGTTCCCCGATCCTCGATGGCGCCGATGAGGTCGACCAGCCGAGCTCTCGGTGCGTCGTCGTCGACCACGGCGAGCTCGGTGGTGGCGGCTCGCAACACCGTCGCCGGATCGGACCGCGCCCACCGGCGCAACGCCCGGTGGGCGTGAAACGTGTCGATGCCACCGCGCTGGAGCTCGACCATCAGGGCCGGAACGGCCGAACGTGCCACTGAACGTGATCCGAGGCGCCAGATGGCGTGGCGGCGCAGCATCGTGGTGTCGGAGGCCAGCAGCTCGACGAGCCGGGTGTCGGCATCGTCTCCGATCAGGGCGCCGAGCAGTTCGATCCCCGCGAGCGCACCGGCACCACCACGCGCGGTCAGCGCATCGATGCGATCCAGCAGGTGGCGGTCGGCCTCGGTGTGAGCAGCCGTCGCGGCGAGCCGGCTGGCTCGGTGCATCGTCGCGAGCACGTCGCCGTCGTCGGCATGCAGCAGGTCGTCGACGTCACGTGCTCGAAGTGGGGAGGGTCGCTGCAGGAGCCCGACGCGTCGGTTCCGGAAGGACAGTGGTCATGGCGGCTCGCTTTCGGTGGTGCGGCGCCGGCGTCTCGATGCATGGAGGAGGGTGTGGCAAGGTCGGGACGCCGGCGCCGCTGGGGGGATGAGACGAACTTATCAACGTTTAGTCGGATTTAGTCCAACTCAGTCTGAATTCATCGCGAGATCGCCTACACTGCGTGTCCATGACCACAGCGACCACAGGGACCACGACGACATCGCGGAGCGCGACCCATGTCGACCTGCAGACGGCCGCCGACGTGCTCGGCGTGCACTACCAGACGGCCTACCGATGGGTGCGTTCGGGGCGATTGGCATCGGAACGGGTCGACGGCAAGTACGTCGTCGACCGGAGCGACCTGGCCGAGCTGGATCGAACGCGGAAGGCCCCGGATCCGCCGCCGCCGCCCAGCAGCCGTCGACTCGACCGCGCCGCCGACCGTCTCGCGGAGTTGCTCGTCGAGGGCGACGAACCTGCCGCCAGGCGCCTGGTCCGGCGTCTCGTCGACGAAGGCACGACGATGCCCGATCTGATCCAGCAGGTGCTCGTGCCACCGCTCAGGAACATCGGCGAACGCTGGCACCGCGGCGACCTCTCGATCTGGGTCGAACATCGTTCGTCGGCGATCGTCGAGCGCATCCTGGGTGACGTGGTACCCAACCCGCGCGGGCGGCGCCGGGGCACGGCCGTGGTCGGGGCGATCAGCGGGGATCTGCATTCGCTGCCCACCACCATGGCGGCCGTGGCCTTGCGCAGCGACCAATGGCACGTGCACCACCTCGGCGCCGACGTGCCGCCCGATCAGCTGCTCGACTGCTGTGTCGAGAACGACGCCGACGTGGCGGTGATCTCGGTGACGAATCCCGCTTCAGCCTCCGGGGCCGAACGTGCCGCCGACGCGCTGCTCGCAGCGGGCGTGCGCACCCTGATCGGCGGTCCCGGGCGATCTCTCGACGACCTGGTCGGCGACGCACGCGAGGCAGCTCACGGCAGCGCACGGCGGCGGGACTGATCTCGTGGGTCGCGGACTCGCCCACGGGGCAGGCTCGGTGGTGAGCGGCATGAAGAACCAGGTCGTGGAGGCCACCACCGGCCTGTTCTCCCACGGCCCGCGGCCGTTGGAACACACGCTCGACCACGCCCCCGATCCGGGTCTGCTGGGGCCCGACTCGGTGTCGTGGCGGGTGATCGGTGACGCCGCAGCGTTCGTCGGTGGCATCCGGGCACTGATCGTGCAGACGGCGCATCCCGAGGTCGTCGCCGGTGTCGAGCAGCACTCTCGATACCGCTCCGATCCGCTCGGACGGCTGACGCGCACGTCGTTCTACGTCACCGAGACCACGTACGGTGCGATGCCGGAGGTCGAGCGCGCCGTCGAGATGGTCCGCTCGGCACATCGCCCCGTCACCGGACGCAGCGAGCGCGGCCGGCCCTACAGCGCCGCCAAGCCCGAGCTCGCCGCATGGGTGCACAACGTGCTGACCGAGTCGTTCCTCGCGGCCTACCAGGCGTACGGGCCGTCACCGCTGACGCCGTGCGACGCCGATGCATTCGTGGAGGAACAGACACGGATCGGTGCCCTGCTCGGCGCCGACCCGATGCCCGCCACCGCCGACGACCTCCGATCCTGGGTCGCCGATCACCCTGCGCTCGACACCACGAACGATCTGGCGCACGCGATCGACTTCCTCCGCGACCCACCCCTGTCGCTCCCCGTCAAGGTCGGCTACCGGCCACTGTTCCAGGCGGCCGTCGCCACGTTGCCCGATCGGCTGTCCACATCGTCGGGTTGTCACCGAGCCGGGGTGCCGGCGAGATCGGCCGCGTCGCCACCAACACCCTCCGATGGGCGCTCGGTTCGTCTCCGTCGTGGCACGTCTCACTCGTCCGATCGGGTGCACCTGTGCCCGACGGCCTGTTTCGCCAACCGCTCCCGGCGGCGGCCGAGGCGCTCGTCGCGGGCCGAGCGTGAGGCTCAGCCGCTGATCGCGGTCGAGTGCCTGATCGAGGACCCGGCGGCCGTGTTCGATCGCGGTGTGCTGCCATGCTGCATCGTCGGGCGTCGAGCACCACATGTGGTGCTCGACGATGCGGGCGTGATCGGGGTCGGCGCGATCGCCGTGCAGGTGGACCCAGTATTCGCTCCGTTCCGCGAGGATCATTGCGATGTCGCTGCGGGTGCCGACCTCGGCCGTCACGGCGTGGAAGGTGGCCGTCGGGACCAGGTCGGCCAGTCCGCCCGCGAGCTGACCGCGCCTGCGGTGGGCGCCCGTCGCGAACGGTGTTGACCACGGCGGTGCCGGGAAACGTGGAGCGGGTCCACCGGTCGCCCGGTGAGTCGAGCGCGTGCCTCGCCAGCAGTGTCATGTCGCCGTACGCTCCGTACCCGGTGTGGAGATCGACGACGACGACGTCGTGTGCGGCGGCGACGTGCTGTGTGGCGAGAGCCGCCACCGCAACCGTGGACTCCTCGGTCCGGTCTCCGGTGAAGGAGAGCCCGTCGGGGTGTGTCGACTGACCGTCCGAGACGGCAGCCCGCACCCACTCCTCGCCCCGCTCCGCGACGATGCCCTTCGCCGGGTCCAGGAACGACTCCGGTGACGGCGGCGTCGGGCCGACCGGCAGAGGATGTCGTGCAGTGTCGCGTAGCCAGGGTTGTCGTCGGTGCCCTGGGTCGTGCCGGCTGCCCAGTTCCGGTTGAGGTCGACGTTGGGCTCGTTCTGGCGCCGCAACCAGGCCATGCCCCACGGATTCACCGCATGCACGAACACGATGCCCACCCCGTGCGGGAGGTCGCGTTCGCCCCACCGGGACAGTGCGTGGCACATGATCGGCGACCCGGTGAATCCCTCCACGCCGTGCACGCCGGCCATGACGAACAGCGCCCGCTCGGGGCTCGGCGGGCCGAGTACCGCGACGTCGATCGTGAGCCCGAGCCCGTCGGGACCGGTGGCCGTGATCGGTGTGCCGGTTGCCGCGGCTCCCGCATGCTCGGCCGATTCCCGGAAGTCGTCGCGACACGCCGTGTACGACGTCGGGAAGGGCACACGGGGCATCGCGCGATCGTACGACGCTCTCGCCCCGGCGTTCACGACGTCCGCATCGTTCTCGCACGGATGACCGGCGATGCGTGCTCGGCACTACCGTCGTGCGATGGACCCCGTGACCGCCCGCACGACGTGGCGGACCCTCGAACCGATCCACGGGATGATCTACTTCGTCCCCGAAGCGGTCGAGCACTACCGCAACGCCGGCGTCGAGGATGCGCGCTCGGGCTACTTCGCCTCCCGCTCGGCACCGCTCGGCGAGGCATCGGCGCCGGTCGTGATCGCAACGTTCTACAACTTCGATCCCGACACGGTCCGGGCAGCGATGGCGGGTGTGTGGCAGATCGCTCGCCCGGAGGAACTCGTCGACGCTCGCTTCATGGCCGCCGACGCCGCGCTGCGCCGGCTGCTCGGCGACCGCGCCATCGGCAGCGAGGAGATGGCCGAGGCGGCCGACCTCGCTCGCACGGCGGCGTCGGGCGCCAGTGACCACCTGCACGGCCGTCCACTGTTCGCCGGTCACGCCGACCTGCCGTGGCCGTCGTCGCCGCACCTGGTGCTCTGGCACGCGGAGACGCTGCTGCGAGAGTTCCGGGGCGACGGTCACGTCGCGGCACTGGTGGCCGACGGGGTCTCGGGCATCGAGGCGTTGCTCATGCACGGCGGCACGGGTGCGATCGCCGCCGGCGTGCTACAGCGTTCGCGCAACTGGAGTGACGAGGCCTGGACGGAGGCCGCCGACGGGCTCGTCGATCGTGGTCTGCTCGATCCCGACGGCACGCTCAGCGTGCTCGGCGCCGAGCGTCGGCAGTGGGTGGAGGACCGGACCGACGAACTGGCGCTCGTGCCGTACGAGTTGATCGGTGAGGACGGCTGTGCGCGCCTCCGCGATCTCGTGCGGCCGTTCAGCCGGGCGATCGTCGAGGGCGGCGGACTCCCGATCTGACGAGCGCGGGGCGGTGCCGCCCGTCCCGGCCGGCTACGGGCGGCAGACGCCGTCGGCGATCGCTGCGGCAGCGACCGCTTCCGCGACACGCTGCGACACCGACTTGTCGAACACGGGCGGCATGATGAACGTCTCGCTGAGCTCCTCGTCGGTGACCGACGACGCGATGGCGGTCGCGGCGGCCAGCTTCATGCCCTCGGTGATGCTGCTCGCCCGGGCATCGAGCGCCCCGCGGAAGATCCCGGGGAAGGCCAACACGTTGTTGATCTGGTTGGGGTAGTCGCTGCGACCCGTCCCCAGGACCCGTACGAGCCCCTCGACCAACTCGGGCCGGATCTCGGGATCGGGGTTGGCCATCGCGAACACGATCGGGTCGTCGGCCATCGAACGGACATCGTCGGCGGTCAGGATGTCGGGAGCGCTGACCCCGATGAAGACGTCGGCGCCGCGGACGACGTCGGCGAGCGTGCCCTGTCGGCGATCGGGGTTGGTGTGCTCGGCGAACCACTGCTTCCAGGTGTTGAGCCCGTCGCGCCCGTCGTAGACGGCTCCCTGCGAGTCGACACCCGTGATCGTTCCCGCACCCGCGCCCAGCAGGATCTTGCCGATGGCCACGCCGGCGGCGCCGACGCCGGAGATCACGATCGACAGATCGCCCATCCGCTTCCCGGTGATCCGGAGCGCATTCTAATGGGGGTACATCACGCGGTGATCGCTCGTCGGTGGCAGTGTGGTGGCCGAGCCGCCTTCCGGTGAGCACTTGCACATTCAGAGGCTTGACCTCTGGCTCGAGACCGTGCCCCGGTTGGTTGGTGAGGGTTGCCGAATAGCACCGATGGGGTGTCGTGCCTCGAGCACTGATCCATTAGAACGCGCAGGGCCACCTTCCGGTTCGAACCCCAGACCACGAGTGCGAGGAGAACGAAGTGATCTTTGTTGGCGATGATTGGGCCGAGGCCCATCACGACGTCTACGTGTGCGACGACGCCGGCACCAAGCTGGCGTCGAAACGATTGCCCGAAGGCATCGACGGGATGGCCAAGCTCCACGACCTCGTCGCCAGCCATGTCGACGGTCCCGGCGAGGTGGTCGTCGGGATCGAAACCGATCGAGGGCTGTGGGTGAACGCGCTCGTCGAGGCCGGCTACGTCGTGTACGCGATCAACCCGAAAGCGGCATCGAGATATCGGGACCGGCACTCGTTGTCGGGCGCCAAGTCCGATCCGGGTGACGCGAAGATGCTCGCCGAACTGGTGCGCACCGATCGCCACAACCATCGCCAGGTCGCCGGCGACACGGCTCTCGCGGAGGGCATCAAGATCCTTGCTCGTGCCCATCAGAGCCTGGTCTGGGAACGCACCCGGACGACGAACCGGTTGCGCAGCTCGCTGCGCGAGTACTTCCCTGCAGCGCTCGACACGTTCTCTGAGCTGGCCGATCGCGACACTCTTGCGGTGCTGGCAGCGGCGGCGACGCCGAGCGAGGCCGCCAAGCTGACACCGGGCAAGATCCGCACGGTGTTGCGCCGAGCTGGCCGGCAACGCAACATCGAGACCCGCGCCGACACGATTGCGGCCGGGTTGCGCAGCGACGCTTTGCACGCTCCGGCAGCAGTCGAGGCAGCGCACGGCGCGACCACCCGATCGAGCGTGGCGATCCTCGCCGAGCTGAACACTCAGATCGACGCGCTCGCTGCCGAGTTGGCCGACCATTTTGAGCAGCACCCGGACTCCGACTTCTACCTTTCCTTGCCAGGTGTCGGTGTCGTTCTCGGAGCCCGGGCGCTCGGCGAGTTCGGGGACGACCCGAACCGCTATGCCGACGCCAAGTCTCGCAAAAACTATGCCGGCACGTCACCCATCACCCGAGCATCAGGGACCAGATCGGTCGTGCTCGCCAGATACGTGCGCAACGACCGACTCGTGGACGCGCTCGACCAGTGGGCGTTCTCCTCGATCACCGTGAGCGCCGGCGCTCGAGCGTTCTACGACCGGCGACGTGCCGCGGGAGACTCGCACCACAAGGCCCTTCGAGCCCTCGGAAACCGTTGGGTCGGTATCCTGCACGGCTGCCTCGACCACCGGACCCGCTACGACGAGAACACCGCCTGGGGACACCGAATCGACACCGACCTCAAGCAAATCGCACAAGCCGCTTGACACTTACGACCCTGGGGTGTCTCGAGCGCTGCCAGCGTGACGACCGCCGTGCCGTGCTGGTCGTCGTGGAACACGGGGATGTCGAGCAACTCCTTGAGTGCCTCCTCGACCTGGAACGCGCCGGGCGCCGCGATGTCTTCGAGATTGATGCCACCGAACGTCGGGGCCAGACGCACGACGGTCTCGATGATCTCCTCGGGTGTCGACACGTCGAGGCAGACCGGGAACGCGTCGACGCCTCCGAACTCCTTGAACAACAGCGCCTTGCCCTCCATGACGGGCATCGCGCCCTTCGGGGCCGATGTCGCCGAGCCCGAGGACCGCCGTGCCGTCGGACACGATCGCCACCGTGTTCTTGCGGATCGTGTGGGTGTCGGCCATCGACTCGTCGGATGCGATCGCGGTGCACACGCGGGCCACCCCGGGCGTGTACGCCATCGACAGATCCTCCTGGTCGCCGACGGGGCACAGGGGCAACACCTCGATCTTGCCCCCCTCGTGCATCCGGAACGTGCGGTCCCACCAATCGTGAAGGGTGATGCCCGGTGTCGCCCGCACGGCCTCGACGACCTCGGTCTGGTGTTCGACGCTGCGACAGTTGACCACGATGTCGCGGTCGACCCGGGCGCCCTTCGCGACGAACGAGTCGACCGCGTAGATGTTGCCGCCGGCAGACCCGATGGCGGTGGCGAGGCTGCCGAGTACGCCGGGCACGTTGCTGAGTGAGACCTGGAGGTGGATCGAGTACTGCGTGGCGGGAGGACGCGACATCCGAGCGACGCTACCGCCGGGCGCGAGCGGTACTCAGGCGACCGTGCGCGATGCGTCTGGTGCCCAGTCCGCAGGGTGCGGGTACTGGTGCCCGAATCCGAACGGTGCCCGGAACGGTCGCCACTCGTCGACCGGCTGTGCGAGACGATCGCTGATCGCGAAGATCACGGCCGGATTGAAACCGAGACCGCTGTGGCTGCCGTGGACCTCGATGTTCTCCCGCTCGTGTCCGATCGACTCGAGGCACTGCCACCATCGCACCACGCCGTCGGTGCGGGTGTAGACCGAGGTCGCCGGCACCGACAGATGCCCGGCATCCATGCCGGGCAGCACCTCGTCGACGGTGACCGCGTGGGTCGGCCGCAGCCGGTCGTAGAGGCCGGACACGGCGCTGCGGTCGGTGTCGGGGTTGATACGGAACGGGCTGCCGAGGGTGATCACCTGGCGCACCATGTGCGGGAACCGGCGGGCGAGGCGCCGGGCGTAGATGCCCCCCAGGCTCCATCCGACGAGGCTGACCGGACGCTCGTGGCGCTCGTACAGGTCGTGCAGCCGCCCGACGAGGCCGTCGATCACCTCGGGCGTCGGGCCCAGGTTGCGGCCGAGTTGCCAGCCGTGCACCCAGTAGCCCTGGCTTCGGAGCACCGAGCGCAGCGGTGCGGTGGACGGGTCGTCGGCGAGGAACCCGGGCAGGATGAGCACCGGGTGATTGTCGCCGCGTCCGATGATCCGCAGCAGTGGCGAGGCCGCCCAGATCGCCCCGAGTTCGAACACCGCCCTGGACTCGAGCAGCCTGAGCATCGGTGCCGGCAGCGGCGGCGCGCCGGCGTTCGGTGGTCATGCCCGCAACTCTACGTGCTGACGGCCTCGCCGCCGGAGTCGGGTGTCGATGTTCGATCCAGTGCCAGGAATGCAAATTCCTGGTGAAGCAGCCCTCGCAATAACAGCTGGATCTTTCCCTGGGCGTCCGGAGGGTGTAAACCACGCTGCGTGCCGTCACGTCGAACCCCGGCACGGAGGGTAGCCATGTTCCAGACCACACGTCATCGAGACCACGCGACACCGTGGTCGCCGGGTCCTCGCCGCCGTCGGCGCCGTGGCCCTGTCGATCACCACGATCGCCGTGACCAGTTCGAACGCCAGTGCCGACTTCGGCGAGGGCGAGCATCACGGTCACGGGCGCAAACACCGACCGCGCAAGACGGTCGACCTCCAGTTGCTGGCGTTCAACGACTATCACGGCCACCTCGAGACGAATGCGGCCGGGAACCGTCGCCGGAGACGCCGGCCGGCGGTGGCGAGTACCTGTCGGCCAAGCTCAACGAGCTGCGCGCAAGGCCAACGAGTCACAGCCTCACCGTGGCCGCCGGCGACCTGATCGGCGGCTCGCCCGCCTTCTCGGGCCTGTTCCACGACGAGCCGTCGGTCGAGACGCTCAACGAGATGGGCCTCGACGTCTCCGGTGTCGGCAATCACGAGTTCGACGAGGGCGTCACCGAGCTGCTGCGCATGCAGCACGGCGGCTGTCACCCGGTCGACGGGTGCTACTTCGACGAACGAGCCGTACGCCGGTGCCGACTTCCAGTGGCTCGCCGCCAACGTCGTCGAGACGGCGACGGGCAAGACCCCGCTGCCGCCGTACGAGATCAAGAAGGTCCACGGCATCAAGGTCGGCTTCATCGGCATGACGCTCGAGGCGACCGACACGCTCGTCGCCGCCGAGGGCATCCAGGGCTACGAGTTCCTCGACGAGGTCGAGACGGCCAACAAGCTCGTCCGCAAGCTGCGCCGCAAGGGCGTCGCAGGCGATCGTCGTGCTCCTGCACGAGGGTGGCTCGCAGACGCCGCCCCCGGGGACGTCGATGCCTGTGTCGGGCATCTCGGGCCCGATCGTCGAGATCAACGACGGGTCTCGCACCCCGAGATCGACGTGATCATCACCGGGCACACCCACCTGCCGTACAACTGCCGTGCTGCCCGACCCACGCGGGTCGGGACCGGATCGTCACGAGCGCTTACTCGTACGGCCGGGTCGTCTCCGAGGTCAACCTGGTGCTCGACAAGCGCACCAGGGACGTGCGGCGCAGACGCAGCACGGCGACCAACCACGCCGTCGAGCAGGCGGCGCTGACGCCCGACCCGGCGATCACCGCAGATCATCGAGAAGTGGCAGCCGCTCTTCGACGAGTCGGGCAACACACCGATCGGCACGATCAGCGCCGACATCAACCGCGGTGGTGTGCCGCCGGGCTCCGACCGAGGCGTCGAATCGCCGGCCGGCAACCTGGTCGCCGACGCCCAGCTCTGGGCGACCTCGGCCGCCGGCGCCGACGTGGCGTTCATGAACCCGGGTGGTGTGCGATCCGACCTGACGTTCGCCGACTCCGGTGGCGAGGGCGACGGTGTCGTCACGTTCGGTGAGGCGTTCACCTTCCAGCCGTTCGGCAACTCGCTCATCACCTACGAGATGACTGGTGCGCAGATCATCTCGGTGCTCGAGGAGCAGTGTCAGCCGGCCGGATCGAGCCGGCCGTTCCTGCACCTCGGCGTCTCGGAGGGCTTCACGTACGACCTGGCGACGACGATCGATGCCGGTACCTGCACGTCGGTCACGATCAGCAACGTGGTGCTCGACGGCGCCCCACTCGATCCGGCTGCCTCGTACGACGTCACGGTGAACAGCTTCCTCGCCGACGGCGGGGACAACTTCACCACGCTCGGCGAGGTGACCACGCCGCGGATCGACAGCGGCGTCGATCTCCAGGCACTCACCAACTACCTCGGTACGTTCGGTCCGGTGGCACCGCCGCCGACGGATCGGGTCAACGAGCTTCCCTGATGTGCGGGTGACACGGACGGGTCCGGCCGGTGAGGTCGGACCCGTCCGGGTTCACGCGTCGGGTGCGAACGGGTCGGCCATTGCGTCGGCGCAGGCCGTCGGGTTGGCGGCCAGCCACCGGCCGACCTCGGCCGCCGGGCTGAGTTGCTCGCCCCGCCGCCACGCGTTCGAGATAGACGTACGGCCAGATCACGCCGCGACGAACCGACCACTCCGTGTCGGGGCACGGCGGCGAGATCGCGAAGTGCAGATGGCACGCCGACGTGCGCCCGGTGTCGCCCATCGTGCCGAGTTCCTGGCCGAGCGCGACCTCGTCGCCGACGTCGAGGCCGTCGACGATCGTGTCGAAGTGGGCGAGGTAGTAGCGCACCCCGTCGAATCCCAGGATCGACACGGTCCGACCGCCGCGGGTCGCCGGGTCGTCGACGGCCGGGTCGTACGAGTCGACCCGACGGACCTCGAGCACCGTGCCCCACACCGGTGAGACCAAGCTGGCACCGCAACCGCTGAACACGTCGGTGGCCGGGTACGTCGAGTGCGTGGCGCTCCACCCCGCTCGTGCCCCGTCGGCCACGGGCAGGCCGTAGGGCGTGGTCGTCGGCCGCTCCGGATCGGCGACCTGCGAAGCGGTCCCGCGATCGGCTCGCTCGTCGACCGTTGCCGCCCGCTCGATCGCCGACCACGCCGCCCCCACGGAACCGACGGCGACGGCGGCCGATGCGATGACCGGTGCGACCATCCGGCGCGATGCTCCTGGGTCCGGCACGGCGAGATCCTGGCACGGGGGAGCTCGCCGGACCAGACGACCGTGGGCGAGACAGCGTCCGACCGGGTTCAGCCGGTGCGGTACTCGACGTCGATCGCGCCGTTGTCGGACCGTGCGGTCACGTGCCGCTCGGACGCCGGGTCGGTGCGCACGTCGACGTCGACGTCGCCCCGACTGCTGTCGGCGTCGACCGAGTAGTCGAGGTCGAGGTCGGGCAGGCGCACGGCGATCGCCCCGTTGTCGGTCGTGGCCGACACCTCGGTGGGGGCGTCGTCGAAACTGAGGCGGATGCGGCCGTTGTCGGTCCGGGTGTCGACCACCGTCGAGCCGATGCGGTCGGCCTCGATCGCGCCGTTGTCGGTCTCGACACGGACCTCGCCGTCGACGTCGGAGAGTGCGACTCGGCCGTTCCCGGTCTCCACGTCGACCTCGAAGTCGGACGGCACGGTCACGATGAACCCGACCGCGCAGCGATCCCACCAGCGGGCGTCACACTCGCCGGCGACGACGAGCCGATCACCGTCGACGTCGACCGAGTACTCCGCGTCGCCGGCGTTGCGCTCGACGAGCACCGTCCGGACGGCGATCTCGTCGCCGCCCCCGCCGCGGACCTGCACCTCGCCGTTGTCGGTGGCGAGTTCGAGGCCGCGCAGGCCGTCGACGGGAACCGTGTCGTGCACGATGCGACGGGTGGTGTCATCGTCGAGGCTCACGTTGACGCCGCAACCGGCCACCGCAAGCGTGGCGAAGGCGGCGAACACCAGGGTGGGCAGTGGAGCGGAGGTGGCGATGGACATGACTCCATGGTGTGGAACTCGCCGCCTGGGGTCGATGGAGCGACCCGGCGTCCGCGTGGTGGGGAGAACCCCACCACGTTCGGGGCGGCATCGGGCCAGAATGGGTCGATGATCGGTGGAGTCTCCAAGCTGCGGCACGCCGTGGTCGTGGCATCGGTGGCCGGCACCAGCCTGTTGGCCGGGGTCGGCGTCATCGGCGGTGGCGCGCATCCGGAGCGGTTCGACGCCAAGACCGTCGTCGTGCGGCCGGAGGGCGACGGCGTGCGGGTCACCGAGTACGTCGACATCGACTTCGGCACCGAGACCCGTCGAGGGTACGAACGGCTCGTGCCGAACGACTTCGGCGTGCCGACCGAGGTGACCGCGAGTTCGCCCGACGCCGACGACACGGTGACGGTCGACGACTTCGGCAGATACACGCGCATCCGGATCGGGCAGGCCGACGTCACGTTCACGGGGCAACACCGCTACGAACTCGACTACGTGTTGCCGGATGCCCGCTTCGACCAACTCGGCTTCAGCGTCGACATCGTGTCGCCGCCCGGCGGCATCTATCCGGGTGACCGGGAGACGGGGCGCTTCGAGGTGGTCGTCACGGGCTTCGAGCTGGCCGACACGACGTGCGACGTCGGCGACCTGCGCGTCGAGGGTGGGTGCGAACTCGTGCGCACGCAGGACGACCCGCCGGTGTATCGCACCGTGTTCGAACCGCTCGAGGAGGACGTCGGCCTCACCGTCGGCGGTGACATCGTCGCGTTCACCGACCCGGTCGACATCACGACGCCTCCGATCCCCGAGCGACGCTCCGAGCCGAATCGGGGTCTCATCGCGTTGGGCATGGCCGGTCTCGGCGCGCTCGGCTCGGTGCCGGTGTACCGGTGGGCCCGCCGCAAGGGCAGCAACGAGGTGTTCGCCGGAGGCGCGGCCGACGCGGCCTACGGCGGACTGCCGGCACCGCGGGCCGACGGCACGGTCGAACCGCCGCCACCGGTGCGGCTGGTGCCGGATGCCGACATGGACGAACTCGCAACGATCGAGTTCGTGCCGCCGAAGGGCATCGAGCCGTGGGAGGCTCAGGTGCTGCTGCGCGAGCGGGTCGACGACACGGCGGTCGAGGCATGGTTCTCGGGTCTGGCGGGCCAGGATGCGATCGAGCTCGACGAGGACGACGACGAGTTGGTCATCAGCAGCGGGTCGGCCCGCGGCGAGCTCGCGGCCGATGACCGTGCCCTGCTCGACCGGATCCTCGCGATCAGCGACCCGTACGTCACCGGCAAGTACGACAAGGAGTTCGCGTCGGCCTGGCGCCGTGTGCACGACGCCCAGGTCTCGCACATCGCGGCGAGCGGGTGGTGGCGGCACAATCCGCCGGGTGCCGGGCTCAGCCCGAAGACGAGCGGTTCTCCGTTCGGGTTGATCGTGTTCGCCGGCTTCATGCTCGTGTGGTTCGGTTCGGCCGTCGGCGCGTTCGTCGGATTGCTGAAGTCGTGGCCGCTCGCGATCGCGGTCGGTCTGCTGTTCCCGGCACTGGTCGCGCTACGTGATGTACCGGGCGCTGCTGCCGTCACGCAGCGCGCAGGGGTCGGCGTTGGCGCTGCGCACCGAATCGTTCCGGCGGTTCCTGCACGCGAGCGAGGGCCGGCACGTCGAGTGGGCGTGGTCGAAGGGACTGTTGCGTGAGTACAGCGCGTGGGCGGTGGCGCTCGGCGAGGCCGATGCGTGGTCCGATGCGTTGGAGGCGGCCAACGTGCCGGCCGCTGCAGCAGCGGCGACCGGCCCGATCATCCTCCATCGGCACGGCTCGTCGATGCGCGGCAGTCGCACGAAACCCTCGTCGTCGGGTGGCGGCGGGAGCTTCGGCGGCGGCGGTGGCGGCTTCGGCGGCGGTGGCGTCGGTGGTGGTGGCGGCGGTGGCAGCTCCGGCTCGTGGTGAGGAGATCGTGAGGCGGTCGCGAGCCCGTGGTGAGCACGCGATCTCGTCGGCCTGGTAGGTCTGGGGGCATGCACATCGGCGCGGTCATTCCCCACGACGAGATCGGCAACGACCCGGGTGCGATCCGGGCCTACGCGCAGGGCGCGGAAGCGTTGGGCATGACGCATCTGCTCGTCTACGACCACGTCGTGGGGGTCGACCGCAACCGGCCGGGCGGGTTCGAGGGGCCGTACGACTCGAACACGGCGTTCCACGAGCCGATGGTGCTGTTCGGATTCCTGGCCGCGTGCACCGAGAACGTCGAGTTGGTCACGGCGATCCTGATCCTGCCGCAACGTCAGACCGTGCTGGTGGCCAAGCAGGCCGCCGAGGTGGCGATCCTGTCGCGCAACCGGCTGGTGCTCGGTGTCGGAGTGGGATGGAACACGGTCGAGTACGACGCCCTGAACGAGGAGTTCGGGAACCGTGGTCGACGGCAGGAGGAGCAGGTCGAGCTGATGCGCCGGCTGTGGACCGAGGACGTGTTCAGCTACGACGGCGACCACCACGAGTTCGAACACGCGAGCATCCTGCCGCGGCCCGACCGGCCGGTCCCGGTGTTGTTCGGCGGATCGGCGCCCGCGCTCCTCGACCGGTGCGCGCGGTCGGGCGACGGGTGGCTGCCGCTCGGGAGTCCCAACGAGAAGTCGGCCGACCGCATCGCGGAGATGCGCCGGGTGCGCGAGGCGGCCGGGCTGAGTTGGGACGGGTTCGAGATCCGCGCCCAGGCGCAGTGGGGTGGTGGCACGCCCGAGCGCTGGCAGAGCCATGCGCAACGCTGGAAGGACCTCGGAGCGACCCATCTCGCGATCGCGACGCACCACGCCGGCGACACCGACGTCGACGGTCATCTCGCCCGCATCGCCGAGTACCAGGCCGCGGTCGCCGACATCTTCTGAGCGGCGCGCTCACCCGTTCGAACCCGGGCCGTTGTGCCCTGGCACGAGCGGGTTCTGGTGTCGACGATGGTGGCATGACTGCACGACTTCACTGGGACGTGCGGCTCGAGATCACCGAGGACGACGACCACTGCGAAGTGGTCGCCCATCTCGATGCCGGCGATCGCTCGCTGGCCGGTGTCGGTCGGTCACGGCGGAACCCCGCCGACCCGGCCGTGCCGCAGGTGGGTGAGGAACTCGCGACCGCTCGAGCCCTGCACGACCTCGCACACCATCTCAGCCACGACGCCTGGAACATGATCGAGGACTTCAGCCGGGCCTGACCCGTTCCCCGGTCGCGACGACGTCACAGCTCCGGTCGCCCGTCGGTCTCATCGACCGAGCGGGTACACGTCCGACTGCGCCACGAACTCGTCGGAGAACTGGGCCGCGAGGGCCTGGTCGTCGGCTGAGGGGATCCGGTGTTCACCGACCTCGATCCAGGTGATCTGGGCGTGGACGTCCGGATGGGCGGCGAGCAGCCATTGCTCGAACGCGATGCTGAACCCCCACGGCTGGGAGTCGACGGTGTACCCGTCGGAGCGAATCGTGCCGTCTGCCGAGACGATCATCCGGATGCTGCCGCCGAGTTGGACGCCGCTCGCTTGATGGCCCGGTGGTCGGATCACGACGTCGCAGAGGATCGCCAGCCCGCGGTCGATGCCGTCCGGCGCGCACTCGGACGTCTCGTAGGTCTGGTGACGGCGCGACCGCGCGCAGCTTGTCGTCGAGCCGACGCCGCCGACCGGTGCTGCGCCACTGGTGCCCGACCACCCGGTAGGCGACCCGGTAGAGCCACAGCCGGGCCTCGTCGCCGGGTGGTACGTCGTCGATCCTCCGCCATGCGGTGAGGAACGTCTCGGCGACGGCGTCGTCGACCAGGTGGCCGGCGAGCCGTCGCCGGCAGTAGTCACGGATCGCCGGGTGGTGGAGGTCGTACAGCCGAGCGAACCGGACGTCGTCGCGGAGGCCGACGCCTCCGTCAGCGCTCACCGGGTCGCTCATGACCGGTTCATGCCCGGATCAGCCGCCCCGGTTACGCGGCATTCGTCACCACGGCGTCGATCCGGGCATGGGGAGAATGAGCAACGGGGGTTGCGACGAGAGTTCCCGGGCCCGGCCGGCCCGGGGCTCTCCCATCCGGGCCCACGGACAGCTGCCATGCCGATCCACCCCCTCGGTCGACGGCACCTCCATCCAACCACATGGTGGGGTTGCGGGCGATCGGAGTGGCGAACTGGTGTTCGCAACTCTGTGACACCCCGTCGTCAGGATGGTGGCGTGGATGTTGCGGCGGTCGTCGAGCGGGTGCGAGTGGTGGCGTCGGTGAGCGATGCTGGCGGTTCGGCTGCTGGTCGGTCGGCTGTCGAGTCGGCGATCACCGCGTCGGCCGAGATCAAGGCGTGGTTGGCTGCCGCCGACGCCCGGCTGGCGACGGCGCTGGCGGCCGAGGTGTCGTTCCCCGAGCAGACGATCGCGGAGTGCACACGCGAGTCGGTGCGCGACGCCGCGAAGGCGACCGAGCGGGCCGACACGTTGGGCAAGGTGCCCGGCTTCGCCGACGCGCTCGACGCGCGCAGCGATCACTGCGGGCCACGTCGATGCGATCACGTCGAAGGCCAAGCCACTCACCGACGACCAGCGAACCGAGTACTTCGACCGGGTTGCCGGTCTGGTCGACGTGGCCTCGTCGGCGACGGTGGCCGAGTTCCGCAAGCGCCTCGCGATGGAAGCGCGCGCGACCGAACGCGACGACGGCATGGAGCGGTTGGAGCGGCAGCGCCGCATGACCGGCGTTCGGGTGTGGACCGACGCCGAGGGCATGTGGCGTCTCGACGGCCGCTTCGACCCGCTCGCCGGTGTCGAGCTCGACGCCCGACTCGAAGCTGCGGTGCAGTCACTGTTCGCCGAGACGGTGCCCGACCACTTGTCCCACCGACCCGGTGCTCAAGCAGCAACACCTCCGGGCGCTGGCGCTTCGTCCGACTCGTCATGGACGGCGGCTTCGTTGCCGTGGGTCGTCCGGCCCGGCGGGAGATCGTCGTGGTGGTCGATGCCGATCAGCCGAACGGAGCAGGTGGGCCCACGATCGACTGGGGCATCCCGGTCGAGATCCCAGCTCGAATGCTCGCCGAGATGAGCGCAGGCGATGGCGGAGACGCCGACGATGTGCATCCGGTGATCGTGCGCAACGGTGTCGTGCTGCACGCCCCGGGCGAGCTCGACCTCGGCCGATCGACCCGGCTCGCCAATCGGGCGCAACGGCGAGCGTTGCGAGCGATGTACCCGACGTGTGCGATCCCGGGCTGCCAGGTGCGGTTCTCACGCTGCAAGCTGCATCACATCAGGTGGTGGCGACACGGCGGCGAAACCGATCTCTCGAACCTGCTCCCGCTGTGCGCACACCACCACTCGAAGGTGCACGACGCCGGATGGGATGTCCGCCTCGGTCCGAACCGCGAGCTGGCGATCGCGTTCCCGGACGGTACGGTCCGCAACACTGGCCCTCCGAGTCGGCGGGCGGCCTGAGGCTGCCCGCCCGAACGTTGGCGTCAAGCAGCCTGGTACGGACAGGGGTTGACCTCGACGGCTTGGCCGCGGGTGCTCGACACCTCCCCGTGGGCGCGGTGGGCAACCGTCGTCGGCCGGCCGGCCGTGGTCGGGTGGGACGTCGGCGGTCAGTTCCGTCAAGCAGCCCGGTACCGACTGGGTTCGACCTCGACGGCTTCGCTGCGGGTGCTCGACACCTCCCCGTGGGCGCGGTGGGCAACCGTCGTCGGCCGGCCGGCCGTGGTCGGGTGGGACGTCGGCGGTCAGTTCCGTCAAGCAGCCTGGTACCGACTGGGTTCGACCTCGACGGCTTCGCTGCGGGTGCTCGACACCTCCCCGTGGGCGCGGTGGGCAACCGTCGTCGGCCGGCCGGCCGTGGTCGGGTGGGACGTCGGCGGTCAGTTCCGTCAAGCAGCCCGGTACCGACTGGGTTCGACCTCGACGGCTTCGCTGCGGGTGCTCGACACCTCCCCGTGGGCGCGGTGGGCAACCGTCGTCGGCCGGCCGGCCGTGGTCGGGTGGGACGTCGGCGGTCAGTTCCGTCAAGCAGCCCGGTACCGACCGGGTTCGACCTCGACGGCTTCGCTGCGTCGCAGCATGCGTTGCACGTGCATCTCGGCCGATCGGCGTTCGACGCTGTCGGCGAACACGTGATCCACGTGCGGCCGGTAGATGAAACGGTGGGCGACCATGTCGTCGATCGTGTGCGGCTCGGACAGGAACTGCAGCATCGCCTCGTGCCGCCGCGGGATCACGGCCCGGAACGCGTCGACGAGTTCGAGGTAGGCCTCGCGTCCGTGGATGATGCCCTTGTGGTGGAACGTGACGTACACGTCGGCTTCCTCGTCGCGCACCTGGTCGAGCGATTCCTCGAACTGTTCGAGGTCGCTCCACACGTCGCCGTAGTACGGGCCGAAGCCGGTGAGGTCGATGTCGCTGAGGAAGAACACCCCTCCCGACACCCGGAACCCGCTGTGTCCGCGGGTGTGGCCGGGCAGGTGCACGGCTTCGACCCGGATGTGGCCGAGGTCCCAGACATGGCCGTCGCCGAAGCCGGCTGCGTCGGGGCGCGGCGTGTAGTGGAACTCCTCGACGATCTGGCGGGCGAAGTCGTCGCGGGCCTGCCCGTCGAGTCCGTAGACGTCCATCAGCCCGTCGAGGCTGCGGGCGCCGGGCAGGTCGTCGTGGTGGATGTGCACGCGTGCGTCGGCGAAGAAGCCGTTGCCGGGCATGTGGTCTTCGTGGCTGTGCGAGTTGATGACGGCGTCGATCGCGACGGGTGCGCCGCCGCGGGCGACGACGTCGACGGACGGGTCGATGATCACGGCTTCGCCGTCGCCGCGCACGAGCAGCGAGTTGCCGGACGGGTAGCGCCCGTTGTCGTCGCCCATGAGCACGCTGATGCGGTCGGTCAGGCGCAGCTCGGCGTCGCCCCAGTCAGCGGTGGTCATGCCAGCAGTCTGGTGGACGGACGACCGCGTCGTGCAGCCGCGCGCGGCTGATCGCGGTTGGCATCAACGTGCGGTGGGCGAGTGTCGGAGCGGAGCGGAGACGGCGAGGTCGGGAGGCGAGGCGGGCCCGTCGGGTCAGTCGGGCCGGGCTGCGTCGGTCGGGAGGCGAGCAGCGCAGGCACGTTCAACGCAGCTCGGAGGCTCGAACGGCCGCCCGAACGCGTCGGGGCTTCAGTCGTCGGCGGGGCGTCGTACGAGGCCGAGGCTGGCGGAGTTGATGCAGTAGCGGTTGCCGGTCGGCGCGGGGCCGTCGGGGAAGACGTGGCCGAGGTGGGCGTGGCACTTGGCGCAGCGCACCTCGGTGCGGGTCATGCCGAGCGAGCGGTCCTCGATGTACTCGATCTTGTCGGTGCCGAGTGACTCGTAGAAGCTGGGCCAGCCGCAGTGGGCGTCGAACTTGGTGTCGGAGTCGAACAGCTGCTCGTCGCACACGATGCAGTGGTAGGTGCCCGGGTCGGTGGTGTCCCAGTACTCGCCCGTGAAGGGTCGTTCGGTGCCGGCTTCCTGGGTGACGTGGAACTGCTGGGGCGTGAGGCGGAGCTTGAGTTCGTCGGTGGTGGGAACGTTCGTGTCACTCATGGTGAACATGGTGCCCGATTCGGAGGCCTTCCACACGCCGAGACGCCGTGAGTTGTCGATTCGTTCACCGCTTCCGGTCTCGCACGTCCCGCTCCCCCCACTCCGGTGTGACGGCGACTCGCGGCCAGAAGCCCGAGGGCACCGTCGCGTCTACGATGTCGGCGCAAGCGCACCGATCTATGCATGCCCTGACCCACCCCCGCTCGGCGACCTCGCTGTCCGCCTTCATCGGCATCTCGCTGGCGGTGGTCGTGCCGTGGCTGATGACCGAACCGTGGTGGCTCGAGTGCGGCATGGCACTCACGTTGGCGGGTGCAGGTCTGGCTGCGGTGGTCGACGCCGAGACGGGGCGTCTCCCCGATCGGCTGGTCCTCCTGGCCGCGCTGCCCACCGCCGTGGCGATCGGCGTCGAACTGCTGATGCATCCGGGCGTCGGCGCGATCGCGGGGCCCGTCGCCGGCGTGGTCGCGTTCGCCGGGCCGCTGCTGGTCGTCCACGTCGTGTCGCCGTCCGCCATGGGATTCGGCGACGTCAAACTCGCCGCCGTACTCGGCGCGGCGCTGGGATCGATCGACCCGCGGGCGGCGCTGCCGGCTCTCTGCGCCGCCAGTGCGGTCACCGTGGTCGCGGGCGTCGTGCGTCGCCGCCCGGCGATGCCGTTCGGCCCGGGCCTCGTGATCGGTTCGCTGCTGTCCATCATCGTGATCGCCTCCACCGTCGATCGGGCCGTGCCATGGCGATGACCGACCGCCGGCCGACGGATCAGCCGGTGGAAGCCTCCGGACGGGCAGAACCGCGGGGTTTCCGCCCCGCGTCCCGTCGGCGCACGCGCATCGCCGCCGGCGCCGTGCTCGCCGCCATCGCGATCGGCGGCAACGTGTTGCTCTACACCTCGCTCGACGACAAGACCGAGGTACTCCAACTCGTCAACGACGTGCGCGCCGGCGAGGTCGTCACGAGCGACGACCTCCGCATCGTCGAGGCCGACCTCGACCCCACGGTGCCTGCCGTCGCCGCTGACGACATCGCGCTCGTGGTGAACCAGTACGCCCGGGTGTTCCTGCCGTCCGGCTCGTTGATCTTCGACCAACTCGTGCAGTCGACGCCCCTCGTGTCCGATGGTGCCGGTGTCGTTGCGGTCGAGCTTCGCCCGACGCAGGTTCCGGCGGGCCTCACGACGCGTTCACAGGTGTTGCTCGTCATCGTGCGCGAGGCCGGCGCCGAGCCGTTCGTGACGCAAGGTCGCGTGGTCAGACACGGCGGTGACGCCACCGATGGCGCGGATTCGGCGCTCTCGGTCGAGGTCTCCGTGGCGGACGCGTCGACCGTCGCGGCCGCCGATGACGTCCGGGTCGTGCTCGTCGAACCGGGCGTCGACGCCGCGACCGAGCAGGGCGCCGGTGGCTGATGGGCGTCGTTGCGGTCGCCGGTGACACCTGCACCACGACGTCGGTGGCGCTCGCATCGGCATGGCCGGTGTCCGATGACGTGATCCTCGTCGAGGCCGACCCGGCCGGAGGCGACCTCGCGGCATGGCTCGATCTGCCGGTCACCCCGTCGTTGTCGACCGTGGTGACGCGGGTGCTCGACGGTGCGTGGCCCGATGTCGAGCGGCTCACCCGGCTCGCCGACTCCGGCCTGCGCCTGATCCCGGCGCCAGTGCGAGCTGCGGAGGCCGGCCAGGCGGTGGGGGAGTCGGCGCGTTCGCTGGTGCCGACACTCGCCTCGCTCCGCTCACCGGTCACGATCGCCGACACGGGCCGGATCGCGGTGCCGCCGGCCTCGCACCCCTTCGTCGCCTCGGCGTCGGTGACGGTCGTCGTGCACCGGCAATCGCCCCAGTCGTCGCGGGCGGCTGCCGTTCGGCTGCAGCGACTGGCCGAGCAACTCGACGCGTTCGCGGCCACCCCGACCTCGCTCGTCGTCGCGATCGTCGGTGCCGGGCCGTTCAGCCTCGGCGAGATCGAGTCGTTCCTGTCCGATGTCGCCGGGACCACCCCCGTCGTCGGTCTGCCCGTCGACGAGCTCGCGGCCGCCGTGTTCGGCGGCCGTACGGGCGTCTCCGAGCGTCGCCTCTCCCGGCTCCCGCTGGTCCGTGCCTCACGCGACCTGGCGCTCGTCGCCGAACGGTCGCTCGCCGAATCGGCCGGTGGGCTCTGGAGGGCGGCACGATGAGCCTCGCCGGGCGTGGGATCGACACCGACCGGGCCGCGATGGTGCGGTTCGTCACCGATCGGGTCGCAGCGCGTCTCGTCGAATCGATCGAACAGGACGAGCACGAGCACCAGGACGGGAGAGCCACCACCGACGTGCCGCTGGCGGGCGACGCCCGCCGGCAGCAACTGATGGTCGGCGCGTGGCTGAGCGACGAGATCGCGACCGTCAACCAGGACAGGATGCACCGGGGTGATCCTCCGCTGTCGGAGATGGCCGACCGAGAGATCCGGTCGAGGGTCGTTGCCGAACTCACCGGCACCGGGCCGCTCGAGCCCTACATGTCCGACCCGACGGTCGAGGAGATCGACGTCAACGGACACCGGTCGACGTGGGTCACCTACAGCGACGGTCGCAAGGTCGACGTCGGTCAGCTCTGGGACTCCGCCGCCGATCTGACCGCCTATCAGAAGCGTCTCGCGCGCCGCATGAACGGCACCGGCGAAGGGCGACTCGACACGCAGTCGCCGATGCTGACGTTCCAGGCCGACGACGGCTCGCGTGTCGTGATGGTCCTGGGAGGCCGCTCCGAACACGGGATCTCGACCCATCCCCGGATCGCGATCCGACGCTTCGTGCTCCGCCACGAGGGCCTCGACGGCCTCGCCGGTCGCGGGTTGTTCCCGCCGGGTCTCGTGCCGAGGCTCGAGGCGATGATCCGGTGCGGGTTCACGCTGCTGGTGAGCGGTCCGCCGGGCGCCGGCAAGACCACACTCCTGACCGAGCTGCTCGGTGCGGTGTCGCCGCGCGAGCGCATCATCACCGTCGAGAAGAACCTGCTCGAGTTGCGGCTCGAGGACGACCCGCGCCATCCGGACGCACCTGCGCTCTTCACCCGTCACTCGAACGCCGAGGGCGAGGGCGAGATCACGACCCGCCAGCTGGTCGAGCTGACCCGCCGCCTCAACCCGGATCGTGTGGTCGTCGGTGAGCTGGTCGAGGACGAGGCGCTCGACATGCTCGACGTCGCCTCGATGTGCAAACGCGGATCGCTGGCCACCATCCACGCCCACACGGCCGACGTCGTGATCCAGCGGCTGGCCTACTACGTGTCGAAGTCCGACACGAGCCTGCCGGAGTTCGCGGTGTGGAGCCTCATCGCCCAGACGGTCGACTTCGTGATCCACATCGATCTCGTGCGCAACGAGGAACGCGACGACGCTCCGACCCGGCGGGTCACGTCGATCATCGAGATCGGCGGGCTGGGCGAAGGTGGCGGGCTCGCCACGACCGAGGTGTGGGGCATCGGTGAGACGGGCGAGCTCACGCAGGTGGCCCCGCTGTCGACCCGTCATCTCCAGCGCCTCCGGATGTCGGGCTACGACACGAGGCCCTTCGCACCGTCGGGAGCCTGGTGATGCTGTACGCGGTGCTGTTCTCCCTGCTGTTCGTCGTCGGGATCGGCCTCATGCTGCTCCCGCCGGGCGACACCCCGGTCGTCTCGATCGACACCGGCGATGCCCGCGCGCTGGCGGTCAGACTGACCGGAGCCTTCGTGGTCGGTGTGCTCGTGCTCGTGGTGTCGGGCTGGGTGTTGCCGGCCGTCGTGGTCGGTGTCGGAGCGGTCTGGGTGATCGCCGGCTGGCAGAGGAGAGACACGTCGAGCAACGTCGAGATCGCCCGACTCGATGCACTGGCGAGTTGGATCGAGAACGTGCGCGACGTGCTGATGGCGGGTGAGCAGCCGATCGGTGCGATCACCTCGACGGTCGGGGCGTGCCCGCCGGTCATCCGACCGCACATCCGGCGTTTGGCCGCCGGTCTGAGTCGGCAGGATCCCGAGATCGTGTTCCGACGCTTCGCCGACGACCTCGACGACCCGCTGGCCGATCTGGTCGCCGCCGGTCTGGCGATCGCGATCCGGCGTGGCGCACGGACCGTCCCGGTGCTGACGGCGCTCGCCGAGCAGACGAGGCAGCAGGTCGATCGGCGCCGCCTGATCGAGGCCGAACGTGCACCGACGCGCCGCGAGGTGCAGGCACTCACCCTGATCATGGGGACACTGGTCGTCCTCCTCCTGGTGTTCGGACGGAGTCAGTACCTCGACGCCTATGACACGTCGGGGGGCCAGCTGTTCCTCGCCGTGATGCTCGGGGGCTACGTCGCATTGATCCTGCGTGTGCAGCGGCTCGCCGCGTTCCCCCGTCCCAGCCGATTCCTGACCGCCGGCAGCGTCGGAGGGTCGCCCTCGTGAGCGCGTTCGCCCTCATGGTGGTCTTGACCGTGATCGGCGCCGTCGGCGTGGTGTTGATGGTGAGCGGCTGGATGCAGCCCGCCCCGTCGCTGTCCCGCACGATCGAGCACCTGCGCCGCCCTGGGTCGGCGTCGGCGGAGTCGGCCGCCTCACCGGGAGCGAACCGCCTGCTCGATCCGGTCGTCCGGGTCGTCTCGAACCAGCCGCGGTTGCGACCGAAATCGACCGAACTCGAGCTCGCCGGGCGCAGCGTCGAACAGCACGCGCTGTACATGGTCGTCGCGGCGCTGCTCGGCCTCGTCATCCCGCCGGTCGTGCTCGGCGCGCTGCAAGCGGCCGATCTGATCAGCCTGCAGGCGTACGTGCCCGTCATCGTGGCGCTCGGTGCGGCCGTGCTCGGGCCCGTGATCGTGCACACGACGTTGGTCGAGCAGGCCGACGAGACGCGTGCGTCGACCTTCGCTATCAGGTCTCGGCGTATCTCGACGTCGTCACGATGCTGCTGGCCGGCAACACCGGCTACGAAGCCGCCCTCGAGCAGGCCGCGTACGCCGGCGACGGCCGCCTGTTCCTCGAACTGCGACGCCGCATGCGCGAGTCGGGCGCCCGTGGCTCGAGCATGACCGACGCTGCTCAAGCGGACCGGCGTGGACCTCGGTCTCGACGAGCTCGAGCAGGTGGCGGCCACGGCGGAGCTGAGTGCTGCCGAAGGTGCGCCGGTCGCACGGACGCTGGCGGCGAAGTGTGCGACGCTGAGGTCGGCGTTGGCGACCGAACAGGAGTCCGAGGCCCGTCTGCGAACGAGCCGTCTCACCACACCCATCGTCGGGATGGCGCTGATCTTCATGGCGCTCGTGATGTACCCGGCACTCAACTTCTCGTGAACACGAGGGAGAAGGAGCAACCATGAACGACGTCCCGATGTTGATCACCGGCACCGCACAGCAGGTGTACGCCGTCCTGCTCGGCGTGTTCGGTCGATCGGCGGTCATCGACGATCCGGCCGACCGCGATCGTGGCGCCGTGTCGCTCGAGCAGGTGCTCTGGTTCGTGGCGGCCGGTGTCAGTGTCGTGGTGATCGCGACGATCCTGTGGAACCAGATCCGCGATCAGGCGAACACGCCGGTCGACCCACCGGTCGCTCCGACTCCCTGATCCCCGTCGCTCCGATGCCGCAGACCGACCGTGGGTCGACGTCGTTGACCACCGTGCTGCTGACGCCCGTGTTCGTGGGCCTCGCGTTCACGGCCTTCCAGGCCGCGATGTTCACCCACGCTCGCACCGAAGCGCGCTCGGTGGCTCGTGATGCCGCGGTGCTGGTCGCCCGCCAGGGGGCGTCTCCCGAGGCCGTCGAGACCTCGGCCGAGGACGTGTTGCGTCGGGCCGATCTGCTCAGCGGGACCGACGTCGACATTCGCATCGACGGTCAGCTGGTCGTGGTCCGGCTCACCGGAAACGCTCCCGGCATCATCCGCGGCACGTCGGCCGGCATCGACATCACCGAATCGCTCCCGGTCGAAGGGTTCCGGCCGTGAGAGATCGGGGCGCTGCCGATGCGCTGGGTCTCGTTCTGATCGCTCCCGCGGTCCTCGGGCTGGCCCTGCTCGTGATCGCGCTCGGTCGGGGTGTCGACGCCCGGGCGCAGGTCAGGTCGGCGGCCGAGTCGGGTGCCCAGGCGGCGGCGCTCGAACGCGATGCGTCAGCGGCGAGCGCGGCCGCCCGACGGGCGGTCGAGACGATCCTGGCCGACAGCTCGAATTGCGACGATCCGACCGTCGTCACCGTGTACCCGCCGGCTCCACCTCCGGGGTCGGGTGTCGATGTCGGCATCGTGCGGGTGACCGTGTCGTGCGAGGTCTCGGATCGCGGTGTGGAAGTGATCAATCAGCCGTACGACGAGTCGGTCACCGCGGTGGCCACGGTCGACTTCTTCCGGGCCCGACGATGAACCCGTCGAGGGCCTCGTCGTGCGAGCCCGATGGGCGGCGGGGCCGGGGCGAGCGAGGCTCGGCCGTCGTCACGGCGCTCGTGCTGCTGTTCGTGTTCACGGCCGGCGGTGTGATCTGGTTGTCCCGCGACGTGAACCGAGTGATCACGAACCGGTCGGCGGCCCAGTCGATCGCGTTCCAGTCGGCGCGCGCCGGCGCCCAGCAGGTCGATGTCGGTTCGTTCGCGCGACGCGGCGAACCGACCGTGGTGCTCAACGAGGAACGGCGCTCGTCGAGGGGCGGCGATCGCCGATGAACTGTTCGGGGCCTACGGCGTCTACGGCACATCGTCGATGACGATCGACGGCGACACCGTCACCGTCACCGTCACGATCGAGGATCCGGACGGTGATGCGACGGCAACGGGTTCGGTGCAGGCGCAGACGGGCCCGTGACATCGTCGTGCCGCTCGTGCGTCGTTCCGTCCGCATTTCCCTCTCGGGGATCTCGTTCCCCACACTCGCAGTGAGAGAATCGAGACTCCATGGCTGATCGCAGAGCGAACCGGGAAGGCGTCGCCACACGGCTGTTGGTCTTCGCGCGGCTCGCGATCCTCCTCGGTGTCGTCGCCGTCGGGTGTGCCGGCGCTCCTGGTGTACGCAGCACGTGAACGTTTCGGCGGCGCCTCGCCGCTGCACGGTGTTGCGTCGCCGGCCGAGTGGGACGGCGGTCGGATCCGCTCGGCGCTCACCGATCGCCTCACCGACGACACGATCGCCGACATCGTCATCCGCCTCTCGCTGATCGTCGCCTGGGTCGCCGTCGGCGTGCTGGTGCTGTCGGTGATCGCCGAGGTCGTGCACATGCTCCGTCACGACGGTCTCGCGATGCCCGACGTTCGTGGACTGGGTCCGTCGCAGCGAACTGCCCGGATGATCGCGTCCGGTCTGCTCGTGATCGTGCCGCTGTTCACATCTCCGACGACCGCCGTCGGACGGGAGTCGCCGCTCGTGCCCGATCCCGTCGCCGCAGCCCCGGTCGCCGCCGTGTCCGTCGCCGACGAGGTCGCCACCGGACCGACATCGGGGCAGGCCGATCGGAACGTTGCAGGTCGGCTCGGTGGTCCGATGCCACGGGTCGACTCCGTGGCGACGTCGGACGTGGCTGCCTCGAGCGGTCACTACGTCGTCCAGGCGGGCGACTCGGTGTTCGGTATCGCCGAGCGGCTCGTCGGGCCCGACTCGGCGAGCGTCGCGGCGTTCGCCGAGCAGCTCGTCGACGTGAACCTCGGGCGTCGGATGCCCGACGGCCGGCCACTTCACCAACGCCGCGTTCATCGACGTCGGCTGGGTGTTCGAGTTGCCGTCGACTGCCGAAGCCGGGCCCGATGCGGCCGAGTCGGTCGGCGGAGGTGGAGTTGCCGGCGACGTGCTCGACGTGGGTGACAGTTCCGTCCACGTCGTGGAGCCGGGCGAGTCGCTCTGGTCGATCGCGGACGAGGAGCTGGGCGATCCGCAGCGATGGCCCGAGGTCTACGAGGCGAACGAGGGGCGGACGTTCGCCGACGGCCGCACGCCGAGCGATCCCGACGTCATCCAACCCGGATGGGAGCTCGACGTTCCGGTCGAGGATCCTGTCGATGCCGCCGATGGTGTCGACGCCGATGGTGTCGACGCCACCGACGTGGAACCGCTGATCGATGTGGTCGAAACGGCGCCGCCCACTCCGCCGGCGCCCGCATCGCCGCCGACCGGGGCTGCCGCCGTTCCCGGGCTCGCCGACTCGCTCGATCCGGCCGGGGCGGCGAACGCCGACACCTCCGTGGGCGACCGCGCGGACAGCGCGGCCCGTCGCGAGACGTCTGGGATCCGCCGGGCGCCGACGTGGCGACCGGCGGCGACTCGACGCCGGCCCCGGCGGCCTCGACCTCGTCCCCGGACGGGGATCGGGAGGCGCCGGCCGACGATGCCGATGCCGATGCACATGCAGCCGCACTGCTCGGATTCGGCAGTGCAGCGATGCTGTCGGCCGGGGTCCTGACGTTGCTGGCCGTCCGTCGTCGAACCGGCTGCGTCGGGCTCGACCGCGGGCCACCCTGCCCGCCCCCGAGGGTCGCCCGGCCGCAACCGAGCGAGCGCTCCGGGCGATCGGCGTGGGTGAACGTTTCACACGAGTCGAGGTCGCGGTCCGTGCAGTCGCGACACCGCTCGGCGAATCAGGGCGAGCGGGTGCTGGCGTGCTCGGTGGCCCCGACGGGTGCGCTCGAACTCGGCGCGACCGGCCGTGTCGACCTGCCGGGCCCGTGGGAGGGCAGCGACGACACCTGGCAGCTCGCCGCCTCGACCCCGCTCGAACTGCTCGCCGCCGGGGCCGACGGGGTGGCCCACCTGCCCGGCGCTGGTCGCAACTCGGCACCGACGAGCGCGGGCGCGACGTCTACGTCGATCTCGAGGCGATCGAGGCGATCGAGGTCGGCGGACCGGGCGCCCAGGCCGACGCAGTGGTCGCAGCGATCGCAGCCACCCTCGCCGGTTCCGTGCTCGCCGAGGTGACGACACTCGTCGGTCTCGGCGTCCCCGACGAAGCATTCCTCGGTCACCGGCTCTACACACCGGTCGCCGATTCCCAACGCGCGTTCGAGGCGGCCGCCGATGCCGATCGGCTCGACGGCCGGCATGACGACGTCGACGTTCGAGTTGCGCGTGCGGGGCTCGGCCGGCGACACCTGGGAGCCCGCCGTCGTGCTCGTGGGAGCTGCCGCCGGCACGATCAATCTGCCCGCGAGCCGCAACGGGCTCGCCGTCGTCTCGGCGTCTCCGATCCATGGCCCGTCCAGCCGGCTGGCGCCGGACGGCGACGCCTGGCCCCTGATGCCGGCCGGCATCCGGCTCACCCCGGTGGGCCTGTCGCCGGACGAGATCCGGCGATCGCCGAACTCGTCACGGTGGTCGAACCCGAGCCCGGGTCGACCACCCCGCGTCGAACCCGAGCCCATCGTCGAAACGGGAGCCCGTCGTCGATCCGCTCGATGGAGAACCGAAGCTCGACCGGTCGGCGTTGCCGACGACCACACGTACGTCAGCGCTCGCGACGCAGCGACCGATCACACGGCAGCCGGGAACGCCGACGCCGAGGCCGAGGCTCCGGCGTCGGCAGCCAACGGTGGTGACCCCGAACTCGCGCCCCCTGTGGGGTCGTCGCAGCCCGTCCATGCCGTCGACGACACAGCCGACGAACCGGACGCCGGCGCACCGGCGATGCCGACCGGGTCTCGCCGGGTTCCGACGCCGAACCCGATGTCGCGTCACCGGACACCGCCGCATGGCTGCTCGTGCGCCTGCTCGGCCCGGTCGACGTGGTCGATGCCACCGGTGGCACGGTCTCGTTCGAGCGTTCGAAGACGCGTGAGCTCGTCGCCTGGTTGGCGACGCACCGTGAGCGATCGACCCGGTCGGCGGCGCGGACCGCGCTGTGGGAACTCGACGTCCGGGACGCGACGTTCGCCAACGTCGTGTCCGAGGCACGGCGATCGCTGGCGCGGCTCGTCGAACCACCCCCGGGCGACGAGTGGGTCGGCCGCACCATGACCGACTCGCTGCCGCTGCATCCGCTCGTCGTCACCGACGCCGATCTGGTCCGTCACGCCCTGGACACGGCCCGGGTGCAGCCGCCGGCGCAGGCGATCGCCACCCTCGACCCGGCCGTCGAACTCATCGCGGGCATGCCGTTCGAGGGCACGCTCGTACCTCTGGCCCGACAGCGAGGGCATCACGTCGAACCTGGTGCTGTTGGCGACGAGCGCCACCTCCGAGCTCGCGGCACACTGCCTGTCGATCGGCGACATCGACGGTGTCTTCCGGCGCCACGGGACGGGGCTGCAGGTGTTGCCGGGCCACGAGGAGCTGATCGGTCTCCGGATGGAAGCCCACGCCCGCGCGGGCGACCACGCCGGCGTGCGCCAGGAGTGGGAGAGCTACGAACGGGTGATCAACGCCGATCCGTGGAGCGACGGCGAGCCGGCGCCGAAGCTCGTCGAGCTCCGCCGGCGCCTGCTGAACCCGTCTCGGTGAAGGCCGCCGAGCCCCGGTCACCTGGCCGGTCTGGTACTGGATCGCGGCCCGGTCGGCGACGTGGTCCTTGATCAGCTCGGCGACGAACAGCACGTGCTGCGGATGGTCGCGGTACGTGCGGTAGTCGCCGACGTTGTCGAAGTCGGCGACCACGCAGTAGTCGTACGTCCCTTCCGACACGCCCACGTCGGTGCCGTGCACGTAGCTGCGGATCACGTCGATCTCGGTCGGCAGTGCACTCAGGCCGTCGCGGACCTTGTCGACGTGTGCGTCGTCGACGTGGTCGGCCCACTTGAACATGACGACATGACGGAACGGCATCGGTGACTCCCTGGGGTCGTGAACGTGGCTCGTGACTAGCTGTACTGGCCGAGGATCGTGTTCTCGGTGACGCGTTCGAGCGTCTCCTTGACCGACGCGGCGATCTCGGCATCGACGCCGTCGACCGCGGCGAGGTCGTCGATCGTGGCCCGCTGCAGTCGGGCGAGCCCGCCGAACCGGTCGACGATCGACGCCGCGATGTCGGGCGTCAGCTTGCCGACCCGACGCAAGAACCGGAATCCGCGCGGCGGCGAGTTCGTCGTCGAGCGAGGCGTCGCCCAGGTGCATCGTGGCCAGCGCCATGCGGGCGTCGAGCACGTCGTCGTCCTTCATCCGCGACATCTCCGCGATCGTGTCTTCGGCGTGGCGGTGCGGCGGGAGGTAGTCGGCGATCACCAGGTCGACCTCGTCGTCGATGTCGGTGTAGATCTCGTCGAGCTGCAACCGCAGCAGACGGGCGTCGACGCCGAGCTCGATGATCATCGTCTCGATCTCGTCGGCGATGCGGTGCACCATCTCGCCGCGCTGCACGACCGTGACGACATCGTCGCGCCGTGACGACGTCCTCGATCTCGAGCGCCGTCAGGTTGTCGATCGCGTCGTCGAGACGGACCTTGTAGCGCTCGAGGGTCTGCAGGGCCTGGTTGGCGCGGTCGAGCAGACGCCCGACCTCCTGGAGCTGTCGTTTGAGCCCGCCGGCGTAGACGTTGATCACGCCCATCTCCTCCGACGCCGACACGACCGGCACGTCGAGCGACCGGGCGACCCGTTCAGCAGTGCGATGCCGCGTGCCGGTCTCGCTCGTCGGCACCGTGGGGTCGGGGACGAGGTGGACGTTCGCCCGAGCGATGCGCCCGCCGTCGTCGGAGATGATGATCGCGCCGTCCATCTTGGCGAGTTCGGACACACGTTGGGGGCTGAACGGAGCGTCGACCAGGAAGCCACCCGAGCAGATCGCCAACACCTCGGGGTCGTCGGACAGCACGATCAATGCGCCGGCCTTGGAACGAACGACTCGATCGATGCCGTCGCGCAGCGGGGTGCCTGGACCGATCCGCGCCAGGGCGTCGCGCATCGCGTCGTTGGCGCCCCGGTGCCGACTGTCCACGGGGATCTGAGTCGACGCCGGTCGGCGCCGACCCGGCACGATCCCCGGCGGTGCGATCACGACGTCGAACGTGGCCTGCACCGCGGCATGTTCGGCCACGAGACGATCGTCGGCAATCGGTGGTCTCGAGCGTCGGCAGAGGAGTCGGGAGAGGAGTCGGCAGGGCTGATGCGATCGACCGCACGCCGCGACCTCGATCACGCCGTGACACGTGCGCTCGGGCAGCGCCGACGAACGTGCGAACGACACGCCCGTCGCCACGGGGTGGGCGGCCGAACCGGGCCGACGTGGGCCCGACCCCGAGCAGGTTCGGCACGTTCCCGGTCATGATCCTGAACTCGGCCAACCGGGTCGTCCTCGCCGTTCGCCTCGGCCCGCCGGCGGGTTCGGACGCCGGTCCGTTCCAGACCAGGCCGCCGGCGGCGAGGGCTTCGGGGAGCGTGCCGACCCTGATCATCCGGATCGAGTCACCCTCGGGCGCCGGGGAGTTCTTCGGTGCGATCACCCGGGTGAAACCGAGCCGGGCGGCCTCGCTGAGCCGGGCGGCGCGGCGTGTGGGCCACCTGCCGCAGCTCACCACCGAGACCGACCTCGCCGAACGTGACCAGGTCGGACGGCAGCGGGCGGTCGGTGATCGCGCTGGCGATCGCCAGACAGACCGCGAGGTCGAGCCCGGGTTCGACGAGCCGAACCCCGCCGACGGTGGAAGCGTGACGTCTTGCTGCTGCACGGCGACCCTCGCCCGCTGCTCGCAGTACGGCGAGCAGCAGCCCGAGCCGGTTGCCGTCGATGCCGAGTGCGGTGCGGCGGGCCGGCACGTTGGGGGGCGCGGGTGTTGTGAGCGCCTGGACCTCGACGACGATCGGCCGATGACCCTCCATCGTCGGCGCGATCGACGACCCCGGCACGCCGGTGCGCCGGTCGCCGAGGAACAGGTGGCTCGGGTCGGGCACACCGACGAGCCCCAGGCCGGTCATCTCGAACACCCCGAGTTCGCTGATGGCGCCGAAGCGAGTTCTTGATGCACGCAGCAGGCGGTGCGAGTGGTGCCGGTCGCCCTCGAAGTACAGCACGGTGTCGACGAGGTGCTCGAGCACACGGGGCCCGGCGAGCGCGCCGTCCTTCGTGACGTGGCCGACCAGCACGGCCGGCGATGCCGTGGCCCTTCGCCGCGGTGACAGGAGCTGGGTGCGCACCTTCGCGCACCTGGGCGATCGCCCGGGCGCCGAGCCGAACGCCGGGTCGAGTACACGGTCTGGATCGAGTCGATCACCACGCCGCCGCGGCCGCACCGGCCGATCGCCGCGAGCATGCGCTCGAGCGCGCGTCTCGGCCAGCAGCCACAGCGCGCACTCGCCGACCCCGAGGCGCTCGCGCGCGCGGCGCCACCTGCTCGGCACTCTCTCGCCGGTCACGTAGAGCACGGGCCCGTGCGCGACGTGCGCGAGCCGCCTGGAGCAGCAGCGTGGTCTTGCCGATGCCCGGCTCGCCGCCGATCAGCACCACCGACCCCGGCACGAGGCCGCCGCCGAGCACGCGGTCGAGCTCGCCGATGCCGGTGGCGACCCGCCGCCCGACCTGCGGGTCGATCTCACCGATGCGCGTCGGCGCCGACGACGCGGGGCCGATCACCGCCACGTCGGCCGGCACGGCGACCTCTTCGACGAGCGTGTTCCACTGCCCGCACGACGAGCACTGCCCGGCCCACTTCGGATGCGACGCACCACAGTTGCTGCAGACGTGCTCGATCTTCGCCTTGGCCATGTGGCCCAGTCTGACCGAGGGGTGTCACAGCGCCGCGGACGGTCGGTGCATCAGGTCGCGAGCACCTGGTCGGCCAACATCCGGCCGGCGAGGGGACCGATGGTGAGCCCGGCCGCACCGAGGCCCGTGCCGACGAGGAGTCCCTCCACACCGGGAGCCGGTCCGATCATCGGCCGTCCCGTCGACGCGAGCGGACGTAGCCCGACCCGCGTCTCGATCAGCGCTGCATCGGCCAGGCCCGGCGCCCACAGCAGGGCCGCATCGAGCACCTCGCGCTGGCCGGCGGCCGTGACCCGGGTGTCGAACCCGGAACCCGTCTCCCGGGTCGCCTCGACGACCACCCGTCCGCCGTCGAAGGGTACGAGGTAGTGCGGCCCGGGTGGCAGGATGCTCGGCCACTCGTCGGTCGGCGGCCAATCGAGCCGATCGCCGACATCGAGATGGAGGATCTGCCCCTTCTGCGGTTCGACGCCGACCGTCACACCGTGCGGTGCGAGCAGCGCATCGGACCAGGCGCCACCGGCCACGACCACGGCATCGGCGTCGATGCGTTCGCCGTCGACCACGACACCGCGTGCCCGGTCGCCTTCCACGACGAGTCGGACGTCGCCGGGTCGCGGGTCGATGTGCGCCGCCGCGAGCAGCGTCGCCGCCATGGCCCGTCCGTCGAGGCGGGCGCCGCCTTCGATCCAGATGCCGGCGAGATCCCGGCGCAGCGGCGGGAAGCGGCGTCGAGCCTCCGACCCGCCGACTCGTTGCACGTCACCGACGATGGGGCTCGTCGCCGATCGAGCGGCGATGCGGCCCTCGATGGCAGCGAGCTCGGTGTCGTCGGCTGCGAGCGCGATGGCGCCGATACGGCGATAGCTGCTGTCGGCACCCAGTTCCGCCAACCGGCCGACGATCTCGGGGATCGCGTGGGCGCCGGCGACGTAGAGCCGGACGAGCTCCTCGTCGGTGGTCGCGGTCGGCCACGGACAGATGATCCCGGCACCGGCCAGGGTGGCCTTGCCGGCGTCTGCCCGGTCGATGACCAACACGTCGACCCCGGCATCGGCGAGATGGAACGCGGTCGAGGCACCGACGATTCCCGCACCCACGACCACCACGCGCATCCGCCGAGTCTCCCATGGGATCCGCCGGCTGCAGACGGCCGAGCCGAGCCGCTCGTGTCGGTCGGGCGTCAGGCGGGCGGGTTCGGGGCGGCTGCGGCCACCCGGAAGACCGGGTACCGCTCGGCCACCGCCTCGAACTCCGAGAGCGACGCCCGCCAGTGCACGTCCATGTGCGGCCGGGCACCCCACGCGAAGAGGAGATACCGCCGCAGGATCGGGAGCGCGGTCCGCCGGCTCGACCTCGATCAGCCGCACCCGTCGTCGGCGCCCGTGCAGCAGGACAGCGTCGCCATCGGCCGCCCGGACGTTGCGGACCCAGTTGCTGTCGTCCCCGAGCATCGACGCCAGGTACCAGTCGCCGTGCCAGCGCACGATCACGAGGGGCACCGACACGCTGCGCCCGCTCGATCGACCGCGCACGTCGAGCACGCACGCGACCGGCAGCAGCCGCGGGATCGGCCCCGCTGCAAATCGTCGGTGGATCGCCCTGGCCTCGTCGTTGGGACGTCCACCCGTGTACATCGTCCGCTTCTGCTCGGCGCGCTCACGACGGCCCACGCTGAGATCCTGTCATGGTGCACGAACACGATGAGGCCCCGAGCCGACGGCCGGGCCGAGCCGGGAACCGACGTGACGACCGGCGGATCGTTCCTCCGGACCCACGTGCCCTCGACCTGCGATCGCCGCCACCGGGCTCGTCGGCCGGCGGCCCGCCGAGTGTGCGCACCTCGTCACGCCGACGCCGAGGGGCCGACACGACGCCCCGGGTCCGAGCACCGCGTCGGGATCGGTCTCGTCGGGCGGCTGGTGGCGTCGAGCGCTTCGATCCGGACCGCGCTCACACGAGTGCGGCGACGGCGGAACCCATCAGGTCGACGAAATTGTCGGCGTAGAAGCGGTCGCGGATCTCGTCGGATCGGTCACCGAGGCTGCGTTCGAATCGTTCGTAGGGGCGGCGGCCACCTTCGACGTGCGGGTAGTCGGTGTTGAACAGCAAGATGTCGGGGCCCACCTGATCCGTGACCCAGCCGATGTCCTCGGTGGGATACGGCGTCACCCGCACCTGGCGTTCGACGTACTCGCCCGGTGTCAGTGAGAGCTGCCGGAGACGATCCTCGTGGCGGCCGAACGCATCCATGGCGGAGTCCATCTGCTTGATGAAGCTCGGCAGCCAGATGCAGCCCTGTTCGATCACGCCGACCTTGAGGTTCGGGTGGCGTTCGAGCACCCCGTCGAAGATCATCGTGGCGAGCGTCTGCATCGGTGGGAACGGGATCGCCATGTAGTCGACCGAGCGGAAGTTCTCGGCGCCGCCGTGGAAGTCGGGTGGGATCGGCAGGCCGTTGTGGAAGTAGTCGGGGTCGATGAGGGCGCCGGTGCCACCGACGTGGAACACGACGGGGATGCCGGCTTCCTCGGCCTGCCGCCACACACGATCGAGTGCTCGGTGAGTCGGGGAGTGTCCGGCCGGACAGCCGGACGCGATGAGCAGTGCAGCGGCGCCCATCTCGATCGCCTCGGTGGCCATCGCCTCGGCTCGATCGAAGTCGGCGAGCGGCACGTAGCAGGTGGCCAGCAGCCGATCGTCGACGGAGCAGAACTCGGTCATGCCCCGGTTGTGGGCGCGAGCGGTGCCGTAGGCGAGGTCGAGGTCGACGTGAGCGTCCGGGTCGTTCGCGGCGGGGTGTTCCCACTCGTACAGGCGGGTGTTGTGGAACGTGTTGAACATCAACTGGCTGTCGACGCCGATGTAGTCGAGCACCCGCGGCCGGTCGTCGGCGAGGAACGAGCCGGTGGCGGCGAAGTTCTTCCGGTTCATCACATCGGTCGCCTCGTCGGCGAGGAATTCGTCGGAGCGATGTCGCGCGGCCAGGCGGTCGAAGATGTCGCCGAGCTGGCCGGGGTCAGGGCTGTCGCCGGTCGCGGCGTCGCCGGTCTGGACGAGCTCGTTGGCGTAGGTGGGGATCTCGATCCGCGCGGGATGTCGGGATCGGCATGATCACGCAGCCACGTCGGCGGCTCCATGATGTGCGCGTCGGCGTCGTGGGCACGGCGAGGGAGATAGGCCATGACGCGATTGTCGCGCCTGGTCGTGTCGGGTGGGGAGGCGGGCTCCCGGGCGTCGCGGGACGCAGCCGGACCTGCGATCATCAGGGGCAACGTTCGCCGCCGAGGAGGCCGCCGCCGTGTCCGAACCGTCCGATGCCGGTCCGACCGACGTCACCTTGGTCGCTGATGCGATCCACGACCCGGCGGACGCCCGCCGCTTCATGGGGGTCACGCCGGTCGCGGACCGCCCAACGCGACCGTCGACGGCGACGTGCTCGCCGACTCGACCGCGGCGCTCGTCCGCGAGGAGGTCGGTTTCGACATCGACGACCCCGTCGTGTACTTCCCCCGGGCCGATGTCGCCGCCGGCGGGCTCGTCGCCGTCGAGATCACGACCCACTGCCCGCTCGAGGCAGACACGGAGTACTTCGACGTCGTCGTGCGCGTTGAGCGCCACCCCGATGCCGCGTCGTCGTACGTCGAGCTCGTCACCGACAACCTCCTGCGGGGGCTCGTTGCGTTCGATCCCTCGCAGGCGTCGGTCGTCGGACGGCCGGTAGGAGGTGTCGATGCCGGGCAGCCTGCATTCGGTGCACCACCGTTTCCGCACCTGGCTCACGCCCTCGCAGCAGCGAGGGGTGCGACTCCTGGCATGGGCGTCGGTCGTCAGCGTCGTCGGCGTGTCGGTGACCGGACTGTGGCAGTTCTTCGCGCACCGGTCGAATCCCGGTTGGTACGACTACGAAGTCGGGAGCGGAGCGTCCGCACCGTCGGCGCCCTCGGAGGGCATGGCGGAACTGCACGGCATCTTCGCGTTCGCCGTCGCGGCCGTGGCGCTCGTGGGCGGAGCGTGGTTCGCGTACAAGGTGCTGTACGACATCCCGTGGCCGGCCGCGATCGCGCTGGCGGTTGCGGTGGTCGGCCTGGTGACGGGTTCGGTGATCCGGTTCAACCTGGTCAAGCTGCGAGACCGCGAGTTTTGGGAAGCAGGACGGGGCTACGTCCAGGTGTTCGGCACCGACCTCGAGTTCGTCGTCACCGACCGGTTCGAACTGGGGCCACTCGCGATCCGGCTCTGGACGGTCGGTCACGTCCTGACGCTGCCGATCCTGGTCGCGGTGATCTGGTCGGGGCTCTCCCGCGCCGGCGATGCCGAGTCGTGAGCACGGTCTCGCTACGTGACGTCCGACGCCTCGGCCTCCGGCCCCTGACCGCTCCGACCCCTCCGGTGTCTCCGGCGCTGCACGATCGCGATCACGAGGTGTCCCACGAGCCAGACCAGTGCGATCGGTACACCGAAGATGATGAGCGTGAGGCCGACCGCGTCCCACCCGGCGAGCGAACAGCCCCATCCGATCCCCGAGCACTGACCGTCCGGCAGCGTGGTCTGCGACAGCCATGCCAGGTACGCGCCGAACGGGCCGAGCACCAGCAGCGCCCAGATCGTGTGCGGCACCCATCGGCGTCGCAGTGGTGCGGGTCGGGTCCGGTCGGTGAGCGGAGTCTCGCGGGCGTCGATGAGACGTGATCGGAGAACGCCGTCCCCGGCTTGAGCGCAACACACGATCGTGCTCCCGCCGATTCGGCCCGTCAAGGCCCGAGGGCGGCGTCGGCACCGCCGGTCACCCCGCCCGAACGGCGACACCGCGACTCGACGGCATCGCGACGACGGTGCTCGCCGGTGGTGGTGTGCGACACCACGGACATCTGTTCCTTCATCGGTTCCTTCATCGCTCGGATCCTCGTTGGTCGGGTGCAGGTCGGATCGGGCGTGAACGAGCCGACCGGAGTCGGGCGAGATGCGCTGCGAGGCGTTGAGATCAGCGCCCTGGGCAGCGGACTGGGTGCCGTACCGCCGACTCGCTCCGCCCGACGCTCCGCGACTAGACAGGACGCACGTCCACGATCAACCGCCAACCTGTGAAAGGGACGATCATGTCCAAACGCTCATCCGCCCGTCACGCCTTCGCCGTGTTCACCGTCGCAGGCCTGGTCATGGCCGCTTGCGGCGGCGATGACGACTCCGACGATGCCGGCACCGAAGACACCGCCGCCACCGAAGCCGCCGACGACACCGCCGCCCGCCGCCGACGACACGGCGGTGACGCCGCCGCGAGTGGCGGTGACGTCGCCGTGTCATTGATCACCAAGGATTCCACCAACGCCTTCTTCGTGGCCATGCAGGAGGGTGCGAGGCAGAAGGCCGACGAGCTGGGGGTCGACCTGACCGTCGGGTCCGGACAGGCCGAAGGCGACGACCAAGGTCAGATCGACCTGATCGAGAACGCCATCGCCGCAGGCCAGGACGGGATCCTGATCACCCCGATGTCGGTGAACGTCAACAACGCGATCCAGCAGGCCCGGGACGCCGGGTTGTACGTGATCGCGCTCGACACCCCCACCGATCCACCGGACGTGGTCGACATCACCTTCGCCACCGACAACTGCCTGGCCGGCGAGGCCATCGGCCAGTGGGCGGCCGGCAAGCTCAACGGCGAGAAGGCGGTCATCGCCCGCCTGGTGATCTTCGACGACCGCACCGTGTCGGTCGACTACTGCCGGGACAACGGCTTCCTCAAGGGCATGGGCATCGACATCGGCGAGCTGACCGTCATCGGTGACGAGCCCGAGACCGGTACGTACAGCACCGGAGCGGGCGGCGAGTACGAGATCGTCTGCGTCGAGGCGACCGGGGCCCAACGAGGAGGGGGGCCGGACCGGCATGGAGACCTGTCTGTCGCAGAACCCCGACATCAACGTGGTCTACACGATCAACGAGCCGACCGCGTTCGGTGCGATCGCCGCCCTCGAGGCGGCCGGCAAGACCGTCGGCGAGGACGTCTTCGTCGTCTCGGTCGACGGCGGCCTGGCCGGGGTCGAGAGGGTGCAGGATGGCGGCATCCAGGCCACCTCGCAGCAGTATCCGCTGCTGATGGCCAGCCTGGGCCTGGAGGCGATCAAGGAGATCGCCGAAGGTGGTGCTCCGCCGGAGAACACCTCGGCAGACGGCACCTTCTTCGACACCGGCGTCGCCCTCTGCACCGACGATCCGATGGACACGGTCACCGTCGCCCCCCAGGAGGACTCGCAGTACTGCATCGACAACGCCTGGGGCTGATCCGGGACTGATCGGTTGACGCCGGACGGGGCAGCGGTCTTGCGGGACCGCTGCCCCGTCCGGCAACCTGGAGGAAGATCGTCAATGACCTGGAAGGGGCGACGGTGAACACAACAGCAGCTCCCGATCTTGCCGAGGAGTTCGAAGCCAGCTCGCGCTCCGGCATCCTCCCCAGGATCCAGGTCGTCCTGCACAAATACCCCTACCTGAGCCCGCTCACCGTGCTCATCGTGGCGATGATCATCTTCACGCTGCTCAACGACCGGTTCATCCTGGCCACCAACCTGTCGCTGATGACTCAGCAGACCGTGATCGTCGGCACCCTGGCCATCGCCCAGACGCTGATCATCCTCACCGCCGGGATCGACCTCAGCATCGGGGCCATCATGGTCTTCGCTCAGATGACGATGGCCAATCTCGTGGTCACCTCCGATGTGTCGAACGTGGCCGGGTTCGGCTGGCCGGCCCCGCTGGCCATCGCAGCGGGGATCCTGATCGCAGTGGTGGCCGGTGCTGTGAACGGGTTCCTCATCGTCCGGTTCAAGCTGCCCCCGTTCATCGTCACCCTCGGCACCCTGAGCGTCTTCACCGCGCTGAGCCTGATCTTCTTCAAGGCCAGAACCATCCAGGGCCCGGAGATGCCGGACATGATGACGTGGATGGGCACGGCGTTCGAGGTGGGCCCCTTCCGGGTGATGACGGGCGTGCTGGTCATGCTCGGCCTCTACGCCCTGTTCGCGTACATCCTCCGCAACACCTCCTGGGGCACCCATATCTACGCCGTGGGAGACGATCGAGACGCAGCCGAGCTGTCCGGCATCAACACCGGACGGGTGCTCTTCAGCGTGTACGCAGTGGCCGGGCTGGTCATGGGTATCGCGGCCTGGATCACCATCGGCCGGGTCGGGTCGGCCAGTCCCAACGTCGCCCCCAACATCAACCTCGATTCCATCACCGCCGTGGTGATCGGCGGCACCTCGCTGTTCGGTGGCCGGGGCATCATGATCGGCACACTGCTCGGAGCCCTCATCGTCACCGTGGTCGAGAACGGGCTGGCCCTGGCCGGCCTCGATCAGGCCTACCGGGTGCTGGCGGTCGGCGTCCTGGTGATCACCGCAGTCGCACTCGACCAGTGGATCAGGAAGGTGAAGGCATGACGACCGTCCAGCCCGTGCTGAAGGGCCGAGGCATCACCAAGCTCTTCGGCAGGGTCGTCGGCCTCAACGGCGCCGACATCGACCTGTATCCGGGCGAGGTGCTTGCGGTGATCGGCGACAACGGTGCCGGCAAGTCGACGTTGATCAAGTGCTTCTCCGGCGCGCACGCACCCGATTCCGGGACGATGGAGGTCGCCGGCACGGCAGTCGAATTCCGGAGCACGCACGATGCCCGACTCGCCGGCATCGAGACGGTGTTCCAGACGCTTGCCGTGTCACCGGCGCTCGACATCGCCGCGAACCTGTACCTCGGGCGCGAGATTCGCAAGAAGGGCTTCCTCGGCACGACGTTCCGGATGCTCGACCGGAAGCGCATGCGCGCCGAGGCGGCCCGACATCTGCAGGATCTCGGCATCGGCACCGTGCAGAACATCTCGCAGGCCGTCGAGACCCTGTCGGGCGGTCAGCGCCAAGCCGTCGCCGTGGCCCGTGCGGCCGCGTTCGGCAGCAAGGTGATCATTCTCGACGAGCCGACCGCGGCGCTCGGCGTGCGGGAATCGGCACGAGTGTTGCAGCTCATTCACGATCTCCGCGAGCGGGGCATGCCCGTCGTGCTGATCTCGCACAACATGCCGCAGGTGTTCGAGGTCGCCGACCGGATCCACGTTCAGCGCCTCGGCAAGCGGGCGGCGGTCGTCACGCCCTCGACCCACGACATGCGAGACGCGGTCGCGATCATGACCGGAGCGCTCACCGTCGACGAGGCCGACCAGGCGCTCGGTCCGGTCCGAACCCCTGCCACGACCTGACGTCCCGGAGTGGGTCGGTCTCCCTGTGCGACCGACCCGATGGTCAGTCGATCTGCTCCACGTGGGCGGTGCAGCCGGTTCGTAGCGACTCCAGTGCGGCGATCGCGGCCGCCAGTGACCGAAGGCCGTCCGTCGCGGTCACCAGGGGCTCGGTGCCGGCGTCGATCGCCTCGTCGAAGGCCCGAACCGTGGTGAGGTAGAGGTCGTCACGCACGGGAACGTCGATCGGCGTCGCATCGTCGCCGTGATGCACGGTGACCTCGCCGACCGGGTCGCCCGTCATCGACATCCTGCTGCTGATCGCACCTCGGTCACCGAGGATGTCGAGGCTGGTCGGCAGGTCGTAGTTGTCGTAGGCATCGTGGGTCTGGACGATCACATCCGCACTCCACTGCACGACGGTCATCACCGAGTTCGGCGCTGCCGGGACGTCGGCGCCACGGCGGGCAGCGGCCATGACGGTCCGGGCCTGTCCACCGATGATCGCAGCGACCGCAGCGATGTCGTGGATGAAGACGTCGAGGACCACACCACCGCCCACCGGATCATCGACCCTCCATCCGCGGAGACGATCGGGCAGCCCGACGGCGTGGCTGACATGGACCGCCCGTACCTCGCCGATCTCGCCTGTGGCGACGATCTCCTTCATCGCCATGTGAACCGGGGAGGCAGGCAGGTGATGGTTCGTCGCCATCACCACTCCCGCCCTCTCGCACGCCGCGACCATGGAGCGGGCGTCGTCGAGGGTGAGCGCCAGGGGCTTCTCGGCGAGCACGTGCTTGCCGGCCCCGGCCGCGGCGACGACCTGATCGCGGTGTTTGGCGTTCTGGGAGCTCACGTAGACGGCGTCGACATCGTCACGGCCGACGGCATCGTCGACCGACGTGGTCCACACATCGATGCCGTGCTGCTCTGCGTACACCGCGGCCCACTCGGGGTCACCCGATTGGACGACGTTGATCTGTCCGCCGTGGCTGCGGATTGCGGGGATCATTCGTGTGGCGGCGATGTCGCTGGCGCCGACGAGCGCCCATCGTGTGCCACCGGGTGTCTGGCGCGAATCGGTCACGGGACGACTCTGGCATCCATCGACCTCGTCTGGGCAGTCGAGCGGTTGCCCGCCCGCGCATCGTCGGCGTGGTCTATGTGTCCCACTCCTGTGGTTCGGGAGACGTCGGCGACGGGGGCTGCGAGAAGTACGCCGCCATCCGGCCGGTGAGCGTGCACGGGCCGGCCGCATCCGGCACGACGAACGCGTCACCACGCTGGGCGTCGATCGACCCGGAGCCGTGCACCAGCCGCCCACCACCGTCGACGATGAGGAGGATCCCGAAACCCGCAGGAAGCGCGACGTGGGCCGTCGACCGGATCTCCCAGGCGCGGAAGTACGGGTCGGCCTCGGGTGGCATGACCGAGACGACCGTGTCGTCCGCGAGCGGCGGACCCGGCGGCGGACCGGGTGTCGGATCGCCCCGCCCGGACGACGAGCCGCTCGAGCTCGGTGTCGCCGAGTGCATCCGGACGAATGGCGCCGATCGCCACGTCCATCCCGAGGCCGAGGTGGCCGTCGGCTGCCCCGTCGATGTCGAAGCCGTCCCATTCGAGCAGGATCGAGAGATCGGTCGGTTCCTGGAGTTCGAGCACGAGCAGATCGGCGCCGATCGCATGCGGAGTGCCCGCAGGGACGAGCACCGCGTCACCGGCTCGCACCTTGACCGGCCGGAGCAGGGCGAGCATGGCGTCCGAGTCCTGTTCGTCGACGAGGGCGGTCCACTCCTCGCGAGCGACGGCTCGATGGGTGCCGACGAACACGTCGCCACCCGACGGCTCGGTTTCGAGGATCACCCACGCCTCCGTCTTGCCGTACGGACAGCCGAGGTGCTCGCCGGCGAACCGCCGAGTCGGATGGAGATGAACCGGCAACCGTTGCGCGGGGTCGAGCAGCTTCACGAGCACCGCCGGTGACGGGCCGTGACGGGCGACGTACTCGGGCCCCAACCAAGCGACCGGATTCGCCTCGATCTCGGCGCGCAGTGTGCGATGTCCGAACGAGGTCAACCCGTTGGTCGGTTCCCCGAATCGGGTGACGACCGACCCCAACCACTCCTCCGGTCGATGGGTGCCGACCGGCGAGTTGCGGAGCTCCGAGATCCGACTGCCGCCTCGGTAGAAGTGGTCGAACGTGTTGGGCGGGAGGAGGAACGGCTCCATCGGTCGATGGTACCGGCCGGGCAACGGAGCGATCGAGTGCGTCGATCGTCCGTGTGTGGTGCCGTCAGGGTCGGGTGAATCCCGACATCTCGAGACACGTGTCGACATCTTCCACCGACCCGACCGTGGTCGGCGATCGCAGGCTGGCGGCTGCCGTTGCGTGTGCGAGTTCGAGTGCGTGAGCGATCGGCCAGGCTTCGTGCAGGGCGAAGAGCATCCCCGCCGCGAATGCGTCGCCGGCGCCGACGGTGCTGCCGATCCGCTCGGGCGGCACCGGCACCGACGGCCTCTCGACGATCTGGCCGTCCCGGCTCGCGCAGATCGCGCCGTCCGGATGGTGAACGACGACCAGTCGCATGGCCCCGGCGGCGAGGATCGACTCAGCTGCTTGACGAACGAGTGCCACGTCGGTCGTGCCGTCCCTCACCGTCGGCAGATCGGCGAGGGCACCGATCTCATGGTCGTTGACGATCAACGTGTCGAGGTGCGCCAGACACGGGCGACACGTCCGTCGGATCCGGTCGGCATCGATCGACACCAGCTCGATGTTCGTCTCGAGGCCGGCTGATCTTGCCTTCTTCAGGATCGTGACCCAGCCGTTCGGGTCGTCCCGCCACGGGTTGTCCAGGATCCCGTGCAGGCCGAGCAAGCCGAGGTGGAGCACTCGGCAGCCGGTCTGGGAGAAGTCGAAGTCATCGGGAGTCAGCAGATCGCTGGTGCCGACATGGTGGAAGAACGTGCGGCGACCCGTTGTGGTGTCGGAGACGACATCGGTGTACGACGTGGCCGCAGCATCGGTTCGCCTCAACTGGCGGGTGTCGATCCCTGCTTCGCGGGCCCGCTCGGCCAGGAAGTCGCCGTCGGCGTCGCTGCCCAGCAGGCCGATCGCTTCGACCGGCATCGTGGGGTCGAGCTTGGTGATGTCGACCGCGAAGTTGTGGCCCGAGCCGCCGCCCTGCTGGTCGGTACCGATGATCTGGGCGAGTGTCTCCTCGACGGGCCAGTGGTCGACGAGTTTGATGTGATCGAGCACCCACGAGCCGCCACTGACGAATCCCCGTCGGCTCGTCATCGCCGGTCGGCTCGCCATCGTCAGTTCATCAGCACCGGATCGGTGATCTGGAGGTCGTCGGCGAGCGCTCGTTGCGGAGCGATGCCGTGCTCGTCCAGGTAGTCGTGGTAGGCGCGAACTGCCTGCTCGGGCGTGGAGCGCTGCTCGACCGTCGCCCGCATCAGGCGTACGAGTTCGAGCGGGGCTTCCGACAGATTGATCTTGCGTCCGAACAGCGCGACGCGAGCCCCGGACTGCTCTGCCTGGTGTGCGAGTTCGAACGTGTCGCGAGTGGTCCCCTTGGCGCCGCCGAGAATCCCGACGATGAGGTTCTCCGGGTCGTACGACGACAGATCGGACATGGCCTGTGGACCGTTGAACTGGATCTTCAGGAACCGTGGCGTGTCCCGCGCCGTGACGCCGGCGACGGCCTTGATGATCATGTCGTTGACGTAGTCGCCGAGCTCGGCCTCGGGGATCCCGATGTCGAACGCCGGGTTGAAGACCTCGAGGAAGTGACGGAAGTCGTGCGGACGGATCGTGTGCCGAAACTCTCGGTAGGCGTTGAGGCTGGCCCGATCGGACTCGAGGTCGTTGGAGAACGTCATCGAGTAGAGCCCCAGGTCGCAGAACGACGAGACCGAATCGATGTCGGCGGTCGAGAACGGTGCTGACGGGACGTCGCGGTATCGGGAACCTCGCGCGTTCCAGATGTCGGTCGTGTCGTTCATGCGGACGGCCGGCGTGACCGGCGAGGACTCGAACACGCCGCGGCCGGACAGCACCTCGGCGGACGATGCCGACAGCAACATCACGTCGACCAGGCCCGACTCGGTCATCGCCGTGATCGCGTCGAGGTAGTCGGCCTTCGTCTTGAGCGTGCCGTCCGCGTTGGGCCCCGGTGCCATCACACCGAACGCCATGTCGCCGTCTTTGGCGTCGGCGATGACGAAGTCGTCCGGCGTGTACCGGCCGGACCGGATGTTCGCGAGCTTTCGTTCGAGCTGTCGGTCTGAGTCGGCCATAGGTGAAGGAGGAGGTTCCGCGTCGGTGCCGATCAACGTACTCCATCGCCGTCACGCCGACTTCATGGTGATCCGGCCGCACGGAAGGTGAGGCGTCCGATCCGCCCGGACGGGTGCGCATGGAGCAGGGATCGAACGGCGAACAATCCCGGGCGTGGGCGTGTGCCGGTCCGTTACCGTTCGCACATGTCAGTCTTCGGTGAGTACTTCAGATCCCGGCGAGAGGAATTGGGCCTCTCGCAGCGTGAGGCGGCGAAGCGTCTCGGTGTCTCTGCGAACACCGTCGCTCGCTGGGAACGCGGCACGGCGCTGCCGACCGCAGCGCGGGCCGATTCGTTGCGCGACCTGCTGGGCATCTCCCGCGCGCGGATCGCCGACCTGGTGGGGGGCACCCCGCCGCCGTCGGGAGCGGAGGTGCTCGAGGCTCGCATCGCCGAACTCGAGGACCGCATCGCCGAGCTCGAGGAGAAATGCGCCCAGCCGGTGACGTCGCTGGAGGATCAGTACGAGAACCGGATCACGCTCGGACCATCGGGGATCTCCATCGAGTCGCCCGGCAAGGTGAAGGTCGACGGGACGGGCGTGGATCTCGTGACGTCGCTGCTGAAGGTCGACTCCGGCATGGTCAGCGTGAGCGGCGTGATCCAGGCCGACACCGTGATCACGAACTCGGTCGTCTCGACGTCGTACACACCGGGCGCCGGCAACGTCTGGTAGCCGGCGCCCGGCGACTCGATACCGGAGCGCGTGCTCGCCGGCCCCGCGGCGGTCAGGCGGGCGGCGTGCCGGCGACGTCGATCTGCCAGCCGACGCCGTACCTGTCGGTGAACGAACCCCAGTAGTCACCCCAGAACATGTCGTCCATGGGCTGGAGGTCGGAGCCTCCCTCACTGAGCTCGGCGAACAGGGTGTCGGCTTCGCCCTTGGTGTCGGGCATCAGCATGATCTGGACACTGTTGCCTGCGTTCACGTCGGGCGAGTCGGTGCCCATCAGCATGTGGTCGCCCAGGATCGGCAGGCCGACGTGCATCACCAGGTGCGCCTGGTCGTCGGGCATCCCGGCGTTCTCGGGTGCGTCGGTGTACCGCATGAGGCCGTTGCCGGCGTACTCGGTGCCGAAGGCCGCCTTGTAGAACTCGAACGCCTCCTCGGTCGTCCCCGGCAGGAACAGGTAGGTACCGACAACAGCCATGGCATCTCCTCGCTCGACGTCGTGGACGTCGTTCATGTCGCCGGTCCGGCTTCGCGGACCGCTTTCCCCCACGAGAATTGTACAACGGGGAGTCGTGCCCGTCAGCCGGCCGGTCGGGCGGCGGTCAGGCCGCCCGGCGGCTGGGTGGGCCCGGTGTCGCGGACCGTGCCGTCGGGAAAACGTGGTGGTCGCTCGGTTGGGGCCCAGGGGGACGTTTCATCCGGCGTCGTGGACCTTCGAGCGATGGTGGGCACACGACCGCAGGAGATTCGGGAGGTCGGTTCGGCCGCTGTGGCGCCACTGAATCGACAACGTACGCAACGGGCCCGACGTGCGCTGAGTGCCGGTCGTGCACGGTGGGCCAGGATGTGCTGATGACCGCACCCGAGGGATCATCCACCGAGGCGAGCAACGTTCCGGACCGTCCGCTCGCCGGCATGCGGCACGTCGAGGTGCCCGAGGTGAGGTTGACCCCCGAGCTCGTCGAGCGTCGTGAGGCGGTGGCCGAGTTGGGTGACGCGCTGCGCGACCTGACGTCGCAGGCGATCGGCAGCGAAGTCGAGGTCGGGGTGCTTCGAAGGGTCGCAACCGACGCACGTGCGCTGGCGGCGGTCTTGGCCGAGCGGCGACGTCGCCCGGGCGAGGTGTCGACCGTCGACGACCTGCACCGCGGCCAGCGCCCGTTCAATCCGGTCGTCGGTCGGGGCAATCCGGTGGCGCCGCCGATGACGGTCGAGATCGTCGACGGCGTCGCGATCGGATCGTGCACCCTCGACTGGCGCTACGAAGGGCCGCCGACCTACGCCCACGGAGGTGTGAGCGCGATGCTCCTCGATCAGATCATGGGCTACGCCACGGCGGCGGCCGGCCACCCCGGAGTGACCGGTCGCCTCCAGGTGCGCTACCGCTCGGCCGTACCCCTCGGTGCGCCGTTGCGGCTCGAAGCGAGACTCATCGACGTGCTCGGCGTACGGGCCGCGGTCGAGGGCTCGATCAGCCTGGCGGCCGAACCCGGCGCGTCGCTCGTCGAGGCCGAGGGACGCTTCCTCGCGCTCCGACCCGAGCAGGCCGACCGTCTGTTCGGCGGCATCTCCGAACACGCCGACTGAGCGCCGGCCGACCGTGGATCTGGCGCACCAGTTGCGCCGGGTCAGAACAGCAGGCGGGCCGCGGTGAGCGCGAGCGCCGCGAGTGCCGTGTTGAACGTGACGATCCACCGAGTCTGACGTTCCATCCCCTGGGCAAAGTCGGTGCGCAGGCCGGCGATTTCGGTGCGTAGGTCGGCGCCGAGAACGCCGATGTCGTCCTTCGTGGCGACGTCGTTCCAGGTGACCGGGGGTAGGTGGGCCATTGAGAGTGTCGGCCTCCTCGGTGCCGAGCACGGCTTCGAGCTTGCGGTGCAGGTTGAGTCGGGTGCGGTCGTCGACCGGCGTTCGGGTGCTCCTCGATCGGTGATGAACGAGGGGAAGTCGGTACGACGAACGGTACCAGAGGGGTGCGACGGTCGGTTCGGGGCGAGATCACGGGTTCCGCCGAACGCCACGTCGTTCGGCCACCGGCGACTTGCGGCGATGGCGAGCTGCACGGGCAGGGCGACCCACCCGCTGTCAACACGGACCGAGCCGGCCGCCAAGACCTGCTCGCGGGTGCACGCGAGCGTGTTCCGCAGCACGAAGGGCCGCGTCTGGAAGCGGCTTCTCGGCCGGCAGGTCATCCTGGTCGACTCATCCTGGTCGACGTCGTCGGTCGGACCAGCGGCCGGCCTCGACCGGTGATGCCGATGCGGGTGGAACGCGGCGAACAGTTCGTCGTCTGCGGCTCCAACGGTGGCAACCCCACCGTGCCGAACTGGTACCCCAACCTGCTCGCAGCCCGGGAGACGCACGTCGAGGCGGACGGTGCCCGCCGCCACTGCACCGTCACCGAGGTCGCCGACGGCCCCGAGCGCGACGAGTGCCGAGACCTGCTGGTCGCCGCGTACCCCGACGTCGCCGGCTGTCGGGAGCTGACCGAGTGCCGCCTGCCGGTGGGCCCGCTGAGCCCCGAGTAGCCGGCGCGGCGTCCGGGCTGCGGTCGTTTCGGCGGAGCCTCAACGGCCTGGCTGGACGAGGCCGGTCTCGTACGCGATCACCACGAGCTGGGCGCGGTCGCGTGCATTCAGTTTCGTGAGGATCCGGCTGACGTGGGTCTTGGCCGTGAGCGGCGAGATGTAGAGGCGTTCGGCGATCTCGGCGTTGGTGAGACCACGGCCGATCTCGACCAGCACGCCGCGTTCCCGGTCCGTCAGGCCACCGAGCAGGTCGTCGCTCCGGGCCGGATCGGGGCGGGCCGCGAACTCGGCGATCAGGCGGCGGGTGATGCCCGGCGCGATCAGCGCATCACCGTCGGCGACCACCCGGATCGCGTCGAGCAGCCGCCCGGGCGCAGTGTCCTTCAGAAGGAAACCAGATGCGCCGGCTCGCAGCGCTTCGTAGACGTACTCGTCGAGGTCGAAGGTGGTGAGCACGAGCACCTTGGTCGGCTGGAGCCGCTCGTCGGCGGTGATGCGCCGTGTCGCCTCGATGCCGTCGAGCATCGGCATGCGGATGTCCATGAGGATGACGTCGGGCCGGCTCGTGAAGGCCTGATCGATCGCTTCGAGACCGTTCGCCGCCTCGCCGACGACCTCCAGGTCGTCCTCGGCGTTGATCAGCGCGCCGAAGCCGTGGCGCACCAGTTCTTGATCGTCGGCGAGCACCACCCGGATCGTGCGTGGCGGCTGAGTCGTCATGCGACGTGACGGTAGTAGGGCACGACCGCGCTCACCCGGAAGCCGCCGTCGGGCGTCGGCCCGGCCTCGAGGCGGCCGCCGAGCGACTCGGCGCGTTCGCGCATCCCGACGATGCCGACGCCGGTCGACGCCACGGCTCGGCCGCCGCCGGACGGGCGCCCGTTCTCGATCTCGACGGCGACGTGGTCGTCGTGGTGGTCGAGCCGGATCGTGGTCGCGGCCGAGCCGGCATGGCGGGCGACGTTGGTGAGCGCTTCCTGCGCGATGCGGTGCACGGCGACGACGGCCGCGTCGCCGGCGTCGGCGGGAAACGTTCCGTTCGTCTCGGTGGTGACGGGTACGCCGGCGTTGACCGCTGCGGTCAGCAGCTCGCCGAGGTCGTCGGGGTCGGAGGGTGTCGGGCGGAGTTCGGCGTCGTGGGTCGAGCGCAACACACCCACCATCGCGCGGAGCTCGTCGAGCGCCGACGTGCCGGTCGCGTTGATGATCTCGAGGGCCTCCTTCGCCTGGTCGGGATCGCGGTCGATCAGGTGGGCGGCCACCCCCGACTGGATCGCGATCGTCGAGAGGCCGTGGGCGACCACGTCGTGCAGGTCGCGTGCGATCCGGAGCCGCTCGGCCTGCACCCGGGCCTCGGCCTCGGTCTCGATGAGGTCGTCGATGCGGTCGGCCCGTGTGCGCACGGCGTCGGCGACGGCGATCGGGAGGAACGCCTGGGCGACCTCGCCGAGCAGTTCGAGCGCGAACGATTCGTCGCCGAGTGCCGCGGCCGCGACCCCCATCACGACGGCCCCGAGCGACGCGGTGAGGAGGCCGGCGCGCCGGTCCCCGTAGCGGGCGACCGTGTAGAGCGCGACAGCGGCTGCGGGCATGAGTGCGAGCTCGTTGCCGACGTCCCAGGTGACGAACAGTCGGCCGGCGATGGCGATCGCCAGGACCGCTGGAGGATTGATGCGTCGCGCCGCGATGGAGCCGCCGGTGAGGACGGCGACCATGTAGGAGCGGGTGCTGACCGACCCCTCGTCGTCCAGGCCGAAGGCGAGCGCACCCACCGCGAACGCGGTGACGAGCGCGGCGAGTGCGGCGTCGGCCACGCGCGGGTCGAGTGGCTTCCGGCGGGTGGCTGCTCGTTGCGTGGCGTTCATCGTTCGGTCCGGGATCGGTCGACTCCTCGTGTCAAGTGTGACCGGTCCTCGGCACCGGCTCGTACTCCCCGGGATGTATCTGCGAACACCCGCAGGCGGATTCGGTGTCGGGCTGCGAGGCGGACGATGGCGGCCATGACCGCTCAACTTCTCGATCCTCCACCTCTTCACGCGCCTCCGGCCCCTCCCGTCGTCGAGCCCACTGCGCCCGAATCTCCGGTTCGGGCGCGGCGCCGGTTCGTGTGGAACCGCTTCACCGCTCCCCAGCTGGTGGTGATGGCGCTCGCCACGATCGCCCCGCTCGTGATCGCCGGCGCGGTCGGGGCCGCACTGTTCGGGCTGATCTCGACGGGGACGATGCTCGCCGTGGCGCTCGCCGCCGGCGAGAACCCCGGGATGATCACGTTCGGCGCAATGTTCCTCGCCTCCCCCGTGCAATGGTGGACCGGGAGGAGCCAGGTGCGTGTCCGGAAGTACCTGGGGATCCTCTTCTTCCTGCTCGCGCTCAGCAACGGCGTGATGTTCGCGATCGAAACCGGAGTCGGTGCGGCACTGAGTGCGCCGTTCCTGGTGGCCGGCACGCTCGCCCTCGCGGTGGCCGTGCCGCTGTTCCTGACGAGCAGCCGCTGGTCGCAGCGGAAGATGGGCATGCGCCGGTGGCGGCTGCTGCACAAGGCGACCTATCTGGTTGCCGCTGCGCTGATGGCGCACGTGTTGCTGATCGGCGACATCGGCCCCGGCTTCGTCATGATCGCGCTCGGCTTCGCAACCCGCATCCCGGCCGTGAAGCGCCGGATCCAGCAGCGGGCGGACCGGCGCCGCTCGGCGCAGGCTTGAGAGGTCGACAACTCTCGTCGACTCGCGTCGACCCGGGCCGGCGCGAGTCGACATCGCAAGGTGCTCTCGCAGGCCTCGACGTCTGCCCGCCTGATTCTCGGGATGTGTCCGCGAGACGTAGCGTGATGAGCGGTGACGGCGATCACGCCGCTCGGCGTTTGGGTGGGCCGGTGTTGCGGATGGCACCGTCGGGGAAGGTGATCGTGAGTTCGCGGTTGGGGCCCAGGTGCAGGTTCCATCCGGCGTCATGAACCTTGGTGTGGTGGTGGATGCACAGTGGGAGGAGGTTCGACAGATCGGTGCGGCCTCCGTGGCGCCACCACACGAGGTGGTGCAGCTTGCAGCGTGAGTAGCGCACCTCGCAGCCGGGGATCGCACACGTTGCGTGCATCGCTCGGAGTGCTCGCCGTTGGGCTCGGTTGGCGAGCCGGGTGGTGCGACCGAGGTCGAGCTCACCCGGGGCGTGCAACACGACACCGTTGCGCACGATCACGGGGTGCACCTCGACGTCACGCCCGCTGCCCTCATCGAACATCTCGCTGAGCACCCGGGTCGGGATCTCGACGGGGATGCTCCAGTCGACCGTGGGGCCTCCCGCACCGTTCGGTGCATCAACGTCGGCGACCACGATCAGCTCGGGCCGACCAGGCCGGCCGCCGATGCCCGCACCACCCTCCAACACGAGCCGTTGGAACGCCAACGCCCGAAGATGCTGCGACTCGAGCACCGGATCGCTCGGACACGACTCGGGTGTCACCGCGGCGAACAGTGACTGCATCGCGGCTTCGAGCCTGGCATCCAACTTGGCGCCCGACAGCGGGTCGAACCGGCCGTCGAAACGCCACATCCCCTCCGTGTCGGTCCACACCCGAAGACCGGTCGTGCGGCGCTGCCGCTCGAGCCGGTCGATGCCGTCGTCGCGTTCGGTCGCCCGAGCTTCCATCGCCAGGCGCTTGCGGAACTCGGCCACCGTCGCCGACGAGGCCACGTCGACCAGACCGGCAACCCGGCCGAAGTACTCGGTTCGTTGGTCGTCGGTGAGTGGCTTGGCCTTCGACGTGATCGCATCGACGTGCCCCGCCGTCACCGCGGCGGCATCGAGTGCGTCGGCGAAGCCGGGCAACTTGCCCAACGTGTCGGCCCGCTCGGTCGCCTTCGCGGCGTCGCGCACCGACTCACGCGTGCACTCCGCGATCGTCTGTTCGGGGAACGACACCTCGGCCGCCAACGCCGTCGCCAAACGACCGTCGGCCCCGGCCAGCCACGCCTTGATCTCCGCCGAGGCCGTGATCGCGGACTCGATCGCCGACCGATCAGCAGGCGCACCGGCAGCACTGCTCACCGACGACACCACCCGAACCCGCTCGACGACCGCCGCAACATCCACGCCTCCATCCTGACGACAGGGTGTCACAACGTATCGAACGCCAGTTCGGTGCAGTTGCAGCCGGTCCGCGGGTGTCGAGATCGGCGTCCAGGAGACACGTTCACCGACGCCTGCGGGCGCCGCAGCCACTTCGAGCTCGCTCGACCGAGCCATTCGCTCGGATAGTCTCCGCCGAGACAACAGAGGAACATCGGGGGCGGAGCCAGTTGAGCGATACGTCGCAGGGACCAGGTTGGTGGCAGGCGTCCGATGGCAAGTGGTACTCGCCGGAGCTCCACCCGAACCTCCTGCTGACTCTCGACGAACTCGAAGGCGGCAGAATCCTCCTCGCCACGAGGTGATCACCGCTGTGGGCGCCACCGCTCGACGGTCGCGCCGCGTGACCCGGTGATCGACGTGGCGAACGGCGACTCCGGGACGATCGGGAACAGCGCTCCGGAACACCCGAAGTCCGACGATCGTCCGATTCCACGACGGTCGAACGCATCGCTCGCTGCACCACACCTGATCGACGCCGAGATCGCCCGAGCGCTTCGGTCGCACGTCCGGCGCCGCGGCCTCGGAGCACCGCAAGCGGATCGTGCCCTCGACGCCTGGGGGAACTCGGCATCGAGCGCGTCGGCATCCTCGGCATGCTCCAGCACGTCTCGCTGCGTGACAGCCTCAGTGCCGATGACACCTCGCACGTCGCCGTCGCCGGGGCGCTCGACAGCGAACTCGTCACGGCCGATCAACGACGTGCCCGCTCCCGGCCCACGCTGCCGGATCACGCCGGTGGGCTGGTGGAGGTTCACGGCCGACTGGCCGAGGATCAGCCGGCGAGGGTGACATCGACGATTGCGGGGTTCGGCTCGCCGCACTCGGGGTCGCCGGGGGTGCACCCGTTGCCGTCGTCGACGATCAGCGTGATGGGACCCGGTGCGATGTCGAGCGTGACCGTGGTCTCGAACTCGCTCCACGTCCCCCAGGCGCCGGCGGTGACGCCGAACGGGCCGGCGATCCGCTCGCCGTCTCGCCACACCCACATGGCGGAATAGCCCTCGAACAGGTCACCCTCGCCGGTCACCGGGAAGGGGCTGCGCACCGTGGCACCGGGCTCCGGGGCGTCGATGATGATGCCGCCCGTGAACTCCCTGGGGACGTCCGTACGGGTCTGCGGTTCGTCGAGCACGATCCCCTCACCGCCGAAGAACTCGACCGGCTCGCCCTCGAGCCAGAACACGACCCGATCGACGTTGTCGAACTGGGTCGCGGTGAAGACCACCTGCCCGAGCCGGCCCAGCATCGACATCGAGCCGCCGCCCGACTCGTACTCGCCGCTCAGGTCGACGATCGCCCGGCCGTCGGCGAGGCTGACATCGCGCAATGTGGTGCCCGGCGGGATCACCGATATGAGGTCCGCCGCTCGCTCGTCGGCGGTCGGGCCCGCGAGGACCTCCGTGATCGCACCTCGCAGCACGCCCGGCGCCTCGACCTGACGGTGGGCGATCTCCAAACGCTCCCCGCGGAAGAAGTAGACCTTCACGTCGACCATCGTCGGTTCGGTCGTCGGGCCCGGCGAGGTGGTGGTCGGCTCGGTCGTGGTCGGTGGGGTCGTGGTCGATGGGGTCGGCTCGGTGGTCGCCGGCGCGGTCGAGGTGGGGGGTCGAGTCGTCGTTGGCGTCGTCGTGGTAGCTGCCGGTCCGGTCGTCGTCGTGATAGCTGCCGGTTCGGTCGTCGTCGCTGCGGTCGTCGAGCTGTCGGCCTCGTCGTCGCCGCCGCCACAGGCGGACGCCGCCAGCAGCAGTCCCAACACGACACCGACCCGCAGGGCACGCACGACGAACTCCTTCCTCCGTCCACCTCCATCGTCCGCCGGCTTCGTAGCGGTCGACCAGTGCCGAACGTCGCTGACGGCGTTCTCAGCCGGACTCGATGTCCGGCCACAGGCGGTTGTCGCCGGCCATGGCGATGCGTGACGACCCCGGCGAGCGGGCGACCTACTCGGCCAGCTCCGAGTCGACGCACAGCTCCGACGCGGTCACCGGGCTGCAGCGCACGACGACGTCGCCGGGGAGACGAACCACGAAGCCACGGCCGACATCGTCGTAGACGTCGGTCGACACGTACTGCGCTCCGCTCGCGAGCGCGGCGTCGCGCCGGGACGTGTCGCCATCCGGTGTGGTGGCCTCGTCGCTTCGTGTCCGGACGAGGTAGCCGGCGGCGAGCGCCTGCTCGATCGCGTCGGCGTCGATGGCCGGATCGTCGAACCGGACGACGGCGGCATCGGGAGCTCCGGGGTCGGCGTGGGTGAACATGAGCCGGCCTTCGAGTGCCGGTGCTCCCGAGCGGTACAGGTCGGCGCTGGCGTCACGATTGACCAACGACAGCAGTACCTTCCCGCGGGCATCACCGAGCGTCGGCCATCCGTCGAGAGCGACCGCCTCCGACAAGGTGTCCAGCTCGCCTCGGACGTCGTCCGGGGTGATGATCCGGCTGCGGTCGAACACCGAGAGCACCTCGTTCTCGAGGTCGGTCATCAGTTCGGCGGTGGTCGGGATCGGGACCGTCCACTCCACACCGAGCTCGGGAAGTTCGAAGCCTGCTTCCTCGGCGATCTCCTCGATGGTCTCCGCCTTGATCTCGATCATGATGTGGAGCGGGACGTGCGCCGGATGCGCCGTGCTCCAGGCCTCGATCTCGGCCAGGCACGTCACCAGCGTCAAGCACGTCGTGCGGAAGTCGACGTCCTGGATGTGCAGCACCTTGAATCCGGGCTGATCGAGCTCGGGGATGCCGGACTCGACGGGCAAGCCGACGACCCCCAGTCCCTCACGTCGGGAGTAGTGGCCGCCCTCGGGGTCGGCGAGCACATCGATCTCGAACTGCCGGATGCCGAACTGATCGAGCTGCTCGGTGAGTGGTCGATGGGTGTAGTCGAGGTTGGCGGCGAACGCGGGAACGATCGCCTCCAGCCCGGCCTTCAGCTCGCCCTCGGGTGCGAGGTGGTAGCTGTTGTGCGAACCGATCACCTGGAGTTCGTTGAGGCGGACGTCCTCGATCGATCTGGGCGGCACGGTCGTGGTCGTGGTCGTGGAGGTGGTGGACGTCGAGGTCGTCGAGGTGGTCGTCGAAGTATCCGTCGTCGTGGTGGTCGACGCCTCCTCCGTCGTCGATGGCTCGTCGTCGGCCGGTGGAGAGCCGGCATCGTCGGAACCCGAGCATCCGGCAGCGACCAGGGCAGCGAACAGGGCGACCGACACCCGGTGCCGAATCGAGCCGTGGCGAGCAAGCAGGCTCATCGCCGGCCTCCCGCCGACCGGCCGGACATCCGCGGCGCCGAGCACGGGTAGGGATTTCCTGCGAGCCATCGGACGAACTCCTCCTGGGACGACACGACGACACACGAACGTGTGCCCGTGCCCGTGCTCCCGTGCCCAGTGTTCTGATCGCGAAGCAGCGCTGACCAGAGCACAACGGCCCGTGAGCGACGTGTCGCAGCTGCCCGCGCCGGCAGCGCTCGCCGAGGCGGCCTGACTCGGAGACGGGGTCAGCGTGGCGGACGTGGGGTGAAGAAGTCCACGAGTTCCGCGCAGCCGGGTTGAACGTCGGCCCACCTCGCTCGGAACGACACCGTGGCGATCGCACCGGTCGGGAATTTGGTCACCAGCTGTTCCCACCCGGTCGCGTCATCGTGGTCCCGGTCGTCGCCGACCAGCTCGACCGCGAGGTCGTGCAGGCCGGGGTTGTGGCCGACCAGCATCACCGAGGCGATCGCCTCGTCGAGTTGGCGGACCCGATCGACGAGCGATGAACTGCTGGCGTCGTAGAGGTCGTCCTCGATCAGGACCTCGACGCCGTCGGGGAGCGCCGGTCGGATCCCGTCCAACGTGTCGCGCGCCCGACGGGCCGACGAGCACAGCACGAGATCCGGCGGGACGGAACCGGTCAGATGACGAAGCATGCGCCCCAACGCCTTGACGCCGCGGGCGCGAGCGGCCGGTCGTGGTCGGCGAGCGACGAGTCGCTCCAGTCCGACTTGGCATGACGCACGATCACGACTCGACGCATGGTCACATCGTCGCCGCGAGTCGGACCGTGACACGAAGTGGGTTCACATCACCGGAGTGTGAGGGGGATGACGATCTCGGTCGGCGGCGGGCACTCGGGGGGTCCGCAGCCGCTCTCGTCGCGGGCGACCAGCTCGATCGGGCCCGGTGTGAGGTCGAGCAGGATCGTGGCCTCGAAGTCGGCCCACGTGCCCCAAGCCCCGGCCGTCACGATGAACGGTCCGGCGACCTCCACCCCGCCGCGCCGGATCACGATCGGGAAGTCGCCTTCGTACACGTCACCCTCCCCGGTGACGACGAGCGAACCGGAGACGGTGGCGCCGGGCGCCGGCAAGTCGAACAGGATGCCGCCGGTCAGCGAGCGCTCGGTCGTCGACCGCGTCTGTGGCTCGCCGAGCACGATTCCTTCACCACCCAGGAACTCGATCGGCTCGCCCTCCATCCGGAACACGACGTCATCGACATTGTCGAACTGGGTCGCGGTGAACACGACCTGGGCGATGCGAGCCATCATCATCAGGCTCCCGCCACCCGATTCGTACTCCGCGGTGAGATCGATGGTGGCCGTTCCGTCGGCGAGGTTCACGTCGAGCAGCGCCGTGCCGTCGGGGATCGTCGTCGCGAACCCGCCCTCCCGCTCGGCCGTCGACGGCCCCTCGAGCAACTCCGTCAGCCGCGCTCCTGAGCACCGCCGGGCCGGCAACCTGGCGATGTGTGATCGCCAACCGCTCGCCGCAGACGAAGTAGACCTTCACGTTCACCATCGGCGTTTCGGTCGTCGGGGCCGGTGGCTCGGAGGTGGTTGCTGGCGGCTGGGTGGCCGCCGGAACTGCGGTCGTCGTCGGTGTCGATGGCTCGATGGTGGCGGGCGTCGGCGGGGGCGTCGGCGGCTCCGTCGTGACCGATGTCGTCGACGGCACGGTCGTGGTCGTGATGGTCGGCGGGGTGGCCGGTTCGACGGTCGTCGACGACGAGTCGCCCCCGCAGGCCGCAGCCGACACCACGAGACCGAGTACGAGGCCCATCCGCAGGAGGCGCATGGCACGCTCCCTTCCTTCCCCTGACGGTCGCGCCGGGGCAGGAGGTGCGGTAGTGCTGTTCGCCAGGAACTGCGGTGGGCGCGACACCGTCGGCAGCGGGGAGAGCTGCCGACGGCGGCGTTCAGCGATGGCCTGCGGAGATGAGGCGGGTGGGCAGTGTGAGGATGCTCTTCAGCAGGTCGAGGACGCCGTTGACCGAGATCCCGACGATTCGGAAGGGGATCAGCAGCACCCACACGATCGGGTAGGCGACGAGCGCGATCAGCGCCAGCGGCCACGAGATCACCAGCAGGAGGAGCCAGAGGAGGAAGGTCATGTCGGTGTCCCTCAGGCAGCCTGGTCGTCGGCACCCGGCGGTGCGAACGTGCCACCCGTCTGATCGCCGTCGGGCGTCGCACCGTCGTTGTCGGCGTCGTTGTCGGCCTCGGCTTCGTCCCACGTTCCGGCGGGGGCGGGGTCCACCAGCCACCACAGCAGCAGGTACGCGATCAGGGTCGCTCCGCTGAACACGAGGCCGGCGATGAACGCCACTCGCACGAGCAGCGGATCGAGGTCGAAGTAGCGGGCGAGACCGGAGCAGACGCCACCGATCTTCTGGTCGTCGGTGTCGCGGTAGATGGTGCGGTCACGGCGTGCCATGAGAGTTCCTTTCGTCGTCGACCGGCGGTTCCGGTCGTGTCGTTCTGTCGTGATTTCATCGTCGCGCCAGAAGCCGCCCGGCGCCATGGGGTTACCCCGAAGATCCCCGGTCGGGTTGGCCGGCGGTCTGCCGACGGGCCACCCGGTGTGAGACTCGATCCTCCGGTTGCGGTCCCGACCGCACCCGCGGATCGTCACCGTCGTCGCCATGGCCGCCCTCGAGCCGACCGGTACTCGCCGCCGTGGCACTCCGGAGCCCGGCATCGGCCCTGCGGTTCCTCGCCGCCTCACCCGGCTCGCGCGACGGCGCCGCGGCGATCACCACGGGTTGGTCGCTGACACTCTCGGTGAGCGCGACTCGCGACCGTGAGGACGACCCGCGTGGGCGACACCGTCGCGTTCCCGCTCGACCGAGACCTCCGCATGCGCCCCGTTGGCGTGTTAGTGGGTCACACTTCGGTCACGGCTTCGTGAAGTGTGTTGACGAACACGTCAAGTTCCGTCAGGAGTCGGCAAACCGGCTCAAGCCGACCGGCCCGATGCACGATGAGATTCACGAGTCGCCTCGCAGCAACTCGAACTCCTCAACAGCGAAACGAAGCGCCCTCGGTACTCCGCCACCGACGGCGCTTCGTCGCGTCGGGGCCCGGGTGCGTCCGGCAGGTCAGCCCGCCGGGAGACCGATCGATCGAAGGAACTCGACGAATCGTTCCGTGCCGGTGAAGTGGTGCCCGATCAGCCCGGCATCGGCGGCCCCGTGTGCGTTGGCAGGCCGGTCATCGACGAACGCAGCCCTGGCGGGCATGACGCCGAGCTCGTCGCACAACCCGAGGTAGACCTTCGCCTCCGGCTTCGACCCACCGAACTCGGCCGACACGAACAGCTCGACGTCGAGCTCGCCGAGCGCCGGGTAGATCAGGGGCGCCTGTTCCTTCACCAGCAGACCGTTGTTCGACAGCCCGACGGTGTCGACGTGAGGTCGCACGTGCCGCACGACGGCCAGCGACTCGTCGATCGGCGTCACGGCACCGGCGAGCGAGGCCGTCCAGGTCGCGTGGTCGACGGCCACTCCGAGGTGCTCACCGATCGCAGCGAGGTACTCGTCGGGGTCGAGCCGGCCCGCGTCGGAACTGGCCTCGACGCCGCTGTCGAACACGGCGGAATAGACCTCGGCGGGCGTGGTCGCAGTCGTCGCGGCGAGCAGGGCAACGCGTCGGTCGGTGTCGTAGCGGTACACGACGTCGTTGATGTCGAGGATCAGCAGATCGACCGCCGCAGATTCCGGGGCTGCCACCCCTTCATCGTACGCACTGCGCCACGGGCGATGATCGAGGTCCTGCGGCGAGTCGGCCGTCCGACCCTACCGCGTGGACGAAGATGCGCGATCGTCGTCGACATGAGAACCCCCAGAGTCCACGCGAAGCCGATCCTGCTCGCCACGGTGCCCCTCCTGTTCGTCGTGCGTCGCTCGCCGGCTGCGGTGACGACGACGCCGAGGAGTCCTCGGACGTCGCCGCCTTCTCGCTCGACGAGCGTCTGCTCAGAATCGAGATTCCCGTCACGTTGTGGGGACGGGCCGAGGACCTGGCCGAAACCCACGCCGCGGCGGAAGCAGCCGCGAACCTCGTCGTCGGCTCGGAGGGGGCGGGGTACGGCGATCGCGACGGCGACGGCGTCGTCGAGGACGAAGACGTCGACGAGTTCGGCGTCCTCCCCGGCCTCGACGGCACCCCACCGGGGCTCGCCGAGCTCGTCGACAACGAGTGCGTCGAAGCCGACGTGCTCGGCGGGAGCTGGGACGACCCGGCAGCCCGCTGGGCCGAGCTCGACGCGGCGGTCGAGGCCTGGAGCCCCGAGAACGACACGATCTCCGCGCTCGCCAGCCATCCGATGCAGATCGTCGCGTGGGCCACGCTCGCGATCTCGACCGACGCCGTGGACGAGGCGCAGGACTTCGGCGAACTCGCCGCGATCAACCTCGAGACCTCCCTCGAAGCCGTCGACTGCTGATCCCGCGCCACCGCCGAAGGACGGAGCCCGGATTCGACCACGGTCGACGTCCACGGGGTGCCCGTCGACCCGAACCGAGCTGCTTCGAGTGACGCGACGCCGTGTGCCCGAGTGTTCGCGTGAAGCGCGGCAGGTGTCGGAGAACCTCGGCATCCGTTCCCGACCGGGCCGATTCTCCCGATCGGGCCGGGCTCGTCGGGCCGCGAGCGCTGCGCAGCCTCGACGCGATCAAGCGCGGCAGCTGCCTCGAACTCGGCGACGACCCCGACGGCATCACGACCACGGCAACCACCTCGCCGACGCCGCGACCGCCCCGGGCATCCCCGTCGTTGCTCCCGTCTGGTGTCGACGTCGCCGAGATCCAGACGGTCGGCGTGGCGAACCGCTGATTCGGCACCGGCCGAACGTCGGAGCGACGTCGCCGACGCCTGTCAGTGCGAGAGCTCGCGTTCGGGCGAACCGAGGCCGGGGAAGCCGGCGTAGGCGGGGAGCGCGGGCTGACCGCCGAGGTGGCAGTACAGCACCTGCGAGCCGGCGCGGGATCTCGCCGGACCGGATCATGCCGATCAGCCCGGCCATCGACTTGCCCTCGTACACCGGGTCGGTGAGCATGCCCTCGGTCCGGGCGGCGAGATGGATCGCATCCACGGTGCTGCGCGTCGGGTACGCCGTAGGCCGGGCCCTCGTAGCCGGCCACGATCGTGATCTCGTCGTCGCGTAGCGGTCGATCGAGCCCGATCGTCGCTCGCGGTGTCGGTGGCGATGCGCGTCACCTGATCGACGGTCTGCTCGAGCGTCGCCGACGCGTCGATGCCGATCACGCGCCGTCCCGGCCGATCGGACAGCGCGAAGCCGGCGATCATCCCGGCATGGCTCGAGCCGGTGACCGTGCACACGATGATCGTGTCGAAGAACGTCGTCGAGCTCGGCTTCCTGGGCCTCCACCTCGACGGCCCAGTTGGCGAAGCCGAGCCCGCCGAGCGGGTGATCCGAGGCGCCGGCCGGGATCGGGTAGGGCTTGCCGCCCGCCTCGACGACCGATTCGAGCGCTCGCTTCCAGCTGTCACGGACGCCGATGTCGAAGCCGGCCGGGTCGACGCGCACGTCGCCGCCCATGATCCGCGTCAGCTGGATGTTGCCGACCTTGTCGTAGTTCATGTCGTTGTAGTCGACCCAGCCCTCCTGGACCGTCACCGCCTGCAGTCCGAGATGGCAGGCAACGCCGGTGACCTGGCGGGTGTGGTTCGACTGGATGCCGCCGATCGAGACCAGGGTGTCGCACCCGGTGTCGATCGCCTCGGCGGCGAGGTACTCCAGCTTGCGGACCTTGTTGCCCCCGAAGGCGATCCCCGAGTTGCAGTCCTCCCGCTTGGCCCAGATCTCGACCTGACCGCCGAGCGCACTCGCTCAGACGCGGCAGGGGATGGATGGGTGACGGACCGAACAGGAGCGGTTCGCGTCGAAAATCGGAGAGGCTCATCCCGACAGCGTGTCAGGTCCGTCGCGCGTCGAGTCGCGCTGGTCGCCGGGCTCCATCCGTCCGTCGTGTCAGCCGGTGCCCACGGTTTGGATCTCGTAGACGTCGATCGGGATGGGGGTGTCGAGCACGATGTCGGCCCGACGTTCCGTCGCACCGGTGCTCGTGCTGTTGATCACGGTCCAGGTGGCCCGCAGGATCGCGGTGCGCTCGCCCCGTTCGTCGGCCGACTCGTAGGTGTAGCCGCACGGCCCTTCCGCGACCGTGTCGGTCGCGGCGTCGGGGATCGGTGTTCCAGCCCCGGCGCACTCGCCGCTCCCGCGGCCGGTGCCCGAGAAGAACTCGACGTGGTCGAGCCGCGGACGCGTCTCGGCCCAGATGCCCGGCGCCGGCTCGGCCCGGGCCACGACGTCATCGGGATTGTCGACCGCGATCCACAACCCGAGGTTGATCGGGACGCCGAGTGACCCGTCGGGCTGCAACTCGACCCCGAGGTTCGGCGCCGGCAACGGCACCCGCCTCGTGACCCGCTCGGTCAGCTCGTCCCAGTACACCGTCGGGTTCGGCGGGCCGACCACGGTCCAACGACGTCGCCCGGCTTCCTCATGGTCCGGGTTGCTGCACACCCGCACCTGCAACACGTAGGTGCGCTGCTCGGACACGAACGTGCGATGCAGCGAACCGTCTTCGAAGAACACGAGCACGTCGTCGTAGTGGTCGCCGCCGTCGATCTGCCGCCAGAACCCACGCTCGTGGGCGAGATCACCACTCGACGCCTCGTTGCTCGACCACCAGCACTCCGGCGGCGGAGGCGGATCGCCGGGGTCGCCGGTGACCCCGGCCCTGGCTTCCAGCGTTCGGTCGGAGCGGTCTCCGTCGCCAGATGCGGTGCCGGCGGCGACGTCCCCGGCCGACGCCAGCGCCGCGACGATCGCCCCGATGACCAACGCCCTCGTCAGTTGCATGAGGCGATCGTTTCCGTTTCATCCGGTGATCGAGCGTCCTCGACCTTCCATTGTCCGTCCTCTTTAACAAGTTCGAGTTCGACCACGGTCCTCCCGATGCCGTCCTCGATCACCCGGTCGCTGCCATCGGAGTTCCCGCCGACTTCCACGATGACGCCCGAGGTGATCGAGCAGCCCTGGACGACCGCGAACGTCCCGAACTCGTTCACGGCGACCGATGCCAACTCGACCTCAAAGGCATCAGGCTCGTCGGGGTTCTCGATCTCCCGATAGTTCCTCTCGCGGTAGTCGGAAACCGTGTTGCGCCAGCCCTCGAGCAGAACCCCGGTGAAGTGCTCGTCGAGCAGCGCCAGCTTCTCGTCGCTGAACGGATCTCGTACTGCATCGAGCGATGCCTGCCACGAGGCATCGACAGCGTCGACGATGGCAATCACGACGGTTGTGCGGTCGGGCGTCACAGTCGTGGTCGTGGTGGTGGGTGACGTGTCGGACGTGTGGTGGACGTCGTGGTGTCAGCAACGGTGGTCGGTGGGGTCGTCGACGGGGCTGGCGTCGTCGGTGGTGCGGTTGCCTCGGGGGCGGTCGTGGTCGTCGTCGACTCGGCCTCGGTGGTGACGCCGGCGCCGGCGTCGTCGTCACCGCTGCACCCGGTGGCAGCCACGAGAACCGCCGCCGCCACGAGGGCGCCGCTCCAACGCATTCCTGCAGGTTACCGACGGCGACGCGTCGGGCCCATGGGGAGAACTCCCCACCCTGCGATCAGCGGAGCGCGGTCAGCAGGTCGTGCGGGATCGCGTGGACGGTCCGACCGCGATGGCCGGTCATCGTCTCGGCGGCACACAGGGCGTTCCAGATCGACTCCTCGACGGCCTCGGCGGTCGCGTCGAACAGCGGCGTCATGAGGTCTCCCGGCAGCGTGCGGACCTCGGTCGGCCCGGTGGCCCGGACCGGGACGCGGTTGCCGGTCGAGAAGGCGAGGAAGATGTCGCCGCTCCCGTTCCCGCCCGTCCCACCGGCTCGCGCGAGCCCGACCGTCGCCCGGCGGGCCAGCCGTGCGCACTGGTCGGCCAGCAGCGGCGCGTCGGAGGCGATGATCACGATGATCGAACCCGCGTCCCCCACCTTCGGGTCGGAGGGCAGCGGCACGACGTCGCCACCGATGTCGCGACCGATCGGTCGTCCGTCGAGGCGCAGCAGGTGCCGCGGTCCGTAGTTGGCCTGCACGAGCGCACCGACGGTGCAGGTGGTGTCGGCCACGTCGACGCGTCTCGACGAGGTGCCGATTCCACCCTTGAACCCGTGACAGATCATGCCGGTGCCACCCCCGACGTTGCCCTCCTCGACGGGCCCGCCGCGATCGGCGTCGGCGATCGCGGCCCGAACATCGTCGACGGTGAGGTGGAAGGCGTCGATGTCGTTGAGGAACCCGTCGTACGTCTCCCCGACGATCGGCAGCAGCCAGCTCGGCATCGCGGGTCCCGGCGAACCTCGTCGGCGACGAGCGCGTCGCGAACCAGCCCGACCTGATGGGTGTTCGTGATGCCGATCGGTCCACCGAGCAGGCCCGACTCCGCCAGCCAGTGCGAACCGGTCATCTCGCCGTTGCCGTTGAAGGAAGTGCATCCCGCCGTAGCACAGGTCGTCGCGCTCTCGCTGGCGGTCTCGTGTTCACGATCGTGACGCCCGTGCGGGCCACCCGAGGCTCGTCGCGCACGACGGTGGAGTGACCGACCGACACGCCGGCGACGTCGGTGATCGCATTGGCCGGACCGGTCTGACCGACGCCGATCGACAGACCGAGGTCGCGCAGCCGAGCCATGGCGACCGACACTACGCGTCGCTGATCGTCAGCCGGCGATGACGGCGTCGACCTCGGCGCGGTCGGCGTCGGTGAGCGCCCATGCCGGCCGCGGCCACGTTGGCCTCGATCTGCTCGGGTTTCGTGGCGCCGGCGATCACCGAGGCGACCAGCGGGTGCGACGTGTGCCAGCTGATCGCCAGGTCGAGCAGGGTGTGGCCCGCGCTCGTCGCACCACGCGATCAGCCGCTCGACGACGGCGAGCTTGTCGTCGTCGATGAAGGTCGCGGCCCGGTCACCCCACGCCGCCAGCCGCGAGTCCTTCCGGCCGGTCCTCGCCCAGCCGGTACTTGCCCGGTGAGCAACCCCGACTCGAGCGGGAAGTACGGCACGAACGCGATCCCCAGCTCCGCACACGCGTCGAACACGCCGTCGGTCTCGGGGTCGCGGGTCAGCAGGCTGTAGTGGTTCTGCACCGACGGGTACGGCGCCAGACCGTGCTCGACGGCGGCTGCGTGCGCAGCACGAAGCTCGCCGGCGGTGAAGTGGGTGCAGCCGATCTCGCGGATCTTGCCCTCGTCACGAAGCTCGGCGAGACACCCGAGCGTCTCCTCGAGCGGCGTCTCGGGGTCGGGCCGGTGCAGCTGGTAGTGGTCGATGTAGTCGGTGCCGAGCCGGCGCAGGCTGTCGTCGAGCCGTCGCCGGATCTCGGGCCGGGTCGCCGCCGCGCTCGCCCTCGTCGAGGCGGACGGTGTGGCCCCACTTCGTGGCGATCGAGCACGTCGCCGCGCCGGTCGCCGAGCGCCCGCCCGAGGTACTCCTCCGACATGCCGTTGCCGTAGCTCTCGGCGGTGTCGAAGTAGTTGATGCCGGCGTCGATCGCGGCGTGCACGACCCGTGCCGTCTGGTCGGCGTCGATGCGCATCCCGAAGTTGTTGCAGCCGAGCCCGACGACCGACACGTCGAGCCGACCGAGCGCACGATGTTCCATCGCGCCAACGTAGCGACCGTCGGATCGGAGCGATCAGCCCGCCGTCGACCGGCCGCTCGAGCCGCCGTCCGCGGTGTGGACGATGCGGCCCTGGGCGATCGTCAGCGCGACCTCGGTCTCCAGCAGCGATGCGGGCCCCTCGCGGAGCGGGTCGCGTGTGAGCACCACGACGTCGGCGGCCAGGCCCGCCGCGAGGCGGCCCGTGCGCGACTCGAGCTTCGCCGCATGGGCCGACTCGCGGGTGCCGTGCAGCAACGCCGCCTCGAGCGGCAATGCCCAATCCGGACGGTGCGGCGTGAGCGACGGATCGGACGGCGCCCGTCGGGTCGACGCGAGGTACATGTTCGGCAGCGCCTCGAGCGGCGCAGTGGGAGTGTCGGTGCCGAGCGCGAGCACGGCACCGGCCGCGAGGTACAGCGGCCACGCCCAGCCGCGTGCGGCGCGTTCGGCGCCGAGCATCTTCGACCAGTTGTCCAGGATCGTGGGGTCGACGTGCACGGGTTGCACCGATGCGGAGATCCCCAGCTCGCCGATGCGAGTGATGTCGTCGTCGCGGGCGTACTCGAGATGTTCGATCCGGTGTCGAGCCCCGCTGGTGCCGTTCGTCCGTCCGGCCTGTTCGATCGCGTCGATCGAGATCCCGATCGCCAGGTCACCGATCGCGTGGATCGCGACCTGGAGGCCCGCGGCGTCGGCCGCGGTGACGATCGCGTTCAGTGAGTCGGCGTCCCACAGCGGACCGTCGTGGGAACCGTTCGCGTACGGCTCGCGCAGCGCCGCGGTGCACGCGTCGATCGTGCCGTCGCAGATGATCTTGATGCCCGTCACCCGAAGGCGATCGTCGTCGTGCGTGTCCGCGACTTCGGCGGCCCGGCCGACGAACCCGAGCTCGTCCGACAGGTCGCCGGTCCGCGGCACGAGCATGTGGGCCACGATCCTCGTCGTGAGCTCACCGCCGTCTCGGAGTTCGCTCATCAGCCCGAGTGTCTCGGCGTCCATCGCCATGTCGACCGCCGTCGTGATCCCGGCCTCGGCGAAGGCGCGCAGCGTGAGTCGGATGCGTTCCTTCATCCCGTCCGCGCCCACGTCGGCCAGGAACGGCCAGACGAGGTTCGTCGCGGCACTCTCGAGCAGCCAGCCGGTGGCTTCGCCGGTGTCGTCGCGCACGATCACGCCGCCGACCGGATCGGGCGTGGCGGCCGTGATCCCGAGCTCGGCGAGCGCCGCAGAGTTGACCCACGAGCTGTGGTAGTCGTAGGCGCCGAGGTACACCGGCCGGTCGTGCACGACCTCGTCGATCATCGCCCGTGTCGGCCTCCCGTCGGGAACCGCACCGTGCACCCAGTTGTTGCCGACGATGCGCTCCACCTCCGGGTGCTCGCCGGCGAATCGTCTGACGCGGCGCTGGATCTCCTCGAGGTCGGTCGCGTCACGCAGCGACATCGCCTGCAGATCGGCTCCCGTCATCGCCACGTGCACGTGTCCGTCGACGAACCCGGGCATGATCAGGCCACCGTCGGTCTCGACCACTTCGGCCCCCGACCCGGCGATCGTGCGTGCGGTGTCGACGTCACCCACGAACGCGATCTCGGAGCCGTCGATGACCACCGCGTCCGCCCAGGGACGACCGGCATCCGCGGTGAAGACCCGGCCACCGGTGATGAGGAGTCTCGGTGCCTGATCCACGTCGGACGATCCCTTTCGACCAGCTCCGTCGCCGCGGCCCGGCGACGACTGCCGAGCACGGTAGCCGGTCGTTCGTCGACCGGGCTTCGAGAGCCGGATCGTGCGACGATGGTCCGATGACAGGGGAACTGGCCGGTCGGAGGGTGCTCGTCACCGGCGCGAGTTCGGGGATCGGGGCGGCGATCGCCGATGCGGTCGTGGAGGCCGGTGGGCAGGTGGCGCTCGTCGCACGGTCGGCCGATGCGATCGCACGGCAGGCGGCCCGGCTCGGCGAGGCCGCCGTCGCCGCCCCGGCCGACGTGGCCGACGCCGACGCTCTCGCCGTGACCATCCGTGAGGCTGCCGAGCAGATGGGTGGGCTCGATGCCGTGGTCTGTTCCGCCGGCATCGTGCGTCCCGGTGGGATCGCCGACTCGTCGCCATCGGATTGGCAGGCGATGTTCGACGTCAACGTGCTCGGTGTGCTCAACACGGTGCACGGCTCGCTCGACGATCTTCTCCTCGCCGAGCCGTCCGACGTGATCGTGATCTCGTCGATGTCGGGTCGGCGGCGAACATCGGTCGCTCTCGGCTTCTACGCCGCGACGAAGCATGCGGTCCACGTGCTCGCCGACAGCCTGCGCGAAGAGCTGACACCCGATGGCGTTCGCGTCACGCTCATCTCACCCGGGTTCGTCGACACCCCGATCTTCGACCGAGTCGCCGACGACGAGACACGCGCGCAGTACCAGCAGGCCGTGGCCAGCCAGGGTCTCGCTCCGGCCGCCGTGGCCGCCCAGGTCGTCAACGCCTTGTCACAGCCGCCGGGCGTCAACCTGGTCGAGATCGCCATGCTCTCCGCCGACCAGCGCTGACCGGCCGGAACATCCGAGTGCGGCTGCGGGTTCACCATGGCATGGCAACCGCAACCAAGAACGGCATCGTGATCGCCCGGTCCGACGACACCGTCATCGTCGAGGGCAACCACTACTTCCCCCCGGGCTCGGTCTCGACCGACGTGCTCGAATCGACCGACCACCACACGCACTGCCCGTGGAAGGGAGACGCGAGCTACTTCGACGTCGTCGTCGACGGGGAGCGCAGCTCGAACGCCGCGTGGACGTACGTCGACCCCAAGGACGCTGCGAGCAACATCAAGGATCACGTCGCGTTCTACCCGGTGGTCACCGTCACCGACGACTGACGTCACCGCCGAGCGGCATCGGTAGGGTGCTCGTCATGGCAACTCCCTTCCCGCCGTTCGACGGTTCCGCGCCCCAGCAACAGCAGTTCTCGGAGCCGCCCGAGATGGGCATCGACCCGGCCAAGCGCTACACGGCCACGATGAGCACGTCGATGGGCGACATGGTGATCGTGCTCGACCCGATCAAGGCGCCCAACACGGTCAACAGCTTCGTGTTCCTCGCACTGCACCACTACTTCGACGGCATCATCTTCCACCGCATCATCAACGGCTTCGTCTGCCAGGGCGGCGACCCGACCGGCACCGGCCGAGGTGGCCCGGGCTACCGCTTCGACGACGAGCTGCCACGCCAGGGCGAGTACGAGATCGGTTCCGTCGCCATGGCCAACGCCGGACCCAACACGAACGGCAGCCAATTCTTCCTGATCTCGGGGCCCAACGGTGCCGGACTGCCGCCGCAGTACGCACTGTTCGGCAAGATCGTGAAGGGCCTCGACGTGCTCGACGCGATGCAGAACGTGCCGACCGGTGGCGGTGACCGTCCGAAGGACGATGTCGTCATCAACTCGGTGACGATCACCCAGCACGACGACTGAGTCGCCCTGCGGGCTCGAAGGGCGCTCCCACCACGCGGCGCTGCTTCACCGTGACCGGCAGGCCGGGTACTCTCGGCACATCGCGCGAGATCGACGAAGCGGCCGGCGGCAGCCGTGACGGAGGAGACCACCTGGGTCTTCCTGGCGTCCGCTGCGGCGTTCGCCGCGTACGCGCTGTTCGCCGTCGGCTTCTACCGCGTCCTTCGCGATCCTGTACCGGGAATCACCTTCGTCCTCGCCCGTGTGGAGGCGAGCGGCGCGTCCCCGAGCGTCCTGGAACGCTGGCGCCGCACCTGGACGTGGGTGGTCGTGCCGGCGCTGGTGTGTGGGTTCGCCGTGGTGTTGAGCCTGATGAACGTGGCGCTGATGCCGGAGCGAGAGGTGGAGGACGTGTACGCGCTCTCGGCCGGTGTGGTGGCTGCGGTCCGCATGCTCGCCTACGTGTGGGTCGACCCGGCCGAGGAGCTGGCCAAGATGGTGCCGATCGCCCTGCTGGCTGCCGCCCTCTTCAATTCGTCGGGCATCGACGGGGAGACCTGGCGCGCCGGGGTCGCCGAGGCCGGCGCCGAGAACGCGATCTCGTACATCGCCGTCCTCGTGGTGCTCGAGTGGGTGCTCCAGGCCCTCCACGCCCGGCGACGAGTCGCCGGGCACGGGGACGAGCCGGCTGCTGACGACGTCGTCCCGTCCGGTTGAGCACCGTCCTCGACGCGGACGTGCCGTACGGGACACCGCTCTGACAGGATGCAGGCCCATGACACGGCGGCGGGAATCGCTCTCACTCGCGCAGGCGCGGCGGATCGCGCTGGGTGCGCAGGGGTTCACCGACAAGCGGCCGACCGGGCGGGTCGACCGGCGACACCTCCGGCGTGTGCTCGGCCGGATCGGGTTGATCCAGATCGACTCGGTCAACGTGCTCGTGCGCAGCCAGGAACTCCCGCTCTTCGCCCGGCTCGGACCTCACCCGCGCACGCTGATCGGCGACGCAACCGCCGCCGGCGAGCTGTTCGAGTACTGGGTGCACGAGGCCTGTCACGTTCCGATCGAGCAGTACCCGCTCCAGCGGTGGGCGATGGAACGCCACCCCCGTTGGAAGGGGTTCCGCAAGTTCGCCGCCGAACGCGCCGACTTCGTCGACGCCGTGCGTGCCCGCGTCCGCGACGACGGCCCGATCGTCGCGAGTGATCTCCAGGCCCGCGACCGGCCCAAGGAAGCATGGTGGGACTGGGACGACGGCAAGCTCGCGCTCGAATACCTCTTCCGCACCGGTGAGGTCGCCGCCACCCGCCGGCCGAACGACTTCGCTCGCCTGTACGACCTGGCCGAGCGGGTCATCCCGGCCGAGTACCGCAACGCGCCGGTGCCGAGCGAGCACGACGCCAAGAAGCGGATGCTCGAACTCGCCGCGTCGTACCACGGTGTCGGCACGGCCGCCGACCTCGCCGACTATCACCGGCTCGCTCACACCCGTCCGCTGCTCGCGGAGCTGGTGGAGGAGGGTCGCCTCGTCGAGGTCGACGTCGAGGGCTGGAACCGTGTCGGTTACCTCCACCCGGACGCGACCATCCCGCGTCGGGTCACGGCCAGGGCACTGCTCAGCCCGTTCGACCCGGTGGTCTGGTATCGCGACCGGGCCTTGCGCCTCTTCGACTTCCACTACCGGATCGAGATCTACGTTCCGAAGCCGAAGCGGCAGTACGGGTACTACGTGCTGCCGTTCCTGCTCGGCGACCGACTCGTCGGCCGCGTCGACCTCAAGGCCGATCGTGCGTCGGGAACCCTCCTGGTCCAGAGCGCCTGGTCCGAACCGGGCGAACACGAAGCCGACACGGCCGAGGAACTCGCGGCCGAGCTGGCCCTGATGGCAGGGTGGCTCGGTCTCGAGCGAATCGAGGTCGGGTCGCGCCGGCGATCTCAGCCGAGCGCTGCGTCCGGTGGTGGCTGCAACGCCCATCGCAACGCCCGGGTGACCACCTCGCCGGCCGGCCGAACCGCCAGGGCCTCGGTCACCGGGAACCACGGCAGCCGCAGCGGGCGGCGGGCCCAGCGCGGCAGCAGCGCCACCGCGCTCGCCGCCAACACGCCGTAGGGCGCACGCGCAGCCGGAGGCATCGGCGGCTGCCACAGGAGGTACCGGGCGACGTCGCGGGCGGCCCGTGACCCGCGGAGCTCGCCCCGGTACGAGCGCAACTGGTCCCGTAGCGACTGCTCCGACTCGGGCGGGGCCGGCACGCCGAGCGCTCGGGCGATCACCGCCATCTGCCGCACGTACTCGTCGGCGTCGCCCTGCGACAGCGACGCCGCGCCATGCCGGCGGTAGGCGGAGAGGAAACTGTCGACCTCCGCGAGGTGGACCCATCGAAGCAGATGCGGATCGTTCGCGGCGTACGCGCGTCCGTCGGGTGCCGTCCCGACGACGTGCTCGTGCACGGCGTGCACCCGGTCGACCGCCTGCTGCGCCTGCTCGACCGTGCCGAACGTCGTCGCACCCAGGAACTGGGCGGTTCGCTGCAACCGCCCCCACGGGTCGTTCCGGTAGTCGCTGTGGTCGGCGACCCCGGCCATCGCGAGCGGATGCAGCGACTGGAGCAACAGTGCACGGAGCCCGCCGACGAACATCGAACTGTCGGCGTGGACACGTTGGATCGGGGAGCCCTCCGCGAACCATCGGTCCCCGTCCGCGGTGTGGATCTCGGCGTGGCGTTCGGCCGCGTCGGGGCCGACGACTCGGGCGCGGACCTGTTCGGCGAGCCATGACCTGAGCTCTTCGTTGCCGACCATCGCTCCATCGTGACACGCAAGAACTACGCTCGCAGGACGTGCCGACGGATTCGCCTTCCCTGTCCGATCCGACGGGCGACGACGACGGCACGGATACCTCCTTCGACCCCGGTCGGTCGCAGCGTGTGCCGCCGTGGATCATCCGGGCGATCGCCCTGTTCTGGGTCGGCTACGTCTTCGTCGCACTGCTCGGGCGGGTCTGGGATCGCTTGGCAGGTTTCGGTCTGTTGCTGCTCGTCTCGCTGTTCCTGGCGCTCGCGATCGAACCGGGCGTCAACCGATTGCACCGCAAGCGAGGCTGGCGTCGCGGGAGTGCCACGGCGCTGATCCTGTTCGGCGTGCTCTTCGGCATGGCGACGTTCGTCGGCGCGATGGGCACCCTGGTCGGCACCCAGATCGTCGACCTCTTGCAGAACTCCGAGACGTACATCCGCGACACCGTCGACACCATCAACGACACGTTCAACACCTCGCTCGACCCGCAGGAGGTCGTCGACGAGGTGAACCGGGACGACGGCCCGATCCAGCGCTTCATCGACAGCCAACAGGACAACGCCATCGAACTGTCGCTGCAGGCGCTCCGCGGACTGCTCGCGGCGCTGTCGATCACCCTGTTCACGTACTACCTCGTCGCGGACGGGCCACGTCTGCGACGGTCGATCTGCTCTCGACTCCGGCCCGACCGGCAGCGGCAGGTGCTGGCAGCGTGGGAGCTCGCGATCACCAAGACCGGTGGCTACCTCTACTCGCGGGCGTTGCTGGCGCTGCTGTCCGCGTTCTTCCACTGGGTCGTGTTCCAGGCGGCCGGTATCCAGGCGCCGATCCCCCTCGCGATCTGGGTCGGGCTCGTCAGTCAGTTCCTGCCCGTCGTCGGCACGTACATCGCCGGCCTGCTCCCGATCCTGCTGACGTTCCTCGACTCGCCGGGCAAGGCCGTCATCGTGTTCGCGTTCATCGTCGTCTACCAGCAGATCGAGAACTACTTCTTCGCGCCACGTATCACGGCGCGCACGATGGAGCTGCACCCGGCCGTGGCGTTCGGTGCCGCGCTCGCGGGCTTCTCGCTCCTCGGCGCCGCCGGCGCGCTGCTGGCGCTCCCAGCGGCCGCCATGATGCAGGCGATCATCAGCGAGTGGGGCGAACGGCACGACGTGGTCAGAACGAACTGGTCGAGCTCGGCGCCGTCGACGCTCCGCCCGAGGACCCGAGACGCCCGACGATGACTGACCTCGCACTGGTCGCCGTCACCGACCGATCCGGGTTCGACGAGAGTCGGCACCACGGGGTCGTCGTGGCGATCGACCAGGAGGGATCGGTGGTCACCCGGATGGGCGACATCGATGCCCCGCATCTACCCGCGCTCGTCGAACAAGCCGATGCAGGCCGATGCGATGGTTCGGTCGGGGTGGCAGCCCACGCCCGAGCAGCTCGCGCTGGCCTGCGCGAGCCACGACGGAACCGAGCGCCACGTCGAGGTGGTGCGAACGACGTTGCACGCCGCCGGGCTCGAACCTGCGGCGCTCCGCAACACGCCCGATTTGCCGATCGAGTGCTCGTCGGCGCATGCGGTGGTCGCCTCGGGCGGCTCGGCGGAACCCGTGCTCATGAACTGTTCGGGCAAGCACGCCGCGATGGTCGCCACGTCGCAGCTGAACGGGTGGCCGCTCGCGAGCTACCTCGACACTCAGCACCCGGTGCAACTCGCGATCACGGAACGCATCACCGAACTGGTGGGCGACGTGGTGCACATCGGCGTCGACGGCTGTGGGGCTCCGGCTCACGTGATGTCGCCGACTCGCGCTGGCCCGCGCGTTCCGGCAGCTCGCGGCGAGAGCGCGGCGCGGTGTGGGCCGCGATGACCGCCCACCCCGACCTCGTCGGTGGTGAGCGACGCGACGTCACCCGGCTCATGCGTGCGGTTCCCGAACTGATGGCCAAGGACGGCGCCGAGGGGGTGTTCGCGGCGGCACTGCCCGACGGGCGGCGCTGCCGCGGTCAAGATCGCCGACGGCAACGGCCGTGCCGCGGGCATCGTGATCGCCGCCGCGCTCACCACCGTCGGTGTCGATGTCGATCCGACCGAGCTGGGGTCGCCGATCCTCGGTCACGGCGAGCCGGTCGGTCGGGTTCGCCCGACGTTCGGGATCTGATCGTGGCCGCACCGACGTTCCTCCCGCTCGACGACGTCCGGTACGGCACTGCCGAGCAGATGAGCCCGCTGATTCGGCGGGTGATCGCCGAGAACCCGTCGAAGTTCACGTACCGGGGGACCGGCACCTACATCGTCGGCCACGGCGATGTCGTCGTGATCGACCCCGGCCCGCGCCTCGACGCACATCGCGAGGCCCTCGAGACGGCGCTGGAGGGTGAGCGGGTCAGGGCCATCCTCGTGACCCACTGTCATTCCGACCACTCGCCCTTGGCGGCGTGGCTTCGCGAGCAGACCGGGGCGCCGACGATCGCGTTCGGGCCGCACCCCCGTCCCGCGCCGGGTACCGATCCGATCGAACCGCCCGACGACGACGTCGAGATCGAGGAGTCGACCGACTACGACTTCCGGCCCGACGCCGCAGCGGCCGACGGAGACGTGATCGACGTGGTGCCGGGCGCCACGTTCACCGCCGTCCACACGCCCGGCCACACGTCGAACCACATGTGCTGGGCGCTCGGCGAGGAGTCGGCGCTGTTCACGGGCGACCACGTGATGGGCTGGAGCACGACGGTGGTCTCGCCGCCCGACGGCGACATGGCTGCCTACATCGAATCGTTGCGACGAGTCGCCGGCAGGAACGACACCGTGCTGTGGCCGACGCACGGCCCGCCGCGTCGTGACGCCGAGACCTACGTGACGGCGCTGATCGAGCACCGGCTGGAGCGTGAACGCGGTGTGCTCGCTCAGGTGCGAGCAGGCCGCTCCACGATCCCGGAGATCGTGGAGGTGCTGTACGCCGACGTGCGGGCAGAGCTCCACAAACCGGCCGGCCGGAGTGTGTGGGCCCACCTCGAGCACCTCGTCGACCAGGGCCTCGTCGCGGTCGACGGCGCCGACCGCCCGATGCTCGATGGCGTCTACCGGCCGTGCTGATCCCCGCAGATCACTGCTGATCCTTCAAGGAATCTTGACGGAACGTGGTGGCGGGTGTCGGTTCGACCACGGACGGCGGGCGGTTCATGACGCCCCTGTGACGAACCGCCAATTCCTTTGACACGGCGTACCGGCCGTCGGAACACTGGTCCGGGTGGGAGTGCTCGGGCGGGCACTCCCACGCCAAATTCTCGGCCGCTGCCGCGACGTGATCACGAGCCACGATCGTGCCGATGGTCCCTGGCGAATCCCGACGATCGAGCGCACGATCGAATGAGGAGTCCGGGCTGCGTCCCTGACGCGTTCAGCCGGCGCCGTCCGCGTCGTGAAGGAGGCACGAGATGTCCACGCCAGTCGAGTCGTCGGCACCGCCGGTACGGGCGGAAGCCGTTCCCATCGAAGCGTTCGCCTCACCCTGGCAACCGGCTGATCGGCAACTGAGCCGATGGGGCGGTCGCGCGCCGGCATCGCCGGGGTGATCCTCATGATCGGCGCCGTCGGCGTGGTGGTGGGCATGGGCCTTCCCGATGCGTCGGACGTCGAGACGCTCACCGACTTCGCCGACATCGAGACGGGTCGCATCGTCGAGCACTTCTTCTATCTCGGTGCCGTCGTGATGTTCGCGTTGCACGCGCTCGCACTGCAGCGGCTGCTCGCACGTGCGAATTCCGGCTGCTGCGCTCTTCGGCGCGGCGCTCGCCGCGTTCGGGTACGTCGCGATGGCTGTCAGCGCGGTCTTGCACGTGTCGACCGCGCCGCTCGCCGAGCTGTACACCTCGCCCGACACCCCGTCCGGCGACCTGCCGTCGATCGAGTATTCCTGGCACGCCGCACAGAGCGTGTTCGACACCATGCTCGCGACGGGCCTGCTGCTGGTGCCCTCCGGGATCATGCTCCTCGGCATCGCCATGCTGAACTCACCGTCGTTCGGCCCGCGCCTCGGCTGGTTCGCCGTCGTCATGGGGGCATTGGGCCTGGCCGGCGCAGCGATCGAAGTGATCGAACCCGATCTCGAGTTCTCCGCGTTCAGCGTGCTGGCGATCGTGGTCTTCCATCTCGCGGCCGGGGTGCGGACCGTGAAGCTCGGAGGCAGGGCGGTCGAGCCCGCCCGCTGAGGCCGGCGAGACGCTACGCAGCCAGCTCGACGAAGCTGGCGTGCCGGACGAGCCCGTCGTTGGTGAACTCGGTCATCTCGATCGTCGCCGTCAGCACGGGCTCGACCCAACGTGCGCCCCGGCGGTACGAGGCCGGCGGAGGTGGCTCGAACGGGCACTCGTCGACCTCGAGGTCGCGGAGGCGTGCGGACAGCCCGTCGAGCACGACCTGACTGAACCCGGTTCCGACACCGCCGGCGAACACGAGCACGTCGCCGTCCCACCGTCCGACGAGCAGCGCGCCGAACGTCGTTCGCCCGGTTGCCGTCGCCCGCCGTGAATCCACCGATCACGACGTCGACGCGGCGACGGTGCTTGATCTTGCGCCAGTTCGGCGACCGTCTGCCCGGCGTGTAGAGGGACCCGAGCCGTTTGGCCATGATGCCCTCGAGGCCCTGCTCGCCCGTCGCGGCCGAGCAGTTCGGGGCCGCCGCCGATCCGATGCGCGGGCACCAGCCAGCTCGCGCCCGGCTCGACCAGCTGATCGAGCAGCCGTCGCCGATCCTCGTAGGGCAGGCCGATCGTGTCGTGGTCGTCGATCCGCAGCACGTCGAAGATGTACAGGGCCCCCGGCCGTTCGTGGCGCTGGACCAGTTCGAAACGGGGTCGGCCGTCGTCGTCGAGCACGACGAACTCGGCGTCGAGGATCGCGATGTCGGCGTGCACACCGTCGGGCAGCTCGATGCGAGCTCGGGGTAGGTCGCCGTCACGTCGTAGCCGGTTCGTCGACTGGAGCCGTACCGCGTCCGTCGTCGACGAACGCGAGCGTGCGGTACCCGTCGTACTTGATCTCGTACGCCCAGTCGGTCGTCGTCGGCCGGCAGCATGCCGAGGCCGGCCTTCATCGGCGAGACCGGGAACGTCAGCGGCACGTCGATCATCGCGGCGAGGTGGACGACAGGATGCCGGCGTCGGTGAGTTCGTCGATCGTGTGCGTCGGACAGGCCCGAGCAGTTCCCGCAGCACCTCGGCGTTGTCCTCGCCGCGGTAGCGAGGCGCTCCGCTGACGCCGACGCCGGGGGCGTCGCTGAACTTCCACGGTGCGTTCGGGATGCGGAGGTCGTCCGCCGCCGCGATCGTCGACCGACGCGACGACGTCGCGTTCGCGCGCCCAGTCGCTGTCGCACACGTCGCGCGACCGATCGGACGGCGCCGACGGCCAGCTTGAACCGGGCACACTGCGCTTCCAGTGTCTCGGCGTCGGGCACGGTGGCGGCGTACTCGCCGATGTAGCGCCTGGAGGTCGTCGAGGTGCTCCTGGCGGTCGGCGACGGTGGCGAACCGTGGGGTCGTCCGCCAGTTCTGGCGTCGCCCGATCAGCCCGATGTACATCTCGAAGTTGCCCTTCGCCGCCGGGTGCCCGGCGATCGCGACCGCGTCGCCGTTGGCGACGGTCACCACCGGTTGGCCGTCGTTGCCGAAGCTGCGCACCCAGTTCGGGTCGACATCGTCGTCCCACAGTTCGTCGTGGACGTGTTCGTTGACGTACAGCATCACCTGCGCCATCGCGATGTCGATCCATTGGCCGCGACCCGTGCGCTCCCGCTGGTAGAGCGCGGCGAGCACGCCGGCCGCCGCGTCGAGCGACGTGTAGACGTCGGCGTGGCTGTGGCGATCGGTGCGGTACACACCGGCGCGGCCGTGGTCGCCCTGCGACTTGGTGAGCCCGGTCTCGGCCTGCACCACCGGTGCGTACGCCCGGCGGTCCTTCCACGGGCCGGTCGTGCCGTAGCCCGTGATCGAGGCGTAGATGATCGCGCGGGTTGCGCTCGGCGACCGCGTCGTAGCCGAGCCCGAACCGTTCCATCACCCCCGGCCGGAAGTTCTCGACGAGGATGTCGGCCCGCTCGCAGATCTGCATCGCCAGTTCGGCACCCTCGGCGCGGCTGCAGGTCGATGCTCACCGAACGCTTCCCGGCGTTCTGCTGGGCGTAGTACGACGGCATGCTGTGGCGGCGGGGCGCCGTGAAGCGGGTGACGTCGCCGGCCGGGGGTTCGATCTTGATCACGTCGGCGCCGAGATCGGCGAGCATACGTGTGCAGTGTGGGCCCGACAGCACACGCGTGAAGTCGGCGACGATGAGTCCCTCGAGCGGCGCGTCCATCCGGCCATCGTTGCCGATCCGATCGGCGGATCGGACGTCGAAGCGGACCCGAAGCGGACTCGAAGTGGACCCGACCGCGGCGACGTGCGGCGAACGGCTCCCCTTTTAGTTGCGAGCGCAAGGAAATCGCCCTCGTTCGGCGTACGATGTGGTCATGGCTTCACCCGATTCTGCAGACCGTGCCGCTCGGCTTCCAGTGGCAGACGTCGACCCGTTCCTGTTCTGCGTCCACCACCTCGATCACTACCCGGCGGGCACCGCCGAGCTCGGTCCGGCGGCATCGCTCGAGGGTCGCACGCTGGGCCAGGACTTCGAGGGCCGCGACGGCTGGCGGATGTACCACGGCCAGGTCGTGCCCGGGTTCCCGGCGCATCCGCATCGCGGGTTCGAGACGATCTCCTACGTCCGCCAGGGTCTCGATCGATCACGCCGATTCGCTGGGCGCGGCCGCGAGGTACGGACGTGGTGACGTGCAGTGGATGACGGCGGGGAGCGGCATCGTGCACAGCGAGATGTTCCCGCTCCTCGATCGCGACGGCCCGAACACGCTGGAGATGTTCCAGATCTGGATCAACCTGCCGGCCGCCGACAAGATGATCGACGCCCACTTCTCCATGCTCTGGGACCGCGACATCCCGCGCCATGTCGTGACCGACGACGGCGGGCGCGTCGTCGAGGTCACCGTGATCGCCGGTTCGCTCGGTGCCGCCGAACCGCCGGCGCCGCCGCCCGCATCGTGGGCCTCACGGACCGAGGCCGACGTGTCGATCTGGCACATCGTGATGGACGCCGGCACGACCTGGACGCTGCCGCCCGCCGCGTCCGCCGAGACGGTTCGCACGCTCTACGTCCTTCGAGGGATCGGGTCTGTCGATCGGTGGCGAGGCGATCGCCGCGTCGACCGGTGCCGTCGTCGACGCCGACCGCCGACGTCGAATTGTCGGCCGTCGGGCCGCGTCGAGATCCTCGTGCTGCAGGGTCGCCCGCTCGGTGAACCCGTTGCGCAGTACGGGCCGTTCGTGATGAACACCAGGGCCGAGATCCAGCAGGCGTTCGACGACTACCAGCGCACCCGGTTCGGTGGTTGGCCGTGGGATCGCGACGATCCCGTCCACGGCGCGGACGGTCGAGCGGTTCGCCCGGCACGCCGACGGCTCGGTCGAACGCGCACTCGTCGCCTGACTCGACGGATCCGGGGACCGTCGGACGACGGAGGGCGACGCGATCAGTGGCTGTGGTGGTCGGAGTTCTCGACCACGCGGCCGGCGACGACCGGCAGCATCTTGGCGGCGATGGTCCGGGACCCGGGTGAGCAGCGTGCCGAACTCTCGTCCGTCGATGTGCAGGACGACGATGTCGGTCTTGGCGGTCACCGTCGAGTTGCGGGCCGAGTGGGCCAGCAGCGCCATCTCGCCGACGAACCCGCCGGCACCGACGTCGGCGACGTGCGTCGCCATCCTGGGTGACGTCGACCGTGCCCTCGATCACCACGTACATCTCGTGCGCGCGGGCGCCCTCGCGCATCAGCACCCGGCCGGCTTGGTAGTCGAGCTCGGTCGCCGTCTGCCCGACGGCATCGAGCTCCTCGTGGTCGAGTCCGCGAACAGCGGAACCTGCTGCAGATGTTCATGGTATTCGACTTCTTCGCCACGTGCCCCCTCATGATGTGCTCGTGGGTGGTGGGTCAGACGCTGGAGACGCCGGCGCGGCCCCGTCCCGTATCCGCCCGGGTCGGACGCTGTCACATCGTCTGGGTCGTGCCGCCGTCGACGACGAAGATCTCGCCGCTCGCGTAGCGATTGCGCACCAGGGCCAGCACGGCTTCGGCGCAGTCGTCGGGCGTGGCCGAGCGGGGCACCGGGTTCCGGGCGGCCACGGCAGCGTGTTGATCGTCCCACTCACTGGTCCACGGCGTGCGGACCAAGCCGGGTGCCACCGCGTTGAACCTGACCGGGCCGTACGACTTGGCGAGCAGCAACGTCATCTGGTTGAGCGCCGCCTTGGCCATCGAGTACGCCATCGACGAGCCGACCGGGCGGAGGCCGGCGATCGACGTGATCGTCACCACGTTGCCGTCGTCGACGTTCCTCAGGTGCGGGATCGCGGCTTTCGTGCAGCCACCACGTGCCGAACACATTGACGTCGAACGTCTTTTCGAAGATCTCGTCCGTCAGCGCATCGAGGTCTCGATGATCGATCCGCGTCGTCCATCCGGCGTTGTTGACGAGCACGTCCAGCCTGCCGTAGCGCTCGATCACACGGTCGATCAGGTCTCGGGCTTGTTCTCGGTCGCTGATGTCGGCCTGCAGATAGGTCGCGTCGTCGCCGAGCTCGCCGGCGATCTGCTCGCCCGCCTCGACCGACGACGACGAGTTGACGACCACCGAGGCGCCGAGGCCGGCGCATCGCCGGGCGACCGCTTCCCCGATCCCACTCGATGAACCCGTGACGACGATGACCCTGCCTGTGAATTCGGACATGGAGCGCAAACTACGGGGTGCCGTGTCATCCGGACGGGCCGAGGATCCTGATCGTGGGACACCGCCCCGTCCCACGATCAGGATCGCGTGCAGGTCAGCGCCTGCAGTCCCCGGACATGCAGAGCCCCGGCCCGCGGATTCCGCCATCCGGTGGGTCGAGGTGCATCGGTTCGGAGAACCTGCCGTCCGCACCGTCGGTCCCAGGTTCCCAGGAATGGGCCCGTCACCCGGGTGGGTGACGTCGACGCTGTGGCTGGCATTGGCCACGATCATCGACGGCCAGCCGGCGGGCTGCAGCGTCCCCGAACCCGGGTGCGTGGGTATTCGTACTCAACGACCGATAACTCGACGCCCCGCTGAACGGCCGATTGGTACGGTGCGAAATCATGTTCGATGATGTGGTCGTGAACGGGAACGAGCTCGCCGACCCGACGTGGCTGAGTGCCACCGATCTCGGCGAACTCCGCGAGCTCGGTACCCGCCGCGGGCTGCCGTCGGGAGCGACCGTGTTCGTCGAGGGCGACGATCCCTACGACGTGATGATCATCGAAACCGGCGACATCAAACTGGTCACGGCTGCGCTCAACGGGCAGGAGACGTTGCTCGACGTGCTCAGCGGCGGCGAGGTGCTCGGTGAACTCTCCGCGATCGACGGGGCTCCCAGGTCGGCGACGGCGACGGCGTTGACCGACGTCGAGCTCACCTCGATTCCCGTTGACCGCTTCCTCGGCTTCCTGCAGGCCAACCCGTCGTCGATGGGCGCTCTGCTCGCGGTCGCGGTCCGTCGGCTCCGGCTCTCGAACCGCCGTCAGCTCGAGTTCACCACCGCCGACGCGCTGGGTCGCGTCTGCGCACGTCTCGACGAACTGGCGGGGCGATACGGCCGCGTCGGTGAGGTCGACGCCGTGCACATCGATCTCCCGATCACACAGACCGAGTTGGCACAGTGGTGCGGGCTCTCGCGCGAGGCGGTCGTGAAGGCGCTGCGAAAGATGCGCGAACTGGGATGGGTGTCGACCACCGACGGATCGGTCATCGTCGCGGATCGGTCGGCCGTCCACCGGCGCGGCCTGCTCTGACCGGGCACGGGACGAGAGCTGTCGCGTGGTCCGCCGAGCGCGGGGTCCGCTGGGTCAAGCCGGCGCCAGCCAGTTCGTGAACACTCGAGCGGTGGTGACCAGGTCGTCGATCGCGACGCACTCGGTCGCCTGGTGGGCGTCGTCGATCGATCCCGGTCCGAACACGACCATCTCGCGGGCGAAACCCGAGTAGCGGAGCGCATTGGTGCCGAACGGTGCCACCGTCGGTGTGGTGCCGGCCCAGGCGGCCAGGTCGGCCGACGAGCTGTGCATCGGCGTTCTGGTAGAACGCGGGCGAGCCGACCCGACCGTCGGGATCGGGAGCGAGCGCCGACTCGATGTGCGTCGGCAGGGGGCAGGCCTCGTCTGCGAGTCGCGCCAGATCGTCGTAGACCTGCTCAGCGTCCTCGCCCGGCACGATGCGGCGTCCGGCGATGATGGAACAACTCGCCGGGATCACGTTGCTCCCGGTACCTCCGTCGATCATCGTGACCGACACGCTGCCGTTGCCGAGCTCGGTCATCGGTTCCAGGGTCTGCAGCCGCTCGTGTTCCGCCTGCAGCGCGAGGATCACCGGTGCCATTGCCTGGATCGCGTTCTTGCCGAGATGCGGGAGTGAGCTGTGGGCCGACTCGCCGATCGCGGTGATCTTGAGCGCGGCACCTCCCTTGTGGCCGTGGATCGGCGCGAGCCGTGTCGGCTCGGAGACGATCAGTTGGTCGATCTCGAGGCCACGTTCGTCGGCCCAGGGCCGGAAGTGGGTCGCGCCCATCAAGCCACCGGCCTCCTCGGCGATCGACCCCACGACGAGCAGCGTCGGCTCGGGTCGCAGCCCGGCCTGCTGCCACGACGCCAACAGGGCCGTGATGATTCCGAGCGATGCCTTCGTGTCGAGCGCCCCGCGACCCCACACGTGGCCTGCCTCGATCCGACCGTCGAAGGGCGGGTCGGTCATGTGCTCGACCGTGACCGTGTCGGTGTGGACGTCGAGCACCACGAGCCGCTCGGTCCTCCCCGGGAAGAAGCCGTACACGTTGGGGCGTCCGTCGAGGACCTCGTGGAGCACCACCTCGGAGGCCCCGACGGCGTCGAACCGTGTGGCCAGGTGCTCGGCGAGCGCGAGCTCCCCGTCGCAACCGTGCTCGTCGGACACAGGTCCCGCTTGGAGCGGATTGACGCTCGGGATCCGAACCAGCTCGGCGAGTGAAGTGGCGAGTGCGTCAGCGGTCACGTCCATGGCCCAGTCTCGCACCCGACGGTGGTGCCGCCCCGAGGCGGGCGCCGACCGGTGCCGAACGTAGGTGCCTCGCACCACCGATCTGCATCTCGGAGGGCGAGGTGGCAAGCTGGGGTCGATGGCGTCGCCGACGGATCGTCAGATCTCCGACCCGCTGCTCCGTCCCGACGGTGCGCAGCGCGACGCCAAGGGTGTTCCGGTTCGCGCCCCGCTGGGCAACTCGATCAAGACGCTGATCGTGTTCGCCGTGCTGTTGGGGATCGGCATCGTGATCTGGTGGATCCGACGGCCCGACGACCTGACCGCCCAGCTCGGTGGTCGCGAGTGGGTGATCACCGAGGTCGACGGTGAACCGGCCACGAACCGGTTCGGTACCACGTCGACGTTCGTCCTCGACGGCACCGGCGAGATCCGGGCGACCCTCGACTGCAACGTCGCGACCGGCGCGTGGCGCTATGCCGAGCAGTCCAGCCGGACTCGTGATCGATTGGCAGACCCAGACCACGCTGGCCTGTCCGGGGGACTGGCCCGAGACCTACCTGCCCGAGTCGGGCGACGTCGACCTCGACGGCGGGACGCTTCGGGTCCGCTCGGACACGACCGAGGTGCGGGCGATCTCGCCGGTCGACCGCGATCCCGCGGAGCTGGACGAGGTGGCGGGCGATTGGGTGAGTGGCGAGCAGATCATCGAGATCGGGCGACGGGGCCTCTTCCAGGTCGACGCCTGCAACGGTTCGTGGACACCCACCGACGACGAGTCGGCCCTGCTCGTCACCTTCGAGGACGTGCAGCCCGACGCGTGCTCGCTCGGCCTGCAGTGGCAGGACGACACGCCGTTCACCGCGACGGCTCACGACGACTCGATCTACCTGCGACGGGACCGGGTGATCTTCCCCCTCGACCGAACGGTCATCCGGCTCGACCCGGTCGAGTAGCGGCCCGCTGTCAGCCGGTCCCGCTCGACGACACACGCGACCCACCGGGTCGTCGAGCCCGAGCATGATCTCGTCGCGGCGCATGAACCACCGCGTCCACGTGACCGCGAACGGCGGCACGCAGGTCGCACCCGTCGCCGGCCGCCGTCAGCGGATGACGGCGACGGGGCAGTGCGCGTGGGATGTGAGGTCGAGGCTCGTCGAGCCCAGGACCAGCCCCGAGAACCCGCCACGACCGCGCGATCCGATCACGGCGAGGTCGGCGTCCCGCGACGCCTCGATCAGCGCGAACTCGGGAGTGCCGTTCAACGCCGTGGGGCGTACGTCGACGCCGGCCGGTGCCTCGCCGGCCGCCTCGACGATCCGCTCCGCGACGGCGACCGCCTCCTGGTCGAGCTGGTCGAAGTCGGCGCCCGGATTGGAGAATCGTCCGGCGAGGAACGACGGCACGAACCACGCGTGCGCGACGACGATGATCCGTGCTCCCTCGATGCCGTAGGCCCAGCGCAACGCCCGCACCGACTCGTTCTCGCCGTTCTCGTCGAGGTCGTCGTCGTCGGCGCCGACGACGATCAGTTCGGGGACGTCGCGACGCTCGCCACGCGCGACGACCACCGGTCGTTCGGTGTGATGGATCACGTGGTTGGCGGTCGAGCCGAGCACGACCGATGCCCTCCCGGATCCGCTGTGGCCGACGACCACCACGTCGGCATCGCGTTCCTCGGCCTCGGAGGTGATCGCCCGGCCGGCGTGGCCCTGCACCGCGACTCCGATCAGTCGCTGGTCGTTCTGGCGCTCGACGAGTTCGTCCATGCCCTGTTGTGCGAGGACATCGAGCTGATCGAAGGGAACCATCGCGTAGTCGTCCATTCCGACGGCGGTCGACATGTCCCAGGCATGGACGGCGACGATCACGTCATCACGGCCGGCGGTGCCTCGCGCCCACTGCAGCGCTCGGTCTGCGTCGTCGCTGGCATCGACGCCGACCACGAAGGTGCGGGGTTCGTTGCTCATCGCTCGTCCTTCGCCATCGTGCGGTCCTCCTCGATCAACCATGCCGCCGACGTCCCGGCCGGCTGCTCCGACTCCACGCTAGGCGCCGGTCGGCGCGCGCCGCACCGCCGGCAGGTGTGCCGACACCGATCGCCTGCTCATCGCCGGGTCGCCCGGGTCGGGCGGCGCCCGAGTCGTCGAGCGCCGTCGGCGGAGCATCGACGTGCTCGACGTGTGCGGGACCGAAGACCCTGCACGAGGCCGTCCGCCCTGCGTACGGTGAACAACGTGGGCCAGCGAACTCGTCGACTGACGGCGGTGGCTGCAACCGCGACCGCGGCCCTGACCGCGTACGACCTCACGCAGCGCCGCCATTCGATTCTCCGGAACTTCCCGGTCGTCGGGCACGCGCGCTACGTGCTCGAAGAGGTCGGCCCGGAACTGCGCCAGTACATCTTCACCAGCAACACCGAGGAACGACCGTTCAACCGGGAGCAGCGCCGGTGGATCTACGCATCGTCGAAGCGCGAGAACAACTACTTCGCATTCGGCACGAGCAAGGATCTCGAGAGCTCGCCGAACTACTTCATCGTGAAGCACGCTCCGTTTCCCTTGTCCGCGCCGGGGCCGGGTGATCCCGACTTCGACGATCATCACTCGATTCCGGTGGCGAAGGTGCTCGGCGCCGCTCGTGGACGGCCGAAGGCGTTCCGCCCCGCATCGGTGGTCAACGTGTCGGCGATGAGCTACGGGGCGCTGTCGTCCCGGGCGATCTCTGCGTTGAACGAGGGCGCCGGCATCGCCGGCTGCCTGCACAACACCGGCGAGGGTGGCATCTCGTCGCACCACCTCCGCGGTGGTGATCTGATCTGGCAGCTCGGCAGCGGCTACTTCGGCGCCCGGGACGAGTCCGGTCGATTCGACCTCGCCCGCCTCGTCGCCACCGTCGACGAGCACCCCGTCCGTGCGATCGAGATCAAGCTCAGCCAGGGTGCCAAGCCCGGACTCGGCGGTGTGCTCCCGGCGTCGAAGATCACGCCCGAGATCAGCCGGATCCGGGGCGTGCCCGAGGGGAGCGACTGCATCAGCCCGGCGGCGCACCCCGAGTTCGCCGACGTCGACGAACTGCTCGACTTCGTGGAGCGGATCGCCGACGCGACCGGACTCCCGGTCGGGATCAAGTCGGCGGTCGGCGAGCCGGCGTTGTGGAACGATCTCGCCGAGGCGATGGTGTCGGGTGATCGCGGCGTCGACTTCATCACGGTCGACGGCGGCGAGGGCGGCACGGGTGCGGGACCGCTCGTGTTCACCGATCAGGTCGCACTGCCGTTCAAGGTCGGGTTCGGTCGCGTCTACGGCGAGTTCGCCCGACGCGGCATCGCCGATCGGGTGGTGTTCATCGGCTCGGGCAAGCTCGGGTTCCCGCACGAGGCGACGATCGCGTTCGGTCTCGGTTGCGACATGATCAACGTCGCACGCGAGGCGATGCTGGCGATCGGCTGCATCCAGGCACAGCGGTGTCACACGGGTCGCTGCCCGACCGGGGTGGCCACGCAGAACCCGTGGCTCGTCCACGGCATCGACCCCGAGCTCAAGGCGGCCCGCCTGGCCAACTACGTCATCACACTCCGAAAGGACCTGCTGGCATTGAGCAGGGCGTGCGGGGTGCGCCACCCCGCACTCGTGTCGCTCGACCACGTTGACGTGCTCGACGACCGATTCGGTTCGACCGCGGCTCGTGAGGTCTTCGGATACGAGCCGGGGTGGGGTGTGCCCGACTCGATTCCCGGGTGAGGGTGGCGCCGGCCGCTCGACGAACCGATCCAGGCACTGCGTCCTCGCGGAGGCGACCGAGTGCCACGAAGTGGCTCGAGCCCGCACTGCTCCGGGCATCGCCGCGGATGTCGCGGCGTCGCCCGGCGACGACTGCGGGGGTCGGGCAGCGTCGCCGAGCGAGTTGGCCGGGAACGGCGGTCAGGCGGCGGTGGTGAAGTGCTGGTCGGCCACCGATGCGTCGTCGGTCTCACGCCCGACGAAGAGGCCGGTCAGGGCCAGGGCCACCAGCAGCGCGCCGGGGATCACGAAGAACCACGTGAACAGGGTGAAGTCCGGCAGGCTCGAGACCTTGTCGTAGTTCACCCGTTGCTCTTCCATCGTGGTGACGAGCGGCTCGTAGTGGTCGAGTCCGGCCGGGACCTGCTCGAAGATCGCGACGTTTGCCTCCATCAGCCCGAGCAGCGCACCGAAGTCCTCCTCCATCTGCGGGAGCTGCTGCATCATCGTGGTGATGCCGACGAACTGTGCGGCCATGAACGCCTGCACGTCCTCCTCCGGCATGTCCATCGCCTCGGAGAGCGCCGGCACCATGTTCTCGGCGTCGACGCCCACGGCAGTGAAGCCGGCGAGGTAGCCGTTGAACTGGTCGATGTTCTCCTGCGTCATCGCCGGAACGACATCGCCGAGTGGGACGAACACGTCGTAGTAGTAGTCGGCGGTCAGTCTGGACGTTCTGCTCGTCCATGATCGGCGCGAATGCGTCGATCATCTGCTGGCCACCGTCAGCCTTGTCCGGGAGGCCCATCACGAAGGGAGCGGCGATCAATGCCACTCCCACGGCGAGTACCGCCCACATCATCCTGCGGATCATCTCATCCGCCCCTTTCTGGTGGCCGCGTCGTTGAGGCCTCCATCGACCCATGGTGCGCCGATGTGTCCTCCTGCGGATACGGGCTTTGGTCCCGATCTGCACCAGCCGTCACAGTGCAGTGTTCGGGTGGCGCGGTTCGGGACTTTCGCCCCTGATGGTGCATATCGCTCAGGCGTACGCTGCAGGAGTAGGCATGAACAGGCACGAACCGGGACCAACAGCATGAGCAACTTCCTCACCAGCCAGGAGATGCAGGATCTGATCAGCGTCGACCGGTCCACCGTGTACCGCATGGCCGAAGACGGACGTCTCCCGGCCGTGAAGGTCGGGCGACAGTGGCGGTTCCCCGCCGACCTCGTCGCCGCCAAGTTCGGTCTGTCCGAACCCGCCACCGCACCCCGGCCGAGCGCGGCCCCGACCGCCGCGGCTGCCACCGATCCCACCCACACCGATCTCACCCACCTGGTCCAGCCCGAGGTGGCGCAATCGGTCGCCGACCTGATGGGCGAGCTCTTCGGCGTGATGGTCGTGATCACCGACATGAACGGCGCCCCGTTGACGGCGGTGGCGAACCCGTGCGGGTACTACGCAGCGATCGCCGACCAACCCGGTGCCGTCGAGGCCTGCCTCTCGCAGTGGCGGCTGTTCGCCGAGGAACCCCACGTCGCCCCGCGCTGGGTGCAGACGCACCTCGGCTTCCTCTGTGCCCGGACCTTCGTCTGGGTCGACCTCAAGCCGGTCGGGATGATCGTCGTCGGTGGCGTGAGCCCGCGGGCCTGGCCGCCGACGCCCGAATTCGTGGGAGGGATCGCCGACGAGGTCGGCGTGCCACACGACGTGCTGCTCGACGCGGTGGGCGAGGTCCACCGACTCGACGTCGATGCGCAGCGCCGGGTGCTCCGCCTCCTGCCGCAGATGGGCGATCTCGTCTCGCAGCTCGCCTCGGCGCGGAGCCGTCTCGGCTCGGGCGTCGTTCCGGTCGTCGCGGCGTCCGGCGGTCTCGAAGCTCTGACCGACACCAACCAGCTCTCGACTCCCCAAGGAGGGGACGGATCATGAAACAACTGCTCGTACTCGGCGCCGGCACGGCCGGAACGATGGCCGTCAACAAGCTGCGCCCCCACCTGTCCGCCGACGAGTGGGCGATCACCGTCGTCGACTGCGACGCCGGATCACCACTACCAGCCCGGCTACCTGTTCATCCCGTTCGGCACGTACGAGCCCGACGAGGTCGTCAAGCCGAAGGCGACGCTCCTCACCGACGGCGTCGACCTGCGTGATGGGTGAGGTCGACGTGGTCGAAGCCCGACGACTCGGTCGTCGTGCTGACCGACGGTCGCGAACTCGGCTACGACCAGCTGATCATCGCCACCGGCACGCACCCGCGCCGCGATCAGACCGAGGGCCTCGACGGCGACCAGTACGGCATCACCATCCACGACTTCTACACGCTCGAAGGTGCGACGCGGCTCGCCGAGGTGCTCGACGGACTGGGAGGGCGGCACGCCTCGTCGTCAACATCGTCGAGATGCCGATCAAGTGCCCGGTCGCACCGCTCGAGTTCATGTTCCTCGCCGATGCGTTCTTCACCGAGCGGGGCATCCGCGACCAGGTCGAGCTGACGTACGTCACCCCCCTCGACGGCGCCTTCACGAAGCCGGTCGCCGCCAAGCACCTCGGCGACATGCTCGAACAGCGCAAGATCGCGCTCGAACCCGACTTCATGACGATGGAGGTCGACGGCGACCGCAACATGCTCGTCAGCTACGACGAGCGCGAGGTCCCCTACGACCTCCTGGTCACCGTGCCGGTCAACATGGGCGCCGACTTCGTCGAGCGCTCCGGCCTGGGCGACGAGCTCAACCACGTCGAGGTCGACAAGCACACCTTCCTGTCCGACGACCACGACAACATCTTCGCCCTCGGCGACGCCTCCAACATCCCGACCTCGAAGGCCGGTTCGGTCGCGCACTTCGCGGTCGACGTGTTCGTCGACAACTTCCTGCAGCACATCGCCGGCCGACCGATGACCGGCAAGTTCGACGGTCACGCCAACTGCTTCATCGAGTCCGGGAACGGCAAGGGCCTGCTGATCGACTTCAACTACGACGTCGAGCCGCTGCCCGGCAAGTACCCGCTGCCCGGCATCGGGCCGTTCTCGCTCCTCAAGGAGACCGAGGCCAACCACTGGGGCAAGCTGATGTTCAAGTGGACCTACTGGAACGTCCTGCTCCCCGGTCGTGAGCTCCCGATCGCGGCGCAGATGACGATGGCGGGCAAGGAACGAGCCGAACAGGCCGTGAGAGCATCGTCATGAGCGTCACCGATGTCCCGGTCGATCGGCTCGATGCGCTCGAGACAAGATCGACCGTGCTGACCGACCAGATGGCGGTGCTCGCCGCCGACGCCGAACACCGCCGCCGCCAACGTGAATCGTTCGAGGACCTGACCGGTGACCTCGCCCGGGTCTCCGAGGACGCGATGGTGATGGCGACCCGGGAGCTCGAGTCGCTGTCGCAGACCGCCGACCTCGGCCGACACGCTCCGACTCCTCCGCCGCCTGGTCGAGGTGGCACCGACGCTCGAACGTGCGCTCGTCGGCCTGACAGCGCGTCGTCGTTCGTCGACGATGCGTCGCACCGCTCGGGCCCGACGTGATGGCGATGGTGACCGAGCGACTCGCCGAGGCCGAGCAGAAGGGCTACTTCCGTTCGCGGCCGCCGCAGCCGGCGTCGCCGATCGGGTCGTGACCAACTTCGACGAACGCGACGTCGAGCAACTCGGCGACAACGTCGTGACCATGCTCGAGGCGCTCCGCGAGGTCACCCAGCCCGAGATGCTGGCGTTCCTGACCCGGATGATCGACGCCGTGCAGGCCGAACAGCAAGCGGTCGAGATGGAAGCCGCCGAGCCGCCCAGCCTGTGGGCGCTCGTGAGCCAGGTCAGGGACCCCGATGTCCGGCGCGGCATGGCGAGGGCGTTGCACACGCTCCGGGCCGTGTCGGTCGAGACCGGGCCCCGCGCTGCCACGGCACCGAGCGATCGAACCCGACCCACCTCATCACTCGCACCCACCCCACCACTCGAAGGAGAGAACACGTGAGCACAGCAACCATCGCCGGTCAGTCGGTCAGCGTCAACGACGAGGGCTTCATGACCGAGTACGACGAATGGAACGAGGACCTCGGACGTGAGCTGGCCTCGATGATCGGCATCGAGGAGATGACCGACGATCACTGGGCAGCCATCCGTTTCCTGCGAAGCGATTTCGCCGAGCAGGGCGAGACGGCCACGTTGCGCCGCGTCACCAAGGTCGGTGGCATCCCCACCAAGCAGCTGTTCGTCCTGTTCCCCAAGAAGCCGGCCAAGAAGATGGCCTACGTCGCCGGGCTGCCGAAGCCCAAGGGCTGCGTCTGAGTCCGTCACGATCGAGAGGAGAGTCACCATGACCGCAACCGAAACCACTCCAACCACCACCGTCGTGCCGGACTTCGGTGACGACGACAGCGATCGCAAGATCTGCTTCATCTGTTCCAAGGGCAACCTGGACATGGCCTACCCCGCGCTGATCATGGCCAACGGTGCCCTCGGCGAGGGGATCGAGACCCACATCTTCTTCACCTTCTGGGGTCTCGACATGATCAACAAGAAGACGATGGACGATCTGAAGTTCACGCCGCTCGGCAACGCCGCGATGCACATGCCTCCCGGCATGGGCAAGCTGTCGGAGAAGCACATGCCCCAGGGCATGGGTGGTCTTCCCGGGATGACCGGCATGGCCACCAAGATGCTCAAGAAGCAGATCGCCGACCTCGACGTCCCCGAGGTGCCCGAGTTCCTCCAGATGCTCGCCGACATGGGCGCGCAGCTCTGGGCGTGCCAGATGTCGGTCGACATGATGGACCTGGAGCAGGAGGATCTCTTCGACGAGGTCATCGACATCATCAACGTCAGCGAGTTCATGGAGCTGTCGGAGGGCGCACAGATCGTCTTCGTCTGACGCGCCACACCGACGCCGCGGTGCACCGCCGTCGCGTCAGGTGCCCGAGCGAAGGCCGGCCCAGGTCAGGAAGTTGGCGATCAGGGTCCGGCCCGCCGGGTGCTCGTCGGTCCAGTACTCGGGATGGAACTGGGTGCCCACCATGCGACGTTCGTCGTGCACCGCGAGCTGCACCGGTGTCGCCGCCGTCGACCCCAGCGTGTCGAACCCGCGTGGAGGGGTCGGAACGTGGAGACCGTGGGCGTGACGGACGACCGGCCGGGGGCCGAGCCCCGCGGCGAGCGGATGGCGCGTCGCCGCCGTGGTGAGTTCGATCGGGTGGTATCCGTACTCGAACGAGCGACCGGTCTCGAGGTCGACGATCGAGGGGTCGTCGCCCGACCGTTTCGGGATCGGTACGACGTCGGACCCGAGCGCCTGGGCGAGGAGTTGGAACCCTCCGCAGAATCCGAAGACCGGGAGCTCGGTCTCGCGCAGGATCGTGTGGACGGGTTCGAGCGACGCCGGGGCGTAGTCGTCGGGGTCCTTCGAGTTGCCGCTGACGAAGATCGCCGTGGCATCGAGCGAGTCGAGCAGTTCCTGATCGACCCGGTCGTAGCGGACCAGATGGCAGTGCCGTCCGGCGAGGTCCTCCAGCCGGTACGTGATGCGCGTGCGTGCCGCCAGCATGCGCTCGCCGTGCTCCCCGGCGTACCCGTCGGCGTGTTCGTAGTCGACGAAGACGAGCATCGGCCGATCGTAGGTGGGCGGCGCGGCGGCCCGACGTTCGCCGGGGCGTTGCAGGGACGACGTCGAGCCGTGATGGTCGTCATGTGCTGAGGCTGAGGCTGAGGCTGAGGCGAGCGGGCGACCACGAGCCCGGGAGTACGGAATGGACACGCCCCCGAGGGACGAGACGTGAGAAGTGGCCTTGGACCCGAGCAGGGCCCGGCTGAACGTCGTACGGTGACGCGCGTGAAGCTCCGCACGCCTGCCGTCGCCCTCGCGGCATCGCTGTTGCTGGCGGGCGTCGGTTGCGGCGATGCCGACGATCAGGCGTCGGTGCCCGAGGTGGAGCGCGACGCTCCGCGCGGCCTCGATGATTCCACGGGCTGGCGCGAGCACGACCTGCCCGGGTTGGGCGCAGCCCTCGGCGTGCAGGAAGCGACGTACGAATTCGTCATCCCACCGGGCGCCGGCGATGCGCTGGCGGCTGGCGAGCCGCTCCGCATCGTGCCGGCCCACTTCGAGGCCAAGGTCGGTGAGTCGGTGCGGATCGTGAACAACGACCGTCGGGGGCACAACGTGGGGCCGTGGTACGTCGGCTCGAACGAGACGCTGAAGCAGAAGTTCACCTCACCCGGCATCTACGAGGGTTTGTGCAGCGTGCATCCGAGTGGCGCCATGGTCCTCGAGGTCACCGAGGCGTGACGCCGGCTCATGGGAGGATGCTCCCATGAGTGAGAACACGTCAGCCGACAGTCGGTTTGCACGACGCGCCGAACTCGCGGAGCGGTACGCGGTCGTGCCGGTCGCCTTCTCCACCGACGGGCGTGAGGTCGGGTTCGTCGGTCCGCTCGATCTCGGTGTGTCGGTCGGGGGGATCGCCGTGGTCGGTGCCGGCGACGAACTCGTGGTCGTGCACGTGCACGACATCCACCTCGAACGACGCGAGGGCTCGATGGGTGGTGACGGTGGCGACGGTGACGAGGTCAGCATCGGGTTCGCACTCCGCCACGTCCACGGTTCCGGCGTCGTGCTGGGGGTGCTCGCCGATGGCGCCTTCCGGCCGGCCGATCGTCTCGGCCCGTTCGGGGAACGCCGAGTGCGGCCGGCGACGTCCGACGAGCTCGAACGGGTGCTGTCGTCGCTCGACGGGGACGCCGCGACGATCACCATCGGAGCGCTCCGCGACTCGCCGGGGCTTCCCGCGCGTCTGCGGTCGAAGGGGTTCTCCCGGCACACGTTCATGTGCGGTCAGTCCGGGTCGGGCAAGACGTACACGACCGGCGTGCTGTTCGAGCGCCTGCTGGCGTACAGCTCGCTCCCGATGATGATCATCGACCCGAACTCCGATCACGTCCACCTCGGCGGCCTCGCCGACCCCGAGAACCACGCCCCGGAAGCCGAGTTGTACCGCCGGGTGGCGCCGTCGGTCGTGGTGACCCGCACCCGAGGGCTCGAATCGAGTGCCACGTTGTGCGTCGACTTCAGCGACCTCGAGGGGGACGTTCGGGCAGCGATGCTGCGCCTCGACCCGATCGCCGACCTCGACGACTACGCCGCCTTGCGAGAGGTGACCGGCCGCCTCGACGAGCCGTACTCGGTGATCGACGTCGCCAGGGCGGCGGCCGATGCGCCTGAGACGTTGCGGCTCGCCCGGCGGATCGAGAACCTCGGCATCGACCGGTGGAGCGTCTGGCGCAGGGACGGTGAGCAGTCGGTGACGCAACTCGACATCGTGGGCCGCAGGTGCGTGGTGGTCGACACGGGCAGCCTCGGCGGTCCCGACGAGCGAGCTGCGCTCTCGATGGCCGTGCTCGGGAACCGCTGGCGTCGCCGCCGGGAACGGAACCCCGTGCTCCTCGCCATCGACGAGGCCCACAACGTGCTGCCGTCGTCGACGACGAACCCGCTGCTCGAGCGGGCGACCGAGACCGGGATCCTCATCGCGGGTGAGGGTCGCAAGTTCGGGCTGCATCTCTTCCTGGCCTCGCAGCGGCCCGGCAAGGTGCACCCGAACGTGCTGTCGCAGTGCGACAACCTCGTGCTGATGAGGATGAACGGGGTGGCGGACGTGGCCGACCTGGAAGAGATGTTCTCCCACGTGCCGCCGATGCTGCTGCGCCAGTCGCTGGGATTCGGGCTCGGTCAGGCGTTGTTCGCCGGTCAGCTCGCGCCGCTGCCGGTGTTCGCCCAGGTCGGCACGAGACTCACGCCGGAGGGCGGCGGCGACGTCCCCACCACCTGGACCGCGTCACCCGCCTGACCGGTGCACCGAGTGGTCCGAGGGCGCGGGCCGGCGGGTACGGTCGGCTCATGGCGTCCCAGTTCCCGATCCGTTTCGGTTGGCTCTCGCCGTGCATCGGCAACCGGTGGAGCGATCACCGGCCGATCGTCGTCGACCAGGCCAAGACATCCTGCCGACCGTCAACGACCACTTCGACTCGATGTGGGTCGCCGACCACTTCTACGGGCTTCGACGCCAAGACCGATCCGTTCGTCGAGGCGTGGACGTCGCTCACGTGGCTCGCCGCCAAGTTCCCCGACGTCGCAGCTCTGCCACCACGTGCTCGGCCACGGCTACCGGCCGCCGGCGCTCACCGCGAAGATGGCGGCCACGCTGCAGGTGTTCTCCGGAGAACCGGTTCATGCTCGGGATCGGAGCCGGCTGGCGCGGCGACGAGTACGCGGCCTACGGCTACGACTTCCCGAAGCCGTCGGTGCGCTTCGCGCAGCTCGAGGAGGTCGTCGCAGATCTGCCGGCTGATGTGGACCGAGGACTACCCGAGCTTCGAGGGCGAGTACTACACGATCACCGAAGCCGCGGCGCCGCCGCTGCCCGAGGTGGTGCCGCCGGTGTGCATCGGCGCGAACGGCGAGCAGATCGGGCTGCCGCTGGCGGGCCGGATCGCCGACATGTGGCACAACGGCGGTCGGGCACGAGGCGGACTGGCTGCGCAAGCGCGACATCGTGCCGGGCGTCGGCCGACGGCGCCGGTCGCGATCCGGACGGGATCGAGACCGGGATCACGATCGAGCGTCCGCTTCCCGAGACCGACGCCGAGTCGGCCGAGTTCGTCGAGATCATCGGCCGGTGGCGCGAGATCGGCGTCGACCACTTCGTGATGGACTTCGGCAACCCGTCGTCGACCGACCCGATCCTGCGGTTCAGCGAGCAGGTCATCACGCCGCTGCGCTGAGCGTCGGCGCCGCTCAGGTGGCGTGCTGGGGCCGACGGATCAGGTGCCGAGCAGCTTGCCGAGCCACCCCGACCGGGGCGATTCGGAGGCCACGCAGTCGCAGCGATCGGCCGGCGCGACATCACCGAGGACGCTCTCGACGTGTGCCCCGCAGCCGCGCCACGACGGCTTCCGGCACGAGCGGCAGGTGGTCCGTTGGCACATGAGGTTCTCCTGGGTCGTTCGGCCGGACCGACATCTCGGGTCCGACGATCTCGGCAACGTCTGACGCTTTCGACGATGTCGGCGACGCCACGAGTAAATGTACGGACATTTAGCGCCTCCTGCAACCCTGTCCGGTCGGTGCGCCGGTGCGCCGCCTGCGTCGTTCTGCCGACGACGCTGTGACGGCTCGGGTCTTTGGCCCCTTGAGGATTTCTTGAGGATGGCGCGACCATGGACGGCCGACGGCCGGCGTTCGCTGTCGGCTGCGGGTACAGGGAGGGTGGACATGTCCGGGTATTCACGTCGCGAGTTCCTTCGAGTCGCCGGCAAGGGCGGTGTCGGCTTGTACGTGCTGAGTCACGCCGGCGGCCTGTTCGACGCGTCCAGCGTCGCTGCGGTGACGCAGGGACCCGGATTGAGCGACCCGGCGCAGCAGCCGAAGTTCGCGGTGGACGTGCCGAACGCACTCGACCCCGGCTTCGTCTACGACACGAGGAAAGGGAAGATCAAGGTCGCCGTCGGTCGGACGGTACAGCAGACCGGTCTCGTCCGACCCGATGGGGTCACACCGGCCCCGACGACCGTCTGGGGCTATGGCGACAGTGACTTCTTCAGCTGGCCGGGCCGCACGTTCGAGGTGCGGAGCTTCGAGCCGCTCGAGGTGAAGTGGGAGAACCGACTCAAGAACGTCCCCTATCTGCTCACCGGCAAGGACAACACCGGTCTCGGGTTCGGCGACTACACGGGTCGCCCCGTCCTCGACGAGAGCCTGCACTGGGCGTACAGCCTGCCCGGCTACGAGGGCTTCTCGATCGACCGGGACGGTGTGCCGATCGTCCCCCACGTCCACGGCGGCCATTCGGCATTCCAGTACGACGGGAACCCCGAGTTCTTCTTCAGCCCCGGCTACACCGTTCGCGGACCGCAGTGGCGCGAGAAGAAGTACGTGTACCAGAACGACCAGCCGGCCGGCACCGTGTGGTATCACGACCACGCGCTGGGCATCACCCGGCTCAACGTGTACGCGGGGATGGCCGGCTTCTACATCATCCGCGACGCTGACGACACCGGCGGGTTCGGCAACCCCCTCGACCTGCCGGCGTTCCCGTACGAGGCGGCGTTCGCGATCCAGGACAAGATGTTCAAGGCCAACGGCGAGCTGTTCTACCCGGCGTTCCCCGGCGATCCGTTCTACGACGACTTCATCACCGGCGAGGGCGCGGTTCTCCCTCCGGACGTCTTTCCGGGCGGCGGCCCGACCGGGCTGGCCGAGTTCTTCGGCGACCACATGGTCGTCAACGGGAAGATCTGGCCGAAGATGGACGTCGAGCCGCGCAACTATCGCCTGCGGTTCCTGAACGGCTGCGACAGTCGCTTCCTGGTGCTGCAGTTCTTCGAGGTGCCACCGGGCGCAACCGACTTCACCGATGCCACGGGCCCACTGCCGTTCACGGTGATCGGCAGTGACCAAGGCCTCGCCTCGAGTCCGACGACCGTGGACACGCTCTTGTCGGAGACCGGCTCGCGCTACGACATCATCTTCGACTTCAGGACCGTCACGCCGGGTCACCGGGTGATCGTGAGGAACATCGGTGGCGACGAGCCGTTCGGCGGTGACATCCCGGGTCCCCAGGTCTTCGGCGAGACCGACCGGATCATGGCCTTCGACGTCAACCAGCCCATCGATCCAGGTGTGCCCGATGTGACTCCGATGGGCATCAACTTCGGGCCCGTCATCCCGGCCCCGACCCGTCTGCGCAAGGTCGCGCTGTTCGAGGGCATGGACGAGTTCGGTCGTCTCCAACCGCTGCTCGGCACCGCCGAGCCGGCGACGGACTACGTGGGCAACCCGATCAACTGGCCGAACGCGCCGGAGTACGTGAACGCCGGACTCGTCGGCCAGATGGACGGCTCGATCGCCTGGCACAGCCCCACGACGGAGAACCCGGCACTCGACTCGACCGAGGAGTGGGAGATCTGGAACGTGACCGGCGACGCCCACCCGGTGCACCTCCACCTCGTGAACTTCGAGATCCTCGGCCGCCAGGAGATCGACTGGGACTCGGCCACGAACGTGGACGACCGAGTTCTCGACCCTGACGGCGTCACCACGCCGGCCCCGAACGGTGACGGCACCTACCTCGTCACCCAGCCCGTCGTGCAGCACAACGGGCTGCTCGGCAACGGATTCCGCATCGTCAATCTCGCCTACGGAGATCCGGTCGAGCTCGGTGCGGACGACGGCTACGTCGAGAACGCCCCGAAGGACATGGTCACGGCGCTCCCGGGCCAGATCACCCGGATCAAGGCGACCTTCGACAAGCCCGGCCGATACGTCTGGCACTGCCACATCCTCTCCCACGAGGACCACGAGATGATGCGAGTGATGCACGTCGGCCCCGGGGCGTGATCGCACACGACGGCGCCGTCTCGGCTCCTGAGTCGGGTCTCACCGGCGACGAGATCGCGGAAGACCGATGCTGCGCCGAGCTCGGCACGGTGCGGTCGTCCGCGGTTCGTTGCGGCTGCGCCGACCGTCGTCCATCACGATTCCCGATGGTGCGTCACCGTTGTCGAGGCATCCCGACGGCCGGCATCCCAGGGCACGATGGCCCGACCGACACCTGACGAGATCCGGGAGTTCGCAGGTCGACGACCTCGAAGCCCTCGAATCCGACGGACCGACTCGCTACGTTGGCGTGGAATGAGCGACGACATGCTCGGGCGGACGGCCGATCGGTACCGTCTCGGCGACGTGACCGCGGTCGTCGCAGCCGAGTTGGATGCCCTGGGCAGTGACTTCGGGGCGAATGGCTATACGACCATGGCCCAGGCCGAGGAGCTCGGGGACCTCCTGGCGCTCGGGCCGGATCGCGTGCTGCTCGACCTGGGATCCGGGTGCGGGTGGCCGGGCATCCACCTCGCGCGTCGATCCGGCTGCCGTCTGATCTCGATCGATCCGATCGACGAGGGGGTCCGTCGCACCGCGGCCCGGGCCGAGGCCGAAGGACTGGTGACGCGATCGCTCGCGGTGCTCGGAACCGGGGAACGCCTTCCGGTCGCCTCCGGCACGGTCGACGCGGTCGTCCATGGAGACGTGCTGTGTTGAACGCGCCGAAAGCTCTCCGTGTTGAGAGCGTGCCGGCGTGTGCTCCGACCAGGTGGCACGATCGCGTTCCTGGTGATCGAGGCGGCCGAACGGCTCACGCCAGCCGGTCGCCGTCGTGCCGCTCGAACGGGACCCGAAGCCGTGCTGACGCGGTCGTCCTACCCTTCACTCCTGGCGAGCGCAGGGTTCGGCGACATCGTGGTCGATGACCGCACGGCCGAGTACCGCTCGACGCAGGAGGCCTGGATCGCGGCCTTCGACCGCCACGCCACCGGCCTGCGCGAGGCCTTCGGTGAGCGGGAGCTCGACGAGCGTCGCCGAGCGCGGACCTCGGCGCTCGCTGCGATCGACGACGGCGTGCTGCGTCGCCGTCGGTACCTGGCCGAGGGACCGACTCGGCGATGAAGCAGCGCTCGCTTCCGGAGACCGACGCCGAGTCGGCCGCGGTGCTGGACATGATCGGACAGTGGCGCGAGATCGGCGATCCTGCGGTTCGGCGAGCAGGTCATCGCACCGCTGCGTTGAGCGTCGGCGCCGCTCAGGTGGCCTGCTGGGAACCGAAGATCGTCGGTGGGCCCTTGCGTGACCAGTCGGGTGCTCCGTGCATCGTCCGGCCGTCGACGGCGACGAGTTGTGACGCCCGGCCGCCGATGACCGTGCCACTGTGCCTCCCCGCTGCGCCGTTGGCCCCGATCCCGGCGATCGGGTACGAGTCGGCGGCCGAGTAGGTCTGCAGCAGCAGCGGGCGAGCCCGATTCGAGCGGTTCGGCTGCGAGCCGTGCACCATGCAGCAGTTGTGCACGGTGACCGACCCGGCCGGGCCGCGCAACCACACCGTCGTGTCGAGATCGAGTGTCTCGACGTCGGTGTCGTTGATCGCGCCCGCCCAGTTCCCGTCGGCGTCGTACATGTCGTAGAGCGGCCCGAGGTGGCTGCCGGGGAGAACTCCCATCGGGCCCATCTCGTCGTCGACGTCGTCGAGGTAGACGCCGATGGTCAGCGGAGTGAAGTCGGTGTGCGGCCAGAACTGGATGTCCTGGTGCCACTTGACCTCCTCGCCGCCGCCCGACCACTTGACGTTCAGCTTGGCGTGGTGGAACCGGACCGGTCCGCCGAGGAGCGCGATCGCGAGTCGGGCGGGTGGGCCCTCCATGGTGAACCGGAGGAACGTGTCGTGGTGGTCGGGCGGTGAGACCAGGCGCCGGAGGCGTGGTGCCTGGGCGGTGTGGCCGGGCTCGACGTCGAGGATCCGGTTCGAGCTGGTGATCTCCCGGCTCTGCTCGATGAAGACCTGGGACGCCGCCCGCAGCTCGTCGAGCCACTCGGCGCCCACGAACGAGTCGAGCTGGAGGTACCCGTGCTCGCGGTGGGCCCGCAGTTGCTCGTGGGTGAGCGTCGTCGGTTCCACGGACGTCATCGTCATGACGGTGGAACGTAGCCGCCGGGGTGTGGAGCGTGTCTACGCCAGCCAGGCGACGAGCGCCGCCGCGACGTCTTCGCCGCGGTCGTCCTGGATGAAGTGACCGCCGGGCTCGAAGGTCCGGTGCGGTTGGCCGGCGGCGCCGGGGACCCGGTCGATGAATTCCTGGTCGAGGTGGCCGAGCACCCTGATCACCGGGGCACCAGAGCGTGAGGAACGGCTTCGTCCACGATTCGAGCACCCGCCACGACGCGAGGTTCTCCTGTACGCCGCCGTGCTCGGGGGTGATCGGCACGAGGCAGGGGAACTCGATCGCACCGGCGGTGTGGATCGTCTCGGGGAACGGGGCCGAGTAGGCGGCCTGCTCGGCGGGGGTGAGCTCGCGAGCCTGCACCGCCCGCGCCATCAGGGCGCCCGCAGCGGTGAAGTCCGTCTCCTGCGACATCTGGAGCCAGAATTCGAAGCCGGGGCCGATCGACTCACCGACGGGCAGCCCGGTGTTCCCGATGGCGATCCGTTCGAACCGGTGGGTGTCCTCGGTGGCCACCCGCAGCCCGATCAGTCCGCCCCAGTCCTGCGCGAACAGCGTGGCGGGCGGCAGCTCGATCGCATCGAGGAACCCCTTCATCCAGGCGACGTGCGCGGCGTAGGTGTAGGTCGATCGTTCGGTCGGTTTGTCGGAGCGGCCGAACCCGACGAGGTCGGGTGCGACACAGCGCAGCCCGGCGTCGATCAGGAACGGGATCATGCGGCGGTACAGGTAGCTCCACGTGGGTTCGCCGTGCAGGAGCAGCACCGGTGGGCCGTCGGCCGGACCTTCGTCGACGTAGGCGACCCGGAGGCCGTCGACGTCGACGTACTTCGGTTCGTAGGGGAAGTCGTCGAGCCCGGCGAAACGATCGTCGGGCGTGCGGACGAATTCGACGCCGGCTGAGGTGACCTGTGGCTCCGTCATCGCGGGACGGTACCACCCGCTTCGATCCCCGGCTGCCGGGGCGGGACGGGTGTCAGCGGCGGATCAGGGTGGCGATGCGGCGGGGATCCTTCAGCAGGCCGATGCCAGTGGCCACACGGAGGGCGGGGTCGATCGGGTAGGGGGCGACGTAGATGCCGCCGTGGACCCGGGTGGCGAACAGCTCGCCGAGCGGTCGATCCGCGGCCGCCGGGTCGAGTCGATCGTGCAGCGTCAGCAGCCCGTTGAGCGCGGCGGTGGTCGCCGGTGGGAACGTCTCGATTCCCAGGGCGTGGGCGCCGGCGAACGCGAGTCTCGAACACCGGGTGGTGGAGCGACTCGGTCAGCGACACGCCGGCGGTGTTGGCCGACACGTTGATCGCCGGGTCGCCCGAGGCCCAGACCTCCGCCGCGAGCATCTTGCCGACGTACTGGGCGCCCTGGTAGCTGCCGCCTTGGATCGAGACGATCCCGCGGTTGGCGGCGTCGTGCCGATGGTCGTGTGACCATCACCGGTGCCGAGCGCGTGCATGCGATCGAGCGAGCGGAGCCACCTCGTGGTACGCCGGCGCGACGGGTCGCCTCGCCGGCGAGCTCTGCGTCGGTGAGCACCCCGCACGTCGTCGGTGACAGCAGCATCGCCACGCCGTGCACGGTCCCGGCGGGCAGCGCGTCGACGATGGCGTTCATCGCCGCCGTCAGCCGCCACTCCCGGGCGTGTCCGCCGGCGTAGGCGTAGAGACCGAGGTCGATGCGCTCGCCCGCCGCGAACTCCTCGACCGTGGCCCGCACACGGTCGGGTTCGGTGAGCAGGTCGGTGCCGCCCGGCACCCACCGGAGCGTGCCCGCGAGGTCGTCCCGATCCAGGAGGTCGGCGGGCGGGTCGGCGACGTCGATCCACAACACGTCGGCGCCGCCTTCGAGCCACAGCCGGGTCGGTGCGAGTTCGGCTCCGGCGCCGAGCATCGCGATGCGACGTCCGGAGAGGTCGATGCCGTCGGACGCCGGCCTGCTCGACGAGCCAGGAGACGGCGTCGGCGACCGACGACGACGCCGAGCCGCGAGCGACCATCGCCGACACGGCCTCGACCAGCTCGTCACCCTTGCGAGCGATGCCGTCGAGCGGGACCTGTGGGTGCAGTCGCGAGTTCCCGTCGAAGCGATGTGTCGTCCGTCCCTGGGCGGCTCCGCCTCGCGTGCCACGGCCTCGTGGATCGGCGTGCTGTCGGGCTGCATCACGAGGCGCTCGTCGGCGGCCGCGACGACGGCGCGGGCGATCTCGGCCCGTCGGGAGGAGCCGGCCCGTGCGGCTTCGAAGCGAGGCAGTGCCTCCGGGTACGACGTCCGGAACGCAGCCGGGTCGTCGGGGATGTCGGCGGCAGCGAGGTCGTCGGGGAACCGGTTCACCGCCGCACGCAGTGCTGTGTGGAGGTGTGCCGTCGCCGACCCGGCGTCGACGAATCCGATCCCGATGTGCGTGTCGTCCTGCACGGAGCGATTCTGGCACGACCGTTCCGGATGTCCGGCCTCGTTCGCTGTCGCTGCGGGTGTGACGCAGGTTCGTGACCGGGGTCCAGATGAACCGCAGACGCGAACGAAGCGCCGTCGGGGCGGAACCGAGGGCGCTTCGTCCACGTTGTCGAAGAGGTTGTGACCTGTGCCGCCGGGCGGGGGAGGCGGCACGTTTGGTTCATCGTGCGGGGCTCGACGCAGCTTGAGGAGGTTCGCGTACTCCTCACATGAGTTCACTCGAAGTTCCCCGGACTTCACGTGTTCGTGACGCAACGGTGCCGAGAACTCCTCGTGTGGACCGTGTGTCGCAGCGGATGACGAGGTCGGAGGTGAGCCGTGATGTGGTGCGCCCGGGGAGGCATCGAAGCGGCCGCACGGTCCGCCCATGCGTCACATGACCTTCTGCACTTGACGCGGGCAGTGCATCGGCTGACGGTTGAGCCATGAGTCAGGACGTGGTCGGTGGTGAGACGGGATCGACGGCAGTGGACGCCCGGGTGGGCCACGTCGGGTCGCGGATCGACCTCGACGATCTCACGAAGCGGTATCGCATCGGTGAGGTCGACGTGACCGCGCTCGAGCGGATCAACCTGCACGTCGACGAGGCGGCGTTCGTGGCGATCGTCGGCCCGTCGGGGTGCGGCAAGACGACGCTGCTGAACATGATCGGGGCGTTGGACGTCCCGACCTCGGGGTCGGTTCGAGTGGCCGGCATCGACCTCGACGGCGCGTCCCGGGCCGACCGGTCGATGCTGCGGCGGCACAGCGTCAGCTTCATCTTCCAGTCGTTCAACCTGTTCCCGGGCCTGACCGCGCTCGAGAACGTCCGCTTCGGCGCCGACGCCGCGCGCACGACTCAACCGGGGGAGCGCGCGCACGAGGCGCTGGAACAGGTCGGGCTGGCCGATCGTCAACGTCACTTCCCGCACCAGTTGTCGGGCGGCGAACAGCAGCGCGTGGCCATCGCCCGGGCGTTGGCGACCGGCAACCCGATCCTGCTCGCCGACGAACCGACCGGTGAGCTCGACTTCCGAACGGGTGTGCAGATCCTCGGCGTGCTGGAGGAGCAGGCTCGTGCCGGGATGACGGTGCTCGTCGTCACGCACAACCGCGAGATCGCCCGTGTCGCCGACCGTGTGGTCGAGCTGTCGAGCGGGCGCATCGTCTCCGACGGGCCGCCACCCGGCGGCAAGGCCGACACTCGGCGATCTGCAATGGTGACGACGGCACCCGCGTCGAGCGGACGGCTCGGTTGGTGGCTGCGGTGGTCGTGGCGCGATCTGCGGTCGCGCTGGATCGCGGTGGTCGCGATCGCGCTCGTCCTCGCGATCGGCACGGGCGTGTACGCCGGGTTGGGCAGCACGGCCGAGTGGCGGCGGCAGTCGAACGATGCCAGCTTCGCGGCGTTGGCGATGCACGACCTTCGCGTCACGCTCAGCCCGGGGACCTTCGTCGAGCAGGACGCTCTCGTCGGCGCCATCGCCTCGATCGATGGCGCGCCGTCGGTGGACGCCGTCGCCGAGCGTCTGGTGGTCGACAGCCAGGCGGACACGGGAACGATCGGGCGTGGGCGAGTCGGTGTTGGTGCCCGCCCGGCTCGTGGGCATGACGTTCGGATCGACGCAGCCGGTCGACGACGTCTGGGTCCGTGACGGCACGGCACCGTCCGATGACGTGGCCGATCCCGCTGCGGTCCTCGAAGCGAAGTTCGCCGACCAGCGCGGGTTGCCGACCACGGGAACCGTCGCGGTCGCCGGCGGGCGCGTCGTCGAGTACACCGGGCTCGGTGTCGCCCCGGAGGACTTCTTCTACGAGGGCCCGGAGGGGACGATCTTCGCCGCCGGCGAGCTCGCCATCCTCTATCTCCCGTTGGCTGCGGCGCAGGACCTCAGCGGCCATGCCGGCCTGGTCAACGATGCCGTCGTGGTGCTGGTCGACGGCGCCGACCGCGATGCGATCGAAGCCGAGCTCGCCGATGCGGTCGCCGCGCTCGGTGTGAGCGCCACGGTCTCCACGCGCGACGACGCCGACGCGGTCCGCGTGCTGTACGAGGACATCGACAACGACCAACGCTTCTGGAACGCCCTGTCGGCACTCGTCCTGGTGGCGGCCGCGCTGGCGGCGTTCAACCTGATCAACCGCATCGTCGAGGCCCAACGGCGCGAGATCGGCATCGGGATGGCGCTCGGCGTCTCGCGGCGCAGCTCGCGATCCGTCCGATGATGATCGGCGCACAGGTCGCGGTGCTCGGTACCGTCGCCGGTGTCGGTGTCGGACTCCTGGTCGGCAACGCGTTCGGGAACCTGCTCGAGTCGTTCCTGCCGCTGCCGGACCACCGCACGCCGTTCCAGTTCGGTGTGTATCGCCCAGGCCGCGCTCCTCGGCGTGGCGATCCCGCTCGTGGCCAGCGCCGTACCTGTCTGGCGGGCACTCCGCGTCGAGCCGATCGAGGCGATCCGCACCGGCCACCTCGACCGCCAAGACGAGCCGGCTGACCTACTGGACCGGTCGTCTCCGGCTGCCGGGTTCGAGCATGACGCAGATGCCGGTCCGCAACGTGCTGCGCACCCCGCGTCGAACGATGCTGACCGCCGTCGGTGTCGGCGCCGCGATCACGGCGCTCGTCGCCGTGCTCGGGATGCTCGACAGCTTCGAACGGACCCTCGACCGCGGCGACCGGGAGTTCACGAAGGGCGACGCCGATCGCGTCGTCGTGCAACTCGACACGTTCTACCCGACCGAGTCGCCCGTCGTCTCGGCCATCTCCGACGCGGGCGCGGTCGGACGCGTCGACGCCGGCCTTCGGCTGCCGGTCACGGCGCTGGCACCCGAACCCGACGGCAACCTCGACCTGCTGGTCGAGTTCGTCGATCTCGACCGGGCGGCGTGGACACCGACCGTCGAGGAGGGCGCGGCACCGGCCGGTGTGGACGAGCCCGGCATCCTGCTGGCCCGCAAGGCGGCCGATGATCTGGGAGTGAACGTCGGTGGCGTCGTCACCGTTCGCCATCCGATCCGGACCGAGGCCGGTGGCTTCTCGCTCGTCGAGAGTGAGCTCGTGGTGAGTGGCATTCACGCCAACCCGATCAGGACGTTCGCGTTCCTCGACGTGGCGGCTGCCGGGCAGTTCGGGCTGGCGGGAGTGGTGAACGTGGTGCAGGCGTACCCGGCCGACGACGCCACCCGCTCCGACCTGCAGCGGGCCGTGTTCGGTCTGCCGGGTGTGACGTCGAGTCAACCCGTCGCACGCATCAGCGAAGCCATCGACGAGGCCCTCGACCAGTTCCTCAGCTTCTTGTTCGTCACCGCCGGCGCCGTTCTGGTGCTCGCGCTCCTGATCGCCTTCAACGCGACCCGCATCACGGTGGAGGAACGGCGGCGGGAACACGCCACCATGCGGGCGTTCGGGCTCCCGATTCGTACCGTGCTCGGCGTGGTCGTCAAGGAGAGCGTGCTCGTCGGCATCGTGGCCACGGTGATCGGGTTGGTCGGTGGTGTCGTGTTCCTCCAGTGGATGCTGAATTCGCTGGCGACGACGACCCTGCCCGACGTCGGGATGGATGTCTATCTCTCGCCCGCCACGATCCTCATCGCCGCGATCGTCGGGATCGCCTCGATCGCCGCAGCACCGCTGTTCCTCGTCCGCCGCATCCGCCGCATGGACCTCCCCGGCACCCTCCGCGTCGTCGAGTGACGGCCGAGCGGCCGACCGACGAACTGGGCGGGTGATCCCGGTCGGTCGCGTCGGGCGGGGTCCGCCCCTGTCAGGTCGCAGACCGGAGTCAGGCTGCCTCGGCGAGTGCGGCCGGCGTCGGTGCCGGCGTGTCGGTCGTGCCGGTGACACGCCGATCGTCGGCGACGGGCCGGACCACCGCGTAGAGGCACACTCCGGCGGCGGCCGTCATCCCGACAGCCAGTGGCACCAGCGTGCCGAAGCGGTCGGCGGCGAGGCCGGCGATCGCGATCGACACCACCTGGGTCCCGTTCGCCACGCCCACGGCGACGGCCATCGCGGCTGCTCGGCCGGTGGCCGGGAGTCGTTCGCCGACGACCTGGTTCGTGGGGATCGAGACGGCGTCGGCCATGCCCGACACGACGAATGCGAGCACGAGGAACGCCGGGACCGCGCCGGTGGCGAACAGCCCGGCTGCGATCACGCTGGCGATCATGCCGCGGACCGCGGTGCGGCGGAGCAGGTCGGCGTGCTCGCCTCCCGACGGCGCGAGGGCGATGCCGATGATCGCACCGATCGCGATGAACGCGGTGAGCAGGCCGACGAGCGCCGGCGGCACCCCGATCTCGTCGGCGGCGGGCACCACCAGTGCTTCGGGCAGCACCATGAACGCGGCGACTCCCGCGAAGAGCAGCAGCGCACGCCCGCACATCGGGTCGTCGCGCCAGATCCGGAGGCCGCGGCGGACGCCCTCGACGCCGAGCGCCGCATCCTCCCGCTGCTCGCTCGCGGCGGACGACGAGACGGTGGCGATCAGGAGGGCCGAGAGGGCGAACGTGGCGGCGTTCACGCCGAGCGCCGCCGTTGCGCCCACCGCAGCGATGATCACACCGCCGAGCGCGTACCCGACGAGGATCTCGGCCTGGTGGAGCATGGCGTTGAGCGAGAGCGCGGCGGGGTAGTCGTCGGGGTCGGAGACTTCGAACAGGGTCGCGGCACGGGCGCCGGCGAACGCCACGCTGCAGGTTCCGGCGGCGAATGCGAGCACGAGCAGGACGTGGATGGGCAGGGGGAGCAGCATCATCGCGAACAGCGCTGCTCTTGCGAGGTCGCTGCCGACCATGACCCGGATCCGACCGAATCGGTCGGCGAACGTGGCGAGGAGCTGGCCGGGCCCCAGCCACGGGAGGAGCGAGACGATGGTGACCGCGGCGGCCCAGGTGGCGCTCGACGACCGCTCGTAGACGAGCACCGCGAGTGCGAGGCGGCCGGCCCAGTCGCCGAACCCCGAGGTCGCCTTGGCCGCGAACACGCGCCGGAGCGCAGGGTTTCGGAGCGGACTGAGCAGGTGTCGGATGCGGGACACGGGGAGCCTTCGAGTGGCGGTGGGAGCCGTGGCGACTCCCATGAACGGACAACGGCGTCGACGAACAACGATGTCGAAGGTGACGCGGCGGTGGCCAGGAAGGGTTTCCGAGCCACCGACCACGTCACCGATCAGAGTGTGGGACGTCCCCCGGCAGGCCGAACGACGTCCGCGGGTGGTTCAGGACCAGGTGCTACCACGCATAGTGGGTACCTCCATTGTTTGACGCCGGCTTGCGAAAGCCGGCCTTCTGGGACGAGATCGAGAGTAGCCGACGGGGAAGGGGTGCCCGCACAACCAGATGTCGGACCTGTCCGAGATCGAACGGTTCGCCGTCGTTCGGTCGGCACGTCGCGAGCGGCCGACGATCGATCTCGTCGACGACATCCCACGCCGGGAGTCGTCCGTCCACCGATGGAGAACGGTGGACGTCACTCCACTCGGCGGCCGAGCGACTCCTTCACCCAGGCGATCTGTTTCGACAATTCGACGCCGAGGTCGGCGTCGACTCGGTTGCGGTAGGCGTCGATGGCGACGACTCGTTCCGAGCCGGACTTCTGGCGCGCGATGGCGAGGAACATCGGGTACAGGAACGGTGACGGCGTGCCGGTGGTGGCAGTGTGCCAGTCGGGGACGCCGAGCTTGGCGAGCTGGCCCCGTGCGAGGCCATGACGTTCTACACGGGATGCGGCGACGACGGCGCGTTCGAGCGGTACTGGTGCGACGCCTTGATCCGCCGTTTGGAACAACGACGGCGACACCGTCTCGCTGTACGACGCGAGCTCCGCAGGAGCCTGCCGAGCTCGGTGTCCACTCCGGTGTGAAGATCCGCGAGGTCCGGTGCACGTCCGCTCGTAGCGGTTGGTGGCCGGCCGGACGAAGGTCGGCCACGGCGTACAGTTCCGTCCATGGCGCGTCGGTCGGGGTCGGCGGAGGAGCGGCACGGGGTGCCGTTCAGCAGCCTCGACACCGAGCTGGCCGCGGGTGACGGGCGTGTCCGAAGCGGGCGCTGGTCGACTACCTCGACGGCATCGCCGACCACATGCATTCCCGCGTTGCGCGACCGGCCGCTGTCGGTGATCCGGTGCGACCCGCGGGCAGCAGCCGTTCATGCAGAAGAACCTGCCCGACCACGCGCCCGAGTGGATCGAGCGGGCTCCGCTCTGGGCGGAGGCCTCGCAGCGGACGGTCGACTACGCGCTCTGCAACGACGTGCGCACGCTGATGTGGTTCGCCAACCAGCGCGCCGTCGAGTACCACGTGACGTTGTCGTGCATGCCGGACCTCGACGCGCCGACCCACCTCGTGATCGACCTCGATCCGCCCGAGGGTGCGCCGTTCGAGGTCGTGGCGGCTGCCGCGCATCGTGTCCGTGCCGCACTCGGCGAGGTCGGGCTCGACGGCGGCGGTGAAGTCGAGCGGGTCGAAGGGCGTGCACGTCGTCGTGCCGGTGGCCGACGTGTCGAGCGAGGAAGCGACGTACGCGACCCGAGCGATCGCTGCCCGCACCGAACGGCTCGATCCCGACGCGCTGACGACCGCCTTCCTCAAGGAGGACCGTGGCGGCCGGGTGTTCCTCGACGCGACCCGGGTCGGGTCGAGCACGGTCGTCTCCGTCTACAGCCCTCGACTGCGCCCGGGCGTGCCGGTGTCGTGGCCGCTCAGGTGGGAGGAGCTCGACGGGTTCGAGCCGAGCGACATCACGATCACGAACGCGCTCGAACTGCTCGAGGGGCGTGAGTCGTGGGATGCGATGCTGCCGGAGCCGCAGCAGGTGCCCGCCGGACTCGTGGACGAGGGCCGGGCGATCCCGGCCCCACGAGTCGCCGCGATGCACGAGGGCAAGCGACGTCGCGCCCGCGAACGATCGGGTGACGCCTGAGCGATCGCCCGCATGACCTGGTCGATGCACCGACCCTGCCAACGGGTCACCGACACGAACACACCGGCGGAGGTCGCTTCGGAGCTCGCAGAACGCCGCGCGTCGTCAGAACAGGAAGCGGGCGACGGCGAGCATGACCGCACTCAATGCGGTGACGTACCCCAAGAGCCAACGGGTCTGCGTGGTGAACCCCTGGTGCATCTCGGTGCGCAGGTCGGCCATGTCGCGCCGCATGTCGGCGCGCAGCACATCGATGTCGGCTCGGAGCTCGGTTCGGAGGAGCCGCAGGTCGTCTTTGGTGGCAACGTCGTGCCAGGGAACGGGCATGATGTGGGCGATCAGTGCGTCGGCTTCCTCGCTCCCGAGGAGCTCGGTCGGTTTGGTGTGGATGTTGAGACGAAGACGTTCGTCGATCGTCATGAGGTGACCTCCATGTTCGCGCCTCGTGGGGCATTGGGCAATGGAGGGGAAGTCGGTACGGATCACGGTACGCGCGGGGTGTCGCGGGTGTGCACGCAGATCCCACGGCGGGCGCCGACACGACGGCGCTGCGGGACCCGTCGCCGGCCCCGACGCCGACGGACCAGTGGGCCGAAGAGCCGTCAGCCGGCGAGATCGAGGGCGATGTGGAGACCGGCGTCGACGCAACCCTGAGCGGAGAGGTCGAGTCGGCCGACTCGCTCGGTGAGGTGGCGCCGGTCGAGGGTGGCGAGTTGGGAGACGTCGACGATGGAGTCCTTCGTGAGGCCCACCGTGTTGGCGGCGAGCGCCACGTTCCCGGGAGCGGCCGCAAGTGCGGTGTTCGACGAGATCATGGCGACGGTGACGGTGGAGATCCGGCTCCGGTTGAACGAGTCGGCCGAGATCACGACGACCGGCCGGCGGAAGCCGGACCCCGAGCCGGTCGGCGTGGCGAGGTCGGCCCACCAGATCTCTCCGCGCTCGATCACCACTCCTCCCGCAGCGTCTCGGCCTGGGCGGCGGCCACGGCCTCATCGAAGCTCGAGACGTGCTCGGCGTAGACGTCGTCGAGGCGCGCGGTGACGTCGTCGTCAGCCTGCTCGGCGAGCAACCGCTCGAGCGCCTCGGCGTAGAGGGCCGACCGGCTGACCTTTCGTCGGCGCGCCAGCCGGTCGGCCGCCTCGAACAGCGGATCGGGGATGGAAACTGCCGTCTTCACACCGTGAGTATAACCCGGTATGACCATCACGCCGCCCAGCACCATCGGTCTGACCGCTCGCCGGCGAGACGAGCGTCGAGGGCGACGGCCTCACCGATCTTGATGGCATCGGCGAGCTCCAGGACGAGCCGTTCGAGCGTGATGCCCAGACGGACGTGGGTCATGATCTCGTCGCGCTCCCAGGGCACCAGCCGGTTCATCCAGCGCGTGACGATCGCGTCGCCGGCGATGCGCTCGGCGTGCGGACCGTGCCGCATCTGGGCGAGCACCCGCGCAGCGAGGCTCGGCCGCTCGTCGACGGCGTCGTCGTCGGCTTGCTCCGCGTACCGGTCCTCCTCGTCCCGATCGAAGTCGCCACGAAGTTCGGCGCGGCGCACCAGTCGCAACTGGTGGACAACTTCGAGCAACAGCGGATCGGGCCGGCCGATGACGAACTCGTCGAAGACGATCACCAGGCCGCGATCGGTGAGCGCCTGGACGATGGCGAACCAGCCGGAACGGAAGTCGTCAGCGAGTTCGACGGGCGACGATGACGCTGCCGCGAGCAGGTCGGCGGAGATCGGCCGGCCGGCGTCGACCCGTCGATCGAGCGGTGGCGGCGGCTGGTGGCGGGGCATGTTCCCTCCTCGTCGGATGCGGGAGGGGAAGTCGGTGCGTTCGACTGTACTGAAGGGGCGTCACGAACGGTTTGTGCCTGGCGCAACCTGTTGACTCGGCGTCACCACGAGACCCCGACCTGGACTCGGGGCCCCTCAGGCCGAGGAGCGGAGGGGTCAGGTGGCGTGGAGTTCGACGATGTCGCCGTCGGCGAGCACGTGGTCGGCGCCCACCTGCTGGCCGTCGAAGGTGGCGCTTCCCCACAGGCGGGCGTGGTGGAAGCCCGCCGCGATGTCCTTGTGCACCATCCGGGCCAGGTCGAGGACGGTGTCACCCTTGCGGAGCGTGTTGGGGCGGTCCATGTCGGGCGGCTGGTGGGGGATCTTGGTGTAGACGCGCACCACGGCCAGGTGCGTGAAGAGCCACTCGGTCAGCTCGTCGAGACCTTCGCCGGTGTCGGCAGATGTGGCGATGGCGTCGTAGGCGTAGCCGGTCAGCTCGCGGAAGACCTCGAGTTCGCCGGCGACGTCGTCGATCTCGTCGGCGCGGTTGGCGACGACGACCGTGGGCAACTGCTTGGCGAACGGATCGTCGCTGTCCACCCCGGACGTCGTCGACCGGCCAGGCATCGGAGAGGTAGACGTGGCGGGCGGCGAGGATGTCGTGGAGCTCGACCACGTCGGCGACGCATCCGGCGTGCCCGAGGTCGATGACGAGACATGCCGCATCGGCCGGCTGCAGCGTGTTGGCGATCCAGGGGATCTCGTGCGTCGACGCCACCGACGGCACGTCGACGAGCTGGATGCCGATGTCGTCGTAGGGGAGCATGCCCGGCGTCGGCCACTGGGTGGCGAAGGGGTGTTCACCGACGTCGGAATGGGAACCGGTGAGCCGGGCGTGCAGCGCCGACTTGCCGGTGTTGGGCGGCCCGAGCAGCGCGACCTGGGCGGCGCCTTCGGGTCTGATGACCGTGGGCGGCCCGGTACGGGCGCCGCGCTTGCGAGGTCCGGCGAGCTCGTCGGTGAGCTCCTTGATCCGCGTCTTGATGTCGGCCTGGAGATGTTCGGTCCCCTTGTGCTTGGGGATGGTGCGGTGCATCTCCCGCAGGTGCTCGAGCTTCTCCTCGGGGTCCCGGGCGCGCCGGAAGCGCGTCCTCCGCCTTCTTGTACTCGGGCGAGACGTTGGTGGGCA